>CAZQWE010000010.1:0-59108 GCA_964597045.1 uncultured Alphaproteobacteria bacterium | reverse complement strand
GTTACAGTTATGACACGAGGTGATGTCTGAGGTGAATTAACTTCACTGCCTGAACCTGCCCCTACAGTTCCTGGTGTTACAGTTATGACACGAGGTGATGTCTGAGGTGTCGTAGCTGCTACCACTTGATCAACTCTTCTCTTCAGGAGATCTGCATTTGCGAGTATATCTCGGTGAGTCACGTACTCATCATTTAATCTTGTTAAACGTCTTGTTAATCCATCTAAATGAGTTTGTTGCCCTTTTTTCACGTGTGGATTTGCAGTATTAGCAATTTTCTTAGTGGCTACATCAATATCTTTAAGAACTGTTGTCATAGAATTTAAGTTTTTATTGAGTACGAGGAGGGAAGCATGATTGACTTTCTTTCCTGATTCGTCCTCGACAGCCTTAATGCCTGCTTGAAGTCGTGCTTTTCGCTTCTCAACAACTTCTTCCGTTATATCTAAAGGGTCTTTAACAGCTTCAACGATTCCTGTTGTTGCTAAAAGAGAAAGTGTTATGAGGGGTAAATATCGTATCATTATGATCACCTTTTGTTACATTGCTTTAAACATTAACAATAATTGTTAATTAAAGGAATATTTCATAATAACAAGAGTATGGTCAACTCTTTTCTTAAACAGATGATATAAATGAATGAAGCTTCATTTGTATAAATATATCTTGAATAAAAAACCCCCCCTTTAAATTAAAGGGGGTACATGGAAAAGTTTGACTTAGTTTACTTTATTAAATTGAAGCTTTTCAATTGTAAAAGTGGTTTGTCCAGGATTTTGCAAGTGATAATTTCTGAACACAAGGGTTGTTTCTTTTTCACCTTCAGGAACAACTCTTTCAAGCGTTCCACTGTGAGTTCCTGGCTTTAGGACAAGTTCCTCACCATACCAACCGTTACCCGCTGTATTTAAAAAACCCACTGACATAACGCCACCAGCTGCAACTGTAATTTTATAGGAAAGATTTAGCTTTTCACCACTTTTCACGGGCATCTTTTGGCTTATTAATATGTAACTTGCATCCTTATTGAAGTCGGTTGTTACTTGTGTCCCACCCCGTAATTGCTCTATGGTCTTTTCCTTGCCAGTCGTCATAAGTTTAATAGTTTCTTTTCCATTCGTAGACTTAATGAGTATCTCATTGGTTTTGGTAGTTTTCTCAGGCAATGCTTCAAGCACGAAAGAACTACCCAAAAAGGACATCGTCGCAAGTAGTAATTTTCCAGTCATAATGTTCACCTATATTCATCTATTTTAATTTATGGACTTTTATTTATATCATTAAAAAAGTCAAACAGTTTTTCACAAAAAAAAATCAGT
This sequence comes from uncultured Alphaproteobacteria bacterium, assembly GCA_964597045.1. Taxonomy (GTDB): domain Bacteria; phylum Pseudomonadota; class Alphaproteobacteria; order UBA9655; family UBA9655; genus UBA9655. The sequence continues at coordinate 57,789 of CAZQWE010000010.1, read as the reverse complement.
CCTCCTTGATTAAGGAGGACTGAATGTTTCAAAAAGGTGGGCGATTTATTCTTTTTCGATTTTGACTTTGTTAACAGTAACGATTGAGTCGTCAGGAGCTCCTAAATGATAATTCCGAAGAACTAAAGAAGCCTCTGTTTCATCCGCAGGAACCTCACGCTCATAAACTCCCTTGCAATCTCCTTCTTTAAGCAAAAGTTCATCACCGTACCAATTATTACGAAGGGTTGTTAAAAAACCAAAAGAAATAATCCCTTTTTCAACTTTAACGTCATAGCTCAAACGAAGGATATCTCCTGGTTTTACTGGGAATCTTGTGGATTCAAATTGATAACTTGCATTATTATTATTATCAGTTGTGATTCTGGTAGATCCATTCGCCAAGTTCTCAACTTTCTGAGCCATTCCTGTATACTTCAATTCAAAATTCTCAAGAGAGAGGGCTTTTTTACCTGCTTTAGGTGAAACATGTGGAGAAAGGGTTGGCATGATAGGTGATCCCATAGGTGACCCTTTAGGTGAATTAACTTCACTGCCTGAACCTGCACCTACAGTTCCTGGTGTTACAGTTATGACACGAGGTGATGTCTGAGGTGTCGTAGCAACTACCACTTGATCAACTTTTCTCTTCAAGAGAGCTGCCTTTACAAGTATATCTCGGTGAGTCACGTACTCAGCATTTAATTTTGTTAAACTTCTTATTAAAAAATTTAATGACTTTTCGTGCCAATCTATGAGTGCATCGAACAGAGCTCCATTAATTATCTCTTTATTTAGCTCAAAAATTTTCGCTTTAGTTAGCTTAATTTCTGTAAGAACTGTTGTCATAGTATTTAAGTTTGTATCGAGTTCGACAACGGAAGCATGATTGACTTTGTTTCCAGCTTCGTCCTCAACAGCCTTAATGCCTGCTTGAAGTCGTGCTTTTCGCTTCTCAACAACTTCTTCCGTTATATCTAAAGGGTCTTTAACAGCTTCAACGATTCCTGTTGTTGCTAAAAGAGAAAGTGTTATGAGGGGTAAATATCGTATCATTATGATCACCTTTTGTTACATTGCTTTAAACATTAATAATAATTGTTAATTAAATGAATATTTCATAATAACAAGAGTATTGTCAACTCTTTTCTTAAACAGATGATATAAATGAATGAAGCTTCAATTTTATAAATTTATCATGAATAAAAAAAACCCTTTCAGTCACTGAAAGGGTTTCAAATCAAAATTTACTAATTCCACGCATCATCATCATTTTCAGCTTGTTCAAGAGGTTTGTTATCCTGTTTGGCACGGGCTTTTTTAATAAACAAGTTGAGATTCGTCTCACTTTCAACCGCATCAGCCACCTTTTGTTCATAGGATTTCTCAGCTAGGTTCTCCTCTAAATTCTGAAGAGCACGCCCATACTCAGAAATCTTATTGGCCAAGGGATTTGTTTGCTTGACGATATATCTCACTGTTCTTTTTTCATCTTTCAATTTTTTTTCAATACCATCTTTTTCCTTTTTAAGATCAGCAATAACTTCATGGAGAAGTTTCACTTTCTGCTCTCTCAGAGCTTTAACTTCCTGAACTAAGTTATTAACTTTTTCATCAAGTTTCTCCGTATCCTTTCCAGCTGTCGCTTTTCGTGCTAATTCAGCATTTAACTCTCTTAGACTTTCCTCTTTTGGATACAATACACCATTGAGGGCCTTAACTTTTCCTTCAGGGCTTTCATCAATCTTTACGACGCTTTGAATTTTGGGTGTAGACACAACAATTTCTTCTTCATCATCGGATATGTCCTCATCTTCATCGGGGTGTGTCAATCGTCTTTGCTCTGCTAACTTTTCGGCAAGTGAATCCACTGCCTTTGTTTTTTGAAAGGACTTTGGCTCAGCTTTCTTTAATTTAACCGCACTGAGTTGCGCAGCGAGAGAGTCATTTCCTTGCTCAACAACATTCTCTTCAGGCTGAACCTTCTTTGAAGAAAGAGGCGGTGATGGAGGAGGAGTTTCTTCAGCAACCTTCTCTTCTTTTACTTCTTCATCCTCATCGGCAGGAGGAGGCGGAGGGGGTGCATTCTCATCCTTGTCAATAAAGAAATCTTCATCAAAATCTCTCAAAGGGGGGGGAGGAGGCGTATCTTCACCAACCTTAGATTCTTTCAACTCTTCATCCTCATCCATACGAGGAGGCGGTGGGGGTGCATTCTCATCCTTGTCAACAAAGAAAGCTTCATCAAAATCTCTCACTGGCACAACGGGGCTTCCGTTATAAATCATTTCATTTGAAATAAAACCAGGGGCCATAATTAAATTATTATTATTAACTGTTGCATTATTACTTCCAATAACAATGGGATTGTCTGAAATGATATAACCATTGTTTTCAAGAGTATCGCCATCGAACTGGAAACTTTTTACCTTTAAGGTTCCATTATTTATAAAATGTGGTGCCCTTAAAGAGAATCTTTCCAACATTTCATATTGTCCTGGATAACGAACAAGACAATTTGTATTAAGACCAAAGTACTTAACACCAATAGACTTTGTGATTTGAATGACATTTTCACTTTTATAGATTTCAAAATGGATATTCTTTTTGTCATTATCAATAGTCAGAAAGGGTCCTTTTTCAACAATTTCAAATTTTCCATTTTTCCATAAAATTCCCTGTCCCGGATTAAGAGTAAACCCAGTACCTTGACCCTCCAAAGTCTGACTTTTATCCAATAAAAGATGGACATTATTCCCAAAAACTTCCATAGAGAGATTCTCAAAATCGAAACGAGGAATAAACTTACCAGCCTCTTTTTTCCAGGAAAGCTCTTCTTTTTTTAATTGTTTATATTGAGCACTATATGAAGCCATATTATTGTTGTTTAAATTTTCGTCATCTGGACTAGCAGTTTGAAGGATATTTAATTTTCTCTGAGTAAATTCTAATTCTTTTCCCTCAGAAGCAGTCTCAAGCTTCTTTCTAAATTTCATTTTCTTGGTTTGTATATGTGGCTTTTCCGCGTTTTCGACATTAAATGTCCCACCTGCTTTTAAAGCAGCAACTCCAGCCAAAAGAGAAAAAGTTAAATAGGAAAAAAATTTCTTCATAATAATCACCACAAATAATACTTTAATATAATATATTATATATATTTTTTTTAGAAAATGTCAAATAATTTTATTTATAAAGTAAAAAACCCCCTTATTTATTAAGAGGGTTTTTATACCTACCAATCTGAGTCATTTTCTTCATCCTCAGATCCTGAAGAAAATTGTTGCCGAGCTTTTCTGATAAGTGCATCTGTTTGAGATTTTGTTGCAGTAGCTTCTGCTTGTCTTTCTTCATATGTTTTATTTTCATCTTTTTCTCTATCATCTATAGATTTGAGAAGACGCTCATAGGCTGACTTTTCATCTAAAATTCTTCCAATTTCTTTCTTACGCCTATTAGGAAAGTCAGTAGGTTTTTTTGTGAGATCAGTGATACGTTGATCACAATCAATCATGGCTTCTCTTAAAAGTTTTTTTTCATCTTCAATCAGAACCTTTATTTCTGCTTGTATTTTCGTGACATTTTGAATTGCATTGTCAATATTTGAATTATAGTAATTATCACCTGGCTTTTTCTCTTTAGTCGCTATTTTAAAAGCATCACTTAATTCTTGTCTCTTAGCATCAACCAGATCTCGGGCCACTTTAACTTTTTCTTTAAACGACGCATTAACTAATTTGGTTGGCTTTGTCTTTATAATCTCTTCACTATCATCTCCATCATCATCCGAATTTGGCTCGTCGTTGTAACCAGACTGTTGCCGCAGATTTTGCATAGACTGCCTAAAAAATAGATCAGTATCCGAATGGTTTGCTTTTATCAAACCATCCTTTGTTAAAGGAGCAGGAGGCAAAGGTCTTCCTATAGGAACCTTTATGAGCCCTGCCTTATTTGCACTTTTGCCCTTTTTCTTTTGTACCACAGTTTGTTTAGGGCCAGAAGTAGGTGGGGGTGGAGCTTTTCCAACAGGCTGTTCAACAATAAACTCCACATCCCTTAGGGGAAGCACAGGAGGACCGCTATATTTCATACTTTCAGCAATGATCTCGGGAGATTGAATAACGCAATTATTATTAACCGTAACGCAAGGTTTGCTCAATACTAATGGTAATTGTGAACATAAATCACCATTGTTCTCAAGAACGTCACCAAGAAATTGGAAACTTTTTGTTCTGAAACTTCCACAATTATGGAATGTATTTGCTTTTATAGCGACTTGTTCTAATTCTTCATACTGTCCTGGAAAACGAACAAGTCCTTTTTCTGCATGTAAGACAAGACCGAAGTATTTAACCCCAACAGCTCTTTGTACTTGGAGAATATCATCGCTTCTGTAGATTTCAAAATCTACACGTTTTTTGTCATCCTTTATTGTCAAGAAGCGAGCATTTTCAACAACTTCAAGTTTTCCATTATTCCACAAGATACCTTGCCCCTGCTTGAGGCAAAGAGGCGCTTCCTGATCCTCTAGGGTACTACTTATTCGCAGCAATATATGAACGTTGTTCCCATTAACCTCAATTGAGAGATTCTCAAAATCAAATCGGGGAACAAATTTACCATTTCCTTTTTTCCAAATAAGTTCTTCTTTTTTAAGAGCTTTATATTCATTAATTTTTAAAGCTCCATTGTTATTATTTCCCGCAGCATTTGGATAAATAGTTTCAAGGAGTTGTAACTTTCTTTCTGCAAAGTCTCTTTCCTCTCCAACAACTTCGTTTAGCTTTCTTCTAAGCTTTACTTTCTTTTCTTCTATTTTTGGTCTTTCAGCATTTTCAATGTTAAAAGAACCAAAAGCATTTAAAGAAGCTGCACTGGCTAAAAGAGAAAGGGATATATATGTGACAAAATTTTTCATAAAAATACCATATCATTCATTAATACAAGTTTTTATATAATATCTTTTGTTTAAATTACAAGCAAAAAGAATAAATAGTTCATTATTTATCTCGCGGTACAGAATATTTTATTAAACCTTTATCTGTTAAGATCGTGCCATCTATCATTTCGACAGGACTGGTAATTAAAATATGTCCATTATTCTCAAGTTCAGTTCCATAGTACTTTAATGCTCCAACATCAAGTGTACCATTATTGATCAATTTGGGTGCTGAAACCGTAAATTCCGGAATATTTGTAAGCTGTCCTGGATATGAAACAGTTGAATTACAACGAATTTTAAAAGACTTCAAACCCTCACAAACTCTTACAACAAGCCCTGATTCATACCTCTCCAATTTTACATTAATATCTTTTTCTTCAATATCTACATAGTTACTATCAGGAACCAAAACCCAGTTACCTGATCTCCACTTAACCCCTGTATTTTTAGATAAATTAAAACGGAAAGGATTGATTGTCCCCATTTGAAGGTTTTTGAGGGATATGCCCAAAGACTCGGGAGAAGCTGCATCAATGGATAGACCATCATAATCGAAGTTTAAATCGTTAAGTCGTATATTTTCACCTTCAAAAGTTGGAATCTTCAATAAATTAGAGTTTGTAACGAGTGTCCCTTTTTTACCAAATTGAACAGGATAAGGCGAAATGATGTGACCCTCATTACAGAGTTCATCTCCAGTAAAGTGTAAATCTAGGGCTTTCAAAGTTCCGCTATTGATAAGCTTTGGCGCTGAGACCACGAGACTTGGATGTTCCGCATGCTGACCAGGATATAAAACAGGATAAGGCGACTCAAGTTCAAATTCTTGAAGTCCACTGCTCTTTGTTAATACAACGGAGCGGTCTCCATTAAATAATTGTACATAAATATTTCTAGCATCATCTTGGATATCAACAAATGGAATATCAGGTCGCACTTCAAGTCTTCCTTTATTCATTGCTATTCCAAATCCGTCAGGTACGTTATGAGTTGTAAAACTATATTTGCCTGTGAACATATTCAAGAATGTGAGGTCAACACTCCGAGGACCCTTCAAACTGAGAATAAGTTTGTCATATCCTTCTGGGATTACAACACTATCTTCAAGCTGGCCTACACCCTTGATATCAAACTTTGGAAGTAAGGCAATCAATTTCTCTATGCTTGTTGGAGCTTCCTTTTTAAGTTCATCGAGTTTTTTGTCATCTAAAACGGCATGTAAGGTAATTGCAATTTTCTTTGATAAGGGATTGGTCACAATCGAATAAAAAAGACTCGACTTATTTTCTTCAATTCCAACAATTACAGGTAGAGCTCCAGAAGAAACAACATGTGGATCTTCTTTATCATTATGAACACTAAATGGCACGGTTTGGAATTGTCCATTTCCTTGAATTTTTCCACCTTCACCCCTTAACAAATTAACTGATCCATCTGAAAGAACAGCAACATCCAAGTACCCTGCCTTTCCATAAGGAAGCTTTGATGTGTTAGGAGCATCAGGCCACACCCAAGGCTGAGGTCTTAGACAGAGTGGGTTTTCATTCGGATTGATATTAGGATCACGAGGCTTAGGTGAATTTTGAACATTAATAAAGTATTCAAGGTCTGACTGATCAAAGCCATGTTTTGGGTTATAATGAGTCCTATCAATAAGAGAGAGAACCTCTTTGATATTTGGGAGTAATCCCAATTCATCTTCACTTGCTTGAGCTGCGAACAAAAATGTTGGGCGAGACGAGCCAAGATTATAATGATGTACACAAGGAACTTCAGGCATATGAATGTCTTTGTACTGCTTTGTATTTCCTACACTTTGTCTATAAAGTTTCGTATTAAAGAGAGGATAGAACTTTCCAGTAAATCCATCCCCTGCGTCTGCCAAAGCATTTTCTGTTTCAATATAGGGAACAGGATTTGCTCTTTCCTCAGCTGTAAGAAACAAACGCTTAGAGCCTGTACGTTTTCTTTTACGTTTCTCAACAAGATAGGAAATAGCTTGCTGTGCTTGAGTATTTGCTTCCCCTTCAAGCACCAATTGCTGATAATGGCTCGTTGAGAAGCCCACATGCAAAGTTTCCGGTTGATTCGTTGAACTTACGCCCCGGAGAGTTAATTGATTATGGGGTAGAAAATTCCACACGAATACATTTTTATTCTGTGATACACCATGGGCAATCGCAATCTCATAGGGAGCCCAGCGACCTACTATTTTGAATTTCTCTAAAAATTTTCTAACTTCATCATCTGTTACATTGATAGTTGGATCAACTGCATCTGCTGCACGATCAAGATCTTCAAGAATAGCAGGTCTTAATATGTCACGTATTTGTAAAGCTTTAGGAGAAGGGATAAATACCTTATCAATCAAATCTGCAATAACTTGAGCTCGAGTTTGTTGAAGCGCATAAAAAAGGCAATCCCCATCCCCTTTCACGTTATATCGCATGAGTGCTCTTCCCAAGTAGGTATTCTGAATGATGTCAACCTGACCGGGCTGGTTACCATCAATGGGTTGAACAATGAAACGACGTTTATTATCATTTTGAGAAAGAGGCCCCCCTTCGTCAAGAAAATGAGCCAAAACATAATGAATGGTCTGGTCATCAAGCGCGGCATATAACTCATGGTCTACTATATATTCTAGATCAAAGGGTTTCCCAGCAGCTTGAGCGTTCTTTTCCATAACAGCCAGAATTTGCTCTTGATCCTCTTGTAATCGAAAAGATTTCTTCGCAGAGGATTTAGACCTACTCTTCTTTTTTCTTGCACTTTGATCAACAGAATCTTTAGTTTTTCGACCCGCTTCAACAATACAGGTTGTCGCTAAAAGAGATAAGATAATCAGACTTGTAAATTTTTTCATATAAAACCCAAAGAAAAACAAATTAATTAAATTTAATATAATGTATTTTTTTAAAATTTCAATAGGGAATTAAATAGAAGCTCCCTGTGCACATCACAGGGAGCCCAAGATGTGTTTAAGCAGCCAACATTGAGAGCAAGAGTAAGGCAACAATGTTAATGATCTTAATCATTGGGTTAATTGCAGGTCCGGCTGTATCCTTGTATGGATCACCTACCGTATCACCAGTGACTGCAGCTTTATGAGCCTCAGATCCTTTACCTCCAAAGTTACCATCTTCAATATACTTCTTTGCATTATCCCAAGCTCCTCCTCCGGATGTCATTGAGATCGCCACAAAAAGTCCTGTGATGATAGTTCCCAGAAGCATGGCACCGAGTGCCGTAAACGCTTCAGCTTGACCTGCAATAAAACGAATTGCAAAGTAAACAACGGGTGGTGCCAATACAGGTAATAATGAAGGGATAATCATTTCCCGAATTGCAGCCTTCGTTAAGAGATCAACAGCTTTGCTATACTCAGGCTTTGCTGTTCCTTCCATAATACCCTTAATTTCCTTGAACTGACGTCGCACTTCAATAACAACCGCTCCTCCAGCTCTTCCGACTGCTTTTAGTCCTAAGGCTCCAAAGAGGTAAGGCAGAAGACCTCCCACAAAGAGACCGACAACAACGTATGGATCTTGAAGATTAAAACTAATATTCAGACCTGGAAAGAAATGTTGAAGATCTTCCGTATAAGCTGCAAAGAGCACAAGAGCTGCAAGACCTGCAGACCCTATAGCATAGCCCTTCGTAACTGCCTTCGTCGTATTTCCAACAGCGTCAAGTGCATCTGTAATTTTACGAACGGACGCAGGCAAATCAGCCATTTCTGCGATACCTCCTGCATTATCAGTCACAGGACCATACGCATCAAGTGCAACAATCATTCCTGCTAGTGCAAGCATGGTCGTTGCTGCGATACCAATCCCAAAGAGACCTGCATTCATATGGGCAGCAAGAATTCCTCCACAAATCACAAGAACAGGTAGAGCCGTTGATTCCATGGAGACGGCCAAACCCTGAATAATATTTGTTGCATGACCTGTTGTTGAAGCTTCTGCAACACTTCTTACGGGTCTAAAGTTTGTTGCTGTATAATATTCCGTAATCCACACAAGAAGACCCGTGACGATAAGCCCTGTAAGGGCACTATAGAGAATGTTCATTCCTGTAAAGATTTTTCCGTCAACGGTTATGGCTTGATTGAACCCTATAAGTTCCATGGTAACCCAAACAATGAGACCTGCAGATACAACTGAGGCAACAACGAGGCCTTTGTAAAGAGCTGCCATAATGTTCTCGGAGGATCCCAAACGAACAAAAAATGTTCCGACAACTGAACCTACAATACATACAGCACCAATCGCGAGAGGATAAAGCATCAAAGTTTCTTGCATTTGTCCTTTAAAAAAGAGCGCTGCAAGTTGCATGGTTGCAACGATGGTTACAACATAGGTTTCAAAGAGGTCTGCTGCCATTCCTGCACAGTCACCCACGTTATCACCAACGTTATCAGCAATCACAGCGGCGTTTCTTGGGTCATCTTCTGGAATTCCAGCTTCAATCTTACCCACAAGATCAGCACCCACATCCGCGCCTTTGGTAAAAATTCCACCACCAAGACGAGCAAATATTGATATAAGAGAGGCTCCGAAACTCAAAGATAGCAAAGCAATCATAATTTGACGAACGTCTTCACTGCCCTGACGCAGATACATGTAATAAAGCGTAACGCCCAAAAGGCCAAGTCCCACGACAAGCATACCTGTGATAGCGCCAGACTTAAAGGCAATATCCAATGCAGGAACAAGCCCCGTTCTTGCTGCCTCAGAAGTCCGCACGTTTGCACGTACAGAAACATTCATCCCAATATATCCTGCAATGCCAGAAAGAAAAGCACCGGTGACAAACCCAATCGCTGAATATTTTCCAAGTACCCAACCGAGGAAAACAGCAACAACAATCCCAACAATACCAATCGTCGTATATTGGCGGTTCAGATAAGCACTCGCTCCCTCTTGTATAGCTGCGGCAATCTCTTGCATCCGCGCCGTTCCCGTTGAACAAGCAAATACTTTACGACCTGCATAAGCCCCGTAAACTAACGCAAGTGTGGCACAAGCCAGGATATAATAAAACGTTGACATTTGTTTCCCTTTGTCTGTTAATAATTGATCCTTTATAAAAAGGGAACATGCCAGAAATGACTTTAATGATCAATGACTAATATTTGTAGTGTTATGCAACAACCCCTCACCCGCTCTTACGGCCGAAAGAAGGCCCGAAAACTAAGGCAGCAAAGTCAAAGCGCTTATGAGAAGGTGCTGCCTCATGTCTTAATAAAACCCGGTGAAAGTTTCACAGAATATACAGAGGTATGGCTTGAAATAGGCTTTGGCGGTGGTGAGCATCTTTTAGCTCAACTTGAAGAAAATCCTAGCATTCACATGGTAGGATGTGAACCATTTATGAACGGTGTAGCTAAACTCGTTGCTCATCTGCAAAAAGCAGACTATAGCAGAGTTAAAATTTGGCAGGATGATGTGAGGTTATTGCTTAAAGATATCCCCGATTCTTATTTTAGTCGTACATTTATTCTTTTCCCTGATCCATGGCCGAAGAAACGCCATCAGCACCGACGACTCATTACGGCTGATTTTATCAATGCGCTTCTGCCAAAATTAAAACCTCATGCCCTTCTTCACATCGCCAGCGATGATCTATCTTATGTCGAGCAGATACAGGTCGTTCTTTCTACTCACCCATCCCTATCTTTAACAAGTGGGCCAGAAATCTGGACCGATCGACCCGAGGGCTGGCCACCGACCCGCTATGAACAAAAGGCCCTAAATGCGGGGAAGAAATGTGCTTATATGGTGTTTGAGAAATTCTAATTTTCATAATTCGTCCAAAGTCTAAAGACTTTGACTTCACATAAATATTTATGCCTTGCTTCCAAAAAATAAACGACGTAAGTTTTCATAATAGAGTGTCTTATATTTATACGGAGTTGAATGTGATGAAAAAATTGCTAATCATTATTTCATTTTTTTTGGGAACAGCTGCTAGTGCTGGCATCGATGACTACTTACCCTTGTGCCAATTTGATAATGAAAATGAAAGAAAGTTAAGAATACTCATACGCCATGGATTCCAATGTGAGCTTATACAAAAAAGATCTTTGGATGTGAAAGTAGCGTGTAAGCCAACAAAAGACTTACGTCAAACCAGTGAAGATAATTGTCTAACAACAGAGCAAGAATGTGACATCAGTGAAAATCGCGCAGATTTTAAAGCAAAGAAATCTCACATTCTTGTTGATCTCTTTTTAAATGAATGTTCTAGAGAAACATTAAGTGCCTGTGTGGTTGCAATTGGTAAATTCTTAGAAAAGGAAAACACTTTTTCAGTGGAACTCGATATGACAGCCCGTAGACTGCAACATCATTTAACGTCAAGACAACTTAAAATACCTGATGAATGTTACAAATACGAAAATGAGGAAGGATTAAAATTACGTCAATTCGTTCATTATATTGCTCTGTGTGAAAGCAAACAAAAAGGAATCTTAGATAACTTGCAAAAAAAGGAAGTGGTTACGAGCCCAAAACTAAAACGTTTAGACCTTGTTGCAAGCGCGGATCGAAATATCCTCCCTAAAGGAGGTTCAACACGCTCTGATTTAAAAAAGAGCGATGCTTTTCACTATGATGCGGAACAATATCTTGAAAGTAAATCAATATTAGAGCTTCAAAATCTCTTAAATTGCTACATAGGAACAGTTATAGAATGTTCCTTACAACTGAGTAAATTGCTTGAAACTCCACCTTTTTCTGCAGAAATTCACTCTGTTCTTCAAACCTTAATTGATGCTGCTCCAAAAATAAAAAGCTTAGATGCAGAATATATTTCAATGTATCTGACAATATTTATGAACGAGACAATATATATGAATCTAAATTTTGATTCATGGGGACAATTTCTCCATGAAAACAGAATAGTAGTTCCAGAAGACTCATCATTATATTATACCTATTCCACCTATAAACTGCTGAAAGATTATGAAGAAAGACTTAAGCCTGCCCCCGTTTCTTCTCCCCAACTCAGCCGTGATTCCTTAAAGGTCCAGCCCAATTCAAGATCATCAGGAACAACCTCACCTAAAACAGAAAAGCTGTCCCCGAGATCACCAAGAGCTCTTTTGAAAAAACTATCTGATGGCAATCTTTTTGGAAAAGATAAGGATAAGACTAAGAAATGACTGACTTGCATTTGAAAATCATATTACCTATATTATTTATATGACATTAAGCAAGTTTACACAAAACCCTTGTTTTCTTTACAAGCGACCTCGAAAGATCTGAGGCCACTATTCTTTTGGCCATCGAGTACGGGGATTTCCCGTGCGCCCTTTATCCCATTATTTATTAACTCATTATTGAAGTGAGTCTATTTATGAATATATCTTTACGAAAGTCCTACACTTTGCTCGCCATTGCGTCGCTATTTTATTTATATCAATTTGTTTTACGCCTTTCACCCAGTGTCATGATGAACGAGCTTATGGAAGCTTTTTCCATTGATGCCACAGGCTTTGCAGCCCTCGGCTCCATCGCCCTTCTCAGTTACTCTCTTTTCCAGATACCGCTTGGAGCCTTTGCCGATAAGTTTGGCGTTCGGAAATGCATCCTTCTTTTCCTCTCCATCTGCATATTGGGAACGTATGTTTTTGCAACAGCACCCAACCTGTGGGTGGCTCAAATTGGACGGTTTATCATTGGCCTGGGGTCAGCGGCAGCTTTCCTGAGTGTCAGTAAAATCATCAGCCAAACGATTCCTTTGGAGAAAAGATCAACCATGCTGGGCCTTACTATGGTGGTAGGCACAATCGGTGCCTTAAATGGAGGACTTCCCCTTTGTTACCTGATGGAACAGGTTGGATGGGGTCAAACGTTGCTGATCATGTGTATGGTAGGAGTTGCCCTGAACATACTCATTTACTTCACGCTTAAGTTGCCTAAAGTGATTCAAGCCGAAGAAAAAGAAACAATCGTTAATTCATTCAAAACTGTGATTAACTGTAAAGACGTTTGGACTTATGGAATAAGCGCTATCGGTCTTTACCTTTCCATCTGTGTTCTGGGTGATCTTTGGGGTGTGGCTTTCATTATGGAAAGCTATGGAATTGAAAGGTCGGAGGCTGTTCAATTTATCTCAATCCTGTATATAGGGGTTTGTGTTGGAAGCCTCACAATTACTTGGTTCAGTGACCTCATTCAAAGGATGAAGTCTTTTATCATTTTCAGTAACATTATGCTTCTTACCCTTATCGCTCTTATCATTTCGCCTATAAGCATACCTTTGAGTTTGCTCTCACCCATCTTCTTCCTGATTGGGTTTTTCTCAGGATCTGAATTGCTTTGCTTTTCAGGGGCTTGCAAATCTCTCCCTTCATCAGTTGCTGGCCTAACAACCGGCTTCTTAAACGGTATTGTGATGATGACAGGAGCCTTTATCCAGTTTTGTGTTGGGGTTGTTCTCGATATCAACTGGAATGGAAGTTTAAATGCTGAGGGCATAAAGCTTTATTCCGCGAGTGATTACAGGCTCGCTTTAAGTCTTTTGCTTCCCGTTCTTTTTATAGCTCTGATTTCTTCTTTCTTTATTCAAGAGAAGAAGACACTTACACTTTTAGAAAAGGAGATTTAAATATGTCTATATCATTTGAAGACTTTGATAAAGTTGATATTCGCTCTGGCACAATCGTAAAAGCCGAGGAATTTCCTCGCGCACGGAACCCCTCCTACAAAGTGTGGGCTGACTTTGGAGCAGAGCTCGGCATTCGCCAAACTTCCGCTCAAGTGACCGTTCACTATACCCCTGAGTCTCTTATAGGACGACAGGTTTTAGGAGTCATGAACTTAGGAACTAAAAACATTGCTGGCTTTGAATCCCAGTTCTTGATGGTAGGATGTGCTGATGAAAAAGGTGCCATTTGCCTTGCAACCCTCGATCCAAAAGTCAACAATGGGAAGAAATTATTCTAACATATTGCCTACTTTAATATTTTTTTAATATATTTTTTTTAAAATTAATATATGAATCAATTAATGGAGGATTAAAATGAATATTAAATTTTTAGGAGCATTGGTTATATTGGGGTGTACGATTTACTCTAATGAACTATACGCTACAACAGATGTTTGTTTTGAAAAGGGAACACTTTACTCAAGTCCTGCACAAATTCCAGGAATTTGTGCCAAGACATGCGCTGCGCTTGGAAAAGCCTGGAATAAAACTGGACTCGGCGGCGACGGATATGAAGTTGACAAAGCACCTAGCACAACCATAAAAACAGCTTGTAAAGCAGTAGGTACGGTTGGCAAGTGTTCTTGCATACCATAAAGTTTATTGGACTTAAGTACCCATAAACCATTAAAATAAGAATTTGAAAAAATCTTATTGACCCTTACCTTAGGTCATACCTTAGCCTTCACTTTAAGGAGACAAAAGATGACCGAATGGTATGTGAAAGAACTCAGCAAACTCACAAATGTTTCAGTGCGTACACTGCATCATTATGATAAAGTTGGTTTGCTCAAACCTTCTGTACGCTTACCAAATGGTTATCGTTTGTACTCTGAAAAGGATTTGTTGAAACTTCAGCAGATACTTGCCTTAAAGTTTTTTGGCTTTGAGCTGGCCCACATCAAACTATTGATGAAAGAAGAGATCAATATCTTTGACCATCTTCGGACCCAGCAAAAATTTCTCGAGCAAAAGATTCAGTCTTTGCAAGGAGCAAGTCAAACACTTGAGTCGGTTCTGGCTGAAACCACTTCAAAAAAATCCATATCATGGAAAACTATTCTTAAATTGATAAAGGAGTATCAAATGACACAACAAATAGAATATGAATGGGTAAAGAAAGTTCTCAATCCAAACGAACTTAAGGATTATGCCCAGTTCGAACAAGGCTTGAAAAGTCGCTTTACGGAAGAGGAAAAGGAAGCCTCGGGTGAGGAATGGCAGGCGATTGTTGGAGAAGTCCAGAAAAATCTCGATAAAGATCCATCAAGCAAGGTTGGAGCTGAATTGGGCAAAAGGTGTATGGATTGGGTAAATACGGTTTTCACTCAAAAATATACGCACTTGCGAACGACCCTTTGGCATAAAGGCTTTATGGGTGGCCATACAGACACCCCTGTAGATGTTGCTGAGTGGCTCGATAAAGCCATTAGTGAATATTATAAACAAAGGATCTATGCTATTTTGGCCGAAGTCAATGATAGTACCACAAATCAGTGGAATGCTATTCTCACAGAGATGTGTGGAGATAATGACGCTCAAAAAGCAGACATCTATGAAGCAGCGCTCGCTGATGAAAAGATCAGTTCTATGGCAAAGCTTTGGCTAAAACAAAATCAATAATGGAAACACTGGGAACGTGACAGGCAAAAGCATGTCACGTTTTCCTTCTGTAAATTCTGTTGATTTCCCTTTTGATTTCTGCCTCAAGTTCAACAACAGAAGGTAAGTGAAACTGATAAGCACTTGCAAAGATGTGTTTAACTTTTTCTCCAAGAGTATATCTCACCAACGCATCATTTTTTTCCGTACAGAGAACCAAGCCAATAGTTGGGTTATCACTTTCCGATTTAATCTCCTGATCAAAATAATTAACATAAAGTTTCATTTGTCCGAGATCGCCATAGCTTAGTTTCTTTGTTTTTATATCAACAACTACGTAACATTTTAAAACAACATGATAAAAAACGAGATCGATATAAAAATGGTCATTGTCGAGCGTAATACGCTTTTGCCGAGCCATAAAGGCAAACCCTTTACCTAATTCTAAGATAAAGTTCTGTAGGTTATTAATTAAAGATTCTTCTAGCTTTGATTCATTGAGTTTATGAGATTCAGGAAGACCTAAGAATTCCAAGACTAATGGTTCTTTTATAGCATCTTTAGGATCATTTAGCTCTTGACCTTTTGTAGCAAGTTTCAAAAGAGAAGCTTTATCTTTACTTTTGCTTAGTCGGTCAAATAGAAGACTTGCAATTTGCCTCTGTAACTCTCTAACAGACCAATTATTTTATGAACATTCTATTTCATAAAATGTCCGTGCTTCTGGCCTTTTAACCCGCATGAGTTCACGATAATGCGTCCAACCCAAATTAGCTTTGAATTCTGGAATTTCAAATTCCGTACTCAGCGCGTACGGAATTGAATTTTCTATTTGAAAAATAATATAAAACTTGCGCATATTTAGAATATTTGATTCTGAAAACCCCTTTCCATATCTATCCATTAATTTTTGAGAAAGTTCTTTAATCACAGACTCTCCATACCCCGCCTTAGCCTCTCCTTGTTGTTCTACTTCAACGATATCCCTGCCAATTCTCCAATATGCTCTCAACATTTCTGTATCCACTGAACGTTGAACACATTGTCTAGCATTATCAATGTGTTCAGAAACACGAAAGCAAAGCGATTCAACAGGCGAACGGTGAGTTGTCAGATTCAATTTTGATAGTTTTCCCATAATGGCGGTCTCCCTAAGATCTTTTAGCGTTTTGATTTTAGATAGATATTTGAAAAAATGAGGAAGGTAACAACTAAGAGCAGATCACATTACAAAGTGTTTTTCAACCTAATTCCACTGGTGTCTAAACCAGGTTCTCTGCCGTTTTGCATACTGTCGGGTGTGGATGATCGTCAGCTCTTTTGCCTCATCTAAACTGCATTCACCGCTCAGATAAGCCCCAAATTCCCTCAAACCAATGGCTTTCATCGCTGTGACGGATGGATTTACGCCAAGAGCTTTCCTCACCTCTTCAATAACCCCATCCTCAAGCATTTGATCAATACGTAAAACAATGCGTTCTTCTAATTCTTCTTTTGACGGCATGAGAAGTATCTTCTCAAAGTCATAAAGAGGAGCCTTGGGCGCTTTCCCTTGCCATTCACTGAGTGGCTTACCTGTTCCTAGATAGACTTCTAAACCTCTTAATGTCCGTTGGTGGTCATGAGGATTAATTTGGGAAGCAAGGTGAGGATCATTTTTTTGCAGTTCTTTGTATAACTCATCTTGAGATATAGATTGCAATTCTTTTCTAATATCAGGAAAGGACGAGGGCAGTTGGGGCAAACCTTCAAGGAGAGCTTTTAAATAGAGTCCTGTTCCTCCAGCAACAATGGGTACTCTCCCTTCACCAAATGCTTTTTGAATTTCCGTATGAATCAGATCCAACCAAAGCCCAACGGAACAAATTTTTGAGAGGTCTAAAAAGCCATAGAGACGATGGGAAATTCCTTGGAAATCCTGTGGTTGTGCCGTAAGAATCTCAATCCCCTTATACACCTGGAGACTGTCTGCATTAAGAATCACGCCTCCGCGCTCATGGGCTAGCTTTAAGGCGAGAGCTGATTTCCCACTTGCTGTGGGGCCGGCTACGATAACGATCTTAACCAAAGCTATACAAGATCCCGATAATCGCTCCACTCATACAGCTTGCGATTGTTCCTGCAATCAAGGCTTTAAGACCGAGTGAGATAATCTCTTGCTTACGTTCAGGAACCATTGAACCTAGTCCTCCGATTTGGATTCCAATGCTGCTGAGGTTCGCAAACCCAGCTAACGCATAGGTCATAATGAGACTACTCTTAATGCTCAAAGTTCCCTTGGGAAGTTCAGAAAGCCCAACGAAAGCCACAAGTTCATTCAAAATCGTTTTCTTGCCTAATAAAGCACCCGCAGGTAAAGCTTCATCCCAGGGAATCCCAAGAAACCAAGCAAGGGGAGCGAGTATGTATCCTAAGATAAGTTGCAGGCTTAAAACTTCCCCACCAACAGTTGGGAATAGACCCAGAACAGAGTTGGCTAAGGCCACAACCGCAAGAAACACAATCAACATAGCGATAATATTAATGTATAGACGCATCCCGTCAGAAGTCCCTTGGGTTATGGCCTCCATAGAACCGGAGAACTGATAAGGAACCACCATGTGTCCTGATGTATCCTCACCCACCTGAGGAATGAGCATTCTCGAAATGGTGATGGCAGCAGGAATACTAATAATGGATGCCGTTAAGATATGTGCAATCGGATCCGGAATTGTTTTTTCAAGAATCATCGCATAAATCACCATGATTGAAATTGAAGTAGTGGCCATTCCTGCAGTCATCACAGTAAAGAGCTCACTTCTTGTAAACTTACTCAAATAGGGTCGAACAAGGAGTGGTGCTTCTGTTTGTCCAAGAAAAATCTTGGCTGCTGAACACACCCCTAGAGCTCCCCCGATCCCAAGAATTTTTTGAAAGACTGTGGAGAAAACCTTAACAATGACCTGCAATATGCGCCAGTGGAAGAGAAGCATAGCAATGGCGCTTATAACGATAACAAGAGGTAATGCCTGAAAAGCAAAAATAAAAGCACTTGCACCCTCTTTTGCATCGTAAGGAGAGACTCCCCCTCCCAAGTAGCCAAACACGAAGCTTGTCCCCGCACTTGTTGCATCTTTGAGAGCCATAACTCCATCGCCAACCCAAAGGAAACCCTTACGGACAACTTCAAACTTTGTCACAATAACGGCTAGAACGATTTGAATGGTTACACCCAAAATGACTTGTTTAAATTTGATTTCCCGTCGATTTTCACTAAATAGCCAGGCTAGAAAGAGGAATAGACATAAACCTGAGATAGCTTGTATTATAAGCCCCGTATTTGACATTTGATCCTCCGCAAAGTGTGGTCAAAACACATAAAAGCGTGTATCCCTAGAAGGGGTACTTATTGTCTTAAAACATGTTGGAAAAGGATGCTAGGGTTATTATCATATTCTGTGAAGTTTTTTTTAGAATGATTCAAAAACAAAGGATTAGGAATGATGGGGAGTGAAGGTATAATTGGATTTATGATGGGGTTCGCGGTTTGCGGGCTTTTGCTCTTCCTTTATTTTCAGAAGAGAATTCATAAACTAGGTCAAGAAAAAATGCTTTTTGAAGAACGATCAACTCGTTTGATTGAAACCGAAGCCCTTCTCTTTAAGCGTGAAGAGGAAGCGCGAAATCTACTTGAAAAGAATGCTGAATTCCGTACCACGATTGATCGTCTCGTCAAAGAAAATAGCGAAAAAATTAACCTTATTGAGAACATTCAAACCAAATGGGAAGATAAGTTTAAAGTCATTTCCTCTGAAGCTTTGAGTCTTACAAATAAATCCTTTCTTGAAATGGCTCAAACAACACTCGAAAAATTTCAAGAACTCGCCAAGCAAGACTTATCAACACGTCAAGCCGCCATTTCTGATTTGGTAAAACCTGTCAAAGAGTCCCTTCAATCTGTTGACCAAAAGATTATTGAACTCGAGAAGTCCCGTATGAGTGCTTATGCCGTTCTGAAACACCAAGTGAGCGAACTCGTCAGCAGTCAAAATCAACTCAAGGCAGAAACAGTAAACTTGGTGAACGCTTTAAGGGCTCCTTCCGTCAGAGGACGATGGGGGGAAATTCAGCTGAGGCGAGTTGTCGAAATGGCAGGTATGGTGAATTATTGCGATTTCGAAGAACAAGTCACGGGTCAGGAGGGAGAGTCAAAGTTAAGACCGGATCTCATTATCAATCTCCCTGGAGGGAAAAAGATCATTGTCGATGCGAAGGCTCCTCTTGCAGCCTATCTAGAGGCCCTTGAAGCCAAAGATGAGGAAACACGTGCTGAAAAATTGCAAGACCATGCCCGTCAAGTGAGAAATCATATTCGAGCCCTTGCTAAACGTTCCTACTATGAACAATTTCAACCAGCACCTGAATTCGTTGTTTTATTTCTACCAGGTGAAACTTTCTTTAGCGCAGCATTAGAACAAGATCCGAGTCTAATTGAGGCGGGAGTAGAAGATCGTATTATTTTAGCAACACCTACAACCTTGATCGCCCTCTTAAGGGCCGTCGCCTACGGATGGCGTCATGAACAACTCGCTGAAAATGCTAAAGAAATCAGTGAGTTAGGGCGCGAACTCCATAAACGTCTTTCTGATATGGCCGACCATTTTTCAAAGCTGGGACGAAACTTGGGAGGAGCTGTCCAATCCTACAATCAAGCCATGGGAAGTCTAGAGCATCGCGTCCTTTCAAGCGCCCGAAAATTTAAAGAATTTGGGTCTGTTTCTGAAGCTGCTGAAATTGTTTCTCTCGACCCCCTTGACCATACGCCTCGAGAGCTTCAAGCTCCAGAATTAAAAAAGGCAGGGTAGTTATGAAAAGAATTTATCTCCTTATCACAGTCTTCTTTGTTGATATGGCACACGCTATTGTACAGGATGTATCACAGACAGCACAGCTGGATATCAATGTAACTTTATACCCAGACAATGTAGCATTGATTAAAGAAAAACGTATGACACCCCTTAAGGAAGGCTCAAACAAACTATTGATCAAGGATGTGCCTTCTTCAATCTTAATGGACAGTTTTATTTTTCAAGTGTTACCTCCCTCACCTTCTTTAAAAGTTCTCGAGTATTCTTTTCAAGCACCGCACATAACAAGAGATGATTTACTTACCCATTCCATTGGACTACCCGTTCAAATTTTGCCTCTCCCTTCAGCACCCCTCCCTTCTTCTGCCAAACTCCTTGCCATTAGTGGTGAGGATGCTCTCGTTGAATCTGGAGGCATGATCTATGCTGTTGAAAAAACACGTCTTTCTTTCCCTCATCTCCCCTATACTCTGGTTGCTGAACCCCTCATCACCCTTAAAACAACCGCACCTCTTGATGCCAATTATACTTATGAGATTGGCTACCTGGCAAAAGGGTTTTCCTGGGATGCAGGATATACCATTATTATTGGAGCCGAAGTTGGAAATTTAGACCTCAATAGTTGGATTAATATCCATAATGAAAGCGGCATGGATATCAAAAAAGGACACTTTCGCATCAGTCATAGCAACCAGGAAGGGGATAAGTTTTATACAATTGAAACCCCCTTGAGCCTTCAAGATAAAGCGACAAAGAACGTTTCTTGGTTTGCTGCCAAGGACTTAAAGTCCACCAAGAGTTTTCGTATATTTCCAAAGAACGATATTCTTACGAATGAAGAAGGCGTCGTCATGAAGCCCATCGTTGAAACATGGCTCTCTGTACAAAATGATACAGTCCACGGAATGGGTGTTCCGCTTCCCCAGGGTGTAATCAAGAGTTTCCAACGAAACCCTGATGGAGGTTTGTTTTACTTAGGGGAAAACAAAACACCCAACACCCCCATTGGTAAGCCCTTGAGTCTCCGTGTAGGAAGCACAAAGGATATTACAGCGGAAATGAGGCAAACCGATTACCGAAAATTGGGGAGTCAAGTCGTGGAGTCGGGTTATCGACTGGATCTAAAGAATACAACAGACACTCCCCTTGATGTGACAGTGTTTCAAAATGTAACCGGTGAGTGGATAATCTTACGAGAAACCCATCCCCATGAAGAGGAAGAAAATCGTCTCACCTGGGTCATTAAATTAGCTGCAAAAGAAGAAGCCAGTCTGAGATATCGTATCCGTATGAATGTTGAGACAACCCCTGAGAAAAAGGGGTAAGAAAAAGGGCGCCATTGCTGACGCCTTTGAGTGAGGGATTTCTCCCACTTAATGGCAGTCCTTACTTAGGATCCGCTTTTAAGACTTTCTTTGACTCAGGTGAAAACTGATTGGCCATAATCCTTATGACAGCCCCAGCATCGAGTCCAAGACATTTTGTAAGACAATTTTTTTCTGAGGCTCTAGAATCGCCAAATCCATCATAGACCTTGACCTTTTTATTTGCAGCCGTATAACAAGTTGTCTCAAACTTTTCCTTATCTCTTTTGTTTTGAATACCCATACCGCAATAGCAGTCATTTGTTTTACAATCCCCTGCAGCGAAAACATCAGACATAGCAAAACTGCATACCGTTAAGGTCACAATTTGTAGGTACTTTTTGGACATCTTTTTCTCCTTTTTGGTTGTCCCGACTATCATTTCAAATAGTAATTAACAATTCGTTAAAAAAAAATTTATAAATTTTTTTAATACCTTCAATGTTTGACACATCTTTATTTTATTATTATAATTAAAATAACAATAGTATTTATAGGTGGCACCCATGAATAATCTTAAAAAACCAAAATCCTCATCTTTCATCAAAAAACTCATGCTTCCGCTCTTTGCTATCGGCATGATTGGCGGGGCGGCTAAAGCGATCAACACTCCTAAAGGGGAGGATATTCCAAAAACCTCACCAAAAGTTCAAAGGAAATCTGCGAAACGGCAAGACTCTCAAATATCACTCATTAAAGGTGAAGCTGGCGATTTAGGGTTACTCAGTACTTTTATGAAAACATTGAATCCAGAAGATTACCTGCAAGCAAGAACTTATGGAGTTCTCACATTGCAAAAATTTCAACTTAATGGGGAAGGAAGCACTGTTATTGTTTATGATACGGATTTTGAAAAAGATGCTATGACGAACTTCGTTAAATTCGAAAATCCTAATTATATTCGAACCAATGAAGATAAGGGTATTTTGCATGGAAATCGCGTTGCGTCAGCGCTTGCTTCAAAAAATCCAGAGGCTTCAGGGATAGCTGAAGGTGCAACGGTATACCCCATAAAATCAATGTCAAATCGCGCGCCCATCAATCAAAGTTTTATTAATAATCTTGAAAGTGCTTTAGAGGATTGTAAAAAATGGAATTTACCAAAACCTCGCGTTATCAATATGTCACAAAGCTTTTATGTTCATAAAGACTCAACTGACCTGATCGGAAAACTCGCGACCATCCTTAAACAGAATGATATGCTTCTTGTTGTCAGTGCGGGAAACGAGGGTATGAAAGGTGATGCTGAAAGAATTGGGACAAGGCCTTGGGTATCTGTAAGAGGTATGTTGCACGAGCTTCCTGAGTTAGCTGAGCATGTTCTTCTTGTTGGCTCTTTTGACAGTGATACTAAAAAAACACTCTCAGATTATTCCAATCCTGCTGGTGAGCAAAAATCTCATTATATCACGACAGAGGGCTTTCAACTGGGCACATCTGTATTTGATGAGACGACAGGTGTCAGAAAAACAGATAAGGATCAGCTAGCCGTAGGGACCTCATTTGCCTCTCCTCAAGTGGCAGGAATGGCTTCGATATTAGGTAAATATTTCCCTGATTTTTCAATGAAAGACGTGAAAAGTATCCTTCTAAAATCTGCCTTAAAATTAAAAGATCAAGATGATGCTCTTGTCGGCCAAGGCGCCCTTAATCCTTTACAAGCATGGATCATGGCTCTTGAAGCCTCAAAGCCAACGGATGTAGAAAGTGAAGAGGAAGCAGAAATACGAGCTTTGAAAGAGGCTCTCGAAAACCTGGAAAGAGAACAAACAGAAGAGAAGGAAAGAGCACTTGCAAGACAGCAAGCTGAACTCAAAATAATGCAAGATAACCAAGAAGAAATGGCAAAACTTCAAGCTCAGATAGAAGCCCTAAGAGCACAACAAGCCCAACCAGCTGTTCAGGAAAAGACTGGGTTCTTTAAAAAATTGTTTGGGCGTTTTCGGAAGTAAATATTCACAAAGAAACCTATGGATTATTGCTTTTCAGTAAATTGTATGTTATTTTAATAATATGACCATAGTCATATAACCAAGGACAAAGAAATGATACAAATTAGTGCAGGTGAATTCAAAGCAAAATGTTTAAAATTAATGGATCTTGCTGAACAAAAACATGAAACTGTCATTATTACTAAACGAGGAATACCAGTTGCAAAACTTGTACCATTTGAAACAACTCAAATTAATTTAGTTGGTTTTATGCAAAATTCCGTTACTGTGAAGGGTAATATAATAGAACCCCTTGATGAGACATGGGATGCTGAAAAATCCGAACATTAAACTTGTACTTGATACACACGTCTTTATTTGGTTAATAAGCGGCAATGAGAATTTAGCTCTTCAATCTCGAGAATACTTATCAAAAATTGTTGCAAATGAGGGAGGCATTGGAATTAGCGGCATATCCTTATGGGAAATAAGTATGCTTCATTCCAAAGATCGCATTCTCCTTAATCAACCTTGCTTATCCTGGATAAAGCATAGCCTTGAAGCTCCAGGAATCCAAGTAGTTGACTTATCACCAGAAATAATAGTTGATAGCTGTTCGCTTCCGAACGACTTTCATGGAGATCCTGCGGATCGACTGATAGTTGCGAGTGCACGAATCTTAGACGTTCCCCTAATGTCACGAGATGAAAGAATCCTTGACTACAGCAAAGAAGGTTTTGTTAAAAGTATCAGGGCATAAGAATAGTATGACACCACAAGACAACCACCGCAAACGTCTTCTCTATCAAAGCCAGCACCGTGGGATGCGGGAAATGGATATTATTTTGGGTGGGTATGCAGAAGACTATATTCGGTCTATGACTCAGGATGAAATTGAGGAATTCGAGGCTTTACTTGCCATTCCAGATCAGCAGCTTTATGGTTGGTTTTTTGAGAAGGAACCTGTTCCGGGTACAGCTCCTAAACATATTATAAATGCGATTTTAAAGACCATAGAGAGTAGATGAACTTCTTACCCCCCATAACTCCTCCCGCACTCCTTTCTGGCATTCCTGATGGGTTTGATGCGCTTATATTGAGCGAGCTCACTTCTCGAGAGAAACACGTTGTTTATATTGCTCGAGATGAAGCACGAGCCCAAAGAATCAAGGAACAGATGGGTTTTTTCAACCCCTCTCATGACGTCTTGTATTTCCCTGGCTGGGATTGCTTACCGTACGACCGAACGTCACCACATCCTGATATCCTTGCTCAACGTCTTAACACACTAACAGCACTCATGGATGGCGAAACACCTTACCTTTTGATAACAACTATTCAAGCTTTTCTCCAAAAGCTCCCCCCTTCTCACGCTTTCCAAGGACGCCTGTGGACAATAAAATCTGGCATAGACATTAAGCATGAAGTCTTTATTACCCACCTCAACCATAACGGCTTTATCAGACGGGAAACCGTGAGAGAATGGGGAGAATTTGCTGTCAGAGGCGGCTTGATTGATCTCTTTCCCCCAGGGTATCCTACACCTTTTCGTCTAGACTTTTTTGGCCCGACTCTTGAGTCCATTCGAACTTTTGATCCTCTCTCTCAAGTGAGTATAGGTAAAGTTGACCAGCTCACCTTAAAACCTATGGGAGAGATTATGCTTAACGATGAGACGATTGAAAGATTTCGAAAGGGATACCGTGAAATTTTTGGAACTCCCTCATCTACAGATCCTTTATATTCAGCCATCTCGGAAGGCAGACCCTATTCCGGTTATGAACATTGGCTCCCACTTTTTTATACTCACTTAGAAACGCTTTCAGCCTACACAAAGTCAGCTCTTTATTGTCTGGACAACCGCCTTGAAGAAGCGCGATCTGTCCATATTGAACAAATCCAGGATCATTATAAAACCCGTATTGAGTTTGAGTCTCTTGAAAAACACGGTATTCCTTATCATCCCCTTCCTCCAGAAAAGCTATATACCCTTGAGGACACTTGGGAAAGTATGATACCAGAGCAAAGGAAGGTTGTGATGACACCCTTCTTACCTCCTCAAGGATCGGTGATAGAGATGGGTGGAAAAGTTGCCCCATCCTTTGCGAGATCAAGAGCTTCTCAGGAAAATGTTTTCGAGTCCGTTAAAGAGACTCTCGAATCATTCCAAAAAGAAGGGAATCGCATACTTATCGTGGGAGTCACGCCAGGCTCATCAGAAAGACTTGCAACCATCTTAGAAGAGCACCATTACACAAAACTCAGGCGTGTGACCTCCTTTGAAGAGTTTATGGCCGAAACCTCACCTGCCTTGGCAACCTTTGAGATGGATCATGGCTTTCAAGCTCCTGGGCTTGTTATCCTCACAGAGGAGGACATACTCGGTGAACGAATGGGCCGTCCTCTTAAATCAAAGAAACGAAGTGATCTTTTTATTCAAGAGATTTCATCTCTCAGTGTTGGGGATTTTGTCGTTCACGCGGAACATGGCATTGGGCGTTATGAAGGGCTTAAGACGATGGAAATCGATCGAGTTCCCCATGATTTTTTGGATGTTGTATATGATGGTGGAGATAAGCTTTATGTTCCTGTAGAAAACATTGAAGTTCTATCACGATATGGTGCCTCAGATGCCCTTGCAACACTTGACCGTTTAGGAGGCGTTGCTTGGCAAGCCCGCAAAGCTCGTGTTAAAAAGCGCCTCAAAGAAGTTGCCGATTATTTGCTGAAGATTGCTGCAGCTAGAGAGCTTCACAGTGCGGATATCCTCCATAAACCTGAAGGGTTTTATGAAGAATTTGCAGCACGTTTCCCTTATCCAGAGACCGATGATCAGCTGACAGCCATAGCTGATGTCTTCGATGATTTAGTAAAGGGAAAACCCATGGATCGCCTGATCTGTGGGGATGTAGGTTTTGGAAAGACAGAGGTGGCCATGCGTGCTGCCTTTGTGGCCGCATCTAGTGGAAAGCAAGTAGCCATTGTTGTCCCGACTACCCTCCTTGCCCGACAACATTACCAGTCTTTCTCCTCCCGTTTTAGAGATACGGGACTTCGGGTTGGACAACTTTCTCGCCTTGTCAAACCAAGAGAAGCCTCCCTCATTAAGGAACAGCTTAAAACTGGGGAAATTAATCTCCTGATCGGAACCCATGCTATTCTTGCAAAGTCTATTGAGTTCAATGACTTAGGACTTCTTATTGTGGATGAAGAACAACACTTTGGCGTAGCCCAAAAGGAACGGCTCAAGAATCTCAAGGCTGATATCCATGTTCTTACCTTAACCGCAACACCTATCCCACGTACATTACAAATGGCCCTTTCCGGTGTTCGTGAGATGAGTCTTATTACAACTCCACCTCTTGACCGCATGGCCGTCCGAACCTTCGTTCTTCCCTTTGACGCTATGGTTATGCGTGAGGCCATTTTACGTGAGCAATTCAGGGGGGGACAAACTTTCTATGTTTGTCCTCGCATCGCTGATCTTGATAAAGTTGCAGATCGATTGAAGCAATTCGTGCCGGAAGTGAAGTTTGCCATCGCAAATGGTCAAATGTCTCCAACAGCACTTGAGAACGTCATGACCGATTTTTATGACGGGAAGTTTGATGTTCTCCTTTCCACGAACATCATTGAATCAGGGATTGATATTCCTCGCGCAAATACGATGATTATTCACCGAGCCGACCTCTTTGGTCTGGCTCAACTGTATCAGCTTCGAGGACGGATTGGCCGCGCAAAAGTCAGGGGATATGCCTATTTAACTTATCCTGCGGGTCAAATCTTGACTCAAGAAGCGCAAAAGCGCCTTGAAGTTATACAATCCCTTGATACCCTAGGTGCAGGCTTTACTCTTGCCAGCCATGACATGGATATTAGAGGCGCGGGAAATCTTGTAGGTGAAGAACAATCCGGTCATATCCGTGAAGTGGGCGTTGAGCTTTACCAACACATGCTTGAAGAAGCTATTGCTGCTCATAAAGCGGACGGTTTAGGGGAAAAGTACATCTCTTCCGACTGGACACCTCATATCAGCACCGGTCTTCCTGTCCTTATTCCTGAAACGTATGTCGGTGACTTGGGCTTACGTCTCAGTCTTTATAAACGTATGAGTGACCTGATAACCCGCGATGAAATTGATGGATTTTCCATTGAGCTCATGGATCGTTTTGGCCCCCTTCCTTCGGAAGTCAAAAACCTTCTTGAAGTCATCTATCTCAAATCTCTTTGTAAGCAAGCTAACGTGGATAAGATTGAAGTGGGGTCAAAGGGACTTCTGATCGGCTTTTACCAAAATACCTTCAAGAATCCTGAAGTACTCCTCGCCCATATTGCAGGTCAAAAAGGAACAGCGAAAGTCAGGCCTGATCAACGGATTGTGTATATAAGGAACTTCAACACACCTGAGGATAAGCTCAAAATCACAGCTCAAATCCTTGAAGATTTGGTGTCGATGGTATAGTAAAAGCCTTAGTCATTGACCTTTCGGCCCATGCAATCTACGAAAGAGAGATACCAAGAAGGATAATTTTTATGTCTCAAAAGCCTGCTCAAATATACTTAGTGGATGGATCTGGTTATATCTTTAGGGCATTTCATGCCCTCCCTCCTTTGACCAGGGCTGATGGAACACCGGTTGGGGCCGTCCTTGGATTTACCAACATGCTCATCAAACTCCTTAGGGAGCAAAATCCTGATTATCTAGTTGTTATTTTTGACGCCGCTCGTGAGAATTTCCGCAATCAAATTTACCCCGAATATAAAGCGAATCGTGAGGAAACACCTCCCGAACTCATTCCTCAATTCTCCCTAATCAGACAAGCCTGTGAGGCGTTTAACGTACCTCACATTCAAAAGGAAGGATATGAAGCGGATGATCTGATTGCAACTTACGCACATTCTCAACCTGGTGAAGTGACCATCGTCTCCTCCGATAAAGATCTGATGCAACTTGTGGGCGGTAATGTTCGCATGCTCGACCCCATCAAAAACAGGATGATTGGGGTTGAGGAAGTGAAGGAAAAGTTTGGTGTTCCACCCTCTCAAGTTGTGGATGTTCAAGCTCTTGCGGGGGATTCTTCTGACAATGTTCCAGGCGTCCCTGGAATCGGAATTAAGACCGCCGCGGAGCTGATAAACACTTATGGAAACCTTGAGACTCTCTTGAGTCGGGTTGATGAAATCAAACAACCAAAGCGTCGAGAAGCCTTGACCCTCAATGCGGATAAGGCACGTATTTCGAAAGAGTTGGTTAAACTTAAGGATGATGTGCCAGATGCCGAGCCACTTGAGGCATTTGCCGTGAAGCCTTTCTATCCTGAAAAGGCCATTCCCTTTTTGAAAGAGCAGAGTTTTAATGCCCTCATCCATCGCCTTGAAAAGGAGAACCCAACAGCTCCTTCAATGAAAGAGGAATACGAACTTGTTCAAGATAAAGCTGCTCTTCAGAAATGGATTGATCTCATCCGGCAAAAAGGCATTGTTGCTTTTGATACAGAGACCACATCCCTTGATGCCATGGAAGCTCAACTTGTGGGAATTTCCCTTTCAACGGAGAAAAATCAAGGATGCTATATCCCCGTTGGTCATGTGGGCGAAGTACGAGATCTATTAAATCCAGGATCAACACCGAAACAAATTCCTATTAAAGAAGCCCTTGATTTGCTGCGACCATTGCTGGCGGATCCTGCGATTCTGAAGATTGGGCAGAACATTAAGTATGATGCTCTTGTGCTCAAGAAATACGATATTGAGATCAGTCCTTTAGATGACACCATGGTGATTTCGTATATTCTAGATGGCACACAACATGGCCATGGCATGGATGAGCTTGCAAAGCTTCACTTGGATTATGACACGATTAAATACCAAGACGTTGTGGGAACAGGACGCGCGCAAGTTACTTTCGATAAGGTTCCGCTTGAAAAGGCGCTCACCTATTCAGCAGAAGACGCAGACATCACCTACCGTTTATACGACTTTCTGAAACCACGCGTTCTGAAAGAGCATCAATGCACAGTTTATGAAACCCTTGAAAGACCTTTGATACCCGTTCTTGTTACCATGGAATATCGGGGTATTAAGGTTGACCCCCTTGTTCTCAAAAGATTGAGTAGTGATTTTGAGAAGCGACTCGAAGAGATTCAGAAGCAAATCCAAACTGATGTGGGTGAGGAATTTAATGTGGGATCCCCTAAGCAACTCGGGGATATTCTCTTTGAAAAGCTGAAGCTTCCCGGAGGAAAGAAGGGGAAAACAGGCGCTTATGGCACAGCAGCTGACGTGCTCGAGAGCCTTTCTGAACAAGGATTTGTCATTGCTGACAAGCTTCTCGAATGGCGCGGACTCGCGAAATTAAAGAGTACCTACACAGACACATTGTCACAGCAAATCAACCCGAAGACAGGGCGTGTCCATACCTCTTATGCGATGGCGGCAACGTCTACAGGAAGACTGGCTTCCTCTGATCCAAATCTTCAAAACATTCCGATCCGTTCTGAAGATGGGAAGAAGATCCGTTCAGCTTTTATTGCCGCACCAGGTATGAAACTACTCTCTGTCGACTACTCACAAATCGAGCTTCGACTCCTCGCTCATATGGCAGGCATCCCGCAGCTCCAGAAAGCTTTTCGGGAAAACAAGGATATACATACGGAAACGGCTTCCCACGTCTTTGGCATTCCTCTGGATCAAGTCTCATCAGAGCTGAGGCAACGGGCTAAAGCCATTAACTTTGGCATTGTCTATGGGATCAGCCCCTTTGGTCTCGCTCGGCAATTGGGCATTACCCGAGAAGAAGCAGCTCTTCAAATTAATACCTACTTCAAACTCTATCCAGGTATCCAAGACTATATGGAACGCATGAAAACGGAAGCAAGGGAGAAAGGTTATGTTTTGAGTCTTTTGGGACGGAAATGCTTCATTCAGGACGTCAATTCTAGTGATCCCTCAAGGCGGAATTTTGCAGAAAGACAAGCCATCAATGCTCCGCTACAAGGCGGTAACGCAGACATCATCAAAAAGGCGATGATTAAACTGGACAGACTCCTTAAAGAGCAACGCCTTGCTGCCCATATGCTGTTGCAAGTTCATGATGAGCTCATCTTTGAGATTGAAGAGAAAGATATAGATAAAGCTAAGTCGTTGATCGTGAATACAATGCAATCCATTGTGACTTTATCTGTTCCTCTTATTGCTGAAGCAAATGTAGGCAATACTTGGGCAGAAGTTTAGTTACTTGATTTTAAATTTAGGGCTTTCAGCAGAATTTCTGCATTTTGATGATCCCAAATCCTAATACTATAATAAGCATGCGGTAGATTGTATTCTATAGGAAAACAAAAATTTACGATCTTATTTTTATCATTCGTGAATACTTCTTCCTTTGCAACAACCCTATCTTCAATCGCAACATCTATTGTTAAGATAGGTTTATTAACATCCTGAACCTGAGTTTCTTGAACCTCAAAGTTTACACAATATTTTCCTTTAGGAATGAGTACAGGTTTCGTATAAATTGCAATTCCAGGCCCCCCTTTCAAAGGAACACGGATATTTCCCTGATCCCATCTTACGTCATTTCTAAACATCACATTTTGGAATACCTCACTTAGATAAAAACTTTTTAGTTTTTGATCATGAGGGTAATCAACTAAAGTCATGAGAGAAGCAAAAGCAGGTATCTCCTTTGGACTTTTTCTCGTCGCAAGATATAAATAAGTACCATTTAATCTATAGAGAAATGGCAATTCTGAAAGGATTGTATAAAAATAATTTAGGTTATTACTATTATAATAATTATAGTAAATTACAGTGTCTGCTTTATCATTATCTATTATTTCTGGATCAGGATTACCAAAAAATTTACGTCGTTCCTCAACAGGTACATTTCTTAAGTATAATATTTGTTTCTTTGAAAACTGATTGGGGGCTAAAGAGGCTACTTGCGCATCAACGTAAGTCTTTCCGAGTTGATCAATATTATGATTTAGTAATGTTTGCAGCTTGTAAAAGGATTCATTTTGACTCACTTCTGGCTTAAGATAAAAGTCATTCAAATTAATTGGGTTATTAAAAAAAACTGCCGCTAATATAATGAGACTGTACCATGTCAAAACTTCATTTTTTATTGACTGCGTAATGTTATCCTCATAGAACTCCCGAATAGCAAGCAAGGGCCAAAAGAAGATCAATAAATAAAATATACCATAGTAAAAATAGAGACCTGCAGGCCATGTGGCTAAAGCCAGAAAGTTAAAAAGAAACCAAGGCAATGCAGCAACTATACCTAACAATAAGTAATATCGTTTTGAAACGATTGACCATAGAGTTATGATTACGAGAGGTACATAAAAATGTCCTTTAGTTGTGTAAATATGAAATACTCTTTCCTTTAGTAAATCCCATGTAAGGTGGGCATAAGGAGGTGAACCAAGGTACATATCCGATAAATTTGAGAGTCCACCATTTCGCAAGATTTTCTGTATAATAACTGCAGTTACACTGAAAACAAGTGCAGCAGCTGCATAGTATAGAAAGGGTTTGTAAATTTTCTTTTTATAAAAGTAATCAATTAAAATAAGAAAAAATAAAATACTCAACAAATGAAATCCAGAGCATTCCCTTATGGTGAGACAAAGGATAAAAAAGGGTAATGCCACCAGGGGTCTTTTTTGAACCAAAATGCCTAAAAACAATCCGGCTAAGGGTATAAAAAGCATCTCGTAATGAGGATAATACATAGAAGATACTGATAGCCCGCTAAATGAAAACAATATGGATAAAACAAATGACAGAATAATATGGAAGGGTGCCGTTAACTTATAAAGTCTCGCAAAGAGATAAAACAAAGATAGGGCTAACAAGCCATGACTCAAACCATGGAATAAAGCAAAAAATTCAATCATACCAATATCAACAATTTTGCTAATAAAGGAAGTTAAAGAAAATATAAGACTAAAGTGGGCAGGAAAATAATCTGGGCCCCAAATTTCACCAATTGCAGGCGGTAGCTGAACGTAAAAATCGTTACGCCACATCAAGTAAGCGCAAATCCCCTGATCTTCTAAAGGACAACCTGTCACGTAAAATAAATTCAAAACATGATGATAACAAAATAAAAAAGCCGGGATGCTACATAGAAACCCTAGTAACAATAAGGGTTGAAAGAATAGTGTTTGGGTATTTCTGTTAATCATTTTTTATCACCAAGGAAAAGGAGGGTATTTGATAAAAACCCTCCCACTCAAAATCTGCTAAAGTGACGCTGAGATTATTTTGTCTGATAACCTGAGCCGGAAGCATATCCTGATCCTGATGGATTATAATATCCTGAACCGGATCCATACCCTACTCCTGACGGATCATAATAGCCTGACCCCGATCCAGATCCTGGCTGATAATAATGTCCTGTAGCTAATCCGGAGCCTGGTTGATAATAATGTCCTGTTGATGGATTATTATAGCCCGAACCTGATCCTGAACCTAGCTGATAATAATGTCCTGTAGCTGCTCCAGAGCCTGGCTGATAATAATGTCCTGTAGCTGATCCTGATGGATTATTATAGCCCGAGCCTGATCCATAACCTGTTCCTGATCCATGAAGACCGGATGGATCATAATAACCTGACCCCGATCCAGATCCTGGCTGATAATAATGTCCTGTTGATGGATTATTATAGCCCGAACCTGATCCTGAACCTGGCTGATAATAATGTCCTGTAGCTGCTCCAGAGCCTGGCTGATAATAATGTCCTGTAGCTGATCCTGATGGATTATTATAGCCCGAGCCTGATCCATAACCTAAACCAGACGGATCATAATACCCTGACCCTGATGCCTCTAGTCTTCGTTTCACTGGATGTGTTAAATCATCATAGCCTGAACCTGTGGCTTGTACTGTAGCAATTGATACAAGGTTTAGCCCTATTAAAATCAGTATACTTTTTTTCATCACTTATTTACTCCATATAATGTAATAATCATTTTTAACAAAAGATATTTTAGAAATCTATTAACATAAACTTTTTTAAAGTCAATTAATTATTTCATAAAAATAGTATCTCTTTGTAATAAGACTTAATAATTTACGATCTCATTAATATCCCAAAGATATCAATCAACTTCTGCCTGATATCCTTACGCTGCGTGACCATATCTACCATTCCATGGTCGAATTGAAACTCGGCACTTTGGAAGCCAAGGGGAAGTGTACTCCGGATGGTTTCTTGAAGAACTCGAGGACCTGTGAATCCAATAACAGCACCAGGTTCAGCAATAGCAATGTCTCCAAGCATGGCGAATGATGCCGCAACACCACCCATAGTCGGGTTTGTTAAAATGGGAATATAAGGAAGTCCTGCTTCTTTGATGATCTCAATAGCAATCGTTGAACGGGGCATTTGCATGAGGGAGAGGATTCCTTCCTGCATGCGCGCACCACCCGACGCAGGAATCGTGATATAAGCCGCTTTGAGTTCCTTAGCCCTCTGAGCACCAACCACAAGGCCTTCACCCACAGCGAGTCCCATTGACCCCCCAATGAAATCAAAATCAATTGCAGAGATCACAACGGGATAACCACCGATATAGCCTTCTGCCACAAGAATGCCATCATCCTCTCCCGTTAAAGCTCTAGCTGCTTTTAATCGATCAGGATATTTTTTAGAGTCTTTAAATTTCAAAGGATCCATTTGACTATTCGGCAAAGGGACGCGGGTATAATTCCCATTATCAAACAAAGACTCAAAGCGTGTCTTTACTGGCATCCGCATGTGGTGATTGCAGTGCCGACATACATATTGCTGTGCAACTTGATCTTTGTGAAATATCATTTGCTCACACTCAGGGCACTTGAGCCACAGATTATCAGGAATATCTTTCTTCTTGATAAGAGCATTAATCTTGGGGCGTACGTAAGTTGTAAACCAACTCATGGCGAACTCCTTTTCATCTGATGACACTTCCCTAGCAGATAGAAGGAGGTCTGGCAAGATCTACGAGGTAAATTCTAAATCGGTTTTGGCTCAATACTTTGCTTTTTTGCTTTCTTAGGTGGCGCTTTCTTAGGCTTTGGTTTGGCCTTAGATCCACCTGAAGGAATTGAGGAAGAATGAGGGCCGCTAGGTGTTGTTACATACTTTACCCGATCGAGCTTACCCTCTTTCAACAAGATGTTAATTTCTTCACCACTCAAAGTTTCAAGATCTAATAGGGTAGTTGCAAGAAGCTCAAGGTGGTTCTTATGTTTTGACAAAATAGCCTTTGCCCTATCATAAGCTTCTTCCACTATTCTTTTAACTTCCTGATCAATGAGTTGTGCTGTTGATTCAGAAACATTTTTATGTTGAGCCACTGAATGGCCCAAGAAGACTTCTTGAGTGTTTTCTCCGTATGTAATGGGGCCTAGCTTCTCGCTCATTCCCCATTCCGTAACCATTCGACGGGCCATTTGTGTCGCCATACTAATATCTGATGAGGCCCCCGTTGTGACCTTATTTGCCCCAAAAATCATTTCTTCTGCAATACGGCCACCCATCGCCACTGCGAGATCTGCATATAAACGCTCTCTAGACATGGAAACACGGTCCCCCTCAGGAAGCCGCATGACCATCCCAAGTGCACGTCCCCGGGGAATGATAGTCGCTTTATGTATTGGATCAGATGCAGGAGAGTGGTAAGCCACAACAGCATGTCCTGATTCATGATATGCTGTGAGTTTCTTTTCCTCATCGGTCATCACCATGGAACGTCTTTCACTTCCCATCATGACCTTGTCTTTTGCTTCCTCAAGTTCCGCCATAGAAACGGAACGACGATTACGCCTTGCTGCAAGAAGAGCTGCTTCGTTAATCAAATTCGCAAGATCAGCACCAGAAAACCCAGGGGTTCCGCGAGCAATTACCATAAGGTCCACATTTTCTGAAAGAGGAACTTTACGGGAATGAACCTGCAAAATTTTCTCACGACCCGTAACATCCGGATTCGGTACAACAACTTGTCTATCAAAACGTCCTGGCCTGAGAAGAGCTGGATCAAGTACATCAGGTCTGTTGGTTGCGGCAATTAATATAACACCATCATTAGCTTCAAACCCGTCCATCTCAACGAGTAGTTGGTTTAATGTTTGCTCACGCTCATCATTACCGCCTCCAAGGCCTGCCCCTCGGTGACGACCCACCGCATCAATTTCATCAATAAAGATAATGCAGGGGGCATTCTTTTTTCCTTGATCAAAAAGATCACGAACACGACTTGCACCCACACCGACAAACATTTCAACGAAGTCAGATCCTGAGATGGTAAAGAAAGGCACGTTGGCTTCACCAGCAATCGCTCTTGCAAGCAAAGTCTTGCCCGTACCAGGAGGGCCTACAAGCAAAATACCTCGAGGGATTTTGCCTCCAAGGCGTTGAAACTTCATAGGATCCCTGAGAAACTCAACAACTTCTTCGAGTTCTTGTTTGGCTTCGTCAACACCCGCTACATCTTTAAATGTAACCTGGGTTAACTTGTCGTCCAGAAGACGGGCTTTGGATTTCCCAAAACTCATCGCTTTTGATCCACCCGCTTGCATCTGTCGCATAAAGTAAATCCATACGCCCACAATCAAGATAACAGGAAGCCATGAGAGAAGCACTTGAAAGAAAGGAGCATCCTCTTCAAGAGGAGCAGCTTTAATTTTAACATTGCTTTCAAGAAGTCTGTCCACAAGATGGGTATCATTGGGAGGAATAGCAGAAGTAAAGTTCTTTCCATCCGTTAACTGTCCCGTAACCGTATCTCCGCGAATCAGAACTTCTTTAACTCGTCCTTCCTTCGCATCTTGGAGCAGAGTTGAGTAATCAATATTCACATGCTGAGTATGGGTTTGAGGGGCTTGTATTAAATTGAAAATACCTACAAGAAACAATCCTATAATAATCCAAATAGCTAAGTTCCTGTTCATATCGCTTCAACTCTCATATTTTCAATTCTCTGTGGTTCTACTATATATAGAGATTCTTAACGAATAGTGAAAGAGGAACTTCACAGGTATTTTTTTATTCATAACATTTATTTTCATTTTCGTGAGGGCTCACGAGTCAGAATATATCTCTCCTTTTTAGATATCCAATAAATCCCGCCCAATGTAAATGATTGATTTTGATGCATTTTTTCAAAAGCGCGTGAAACTTGTTCATACCTAGGAGGATACGCGCCCTCGTTAAATCGTCCCGTAAGAGACGAAATCACTCTCTTCCCAACGGGGGGATGAAGGTTTAAAAAGTCTTCTTTAGATAAAGTGAGGTAGCCCTCACTCGTTGTTTGAACACGTTCTTCAATAAAACTATCCACAGCCTTTTGAATAAAATCAGCGTCTTCTCGAAGCTTATCCATCACATGACTGAGGCGAGAGGATGACAGTCCCTCATCCTCAAGGACAGATCTTAATCGACTCCTCAGATACTTGTTGTGTCGATTGCTTGGATCTTCAATCCATTCTTGGTTTTGTTCCTTAAGATAAGCTTTAAGATCCTCTTTTGAATAAGCGAGTAAAGGGCGATGAAGGGTGATCCCATCTTTTATCACCTGCTGTTTCATACCCGAAAGTCCATCGAGCCCACTTCCGGAAGCCAAGCGCATCCAAAAGGTTTCCTCCTGATCTCCTGCATGATGTCCGAGCAAAAGATGGGAAACCCCATTCTCTTTGCACCAGTTCATCATAAGGTCGTACCTTGCTTCTCGCGCTTTCTCTTGAATTCTTGTTGTGGGTTTAGGTCCTTCCCAGGTGAGAATAACATGCTCAATACCCCTCTCGTTCGCCCACATTTGAACCTGGATCGCCTCTTTTTCTGACGCTTCTCGTAGACCATGATCCACGGTTAAGGCGATCACATGGCTCTTATTTTGCGCAGCATAAGCATTTGCGAGAAGAAGGAGCGCCATGCTATCCGCCCCGCCAGATACGGCTACAGCAAGGGGAGTAGTGGTGAATTCAAATTCTGGGAAGATAGTGTTCATTTAATGATTATAGTTGATAGATTTCACGAACGACAAGAAATTCTTAATAAAAAGAGGCGTCATTGCGAGGAGGGACGGAGTCCAGACGTGGCAATCTCTAGATTTCTTCGTCATTTTTCATCTCGCAATGACGACCTATTTCATATATTTTACAAAGTGTTAGCTTTTTTCATTATCAAATCGCGGGCCTAACTTTATACAATTCGCGGGATTAAAATTGACAAATCGCGGGTATATGATATATAAAATAGCGGGAAAAACTTTTTACAAATCGCGGGGTTTTATGAAAGCATTTTACTCAAGATGGCAAAAACAAAGCGTTAAACATGCATTAGAAACACGACGAATTGTGATGTTAGCTGGGGCTCGTCAATGTGGTAAAACCACTCTTGCTAAAGAGATTTGTTCAGAAGATACCCTTTATCTTACATTGGATGATGCTGGATTGCGTGAATCTGCAGAAAATGATCCAAACAGCTTTGTCAAACATACTTCAAGGACTCTCATTATTGATGAAATTCAACTCGTTCCTTCTCTTATCCTTGCTCTTAAAAAAGCCGTTGATGAAGATACGCGTCCCGGACAATTTCTTATTACAGGGTCTGCAAATCTTCAAAGTCTTCCGACCGTCAAAGAATCCTTAGCTGGAAGACTCACTAAAATCCGCCTTCGCCCCCTCTCACAAGGGGAAATAAGAACAGCAACCCCCTCATTCTTAACATATGCTTTTAATCAAACTTTTGAATATAAATCGGATTTAGTCTCACG
Source organism: uncultured Alphaproteobacteria bacterium (assembly GCA_964597045.1). GTDB lineage: Bacteria > Pseudomonadota > Alphaproteobacteria > UBA9655 > UBA9655 > UBA9655. The sequence goes on along the minus strand of CAZQWE010000010.1, from coordinate 19,640 downwards.
TGATCAACTCATCGATATTGCTTTAAAAGGAGGATACCCTGAAGCCCTGCTCTTAGAAAATAGAGATAGAAGGAAGTGGTTTAGAGACTACATCAATACTCTCTTAGAAAGAGATTTAAAGGATATAGCAAATATACAAAATATTAACATCATGAGAGCTCTGGTGAAGGTTCTTAGCTCTTGGTCCAGTAAATTTATGGATATTTCTCAAATTGCTTCAGGCATGGCTGTTGGACGACCAACCATTTCAAGTTATATCAACGCCTTAGAAACCCTTTATCTCGTTGAAAGGGTCTATCCTTGGATTAAAACGGATTATGCCCGTGTAGGAAAGCAAGACAAAATCTTTATGACAGATTCTGGCTTGATGGCAGGTTTCTTGGGGTGGAAGCCTGACCAAGTCAAGTATGATTCGGATCGATTAGGAAAACTCATTGAAACCTTTGCGTTTAATGAACTTGCAACAATTATCGATGTTCAAGACGGTGAATATGAGCTTTATCATTACAGAGATAGGGAAAAGAGAGAAATTGATTTTATCATTGAGCGGGAAGATGGAGCGTTACTTGCTATTGAAATTAAAGCCAGCTCGGTTGTTTACAAAAAGAACTTTCAACACATCGAATGGTTCCAACAGAACGTCGCTAAAGACAGACCCTGTATTGGCATCGTCCTCTATAGTGGGGAGCATGTGCTCCCCTTTGGACCTAACAAATGGGCGGTTCCTTTCGGCCTGTTATGGCCGAAAACATAAACTTAACCCAGCGTCTCGCCTAAATCTGCGAGCCTTGCCATTTCATCTTCCGCTATCAGGGCTTGAATCATTTCCTCTAACGCCGGGCCTTCGACGATTTTATCAAGCTTATAAAGAGTCAGGTTGATACGGTGATCGGTTACGCGTCCTTGAGGATAGTTGTAGGTGCGGATGCGTTCTGATCTGTCACCACTCCCCACTTGGCTTTTGCGGCTCGCGGAGCGTTCGGCAGCCTTCTGCGCCCGTTGATGCTCATACAAACGAGACCTCAAGATTTTCAACGCCTTCGCTTTGTTCTTGTGCTGGGACTTTTCATCCTGCTGCTGAACCACAACACCCGAAGGAATGTGGGTAATACGCACAGCTGAGTCTGTTGTATTGACGGACTGTCCTCCAGGACCACTCGAACGGAAAACATCAATCCTCAGGTCTTTCTCTTCAATCTGGATATCGACTTCCTCTGCTTCCGGAAGAACTGCGACAGTCGCAGCAGATGTGTGAATGCGCCCTCCTGCTTCTGTCTCCGGCACGCGTTGAACACGGTGAACGCCGGATTCAAACTTGAGCTTTGCGAACACACCTTTGCCCGACACCATGGCGGAGGCTTCCTTTATCCCCCCAAGGCCTGTATCACTTTCGTGCATCAACTCAAACTTCCATCCCTGCACTTCAGCATAACGCTGATACATGCGGAGCAGAACAGCTCCAAAGAGTGCAGCCTCCTCGCCCCCCGTTCCTGCACGGATCTCAAGGATTGCGTTCCTGTCATCATCCACATCCTTCGGAAGGAGAAGAATTTGAATATTTCTCATCATCTCTGGAAGCTTTTCATTGATCATTTGTAGATCTTCTTGAGCCATATCCTTGAGATCCTTATCGAGGGAAGAATCCGCGAGCATTTCCTCAAGGTTTTTTTGTTCCTGAGTTATCCCCTGCCACTCTTGAATCTTATCAGCAATGGGGGTCATATCCGCGTATTCTTTAGAAAGCTTGGCAAACTCTGCTGGATCATCGATTGTGCCTGAAAGTTTATCCCTGAGTTCTTCAAAGTGTGTGAGAATTTGACTTAATTTTTGATCAAGCGTTACCACTGTTTAATCCCTTTTTCTTGAAGCATTTCAATCAACTTATCTTGCGAAACTTGGAACTGATCACCGGAATCTAAGTTTTTTACGGTGACACTGTGATTCTTAACTTCTTCATCCCCAAGGATGAGAGCTGCAGTGGCGTTAATTTTAGCAGCTTTCTTAAGCCTTTTTCCAACATTGCCCCCATATGTCATCTCAGCAACCCATCCTGCATCCCGCAAACTTTGAGCTAGCTCCAACCCCTTGAAATCTAAAGATTCATCCATGGGAAGTACGGCCAGAGGACGGACCGGATGGGCGATATCCTCATCTCGTAACATCATAGCGAGTCGGTCAATCCCACCTGCCCAACCAACTCCAGGGACGGAAGGCCCACCCATGATCTCCATCAACCCGTCATACCTGCCCCCCGCAAGCACAGTTCCTTGAGATCCAAGATCCTGGGTCGTAAACTCGAAAGCCGTGTGACAATAATAATCAAGCCCCCTAACAAGGTGTGAATTTAACGTGTAGGGAATTTTAAGAAGACCAAGTCCTTCACACACTTTCGCAAACATGTCCTGGGACGAAGCATTTAAACTTCCTTTCAAAAGGGGCGCTTCCTTTAATATCCTCTTGTCTCCCTCATCCTTGGAATCGAGGATCCGTAATGGATTTCGTGAAAGACGCATTTGGCTATCGGAAGATAAATGAGCATGGTGATCATTGAGGTAAGTCACTAAGTGATCACGGTAAGCATCTCGGCTTTCCTTATCTCCGAGAGTATTAATCTCGAGCGTCACGCGCCCGTGTAGGTTCAATCCCTTAAGGATATCATAGGCAAGGGCAATAACTTCCACATCCCCTATAGGGTCAGCTACCCCAAAAAGCTCCACCCCAATTTGATGAAGCTGACGCATCCGCCCTTTTTGGGGTCTTTCATAGCGAAACATGGGGCCGGCATAAAAATACTTGAGCGGCATAGTTTGGGTGAGCCCATTCGACATGATGGCGCGCGCAACACCCGCTGTCCCCTCAGGTCTAAGGACAATGTCCTCTCCTCCCCGATCTGCGATTTCGTACATTTCTTTCGTCACGATATCCGAGACATCGCCAAGTGTACGCTTAAAAACATCTTTGAATTCCATGATAGGCGTCGCCATTTCAGCAAAACCCGCCATCTTTGCTATGACACGCGCAAGTGAGGTGACTTGGAAATGCTTTTGGTATTCATGGGGTAAGAGATCGTGTGTTCCCCTCACCGGCTGTAATGTGGACATGGGCACCTTATTTGTAATCCTATGACTTTTCTAATGAGTCTCGGGCTTTTCTTCAAGCCATTTTTGGGGATCTAAGGGAATATTAGATTGAACGAGGGTTTTATCTCCTTTGAAGTGAAATGTTTTATCCCCAGAACGTATTTCCATACCCCCAATATTACCCGTTTTTAAGAGTAAATCTTCAGGACTTTTAACTTCATATGTCTCACCGGGATAAAAGAGTTTACTGACAACAACATCACCCTTTTGATCTCTCACTTCAATCCAGGTATCTTCCTTAAACATTAACATAACAGGTTCAGGAGTTGGTAAAGGGGTGATGGTTTCAATCTCCTGAACAGAAGCCCGATGCGCTATCTCCACAGGTTGTACAGAGGCTAAAGCAACTTCTTCAATTACAACTTCAGGTTCTGGTGCCTTTACAGTATTTGTCGAAATCGGTCTTTGGGCTTCTCCCTCATGACCTAACCATTCCCAACCAACAACAACCAGTAAAATGGCGAGGATTGAGAATCCTAGGATGCGAAAACTGGGAATCCCACGACCCGGAAGAGGAGCTGGAAAAGTAAGTCTTGGGGTTTGGGGATGGGCTGATTGTACCTTAAAGAGTTTAACAATCTTCTCATTGTCTAGCCCCAGAAAATGGGAATATGATTTAAGAAACCCTATGGTGTAGACATCACAGACCAGAGTCTCACTATCATCCTCTAGTGATCTCAATTGACGTTTGCTGATACATAAGATTTTTGCAACACTATCAAGAGTGACTCCTTGCTCTTCTCGCGCTTGTTTAAGAATTTTCCCTAAGGATAAAGGTTGTGTTTCTTCAATAGATTCTTCTGTCATGATGCGTTAAACACCCCTTGCCCTCAGTGTCTAGGAATTCAAACCATAACAGGGGCTTAAGGGAGTTGGCAAGTTTTAAAAAAATGTAACTTATGTCTCCGGAACGGACCCGGCGAAAACTGGCGCGCCCTGCAGGATTCGAACCTGCGACACCCGGCTTAGAAGGCCGGTGCTCTATCCAGCTGAGCTAAGGGCGCACTGATGAGCACAATACCCAATTCATTAAAAAAGTAAATGGTGGAAAATAAATTAATTTGCCTTCATTTTCACAACGAGTGAAACTCCAGAACAGTACTTTCGAAGTGTCTTCTTTAAGCTCTCGAATTCAGCAGATTTAATCTCCTCAGGCGTAATGATGCTTTTTAATATTTCGACCTTTGAAATAATCTGAATTCCCTCTTTTGTTTGCTTAAGCTCACGTTTTGCATTCACCCAAGGGCTTTTGATCGTAAATGCCAAAGACTCAATATTTTCAGCCGTCACCCCTTTGAATGTCCCCACATAATTAAGGGTTTCTGGAATGCCCACATATATTGCCCCATCATGGTTGGGTGATGTTTTTAAATAGGGTGTTGCCCAATTTGACATTAAAGGAATCGCAACACCTAAATTTGTAAGTTGAAGCGTACGGTCCTCATCAAACTTGAAACTTACGTCAATATTTGGAGTCGCCTTTTTATCGTGATTCTTTATAGTGATCTCCTCATTATAAGGTTCACCTGTCTCAGCTAAATTCTGACTCAACCATCCTTTTATGATAGATTCCGTCTCAAGCACCAATTTATTTTTTATGGGCAAAGCGATCTCTCCTGTCCAAGAAAGAGTTCCTTTTGTTGTGCTTTTGTCCGGGCCACTAAAAGTAATTTCTTCCTTACGAACAAGCACAGAATGACGATGATCAATTGAAGGAACAGTTTCATGACTTGGCTTTTCAGGATGCAAAATCAAGCTTACCCGGCCTGCAACATCTGGATGAATCCCTTCAGCCATCGCTGTTATGTTGGTGGGATCAAGCCATATAGACTCCCCCCCCCTCCCTTTTGCCCTCACAATAACATGATTATATTCGGTTAGGGGAAGATGGGCGGGATTCGTCAAATAAAACTCGCCCCTGTTCACAAAAACAATGTTAGCTTCATAACCAAGAGCTCTGAGAATCGCAACAAGACAGGTTGAGTATTCTTTACAGTCACCATACCCTGAATTAACTATTGTCGCTAGTGAACGGGGGAAGAGACAGCCGTCCCCTCTCCACGTCCCCAAGTAATGAATGGTCCCAATTAAATCAGCAATGATCGATGTAATTTGTTCCTTTTCTCCTTTTATAGCTTTCGCTTTAGAGACTATTTTTCCGAGTTGGGGAGGAAGTGGTTCTTTCAAAACCTCATCGTACTTAACCCCACAATATTGAGCGATTCTCAAATGATTATCATTATCTGAAGAAAGGGACAGATAGGTTTGTTTTTGTGGCTCTAGACTATTGTTATCTGGCTCTTGAACGATGGCTTCCAAAGTCGGCTTTAAAAGGCGAATTTGGTAGAATTCATTACCTTCTCCAGTCTTTTTATTTAAGCTTAATATATTCTTAGGATCATGCAATTTGACCGTAATTGGCATGGCAGAAGTAATATTTATTTCAGAATTTTTCCACAAATATCCATTCGCATAATAGAGAAAAACCTCAAAGAAATTCGGTACTTGGGTTTTATGAACCTCATGTTCATATTTAAGATGAATGACCGAGCCCACAACCGCATTCTCGAAAGGAATAAGGACCTGATAGGTTTCGCTAAGACCTGTTGGATCGCTAGCTAAGGGTTTAATCTCAATCTGACTATCTTGAAGTTTATATTCCTTATTATCCAAAATCGTCTTAGCTTCCAAGACCTTGAAATTACTAAAGACCTTATCAAAGTTCAGTCTTCTTACGGAATAATTCTGTCTTCCCGTTTCATTGAGGATTTTGAGTTGTTCTTCAACAACCACCTTGTATGTACCGTCCGCATTGATGGCAAAGTTGGTTTCATTCTTTATACACTCAACGCTCGCTTCTGATTCGTGACTCAAACGAGCCTCAACATTTGAAATCAGGGAAAAAGATAATAAAAATAATGAGATAATTTTTGTTAATTTAGTCATCAATACAACCTATTTAATTTAATGAATTTATCTTTAAATAGTATTAATAATAAAAACTGTCAAGCTCATTATACCCATTAGGAAAGAATTCATTGCTTCTCAAGAAGCACTATAATTATAATGCGAGCGTAAATAGAGACTTTAACAGGTTGGAGTTATAATGTTCAAAGATAGGGCACACCTCGAAAGCGTCATTGAAAGCGCTTGGGATGATAGGGAAAGTCTTTCACCTTCCAGCACCGGAGAGATTCGCGAAGCTGTGCGTGAGATCCTCTTTGAGCTCGATCGTGGTGAGCTCCGTGTTGCTGTAAAGCAAGGAAATACGTGGGTTACGAATACGTGGATTAAGAAAGCCATTCTCCTCTCTTTCCGACTCAATGATTGTTTTATGATGGATTATCACCTGACACCCGCCTATGACAAAATGCCTTTAAAATTTGAAGAGTGGTCAGAAGAACAATTTAAGGATGCGGGTATTCGTGTCGTTCCTGGCGCCATTGTGCGTCATTCCGCTTATATCGCACCCGGTACGGTCATTATGCCATCCTTCATCAATGTGGGAGCCTATATTGATTCGGGAACGATGATTGACTCTGCCGTTAGAGTTGGATCCTGTGCTCAAATCGGGAAGAACTGCCATCTATCTGATAATGTGGGCATTGGCGGCGTTCTTGAGCCAGCTCAAGCAAATCCAGTTATCATCGAAGATAACTGTTTCATTGGTGCAGCCTCGACCATTGTTGAGGGTGTTTTTGTAGGAGAAGGAAGTGTAATAGGCGCAGGAGTTATCTTGACCTTTTCTACTAAAATTGTTTCACGTGAAACAAATTCGTTTTCATATGGTTATATTCCCCCTTACTCCGTTGTCGTACCTGGCGTTTTCCCTGACAAGGATCCGCGTAAGCCTTCCTTAAACTGTGCTGTCATTATTAAACAGGTCGATGAAAAAACCCGTTCCAAAACTTCCATTAATGAGCTTCTCCGGTGATTGATCCTATTGCTCTAAGCCAAGAATTGATTCGGTGCCCAAGCGTAACGCCCCGCAATGAAGGTGCTCTCGAAGTTATTGAGCGCCATTTAGTGAATCTCGGATTCACATGTGAACGGCTTGATTTTGAAGGTATTTGTAATTTGTATGCATCCAAAGGCGAGGGATTTCCCCACTTTTGTTTTGCAGGGCACACGGATGTGGTCCCTATTGGTGAGAAAACCCTTTGGACGAATGATCCCTTTGAAGGTGTGATAAAGGATGGAAAACTCTGGGGTCGCGGTGCTTCCGATATGAAGTGTGCTATTGCTGCTTTCATCAGCGCTCTGTCTGAATTTAAAAATTGGCCTGGGCGGGTAAGCCTTCTTATTACAGGTGATGAAGAGGGGGACGCTCTTCATGGAACACAAAGGTTACTCCCCATCCTTGAAAGACGTGGTGAAATTCCTGATATATGTCTTATTGGAGAGCCCACCTCTTGTCACCATGTTGGAGACTCTATCAAAATTGGACGTCGAGGAAGTATTACAGGACAGTTAACCTGCTATGGGAAGCAAGGCCATATTGCCTATCCACAACACACAGATAATCCTATTCCACGCATGCTCGATTGTCTTAATGCCCTGTATCAATTTGAATTTGATAAAGGCAGCGATGCGTTTGAGCCGACCCGCTTTGAAGTCACCTCCCTTGATGTAGGGAATGTGGCCACGAATGTTATTCCCTATAAAATTGCAGCTCGTTTTGGGATTCGACTCAACACACTTCAAAACGCCCATCATATTTGTGAAACCATTAAATCTATATGTGATGAGAAAGGAGGGCAGCATGATCTCGTCTTCCAAGTTCATGGAGAGGCTTTTCTAACAAAAGACCAAACGATCATATCACTCGTTCAAAGAGCTGTTGGGGAAGTTACGGACGCTCTCCCTTCTCTCACTACAACTGGGGGAACCTCCGATGGAAGGTTTATCAGCGCTTACTGCCCGGTCATTGAATGCGGAATGCTTGAAGCAACAATGCATCAAGTCAATGAACATGTAACACTGGATGATATAATTTCTCTAAGAAAAATCTACCAATCTATCTTAAATATTTTTTGGAGTGAAATGAGAACTCAAGAAGCTTCATTGACTAAGAGTTCTTCCCTATAAGGAAATTTCAACTGCTGCTTCTGCTTTAAAACCCAAGATGAAGTTGGTAAAATCTTTTCAGCCTTTTCAATAAGGGTCTTATCTGCTGAGGGATCAGAAAGAATAGCTCCTTTAAGTCCCAAGAAAGCTGTCGCTGGATTTTTTGTAAGCTCAAAATAACATTGCTTTGCCTCTAGGGATTGGCCAAGTTTAGAATAAATGTTTCCAGAAAACCATTGAAAAAGGAGATCATTCTCTAATAATTCCTTGGACTTTTTTTGCTTTTCCCGGGCCTCCGTAAACATTTCTGCTTCAATTAAGGTAAGAAGAGATATAAGTTCATTCTGATTTTTTATCTCTTTTGATTTTTTATAACGTTGTGAAAACCTTTGAACCCAGCCCAAGAAACCCAGTAACACAACAAGCAAAAAAAGAAATCCCGTAAAAACAGATAAAGCTAAAACAAGAGTCGTTTGATACAAATAACCATTCCATGTGACGTTTATTTGTCCAGGGTCATTGTAATTTAAGACAGCAATAAGGATGCCCCATACGCCAATGATGAGAAAGGATAAAGGCCATTTCATCAGCTACCACCTTGCGCTAGATCACTTAAGAGATGGCTCAGTATTTCCTCAATAAAAAGTCTTTCTTGAGCATGGAGATACCAATCAAAAAAGGCTTGTTTCATCTCAGGAGAGAGACTCTCATACCCATCCACAACACTTTGCAAGTCGTTATTGTTTAAGGCATTATATATCTTCTCAAGGTGTTCAGGAACAGCACCGTCTTTGAAATCCAATTTTTGATCATAGAACAACGACTTAACTTTCCTTTTTAGTCTTTGCCACAAAGTCAAATTTTCTTTAAAACGGGAAGGAACTTTCGTCGGTTGAAATAATAAGGTTTTTAGTTGTGAACGTGTGAAACAATTTTTTATAGGCCTTACCACAACTTGTATTTCATTTGCCCAAGGCTCATCGATTCTCTCAAGAAATACTTTTAGCTTTCTTATCGAAATTTTGTTCTCCAGGACACCCCTTATAAGTTCAGCAGCTATAAGCTTATAATTCGTCATTTGTGGATATTGTTGCTGTTGCTCAAGATAAGATACCCTCTTTTGAATTGAAAGGATGTGTTCTTCCATTTGTCGTTTTGTCATATGAAGACGAGCAACAGGAAGAGGTTGTTCAGAGGAGACATTTTGTTCAGAAGAGACATTTTGTTCAGAGGAGACATTTTGTTCAGAGGAGACATTTTGTTCAGAGGAGACATTTTGTTCAGAGGAGCCATTTTGTTCAGAGGAACCATTTTGTTCGGGATTTGTGGGTTGCTCAGAAGGGACTCGCTGCAATGAGGCACTACTCGTAACAGGTCCTTTTGATACTTGTTTCTTCTTATTCAAAGATACATCTTTTTCTATACTCCTCAAAATTACTAAAAATATTATCAATATAACTAAAAGTAAAAAAAACAAAACTAAAAAATTATTTTTCAAAAAATAAAATAATTTATTAAATATTCCTTGTTTATCTGACTTCATCAAAATATCCTATCAAAGCTTGTGTCGTGGGTCGGGGAGCAATCCAGATTTTACTCCATTTAACCTTTTTTGCCTCTTCTGCCACATTTTGACTTAAGCATAAAGAGATCATATTAGAAACAATCATTTCAAGTCCTTCTTTTTTTAACAACTCAACAAAAACTTTTGTTGTTCGAGGCGAAAAGAACATAACATGAGTTAAGTGTTTACTTGCAAGATCTTTCCTAAGAGCTAAAGGAAGTTCTGTTTCATCCTCGAGTCTATAGACAATATAACGAGTTATATTAAAACCATGTGCTGCAAGTTTCTCTACAATTTCTCCGTTTATTATTTCCCCTGAAAAATAAATGAGTGATCCTTTGTCTGGCGTTGTATCCGCCCTTATTAAATTTACCAACTCATCACTCGTTAAAGCAGATACGCGAACGTTAGAAAATCCCATTGTGCTTGCGTAAAAAGCTGTTTGTGAGCCAACAACATACAAAGGAAGAGATTTCAGATCTTCTCTCTCCTCAAGGGAATTCAGTGCGTTTTTACTTGTGACAATAAGAGCTTGAGGCTTTTCAAACGACCCTAAAGGTAGGGGGACGGGTTTATAAAGCGGATATAGGGTGGACGCAATTTTCTTGTTATTTAAAAGATCAGAGAGGCGTTGTGCTTCCTGAAGGGGACGAATAACAAGGACATTCGTCATATTTAACCCCTTATTTGATTAGCAGCTTCAAGACCTATCTTTTCAGCTTCCAATGGTGAACCTGACAGAGTCACAAATTTCATATTTTGCCCGTCCGATTCGCTGACCATACCTTTAAATTGGAGTGTTTCCTCTTCAATATGTGCATACCCAGCAATCGGTGTCCGGCAGGATCCATTAAGAGCTCGTAGGAAAGCACGCTCCGCCGTCACTGCTTGATAGGTTGTCAAATGATTGAGGGGCTTTAATAAGTTGGTCACGAACCCATCCTCTTCACGACATTGAATCCCTAAAGCCCCTTGAGCGACGGCGGGGATAAACTCATCTATACTTAAAACTTGTGTTGCAAGTTCTAACATTCCTAACCTTTTAAGACCAGCTGCAGCAAGTAGGGTAGCATCATACTCACCCTCCATTATTTTTTGAAAACGGGTAGGGACATTCCCCCTTAAGTTCTCAACACGAAAGTGAGGATATTTATTCCTTACAAATGCCTGCCTGCGAAGAGATGATGTTCCAAAAAGAGAACCTGGTGGAAAGTCTTCGAATTTTTTGCCGTCTTTGGTTATAAGAGCGTCACGAGGATCTTCCCTTTCGAGCAATGCGGGAAAAATAAGCCCTGGTTGAAAATCTGCAGTAACATCTTTCATTGAATGAACAGCTATATCGATATCATGATTTGTCAGCGCCAACTCAATTTCTTTTGTAAACAAAGACTTCCCCCCCAAATCAGTCAGACTTCTGTCCACAATCACATCACCGGTTGTTTTTATAGGAACAATTTCAATAGCTTTTTCTAAATCCGGATGATGTGCGGCAATAGCACGAATAACAATATCCGTTTGTATAAGGGCAAGTTTACTTCCACGAGTTCCGAGACGTATTTTTTTCATGGGCCTGATATTATAGGCTGAGGTTTAGTTTGGCTATAAATTCTTGTAAATGTTTCACGTGAAACACTATGAACTAAAAACTTCACAACGAAAACAATCTTTTACTCATACATCGAAAAAATGGTGTGCAGATGAAAAGAGTATGCTAAAGAATAGATCTCTATTTCCAACTCATCATATGGAGTTAATAAAATGTTTTCAAAAATGCTTGGTGCCCTTTCTTCCGATATGGCCATTGACTTAGGAACAGCGAACACACTTGTTTATGTCAAGGGTCAAGGAATCGTTCTCAATGAACCCTCTGTTGTCGCAATTTCAACTTCTCGAGATAAAAAGCAAGTTCTGGCTGTCGGCGAAGAAGCAAAGCTCATGGTTGGACGTACTCCTGGTAATATCCAAGCCATTCGCCCTTTAAGAGAAGGGGTCATTGCCGACTTTGAAGTTGCGGAAGAAATGATCAAATACTTCATGCAAAAAGTCCATAAACGGCGGAGCTTCATTAGTCCAAGAGTGATTATTTGTGTCCCTTCAGGCTCCACAGCTGTTGAGCGTCGTGCCATTCAAGAGTCTGCAGAGAGTGCAGGTGCCAGAAGTGTTTATCTCATTGAGGAGCCCATGGCAGCAGCTATTGGTGCAGGCCTTCCTGTCACAGAACCAACAGGATCTATGGTTGTTGATATTGGAGGCGGAACAACTGAGGTTGCAGTCCTCTCCCTTGGCGGAATTGTTTATTCTCGTTCAGTTAGAATTGGAGGCGACAAAATGGATGAATCCATTATTAGCTTCATTCGTCGTCAGCACAACCTATTGATTGGTGAAGCCAGTGCTGAACGTATTAAAAAAGGAATTGGGTCAGCCATGGCTCCGCGGGATGGAAGCGATGGTCAAACCATGGAACTCAAAGGCCGAGATCTCCTCCATGGAGTCCCAAAGGAAATATCCATTTCAGAACGTCAGATTGCAGAAAGTTTGAATGAACCCATTGCAGCTATCGTTGAAGGCGTTAAACTTGCTCTTGAAAATACAGCTCCTGAACTCGCCGCTGATATTGTTGATAGAGGAATCGTATTAACAGGGGGTGGGTCACTGTTAAAGAATCTCGATATTGTTCTTCGAGAGGCCACCGGTCTTCCTGTCATTGTTGCTGAGGATGCTCTTTCTTGCGTCGCTCATGGAACAGGCAAAGCCCTTGATATGATGAATCATCACAAGAATGTGCTGATTAGCATGTAGGAGCAAAACGTGTGGCGCTTTTCATCCGTCATAAGAAGCCAGGCCCCATAAAGCCAACAGCTAATCCTTATCCATCCCGCTTCCAAAGGTGGCGATTGAGCTTGGTTTTCACCTTTTCTATTCTCTTGATCGTTGGATCTGCATTAAGGCTATACCAACCTTTTTATCTCAACTTTCAACAGTTCGTATTTGAAAGTTCAGCTATCATTCAAAGCTTCTTTATAAGCCCTTTTCATGAAGCGAACTCTCTCATTAAGGAGACTAAAACCTATGCCAATCTTAAAAATGAATACGATCGTTTAATAAAAGAAAATGAAGAGTTGAAATGGGAATTACAAACTTTGAGCCAAGCTGAATACGAAAACAAAGAGTTAAAAAAAACGCTCAAAATCCCTGTCAATTTGGATTACAAAAAACATACAGTACCCATCATTTCTAGTCCTTACGATGGCTTGCACCATTTTTTTCTTGTTAAGGCAGGAGAAAGCGATGGACTTGAAAGAAATCAAGCTGTGATCTCACCCGAAGGGATTGTAGGAAGACTTGAAAAAGTAGGAAATTTTGTGTCACGGGTTCTTCTCCTCAATGATATTAACTCAAAAATTCCAGTCAAAACTGCAACTTCTGATCAAATGGCGATTCTCGTTGGAGATGGTTCATTTTTCCCTGCTCTTGTCTATGTTGTTGATCCCCGAAAAATCGTTTTAGGAGAGGCAGTTGTAACATCAGGCTTAGGAGGTATATTTCCTCCAGGAATACCCGTGGGTATTGTTGATAAGGTTACGGGTGATAAAATAAGTATTCGCCCTTATGCGCCGTTTCAAAAGTTAGAATGGGTTCATGTTCTTGAGCCTATTTCAGATACTTATACTGAGGAGCTGGCAGCTGCTAAGGAGGGCGAATGAAACTTCTGTCTCCTCTCTTTAACCTTATTCCATGTCTCACAGTCCTAGTAATGGTCCTTGGAGGCTGTTTGCTTAGGTTTGGCGAATATCCTCTCTTACCCGCTCTTTTTCTTATCCCCATTTTTTACTGGCTCATTTTCAGGCCTGATTTATTACCATTATGGTGTTTATTTATCATTGGTCTTTATTATGATGGACTCTTAGGACATGAGTTAGGGCTTACATCTCTTCTTCTTATCTCGAGTGCATTCCTTAGCTCCTATATGAGGCCCTACCTAAGCCCTCACAATTTTTTATTAACCTGGGGAACCTTTTGTATTTATAGCTTAGCTTATATTTGTTTATTTTGTTTATTATCAAGATGTGGAATCTCATTGCTTCTCTCTTGGCTGTACGGCGTCATCTTGTATCCTCTTGTCTCTTGGACACTTAGCCAATTTCACGTGAGGATTCAAAAACATGTCTGAACGAGAAAGTACCCAATTTCTACGCAGAACTATCTGCATTGCTGTCTTTCAATTCTGTCTTGTTCTCATTTTAATGGGTCGTATGTATTACCTACAGATCATTGAAGGACCCTATTATAACTTATTGGCTGAAGGCAATCGAATGGCAACACGACCTCTTGTGCCTTCACGTGGACATATCTTTGATCGGAACAATATCCCACTTTCTCATAATGAAAGTCGATTCAGAATCGTTCTCTTGACTGAAAAAAGAGATGAGCTTGAAGAAACCCTGGCAACTCTTTCGACTCTTATTCCATTAGCAACAGAGGAAAAAGAAGCTGCTTTGAATTTAATTCATAAAAAAAAGGGACTCGACACGATCATTGTCAAAGACAATCTAACATGGGCAGAAGTTTCTAAAGTCGAGCTTCACTCAAGTGACCTGCCAGGCTTAATCATCGAAATTGGCTCTCATAGAACTTATCCAGAAAATCTAAAGGGAGCTCATTTGATTGGATATGTGGCTTCTCCTTCTCTCCAAGAACAAGAAGATGACCCCATGCTCACTATTGCTGGACTTAAAGTCGGTAAAAATGGTGTTGAGAAATTTTATGATAATCGTTTAAGAGGGTCCCCTGGACATAGTGCATTTGAAGTCAACGCAAAGCGTAAAATTGTACGCGAGCTTCATCAGACACCCAGTCTTTCAGGTGATGATATTCATTTAAGCATCGATTCTCGTTTACAAGCATTTGCCCAAGACATCCTTGAAAATCATTTGAGTGGCTCTGTTGCTTTAATCCATATTCCAACAGGAGAGATTCTTGCACTCGCTTCAACACCCTCCTTTGATCCAAATTTGTTTCCTCAAGGTATCACCCATAAAGATTGGAATGAACTCCGTGACAATCCTTATGTTCCCATGACAAATAAGGCCTTATCTGGAAGGTATGCACCGGGATCTACGGTAAAACTCTTTGTCGCCCTAGCTGCCCTTGAAGCAGGGATTATCGATAAGAATACAATTATTCATTGTCCTGGTTATGTTACTGTTGGTAATCATAAATTTCATTGTATGCATTGTCATGGACCTGTGACTGTTACACGGGCAATCACAGAATCATGTGATGTCTTCTTTTATGAAATTGCAAAAAAAATGGGTATAGATCTTATGTCCGAAGTCTTAACGACAATGGGAATTGGTGAAGGTGGACTCGAGGGCTTCCCTCAAAATAAGAAAGGACTTGTCCCTACAAAGGAATGGAAGCAAGAGCATAAAAATCAAAGGTGGACAGTGAGCGATACAATTATGACAAGTATAGGCCAGGGATATATGCTTTCAACACCTCTTGAGCTTGCTGTTTCGATGGCAAGGCTTGTGAGCGGGAAGAGAATGGATGCTCGCCTTGAGCTAAATTCTGAGTTTCATTTTCCAGAGTTACCCTATAAGAAAGAACATATTCTAACCATTTTGGAAGCCGCAAATATGGTTACGAATTTACCTTCAGGTACGGCTTATCGTAATCGTATCCAGCAAGAAGGATTTGAGATGTCGGGAAAAACGGGTACAAGTCAAGTCAGACGAATTACAATGGAACAACGTAAAGCGGGACTAACAAAGACCCACCATCTAGACTGGAAATATAGAGAACATGCTATATTTATTGGGTATGCTCCCCTTCAAGATCCAAAATATGCAATAGCTGTTGTGATTGAGCATGCAGGTGGATCTGGACCGGCTGTTCAAGTTGCTCGCGATGTTTTGCTTAAAGCTCAATTGTTAGAGCGAGAGCAAGTCCACAATGGTCCAAGTGACACAACACCATGAAATCAGCGCTCCCAACTTCCATCATTCAAAAAATGAGTTCCCTGAATTGGGGAATTGTTTTTCTTATTATTTTAATTTCAGCTATTGGATGGGGACTCCTTATATCTGCAGCAGGAGGGGATATTCATCCTTGGGCCTTTAAACAAGTTATTCGCTTCTGTGTCGGCATGATTGTTATGATCACGATAGCTCTAATCGATCTTCGCTGGTGGCTCCAGGGATCCTATATATTTTATGGGGTATCCCTCCTTCTTTTATGTGGTGTTGAATTCACTGGCTTTGTTGGGAAAGGTGCAGAAAGATGGATTGATCTATACGTTATTCAACTACAACCGTCAGAACTTATGAAAATTGCTCTCGTGATGGCCCTTGCACGGTACTTTCATAGTCAAACACTACCGTTGACTCTAAAAAAACTACTTATCCCAGCAGGATTGATTCTCTTGCCAGTCTTGCTTGTTTGTCGTCAGCCTGACTTAGGAACAGCAATGATATTGTTGATGGTGGGAGGAGGTATTTTTTTTGTTGCAGGCGTAAGGCTTTGGTATTTTGGCGCTGCCATTATGGCTGCGGGTGCGTGCCTTCCTATCCTATGGAGCTTACTTCATGAGTACCAGAAAGACAGAATACTGACCTTCTTTGATCCCGGCAAAGATGCTTTAGGAAAAGGATATCATATCACTCAATCAAAGATTGCCCTAGGGTCTGGTGGTCTTTGGGGTAAAGGTTACATGCAAGGAACACAAGCTTCCTTAAATTTTTTACCCGAAAAACAAACGGATTTTATTTTTACTTTATTCTGTGAGGAATGGGGATTCTTTGGGGGCTCTCTCCTCATCCTCCTTTATTCAGGTTTGATTCTTATGTGCTATAAAATTGTCATGACAACACAAAATGCATTTGGAAGATATGTTGCTATGGGGATGACAATGACTTTCTTTCTTTATGTTTTTATCAACATAGCTATGGTTATGGGCCTTGTTCCTGTCGTGGGCGTTCCCTTGCCACTCGTCTCTTATGGTGGTACGGCTATGTTAACCTTACTAATGGGCTTTGGTTTTTTACTGAATGTTGGACTTCACAAAACCCTAAAAATCCCTAGACTTACAATTGGAATGATATAAATAATTAAAAAAAGGAAATTGTACCGTGAAAGAAAAGACTCTGATTTTGACGCTCATATTGTTAACCTTCTATCTTCTTCCTTTAAGGGCAAACAAGGGTGATATCGTTGATTACAAGCAAATTGAAAATCTAACTGGAGTTCTGGGTAAATTTGATGATGAGGGGAATTTTATCATTTCCGTTCCTCATAAAGATATCAAAGTAAGTTCCATGGGAATAAAATTGAATCCTTCCCTTGGCCTTGCTTCCACAGCCACATTTAAAACAAAGGAGAAAGATTCAGAAGTTATAGGTGATTTAGTCTTATTTGAAAGTCAAGTGAACTCCATTTTGAAAACAGTCATTGACAATAATTTTGAAGTTATAAGCCTGAATAATCCTTATATGTTTGCCACACCTAAGATCTATACGCTTCAAATCAAAAAAACGGGAACTTTAAAAGATCTTGGAACTTCATTCGGAAAAGTAATCGAAGGTATTAAAAAGTCAAGAATGTTCACTTCTTCCTCAATGCATATAGGAGATCTCGATCCTCAGAAAACCTCTATAGACTTTACAAACGTCGAAGGTGTCTTGAAAACCAGGGGACAACTTAAGGATGGGGTTTATAAGATTTTTGTGAAGGATTTAACGCCCCAAGGGATTGACCCTATAAATCCAAATCGTGAATGGCCTTCTTGGATTGCCTTCTTAGGATCTAACAAACAAGCTGGGATCGTTGGTATTTTGGATAGTGAAGAAACTGAATTCCAAAATGTATTAAAAAAACTTGTGGATAATCATTTTAAGATCCACTCAATTCAAATAAAAAAACAGGATGATAATAAAAGTGTATTTGTAATATACTTTATGAAGCAGGGACATGTGTTAGAGCTAGCCGAAAAAATAAGAGACGTTCTCTACGTTAATAAGAAAGACGAAATAAACCCAGTTTCAGTTGAAGACTTACCGGTAGAGAAGGTTGATCGAATCAGAAGACTCAACTAATGACAAATACAGTCTTGCTTCCATAAGACTAAAGATAGTGCAATGGCCCACATGACACACCCAATAAGAAAGTCTAAGACTTTCCATGCTTTAGGTTTTTCGAAGAGGGGGGCAAGGTACCGGGCTCCATAACCCAAAGCAAAAAACCAGATAAAGGACATAAGTATTGCTCCAAGTCCAAAGAACAACCGTTCGGGGTAAGGGAACTGTGCTCCAATACTCCCTAAAAGAACCACCGTATCTAAATAGACGTGAGGATTGAGAAGACAGACAGCCACGGTTGTAAGGATTGACATCCTTAAATCTGGTCGATCAAAACCCTGAGCCAAATGCAACCCTTGATCCTTAAAAACGGATCGGAAAGATCTGAATCCATAATATGTAAGAAAGGCAACCCCTCCCCATTTGGCGATAGCGAGGAGTGTTATATTTGAGGTTAAAAGACTACCCAGTCCTCCTATTCCAAGGGCTATCATTAGTGCATCTAAACATGCACAAAGAAAAACTGTAATAAAAACATGATTTTTCAAAATACCTTGCTTGAGTACAAAAGCATTTTGGGCACCTATCGCAATAATTAACCCAGCGCCTGTTCCGCAGCCTTCAACAAAAGGAGCCACACAAAACGATTCCATTTTTTATTCACTTCCCTTTAGACAAAATAAAGGGCGCCAAATCATTGACGCCCTTTTAGAATAATTTAAGGAGTTATTTTACGTCTAAAAACACCACATCAACGCGTCTGTTATGAGTATCTACGTTTGGACCTGGTGTTTCACCAGCAGCCTTGACGGTGATAAGGTGAGGTGCAATTCCGCGACGAACTAGCTCCTTCTTTACAGCTAATGCTCTGAATTTAGAAAGATTCTCATTATGTCTTGCATCACCAATCTTGTCTGTTCGACCAATGAGCAGAATGTGCTTCTTGGAACCTTTAGCCATAGCAGCAACAGCCTCTATGGCTGAATGATTTCCAGTATTGATATGAGAACTATTAAAATCAAAGAAAATCATTTGTGCAGGCGCTACAGAAAGAACGCCACCCATGAGCTTTAACTCAACTTCAGCAATGGCTGAATAGTAACTTGTTCTGCAGCGTGCAATGTCATCCATTTGCCATCCTTCAGATTGTTGTTCAACCCAGCAATCAAAACTGGCTTGAGCATCTGCAGCTTCACAAGGTGCAACTTGGCGACCACCTGCATCTAAAGCCGCAAGTAAGCGGCAACGAGCTGCTTGGAGTTCGGGTAACCTATCCTCTTCAATATCCCATTTCTCAGGTGTTGTAGGGATGACATTCTTGTTCTCTTTCGCACAAATTGCTTTACGATAATAGAAATCGGCAGAACATTCATCATACATATTGTTTTCTTCAATATCTCCCAAACACTTATATTCTTTGTAGAGGGCACAATTAAAAGGTGCGGTCGGTTCAGGAGTACTATCAAGCACCCAACTATGATACTTCGCACAGCCTGTTACAGCAATGAGTGAGAAGAGCGCAACCAACTTTGAGCTTGATGATAATAATGAATTTTTCATGAGCAACTCCTGTTATTTAATTAGCGTGAATAAGCTTTATTTGAAACTTTAACTTAAAGATTAATTTATAACTCATGATCAAAGTGTGACACTAGAAATATGTTTTTGCAGTCGAAAAATGAAATGGGGTGAGGCAAAATAGTCACGACATTAACTGTAAATAGAAATGAGAAGATGTTGGGGACAGAAAGCTGGCGGGGACCTACTCTTCCGTGGCTTAAGCCAAAGTACCAT
>CAZQWE010000009.1:50786-70088 GCA_964597045.1 uncultured Alphaproteobacteria bacterium | reverse complement strand
CACCCTTTTTGTGATGTGAACGTTTTTAAGGGTTCCATGATAATATACCAAAACCATTCCCAGGTTTTTTGGGGACTCGCTTGTACATTACGGTCAGGCTCTTTCATCACTAAAACTGCAAAAAGCCCAATAAATAAAAGGATTGATATTATCAGATAGACTTCCTGCCAAGACATAAACTGAGCCAAATACATTGCGCCGCCACTACTTGTCAAAATGGCAATTTTAAAGGCGGAAATACTCATTCCCTCCCCTATTCCCCAGTCTCGAGAATTCAAGGTTTCAATTTGGTAGGTCAGAAGGAGTATATGTTGACTTGCAGCCGCGATGGATACCATTAAGCCACAAGCAAAAAAGCATCCCATATTTTCAATAGGATCGAGACGGGTCATACCAACAAGGCTCAAGATGGCCATGACCTGGGCAAGGCACAACCAACTTCGTCGTTGTCCTAAAAGAGGCTTTAGATAGGGAAGAGAAACATGATCAAGTATGGGAGCCCAAACAAACTTCAAAGCATAGGGTAAATTGAGAAGTCCAAAAAGGCCAATAGATGTATAGGATAAACCATAACTCTCAAGCCAAAGAGCTAATGTTTTTGAGGTTAGCATGAGAGGGAGTCCATTGGCGTAGGCAATACACCCTATCGCGAGAACTCTTGGATCAAGGTATTGTCTTAAAACCGAAACAAAAGCCAGATTTGCCTTCCTTACACCCTCATTGGCATGAGTACATAGAGGGCGGAGTCATCACCCGCATCCTTTGCAATGATAGCCTGGGTTTCATCACCAATCAAGAATTGAAGCTCTGAACTGGAGAGTTGTTGAGTAACATCAAGAATGAATCTTGCATTAAATCCAAAATCCATTGGTTCACCATTATAATTAGCCTCAAGCTCTTCAACAGCACTTCCTGTCCCCGCTCCATGGGCAGAAATGCTCAGTACTGCCCCTTCAATACGCATTTTAACAGGCCTAAGTTTATCTGCAGTTGACATGGTTGAGATACGGTCGACAGCATCAGAAAAGCCTTTAGCATTAACACTTAGAATCTTGTCATTCCCAACGGGAATAGCATTTTGATACTCGGGGTATTTTCCTTCAATTAATCGTGAGATCAAAACCGAATCCCCAACCTTAAAGAGGATTTGATTACTGGAAAGCGAAATGGTGATGTCTTGAGCAATTTCGTCAATCAACTTCCGAATCTCGTATATCGTTTTCCTAGAAATAATGACACCAGGCATGGTTGCGGCTCCTTCAGGAACAGGAACCTGCGCAAGGGCAAGACGAAGCCCATCGGTTGCAACGGCCTTTAAAAAACCATCCTGAGTTGCGTGGAAATAAATTCCATTCAAATAAAATCGTGTTTCTTCAGTTGCCATTGAAAACTTTGTGTGATCAATGAGTTGTGAAAGTTCTGCCGCATGAAGGGTAAAGGAACAGGGCATATTTTCTGTTGTCATGGTTGGAAAGTCGATCACAGGAAGGCAGGAAAATGTATAATTTGATCTGCCCGAACGGAGTAAAAGAGAGTTTCCATCTTCGCTTGTTTTAAGTTCAATCTCTGAGCCCTCGGGTAATTTACGCACAACATCAAAGAGGAGGTGGGCTGAAACTGTCAGACTCCCTTGAATATGAACATGAGCCGGTATGGCTTCAACAAAGGAAATCTCAAGATCTGTGGCTGTAACTTTGAGGGTTGTTCCCTGAGTTTCAAGGAGTACATGACTTAAAATAGGAACCGTATTCCTTCTCTCAACGACCCCTTGGCAATGGCCTAAGGCTTTCATAAACGTTGCCTTTTCCACCACAAGATGAAGGGGCTGAAAAGAAGGTTGAGTTAATGAGTGTGCAACAAAGCCATCCGTCATAATTAATTCTCCAATGTTCTTCTTAATAGTTCAATATCTTCGCAAATGGATCTCTCTGTATTCATGAGTTCTTCTATTTTCTTAACAGCATGAAGGACGGTAGTATGATCCCTCCCCCCAAACTTTCTTCCAATCTCTGGAAATGATCGTGGTGTTAATTGCTTCGCAAGATACATCGCAACCTGCCTGGGCCTGGCTACATTGCGAGCCCTACGAGGGGAATGCATATCGGAAATACGAACACTATAATATTCAGCCACTTTCTTCTGAATTTCATCAATCGTGACACGACGGTCATTGGCTCTCAGCAAATCCCTCAATACTTCCTGGGTTGTATCAAGCGTAATTTCGCGCCCCACAAGGGTGGAATGGGCAACAACCCGGGTTAAAGCCCCCTCCAATTCTCGAATGTTTGAAGAAATTTTATGGGCTAAAAACTCGAGAACTCTTTGAGAAACTTCCACATTTATTTGTTCAGCTTTAGCTTGGAGAATTCCAAGACGCAACTCATAGGTGGTGGGGTGAAGATCCGCAACAAGCCCCCAACCCAGTCTAGATTTTAAACGTTCTTCCATGCCTTCAAGATCCGATGGAGATTTATCAGCGGAAATAATGATTTGGCGATTTTGATCAACGAGAGCATTGAAGGTATGAAAGAACTCTTCTTGCGTGGAATCTTTACCACTAATAAATTGAACATCATCAATCATAAGGACATCCACAGAGCGAAATTGATCCTTGAAAGCAACCGTATCCTTAAATCTTAAGGCACGAATGAACTGATACATAAACTTTTCAGCAGAAAGATAAATAACCTTTCGGTTAGGGTGAGATTTCTTGATGTGCCATGCAATGGCATGCATCAAATGGGTTTTCCCTAACCCAACTCCACCATACAAAAATAAGGGATTAAAAGTAACCTCTATAGATTCCGCGACTTTCCGGGCTGCAGCGTGGGCGAGCTCATTGGGTTTACCAACGACAAAGTTCTCAAAAGTAAACCGAGGATCTAGGTTTGAGCTCACTTCAGGAAAATCCACAAAAGTTGACGCCACATGAGCCGAAGTTAGAATCGGCTCCCCAATAATAACATCAACTTGACGTATGTTATCATTGAAACTCTGAAGGAGTGTTTTAACCCTTTCTGCATAGTTATTTTTGACCCAATCCCGCATAAATTCATTAGGAGCTACAAGACGGACACAGCCCTCAAGATGATTCACAATAGAAAGAGGTTTAAGCCAACTTGAGTAGGTCGCTTCCCCATACTCATCAATGAGTCGTGCTTGTATACCCTTCCACTGTTCTTCTAATTCATTTGATGCGATAGAGTATGCCATACAAAATCCTACTTCCCTGATTTGGGGCAAAGCTCTAGCTTTTGGAGCTTAAACAAGTCCCATGGCAAGCTATGCCTAAAATAATTAATTTGTTTTATGCGAGCTTTGCAACTCGACTGTTGAGTCTAGACATTTTACGAGCAGCTGTATTGCGATGCAAGACCCCTTTTGTAACACCACGCATAATTTCTGGTTGGGCTTGAGTTAGAGCCGTTTGAGCAGCCTTCTTATCCCCTGTTGCCAGAGCTGTTTCAACTTTCTTAACAAATGTACGAATCCGAGAGATTCTTGAATGATTGAGTTCAGATGCTTTTGCATCACGGCGAATCCGCTTCATCGCTGATTTATGCTGTGCCATTAATAATCCTTACGTAAATTTATCCACAGTGCTGGAGAGGAGTTATAGCCTACTCTTTTCCCTCCGTCAACAGATGGTTTTGAGAATTTTTTTGCTTAACTTCATCACAACAGATTCTTATCATAAATAGATTCTTAAACAATTTATTGTTACCATAACCTTAAATAAATTAATAAAGAGGGAATTATGATAAAGAATCTTACCGCAATAAGTCTACTTTCCTACTTAGCTTTGGCTTCAGTCCAAGCCTATCCTACACCATCACAAGAGCCAAAAGTTCAGAAAGTCTACGAAACAGCAAATGGACAACTCTTGTGGATTCAAAACGGCAGTTGGACAGAATGTGGAAAAACTTTGATCGAAGCTCTTAATCACGTAGGGCAAGAAGGACTCTGGGTTGAAGATTACACCCCCATTACAGAAGCCCTCTCTAAAGCAAATTTAAGCACACCAGAAGGGCAGAAACAGGCTGATGAGATGTTGACCATGGGGGGCCTTTTTTATATTTCTGACATGAAGGGTGAGCGGCTGAACCCCCATCTGGTGGACAAAACAATCTATGTCAAACAAGTCCAAGTTGATGAAGTTGACCTTCTTAAGCAATATCTTGCCAAGTCAAATAGTTGTGGGTGGATTCAAGCACTTCAACCCCAAAGCCCTGACTACAAGAATCTCAAAGATAAACTCGCCGAATATCGTAAAAAAGAAGGGAGTGGGGGATGGCCTGAACTTCCTCAGGGTACGAAACTCCAGAGGGGAGACAAAGGTCAACTTGTGAAAACATTAAGAGCTCAATTGATTGCTCAAGATGTTCTTCTCAGAGATACTGCAGAAAACGAATCATTCGATGAAGCTTTGGAAGAAGCTGTTAAAAAATTCCAAAAAATTCATGGATTAGATCAAGACGGCAAAGTGGGAGGAGCGACTCTCACAGAACTCAATAAAACAGTTGGAGACCGAATTCGCTCCCTCCTTGTGAGCCTTGAAAGACAACGGTGGCTCCCTAATCCCCTGCCAAGTAAATTTATACAAGTTAACATTCCTGGGTTTTATTTAAAAGCCGTAACCAACAACCAACCCTCGTTCACAATGCCTATTATCACAGGGAAAGCACACACAAAAACACCCGTGTTTTATGCAACAATGTCTGAAGTTATCTTCAATCCCGCATGGCATGTCCCCCCTAGTATTACAGGTGAAATTGCTTCAAAAATGAGCAGCAACCCAGGAGGCATGGCCGCGAAAGGATATCACTGGGTCGGTAACTCCATCGTTCAAAGCCCAGGATCTGCCAATTCTCTTGGAAAGATTCGTTTCACAATTGAACCCACAAACTTTAACATTTACTTGCATGGCACACCTAATCAATCTCTCTTTCAAAAAACAAAAAGGGATTTAAGCCATGGATGTATCCGCGTTGAGGACCCACGAAAGCTGGCTCACTTTGTATTTGAAGAACCCGATGTTTGGACGGCGGATCGTATTAAACATGAGTCGTCAGGATCTTCAACAAAGCGAGTCAAACTAGAGAAATCTATACCCGTGTACATCACCTATTTCACCGTATTCGAGGACTTGGATAATAACATGCACTTCGTCGCCGATGAATACGGACAAGACAAGCGCGTGTGGCAAGCATTGGAGAGCGTACGGCGGAAGTAAAGTCCTATTAATAATTAGTCGTCATTCCTGCGAAAGCAGGAACCTCAGGCAAAAGCGTATTTCGGCCGCTTGCGGCCGACACGTTCGGCAAAAGATCCCTGCTTTCGCAGGGATATCGCCAATGGGGAGTGGATGACGCCTGAGTAATTTTTCTTGCAAAAGCATTGCTTTCAGACTGTTAAAGTAATAGCATTTTTATATCTTAATCAAACCGCATGCCTTCTGGTTTGAGCTTCCAATTTATTTCTTGTAACTTATGTCGACATAGGATATAATGAAAATGATACATAGCTTTAAATGTTCTGAGACAAAAATTATTTGGGAGGGTGGAGTTTCTAGAAAGCTCCCTCACAACATACAACAAATTGCTAGAAGAAAATTGAGGATGATAAACAACGCCTTAATTTTGAATGATTTGAGGATACCTCCAGGAAATAAACTAGAGCCCCTCAAAGGAGATCGAATAGGTCAATACAGTATTCGCATAAATGACCAATGGAGACTGTGCTTTTACTGGGAAGATGGAGATGCTTTTTCTGTTGAGTTAATAGATTATCATTAGGAGACTAAAGATGTCAGACAAGTTAAGAAATATTCACCCAGGTGAAATCTTATTGGAAGAATTCTTAAAACCAATGAATATTTCGCAAAATAAAATTGCTAACGATATAGGTGTAACACCACGCCGTATTAATGAGATCGTACTAGGGAGAAGAAGCATCACGGCGGACTCAGCAATACGTCTTGCTTATTACTTTGGTACATCAGAGCATTTCTGGATGGGACTCCAAGATGACTTCGATCTCGAAGAGGCACGTCGAAAGCTCAAAGATGATTGGAGTGTTACGATACATCCCATTAAAGTGAATAATCCGAAATAACGCCATTTTCTCTTGCAAAAGAATAAATCATCCCTATATATTCAAGAGTTAGTATTTTTTATACCATATGAGGTGACTATGTTTCGCTTTGTTTCTTTATTGACTCTTGGATTTCTTGCCAGCTCTTCTTTCGTAAATGCGAGTTCATTTAATGAAGAGCCTTCTTTCAACAGCCCAACTTGTTCTTACGCAAAAAGAAATTCTGTCGAGGACTTGAGAACGAAACTCAAAGCCCAGTATGATGTGGACGCAGAAGAGATTGCCAGCTCCTTTCCGACCCTCGCCCAAATTAAGCAAGAAAAAGAAAACCTTTTTTTGGAGGGACGAACAAAGCTCGAGGCCGCAACAGCTGATCCTAATAAACAGTTTGCGATTCAGAATGATATTAAGACCCGCCTGACCGAGATTGAAGTCAAACAACACATTGCAAAACTTCTGGGTGAGTACGTAAACGCAAAGAAGGGCAAATAGGAAAAACGCTTTTCTTCTATTTGCGACACCTGCACCACAATATATGCGTGCTTCATGCAATATTTTTCTCTCCCCACTATCGTCATTCCAAGGAAAGGCAAAGCCTTGACGACTTAATTCAATTTTTTTAATTTAAAGTATTGCCGCGTCGCTCACGCTCCTCGCAATGACGCTTTTTTTGGGAAAGAGAACATTATGGACCTTATCCTCACGAACAACACCCTCACCTTTAACGGGCAATCCTTTAAACACGCCATTGGAGCAGGCGGAGTAAAGTTTGATAAACACGAAGGAGACATGGCAACGCCTGTGGGTTCATTCCCTTTTCGACGAGCCTTTTACCGTGGCGATCGCCTTGCCAAACCTCTGACCCCTCTTCCTTTAAAAGCATTAGAGCCCACAGATGGATGGTGCGATGATGTGGATGACCCCAAATACAATCAGTATGTCAAGCTTCCTTATAAGGGGCGGCATGAGCAACTCTATAGAGAAGATGAAGTTTATGACCTTATTTTAGTTGTAGGTCACAATGATGCCCCCATCGTGAAGGGTGCGGGAAGCTGTATTTTTGTCCACCTCGCAAGGCCAACCTTTACACCCACTTACGGATGTGTTGCTTTCACACTGGAAAATCTGCTACAAGTATTAAAGGACTGCACACTCGAAAGCCGTCTGATTGTAAACCTTTAAGGACAAAAAATGATTCCAGAATTTTATCCCCGTAAAAAACCTAAAGCCATCCTCTTCGACTGGGATAATACACTTGTCAATACTTGGCGCGTTGCATTTGACTCAATCAACCTGGCAAGAGAAGCCATTGGATTCTCCCCTTTGACAATTGAGGAGTTCTGGAATAAACCGCACCACTCAACACGAGATGCAGCCACCGATCTCTTTGGAAAACATGCCAAGGAAGGGGAACGCTTATTTTACGAAAACGTTGAGAAACTCCATCTTAAAGATATCTCTATTCTTGAAGGAGCCGAAGAGCTCCTCCATGAACTTTCATCCCTTGGAATTTATCTTGGAATTGTGAGTAATAAGGTGGGTCACTTCCTCCGAAAAGAAGTCGATCATTTGGGTTGGAATCCTCACTTTAAAAAGATTGTTGGCTCAAAGGATACGGAAAAGGATAAGCCTTCTCATATTCCCGTTTTGGCTGCTCTAGAAACCAGTTCGATTGTGCCCAGCCACGATGTTTGGTTCGTTGGCGATTCCATCGTTGATGTTTATTGTGCCCGTGCAAGCGGCTGTATTCCTGTTGTTGTTGGAAGTGGCGAAGCTGCTAAAGAACAGGATATCATTCTGGCGAATGACTGCCATGGCCTTGCCAACATTATTAAAAATATATAGAATAACTAGGTGTTCACATTTTTTTGGATAAACTAACGAATTTTTAACGACACTCCTGATATAAATAGAATGATAGTGAAACGCTTAAGCGTTATAATGAATGTATAAAAAGAGAAGGGATGAACATGTCCTCTGAAAAAATGAATAATTTGCAAGACGTTTTCTTAAACCAATTGCGGAAAACAAAAGCGCCCGTAACCCTCTTTTTGGTGAACGGTGTAAAGCTACAAGGTATCGTCACTTGGTTTGATAGCTTTTCCGTTCTTCTTCGCAGAGATAATCATTCACAACTTGTTTATAAACATGCTATATCAACGGTCATGCCAATTAATCCGATTCAATTATTTGAAGAGGAAGAAGTAACAGAAGAAAAAGAGACCTAAACGTCCGTGACCGATAACGACTTTATGGCCTCGGGAGGAAAATCAACCGGGGCCGTTTTTATTATATGTCCATATATTGTGCGAGGCCAACATCGGGTCATCGATCCTGAGGCACGCCTTGAAGAAGCCAAGGGCCTGACAGAGGCCATCCAGCTTAATGCGGTAGGAACTGAATATTTTAAGCAGCATATGATTAGGCCTGCAACTTACATTAGTAAAGGTCATGTTGAATCCTTAACGGGACCCATCAAGCACCTGAACGTCGATCTTGTTTTCATTGACGCACCCATTTCCCCTGTTCAACAACGTAACCTTGAGAAAACCTGGAATACGAAGGTTATTGACCGGACAGGCTTGATCCTGGAGATCTTTGGAGCCCGCGCACGCACAGCTGAAGGACGCCTACAAGTTGAGCTTGCAGCCCTCACCTATCAAAGAAGTAGGCTTGTACGGTCATGGACCCACCTTGAGAGACAGCGCGGTGGATTCGGCTTTATTGGTGGCCCTGGTGAAACTCAGATCGAGATGGACAGGCGCTTGATTGATGAGCGTATCACACGGATTAAGAAAGATCTTGAGGACGTGAAGCGAACCCGCGCTTTACATCGAAAAGCACGCAAGCGCGTTCCCTACCCCACTGTTGCCTTGATCGGTTACACGAACGCGGGGAAATCGACCCTATTCAACACACTCACCCATGCCCACGTCATGGCCGAACATCTCTTGTTCGCAACCCTCGATCCCACCATGAGGCGACTTGAATTGCCTTCGGGCCGAGAAATTATTCTCTCTGATACGGTTGGATTTATTTCCGATCTGCCAACTCTCCTCGTCGCTGCTTTTCGCGCAACCCTTGAAGAGGTTATTGAGGCTGATTTGATTCTTCATGTCCGTGATGTCTCACATCCAGAAACAGAATCTCAAAGTCAGGACGTCATCAATGTTCTAAAGGACCTGGATCTTGAAAAAGCATATGAAGATCATGGAATTGAGGTACTCAATAAATCCGACCTTCTTAAAAAGGAAGATTTAAGGCGCCTTCGATCTATAGCTGATCGGGCGCTAAAGCCAGTCCAATCTGTCATTTCTGCTTTAAAAGAAGAAGGTATAGATGACTTGTTAAAAAAAATAGACCGATTCTTTGCAGCAAAAGAGAAGACCTACGGTTTTGACGTACCCCTTTCCGACGGCAAGCGTATCGCCTGGCTCTACGCCCATGGAGAAGTCATTGAGCGTAAGGATAATGAAGAGGTGGCACATCTCAAGGTTAAGATGTCTGCGGAGAACAAGGAACGCTTTGGGTTGGTTTGAAAATGTCGCCTTTTCTAAGACACTTACCTTCCATTCCTGACCTCACAAGAGGACCAGTCTTGTTTTACAAAAATATAGAGCTCCGTATTCTTTTCTAAGGTAATTTGCTTTGCTGGCAATTTACATGTTAAATAGGGATCTTTCGCCGGTGGCCCCTCATAGTGATAACGGGCCTTCGGAATAATCTTTATCCGGAACACACGATTAAATACATACTCATTTGGAATGCTGACATTGGCTTGTCCCCCGGTATATTTAATATCGCGTGCTTCCCATCGTTTTTCTTCTTGTTTACCGATCTTTTGGAGAATAACCTCTACATCTCTTGTGATTCCTCTAGGATCGAGAACAACGATTTTTGGATCAGCCCATGAGGTCCCTGATGCCCCCAGATGTAATAGAACAGCTGCAAGTGTTATTTTTGCGAAATATTTTGTTTTCATTTTTGTTCTCCCTAGGTTTTTGAAATTGCATCATCTTTGATTAAAAGATATCAGAACACCAGTTAAGAATTTCTTAATTAACTCTTTCTCCCCCCTTCTTGAAACTCGAGTGCTTTTTTAACTATTTCCGTTTATACTCATGCCAATAAAGGGAGACATATGTGACATCAATTTTTCAATGGATAGGGCTCATTGGTCTTATTCTTACATTTTTAGTTATTGACCTTAACGTCTTTAATCGCAAGCCCCATGCGATCAAAATGACAGAAGCACTCCTGGTGAGCCTCGCTTGGATCTCCTTGGCTCTGCTTTTTAACGTTTTTATTTGGTATACGAGAGGAAGTGAAGATGGGGTTGCTTTTCTCACGGGCTATATACTGGAAAAACTCCTTAGCTTAGACAACATGTTCGTCTTTGTCATGGTTTTCAAGTACTTTGCCATTGCTCCCCGACACCAACATCGAATCCTCTATTGGGGTATTATAGGAGCTATTGTTTTTAGACTTGCCTTTATTGTTTTAGGAATCAAACTGATTGAGATTTTTGATTGGGTTCTATATCTTTTTGGGGCCCTCCTTATTTATTCAAGTTATACTATGTTCAAGGAACGGCATGAACCAGTCGAGATTGAATCAAACAAAATTGTCAGCTGGGCAAAAAAATGGCTCCCCATTTGGGAAAATTATAAAGGCAGGCGATTCTTTCTTTTTAGACATGGAAAATGGTTTGTAACTCCCCTCTTCATTGTTCTTCTTGTGATTGAGGTCAGTGATATCATATTTGCTATTGACTCAATCCCTGCGATTTTCGCTATTACATTAGATCCCTATATTGTCTTTACGTCCAATATATTTGCAATCCTTGGGTTGAGATCCCTTTACTTTCTCCTTGCGAATGTCATCCCACGGTTTTATTACCTCCAACATGCCCTTTCTGTTATCCTGGGATTTGTAGGAATAAAATTAATTCTTGCGAATCACTTTAAGATTCCTTTAGGCTTTTCCTTAACTTTAATTATTATGATATTTATCATGGCTATTGTAGCTTCAGTTATACGAGACAAACGTGTTAAAAAGTAAGATAGAGACTCTTTTAACAAAAACCCTAAGCCCCACATTTATTTGTGTTGAGGACGAATCTAACCAACATAAAGGACACGCAGGCTATAAACCAGGTGAGAAAACCCATTTCAATATAACTATAGTTTCTCAAAGGTTTTCAGGCTTAACCCGCCTTCAAAGACACAGGCTTGTTTATGAGGTTCTCACTCCCCTCTTTAGTGAAGGTGTTCATGCCCTTCGCCTGACATTGAAGTCGACGGAGGAGTCAAACGAACCTGAGTGATCTGATGCTTATGCCGACGTAAAATATCCATTCTAAAATTACGGATAAGGAACGATTGACCAACCTCTGGAATCTCGCGAGCCTCATGGAGAATAAGACCCGCAAGGGTTGCTGCATGTGCATCTGGAAGATCCCATCGAAACTCTCTATTTAAGTCTCTAAGGGTTACATTTCCATCAACGACATAGGTTCCGTCTGTCCCGATGCGAACACCTGGGATTTCAACATCATGCTCATCTACAATTTCGCCAACAATTTCTTCAAGAATGTCCTCTAGTGTGACCATTCCTTGTAAAACACCATATTCATCAAGAACTAGAGCAAAGTGCTCATGTCTTTGACGAAAAGCAGCAAGTTGGGAAAATAAAGTTGTTGTCTCAGGTATAAACCAAGGGGTATTGGCGATCTTCCCAATATCTAACTTATTGATATCTCCTTGATGAAGTTGAACAGCTCTCAGCAAGGCTTTGGCATGAAGAACACCTATTATGTTATCTGGGTTTCCCTTCCACAAGGGTATTCTTGTATAGGGAGCTTGCAGCACTTGATCCACAATTTCTTGATTAGGCAAATCAATATCAATTATCAGCATGGTTTTCCGGTGACGCATAATTTCCGTCACCTCGACTGCAGTTAAATCAAGAATGCTTCGGAGCATGGCTCGTTCATATTCACCCTCTCCTCTTGTTTCACCATGAAGCTCGATTGCCCCTCTTAACTCTTCAAGAGAAGTATCCGCTACATCATGGGTCGGATTGAATCCAAAAGCACGAAGGGTATGTTTTGCAATATAATCGATACCTCTTGTTACTGGGGACATCACATAAACTAAAGGTTTAAAAAAGGGAGCAAATGCCAAGGCTACGCGTTCAGGGTTTGTATAGACAAACATCTTAGGCAAAACTTCACAATAGATAGTAATCAAAGCACCCATGATAAATGCTGCATAGATCGCACCAGCTGCTCCAAAAAGAAAAGTCATCACACCAGCCGCCAGGGCTGTCACGCCTGCATTAAACATAGTGTTTAAAAGGAGAATAGAGCTAATGAATCTTCCAATATGCGCTTGTAATTCCATAATGATAGATGCCTTTTTATTTCCTTTTTTAGAAAGATGAAAAAGACGTACACGGGATGCAGCCAGTACAGACCCTTCTGATGCAGAGCTCAATGCAGAAAAAAACAGGAGAATGAATAGGGCAAGTATAGATAGAATTGAATAAGTTAATGTCATTTTTTCCTCAACGATTAACGATCCTTAAAGCGGGGCGCACGCTTTTCTAAAAAAGCTGTCATTCCTTCTTTTTGATCTTCCAAGGCAAATGTCGAATGGAAAAGTCTGCGTTCAAACTTAATTCCTTCAGACAGGGGAGTTTCAAAAGCACGATCAATAGATTCCTTGATCATCATAAGAATAGGCAATGAATATGATGATATTTTCTGTGCTGTACTGAGTACTGCTTCTCGTAAATCTGAAGCAGGAACCACTCTGCTAACAAGTCCAGATCTTTCCGCTTCCTGAGCATCCATCATCCGACCTGTTAAACACATATCCATAGCTTTGGATTTGCCAATTGCACGTGTAAGGCGTTGTGTTCCTCCTGATCCAGGAATCGTCCCAATTGTAACCTCAGGCTGTCCAAATTTTGCAGTATCTGAGGCAATTATGATGTCACACATCATGGCAAGTTCACAGCCTCCGCCGAGAGCAAAACCGGAAACTCCGGCTATAATGGGCTTACGACAATTCCTTAGTCTTTCCCAATCCTTCGTTATAAAATCTCCCTTATAGGCGTCCATATAATTTTTAGATGCGATTTCTTTAATATCTGCTCCTGCTGCAAATGCTTTTTCAGAACCCAACAATACCAGGCAGGAAATGTCAGAATCAGTTTCACATGCTTCAAGCTTATCGCCCAGATCTCTCATGAGTTCTTCTGATAAAGCATTGAAAGCTTCAGGTCTATTGAGGGTCAGAACACCAACCTTTTCGATCTTCTCAAATGTCACAAATTCGTGGGTCACAGATCCTTTTCCTTTTTTTCCTTTTCTTCAGAAGCTGAAGCAGCCTTTAAAAATTCCCATAGAAACTGTATCCGCTTAGAATCCTTAAGCTGTTTTGGATATACATAATAAAACCGCACAACAGGATTCATCACCTCTGGAAGAATTTGAACAAGATTCTTGCTTCTTTTTGCCACATATTCTGGAAGACAAGCAATTCCGGCTCCATTTTCAACAGCTTTTGCAATTCCAGATAGGTTATTAATTTCGAGATAAGGTTCGCGTTTGACACCTGGCGGTGTCCCACAGGTAAGAAGTGAGTTCCCATTTTCTGAAGGAACCATTGCGATGTCACTAAACACGACAAGACGATGACGGTCCAAATCCTCTGGCTTTAAGGGAATGCCAAATTTATGGAGATACTCTCGACTAGAATAGATTTGCAACTGTCTACACATTAGCTCATGATAAATAAGCTCTTCATCATCCGTCACAGAAGACGTAATCGCAACATCCGATTCGTTTAATGTCAAATCAACTGGATTATCACTTAACATTAGAGTTAAACGAAGGTTAGGGTATTTACTCAAGAACTTATGAACTCTAGGCGCAAGCCAAGTCGTACCAAAGCCTACAGTTGCAGCAATCTTTAAAGCTGATTGTGAAACTTCAGTGTTTTCCGAAATTTTGGCTTGAACCATGGCAAGTTCAGAGAAAACTTCTCTTGCCGTCCTGAATAAGAGCTCACCTTGTTCTGTAAGCAATAATCCACGCGCATGTCGATAAAACAAAGGAACGCCCATCCGGTCTTCCAAATTACCAATTTGTCGGCTTATGGCCGATTGGGTAATTTCCAGGCGCGCAGCCGCACGGGTAAAACTTCCTGATTCAGCCACATTATAAAATACACGGAGTTTATCCCAATCCATAATGGATCCTTAAAGTCCTTCTTCCTGTAAGAAATTATTCACATCAAGGGCTCCCATACACCCCATACCCGCCGCTGTTACAGCTTGCCTGTACACTTTATCACGAACATCACCCGCCGCAAAGACTCCTTTAATACTGGTTGCCGTTGATGTTGGAGAACCAATAATATACCCCTCTGCATCTAAATCAAGTTGTCCTTTAAAAATCTCTGTATTCGGAGAATGGCCAATTGCTACAAAGAGTCCATCGACAGGTAAAGTTTGTGTATCCCCATTTTGTGTACTTTTTAAACGAATACTATTAACATTCAAAGGATCTTCTGATCCCATGACTTCCTCCAAAACATGATTCCAAACCACATTTACTTTTGGATTTTTAAAGAGACGGTCTTGGAGAATTTTTTCGGCCCTGAGCTTATCTCTTCTATGAACTAGGGTAACCTTTGAAGCATGATTGGTCATATAGAGCGCATCTTCAACAGCTGTATTCCCTCCTCCTATGACAGCAACTTCTTTACCCCGAAAGAAGAATCCATCACAGGTTGCGCATCCTGATACCCCAAATCCTCTGAATTTCATCTCACTTTCCAGCCCCAACCACTTTGCTTGAGCGCCTGTGCAGATAATCATTGTTTCAGACTTATAGATTGTCCCACTCTCCCCGATGGAAATAAAGGGCCTTTTAGAGAGATCTACATTTTTAATATGATCATTAATGAGCTTTGTTCCCACATGCTCAGCTTGAAGTCTCATTTGCTCCATGAGCCACGGCCCTTGAATGACATCAGCAAATCCTGGATAATTTTCAACATCTGTTGTAATCATGAGCTGTCCTCCAGGCTCAAGGCCTGCCACAAGGACAGGCTCAAGGTTTGCTCTAGCTGCATAAATTGCAGCAGCATACCCTGCAGGGCCACTTCCAACGATAAGAACCTTTGTATAGACTTCAGATACCATTTCATTTTCCCTTATATTTAAGAACGCTATTCTGCCAGACTTTACCAAGAAAGCTAGAGGGAAAATGTAATGTCTCTCACAATATAAGAGTCGTCTTTGAACACCGACTC
Organism: uncultured Alphaproteobacteria bacterium; assembly: GCA_964597045.1. GTDB lineage: Bacteria > Pseudomonadota > Alphaproteobacteria > UBA9655 > UBA9655 > UBA9655. The sequence goes on along the minus strand of CAZQWE010000009.1, from coordinate 54,669 downwards.
ATGGGTTAGGGCATAAAAAAAGTCCCCTGATTTCTCAGGGGACTCCAGTATATAGTATACTTAGGAAGGGTACTAATTAACCATCAACCAACAACAACAATTACAGACTAACACCATCAAAACTAATATCGTTAAAACCAACTAAGTTACCAAAAAAACCACTAACTTTACCACCTAACCAACGTGCACCATCAGCAATTTTACCACCAACATAACCTGCGCCTTCTTTAACTTTGCCTCCAACATAGGAAGCAGCATTCGCAACGGAACCTTTAACTTTTTGACCGGTTTCACTCTCAAGAGCTGTCTTAGCACCCTGATAAACGGTTTCACCGATTTTCTTTGCACCAGAGCCAACTCCAACAGCACCGTCCTTAAAATACTTAGCTGTTGTTGGAACATTACCAACGCCAGTCTTAATATCTTTCCAAGCAGAAGTTAAATTTTCTCCTGCGCGTGTCCAGTGTTTACCAGACGCGGTATCACTATAAAAATAGCTAGGCACAACAAGAGCTGCTTCTTTTACACCATTTAAGGTTTTCAACGTCCCTTGACCTACAAGACCTAAATCATAAGCAGTACTTCCCACTCCGTAAGCTAGATCCTTTGTACCGAAAGCTACTTTCTTTGTTCCATCCCAAAGATCAGCACCAGCTTGTCTGACTGTCATCTTTTGATCACCAATTGGCTCAACATCATCCGCTGGACGCATAACGTGAAATGAATGACCATCAACGTCAACATTCTCATCATCTATAGCCATTGCAGGAGTCATCACCAATGTTGAAAGCATCAAAGCCACTAAAATTCTATCTAACATAAAAATCACCTTTCAAATTGTTACCTACAAAAGATATAGTTACGTTTGTATCAGAAAACAAGATTTATGTCAATTTTTTTCAACAAGAATTTTTAGATGACAGATATGCAATTTAAGAATGGGAAGCCAGACCATTGAATTGAAAGGACAATATTAATGAAAGCTCAATTTTTGGATAAACCGAAAGATGCAAAAAATCATCCTTTGGTGTTAAAAGAGGTCGCCAAACCTCATCCAAAACAAGGTCAAATCCTTGTTAAAGTTAATGTTTGTGCGGTTTGTAGGACTGATCTCCATGTGGTCGAAGGTGATCTCAAGCTTGAGAATCTCCCCATAACGCCAGGTCATCAAATAGTTGGGGTAATTGAGGAAGTGGGATCAGCTGTCACAGAATTCAACGTAGGTGATCGCGTAGGGATTGCTTGGGTTCAAGCGACCTGCGGACAGTGTGAGTTTTGCTTATCAGGACGTGAAAACCTTTGCCTCAAGGCCACGTTTACGGGTTGGACTGCCCCTGGAGGATATGCAGAGTATATCGTGACCCCAACACGTTTTGTGTATTCCCTACCGCAGAATTTGTCAGATGTGGAAGTTGCCCCCCTCCTCTGCGCTGGTATTATAGGTTATAGGTCTTTGAAACTCATGGATTTAAAAGATTGGAAAGGCAAGAGTATCGGCATGTATGGATTTGGTGCTGCTGCCCATATCGCGATCCAGCTTCTGCATGCCTGGGGAGCTGAGGTTTACGTCTGTACGCGTGAAAGGAATCACCAAGAGCTTGCAAAAGACTTAGGCGCCAAATGGGTCGGAGGAGCCACTGATCAGCCACCGGTTCTGCTGGATGGATCCATCCTTTATGCACCAGCAGGGGAACTTGTGCCCGTCATGCTCAAAGCTTTGAATAGAGACGGACGCCTGATTATCGCAGGCATACACTTAAGCCCTATACCTAGCTTTTCCTATGATCTTCTTTATGGAGAGAAGATGATCAGAAGCGTCACGAACAACACCCGAGAAGACGCGATCGAGTTCCTGAAGGAAGCAGCCCGCATCGGCATTAAAACTTACGCCAAAACCTTTCCTCTAACAGACGCCAATGACGCCCTCTGCGCCCTGAAATATGATCATATACAAGGCGCAGCGGTGCTAGTGGTGGGGTAGTTATTCAAATTTAAAGAAAAACCCTGCGTCCTTATTTACCATAATAAGCAATCTTGTACTATTGTTTTTAGGACTTCTTTGAATTTTTACTGGGACTTCATTCTGTTTTAGGACCAATTCATGCTTCCCGTCTTCATGAACTGCTTGTGTTTTCTCTAAAACGGATAGCACAAAGTTAATATATCTTTGTGCAATTATTTGATTCTCTTGATTATCTGCCGCTTTCTTTAAAATATCCCTTTTGGTATTTTCGAAGGCATCATATACTTCCGTCCACGATTCTCTGAATTGACCCTTTACACATGTAGCCTGCAATTCGCTAGCAAGAGGCGTTCCTCTTCTACAAGCTTCTGCCAGATTATTATAGAGCCAAGAAAAACCAAAATTAGGAGCTAACGTAACTCTATTTTCTTCATCTGGCCCTAAAGCACACTGTGGTAGCTTATATTCAAAACCACCATGAAGTAGAGGTCTATAAACATCAATTTGCATATCATTATGATGCTCTACAGGATCACCCTTTTGATCTAATAGTCTTTTTCTTTCATCTTCTACTAGTTCCTTTTCTTTTCTAAGGTGCTCTGCTGCCTGGCGTTGCTTTTCAGTTTCCGCTCTTTGTTGATCCAAAATGACAGCCAGTCTATCTTTCTCTTTTCTTTCCCGTTCTAATTGAGCCCTTAATTCTTCTTCTCTCTGACGAGCTGCTGCTTCTTCCTCACGCCTCGTGCGATCAGCATCTTCTTGTGCCTTACGTACTACCACTACTTTCTCTTTATCCTCTTTTCGTGGTTGAGGAGGTACAGCTTTTGCACCACCTTGCTCACCATTAACACCTAGGTCATTATCACCATCGGTCATTCTAAGAATAGCTGGTTGGCCTTCTGTTAGCAAACGATCCGTCTCTTTTGCCTTGCGAGGTGAGGATCGCGTATGTTGATCATCATCTCCACCGCCACAACAGAACCGACAAGAATAACAATTTTCAGTATTTAATAAAAAAATTGAAGTTAACAATAGTAATTTGAAATTCATAAAAACAACACTCCTTAAAAGATTAAATATTAGAAAGTCCTTGATTATCATAAAGCTTTTCCTAAGAGATAGATATATATGCCCTTAGCTTCCTTGGCAATATCATTCCTTCAGCATATTTGTTAATATTCAACAACTTACGAAATACTTTTAAAACTTGACGCTTATTCAAAGTCTTCTGAAATTTGCTTACTAATATTTCTTCTCGGTCTTTGTTGATTCTTTCCAACTGAGGCTGGTGTTCGCTTTTTTGAAGACGCTGGTGTCATCAATAAATTTTCTCTCGTCTTATCAGCTTTTATACTGCCTTTTTTCTTAGATCCAAAAGAATCATTTGCTTCTTCAATGCTATTTCTTACAGCTTGAGCAAGCAAATTTTCTTTTGCTGCCAATACCGCTCCTCTTTGTTTAGTCTGACTTTCAGGGGTTTTTCTGTAGGCTGTCCCAGCGTCTGTAAAGTCATCCTCTTCTTCCTTTTGCGGCGTCTTTCTGTAGGCTGTCCCTGCATCTGTAAAGTCGTCGTCATCTTCAAGTACAGCTTGAGCAACTACCTTATTATCTTGTTCAGGGGTCTTTCTGTAAGCAGTCCCTGCGTCTGTAAAGTCATCCTCTTCTTCCTTTTGTGGCGTCTTTCTATAGCCGGTGCCTGCATCCGTAAAGTCGTCATCATCATCAAGTACAGCTTGATCGACTACCTGATTATCTTTCTCAGGAGTTTTTCTGTAAGCTGTCCCTGCGTCTGTAAAGTCATCCTCTTCTTCCTTTTGCGGCGTCTTTCTATAACCGGTGCCTGCATCCGTAAAGTCGTCATCATTATCAAGTACAGCTTGATCGACTACCTGATTATCTTTCTCAGGAGTTTTTCTGTAA
>CAZQWE010000009.1:48324-50686 GCA_964597045.1 uncultured Alphaproteobacteria bacterium | reverse complement strand
GCTGTCCCAGCATCGGAGTAATCGTCCTCTTCTTCAGCAAATACTGACCCTAGGGATACTCTTACACTTGAGTCTTTTTCAGGAGTTTTTCTATATGAAGTTCCTGCATCAGAGTAATCATCGTCTTCATCCAGTACTGCCCCTTGAGACTGTCCACCACTTGAGACTTTCTCAGGAGTCTTTCTATATGCAGTCCCTGCATCTGTAAAATCATCCTCTTCCATAAAACCTTCACTCGCAGCAGATGGAATAAATCCACTGACTTTGAGTCCAGGATAACTTTCTGAAATAAAATCGTATAAAACTCTTCCTATGCGCGGATCTAGGTAACTCATATCAATTGTCAAATTCTTTGGATTAAGACCCTTGAAATGTACACCTAATGAACTTACTTCCTCTTCGAATAAGCCTTTTAGAACAGCATCACTCGCTCCCGCTATAGGAATAAAGTTCAGGAAAACGTTTTTCTTGTCTACATAACGAACCCTTGCAGGAGTATTATCCTCATTCATAATTCTCTTATCTGTAATAAAGACCGTCAAATCGCGCTTTGGTTCAATGACCTCAGCATCAGCTAAGGCATCAGCGGTTGATTCGGTCGAAGCTGAATCTGATGAACTTGTCAACATTAACACGGGCTTTGGAGCCGTAAACCCAAATGCACCCATCACTTGGCGTGCCACGACTGAGGCGCCTCTCAGTAATGTGGAGGGAATTACTTCTGCTGTTTTCTCAAGTATCCTCCCAAAAGTTGAGCCAGATTGATAAGACACAAGCGCCATTGATGTCTCTTGAGTGGGTTCAACTTGAGCGAGGACTGGATCTGCTTTGACTTGTGGGAGTGTCTTGGCAAAGTTAGCTCCGCTTAATACCCCAAGCGGCGTCATCCTCGCGAATGCGGGGATCCAGGGTGAATAACTCATTCCGAAGGAATGCAGAAGACTACTAAGCTCTTTAGTTTCAACTATTGCTAACTCTTTGATTTCATTGGCATTAACTTGCTGTATTCCAGCAACTTTCTTGATCGCAACTTGATCCAAAGGATGAGACAAAATACCAGCCTTTTCAATGATTGCTGCCTCTTCACCCAGTTCACCATGAACTGACGTTTCAAGAACAGCAAGAACAGGCTCAGGCGTTACCACAACCTCTTCCGGAACTACAGTAACCACTTGATTGGATTGAACAATTTCATAAGGAACAAATCTTCTGGCTTCCTCTGGTAGGGCCGTGAAACTGGCACCACCTTTCAACTCTTCGATCCAATCCCCTAGATTTTTAACTTGATCTTGAAGATTCTTATTATATGACCCTTCCTTCATAATTAGGGTTCTAAGGCGCTTTCTTTCAGCCTCAAGTGATTTAAGGGTAGCCGTCACAAGCTTCCGACGTTCAGCCATATTGATACCTGAAGGTGATTCCAGATAACCCTTTAGGGTAGCTACTTCAGCAATCTTAGATGGCTTTTTCACAGTACTTTCTTCAACAACTGCTGGCTTTTCTTCAAGTTTGGTTGGCTTTAAAATAACCTTTTCCAAAACAACTGCGGGTTCAACAGCCTGAATATGAGTTGTTGAATGTTCAATATGTTTTAACGTTACGCGTTGAAATTCTAGCTCTAAGTTCCTTGGTTGTATAGGACTTGTTGACGCATACTCACTTGCATCGCCTGTCATATTTTTGGTGGCTTTTACTTCGGCCGGGCTAACACCACCTTTTTGAATTGTGCTGAAAGGTAACCCAGCTAGTTCCACACATTTTTCGCCTGAGACTTGTGGAGTCTTACTTATATTACCTTCAAATGACAGAACAGAACTCACAGGTAGAATTACCTGAGCCGCTTCCACTTGTGAACCGCTTTCGTCCAGTTCAGCTTTGAGATTCGCAAGCTCTTTCTTGAGGCCATCCAATCTATCCGTATATTTAGGATAAGAGGGATCCTCTTGAGTCAGACCGACAAGTTTACCTTGGTAAGACTTTATTGCTGATTCGACTTCTGCAATATCGTCTCTTATTTGTTCTTCGGTATTTTGAGAGGCCAGTTGAATAGCTTGAGCTCTTACAGGTTTACTTGTTTCAATAACTTCAGCTCTGGATGGTTGACTAAGCAATTCAATTTGCTCAAAAGAGAAAATTCTCTCGGGGCTCGTATTTCCAAATGGATAGGCAACGCCTTTAATCATCGGGCTTGTTTCTGCCAACCTCGCAGGCGTCGCTGGATCAGGAGATTCTGCTCTCTCTATAGCAACTACTCTCTCGGGGCTTGTATTTCCAAATGGATAGGCAACGCCTTTAACCATCGGACTCGTTTCTGCCAACCTCGCAGGCGTCGCTGGATCAGGAGATTCTGCTCTCTCTATAG
>CAZQWE010000009.1:0-48224 GCA_964597045.1 uncultured Alphaproteobacteria bacterium | reverse complement strand
CGCCTTTAACCATCGGACTCGTTTCTGCCAACCTCGCAGGCGTCGCTGGATCAGGTTCTGCAGTCTCTATCCTACCAGTGCGGACTGGAGCTGGGGAACTGAGTTGATATTCTACAGGCTCAACAATCTTTGCCTTAGCAAAAGCCTCCTTAACTTCAGGATGCTGACGATCAAATTCAGCACAAAGCTTGTGGAAATTCTCAATAATTATTTCACCAGGCATTTTTACGGAAGGCAGCATTTCTACAACTTCCTCAACTACCTCTGCTGTCGCCCTGTAAATTTCTCTTGCTTGGGTTATTGTTTCAGCAAATGCTTGAGTAATAACCTGAGGTGCGCTGTTCAAGGCTTTACGCGGCTCAATTCGATTTTCTTCTTCAACCCTCGCAAGCGCTTTCGTTCGAAGATCTCGTTTTATACGGTTAAGATCCACCTTTGCAGATAACATCTCTGACTCAATTTCATACAATGAAGTAAGATGCTGATTTAAGTCAGTGTATTCTTTGCTCTTTCTTGAAACCCATCTTAATTGATCTATGATGCTCTCTTTTTCCTGACTTACGTGTGCTTGGCTTAACGTAATCTGATCTATCTCTGCTTCTATGCTTTGAAGAGCATTGCCGTCCTCTTCGCTCAAAGCCTCTAAATCCCATCTTTTCGTTTTGATTTCATCAATAATTGGCGAAGGGGTACTTATAGACTGTTCCAGAAGAGCTAAGTCTGAATCATCAAGATCTAAACTAATAGATACATCAGTTGATGTATCCCTGACTGAACTCTCTTCCTCTACAGGCGCAGCGGACACCACTGTCTCTGGCTTCTGAGAAGTAACAACCGCAACCACGTCTTCAACCATCACTGGCTTTGGTTGAGGCTTAAAGTCCTTAACATTTTCTAATTGCGCTAAATAAACATGCAATGCCTCAAGTTCGACAAGGCGTGACTCTAAATCAGGCAAATACTTGTTTTGCCCTCTTTGAAGGCCTCTTTTAAATTTATCAACACGAGCTTCAATTGTTGATACACCTTCCCTCAAAGCCTCTTTTTGTCCTTCAACAAGCCCAAGTCGGTATTCTTGTGTGATTTTGGTTTCTTCAGCATCGTCATCATTGTCATTTAAATCTGTAACACGAGAGGCCTGATAAAACTTCACTAAACCATCCACATAGTCTCTGTGTTCATCGAGCCTCGCCAAGAAACCATCAATTTCTTTCAGTTCGTTTGTAACCTGATGGGAAGATAGGATTAACACTTCTTCAACGACAGGCACATCCCCTGGACTTTGTGAAACGTCTTGCTCAGCCTTTAAATGCATCCCCTTACTCCTTAACGGAGTTGTTTGAGGCATTTCTTTTTTTGCATGTCTTTGAGTCTTTAAGGTACCTGTTCTCGTGAAGGTTTTTCTCGTATTCCTTGCAATTTCAGTTGTAGCCTCATCAAAGAGATCACCGGGGAGGGGTGCGGGCTTTAACCTAGGCTTAGAGAGTTTAATCTTTCCAGGCGACTTATAAACAGCCTCAGGTTTCTTAGGCGTGTTCCAAACGGATATTGAACGTGATCGAGCATCTTTTTTAAAGTCAGCTAGTTCATCTAGGAAGGTGCACATAGCATTAAACTTAGTAATCCGGGGATCTGGCTCATCATCAGCAGTCCGCTGTACATCCATTAACTTCGCTTTCAAGACTTGTAACTTACCACTCAAGTCTCTTTTCTGCTCTTCAAGCATAGTAAAGTTTTCTCGATTCGTCGCCGTCTCATAGAAATCAACACCAAATTTTAAAGTACCCAAACGCAATGATGTCAGGTAAATAATCTCTTCCGCTGATTCGATAAGTTCATCAATTTCAGCATTACTTACCTGTCCCTGTTGAGGCGATGGTGTAGTGCCTTCCTCTAGGGGTTGCATCACCACTGGAGAGATAGCAACATCCTGGGTTTCATTTAAAAAGTCAAAGTTTAACTTTACTGAAGTGATTTGCGTGTCATCATCAATCACTTCAGGTTCAACCTCTATCTGAGAGGGAGAGGTAGGGGATTGAGCCTGAACAAGTCTAAATAAATTTGAAATTGGGGACGGTGTATTCGTAAGCTGGTGCTGTACGACACTTGAAGTATCCTCATCAGACACTCCTGTAACATTTGATGAAACTAACTCTTCCTGGTGATGAGATGATTGGGCTTCTAAAGAATGCCCTGACTCAAATTCAGCAGAAAGACTCCTTTTTGCAAGTGAACGAGGCCGATTAACTTGAACTGGTCTATTTTCCTCTTCAGAGACTTGCTGTTGGTCTAGGACAGCTGGCTTTCTTTTCCTCTTACTACTTTCAACCACTTCAACAGAATGAATTCGCTTTGTTGGAGTAAGTTGAACTGTTTGAGAGTCATGCTCTAGATCACCTTCTTCATTCGTACCAATAACCTCCCCAGTCAGTTGTTGAATTGTAGAAGGTTGGGGGGTTGCAAGGATTGATTGTCCTTCCTGAACAGGATGGTTAACAGGAACAACTTGAACCACATCTTCATTGACTGGGTTTGGTACAGCTTGACCAACAGGCTGAAGAACAACCTGTTCAACAGGCTCTTCCTGAACAAGCTGGTGGGCGAGATCTGCTTGAGCCACAATTTCATTTACTGGATTGGGCACAGCTTGATCAACGGGCTGAAGAGCAACCTGTTCAACAGGTTCTTCCTGAACAAACTGGTGGGCGGGATCTGCTTGAGCCACAATTTCATTTACTGGATTGGGCACAACTTGATCACCAGGCTGAAGAGCAACCTGCTCAACAGGTTCTTCCTGAACAAACTGGTGAGCGGGATCTTCATGAGCCACATCTTCATTGACTGGATTGGGCAAAACTTGATCAACAGGCTGAACGACAGCTTGTTCAACAGGTTCTTCCTGAACAAATTGGTGGGCGGGATCTGCATGAGCCACAATTTCATTTACTGGATTGGGCACAACTTGATCACCAGGCTGAAGAGCAACCTGCTCAACAGGTTCTTCCTGAACAAACTGGTGAGCGGGATCTTCATGAGCCACATCTTCATTGACTGGATTGGGCACAACTTGATCAACAGGTTGAAGAGCAACCTGCTCAACAGGTTCTTCCTGAACAAACTGGTGAGCGGGATCTTCATGAGCCACATCTTCATTGACTGGATTGGGCACAACTTGATCAACAGGTTGAAGAGCAACCTGCTCAACAGGTTCTTCCTGAACAAACTGGTGAGCGGGATCTGCTTGAACCACATCTTCATTGACTGGGTTTGGTACAGCTTGACCAACAGGCTGAACGACAGCTTGTTCAACAGGTTCTTCCTGAACAAACTGGTGAGCGGGATCTGCTTGAACCACATCTTCATTGACTGGGTTTGGTACAGCTTGACCAACAGGTTCAGCCTCAACGTATTGAATTCTCTCAGGCACTGGCCCTAGAACTACATCTTCAGCCTGGAGCGCCTCAGCTGCTTGTTCTTCAAGCACATCAACAACTTCAAGGGGGGCATGGAGCCTTTGCTCTTGAATGGGTTCCTGAACAACATTTACAGGAACCTGAGCACGTGGTTGAGGCAAATCAATTTCTTCAAGAATTTGAGGCTGATCTTGCAAAACCTCAATAGGGAGAAGCCTCTCTGCCCTTACATCAAGGTTTTTAACTCTAGGCTCAGAAATAGGTTTTTCATTTTGAGAGTAAACTAATTGGGCTGACATCGTTTGCTCCATAACCTTCTGCCTTGCTTGGCCCGCAGGCACATAAGGACTGTCAATAGCTTGAGTGACGACAGGCTTGATTTCTGGAGAACTTGGGAATTCTAATTTCGGCGCTGAAAGTATATTAGGCGCATGAGTCACCTTAATGGACTCAGGGATATGAGTTATTTTATCCCTTTCAATAACTTGAATTGGCTTTGGACGACTATCGTAATCTTTTAAAACTATAGGCTGCTGTGACTCTATTTCTCCCTTTACATTCCCCCGATAAACAAGCCCAGCCGTAGAACTTAAGCGTTGAGTCTTTTTAGAGCCTGACTTGCCCCTGCCCTCTCCTCCTCGCTTTAAGGACATTCGAGAGGTATTAGTGCTTTCAATTTTAAATTTGTTTTGTGAATCAGGTGATAATGCCTGTAACTCAGCAGTCGTAACATGAGACTCGCCACCTATACCAATACTGGTGGTCGACATCAAAATTTTTATCAACTCTGGAAGAGAGTCATAGAACGCCATAAAAAATTCCCCTTTGTTTGATCAGACAAATTGGATATTGAACAAAATTTTAAACAAATTTATCTAAACTTTTTAATAGTTAACCGAATTTCATACCACTTTCAACACCATTTTTTGCATACTAGAGTTGTATAAATTAAATAGCTTAATAAAATACTAATTGTACTGGCAAATGTATAGACAACAAAAAAGGCTCCATGAGGAGCCTTTTTTAAATATTTATTTAAGTATTTATTTTATTCATCATTATTATCATGATGATGCCCGTGACCTAATCCGAGGAGCCCATGATGGGCGACAGGTTGTTGATTTTCTTCATCACCAGCTGCCGCGTCATTACCAGGCACAGCCTGAGCAACAGCAAGTGCAGCCTTTCTTTTTGCGACATCGACACGCGCAAGAACTTCACTCTTCCTCAAATCACCATATCTCGTGGTTTTGGGCTCTTTTGCAAGTTGTTCCTCTAACTGTTCAATCTCTTGAGGCTTCAAAAGAGAGAGCTTTTCAAAAACTTGTTTATCCTGTTTTACAAGATAAAATTGGCTTTGTTCACTCAACATATCAAAAATCTTTGAAGACCCTTTCAGTTGAATTTTTGCGTCTGCAATCTCTTGTGCATTTAAGACACGTTTCTTAATTTGCTGTTGAGTTGGGGCTACTTCATTACCTGCATCCGCTTTTGCTTTCCTGACAGCACCAGCTGCGATTTGACGTTCAGTCAGCTTAACAGCTGCATTCAAATTTCTGTTAGTGGTTCTGAGTCTTTCTATTTCCTTCTTCGCAGCAGCAAGACCCTTAACAAATCCTGATTTGTCAGCCCCAGTTAAATCAGCATCTGCAATTTTTGCATCCAAATCTGGAACTGTCTCTTGCTCAAGTCTTTCAATTTTAGCAGTGTTACGATCTATCTCTTTTTTATAATTCGCAATCATCTCTTCTTTTGTGAGCTTTTTCTCAACTTGAGCTTTTGCCCCTTGAGCCCTATCCGCTTTGCGAAGTTGAAACTCACCTGCATTTCTTTTAGCAAGAAGCCCCTTAAGCTGATCCATCATATCGATTGGCTTTTCAGGAATTTCCTTTTTGGGGCCTTTCTTAAGTGCAGCAGGCTTTCCTGGCGCCTTTACAACTGCAGGTGGAGGTGGTGGGGGAGCATCTGGCGCATCAACAAGTTCATCGTCTCGAGGAGGGAGAGGAGGAGGAGGCAAATCAGCTTCAGCTTCAAGCTCTGCAAAGAGTTGTTCAATTTCCTCTTCATCTCTTTCTGGCACAGGCGGAACTTTGTTTTTCAGGTGTTCATTGAGAAGACTTAAAAATACATCGTCAACAACAGCCTCCCTATCAGCACTCATTTCATTTGACCGCGAGAACTTACCACCGCGTGATACTGCATCCACACTTCCCTCTTCAGGATGGGCGGGAGAGGTAAGCCTTGGCGCTTGATTCTCAAAGGGTTGCTCATAATTTTCTGTTGAAAACCTTTGTCTTTTTGAAGGGCGTCTGGCCTCGTTCTCTTTTTGACTGTAAGGAAGAGCAGTATTAATAGGTATCGTTGATAAAGAGAGCATCTCTTCTTGAGGCAAACTTCTCTTCACACCTGGAGCATTGTCCTCAAATAAATCTTTTCGTTCCTTTTTATGGGGAGATTTTGAATGAGTGCCTTCGCCTCCAGAACCTGATCGTTGAGTTCTTTGTTTATTTGATTCAGAAGCAGCAACCACAAGGGGAGTATTAATTTTAATGAGTTCTAAAGTATAAACAGCAGCAAACAAACTTGCAACAACATGCACAAACATCGTATCACCTAAAAAACCTCAACACCAGAGGACCAGAGTTAATTAACATATAAGCTTATAATATATAATATCATATATATAATTATTTTTCGAAATATTTCCAACAATCTTTTTTCATACGACTTATGATCAATATGCATACCTTTTAGAAACCATTCATTGACACGGCGTACAAATATATTATAAATAAAACAATAGTAATTAAGGATAAACTATGCTGTCGACTTCAGTATTCTCTCATAGGCTCCATTTCCAAGAACAGGATGAAGGACTACGCCTTGATAAAGCAGTGATCAAACACCTACCCCATCTGTCCCGGACCCGCGTCCAAAGTCTTATTCAAAATGGGAACATTTCTCTTGATAACAAGAGAACTTGTAGTGTTTCTCAAAAAGTTAAACCAGGCCAAACTCTTGAAATATCCATTCCTGAATCCGTCGATGCCAAGCCCGAAGCTCAAGCCATCCCACTTAATATTTGTTATGAAGATGAGGATGTGATCGTCATTAACAAGCCTGCAGGACTTGTTGTCCACCCTGCTCCGGGCAATTTGGACGGTACCTTAGTTAATGCTTTACTTGCCCATTGCGGCACTAGCCTTTCAGGCATCAATGGCGTGAAACGTCCCGGAATTGTTCATCGACTTGACAAAGAGACAAGTGGTCTAATGGTTGTTGCTAAGAATGATACAGCCCATCATAACCTTTCCCATCAGCTCTCAACACGTGAAATGGGCCGTGTTTACCACGCTCTTGTCTGGGGAAGACTATTACCAAAGGAATGCATTATAGAAGGTCCTATTGGTCGAGATGTACGCAATCGCAAAAGAATGGCAATTCGTACTAATGGTAAAGAAGCACGGACACACGTCAAAGTTCTTCGCTATTTTGAAGCGGTTGCGACCCTTGTGGAATGCCGATTAGAAACAGGTCGCACTCATCAAATTCGCGTTCATTTACAATCAAAGGGGCATCCTCTCATGGGGGACTCTCTTTATGGTAAAACACCAAAAGGGATTTCTGAAAAACTCAAGACTTATCTTAATGAAGAATGGACAGTTGGTAGACAAGCCCTGCATGCGAAAGAGTTACGATTTAACCACCCCCGCACCCAGGAAAAGATGGTCTTTACATCCGAACTTCCAGAGGATATGCGAGAGTTAATAAATGTGCTATGCTGATGAGATTAACAATGAAAGTGAGCTCACGTGTCAGAGGATCAAAACATACCATTACCAGCTCTTCCAGCGGTCGGTGACGGTCTGGCTCGTTATTTAGCAGAAATTAAACGCTTTCCCATGTTGGAAGCTGAAGAAGAGTTCATCCTTGCAAAAAGGTGGCAGGAACATCAAGACCCAAAAGCAGCAGAAATGCTTGTTGCATCACACCTCCGACTTGTCGCGAAGATTGCGGGAGGTTACAGGGGATACGGCCTGCCTATTATTGATCTCATAGCAGAAGGAAACGTGGGACTCATGCAAGCTTTAAGAAAGTTTGATCCCGATAAAGGGTTTCGTTTTTCAACCTATGCTATTTGGTGGATTCGCGCCAATATTCAAGAGTATATTCTTCATTCATGGTCCTTGGTTAAAATCGGTACAACAGCAGCTCAGAAGAAGCTTTTCTTCAATTTGAGGCGACTCAAAAATGAAATGCAATCCATTGAGGAACTCACCCTTACAAATCAATCTATCAAGGATATAGCCAGCGAATTAAACGTTTCCCAAGAAGAAGTGATTGAGATGAGTAAGCGTCTCAGTGGCCAAGACCAATCTCTTAATGTTCCTTTAAAGGAAGAAGGAGCTGAAGAATGGCAAGACTGGCTCGTAGATGAAGATTCAACTCATGAAAATAAGATTATAGAACAAGACGATCACAAACATAAAAATGCTTTGCTCGTGACAGCTTTAAATTCCTTAAATGACCGAGAAAGGCAAATTATTGTTGAACGTCGCCTTAAAGAACCACCTGAAACCCTGGAATCTTTGTCAGAAACTCTGGGTGTTTCCCGTGAGAGAATTCGCCAAATCGAAATCAGAGCCTTTGAGAAATTGCAAAAGGCTGTCAAATCATCAGCTCTTCAAAAGAGAATTATTGAATAAAAAAAGGGCCTCTGATGAATAACCAGAAGCCCTTATGATTAATTACATTGGATCCTTATTCTGTTTCCCTTGTGGATATTCTTCATTCTCAGACTTAACAAGTCCACCATTATCAATGGTTGTCCTTTGTACGAACTGGATGGGTTGAGTGGATAAGATATGTCCAGAATTAACAATTTCTTTACCATTAAACACGAGTTGATCTACTGTCATCAACCCAACGTTAGAAAAGGAAGGACAAGTTACATTGACCCTTTTTAAGGGTAATTTCTGACCACTGTGAACAACTTTTTCTTTTGTTTTCAAACCAAAATTATTGATTCCGGAACACCCATAAAGAACAATTGCTTTCTCTTGGTTTGAACCAAGCACAACATTCACATTATTTTGTGCATTTGCAAACCTCAGATAAGGCCCATTTTTTATTTTTCTTATAGACCCATCCTTCCACTCTATTCCCTCATGGGGCTCTAGATCAAAAGCTTCTTTTTGCGTCAAGCCAGTAAGTTTATGCTTGAGCTTCAGAACAATACGATTAGCCATACCAGTATTGTCTACAGATACCTTAACATCCATTTGATCATAATCCAATTGGTCATCCCACAAAACTGTGTCATCACCAGCCAAGCTTGGCACAAGAAGTAAGCCTTGCCCTTTATTGAACACACACGTACCGTCCCTAACCAATTGAACTGGATTAAGAGAAATAATATGCCCAAGATTCTCAACCTTTTCACAATCAAACCTTAGCTTTGTTGAGGAAAGAGTGCCCCTATTTGAGAACAGAGGTGTCTTAAATGCAAGTGATGGCATATCTTCCAATTGTCCAGAATAAACAATAGGTAATCTTGATGAGACGCTAAAATGAGTAAGCCCAAGAGTTTTAATAACAACGAGGCCCCCCTCACCTTTTTGTAAGTCAACATTTATCTTACGTACTGGATCAAGTATCTGACATACATGTGTTCCTTGTGCGTAAACGAGCTTACTATTATTAAAATAAAAACCAAAGTTATCTTGCATATTGAATACACCTGAAACAATCTGATTAGTTCCACTTTTTGCAAAAGTAAACTTAACTTTATCTCTTTCTGTCTGATCAACCACCAAACTATCGAAGTTAAAGTTCAAATCAAGCAATTCACAAGCTTTCTCTTGTTCAAATTCATCCTTAGTGCCTGTCAGCATTAAAGGAGAAGTTGTCAAAGGGACCTTAGCTGATCTAATTCTTTCTTCTTTTTGTTCTACCTGTTCAGCTTTTTTCTTCTTTGCATCTGCATCCCAACGACTCTTGGGGTCAATAATATACCCAAGTCGTTCAAGTATATAAGCAAAGAGTTCTCTTTTATAAGTTCCCTTTTCTTTAGGGCAAAAGAAGTCGTTCTCATAGTCCTCATTATCAAAGATCTCGTCGCCAAATTCCTCATAAAAGGAGTTGAGATAGGGATCCTGCTCAATGAACGCGACAATGTTTTTATGAGAAAGAGTCACACCGTCCTTTGCTTTTTTCTGCCCCCTTTTATAAGCATCAAAAATTAGGTCAATGGCCTTATCGGCTGTAAACGCTTCAAAGTTGACCGATGTGAAGTTAGCAACAGCTACGCGCCCCCCGGTCAAAAAAGTTCGCATTAGATTGTTTGGCGAGAATGTAGAATCGGCTAGATCACTGACTGAATTAAACAAACAGTAAAAACGAAGTCTTGGCTCACCTTGTAAGGGAAGAGAAAACATTAATCTATCCCTCACAAATTGAGGAGCCACCGTTTTCCATTCAGCGCTCCCAGACATTTGTCCAAATTTACTGCAAAACTGAAGAGCATTGTCTGAAAAAACACCCCCGATTTCAGCTTCAAGATAGCTCTCATCCCTAAACATTTCACCTTCTAAGTGATTAAGACCATCACAAACACCGTCTATACAGCGCCCATAATTTTGAATAAATGCAAGTGCCGCTTTTGTTTTTCCTCTCGCTTCAATAAGCTGAACATCACCACCAATACTATTTTGTTCTAATTCAATGTAACGAGCAACCAATCGCTTAAAACGCTTTCTCGCTTTCATTTTTTGATCCCTAAGTGCATCGTCTGCACCTATATTCGCTTTACTAAAAACAGAATGTAAGTTTTTAAAGATATCAAAGATATCACGCCTTGAAGCTGAATCACCAAAAAGCTGAAGGAAGGATGCATCATCGACGAAAGGAATCTTTCTCCCCTCAAGACTTACACCACCGATTGTAGTTCTAGCGAAATCCTCATACCAATAAGGCGAATCTTGGACATGATTAAATAACCCAATGTTTCGGAGAAGGGTTGCTCGCTCATTGTGTGGTACGAGCAAATATAGAACACCGTCATAAATCTCTTGAGGAAATGTTCTTAACCACTCGTTGTCAGAAACATCCTGCGGATAAACTTCGTTGATATCTTGAAGTCCTATCGGCAAAAATGGATCTTTACTTAAGTAAATAGGATTAAAGTACTTTTTATTCCCGTCAATTAATCTAACAACTTCCGCCTCAACAATACGATTACATACTTGAAAATCATCATTCAATTTCCATTCCTGGTGAACAGCAACACGGCGAGGAGGATCATATGGTCGAAGTGGGTCGTCTACGTAACGTACCGTATCATTTTCAAGCTTTAAATTACGCTTCTGTTTTTCCTCAAACCTTTTTTCAACTGCATGACCTTTGACGCGGAGTTTATAATCAATATCTTGTACAAGACCTGACTGTAGTTGATCGAATGCCTTTGCAAATCGAGTTGCTTCTAATTTAAGACGTTCAGCAAACAATTTATTCTTTAACTGCACATCAACTGCAAGAGCGGGACAAACACTATCCCTCTTAAACTGCTCAGCAAGTCTTTCATAATAAAGCGTTAACTTAAGCAGCATATCACAGAGGTCTACCTCCGCTAGCTTAACATGCGTGCCTATATCTTCTAGAGCATTATGAAAAAAGGTGATTTTTTCTTTAACCTTCTGAAGCTCTTGTTGACGAACCCCCACCATCTCTTGAGATCCTTGCTTGATAGCCGTCTCAAGTGACACCACTTCAGACAGCGCCATGTCTAAAAGAACAGAATAAAAAGCGGCAGTTTTTTTTGCGTGAAGGGGAGATTGAGCCAATTCCTTAGCCCATACATGTCTCAACTGTTTAATATCACGGTTATGCCTTTCTATTTCAACCTGTGGAAGTCCTTTTGACTTAAAGAGCCTCTCGCACATATCAAGCTTCAAAGCACCAACCATGTAATCAATTTCTCTGGTTTCAAGACGATGAAGATCTTCCGTTTCTAGAAGCTTACATCTTTCAATCTCTTGAACATTTCCTGCCTTTACCAAACGAGAGAATTGGTTGCCCTCGCAAAGGACATTCCATAGGTTATTACTTCTCCACATATTATCATTGCGGAGTTGGTCATTAGCAAAGATCCTCAGTTTTCTATTCATTCCATTTGCAAATTTGATAAGAAAAACATTCGGGAGCGTGGTAACTTCTTCTGAGGCAATAACTTGTAGCACAAATGGCTCATAATAATTTCGATGAAAAGTGGCGTTTTCCATTTCTGAAAAAGGGTTATCTGTTGCTTTAGCTATTTTATCATGATCTTTAAAAAGGTCCCTAAGCTGTCCAGGAATTTTTCTGTTTTTAAAGAAATCAAAAAATATACCCTTCATTTCAGTATAACCATTTACTAAACAACCTGGATCAATAGTATTAAGATTATAGCTAAAAAGAACGTCTATGAGTTTATCACGATTACAGTCAACAGCTCTCAAAAAACTATCAAGACCCACACCACCCGTATAAAACCTAACAAATAACTCCTCACCAATGTCAATATTTCCCTTGTTTGATAGACGATGAGCTTCAATCTTATCTTTGACAAATTTCGAACGACCAACTTTACCAATATCAAATATATCCTTGTCAGTTTCGATTAAATCATCACCAGCAGCATATAGACTTGGATGGAAAGCAAGGATTGATGTCGCTAACAAAAGAGCTTTAAATAGGGATTGTTTTTTCATATCTGGGCACCATAAATAGTTTTATAAGTTTTACAATAAGAATTAACTAGTGATTTATTATTACTTTGTCAAGCCCATACATTATTATTTTTCTGAGAACACTTATTTAGTACAAAGCTTATTTACAGATGACTTTTACGAAAAATTATTTTGGAACTTTGATAAGGCCTTTATTTTGAACGACCGTCCCTTTATTGCCTAAGTAAAGAGGATTGGGGGAAAGGATGTGACCCAGATTTTCGATGACTCCCCCGTGGAATTCTAAATTCTTTGCACTTAACGTACCTGCATTGGTAAGCTTGGGAGCCGATACAGATAAACTTGGAATTTCTTCAAGTTGGCCAGGATAATAAACGGGTATATGAGAATCAAGATTAAAGGCTGAAATCCCCGTCGATTTAATAATGGAGACATTATCCTTTAGTCTATTTAAAAGTAAATGAGTATTATTATCTTTAATCTCTAGGAAGGGAGCTCCTTTAACAACAATTAATTTCCCCCTCTCCCATTTAATTCCATATCCTTCAGGTACCTCAAATGAATAATCAATACCTTGATTTGTTTTACTGTTATCCAATGAAACATTAACGGAATTTTCTCCTGTGACTTCTATTGAGACTTCATCAAAATTAAAGTTAACATCACTCATGAAATGATCTTTTCCCTTAAACTGAGGTACTTTTAATAACCCTTCATTGAGGATCATGGTTCCAGCCCGTGTTAGATTTACAGGATTTGATGAAATAATATGCCCCACGTTTTCAATTTCATCCCCGTGAAAACGAAGCTCGGTTGCTTTCAAAGTCCCAATATTTGTTAATTTGGGTGCACTAATATCTAAACGTGGAATTTCCTCAAGTTGACCAGGATAAAGAACATCAAGATAGGATTGAACACCAATATGCTTCATCCCAATACTTTTAATAATGGCAAGATTATTATTATATTTTGTCATTTGAATATTAATGTCACTTTCTGGGATAAGGATATTAAGCAAGGGTGAATCCTTAGCGAGAACCAATTTTCCTTTTTCCCACTTAATTCCATATCCCTCCTCCACTGTAAATGTGTAATCGAGGTTCACTTTTTTTGGAACGTTCTTTAGGGAAACTTGAACTTTATTTGAGTCTAAAACGGAGACATGCAAAGTCTCATAATCAAATTTTAAGTCTCTATATCTTACGTCTTTACCTATAACTTCAGGAACTTTTAGCAAACCTTCGTTAAATATCATTGTACCAACTGAATTAACCATCATTGGATTAGGAGAAATAATATGACCAAAATTCTCAACATCTTTCCCGTAAAATTGAAATGTCTTCGCTTTCAATGTTCCTGCATTGACAAGTTTCGGTGCTGAAATAGCTAAGCTTGGCATTTCCTCAAGCTGTCCTGGATAATTAACTGTATTATAAGAGAAAAGTCCGAAGTGCTCTAAACCCGTGCTTTTCTGAATAGCGATTGAATCGACTCCCCTTACAATCTGAATCTGAATATTCTTTGTATTATCAATAACTTCAAAAAGCGGTGCATGTTGTTCTACAAGAAGTTTATTACCCTTCAGGGTCATACCATAGTTTTCTGGGAGGGTAAGCTGTTTACTCACAACTTGACCTGTTTTCGTATTATTGAATGAAAAATGTACTTCATTTGCACTTAACTGGCTAAAGGAAACACTCTGGTAATCAAAGTCAATTATGGTAGGAGGCTCAACCCGGGCAGACATACGCTGCATCGCTTTATTCAGATCAAGAACCTTGTATGTTTTTAGAGGTGTTCCTACATATTGATGCGTTAAGTCATGGCCAGAGTCATGAATTTCCTTAAGAAGAGAGTGAGGGGATTCCCAATGATTTAAGCTTTGCATGTATTGCTTAAGTAACATGTAGGAAGCTGAAAAAATGGGGGCTGATCCTGAGGTTCCTCCAAATAAATCGCCTGGAACAGGTATTTCTTGACCAATCGTTGCCACAGCATGGGATTCTGAATTGACTGACGGATGAACAGAAAAGTCAGTAAAGATTTCTTCACCTTTATGATCTAAGCCGATCGCAAGAGCAAAGAGGATACCTTTCTTGCCCGCCCGTTCAAATGCTACCATTTCATTTTGGGGAATCATTTTTCCCGTTGATCTACTCTTGATTGTATCTAATATGGCAGGAGCCCCTGGCTTCGAGTAATTACCAGCAGCATAGAAAATAGGAATATTATTGTTAATAGCACGCACGAGGGCATTGACATACTCAGGATCTGTATCATCCGGGGAAATACTTAAACTAATGGCATCTACTTTCTCTTTGATAGCTATATCAATAGCATGTGCCATGGGATGTATAGATTTATTCTTATGCTCCATATATCTTACATCAATGGGAAGGATTTCTGTTTCAGGAGCCACACTATGAAACGTATGCATCACACCCGTTCCATGCCCCATTTCCTCATCAAGAGGTATAGCTTCTGTTTGGGTTAAGGCAGCAGTACTCAATCGAGTTGTAGCGGAATGAAGTAACTTCTTGGCTTGCAAAAAGCTTATGTCCTTTGGCGTAAAGTTTTCATCTATAATGGCAACCTTCCCACGCCCCTTAATTCCCTTAGCATGCAAAGAATCCGCACCAGTCACCTTGGTGACCTTAATGCCTCTAAGGCCATGAGTTTCAAATGCTTCTTTAGGATTGTGCTTCACATTTTGTGCAAATGCTGAAGCCGACCCCAGGAGAACGTAAGTAAACAGAATAAAATTAATAGACTTAACCATGCAAAACACCAATATTGTATTATACAATAATTATATAATACTTTTTAATACTTATCAAGTTTTGTGATCTAAATAATAAGGCTAGACACACCCTTTGACCCAAGTTAAAAGATCAATGATATGAAAAGGAATTCAGGGCATGCCCACTGATCTCATTATGATTTTCCTAAAAGGTATTGTGGCCGGCTTTGCTATTGCTGCACCCGTGGGTCCCATCGGAATTCTGTGCATTCGCAGAACTCTCTCAAACAGTTATATTCTTGGCCTTTTCACAGGGCTTGGTGCTGGACTTGCGGACACATTTTATGGAGCTGTCGCAGGTTTTGGTCTCTCCTCAATTTCTAACTTTATTAACACTCATGATTTTTACCTGAGATTATTTGGAGGCCTTCTTGTCGGGTGGATTGGAATCTCTATTGCTCGTTCTCACCCCCGTGATATGAATCTTGGAAACAATGGTGAAACCTCACTTATTCATGCTCTTACATCAGCTTTCTTTCTTACACTTTCGAATCCTATCACACTTCTCGTCTTTGCAGCGGCTTTTGCTGCCATGGGAATAAAGCCCATTGATGAATCCCACACGCAAGCGTCAACTCTTGTTATGGGTGTTTTTGTTGGTGCAACGGCGTGGTGGTTTTCACTCTCAACCGCCGTCCGCCTTTTGCATCATAAATTATCTGATAATCAGCTTCATTGGATCAATCGGATCTCTGGAATTTTGTTGATTGGATTTTCTATATATATCTTATTTAGCCTTATATAAAATGAAACCGGGTTGCCAAACCACTCATTTCTAGGTATGGATGTCTCATCCATGAGTTTAGAAAAGGAAGACACGTGTCAAAATTGATTTCTCAAGATGAGGCCCTTAAGGCTTATCATGACATGCTTCTCATTAGACGCTTTGAAGAGCGGGCCGCCCAACTTTACGGAATGGGGCTCATTGCAGGCTTTTGTCATTTATATATAGGGCAAGAAGCCGTTGTTGTGGGCATTCAATCTGTTCTCAAATCTATGGATACAATTATTACCGCTTACCGTGATCATGGACATATGCTTGCAGCAGGTATGGATCCAAAGGGTGTAATGGCAGAACTCACAGGTCGTAGTGGTGGATATTCCAAAGGGAAAGGTGGTTCCATGCACATGTTTAGCCGGGAGAAGAATTTCTTTGGTGGACATGGAATTGTGGGTGCACAAATACCCCTTGGGACAGGCCTAGCCTTTGCCCATAAATATAAAGAAGATGGTGGAGTCTGCGTTGCCTCAATGGGTGATGGAGCTGCTAACCAAGGACAAGTTTATGAATCTTACAACATGGCATCTCTATGGAAGCTCCCCGTTGTGTATGTCATTGAAAACAATCACTATGGCATGGGGACCTCTCAAGAACGTTCCTCTGCTGGACCGAATTATTATGGTCGTGGGCAAGGTTGGAATATTCCAGGTGAACAAGTTGACGGCATGTCATATGTTGACGTCAAAGAAGCTGCTTTGAGAGCCCTTGACCATGCCCGTTCTGGAAAGGGACCTTACATTCTTGAATTAGATACCTATAGATATCGAGGTCACTCCATGTCCGACCCTGCGAAATATAGGTCTAAGGAAGAGGTTGATACTGTAAAAGTAGAAAGAGATCCTGTTGATCACTTTAAGCTTTACATGGAAAAAACCCTCAAAATTCCTGAAACTAAAATTAAGAAGATTGAGGACGACATTAAAGCTATCGTGCTCGAAGCCGTTGAATTTTCTAAAACTTCACCCGAACCCGATCCTTCAGAACTCTATACGGATGTGCTAGTATAATGTCAGTACAAGGAACAGTAATGCAGAATTTAAACCTAAATACAATGACAGTTAGAGAAGCTCTAAGAGACGGGATGGCAGAAGAAATGCGCCGCGATGCCTCTGTTTTTCTCATGGGAGAAGAAGTCGCTGAATACAATGGTGCGTATAAAGTCAGTCAAGGACTCCTGGATGAGTTTGGCTCAAAAAGAGTTGTGGATACCCCAATTACAGAACACGGCTTTGCAGGCCTTGGTGTGGGTGCAGCATTTGGGGGGCTTCGTCCTATTGTCGAGTTCATGACCTTTAACTTTTCAATGCAAGCCATTGATCAAATCATTAACTCAGCCGCAAAAACCCTTTATATGTCTGGGGGACAAATGGGCTGTCCCATTGTGTTTCGAGGTCCCAATGGCGCTGCTTCTCGAGTCGGTGCTCAACATTCCCATTGCTATGCCAGTTGGTATGCCCATTGTCCAGGTCTTAAGGTTATCAGTCCTTATAGTGCGGGCGATGCAAAAGGATTGCTAAAAGCTGCGATTCGTGATCCCAACCCCGTTATTTGTCTTGAGAATGAACTTCTTTATGGTCATGCCTTTGACGATGTCTCAAATGACCCGGATCATATCGTCCCTATTGGTCAAGCTTTGATCCGTCGACCAGGTGAACATGTAACCATCACCGCCTTTTCTCTCATGGTTGGAAAAGCCCTTGAAGCGGCTGAAGCCTTGGCAGAACTTGGCATTGATGCGGAAGTCATTGATTTGAGAACGATTCGACCTTTAGATCGGGAAACGGTTGTTCGGTCAGTTATGAAAACCAATCGTCTTGTATCCGTTGAGGAAAGCTGGCCTTTTGCAGGGATTGGCTCAGAACTTGCTGCTGTCATGATGGAAGATGCTTTTGACTACTTAGATGCGCCAGTTGTTAGAGTTAATGGAGCTGATGTGCCTATGCCTTATGCTGCCAACCTAGAACACTTGGCACTTCCACAAGTTGCGGATATTATCGAGGCGGCGAAAGCCGTTTGTTACAAAAATTAAGAAAAGGATCACGGGATGCCGATTGAAATCTTAATGCCAGCTCTCTCTCCCACAATGACAGAAGGGAATCTTGTCAAATGGTTAAAGAAGGAAGGTGATATTGTTAAAGCCGGTGATGTCATGGCAGAGATTGAAACCGACAAAGCAACAATGGAAGTTGAAGCCGTTGATGAAGGCACAATGGGAAAAATTCTTATCCCTGAAGGAACAGAAGGTGTTAAGGTCAATGAACCCATAGCCATCCTTCTTGAGGA
Organism: uncultured Alphaproteobacteria bacterium; assembly: GCA_964597045.1. GTDB lineage: Bacteria > Pseudomonadota > Alphaproteobacteria > UBA9655 > UBA9655 > UBA9655. The sequence goes on along the minus strand of CAZQWE010000009.1, from coordinate 30,221 downwards.
AGGCGAAGATGCTTCGGCCATTAAAGAAGTTAAGAAAACTCTAACAGAGCCTGCTCCCGCCCCAACCCCTTCTCAAACAACACCAGAAAAGAAACCCGATCTCAAAGTTATATCCCAACAAACTTCTGAAGGACGGATATTTGCCACACCTCTTGCCCGTCGAATTGCTGAAGAAGCCCATGTCAACCTTGGCTCTATTCCCGGCTCAGGTCCAAGGGGAAGAATCTTACGAGACGACGTAGAACGCGCACTTACACAAGGTGGAGCAGCTCCGGCACTTCAACCGGCCTCCTCCCCTCTTCTTTCAGGATACGAGCCTGAATATGAAGTTATTAACTCAACAAACGTTCGTAAGGTGATTGCGAGACGGTTGGTTGAAGCCAAACAGACCATCCCTCATTTCTATCTCACCGTTGATTGTGAGATTGATGCCCTCCTAAAGGCGCGAGAGCAAATCAACGACAAAGCAAATGGTGCTTACAAACTCTCAGTCAATGACTTTATTATCAAGGCCTGTGCAATGGCTTTAAAACATGTTCCTGATGCGAACTCGGCTTGGGTGAATGATCAGATTTACAAATTTAAATCCTGTGATATCTCGGTCGCTGTAGCAACAGATGGTGGTTTGATTACGCCTGTTGTTCGTCAGGCCGAGACTAAGGGACTTGTTGAAATATCGAATGAAATGAAAGAGTTAGCCACAAAAGCCCGTGATGGCAAACTGAAACCCCAAGAATTCCAAGGGGGAACGTTTAGTCTCTCTAATATGGGTATGTATGGGGTTAAGGAATTCTCAGCCATCATTAATCCACCTCAGGCTTGCATCCTTGCCGTCGGTGCTGGGGAAGAACGTGCTGTTGTGAGGGACGGCAAGCTCACCTTCGCAACCCTCATGAGTTGCACCCTCTCCGTTGATCATCGTGTGGTTGATGGCGCTTTAGGTGCTGTTTACCTCAAGGAATTTAAGACTCTCATTGAGAATCCCGTTATGATGCTTTTGTAAGGATTGTATTAAACTCAAGAAACGAGAGTTATGTCCTTTAATTCATTTTTAATAATTGCTCCCTATGATTGTAAATAATCTAAAAAGGGAGATAAAAATGACTAAGTTGAAAATCACACTCATGATGCTTTCTTTAAGTTTAATCAGCGCTCCATCCCTACAAGCTGATGCTGCAGCTCAAAGGCATTGTTTAACACCTTGCTACAAATTTAAACTTATCAACAAATACCAAGGAAAAGATGGTATTGAAAACATGTGTAATAGTCTCTGCAACGTTTGTCTTAAAAAAGACAAGCCTAATGAAGACACCAACAAGTTACTGTGTATGGCTCACACGACACAAACAAACGTCTGCTTGCAGAGATCAGAAGAACTAAAGGAAAACCAACGTAAATCAGGAGATGCATTAGGAATCGCTAAACAAGGAGAAGCTTTTCTTGAATGCCTTAAAAAACAGCGACAGTAATCTTATTTGATCTTTGTCTCTTTAAATTCCACGTGCTTACGGACTTTTGGATCGTACTTACGCATTGTAAGTTTTTCTGTAAGCTTACGTGGGTTCTTCTTTTTAACATAAAAAAAGCCTGTCCCAGCTGTGCTTTCCATTTTAATTGAAATTGTATTTTGCTTGGCCATCGTTTTAAATCCATGATTGAAACTGGACGCAGAATACTGTTTTTGAAACGTGTGTCAAGCTTAAGTTCAAAACAGTTGACTCCTCAAGCATAGTAGGCCACCCAGCTATCTGTTTAAACTTTGGTTTCTGGCACATAACAACACAGGACTAAAACCATCTTATGATAAGACTATTTTTCTAAACTGTGAACTCTCATTCCATTTTTAATTAGCAACCACCATTAGATAACAGCTCAACTCTATCGAGAACACCGTTAATCTTAACTCCGCCATAATCAATGTTATATTTTTTGATAATCCCATTGGGAAGGAGCTCTTGTGTCGTTATATATTCTGGCTCATACTCAGATTTATCAAGACCATATACAGCAAAGCGAACTGGCCAATAAGCTTGTCCATCAAATTGATGAACACCTTCATTTCCTTTAGCATCTGCCCCCACCTTTTTTGCTCCAATAAATGTATTGATCTCTGAGGCTCCATCCATTGAACTCCCATCAAAAACAGTCTTTGGGAATACACGCTCCCCTTCTGCTGCTGCTTGTAAGAGAGCTCGAATGTGCTGTTGGGGGAAGAGTGTCCCTTCGGCAAGGGTTACTTGCTTTCTCTCTGGTTTTTGATAATTAACCTGAATGATCTCTCCATTCTTGGTTGCCGTACCTTGAATATCTTCGACAAGCTCATCATTTACCTTACGGAAAGTATAAAATTTAAAGCTTGTTCCTTCATCGCTTTCAAAAGTTGTATAACCCCACCTTACATGTTCTACTGAACTATCTTCATCATTTAAATATCGCCATACATCTGATAGTTGTTGAACCGTGTACCCTCCACAGACTTTGTTGAATTCGATCATCATTGTCCCTCGAATATCACTCACTTCACTGAGGGGATCAGGACGGCCAGCAAGGGAAATGGTATAGTAAGCCCGATGTGGTTGAAGTTCTACAGGTGAGGCTTCAAGGTTTAATAGAGCAAATAATCCAATAAAAACAAAACAATAGGTGAGTAACTTCACCTTTCCCTCCATAAAGCGGAAAAATTAGTTTCACCATATACCTAACCTATAAACTTTTCACTGAAAATATGATAAGATACTTAAAGAACCATTGACACTGCGTCTTTTAAGTATCTTAATACAAAAAAAATTTGTGAACGGATGAAATATGGCTATTAAAATTTCTTTTCAAAAACCTGCTAAACAACCAGTTCTTTGCGTGGGTATTTTCGATGATAACACTCTCCCGGATGTAACAAAATCCCTTGATAAATCCCTGAAGGGTTTGATCACAACCTCCCTGAAAAACTCAAAGTTTAAAGGTAAAATCAATCAATCCTTGAAGATTTATACAACAGATGGATCACAAGTTATTCTGATTGGACTGGGGAAAGAAAAAGACTTAACTGATGTGGTATGGCAGAAGATTGGAAGTTCAATCTTGGCGGCCCTTTCTACGATTCCAAATGGTGAAGGAGCTGTTGAAATCCACTCCCTTAAGAAGACAAGCAATGAAGAAATCGCTGCAAATATTGCCTATGGGGCCCTCCTGAAATCCTGGCGTTTTGAAAAGTACTTTACAAAGAAAAAGCCAGAAGAACTTTTCTCCGTAAAGAAATTAACAGTCCTTACGCCAGATCCTACTTCAGCTGAAAAGCTCTTTAAACCCCTTTCTAAATGTGCGGAAGGAGTTGAGATTGCTAAGACCATTTCAACTGAGCCAGCTAATGTAATGACACCTGATGCCATTGCAAAGATTGCAGAAACATTGTCAAAGGACGGGGTTAAAGTTGAGATCTTCAATGAAAAAGAACTCAAAAAAATGGGTATGAATGCTCTGTTGGGTGTTTCACAAGGAAGTGACAAAGGAGCTAGACTTGTTGTCTTGCGCTGGAATGGGGGAGATAAAAACGAAGCTCCCGTGGCCATTGTTGGCAAAGGTGTTACTTTTGACTCAGGCGGTATCTCCATTAAACCAGCCACAAACATGGAAGATATGAAATATGATATGTCTGGCGCTGCTGTCGTTATTGGTCTCTTAAAAACCCTTGCTCTTCGCAAGGCAAAAGCCAATGTTATTGGCCTGGCTGGCATTGTTGAAAACATGCCTTCAGGAACAGCCCAACGACCGGGAGATGTGGTGAAGTCTTTATCAGGCCAAACGATTGAGGTCATAAATACAGATGCGGAAGGACGCCTTGTTCTTGCTGATGTTCTTTGGTACACCCAGCATCGTTTCAAACCAAAGCTTATGGTTGATTTAGCAACCCTGACGGGAGCTATAGTCATTTCTTTAGGCGCGACTCGAGCAGGTCTCTTTTCATCAGATAAAACCTTGGCAAAGAAACTTTTTGACGCTGGTGAAAAAGTCGGTGAACTCCTTTGGGAATTCCCTATGGATGACGACTATGATTCGGATATCAACAGTGAAATCGCAGATGTAAAAAATACAGGTAGCGCAAGAGGTGCAGGAAGTGTAACAGCTGCCAAATTCCTGCAACGTTTCACCAATAAAGTTCCATGGGCTCATTTGGATATTGCAGGCACTGCTTATACAAAGAAGGAGCTAACCTTATCAGCCCCGGGTTCAACAGCTTTTGGCGTGAGACTTCTCAATCGATTCATTCAAGATAACTATGAGTGATATTGGGTTTTATCATATAACCACATCCACACTTGAGAAAGTTCTTCCTAAACTCCTCGAGAAAGTCCTCGAAGTTAAAAAAAGGGCTGTGATTTTATGTGGAACTCAGGAACGACTTGATTATTTAAATGCCTCTCTTTGGACAGGTGCAAAGTTGAGCTTTATTCCCCATGGGAGTGCAAAAGAAGGTTATCCTGAAGATCAGCCCATCTGGTTAACCTTAAAGGATGAGAACCTCAACAGTGCAACGTTTATCCTTCTCACGGACGGTGTTGAATCTTCGGAACTTTCAACGTATGAGAGATGTCTTGACCTTTTCGATGGTAATGATGAGGACGCTAGTGCTGCCGCTCGCGAGCGCTGGAAAAGGTACAAAGAAGCAGGCCATACAGTAACCTATTGGAAACAATCAGAAAATGGAGCTTGGGAAAAGGGGCATTAAACAACACTACCTGTTAAAAGTCACTACGTATCATCATACATATCCTCTGAAAATGAATCCTCATGATTATAATATTTTAAATTTTCAGCATTCACTTTTTCAAACCTTTCTCGCGAATCCAGGACCTTCTCTAAGTTAATAAATGCATATAAAAAAGCATACGTAAGGTTCATAGAATCAAAGCCAACAGACGCTGCAAGCTGGTAATAAGAATCTAATATTTTGATACGGTATTTAACATCACTTGTTTTTTTGAGGATTTCCTCAAGATATGCAATATTTTGGATGTGATTATCACGAAAATTATTTAAAATATAAAGAATTTTACATAAATAAGGCCATTTTTCGGATTCATTCTCAATTGGTAAAAGTTGTTGTATTCTTAAGCAGAGTGATGGGATTTCCACAAAGGAATCGGAAGTTATATTTCGGTTCAAAATACAATCATAAAAAGCGAGCCAAACTCTTTCTCTGTTTTCTACATTAGGGATGCCGCTTAAAACCTCGTGAAAGGTATCCGTTGATCCTTCAATTGCAATTCCTATGCGAAGTAGTTGTAAGATGTAAATATGTCGAGGAATCCTAAAATGACTTAGTACAGGGTCTTCAACACACGCTTTAACAATTTGTACTATGGATTCTCTTTCGGTATATCTACATAAAATTTCATGGATTTCGTCTGTTGTATGGAACGGAAAAACCTTTAGTGAAAGAATTGCTTCTTTAAAATATTCAAATAAGTACCCTGTAACTAAAAAATTTCTTCTCAAGCAATTATGATACTTCTCAGGATATAATTCATCTGGCAAAAACTGTCCTTCATCATCTTTTAGACGTTCTTTATCGATAAATATTAAAGCACGTTGATAACTTGCTAAGAATTCACTCCTTTCCCTACAGTCTAAATCGCCGACATACCTGATCATAGCTCCTGATGGCATGGCGATTAAGGGTACATTCTCCATAAATGTATCGTTAAATTGGGTTCTTTCTTCAGGTGAAAATTGTAAAATGCCTAAAACTGACCAAACTGCGTCTTCAATATAACAGCGCTGCGCGATGACTCTGTTGGCCTCACATATAAACTGGGTTACGTCATCTAAACTGTCAAAATTATCATTAAAGGATTCAATCAAGTCGTTCTTAAATGATTTCTTAAATTCAACTAATTTGTCTGGACTGTTCGTATTTGAGCTACAACCTTTATTGGGATAATTCTTTAAATGATCTTCTATCAATGCAATTGTTTCAAGTTGGGGAAGAGGATTCTTTTTCTTCCACCCCCCCTGCCTATTATCATCAGGTGGTTGATTCATAGCTTCAGCGTTTTGTAGGGAATAAGATAAAACATAACATGCAATAAAGAGTTTGAAAAAATTTTTTAATCTAACCATCAACAAAACCTATTTAACTTACAAACAACAAAAATGGAATTAAAATAACTATATCGATCCATTATTTTCAATATATTTCTTTACTTTCTCAACAATTTCTTCAGGTGGGGTACTGTGATTAAAGTGTGCTTTATAATGTCCTTTACTATCCATAAGGTAAATTAAGGAAGAGTGATCCATCAGATAGTCTGGATCACTTGATGTGCGTGCAGCATGCACCTTGTAGGATTCTTTAATCTTTTCAATAGCTTGCTTATCACCGGTTAGCATCACAAAATCAGGATGGAAATTCTGTGCATACACACCTAAGCTTTGAGGTGTATCACGATCAGGATCAAGAGTGATAAAGATAGGTTGCACCTTTCCACTCCCAACTGTCTCAATAGCTTTTGTCATATTTGAAAGGGCAGTAGGACAAATATCAGGACAATAGGCATAACCGAAATAAACCAACATGGGTTTGCCTTTAAAGTCAGTGTCTTTCCATTCTTTTCCAAAGGCATCAATGAGAGAAAATTCCCCTCCAATAGAAGGCTTCTCATCTTCAATTCCTTTGATATCGCTTGACGTTGCGATAACATCCTGAGATTTCCTTGTTTGAACAATACCTAAAACAGCAAATAAAACCACTGCAGAACTTATAGCCCCAAGGGTCCATTTATTGCGTGTCTTTCGTTTCATAGTATCTCCCTTATCCCCCTAATTTCTCCTTCAGCAGCTTGTTCACAAGTTCCGGATTTGCTTTTCCAGCCATTTCCTTCATCACTTGTCCCACAAAGAATCCAAAGAGTTTATCTTTTCCACTTTTATATTCTGCAACTTTGTCTGCATGTTGTCCAAGTATTTTATCGATAACCAGCAAAATAGGACCATCATCTGATACTTGCTTCAAGCCATGTTGTTCAATTAGACTGGCAGCGTCTTTGCCTGTCTCCCACATCATGGCGAAAACTTCCTTCGCAATCTTTCCAGAGATCACTCCCTCTTGAATTTGACCCACAAGCCCTGCCAGATTTACCGATGAAACAGGTGACTTCAGGAGTTCCTTATCTTCACGATTGAGAGCTGCAAATAACTCTCCAATCATCCAGTTTGCAAGAAGCTTCGCAGCCTTTGCATTCATGGGTTTCAAGGCTCTCAATCCTTCCTCAAAGTAAGCCGCCGTCTCTGTCTCCCGCACAAGAACGGAAGCATCATAGGCTGAAAGCTCATACTCTTTCATGAATCTTGCTTTCTTGGCATCTGGAAGTTCAGGAAGAGCCTTGCGAATTTCCTCGACCCACTTCGGATCTAGAACAAGCGGGGGCAAATCAGGGTCTGGAAAATAGCGGTAATCATGGGCGTGTTCCTTGCTTCTCATGGGTCTCGTCGATCCATGACTTGCATCAAAAAGCCGTGTTTCCTGCTTAACTTCACCCCCCTCTTCCAGTATCTCAATCTGGCGAACGGCTTCATAATGAATCGCTTGAGTAATAAACTTGATAGAGTTCACATTCTTAATTTCTGCTCGCGTTCCAAACTCTCCCCCTGGTTTCCGGACTGAAACGTTGATATCAACACGCATGCTGCCCTGATCCATATTTCCATCACAAGTTCCAAGACATCTCACAATTGAGCGAAGTTTATGAACGTAAGCCGCGGCTTCTTCAGCGCTACGGATATCAGGTTCTGATACAATTTCCATCAAAGCAACACCGGATCGATTCAGGTCGATATAGGATTTTTGCGGGTGTTGATCATGGATGCTTTTTCCTGCATCCTGTTCCAAGTGAAGCCTGGTGATTCCAATCCTTCGCGTAGAGCCATCTTCAAGCTCAATATCTAAATGCCCTTTTCCAACAATGGGTTGGAGGTATTGAGAAATCTGATAGCCTGCAGGAAGATCGGCATAGAAATAGTTCTTCCGATCAAAGACAGAGAAAAGATTTATTTCAGCATTGATCCCAAGCCCTGTGCGAATGGCTTGTTCGACGGCTTTTTCATTAATGACGGGCAACATGCCAGGCATCGCAGCATCAACGAATGAGACTTGAGAATTTGGTTCCGCTCCAAACGCTGTTGCAGCGCCTGAGAAAAGCTTTGCATTGGAGATGACTTGGGCATGAACCTCAAGACCGATGACAAGTTCCCAAGGACCTGAAGCCCCTTCATAGATATATCGATTATCCATTCTCTTTACCTCTCTAAAAAGGATTTAAATTGTGCTGCATCTTCAATAACTTTACCTGCTTTGAAGAGAACGTTTTCATCAAAGGCAGGAGCAATAAGTTGAAGTCCAAGGGGAAGTCCTTCTTTTGAAAGTCCCGCAGGAACAGACAATCCCGGAAGTCCTGCCAGATTTGCAGATACGGTCAGAACGTCATTTAGATACATCACAACTGGATCCGTTGGACTTTCATCCAACGCAAAAGCAGGAGAAGGTGTTGTTGGTGTGAGAATCACATCAACCTTCTCAAAGGCTTTTTGAAAGTCTTGGGTAATCAACGCGCGTACCCTTTGAGCCTTTAAGTAATAAGCATCATAGTATCCCGCAGAAAGAACATAGGTTCCGATGAGAATTCGGCGTTGCACCTCGGTTCCAAACCCCTCAGTTCGAGTGTTCTCGTACATTTCATCCAAGGTTTGCCCTGGCACTCGCAATCCGTATCTCACACCATCATAACGCGCTAAGTTAGATGAGGCTTCTGCTGGGGCTAGAACATAGTACACAGGCAGACTGTACTTTGTATGGGGAAGGCTAATGTCAATGATTTCCGCACCTGCAGCCTTAAGCCAAGCTTCTCCTTTTTCCCAAAGTTTCACAATATCCTCTGGCATTCCGTCAAGTTTGTACTCTTTTGGAATACCGATTCTTAGACCCTTTACACCCTGATCAATGGCAGCCTCAAAGTTAGGAACTTCAAGGGGAGCTGAAGTAGAATCCTTCGGATCATGTCCCGCCATGGCTTTCAAGAGAAGGGCTGCATCCCGTACATCTTTTGTCATAGGGCCGGCTTGGTCCAGTGATGAAGCAAAAGCCACAATTCCCCAACGAGAACAACGACCATAAGTTGGTTTAAGCCCAACAATGCCGCTGAAAGCCGCTGGTTGCCTTATGGAGCCACCCGTATCTGTGCCTGTAGCAGCGATCGCAAGGCCACCCGCCACAGCAGTTGCAGACCCACCAGATGATCCCCCAGGCGTGAGATCCTTACCATCGGCTCGCTTCCAAGGGTTAATGACATTCCCGTAATAACTGGTAATATTGGCAGACCCCATGGCAAACTCATCCATATTGGTTTTGCCTAGGAAAACAGTCCCTGCATTCTTAAGGTTTGTGGTGACTGTTGACTCATATTCAGGCTTGTATCCCTCAAGTATATGGGACCCCGCAGTCGTCTGAATTCCTTCAGTACAGAAAAGATCTTTAATAGCAATAGGAAGCCCTTCAAGAGGACGTACCACCCCTTGAGCAAGTTTCCTATCACTTTCACGGGCCATCTCGAGAGCCACCTCCGGTAGCTCTAAAATATAGGCATTGAGCGGACGATGTTGAACCATCGCTTCCAGATAAGCTTTCGTCAATTCAACTGAGGAAAAGTCTTTCTTTTTTAGACCATCCCTAGCTTCCGCCATTGTCAGTCGTATCAAGTCATTTTTTAATGCAGGCTTAGGAGCTAATGTTGTCATGATTTATTCCACTACTTTCGGTACGACGTACATATTAGCTGCGACTTCAGGCGCATTTGCCAATACTTTTTCAGTTATGTTTCCGTCATTTACTGTGTCTTTTCTAAAAGGCATCACTGGTGTGTTGACCCCTGCCATAGGATCAATATCCTTGGTATTCACCTCATTGAGTTGATCAATAAATTTTAATATATGATTCAGGTCTTGCATCATAGGCCCCATTCGGTCATCATTTAACTTAAGACGAGCCAATGTGCCAATTCGTTTGACGGTTTCTTTATCTAATGACATATTCTTTTCTCCAGTACGATTAGGGTATAGTATTAAACTCTTTTTTCGTTTGGGTTAAGGGGAAAATTGATGATCATCTCAGATCCTTTAATTTTATGGGGCGTAGTCGGCGCTATATCTGGAGCCGTGCTTGGTATTGCGGGCACGGGTGGGGGTGTCATTTCAATCCCGATTCTGATGATTTTGGGAGGATATGACGTCAAGGAAGCCTCAGGGTATGGCCTTCTCGCTCTTACGGTCGGCGCAAGCTTATCCTGGTTCTTACAAAGGAAAAATACAAACTACCGCATTGCTGGTATTCTTATCATCTTTGCAGCTCTATTTGCCTTGCTTTCTGCCCCTCTCAAGCAAATGGCTCCTGCTTGGCTTATTACCCTTATCCTCAATGTAACCCTTTTATTTAGCCTTTATAGCTTATGGATCCTCCGCAAACCTGGAGATAAAGGTGAAGAAAAACCCTTTACTTATCAAGCAAAAACGGCCTCTATAGGAGGCATGCTTACAGGTTGCCTCAGCACAATGACCGGCCTTGGTGGTGGTGTTGTGATCATTCCCTGGCTCACGGGAATCACTCGTCTTGCCTTTGAACAAGCCATGGCCTGCAGCCTCCTCACTGTTGCTGTTACCGCGCCCTTCTCAGCTTGGCGTCAGGAAAAGTTTGATTTAGCCCTCCCTGAGTGGTCAGGGTTGATTGCGGGCCTTCTCATCATGGGATTGACTGTTAATAAACTTACCTCATACGTTGAAAGAGAAAATATGATCATTATTCGAAAGATAACCATGACGACTGTTATTCTCATTTCAATGAGTCGAACCCTATCGGAGTTATTTTATTAAGTGATTGATATTAATTCAGAATTTTTAAAAGCAAATCGTGACTCTTATATCTTAATTGATATACGGGAACCCCATGAGCTTGTCGGAAATATGGCCTTAATTGAAGGAGCACACCCTGTCCCTATGGGCAGCCCCCTCCTTAAATTCCTTGAATCCGCTGACCCCAGTTTAAGTTATGTCTTTATTTGTTCTGCAGGCGTCAGGTCACGAGTCGCCTGCGAGATTGCAGAGTCCTTTGGATTTCATAAGGTATACAACCTCAAAGGCGGCATGGTGGAGTGGAACACTTGAATCAATCTCTGTAACTGGGCTTATCTCGACTAATATGGAATCCAATTCCATATTGGTCGAAAAATTATTATGGTCATTTCTAACTTAAGCTAAATTTCTTGCAAATTTAACATCGGATGTTAAATTTACATAAACAATTGACCTATCTCATTGAAACAAAATGAATTCGTGATTGCTTCCTTGCTTCGCTCCTCGTCATGACGAGTCTTTTTATGCACGTAAAATCCTCCATTAGCATTTGACGAATTCAGTCACTCATGGCACATATAGAAACCTTGTGAACAAGATAGAATTGCCATGACACGTGATTATCGCCCAACAATATTTTTACCTGTAACATCCTTTCCCATGAAGGGAGAGCTTCCCCAGAAGGAACCCGAGCTTCTTGAGAGGTGGGAGAAAATGGGCCTTTACAACCAGATGCAAAAAAAGGCTGAAGGTCGTGAAGCCTTTATTCTTCATGATGGACCCCCTTTTGCCAATGGACATATACACATTGGTCATGCCCTTAACAAAATCCTGAAGGATATCGTTCTCAAGAATCAGTATAAGCTTGGGAAAGCGACTCCATTTATCCCTGGTTGGGATTGCCACGGTTTGCCGATTGAAGCGAAAATTGAGGAAAAATATAGGGAAAAGGGCATTCACAAGGATGATATTCCCAGAGCCCAGTTTCGCGCTGATTGCCAAGCTTTTGCTGAAAATTGGATTAACATTCAACGTACTGATTTTAAACGCCTCGGGGTTACGGCCGATTGGGACCATCCTTATACGACCATGTCCCACGATGCAGATGCAGAGATTGTCAGACTCATGGGCATATTCCTCATGAATGGAAGTCTTTTCCGTGGGGTAAAGCCTGTCCTGTGGTCTGTTGTGGAAAAGACGGCGCTTGCTGAGGCGGAAGTTGAATACATGGATATCGAATCCCCTTCCATTTATGTCCGTTTCCCGATCACAAAATCTTCTGTTACTGAGCTCAAAAATGCGAGTGCTGTGATCTGGACAACGACTCCATGGACTCTCCCGGGAAACAGGGCCATCGCCTATGGAAGTGAACTAAATTATATTGCCCTTCGTGTTGATTCGGTAAGTGACGAATCCCTTGCAAAACCAGGAGAAGTCATTCTTATTGCCGAAGATTTAAAAGAGAGCGTAACCACGGTTACGGGAATTACGAAGAGCACGGTTCTCACAAAGTGTAAGGGAGAAAAGCTGAGGGATACTCATGCCCACCATCCCTTCTTTGGCCAAGGCTATGACTTTGACGTGCCTCTCCTCCCGGGTGAACATGTCACACTTGACGCAGGTACAGGACTCGTCCACACAGCTCCTGGACATGGTCTTGAAGACTTTGCCTTAGGAAAAGAGTACAGTCTTGAAGTTCCAGATACGGTTGCTGATGATGGTCTTTTTTATGAACACGTCCCCCTTTTTGCTGGAAAGCACGTTTACAAAGTTGCACCGGATGTTATCGAAAAACTTCAGGAGATGGGAAATCTTTTGAGTCAAGGGAAGGTCCTCCATAGCTATCCACATTCTTGGCGTTCTAAGAAACCTCTCATTTACAGAACAACACCACAGTGGTTTATCAGCCTTGATAAAAAAGGCCTCCGACAAAAAGCGCTTGAGGCTATCGAAACCGTCGAGTGGATTCCGGAGACAGGCAAGAAACGCATTTCAGCAATGATAGCAAACCGGCCAGAGTGGTGCGTCTCACGGCAGAGATCTTGGGGTGTTCCCCTCACTCTGTTCGTAAACAAAACGACCGGCGAAGTTCTACGAGATCATGAAGTTCTTGAACGTATTGTTAAAGCTTTCAAGGAAGAAGGATCAAACGTTTGGTATTCGGCTAATCCTCAACAATTTTTAGGTCCAAAATATAAAGCCGAAGATTTTGAGCAAATCTTTGACACGATTGATGTTTGGTTTGATTCAGCCTCAAGCCAAAGTTTTGTCCTGCGAGGACGTGAAAATCAAAAATGGCCTGCAAACTTGTATTTAGAAGGATCTGACCAGCACAGGGGTTGGTTCCAATCTTCCCTCCTTGTTTCGTGCGGAGCGTACCATTCCGCCCCTTATAAACAAGTCATGACACACGGATTCATCGTTGGTGAAGACGGAAAAAAGATGTCAAAATCAGCGGGGGACGCCGTATCTCCCCAAACCGTCACAAATACCATCGGTGCAGACGTCCTACGTCTCTGGGTTGTGGGAAGCGACTATTATGAAGATTTACGTGTTGGTCCTGAAATCCTGAAACGTCACCAAGACATTTACAGAAGATACCGTAATACGTTCCGCTATTTACTGGGAGCGCTTGCTGGATTCTCGGATAAAGAGAAAATCCCTTATGATGAGATGCCAGAACTCGAACAGTGGGTTTTGCACAGGCTATATGAACTTGACCTCAAAGTCGGGGAGGCTTCAAAATCCTATGAATTCCAATCTCTTTACACGGAGATTCATAACTTCTGTGCTGTTGATCTTTCGGCTTTCTACTTCGATATTCGGAAGGATTCCCTTTACTGTGATCACCCAGAAGATCCAAAGCGGAGAGCCACAAGAACGGTGATGGACTTAACCTTCGAATGCCTTACCAAATGGCTTGCCCCTGTTCTGTGTTTTACGGCTGAAGAAGCCTGGCTTGCACGCTACCCTGAAACGAAAGGCAGTGTACATCTTGAGACATTCCCTTCCCTCCCCTTTGCTTGGAATTCCCCTAAACTCGCAGCAAAATTTGAGGGCCTCAGAGATATTCGGAAAGTCATGACAGGCGCCCTTGAAGTTGCTCGTGCTTCAAAAGTTATTGGATCAAGTCTTCAAGCAAAAGTAAAAATCGACTTAAGTCCAGCTTATAAACAATTTATCCAAGATGTTGACTTGGCCGAACTTTCCATTACCTCAAACGCGGAACTCCATGAAACCAACGCACCTCGCGGCTCATTTACCTCAGATGAGGTTAAGGATGTTGCTGTAACCGTCAGCGTGGCTTCTGGGGAAAAGTGCGCGAGATGCTGGAAAGTCTTGCCCGAAGTGGGAACGGTCAAAGACCACCCTGATTTGTGTATCAGATGCGCAGATGTGGTTGAGAGATTAGATGGGTAAGGCAATGATCACCACAGGCGTCATCCCCGCGAAAGCGGGGACTCAGGATACAAATTCATTGCGAAGCAATGTAAGAATTCCTGCATCCCTTCGGGATGAGTCGCTTTTCCTGGATCCCTGCTTTCGCAGGGATGACGCCAGGGGGGGCGGGGATGACAACCCTGGGGTTGCCCCATGAAACGCCTCTCAATCGCCGCACTCATCTCACTCCTTGTGATCCTTCTCGATCAAGCATCAAAATATTGGATCTTGAATGACCTTATGAATCCGCCAACGACACTTGAGATTCTCCCCTTCCTCGACTTTGTCCTGGCCTGGAACAAAGGTGTTGGTTTTGGTATGCTGCAAGCTGATACTGTTACGGGTAAGGCCGCTCTCATTGGTCTGGCACTCGCGATTTCTATAGGTTTAGGCGTATGGCTTTACAGGTCAAGTGACAAGCTTTTATTAATCAGCCTCAGCATGATCATTGGGGGAGCTATTGGAAACATCATAGATCGCCTGCGTTTTGGAGCGGTAGTTGATTTTATTTACGTTCACGTTTACATATGGGGCTATCATTTCCCGGCGTTCAATATTGCAGATAGTGCAATTACAATCGGGGTTTGTTTACTATTAATTGAAAGTTATGTGAGGAAGCAAAGTGAATCAAAGGTTTAAGTATATTACCATTAGTCTACTCTCCTGCTGTTATCTTCTTGCAGGGTGCAATTCCGTCAAGAAAACTCTTGGGATTGATAGGGATGCCCCCGATGAATTTGCCGTCAATCCCAGTAGTTTACCGCTTGAAATGCCCCCAGATTTCTATACTAAGCCTTGCAAACCTGAAGATTTGCCAAAGCCTAACCCAGGTCAACCTCGTCCTCAAGAGCTCAAGAAACTTGAGGAAGATAAGAAAAAACTTATCAGCAAGAATCCAAATCAAGCGTCACCAAACGGAAAAAGCTTAAGTCAGGGACAAAAGACAATCCTTGAGATGGCGGGGGTTCAAGAAGGACAAGACCACGTGCGAAAACAAATTGATGATGAATCCCGGATTAAGAATGCTCAAGGAAAGCCGGTTCTTGAAAAACTCGGGATTCAGAAAACAAAAGATAAGGAAGTGATTAACACCCACGCTGAAGCCTCAGACCTTCAAAACAAGGGGATTCCTCAAACGCCACAGCAAAAGCAAAACTAACTTATGGCTTATACACAAAATCTTGAGGGGTGTTTCACAAAGGTCCTTCCCCATAAAGAGGCATTACTTCGGTTTAAAGAGGCTTATAAAAGTAAAAGCCTAGCCCCTCTTGCCAAAGTTGAGCAAACTGAGGATCTCAAAGTCTTTGAACAAGCCACTGCCAAACTGATGGGATACACTGATGTTCTCATCCTAGGAACAGGGGGCTCAAGTCTTAGCGGTAAAACAATCTGTGCTTTGAGCACCGCTGAGAAACCCCGGTTACACTTCTTGGATAATATAGACCCAACCACATTTTCTGCTCTTTTTAAGAAGCTGGATAAAAACAAGACAGGTATTCTTGTTATTTCGAAATCTGGCTCAACTGTTGAGACATTGATGCAACTCGTTGTTTGTCTTGAGTTTTTTGGTGATCAGGGTCAGTATTTAATTGTTACAGAAGCCACTAATAACCCTTTAAAAAGACTTGCGAATTCCCATGGATGGCCCTGCTTAGAGCACCCCATGGATGTGGGTGGACGGTATTCCTGCTTCTCAGTCGTTGGCATGTTGCCGATGATCTTGGCAGGCCTTGATACGCGCGCTTACCGCAAGGGAGGCTTAGAGACATTACAGCAAGCCCTCACAGAAGACTCTTGCCCTGCCCTTGAAGCTGCGAGTACAGCACTTCACCTAGGGAAACCCATGTCTGTCATGATGCCTTATGCAGATCAGCTGGAATTTTTCTGTCTGTGGTATCGTCAACTATGGGCTGAAAGTATTGGCAAAGACGGCAAAGGAACAACCCCCATTAAAGCTTTAGGAACCGTTGATCAACATAGTCAACTCCAGCTGTATCTGGATGGCCCAAAGGACAAAATCTTTACGATCCTGACAACAAAATGGGACCAGGTTGGCACCCCTATTAAATCCCAACTCATTCCTGAATTTACAGGTAAAACAATGGGTGACCTTTTTGCTGCAGAGCAAAAAGCAACCTATGAGACTCTCGTTCGGAATAGCTGCCCTACCCGTTTGATAACGCTTGATAAAATTGACGAGTATCATTTAGGGGCACTGATGATGCACTTTATGATTGAGACAATCCTCATGTCTTACCTGCTCGGCGTAAACGCCTTTGATCAACCCGCAGTTGAAGAAGGGAAACGCCTGGCTCGCAAGTATTTAGCCGCATGAAGATTAGGAAGCTCGAACCTCAGCTCATTAATCAAATCGCCGCTGGTGAGGTTATTGAAAGACCCGCCTCAGCTCTTAAAGAACTTGTCGAGAATGCCTTAGATGCGGGTGCCACCGCCATTACCGTTCAACTACGGGATGGGGGACGTAGCCTCATATCTGTTACAGATAACGGCATAGGAATGAGCTGTGAGGATCTTGAACTTTGTGTGGAGCGTCATGCGACCTCCAAACTTCCCGAAGGGGATCTCTTTAATATCCAAACCCTAGGATTTCGCGGAGAAGCCCTTCCATCCATTGGATCAGTCAGTCGTCTTCATATCACCAGTCGCCTGAAAGGTGCTGAGGATGCGTGGGTTTTAAAGGTTGAGGGCGGTGAGAAAACACCCCCGATGCCAGCGTCATTAACGCAAGGAACACACATTGAGGTGAAGGATTTATTCTATGCAACCCCTGCCCGGCTTAAGTTTCTAAAGACGCCTTCTACGGAACTAAACCATTCAGTTGAGCTCTTGAATCGTTTGGCCATGAGCCACCCTGAAGTTGCTTTTAAGCTCCTCTCCGATCAACGGACAGTGTGTGACTATAAATCTTGCGAATCTTTAAAGGACAGACTCTCTCAAGTCATGGGCACGGATTTTGCTCAGAACGCTCTCCCCTTGGAGATGAGCCGGGGAGAGGTCCATTTAAAGGGCTATATTTCCCTTCCCACTTTGAACCGAACGAACGCGAGCTATCAGTATTTGTTTGTAAATGGCAGACCCGTAAAGGACAAACTTCTTCAAGGCGCTGTTAGGGCCGCGTACCAAGACTTCCTGGCGTCTGACCGGTATCCACTCTTGGCCCTTTTCCTTGAGGTGCCAAGGGATGAAGTTGACGTTAACGTGCATCCCGCAAAGATTGAGGTTCGCTTTCGGGATAGTGGCTTGATCCGAGGAACAATTGTCAGTGCCCTCAAGCAAACCCTTGCTGGAGCAAGTCAAAAAACAGCAACGACGATCAGTTATCAAACTGTTCAATCCTTTAAGCCTGAGCCCATGAGGCAACCTTCACTCACAGGTTATATGCCTCCCCGCCCCTCTTCTTCTTATGGACCAACTGCTTTAAGAGAAAGTCCTGCCCCCACATACGTCCCTCCAACACACCTTGAAACGCCTTTAGATACGCCACCCATGGGGTTTGCGAAGACACAGTTGCATGGCACATACATCGTTGCGCAAACGGAAGAAGGGTTGATTATCGTCGACCAACATGCGGCCCATGAACGCCTTGTTTATGAAAGACTTAAGGCTGAGGCCGGCCATGTGAAACGTCAACCCTTGCTCATTCCCGAGGTTGTTGAGCTTGAGGAAAGTGCTTTAAATCGACTTAAAGAAGCCATTCCAGAGCTGAAAGATGTGGGACTGGTGATTGAACCTTTTGGGGAAAAAGCCCTATTGGTACGTGAAATTCCTGCGATTTTAGGGGAGATTAATCTGCAAGGTTTGCTTCAGGATTTGTCTGATGAAATCAAGGAACTTGGGAATGCTCTAATACTTAAAGAGAGAATCGCTGAAATCCTCTCAACCTGTGCCTGCCATTACAGTATCCGTGCTGGACGCAAGCTCACCAATGAGGAAATGAATGCTCTCCTCCGACAGATGGAACAAACGGCTCACTCTGGCCAGTGCAACCATGGCCGCCCCACTTACGTCGAACTCAAAAGAGCCGACATGGAAAAGCTATTTGGGAGACGTTAAGAAAACACGAGATGAAAAGAACATTTTTTCAGACAACCGGCATTCTATTCCTCACTGTATCAAATCTCTATGCAGCTCAATTCCTTACGAATACTCCGGTCCCTACCGAGTATGAGATTGTCAAAGTTGATGTATTTTCTCGTGTGCACAATAAAGATGATGGAACGAAGATTAGGGCACCTGGTATCGAGGTCGATATGGGCCTTTATCCAGAACTCCAAAGCCATTTTGTTGCCTATGCTGAGTCATCTATAAAACCCAACGAGCCCTCTCAATATGCTTATGGAGATGTGAGATTTGGTTTTAAGTATCGCTTTATCCAAGAAGGAGACTGGGTGCCTCAAGTTGCTTTCTATCCTAAAATTACTTTGCCTTCAGGAGACCCGGAAAGAGGTATCGGGAATAAAGGGACAACAGAAGAGATTCCGTTTTGGCTGCAGAAGTCATGGGGGCCGTGGAAACTCTCCGGTGGTGGTGGATATGGCTTGAGTCAAGGGAGTCAGAGATTAAACTTCCCTTACGGAGGAATCTTACTCAGGAGAGATATTAATCAAAATCTAAATTTGGGAGCTGAGCTTTTCGCTCAAGGAAATGAAAGCCACTCTAATCGAGCGAGGCTGATTCTCAATGTGGGAGGCAATTACAATTTTTCACAGCGCTATTTCATGCTCTTTAGTGCCGGCAATAGCATCGCCGGTCAAAGGTACCTGATTGGATTCTTTGGCATCGGCATGCAACTGTAATGACATAATACAAACTGCTTGACTCTAATTATTAATCAGTATACCAAAATAATATATTTAATTTAGGAGTACCTTTTATGAGAACATTATTTTTTCTTATTGGATTAATCTTTATATTTTCCTCAACCAACAGTAATGCTGCCCTGTTTCAAGTTTATGATGAAGAAGGAAAACCGGTTGGGAAAATCCTCGGAACCGTTCATACATTTGACTTATTCATGAGTAAAGACCCTGATCATAAAGCTGTGAGAATCGACATCTTCAAGAGTGTGCAAAGATGTTCAAAAGCATTTTGTGAGCATGAAAAAATGCCCGCTGGAGATCTCCTCAGTGAGTTTGTCAAACGTCATATCAAGGAAATAGCTCTTCAAGATCCACAATTTGCTTTCACCCGTCAGTTTACGAAAGAAGAGCAAGAACAAATATTTAAACGCATTAAAACGGTACCACTCCCAGTGCAAACCATCAATAATCTTGTGACCATGCCCGATGTTTTTAGCCCTTGGTTTTTTAGTCTTGTCCTTGGGATGTGCCCTAATCCTGATCTAGCGCTATACACAAAAATGGCTTCTGTTGGGGTGGACGCAACGATAGCTGATGGGCTTCAACAAGAAGGTAAAAAGAAGCTCACTTTAGAAGATCAAGAGAGTTATCTTGGATTTATGACAGAAATCATGAACAAAGATGCGGACCTCATAGGTTGGATAAAACACTCTTTGAATCAAGAAAAGTTTGACTTAGGTATGGATCTCGTTCCTCCTTATGGCAAAGGTTATGAGGCTTGGGAGCAATTCATGTCAAAGTTCCCAAAACAAAAACAAGATTTATTCGGAAATGATCAAATTTGTGCTCTTAGGAATGAACATTGGACAGATGTTCTGGATAAGGAATATAAAACCGGAAGTACGAATAACTTCGCCTATGTCGGAGTTAACCACCTGTTTGGAAAAGAAAGCTTAATCGAACGTCTGCGTGAAAAAGGATATAAGGTAGAGTTTATAATGTAGGTATTACTTAAGGACTAGGATACAGCTCATCCGAACGGCCGGCCATATAGTTTGCGAACATATCAAACCACTCCCGAACAGCTGCGTTCCAAGCTGCCAGATCTGTTTTTAAACCGAGGAAAGGGAACCATTCATTTGTTCCAGGCGTATGGTAATCAACCGGGTAAGGAATGATCTTTGTTTGACCCTTACGAAACAACCCAACTGCCCGGGGGAGATGATATGCAGAAGTCACAAGAATCCAGGTTTCCCCTGGATTTTGATCTATATAAGCTAAGGTATTTTTTGAATTTCCGATTGTATTCGTTGAGTTAGATTCAAAGTGAACGCGAGCTGGATCAATCCCAAAAGCTTGAAAGTTCTTTTTCGCAGCTTCAGCTTCAAAAGCATTACCCGTGAAAATCAACTTCAGATGGGGGTAGGCTCTGGCAACTTCGATAAACTTAATGAGCTTTCCTGCTGTTAAGTTATAGGCGGTTTCTCCTCTTGCTTTTGAGACCATGATATCTGCATATCCACCGAGGAGGATCATCCCTTTGGCATCTTGAGGAATTTGGTGCACCATTGGGAAACGATTCTCAAGGCCTTCAAGCATCATCACACCAACAGGTGTTATCCCTAAGAAGACAAGTCCAAAGGTTCCAATGAAGACAAAACGCCGGCCACTTTTCTTCTTCTGAAGCCATAATAAAGTGGCACCAATAAGAATAAGAGCGATAAGAGTAATATCAATATTGATAAAAACCCAACCGATATACCTATAAATGGTTTCAATTATGGACATGAAGGCTCCCCTATTTTTGATAAATACTTTAGGTTCATTCTTGAAAGAAAACAAGATCTTGGATTAACAATATTCTACCTTGAGTTCATTTAACATTTTGCTTAAATAGGGTAAATCTTGGTTGATTGTTTCCCAAATAATTCCAGTATGAATTCCAAAATACTCATGAATAAGAAGATTTCTCATATCTCTCATATTTTTCCATGGAATTTCAGGACGACTCGTACATATTGAATTAGGAATATGGCGTGCAGCTTCTCCAATGAATTCTAAGTTTCTTACAACAGCATCTATAGTACGTTGATCTTCTTGAAATTTTTTCAAATCTAGATCTGATGTATAATAGTGAATTCGTTCAATAGCTTCTAGTATATCATCGACACGAAATAACCAATCTCTAGAGGACATTGACTTTTTCTTTAAGAATAGTGTCACGAAGACGTGGATGTAAAGCTTGTTCAGTTACCAAATCCACCCGATGTCCTAATACTCCTTCCAAATGGTCTTTTAGTTTCAAAAAACCAAAAAGACTAATGGGCTTATTAAAGGAAACAAGTATATCAATATCGCTTGCCTTATGAGCCTGATCTCGTGCGTATGAGCCAAATATTGATAGAGATTGAACACCATATGCTTTAAGCGCAACTTGATCATGCTTTAACGATTTTAGAATCATATTCTGTTTCATCTTCGGCTCATTTTGAATTCATCACTAAACTAAATAATTTTAACACAGAAAAGTTTATACATAAAAGAAATTTCACCTAACCTATAGAATCTCTCTTCATTTTCAAGTACACTGTATAAATAAGTTCGATAACAGGGGACGACATGAGCCGGGAACATTTTGAGCAAATGTTGGATTATTACCAGCAAGAAATGATGTACTTGCGCAGAGCGGGTGCCGGCTTTGTCAAACAATATCCTAAAATTGCTCAAAACTTGAACCTTTCGCCTTCAGGCTCTTCTGACCCCCATGTCCAACGCTTACTTGAATCGTTTGCTTTCTTGACAGGTCGCTTACAGAAAGAACTGGATAACAGGTATATCCAATTTACGAATACTCTTCTGGGTGTTTTGTATCCTCAGTATATAACTCCCTTTCCAGCATCAGCCATTGCCTCTTTTCGGCTCTCCCCCTTTTTAGGAGCGACCACATCAGGAACTGTCGTTCCACGCGGAACGGCTCTTTTCACAGAAGCACAAGAGGACAAAATCTGCCGCTTTCAAACCGCTTATCCTGTTGAACTCTGGCCCTTTGAGGTGAGCGAAGCTCAAGTCATGAGTGTGGATGAAAGCCCAATTATACCCTCAACTCTTAAATCACAGTGGATCCTGAAAATACGTGTCTCACGATATGACGGTGTTATGAATGAACTCAATCCCTCATTTCTCAGGTTCTATCTCGCAGGGGATTCGCTGACGAGCCACTGCCTTTATGACAGCATTTTTGGCTATTCCCCGACTGATCCAACGCCTGTGTATATTAAAGCGGATAAGGCAGAGGAACCTGTAAAACTCCCTAGTGGCTCTATCAAGCCCGTTGGATTCAGCAAGAATGAAGCCCTGATCCCCTACCCTCATAAGGCTTTAGATGCTTACAGGCTTCTTCACGAATACTTTGTTTTTCCTGAGAAATTTCTCTTTATCGATATTCAGAACATTTCCACCAAAGGAGCACAAGAATTTATAGATATATATGTTCCACTTGCTGACCGCAGTCGTGCCGATAAGTTACGCGTGAATGAAAATAACTTTGTTTTAGGCTGTACACCCATTGTAAACCTATTCCCCAAAATTTCTGAACCCATTGATTTGAATTATCAATCCGTCTCTTACCGTCTTGTAGGTGATCAACGGAATGAAGACTCAACTGAAATTCACAGCATTTTAAAGGTCGTTGCAGCTACAACGGGTGGGGCTGAAACAGAAGTGTTCGCGCCTTATTTCTCTTACGATTATGATGTCGAATCAAAAGACAATGGACTGTTTTGGCATGCAACCAGAAACCCATCTGAGATTCCTGACATCACAGGAACTGAGGTATTTCTTTCGTTTGTAGACTATAACTTTACACCTCAAAACCCAAGCAATCAAACGGTTTATGCCTATACCTTATGTACCAACCGGGATCTTGCGTCTTATATACCGGCGGGTGGATCCCTCCAAGTTGATGGAGTCATTCCTTCAACAACCATTACCTGTTTAGATCGACCTTCACCCCAAATTCCACCCTCTCTCGATGGAGAATCCCAGTGGCGCATTATCTCTCAGCTCTCTCTTAACCACTTGAGCTTGAGTGGGGACAAAAAAGCTGTCCTTGCCCTTAAAGAGATGCTTCAACTGTATGCAGGACTTAATAAGAATAAGTCCCACCCTGAGATTAATGCCCTCAAGGACATTTCATACGAAACAGTTGTCCGAAGGTTTGGGAGAGATTCCTGGCGAGGTTTTGTTCAAGGTTTGAGTATTACCCTCACCCTAGATGAAGCCCCTTTTGGTGGGCAAGGTGGGTATATGCTCGCCTCAGTCTTAAATGAGTTTTTTACCCTATATGCATCAATTAACGCCTTTTCGGAGCTCACACTCATGAGCACGCAAAGTGATGGAGTTTGGAAGAAATGGCCCGCACAAATCGGAAGTCAATCCCTACTGTAGAGGATATCCTCACCTCAGAACCTTACCGGTTTGAGTTTCATCAAGCGATTAAATTGCTTGAGTACCTAAATTCAGAGGCGATTCCTTTTGGAGAAACCGTCGAACCACGTGACGAAGTTGTGAGCATCAAATCAAGGGTTTACCTGGAATCTCTTTCAAGTGATATTTATTCCTTAGAGAACAAAAATTTAAAAGATACACCTCCTATACTCAATGTAAATTTCATGGGGCTTGCTGGAATCCAAGGCCCCCTCCCTTTTCCCTATACAGAAATGATCATTCAACGCGTGCGAAGTGGGGATACAAGTCTTAAAGATTTCCTTGATATTTTTAACCATCGCCTTGTTTCAATTCTTCACCGTATTCGCAAACAGTATTTAATAAGTCTCAATACGCAAACACCTGAAAAAACAGAAATCGCTGTTGGGCTTAAATCCTTTTTAGGACTGGGTCAGAATGCGCTTCAAAACCGTCTTCATGTGAAAGACAGGAGTTTACTGGATTATGCAGGACTCTATTGGATGAACCCTCGGTCAGCAGATGGGTTAGAAAGTATTTTGAGAAGTTATTTCCATATCCCTGTTAAAGTATACAAGTGTATTGGAGGTTGGACTGAACTTTCTACAAATCAAATGACACGTATTGGAGAGTCAGGACAGTGGCAAATTTTAGGCCAAGGCGCTGTTCTCGGCACACGCGTTTGGAGCCAAGAAAGTTTTATGAAACTTCTCATAGGTCCTCTTTCTCCAAAAACACTTGAAGTTTTTCTACCCATTGGCCCTGGTTATCAAAAATTCCAAGAGCTTGTTAAGCTTTATGTAGGCCCTACAATCTCTTACAGAATGAATATTACTGTACACAATCCTCCCCCTACACATCTCGGGAGAAAGAGTTATTTAGGCTGGAGAGCTTGGCTTGGCGAGAATTTAGCCAAGGGAGATGCTGTGAAACTGAGTTAGTTATTTCCCCTGCTTCTTCGGCAATTGAGCTTCGGCTGCTTGAAGCGTGTCATATTTTAAAGGCACAACGATTTCACCTCTTTTATTAATGACGCCCCACTTACCACCAGCAATATCCATAAATTCCTCTTGTATCGTAACACCTAAAAGACCGCTTGAGCTCAGAGGTTGAAATTTCGGACTTTTTGGATAATAAGCATAACACCCATTACAAACCTTAGAGAAACCCTCCTTAAAAGGTGTTGCAAAATCATACTCTGGCTTAATGACTACATTTCCTTGAGAGTCGTGAAAGCCAACCTTAACATGATCTTTTAAGAAACGGGAAAGTCCTTCCTCGTAATAATCCCACAAATTGTCAAAGAAGACGGCCTCAAACTTTACCTGTCCATTTTGGTCTAGGCGCAAGAATGTTCCATTCTTGATCACAGGAATGAGTGTTTCACCTTCTGCAGATTTTCCAACCATCGTAAATTGAGGTTCAACAATGACTTTCCCTTTATCATCTTTTAAGCCAAAGAGTTTCGTTGCAGGATCCTCATAGGGAACGAGTTTCGCTTGAGCTGAACAAATTCCTAAAAATGTGATGCCCAAAAGAACAGATGTGAACTTAGACATTATCAAACCTCGTGAATTTATTATTTTTCTAACCATATAGGGAAACAGGGGAAGAATCAACTTGTGTCTGTCATTGCGAGGAGCTGTAGGCGACACGGCATTCTATCAACGAATTAAGTAACCTTTACAGCAATGACGAAGCTGCGCCCATGTTGTCTTTATTCGATATTCATTATACTCTTTCATAAAAAAGGCGGCACGTGAACGATCCAACAAAAGAAATCCAAAGAACCTATGTCATTTTAACGTTTATGTCGACGCTGTCCGCGTCTCTGATCTGGGGGATCAATACTTTGTTTCTCCTTGATGCGGGTTTGAATAACTTGGAAGCTTTTGCAGCGAATGCTTTTTTTACAGCGGGTCAAGTCATCTTTGAAATCCCAACGGGTATCATTGCTGATTCTTGGGGAAGGCGCACGTCCTATATGCTGGGCACTTTAACGCTGATGTTGTCAACGCTCCTCTATGTTCTTTTTTGGACACTGACGGTTCCTTTTTGGCTCTGGGGTTTTGTTTCAATCCTCCTCGGTCTTGGTTTTACTTTCTTTTCAGGGGCCACCGATGCTTGGCTTGTTGATGCTCTCACTTACGCCAAATACAGAGGAAAAATGGAAAACGTTTTTGCGAAAGGGCAAATCTCAACGGGTGCTGCAATGCTTCTTGGGTCTGTACTCGGCGGTGTGGTGGCGCAATACACAAACCTAGGGATTCCCTATTTACTCCGTTCTCTTCTGCTCATCATGACGTTTGGTATAGCATACATTTATATGAATGATTTGGGATTTTCACCCTCAGAACCTAAAAACATCCTCAAAGCGTCACAAAAATTATTCAAAGATTCAGTTCAGTATAGTTTTAAAAATCGCGTCATACGCTGGCTCATGCTCAGCACTCCTTTTACTGGAGGAGCCTACATTTATGCCTTTTACGCTCTCCAGCCCTATCTGCTTGAACTCTACGGTAACTCTGATGCTTACTCTGTTGCTGGGCTGGCTGCCGCAGGTATCGCAGGGACTCAAATCCTAGGAGGATTTTTAGCTCCTTATGTTCTGAAGCTCTATCATCGTCGCACATCGATATTACTTACGGCTCTAGTCCTTTGTGGTCTTATGATTTGCTTCCTGGGTCTATTCGCGAACTTCATTCTTGCCCTTCTATTTGGAGCCGTATGGGCCATTTCCTTTGCGATTAGCTACCCTGTGTATCTTTCTTTAATAAACTCGCTCATCCCTTCACATCAACGTGCAACGGTACTCTCTTTTAATAACTTAATGTCCTCAAGTGGGGGCGTTATCACACAGCCTGCACTTGGACGAGCCGCTGACATTTATGGTTATGCAACTACCTTTGTGCTGACTTCTACCCTATCACTGGGCGCTTTATTCTTTATGCGTTTAGCCCGCTCAGAAAACATTAGGGCTGACAGTATTAACCCTAAAGGGGAGATGTGATTCAGTATTTTCTTTTCTGTTATGGATGATGAAATATATGAAAGTGCATTATACTGAAAATAGAGCAAAACGTAGAAAGAAAAGTGCGGCATCTAAAGCAGTGCCTACTCTCCACAGCGAGTAATGGACCGTTTAATAAACTGCCCGTAATTTCTCAATTTTATTTTTTATTCTACCAACATGTGAAGAGTCTTTTGGAAAGGAAGTATTGAGAATGTGTTGTGCCTCAATTAAATGCTCTTTTGAAATTTTGTAAAGCGCATTTGCCTGCTCTTGTGCACCATCATTAGCTAATTTTTCACCCTTTCTTTGATTTAAGTCTGCTAATAATTCTTGAACTTCATAAGCCTCAGGATGGTTTAATTCTTTTAAAACCGCTAAAGCACGATTCAGACTCTCTTCAGCAAGGTTGAACTTTTGAGCATGTATATAAGCCCTACCACGAGATCTTAAAACCTTGGCTGTTTCAAAATGATCTTTTCCAAAGTGTTGTTCATATGCTTCTATGGTTTTGTTAATATATTGAATACCCAAGTTTATATTTCCTTCGTTTAAATAAACATTTCCTAAATATACGTATACACCTAGTGTTCGTATATTATTATCTCCAAAAAGTCTCTCAAAGACTCTAAGGCTTTCATAGAGATTATTCTTTGCTTCCTTTTGATCGTTGAGTTTATATGTAATTATTCCTAATAACATCTTCGCCCAAGCATAAAAGCTATGATTTTCGGAAAATAGTTTCTGATGATTCAAAAGAGCTTTTTCTAACAATGCCTTTGCTTCCATATAATTTCCGATGTCATATTCAATTTGTCCTAACTTACTAATAACCCATGAAATCCTTTTGTGGTTTTCTGAACCTTCATATAGTTTAAGGCTTTGAGCTAGTAACTCTTTTGCTGAACTGTAATTTCCTAACTCTTGTTCAACACATCCTAGGTGGGCAGCAAACCATGCTTGCCAAGTTATTGATCCATTTTTTTGATTATATATATTGAGACCTGTTTTCAGAAAATGCTGAGCTTTCTCAAAATTAGCCAAATCTCTATAGGTATAGCCAAGATATCCAAGAGTTCTAGCATATTCTAAAGTAACATCGTTTTGATTGTTTTCATATAATAATAAACTTTTGTAAAATGTATCTTTAGCTAAATTATATTGGCCTGTTTCCCGAAATACTTTTGCGAGGTGGGAAAAAGCCCTAGCAACTCTACTAAGATCTCTTTTATTCTTTGTCCTGAAATGAGTTAGACTGCTATTTAGTTTCTGTAGAGAGACATCATACATACATTGATAATAATATATGCATCCGAGCTCACTCTCTAAAGCTCCTAATAATGTTGAAGGTATATGATCTTTATTAATAATGTAGGAATTTATATGGGGGAGAAGTTGATTCATCACTCTAAAATTTTCTTCATCAATGACCCTTTCAAAATGGTTTTCGAAGGCTAAAGTTATCCTTTCAAAAGCTTGGGTTTTTACTATTTCGGGGAGATGCATAGCCAAATAATTCAGACTGATTTCCTGTGTACTTCTATGCAAGGAAAAACTGGAACCTAGCTTAGGTGGGTTGGATTCATTAGTCAGTAAAGAATATTTTTTGAGGTGATGAATGAAATTATCAACGATGGGTTTATCTTTTAGTGATTCTAGTAAATCACGAGGAATATTTTGAGAATCTAAAAGGCTAATAAGAAGAAGCAAATCGCCAAAGTCTTTATGTTCATTAAGTAAAACCTTGATAGAAGTTGAAATAATTTCATATCTTGATTTTGTATAAGGAGTTGCCTCTTTTAATATATTCTCTTGTGTTTCTAGAAAGTTTGAGTTGTTTGAATTGAGATTTTTTAGATAATCTTTAAGAGAAATATGGGTTGATTTGAGATAATTAGCAGCGATGGCTATATCGAGCGGGAATGGCGGAAGGTTTGAAACAAAGCTCTGATCTTCCTTATCTGTATTTATTAGATCAGTTCCTATTATCTTTGCAAAGAGTTCTTGTTTCTCTTGAGGATTTAACTCTTGGATGAGGAGTGAGGTTCTAATCTGGTTATTATGAGCAAGATGCTGATCTCGTGACGTTAGAATAATCTGTCCTTTACCCCAAAGTTTTGGATCTGATGGAAAATAGCTTTGAATATCTGAGAATTTTTCTACGTTATCAAATATCAAAAGCCAATTAGGATTATGTCTCAGTTTTTCTTTAGTGAAGGAGAGAACTTTATCCGCTCTTTTTTTAGGGTCTTTGACTTCAAGGATTTCTCTCATTACCTTATTTTCTTCATCGGATTTAGCCAGATGAGATGCGAAGAATTCAAATGAGTTCCTCAAGCTTTCGATTGTTTCAGCATTAATTTCCCATATAATAGACACTTTCTGTTGAAGTGCATAGAATCGAGCTAATGTTGTTTTTCCTGCACCCCCAGGACCAATCAGAGCAATACTTCGAATGTTATTTTGATTATTGAGCTTATTCTTGATCTCTTTGAGAAGGGAGGCCCTTTTTAATAGAACATTTTCATTTGGAATAATCAGATCGGACCGTGCGATAATTTGATTTTGCGTATGATTATTTATGGAATATATGGCTGCCCCTATCGCCAAAATTAAAATAACTGACAGGGAATAAGCGATCTTTTTAAAAGATAGGTTGTTGTTCTTCGACGTACTAATACTCTCAGAATGTTCTCTTGGCATTGGAGGATGCGAACCCTTAATTGAAAAGTTATTTCTTAACTCAAGAAACTCTGCTTCAAATTTTCCTAAATCCTGATCCGGCATAAATAGTTTGAGAAACACAAAGAATGAAAGATAATAATCTGACCTTTCTAAAAATGTATATTTCTGCTCAATTGAGTCTTTCTCCCATGTAAGAAAAATCTCATGTGATTGATGATTTATAATTTGAGGAACTTTAATTCCTGCCAATTTGATGTGCTTCGAAAGAAGAACAAAACGAGGGATTTTAACATCAGAAGAATTCACATAGATTGTTAACTGAAAGGTTTGTTGAGCAATTTTTTTAGAAAGTTCTTTGAGTCTCTTTTCAAATTCAGATTGAAGAAGCAAAGCAAAATAATAATCTTTGATTGTTTGATAATTGTTAGAATGTTCAATGAAATCAATGATAACCTCTCTGGAACCACCACGATTAAGCTTTTCAGTTATATTGCGAATGTGAACTTCGATGGTTTTAGGAGAGATTGAAAGAAGTTCAGATATTTTACTGGTTCTTCTACCATGAAGAATACAGGCTATAACATCAATTTCTCGATTGGAAAAGTTAATACCCTGTATAGTTTGAAGATGCTTTCGATAAATCTCGACGGGGGAGAGAAATTGTAATTCTGTCATACTGTTGATAAGTTTCAATCTATATTTGCTTTCTGAAATGTATGTCACCCAAGTGCAAAAGTAAACGACTAAGGGAAACACCCTTATACAGCTTTTTTCCTAATAACGCTTATACCTATTTCTGAATAGGCTGCCTCCAATGAATAACTTTGAAATGGAGAAAGATTATGAAAAAGAAAAGTTTATTTATAGCATTGATGGCAACAAGTATTTTGAGTGCTTATGCTCATGGT
>CAZQWE010000008.1:0-70670 GCA_964597045.1 uncultured Alphaproteobacteria bacterium | reverse complement strand
TTTCGATATTATGAAATCTAGCTTGTATCTTTGCTTCAAGCTGAGTAAGTTTCATTGGTGGGAATACCGCAGATGAGTATTTCCAATATCTCTTAAAGTCGTAAAAAGAATTAGCAATCAGGGATAAAGTATTGCTGAAAATAGCAAATGTCATTTATGTAATTTTCTAGTAACTTTCTATGCATTTCTGTCATTTCTGGAGCGGGTGAAGGGAATCGAACCCTCGTCTAAAGCTTGGGAAGCTCTTGCTCTACCATTGAGCTACACCCGCAAACGTCCTTGGTTTATACGAAATTCCAAAGACACTCGCAAGAGGCAACTCAAATGGCGGCAGGTCCATACATGACGTCTGGGGTATAAGGATCTCTATACTATAATACCCAGTACTTGCATTTTAGGTACTCTTATGTTTTGGATACTGTATAAAGTCGTATTGCATCATAGGTTTGCACCATGAATCTCATAAACAAAGGCGCTTTGGAATTTAATAGAAGCGCTACACAAACACTGCAATCAATTGTAGAGCCCTTGTTTGCTCACACAGGGCTCACTCATTTTTCCTATAATAAATTTTCACCAGGTCAAAGATATTTGACCTTAACTCTTGATACCCATATGATTGAGGGATTCTTTAATGGCGATTTTGATAAGTTCATTTTTTTTGAAAATCTAAAACTCCCGAAACATTCAAAAAGGGTTGTTTATTGGGATTTACAAAAGGATAACGATCTTCTGCAGTTTGTACGTGACCTAAATTATGGTCATGGCATTACCATCCTTATTCGTCATGAAAATGAGATTGAAACATGGAGCTTTGCAACAGATCTCGGCAACTCTGAAATGAATCAGTTATATCTTAATCACCAAACACTCTTAGAGAATTTCATGATCTCTTTCCAAGACAAAGCGAGTCAGCTTATTAACAATACGAACCAAGAAAAATACGCTTTTTATAAAGATAATCAGTCGTTGGATTTCTCTGTTTTTGACGATACCCATTGCAACCATTGGGAAGATTCTATTAAGGCAAATAAATACCCATTCTTTGTAAACGGTCAAGTCGTCAAGTTATCTCAGAAAGAATTCGAATGTGTGAAGGCCCTCTCAGAAGGATTGTGTTATAAGTCAATTGCAAACAAGCTCGGAATGTCTTTCCGAACTGTGGAAACCCATTTAAACAACTCAAAAACAAAGTTGAATGTCTATTCGAAAGAGGCACTTCTCGTGAGTTTCAAGAACTCATCGTATTCTAAGCTGATTTCTTAACCACTCTTTTTTCAGTGATTTTCACTGATTCTTTCATTCTTGCTTTAGACGAAAAGGATTTTCCTTCCAAATTAAGCCTAATGGAAAATTCCTACCTCACATTTACATAAAGCGATCCAAAGTTCCGAATTAATAATCATTGAAGACATGGGACATCTTTTCCCACTCAACGATTTTGAAGATATTGGGGCTGACTAATATACCAGCACCGTATTCGCTGAACTGAAGCTTGCTATGTTAACATCCAGAAGCGTAATTGAGCCGCCATCATGGAAGGTGGCTATTGTATCACGGGCTGCTCCACCGCCGACATTGGAGTGTGTGAACACCGTATCTGCATTGATTTGGGCTAAATTTACGCCTGCTGCAACTTTGAGAACCATCCGATCTCCATCACTCGCCTTAAAGTCGGTGATCCTGTCGTCCCCTTGCATCGCAAAATGGCCTGCTTCCTTAATGAGAGAGAAGTTAAAGAAATCCTTATCCCTCCCCCCTGTGAGGATATCGTTCCCCTCATCACCGCTTAATGAATCCTTTCCATTTCCACCTTTCAGAACATCATCACCAGGACCGCCAAAAATTGTATCATTCCCATTACCCCCATCAACCAAGTTGTTGAGAGCACGTCCTAAAATGGTATCATTCATATTTGTGCCCTCTTGAGGAAGTGAGAGAACTTTAAGTCCCCCTTCGAAGGTTAGGAAATCGCCGAATCCCATAAAAATCTGACCATCAACTATGGTGGCTCCCCCAAAAATGCCTGATTGTTCAAGCGTCCCATTCAAGTCATATTCAGCAGCGATATGTTCGAACAACAACGCGCCGGTGTTTGCGTCAAAACCTCGTAGCACACCAGCGTCTTTAGTGGGGACGAACCCAGTTGATCCTCCAATTGATGTATGTGACGTATGATAAACAACATCCCCAGCAATTGAAATGAGGGGGGTTTGGCCCTCCATCGTTTGCACCACATCCCAGGCGAATTCATCCGTAATGTTGGGGGTTCCATTTACATTGAAGGTTGGCGCGTTTTCTTCACTGGCATAAAGACCACGAACGATACCGGCAACATCTAGGGCATAAAGATAGCTAATATCTTGAACATCCATATCCAAGGCGTCGTGCTTGGCCATATAAAGTATTCCATCATTATAAGCCATAGAGGTTTGTCCTTCTGGATCATCACCTACGGCAGCTCGATCAGGTCCCACATCACCACCTGGATATTCTTTTTGCCAAACAAGTATGCCTTGATTTCCAAGAAGTCCTCCATCCCTCAACGCCGCATTATTAGCATCTTGATCTTCAAAGAACAGGGTATCGAGTCGTATGGGGCCCTCTTCAAGATTAAAGAAACCATTCGCTTGGGCTTCATCAATGGCTGTTAAATCAAAAATCAAGAGATCTGCGACTTTGTCAGAAATGGCCATATAGTCTCTACCATCAATGGTAAATAGAATGGGAGCGGATGCAACATCCCAATCAAATGGTAAACCTTCCGGAGTTGCACCAATACCCGAATTCCAGAAATCATTTTGGTGATCTTGATAACTCCATACGAGCTGACCGGTCTTTGAGTCTACAGCGATGACTGCGTCTGATAGAGGATTATCGATAGGCTGCTTCCCTATCTCAGTCCCTCCGGTAAAATTATCATAGTTTTGCCCAGTGCCGACATAAATATACCCTCGATCCATATCTGCAACGGGAAGAGTCCAAATGGATGAGCCTGCGCTAATTTCCTTATCGTCACCCAGGTCGATATTGTAAAAATTATCTGTTGTCCTAAGAACCCATACCGCATCATCTAAATTAACGTCCGCCGGCATATTGCCCTCGAGTCTAAAATCCTCCGTGTTAAAGGCGATCAAACCTCCAGGAAATGTATAGCCTTCTGACCCTAATGGCGTTTCTCCTGTCAAAAAACCGTTTTCAAATGATGTGAGGCCTAAAACGATAAGCTCTTCAGGATTTGAGTCGCCATCAATATCAACATTTACAATCATAGGCGCACCAAAAAGTTGCACATTTTGGTGGTATTCTGTGGCGTCCCACACTCCGATGATTTCGAAAGTTGCCCGGTCAACGGCGACTATGCTAGACGCCGAATCTATGAGGACACCACCGTTACCAAACCCGGTAGTGAAAAAAATTTTATCATCTGTTACGACGGAAAAGAAAGGGATGTCACCGGTATTTGTAAGGGGTTGAGCTGTTTGCGCAACAAGATCTCCCTTAACTGTGTAAGCATAAGCGTATCCGGCGATATCAGCAAAATAGACCATGCCGTCATCTACGACAGCCGGAGTGACTACGGCTAATCCTATGCCACCGACCCACTCAACTTCATCATTGGCTCCAACGGTCATGTTAATGTGCCCATCAGGACCAATGTTGTTAAAGGAACTGGAAGCAAGCGGCCCAAGGGACTTTACTGACAAGATTGTTTCTTCAGTGTTGTTTCGGGTATTGTTTTCGTCTAAGCCCACAAAACGCCACGAGTAGGGGGCAGATCCTGACATCATTGAATAGCTAGATAATTGAGTCGTCTCTTCGTATAAGCCCTTGAAAATATTCCTAGCCATAACAAATCTCCTTTTAAAGGTGAGGAGAGAGCGATACGTTGTCCGTGTGAGACCTTGTTCTTATTATCGCCCAGACCTCAGCTTGCGAGCCGTAGCTACAAAGTAGCGTAGGAGGATTAACATAATACTCAGGAACACTCATTTCCTTTATTATAAGTATACAATTAATATAATATATGTCAATTATTATTTTAATAAATGTTAATAAATTTAAAAACTACATATATAGGTTGCTTGCACATACCAATACAATTTGCAAACCATACATTGAAATAGGTTAAATCCTCTTATATAATCCTACTGATCAATATCGAGGAGACATATTCAATGAAAAAATGGCATCTTACCCTGTTGGGTCTTTTTATAAGCACACCCCTTCTCGCAAATATTGAAATTCAAAATGCATGGGTTGCTCCCTCAGATGGCCCTACTGCCTCTCTTTACATGAAGATTATTAATACCTCTAATGAACCGGATCGCCTAGTGAGTGTTCAAAATAATTCAAGTCTTCTCACTGAATTTCACCTAAAGCAAGAGACAGGAAATCGCAATGAACAAACTATTGCGGCTTCCTTTCAAATACCTCCTCGCGGTAATATTCAGCTGAATCCTGAGCAAAATCATATTGTCTTACAAAACATTAGAGGACCTTTGAAAGTTGGCAATACGGTCAAAGTAAAACTTGTTTTTTCAAGTGGACAAAAGGTAGAATTGAATGTTCCTGTGAAGGACACGGGTAAAGCTGAAGTCCAACCTAATTCTAATAGCTTACTGACAAAGTAAGAAACCCAAGGGGTACCTAAGTTGCAAATCCAAACGAGATTCATAGATACACTCAAATCTCGCCTATCCCTTGTTGATATCATTAGCGCGAAAGTAAAGTTGATTCGTAAGGGTCGCGAATACCACGGCCTTTGTCCCTTCCACCATGAAAAAACCCCATCCTTCACTGTCAATGAAGAAAAGGAATTTTATCACTGCTTTGGGTGCGGTGCACATGGAGATATTGTTTCCTTCCTTACTGAAGCCTATAATTACACGTTTATAGAAGCCATTAAGGAACTCGCTGGACGCGCCGGTCTTCCCCTGCCCGTCTATATTGAAGAAAAGGGAGAAGCCCCTAAGGAGGATCTTGAGAAATTAAAAGAAATTGTTCATGAAGCCATGATTTGGTTTCAAAGGAATCTCTATCACATAAAGGGAAGTGAGGCTTTAAGATATACGGAACGCCGTGGACTCAACAGGAATACCCTTAAAACTTTTCACCTCGGCTATGCCCTCGATGACAGGCATGCTTTAGAGAATCACTTAAAGAGCAAAGAGTATACCATCGACCAACTCATCAAGGTAGGCCTCAGCACACAAACTGATGGGGGAAATGCTCCCTATGATAAATTTAGGAAACGTCTGATTTTCCCCATCTTTGACCCCAAAGGGAAAGTGGTTGCTTTCGGAGGACGACTCCTTGAGAAAGGAGAACCTAAGTATCTAAACTCACCGGAAACTCCTTTGTTTTCTAAAGGGCATCTCCTTTATGGATACTCACATGCACGAGAAAAAGACAAGGCCGATCCTCTCATTGTTGTTGAAGGATACATGGATGTCATTGCTTTACACCAGGCCGGTTATAAAGGAGTTGTAGCTCCCTTAGGAACAGCTCTCACTGAAGAACAAATTATGCTGGCCTGGAGACTTAGCCCTGAGCCCATTTTATGCTTTGATGGAGACACAGCTGGTTTTAAAGCCGCCTTACGTGCAGCTGAACGCGTTCTTCCTCTCTTAAAGCCAGGTTTTTCCTTACAATTTATCTTCCTCCCTCAAGGTGAAGACCCAGATACCCTGATCAAAAAAGGGGCCTATTTCGATACTCTCCTACAAAAGCCCCAAAGCCTGATTGATACCCTTTGGATGTTTGGAACAAGGGGTCGAACATTCAAGACGCCTGAGCAAAAAGCCTCTCTGCAAAAACAATGTACAATATGGGCAAAAGGTATCCAAAATGCAGATATTCAAAAGAACTATCATTACGGGTTTAAGGATCTATTTTACAAGCACATCGCCCGTAAAAATGAAGAAAAAACAACGTTTTCTTCTCTAAAACCAGGAAATTTAAATCTTTTGTTAATTCATGAACATCTACTCCTTGCAATTCTCATCAATCATCCCAATCTAATAGATGAGACTAGTGATGATTTTGCATCTTTAGAGTTTAAAGAAACTCGACTAAATGGTATAAAAGACGCTGTTTTGTCTTTCTATGCTAAGGGCAATGATGTTGAGATGAGCATAAAGGATTATCTCTATTGTGAAGGATTCGAGACAGAGGTTGATAAAATTTTATCTCCCCAAGTCTTAATTCATGGTTCATTTGCTAAAATGACTGCGACCCTTGACGAAGCACGTGAGGGCTGGAGAGAAATTTTTAATCGTCACCAATATGCATTAAGTAAGGAAG
Source organism: uncultured Alphaproteobacteria bacterium (assembly GCA_964597045.1). Taxonomy (GTDB): domain Bacteria; phylum Pseudomonadota; class Alphaproteobacteria; order UBA9655; family UBA9655; genus UBA9655. The sequence continues at coordinate 64,364 of CAZQWE010000008.1, read as the reverse complement.
ACCTTACTCAAGCGCGTGACTCCTTAGCTCTTGAAATGTCAGACAATGCCTGGCAGAGGCTCAAAATGCTAAAGAAGCAAACATTAGGTCAGGATTAAGTTGGATTTTAAACACAAAATGTGGTTTATTGTTTTATGAATTAAAAAGGATACTAACATATGGCAAAGATGGCAACTTCTATATCTGATGATTCAGAATTTGAGGAAAAGGAATCAAAAGACGCTGTCAGTGAAAAAGCTATCAAAGCTTTACTTGCCTCAGGCAAGCAAAGAGGCTTTATCACTTATGAAGAACTTAACGAAGCCCTTCCAGAGGATAAGGTTAGCTCTGAAAAGATCGAAGACATTATGTCTATGATCTCTGACATGGGTATCAATGTTGTTGAAGATGAAGAAACGGAGCAAGAAGACAAAACAAAGGCTCTAAAATCAAGCGATAATGAGGATGAAGACTCCCTCGATGAAGTTGAAGTGGGAAGAACAGATGATCCTGTTCGCTTATATTTAAGAGAAATGGGAAGCGTTGAGCTTCTCTCCCGTGAAGGGGAAATACAAATCGCCAAAAGGATTGAAGCCGGTCGTGAAATGATGATTGGGGCTATTTGTGAAAGCCCCCTCACCATTCGCGCTATTGTTGCCTGGCGTGATGCCTTGAATCAAGATCAGATGCTCCTCCGCGATATTATCGATATTGAATCAACATACACCCGTGGGCCTTCTGATGAGGAAGCCATATCCGATGATTTCCCTGACGAAGCCCTTCTAACAGAAGAACCTCTCGTTGAAGAAATAATGGATGAAGAATCCGGATTTGATGATGAAGAAGGTGCTGGGCTTTCCATCTCAGCTATGGAAGAGTCATTACGTCCGCAAGTTGTTGAAACATTTAATCAAATAGCAAAAACCTATGCCCAACTTCGAAAGCTTCAAGATCAACGCCTCAAAGGGATTCATGAAGGCAAAAAGCCAACTGCAACCGTTGAGAAAAAATATGAAAGGGAACGGGATAAACTTGTCCAATTGATGGAAGGTATTCACCTCAATGCTTCACGAATTGAGCAACTTGTCGAACAGCTCTATACGCTTAACCGCAAACTTGTTGGACTTGAAGGACGTCTTCTCCGCTTAGCAGAATCAGCAGGTGTGAAGCGTGATCAATTCCTAGAACAATATTACGGCTACGAATTAGCTCCAGAGTGGTTTGAAAAGCTCGCCGGACTTACCCAAAAAGGATGGCCAAAATTCTTGGAAAAAAGCAAAAAGGAAGCCCAGGAAATTCGAGAAATTATTGCTGAGGTTGCTTCCGAATCAGGTCTCCCTATCTCTGAATTTAGGCGCATTGTTGGTATGGTTCAAAAAGGCGAACGGGAGTCTACACGTGCTAAGAAAGAAATGATTGAGGCGAACCTTCGTCTTGTGATCTCAATTGCCAAGAAATATACAAACCGTGGTCTTCAATTCCTTGATCTTATTCAGGAAGGTAATATTGGCCTCATGAAAGCCGTTGATAAGTTTGAGTATCGACGTGGGTACAAATTTTCGACTTATGCGACCTGGTGGATTCGACAAGCTATTACACGTTCCATTGCTGACCAAGCCCGTACCATTCGTATTCCTGTCCATATGATTGAAACCATTAATAAACTCGTCAGAACCTCTCGCCAAATGCTTCATGAGATTGGCCGTGAACCAACCCCAGAGGAACTCGCTGAAAAACTAAAAATGCCTCTTGATAAAGTCCGTAAAGTGATGAAGATTGCGAAAGAGCCCATCAGTCTCGAAACACCCATTGGAGATGAGGAAGACGGTCATTTAGGTGATTTCATTAAGGACGATAATGCGGTTGTGCCCGTTGATGCGGCCGTTCTGTCTAATCTTCGTGAGACAACCACTCGAGTCCTTGCAAGCCTCACCCCTCGTGAAGAACGGGTTCTGCGCATGCGCTTTGGCATTGGAATGAATACAGATCATACTTTGGAAGAAGTCGGTCAACAGTTTGCCGTGACCCGTGAACGTATTCGTCAAATCGAAGCAAAAGCCTTGCGAAAACTCAAGCATCCAAGTCGCTCACGGAAACTCAGGAGCTTCTTGGATACCTAAATCCAAAAAGGCCCATCCTTGAAGTGTAAATAAATGTAATTTTTCAAGTCCCACTTTGGCACTGACAACACTGACAGATTCGAATATGTCAGTGTTGTCAGTGCACATTGGGGGCCTTTTTTTGTAAACTCATTCCTTCTTAGCTTTGATGTATGAATCATACAACTAATGAGTTGCGGCTTTTATAGTCTGTTTAGGAGACTTATGAGTACCCAATTTGACAGAATTCTTAAAGGGTATATGATATAAATAATTTGGTTAGGAAGTTACCTGACTACTGCAATTTACCTTATCATGCATTATATTAATATTGATAAGTAAATAAATTTATTAAAAACTAGGAAATTAAATGAATATCGACTATAATCAAGGACCACTCTATGAACAAGTTTCTGCAATACTCGAATGGGTTCCTGATCTGTTAGGATGCTTTGGGGCAGGGATTGTTCTACTTGCCTACTGGATGCTTCAAACAAAACGTATAAATGCGGATAGTTTTAACTATTTGTTTTTAAACTTTATCGGTGCTGTACTGATCTTAATTTCACTTCTCTATGCATGGAATCTTGCCGCTGTTGCTATGGAATTTGCCTGGATGATTATCAGTATCGCAGGACTTTTCAAGCTTAGACGAGACGCGGTTTAGTGTAGATTTGATCCCCCTTCTATGCGAAAAATCCGGCCGTAGCAGCCTTAACTGCGAAGGTTGGGGCGAGTGACGAGAATTGAACCCGCGACCTCCAGTGCCACAAACTGGCGCTCTAACCAACTGAGCTACACCCGCCATACCTGAGATAAACTTTGTAGTCCTATTGTAACCTATTCGTCAAGAGTTTGCACATATGATTTTTTCTACTGGAAATTCGAAACGTTTGCCATTAAAGTACGCCCAGATAGGAAATGTGAGAGAATATCATGCAAACAGTTTTACTCGTTATCCACCTGTTGATTACGGCAGCTATGATTGGTGTCATCCTTATCCAACGTAGTGAAGGTGGAATGGGACTTGGTGGTGGAACCATGGGCGGACTTATGACAACCCGTGGATCTGCAAACCTTTTGACTCATACCACAGCAATCCTTGCAGGCTGTTTTTTGGCGACAAGCCTGGGCCTTGCGATCCTTGCGAGTCATCAATCAAGACCGGCTTCTATATTGGAACAGGTTGTTAAAGATCAACCCACTGAGCCGGTGAAGTAGTATTGTAAGGAGCGCGTCATTGCGAGCCCACAAAGTGGGCGTGGCAATTTCTAGACGCAAGTAGGCATACGGCACAAAGATTGCCGGGTCGCTTCGCTCTTTGCAATGATGAATTGCCGACGAAAAACTAGAAAGGAGCATAGGTGGCCCGTTTTATATTTGTTACAGGTGGTGTGGTTTCCTCACTCGGAAAAGGTATTGCTTCCGCCTCTCTCGGAGCCCTCCTTCAAGCTCGAGGATACAAAGTCCTCCTTAGAAAACTCGAACCCTATATTAACGTTGACCCCGGCACCATGAATCCCTTTCAACACGGGGAAGTTTTTGTCACTGATGACGGATCAGAAACTGATCTCGATCTTGGCCATTATGAACGATTTACGGGCGTTAATACGACAAAATATGACGCCGTTTCAACAGGACGCATTTATTCCGATGTCATTGCAAAGGAACGCCGTGGTGACTATTTGGGAGCGACTATTCAGGTTATCCCTCATATTACGGATGCCATCAAAGCAGCAATTCTGAAGAACACAGAAGACATCGACTTTGCCATTTGTGAGATTGGGGGAACGGTCGGAGATATTGAAGGCCTCCCCTTTTTAGAGGCCATTCGTCAGCTTAGGAATGATCTGGGATACCGGAATACGCTGTTCATCCATCTGACGCTGGTACCCTATATTCCCACCGCAGGTGAGCTCAAGACGAAACCAACCCAACATTCGGTTAAAGAGCTGCAAAGTAAGGGTATCCAACCGGATATCCTCTTGTGCCGTTCTGATCGATCCATCGGAGTTGAGGAACGGCGCAAGCTTGGGCTCTTTTGTAACATCAAACCAGAATGCGTCATCGAAGCTCTGGATGAGCCAACTATTTATAAGGTTCCCATTAGCTATCATGAACAGGGCTTAGATATTGAGGTGTGTAAACATTTTGGCCTTGAGTCCAAGACATCTCCCGATCTTTCAATCTGGCAACGTATCGTTGATACGGTAGCTCGTCCTGAGGGAGACGTTAGAATTGGTGTTGTAGGGAAATATACTAATCTTTTGGATGCTTATAAATCGATTCATCAATCCCTGATTCATGGCGGAATCGCCAATAAGGTTCACGTCAATATTGAATGGATTGATGCTACCCAATTTGAAAACGGAAATAAAGCAGCACTCATCGAAAAGCTCACTCCTCTTCATGGAATTCTGGTTCCTGGGGGATTTGGAGAAAGAGGAACTTCAGGCAAGATCGCCGCCATCCAGTATGCAAGAGAAAATAAGATTCCTTTCTTTGGCATATGTCTGGGGATGCAGCTCGCTGTTGTTGAAGCTCTGAGAAACATTGATGGAAATCCGGATGCGAATTCAACCGAGTTTGGGCCGACTCCCGTCCCAGCCATTGCCCTGATGACAGAATGGGCTAAGGGGTCAGAGGTGCAGAAGTACTTCCCAGGTGGGGACCTGGGCGGCACCATGCGCCTGGGGAACTATGAATGTATGCTGGAAGACGGATCAAAAGCCAAGGAAATTTACAAGAGTTCCTTAATATCTGAAAGACATCGCCACCGCTATGAAGTCAATACGAATTACATAGCAGACCTTGAAAAAAGTGGTTTTTACATTGTGGGAAAGACCCTTGATGGATTTTTACCCGAAGTTGGTGAACGGAAGGATCATCCTTGGTTTATCACCGTTCAATATCATCCCGAGTTTAAATCTCGGCCTTTTAAGCCCCATCCTTTGTTTGCTTCATTTATTGAAGCAGCCATTACTTTAAATCGATTAATCTGAGAGGTACCCTTATGGCACATCATGTAAAAGTTGGATCCGTTAACATAGGAAATGATCTCCCCTTTACACTTATTGCGGGACCCTGTGTGTTAGAAAGTCGTGAGCATGCCCTCATGATGTCTGAAAAACTTGTCAAAATGACGAAAGACCTTAGGATTGGGCTTATCTATAAAACCTCTTTTGATAAGGCTAATCGCACAAGTGCTACGGGAGCAAGAGGACTTGGTCTAGATGAAGCTCTTCCCATTTTTAAGGAAATCCGTGAAAAAATGGGCTGCCCTGTCCTGACTGATGTCCATGAACCTTTTCAATGTGAGAAGCTTGCTGAAGCTGTTGACGTACTTCAAATTCCAGCATTTCTCTGTCGTCAAACCGACCTTCTTCTAGCAGCAGGTAAAACAGGTAAAGCGATCAATGTCAAAAAAGGGCAATTCCTCGCTCCCTGGGATATGCAGAATGTGGTTAAGAAAATCGAAGAAACTGGAAATAAGAATATTTTGGTTTGTGAGAGAGGAGTCTCCTTTGGTTATAATACCCTCGTCTCTGATATGAGATCCTTGCCCATACTTGCACAACTGGGTTACCCCGTTGTATTTGATGCAACACACTCTGTCCAACAACCTGGTGGAAAGGGAACCTCTTCTGGTGGTCAACGCGAATTCGTACCTGTTCTTGCTCGATCTGCTGTTTCTATTGGCGTGGGTGCGGTTTTTATCGAAACGCATCAAGATCCTGACAATGCGCCAAGTGATGGGCCTAACATGATTAATCTTGTCGATTTGCCTGCACTTCTCGAAACACTTCAGCATTTTGACAGGCTGGCAAAGTCAAACCCCCTTTCACTCGCATCATAGGTGAATCATGAGCACAATTATAGATATCAAAGGCAGAGAAATACTTGATTCAAGAGGAAACCCAACGGTAGAAGTCGAAGTTACACTCGAAAGTGGAGCTCGTGGTCGTGCTGCCGTACCTTCAGGAGCGTCAACAGGAGCACATGAAGCTGTAGAACTCAGAGATGGCGATAAAGATCGTTATCAAGGGAAAGGCGTCCAGAATGCAGTTGAAGCCGTAAACGACGAGATATTTGGTGAGCTTTGTGGATCAAACGCTCAAAATCAAATGGATATCGATCGTCTGCTCATTAATCTTGATGGAACAGAGAATAAGAGTCGCTTGGGAGCAAATGCTATTTTAGGTGCCAGCCTTGCAACTGCTAAAGCAGCCGCAGAAGAGGAAGGAATGCCCCTCTTTCGCTACATTGGAGGAGTCTATGCTCACGTTCTCCCCATCCCTATGATGAATATCATTAATGGAGGCGCTCACGCCGACAATCCTATTGATTTTCAAGAATTTATGATTATTCCTGTAGGTGCACCCTCTTTCAAAGAATCCTTGAGGTGGGGCAGTGAAGTTTTTCATACATTGAAAATGCTTTTAGTCAAATCTGGGAATAACACAAATGTTGGAGATGAAGGTGGCTTTGCCCCTGCCCTACCCTCAACACGGGCAGCTCTTGATTTTATTATGGAATCTATTGATGCGAGTGGTTATGAACTGGGCGCAGAAATTGCGATTGCTCTCGATGTGGCATCAACGGAGTTTTATAAAGACGGCAAGTATCATCTTAAGGGTGAAGGCAAAGTCTTAAGCTCGGGTGAGCTTGTTAAATATTATGAGTCTTTGTGCCAGGATTATCCTATTCTTTCCATAGAAGACGGGATGGCTGAAGATGATTGGGAGGGTTGGAAAACATTAACTGACGCTCTTGGGGAACGCTTGCAACTCGTTGGAGATGACCTCTTTGTGACAAATCCCCTTCGCCTTGCAGAAGGGATTCAGAAAGGCGTTGCAAACAGCATTCTCATTAAGCCGAATCAAATAGGCACCCTGACTGAAACATTACAAGCCGTTGATATTGCTCATAGATCAGGCTTTACGACAGTTATGTCTCACAGATCAGGTGAGACAGAAGATTCAACGATTGCTGATCTTGCTGTTGCCCTCAACTGTGGTCAAATTAAAACAGGCTCCCTCTCAAGGTCAGATCGTATTGCGAAATATAACCAGCTTCTCCGAATCGAAGAGGCGCTCGGTGATCAGGCAGAGTTTGGACTCTAGAAATGAATGGAATAATATTAGCAGAGGGCGTCATCCTCGCGAATGCGGGGATCCAAGGCAATGACTCATTGCGAAGCAATGTAAAAATTACACATTCCTTCGGAATAAATTGTTTATACTGGATCCCCGCAGTCGCGAGGATGACGCTGGTGGGAAAAGTCGTGAGTGCTTTCCTAAGATTCATTTTCCTTCCACTCTTATTAACTCACGCATGTCTTGCTGACGCTCCAAAATGGGACAAACTTACAAACTCAGTCGACAGTTTTATAGCAGCTTACCTAAAAGAGCATGGTGCTCCCGGATGTGTTGTTGCAATTGTCGGCCCTAAGGATGTGTATTTTCTAAAGTCCTACGGTTTTAAAAAGCTTGGTAAGCCTGAAAAACTAAATCCAAAGACTCTTTTTCAACTTGGATCTGTATCTAAACCCCTTTCTTCTACCCTAATGGTCAAACTCTATGGGGATAAAAGAATTGACCTTAATGCTGCCGTAACAGAGTACATGAATAATTTTCATCTCAAAGGTCAGGAGGAGCCTCTTCTTGTCAAACACCTATTAAGTCACACAAGCGGTATTCCTCGTTATGGATTCAACCCATTGATTGAAACCCATCCTGAACGTTCTGAGCTATTAAGAATGGCACAAACTGTCAAACCCGTCGCACCACCAGGCGATGTCTTTGATTATCATAACGTCATGTTTTCTCTTATTGGAGACATAATTGAAGCAGCAGAAAACAAATCTTTTAATGAAGTTATGGACAGCCATCTCCTTGAACCTCTTGGAATGAAACATGCTTGTGTTGGCTTTGCTTGCTTAAGTGAAAGTCATAATCAAGCAACTCCCCATATCAAGAATGAAAAGGGAAAAATCATTCCTCTTAACTCTTATTCTACTGCTTATTATGCTGTTTCCCCTTCAGGTGGCATTAATGCTTCTATGGAAGATATGATTCCCTTCCTCAAAGCTCACCTAGGTGGGCAACCGGAATTTTTAAGTCAGGGGGCTCGAAATCTTTTGCATCTCCCTCAAGTGACTCAAAAAATTTCACCGGAAGAGATGAAAGCAAAGTCAGAGTATATTGAAAATATGGGCTATGCTTTGGGATGGAGATGGATGGATTATGGAGGGGAACGAGTCGTCTACCATGGAGGATGGCTAAAAGGTTTCCACAATATGATTGCATTCTTGCCCGATCATGACATAGGCATTATCATTTTGCACAACGCAGAAACAAACTTACCGTGGAAAACCACGTGTAAGTTTTTAGATCTTGTCTTAGATCAAGAGAAATAATTAATCTTCATCGTCAGCTAATGCTTTGCGCAATTCTTCCCTAAACTCAGGTGAATCCTGATGCTGATGGGCATCAATAAGGTGAAATATTGCAACTGGCATTATTTCTTCCTCAGATCCTGAAATTTTTAGAGAACAGTTCATTTCGCTAGGAACTTTACGACAATCAAGCGATTTTCTTTTATTTGACATCACACACCTCCATCTAATATAAATCAATATATCATATATTTTTATTTTGTGCAATATTATTTATTATTTAATGATATAAAAAAACCCTTTCCTTTTTGACAAAATTACTTCATAATCCTGACCATGAATGTGTCAAGACCCAACCTAGATTTAATCATACCTAAACTCATTTCACTCGTTGAAGAAGTGGGATCGTTTATTGCAGCTCAATATACTAAAGATATTGAAATAACCAAAAAGGTTGATGGATCTCCTGTTACAGAAATTGATAACGAGAGTCAAAAATTACTCAAGCAAGGGTTATCACAAATAACACCAAACATTCCCATCATTTCTGAAGAAGATGAGACGTCATGGTCTATTAAAAGTGAACTGTACTGGCTTATCGACCCCTTAGATGGAACAAAGGGCTTCATATTCAAAACTGGGGACTTTTGTATTAATATTGCCCTGATGGAGAATCTTAAACCAGTATTTGGCTTGATTCATATCCCTCTTTCCCGCGAAACTTATTTTGGTTATGAGAAAAAAGCCTTTCGATTCGTTGAAGGACAAAACGCATCCATCCAGACTCGCTCTTTTCCTCAACAAGGCGTCACCCTTCTTTTAGGAGGATATGGACAAAAACATAAGGATCAAGAAAATTTTTTCTTGCGAACCTTCCCTGTTAGTCAAACGCTCAGACTTAGAAGTGCAATTAAATTCTGCCTTATTGCATCTGGTCAGGCTGATATCTATATAAGGTTTGAACCCTGCTCGGAATGGGACACAGCAGCAGGTCAAGCCATTGTAGAAGCCGCCGGAGGCATAATGACATTGATTGATGGAAAACCCTTTACCTACGGAAAACCGAATCTACTCAATCCTGCTTTCGTTGTTTTTGGACGTAAACCGTGATTCACCCTCCCTCATCCACAGCGATTCACACTGCTTTATCCTTGTTAAATCAAGGAAAACTCATAGGATTTCCCACTGAAACTGTTTATGGCCTCGCAGCTGATGCAAGGAATGACCTGGCTGTTGCTCTTATATTTGATGCAAAAAAAAGGCCGAGTTTTAACCCTCTTATTATTCATAGCTCTACAACGGATGCTTTTAAAGCTCAAGTTGAGTGGAACGAAAGGGCAGACAAACTAGCTAACGCCTTTTGGCCCGGACCTCTGACCCTGGTGTTACCTCGCCTTCCATCAGCTTCTGTTTCTTTATTAGCCAGCGCTGGTCTAGACACGCTTGCCATCAGAATCCCAAACCACCCCATTGCCCTCGAAATTCTGTCTAAATTCAATGGATTGATTGCAGCTCCAAGCGCCAACACCTCTGGAACAATAAGCCCTACTGAATCACAGCATGTCATTGAAGCCTTTCCCGACCTTTTTGTCTTAGAGGGAGGACAATCAACAATAGGCCTTGAGTCAACTATTGTAGACTTAACAGGCCCCTCGCCCGTTCTTTTACGCCCAGGCGTGATAACAGAGAAAGAAATTGAAAAGGTTATTGGCTTCATAGTCCACCCCTCAACTGCACAAATTAAAGCGCCAGGCATGATGAAAAGTCATTATTGTCCAAATACCCCCCTTAGACTTAACGCGCTTCAGCGCGAAGCTAATGAAGCCTATTTAGGTTATGGTTCAAACCCTTATTCGGATGAGCATTCTCTCAATCTCAGCCCCGAGGGGAATTTGAGAGAAGCAGCAGCTAACTTATTCAAAATGTTGCGTAAATTAGATAAACCCATTTATTCAAGGATAGCCGTCGCTCCTATTCCATTTGAAGGGATAGGCCTTGCCTTGAATGATCGACTGACGCGTGCAGCTGCCCCTCGCGAATCCTAACAAATATTAATGCTAGGCAAGCCACAAGTGCGCTCAATGATAGCCAATAATTGTGCCACATATTGTGAGTCACGACAGCTGCCACAAAAGCAAATGTTAAAGTCGCATTACATACAGCAACAGCTAAGCGGTCTTTCACATGCTTTTCAACCATCCAGAACAAGGACGCGAAAAACAAAGCAAGCAAGATACCTCCTGCGAGACCAAATTCCAGATAAGCCTGGATACTCGCACTATGAGGGTGTATGACATTCGAAAAATTCTCTGCAAGTCCATCTTCTTCTTGCAAATATTTTGATGAAGCAGCACCCCACCCGGTTAGAGGTTGTTCAAAAAACTTTTCAGTATAAAATTCCCAGGCCAAAAACCTGTGGTACAAACTACTCGTCATAAACTTTTCTAATAAGTTATTTTGATAAAAGGAACTTGCTGGAATGATATGAAAAAATAACAAAGGTGAAAGTATAATGTATGTGTAACTACAAACGATTGCAATTCGCGTACTCCAAAAGGGAAAAAAATAACTAAAAATAAAAGCCATCGAAGCGAAGAACATAGAGAACAAGGCTGTTTGACATAAGGATACATAAATAAACAGTACAAATAGAACAAAGGTCAGGAGAGAAAATATCTTCCCATATCTTAAAAAGAGAAATCCACTAATAACAAAGAAACTCAATCCTAATATAGAAGCAGATGGTTTTAATTTTACGGGCGAAATGTATAAAATTGAATGGCCGTTTGCATGCATTGTATCAAAGAGAAGATGATAAGAAAAAATGAGTGCTATGCATAAAATCGATCCCAGTAAGAGCCGAACAATTATATCAATGGACTTGGCTGAAATATGAGGCATTGCACCTATTAAATACACAGCACATACAAAGGTAACGATCGTACTTATAAATATTTTAAGCGTCTCCAACGGCTCAATAGACCATAAAGAACTCAGCCCTAATAAAACAACCAACAGAAAACCGAAGAATAAGGGGGGTGTTTGTAAAAAGGATAATTTCCTTGATTTTCCTTGATAATACATGAAACCAATGGTAAATAATGGTAATATTAATGAGAACAATTGCTTTGCATAAATGCAAGAGATCGCAAGTATGAGGGAACCAAAAGTTATGAAAAGATTCTCAAGCGATAAATATTTTCTCAAAGTAAACAAACCTCTTCTGAAAAATTCTCTTTTTGTATATGTTTTAAATAGGTATAAGGCAACTCAAAAGTGAAAATAATATATCAGATCTTTATTTCAATATTTGTATTTTTGAATCAAAACCTTTATGCCATTAGCTCTATACAGGAAGGAGCTTTAATTCGTGACGCTGAAATTGAAGAAGTCCTAAAGTCTTATCTAAACCCAATATTTGAAGTCGCCGGCTTAAATCCGAATTCACTCGTCTTATATGTTGTTAATTCAAAGGAAGTGAATGCTTTTGCGATGGGGGGAGGTCGCATTGGAGTCAATACAGCCTTGATTTTAAAAGCTAATTCAGCTTCCCAAGTGATCGGTGTATTTGCCCACGAAACGGCCCACCTTGCTGGGAATCACGTTATTAGAGGTATTGATGAATATGAAAAAGCTCTCGTTAAAGGCCTCATTGGCGTTTTAGGAGGTATTGCTGTCGGTCTTGCTAATCCAGAGGCTGGAGCCGCTGTATTGATGGGAGCTCAAGATGTGGCGGCTCGTAGTTTTCTTAAATTTAGGAGAGATCAGGAAGGTGCAGCAGATCAGGGAGCCGCACGCTATTTAGATGCCTTAGGCTGGTCCTCTAAAGGAATGCTCGAATTTATGCAAATGCTTCACAAGGATGATTTCTATATGAATCAACATGTAGATCCCTATGTGTTGACGCACCCTTTAACATCAGAACGGGTCGACTTCTTTAAAAGCCATTTAACCACATCTCCTTATGGTGCCTCACTTCTACCAGAGGATTTTGATAGTAATTTCAAACGCATCCAAGTTAAGATTGCGGCTTTTACCGAACCTCCCATAAAGACTCTAACACGACTCAAACCTTCTGATACTTCACTCCTTGCTAGATATGGTCGTTCCATTGCCTATCTTCAAAGCGGACAAGAGGAAGATGCCTTAAGAGAAATTAATAGCCTTTTGAAGGAATACCCTCAGGATGCCTTCTTCTGGGACTTGAAAGGACAGATTCTTTTTGACTCAGGTAATATGCCGGAAGCTATAAATGCCTATAGTAAAGCAGTACAAATTAAACCTGATATCGCATTGCTCCGCATTAATTATGCCCACGCTTTAACAGAGAGCCCCAACTCGCAAGACCATAAGAAAGCTTATCATGAATTGTTGCGTGCAAAAACTGAAGAACCTGACAATCCCTTCACCTATAGGCTTTTAGCTATTTATTATGGAAAGACAGGTAATACAGGCCTTGCTGCTCTTTCTCTTGCAGAAATGTCTTTTCAAGTAGAAGATTTTGATGAAGCTAAAAAACAGGCTGAGCGCAGTCTTCATTTCCTTAAAAACGACAAAGAAAATCAATTAAGGGCCAAAGAGATTCTACGAGAAATCAAAGCTGCTAGAAACGAGTGATCAAACTTTCCCACAAACCGAAGCATTTAAAATTCGAACACTGATACCTAAAATGCATATCTGATATGCAATCATTATTATTGCATCTTACTTAGTATGTTACTATTTTAGTATTATATTATTTTTGTGCTTTAGAATGTTTTCTATACCCTTACTTAAAATAAAACTTTTTACTCTACTGAGCATGGTTATCATGGGGCTCTTTTCTCGCTTTGTTCTTGGCTTACCCATTCAAATAACCTCTTCAATAACAACCTGTTCGGAAAAAACACCCACTCATAGATTTCCAGATAGTGGGGCAAGATCATCTTTACGCTTTCTTCCAGCTCCCAAATTCGTGAGAAAACGTCGTCGTTATGAAGGAAATACAACTCTCATAGAAGATCAAATCTTTAACTCAGATAGCACTAATGATATGAGCTGTTTCGAATTTATTGGAGAAATTCTAGAAAGAGAGGAATCCTCAGGATTCACAGCTATTCATAAATAAAATTAGCTTTTTTCTTTAAATCCTCAGATATACCTACATTCATCCTTTTTGCAGCGTCCATATTTATATGAAGAACGAGATTATTTGGATTTTGAATGGGGATCTTCTTAACTGATGTACCGTTCAGAATTTGACTTACAATATCTGCCATTGCTTCGCCTGACGCTCTCCAATCAACACCATAAGCTGCAACTGCCCCACGTCGAACAATATCTACATCACTTCCAAAAACAGGAATGTTATGAGTTATGGCTATCTTTACAATCGCCTCTAATGAGGAAATAACCGTATTGTCTGTGGGCAAGAGGATGGCATCAACTTTTCCAATCAATGTCCTTGCAACAATTGGCACATCATTACTTTTTGTAACTGCTGCAATTTCAACACGCAGTCCATTTTTTTCACAGTATTTCTGAATGTCTTCGACTTGTTTTTGTGAATTCACCTCACCTGAATTGTAAATTAGACCAATTGTTTTGACATTGGGAAGAATGGCCTTCACAAGCTCAATTTGTTTTTCAGGTGGGACAAAATCCGTTAAACCCGTGACATTTTTTTGGCTTGTGAGCTTTGCTGATTCAGGATCAGTCACTGCTCCAAAAACGATGGGGATCTTGGTCGTTGCGGTTGCCACCGCTTGGGTCATTGGTGTCGAAAGCGTAACAATAACTGTCGGCTCTTGGCTTATAAATTTTTGTGCTATTTGTGCAGCTGTTGCTGCACTGCCTTGAGCGTTTTCATAGCTCCACGTTAAATTCTTCCCTTGCATAAAACCTTTTTTCTCAAGTCCTTCTTTCAAACTCATTCTCAAAGTATCGAGCGCTTGATGCTCAACGATTTGTCCAACAGCAACTTGAACTGTGTTTTCAGCATGGGCCTCAAGGGCCCAGCCTAATCCTAATAAAACCACCCAATTTTTAACGTTTCTCATGACTTTTACTCCACAATTCCACATGTTAATCTTAATTTTTCTGCAACCTTTGGATTGATGATTCGCTTTAAACCATGGGGACGTTCAACGGGTATATCCCCCGGATTTTTTCCCTCCAGAACTTCAGCGACCATTTCACCTGTTTGTCGCCCCATCTCCTTCTGATCATAAGCATAGGCCGCATAGGCCCCCCGTTCGACAGAATCTGGATCACTTACAAAGAGGGGTTTGTTGGCTTCCAAACAAGCTTGAATAAGGGATGCAATTCCTGAAATTACCGTGTTATCGTTCCCAACAAAAATAGCATCTACCTTACCGATTATACTAGTGGCAGCTGCTTTAACGTCAGAAGATTTAGGAGCTGCAGCTGTAATAAGCTTAATATTTTTTTGTTTCAATATAGGTTTTAATTGCTCAAAAAAAGAAACACTATTGGCTTCACCTGGATTATAGATCACACCTACTGTCTTTAAATGAGAAACACAAGTTTCCATAAATTCCACTTGCTCTTTCAGAGGAGGAATATCTGCAACACCAGACACATTCCCCCCTGGACGCTCTAAGGAGGTGACCACCTTGGCATCCACTGGATCAGTAATTCCAGCAAATATCACAGGGATAGTTTTTGTGTTTTTAACTACTGATTGAGCAGAAGGCGTTGAAATGGGTATGATCACATCTGGATTCATTCCAGCAAACTTCTGAGCTATCTGTGCAGCTATAGAAGTATTTCCTTGGGCATTTTCGTATATTACCTTTAAGTTCTTTCCTTCAACATATCCTTTACTCGCCAGTCCCTCAATTATCCCTTCACGGATTTGATTTAACGACGGGTGATCCACTATCTGCGTAATGGCTATTGTTTTATCGGCATGTGAAACTGTAGGTATAATTAAGCTGAGTGTAAAAGCAGCTGCTTTAAGATGTTGTTTTAACTGTGTTAAACGTGTCATGGTTTTCTCTCTTTCGTAATTGGTGTTGGAATAAATTTAGGTTCAAATAATAGCTATTCCGCCAACACCAATAAGGAGAAGCATAATAAGCAGTTTGCATATATTTTTTCATGGCGTCCTCCTTTTCTT
This sequence comes from uncultured Alphaproteobacteria bacterium, assembly GCA_964597045.1. Taxonomy (GTDB): domain Bacteria; phylum Pseudomonadota; class Alphaproteobacteria; order UBA9655; family UBA9655; genus UBA9655. The sequence goes on along the minus strand of CAZQWE010000008.1, from coordinate 48,769 downwards.
CCAGTGACAACTCTTGAATAAATAATGAATTTTAACAGGAAGTCAAGGATTTAGTGAAATCAAAAGCCTTTAATATGGAAGCACTAAGCTAACCCTCAGCCCACCATGAACTTCTGACTTTAATAGCTTAATCTCACCCCCATGACTTTGGGCAATGTCACGCGCAATCGTCAAGCCAAGCCCTACCCCTCCTGTCGTTTGATTACGTGAAGGGTCTAAACGATAAAATGGTTTAAAAACATCCCCGACCTTATCTTCAGGGATACCAGGTCCATTATCCTCAATCCCAATGATAAAGTGATCATTGTCTGAGAATGCATTCACCCACACTTCCTTCCCATATCTTGTCGCATTATTGATAAGATTCATCAAACACCGCTTCAAGGCTTGTGGTTTTACAGAAAGAATGGGAAGCTCTCCCGATTCATAATGAACTTTCTTTTCAGGCATAGCTCGACCCTCAATAACATCCTGAAGAAGAAGATCCATATCCGTATCTTTTGACTCTTCATGCCCCTCACCTCTTGCAAAAGTCAGATACCCCTCAAGCATATTATTCATTTCTTCCACATCTTTTTGAAGACCTTCAGTCTCCGGTGTCGGTTTCATCATAGCGAGTTGAAGTTGCATGCGTGTCAATGGTGTTCTTAAATCATGAGAGACACCTGCTAGCATTTCCGTTCTTTGAGTTAACTGACGGTGGAGTCGTCCCCTCATGTCAAGAAAAGCTTGAGCCACCTTCCGGATTTCAATGGCTCCTTCTGGTTTAAAACGAGGGAATGAACGGCCCTTACCAAACCGGTCGGCTGCAATTGCAAGACGTCTCAAAGGCTTTACTTGGTTATGCATAAAAAGTGCAGCAATCAGCAAAAAGACCGCCGATGTTCCTGCCACCCACATAATAAAAAGATAAAATGATTTGTCATATAAGCGCTTAACGGGTGTTGTAAACTCTAAGACACCGCCATCTACCTTGGTTTCAATAATGATCTCTTTCCCGCGAATATCAAAGGTGTACGGAGTAAAGATGTGCTTTTTAAATGCTTCGTTGAGAAAACCGTCCCTGAGCTCTTTAGGAATAGGAGAGAAAATAATAGCGCGAGGAACAAACTCAGTCCGCAGTTTAAGGTTATTGCCTGCCAAATAATTAAAGAATTTCTCATCTTTTGGAGATTTATTATAAAGAGAAATGACAGTAGCAACCTCTCCAGCGATATTATTAGCCAGAGCCTTCGTCACCTTTTCCCAATGGTTTCCAAAATAAACGTAAGCCGAAATTGTCTCTAACAACAAAAGAGGTGCAACAAGAATAAGCAAAGACCTGCCAAACATACTTTTTGGGAGGACTATTTTTAAAGCCTTAAAGGGGTGTTTTATAAAGTAATTCATGGGTCTGGTATCAGTATGTATCCTTTCCCGCGAACGGTTTGGAGATACCGCGGGATTTTAGGATCATCTTCTATTTTTCGTCTAAGACGAGTCATTTGCACATCAACTGTTCGAGGATTTAACTCTCCTTCATATTCAGTTACAAGATCCTCTCTCGTTAAGGCTTTCCCTCTATGGCGGGAGAATATCTTTAAAAGGCTACTTTCAACGGTTGTGAGAGATATGGGTGTTCCTTGCCTTTCAAGGCGATTTGATTGCAAATCAAAACTTACTTGTCCCATCAAAAGCTTAGGATTGCCATTCATTTTTTTACTTCTCTTGAGAATAGCTTGCAAGCGCAAAAGAAGCTCTCGTGGATCAAAAGGCTTTGAGAGATAATCATCAGCACCATGGCTTAGTCCTGTAATTCGGTCTTCCGTTTCACCCATAGCTGTAAGAAATAAAATAGGTGTATCCTTAAGTCGAGCTGATCCTTTCTTAATACTTTCCGCAAGCGCAAAGCCGTCTTCATCGGGCATCATGACATCCAGAATCATAAGGTCAAAGATGAATAGGTTCATGAGCTCGCGAGCGTGCTTGGCATCCCTTGCCGTGGAAACAAAGAAACCATTCTCAACGAGAAACTTACGCAATAAATCACGTAAACGTTCATCATCATCAACCAATAATATATGCGACTTATTTATTGTCATGGGGACATTATAAAGTATCTTTTGTAAAAAGGAAGAAAAAGTCAGTGGATATCGATTGTTATGCTTTTACTCTCCACTCTCTCTGTCATCTTTGGACAATAAAACCTTGATTTTCCGAAGGGAAATCTTTAGGTTTTATTGATCCGAAGATCAATAGATGGTAATAAGTCTGTGGATACTCGGTTTGTGTAACTAAGAGGGGAATCAAATGGCAGATTATGACGTTGTAATCCTTGGTGGTGGGCCAGGCGGATATGTCACGGCTATCCGTGCAAGTCAACTTGGTTACAAGACTGCTGTGATTGAGAAAGACAAAATGGGCGGGATTTGCTTGAATTGGGGATGTATCCCAACAAAAGCCCTTCTTCGCACATCAGAAATTAATCATCTCCTCCATTCCTTGGATGCCTATGGTTTTAAGGCTGAGAAGGTTTCCTTTGATTTTAAAAAAATTATTGAGCGTTCCCGTAAAGTTGCTGAACAACTCTCAAATGGGGTGAATCATTTGATGAAGAAAAATAAGGTTACAGTTATTAAGGGAATGGCTCAGATTAAGGGGAAAGTGGGTTCGGAGACTGAGATCCTTGTTGATGAAAAAACATCCATAAAAGCTAAACACTTGATTCTAGCTACGGGAGCGAGAGCTCGGAACCTTCCAGGACTTGAAGCCGATGGAAAGCTTGTTTGGACATATAAGGAAGCTATGGTTCCCGAATCGCTTCCCAAATCTCTCCTTGTGATTGGCTCAGGTGCAATTGGGGTTGAGTTTGCCAGCTTCTACCGCCTTATGGGAGCAGAGGTCACGATTGTGGAAGTCCTGGATCAAATCTTACCCGTTGAAGATAAAGATATATCCGCTTTTGCACGCAAATCCTTTGAAAAACAAGGGATTAATATACACACAAGCACGACAGTTAAGTCATTGAAAAAGAATAAGGATTCCGTTATCGCCGTGATGGAAAAAGGTGAGATCACGGTTGATCGTGTTATTCTTGCTGTTGGTATCGTCGGGAATACGGAAAACCTGGGCCTTGAGAAAACCAAAGTTAAAGTTGAAAAAGGTCATATTGTAACTAATGAATGGTGTGAGACAAATGAACCCGGCATCTATGCCATAGGGGACGTCTCAGGTGGGCCTTGGCTTGCTCATAAGGCTAGCCATGAAGGTGTTCTCTGCGTTGAGAAAATCAAGGGACTAAAATCAGCGCATCCTATGAAGAAAACAAATATTCCGGGTTGCACCTACAGTTACCCCCAAATAGCAAGCATTGGACTTACTGAGGATGCTGCAAGAGCCTCAGGTAAATATGAGCTCAAGATTGGCAAGTTCCCCTATATTGGAAATGGCAAAGCAATTGCTATGGGTGAACCAGAAGGTCTTGTTAAGACGATCTTTGACGGGAAGACTGGCGAACTTTTAGGGGCACATATGATTGGAGCTGAAGTCACAGAACTCATCCAGGGATTCTGCCTTGCAAAGACTCTTGAAGCCACAGAGGAAGAGATTATGCAAACCATCTTCCCCCATCCCACTTTATCTGAAATGATGCATGAGTCGGTCCTGGACGCTTTTGGAAGGGTCATTCATATATGAGGACAAATTGACAGCACAAAAGCTCAAAAAACCCGATTGGATCCGTGTGAAAGCTCCTGTTTCCAAAGAGTATCAGGAGACGCGTGATCTTATGCGCGCTCAAAAGCTGAACACCGTTTGTGAGGAAGCTGCATGCCCAAATATTGGGGAATGCTGGGCGAAGAAGCATGCAACTGTTATGATCTTGGGTAGTGTTTGTACACGCTCTTGCCGGTTCTGTAATATTGCAACAGGACGTCCTGATCTCCTTGATCCTCATGAACCAGAAAGAGTTGGAGAGGCTGTCGCCCAGATGAGCCTTCACCATGTTGTTGTAACGTCCGTTGACCGTGATGATCTTGAAGATGGTGGGGCAGAACATTTTGCCCAAACGATTCAAGCCATCCGCAAACGTGCGCCAGGGACGACGATTGAAGTCTTAACTCCTGATTTTCTCAGAAAACCAGGTGCTATTGAAATCGTTGTGAAAGCTCGCCCTGATGTCTACAACCACAACCTAGAAACTGTTCCCCGTCTTTACTCAGAAGTTCGCCCAGGAGCAAGGTATTTCCATTCACTACATCTCTTACAAACCGTGAAAGACCTAGACCCCTCCATCTTCACAAAATCCGGTATTATGGTAGGCCTTGGTGAAAGCAAAACCGAGGTCTATCAAGTTATGGATGATTTAAGGGCAGCGTCTGTGGACTTTATGACTATTGGTCAGTATTTGCAACCAACCCCAAAACATCACATAGTAGATCGCTTTGTAACACCTGATGAATTTGAGGATTACGCCCGAATGGCCAGGGGTAAGGGTTTCCTCATGGTCTCAGCTTCTCCCCTCACCCGATCTTCGTACCATGCGGGAGATGATTTCAAGCGCTTAAAAAATGCACGAGATTCTCAATTAAATAAATGAAAGCCCATACCCATTTTCTTCCCTATACCCCCGAGCAACTGTACGATCTTGTTGCGGATATTGAAAAGTACCCTGAGTTCCTCCCATGGTGTATGGCTGCTCGCATTTTATCCAAGACTGATACAGAAATTGTGGCTGACCTTATTATTGGATATAAAGTATTTCGGGAAACCTTTCGCTCCCGTGTTCACTTGACGCCAAAAACAAGGATAGAAGTCGAATACATAAACGGTCCTTTTCATTATTTAAACAATCATTGGGAATTTCAAAAACACGAAGATGGTACCGATATTGAATTTTTTATTGATTTTCAATTTAGAAGCACCCTCCTCCAACGTGGCATGCAAGCCGTCTTTGAAAGTGCATTCAATCAGATGCTTAATGCTTTCGAAAAAAGAGCACAGCAAATTTATGGCTAACAAAAAAAATACTTGATTTTTTTAATTAATTAATTATATAAACTATAAATTATTTTATTCTATTAAGAGTTAATATGTTTTTTAAGCGCTATACTTCACTTTTAGTCACAACCAGTCTTCTCGTTCAATCTATTTCTCCTGCTTTTGCCGTTGATCCTAAAAAAATTGAAGATATTGAAGATAACCTTGATGAGATCCGTAAATATAAGTCAGTCCCTGCATCCCGTGATTTTCAAAGCCATCCGAATAAAACAGCTGCGGGTGTTCTTCATTGGGCAAAGAAGGACGGTAAGGCTTACATTCTCCTTGGACGACGCAATGATGGCGGAAAGTGGTGTAATTTTGGTGGATTGAGTGATGTTGAAAAACCGGCCGTTGAGCTGCCAGAGGCGAAACAATTAAAACCAGAACTCTTAGTTGGAACTGCTGTGCGAGAGGTGGGTGAGGAATCCAACAAACTTTATGCGACCCACCCAAGGCTCATGCGTAATAATCCCTTTACGGCCGTTTATATGCCAAAGGAATGGGAGGGATTGCTTTATTATATGTTTTGGGAACAGGTTCAACATTTAAGTCCAGAGATCTTTATGAAGAAGATGAATGAGGCCTCAGCTGCCCATAACAAAGAATACTCAGATTTTGTTTGGGTTGAAGCGAGTGACATTTGTAATGCTGTGTCATCCAAGACCTCAAACTTGCGTCTTAATGGCAAGGACATTGAGATCTTTGGACCTTTATTTGCTACGCTGTCTACTGAATCTGGAAAAGCCTTTTTAAAAGACCTCACTGATAATAACTGTATTCAAAAATTTAAGAATAGGAAACTTCATAATCGACTTTATGTTATTGATAATGTAGATAATAGTGATAAAAAGCATAAGGAATCAGTAGTTCATTGGGATGTTCCAACTCCAAATTGGGTTGCTAAAAATGCACAAGGAAAATGGGTTCCAAACCTAAGCGAAAAGTGGTGGTTTGTTGAGGGAACTGGTATTCCCCGTATTGATGATCCTCGTGTACATACACTTGTCCCTTTTGGAAAAGATGCTTTTGGAAGAGAGACGGGCCAAGCTGCAAAGGAAAAAAATATCTTTGCAGAAGCTGTTGCAGCCCATGCGATGGCTATGGTGCAAATCAAAAGACGTAATCATGTAGAGGAGCCCCTTCAAGCAACTCTCACTGAAAATTGGAATCCAAACGCAGAAGAAACCCTTAGTCGAATTCACCTACGCGGTGTCTTAGGTAAAGAGTATAAATCCCCAGATAATCCGACCGATAGGACTCAGCGCCGCGCTGCCGATATTGAAAATATCAAGTCCTATTTTAAATTATATCAGAGTTCTCACTATCGTATGATTAATCTTCTTGCTAGTGACTTTGACTTCTTTGCTAATATATTAGAAGCTGAAACAGAAAATAAAGCGTGGCCAACCTTTTATCATGGGGCCACCGCCCATATCAATAGTTTATACAAATCCTTTACTTATACCCGCGAGCTCATCGATGTCCGTTCATTGAAGAACCTCATCGTGCTTCGCGGGACGGATATTTATTTCAAAGACGATAACACCATATGGAGTATGCTTGAGCGCTTGGGGACGGATCAAAGTTTAACGTCAAATGCTATGATATTTTTAAACTTTGTTCTCTTTGCTGGACTTCGTACGACAATTTCTGCATCTTCATCTCCAGAGTATGTCATCAATAATCATAATGTAGCCCCCCCCAATATTGAGAAAAAGTTTGAAGAGGGTTTGGTCCTTGCTGGCTTTGAAAACCCGATTTATGATTACTTCCATTCACTCTTTCAGCAGTTTATTGAATTTAAAAATCCAACAACATCAAACAGTGTGATGTACACAATCAGTCAAAATCCTGAAGATTTAGATGATCATAACTACCCATGCCACCCAGGAGGTCATTATTGTCCTGATAACAAATCAACTTTGAAAGTTCATGGGGACATTCAAAAAGAGTTTGAAAACCAACAAAAGGATGATCACAAGGCCTTCGATGAAAAAGGCTATCAAGAACAACTTTCCTTCAAAAATTTATTTCCTGAAAACCGTCTATTTCTTCATCCGACACGGGTTATGGATTCAACAAAGACCATTATTAAAGCTTTTGATCGTTTTCCTTTATCTAAGGAAGAGGAAGAGCTGTATGATCAAGAAATGCGTCATACGACTGTGGCTATGCTCGCAGACTGGCTTGCCCAAGAGACATGTGTTATTGACGGCAGTTTAGTAAAATATCCTGTTCTTAAAACGCTCTATAAGAAGATTTATAAAGGGCTTATTGGAGAAGACCTCATTGAGCGACCATTTTATGAGGCTTTCATTACACTCTTGATAAATAATCACGCGGGCGCTGCCTCTACGCTACTAGAGCTTTTCCCAGAAATTTTAACAAAGGTTGACCTCACACCATTACTAAAGTCAACGGATCAAGATATAAGATTGAGCTTAGTGAAAGTTCTTTTACCCAATGAGAAAAAGTTGCCTCCTAATTTAGTGATTTGGTTTGAAAACCAAATCAAAGAAATTATAGCTAAGCCTTTAAATTCTGCAATAGTTCAGGATGAAATATTATTTAGATATATTTTAGATAAATCAACACACCTGCGTTGGGGCGAAAACTATATGGACGGTAGCTCTGAACAAATGATGATAAAAGTTTTGGGTAAAAATAAATCTCTTAATAGTTTATTTATTCCTGATAGCTCTTTAGATAGAATTATGGATAGTTTATTTAAGGGGGAAGACCATGACTATTTAGATGCACCCTGGTTTAAAGCCCTTTCAGGTCATTCGAAACTTTGGATTGATGAAGAAGCTGCTCGTTCACTTGCAGAAGCTATCGGAAAGAATACGACGATGACACATTTAAACCTAGGTAATTGTTATATTCTTGACTATTTAGTCCCTATTCTTGCTGAAGGGTTTAAGCAAAACACAAGCTTAAGAGAAGTCATTCTTCCTGGCAAAATTTTGTCTTCAGTAAAGGAGCGAATCGGAGTCGACACGCCTTCAACCCATGCACCCTGGCTGCAAGAAACTGTCCAAGGCTATCTTGCAGATCCTATTAAGATTATACAATTTGATTTGAAAGAGAAGAGATGGGATCACCTCACAGAAACCCTTCGGACGACCACAGTTGACGAATTAGATCTAACAAGGATCCAAGAATATGAAATCATGCCATGTCGAGATAGTATCATTGCGGGTCTTCAAGGAAACTCAACTCTCAAAACTGTAAAGATGCACGATCAGGACCGGGGCCAGGTTGTTACAGAACTGATGTCTATGGCATCAGGCCCCTTCACGACGGCTCCATGGTTTGTAGAAGCCAGAGAAAATGTGATTCAAAATCCAGAAGATTTTCTCAAACTCTCTGTTAAGCAAAGATACTCACCTGGCGTTCTTCTTATCTTAAGAGAATCACCTCAAGAAATTGTTCTCAAAGACTTTACCGGAAGTACCTTGTGGAGCCACCCTTTTTGGATGGATGATTTAATTCAGGGTCTTGGGAGAGATGAAAATTATACCCATCTCAATTTGAGTGGTATAGACTTTGTTGGTGATGACTTTGATAAGTTTTGTACCGCATTACAAGCAAACACAAAACTTAAGACTTTGAACATGAGTGATTGCAAAATCGGGAGCGAAAAGACCAAGGTTTTAGCCGATGCGCTAAAAAATAATAAAACTCTTGAAAAATTGACTCTCTCCTTGGATAAATTAGTCAGTGTACTTGATCACTTAGAGAGTTTCGAAGAAGGCGCGTTTAGGCAAGCGCCCTGGTACCCTCAAGCTTGGCAGGAAGTATGTGGTCAACCTCAAGAATTTATGAAGATCGCTCAGCAACAGAGAACTTATTCTTTAATTGAGCACTTTACCCGTAAATCAAAAGTGGACACTTTAAACTTAAATCTTCTAGAATTTCCATATACTTGGGTGACCCCTGTTTTGGCAGGTCTAAAAGCCAATAGAACAATCAAACATCTCGTTGTTCCTCAATCCGCATTTGATAATACCAAGCAAATGAGAGACCTCTTACAAGTTTTGAATGTTCATCCATCAGTTGAAAAGCTTGAGTTTTGGGGGCGGGATAAGTTTTGCGCAGAAACGCTTTCAGTACTCGCGCAGGAGGTACAGAACGCTCAAGGACTTCAAGAGCTTATCGTCTCTGACAAACTTCAAGTTTTAAATGCTCTTTATCCAAATCGCGAATCTTACCCGAAAGGGGTACAGGCTTGGGTTGAGAGGGGCATGAGTGACCTGAGATCACATAAAAGCGGAAACTTGTGGAGCACACTATATTACGGTTTTGAGAACTTAACCGCTTTCCTGACCGCAAACGAAACCGAGTTTAAACTCGAGGGTATTGGTCCAGGACTTGTGGATCCTGTATGCAGCCTTATTAGATCCAACAATGAATTGACCCATGTCGACCTTCAGTTCTCAAGCTCAAGTTATTACGGGGAATCTCCACTTCCGCAGCTTGTCGTGTCTCTTCGTGAGTTGGCGGAACTCCGGTCCGTGAGGCTGGGATATCCTATACGACTAACACAAGCCAGTGTACAAGATATGTGTTCCGTATTTGCTGAAAATCAAAATCTAAGAACCCTTGATTTGTCTGGGAGTGAACTTGAACAAAACGCCGTCTCAGTATTAGCTGAATATCAGCAAAAATACCCTTTAACAGAGATTGTTTTGTGTGCAAAAAATCAACTTGATATGCTGAATGAACACCTTCGCATCAAAGAACAATTGGAGTCTCAGAAGCAGAAGCTAGTCGAAGACAAAGTTAGAGAGTTATGTGAGAACACAGAGGCAAATCTTATTGATGCAATAGAAACAGGCCATACTCATCTTGCGCTTGCTTTGCTCGAGACAGGTAAGGTGGAAAATCTCGACCTTAGTGAAGTCTATCATTATAAGGAAGGAATCGCGTCTCTAGCTGTGATCCTCAAGAAGGATAGGCACCTAAAATCCTTTATCCTCAGCGACAGTCAATGTTCTGTATTGCCTGAATTATATCCCGCCCGCGATACACTTTCGACCGGTGTAAGAACATGGGTTGAAAAGAAACATGAAGCTCTTATGAAAGACCCTGGTGGGAGCGTAAAAGCAGCACTCTATTACCCAGTTTTAGCTCAATGGGTTCTTAATCAAGTTGAATCCATTACTCTTACAGATATGGATAGGTACGATATTGATAAATTTTCTAAAATTATAAAAGATAACAAAACTGTGAAGAAAATAACTCTCGTTGGTGAGTTTTGGAATGTGGAAGATCTTTCTAACTTATTTATGATGATAAAGGACAATCCCAACACAATTGTAGAAAAGATTGATGCCTCTCGTTGTGTCTTCAAACAATCAAGGAGCTGCCCATACTCTTTAACAAGTTTACAGAAGTCCAAACCATATATACAAATTGATCTTCCGCCAGGTGCCATCGAGGTTAGTGTAAATTAATTAGGGTTACCTTCCCCCACAAGATACTGTCTTGACCGTCAACAATTATATTCATCTTAATGCATATTCATCGTCTGAATATATATTCCATCCTCACCATTTCTAATCTCTTCCCCTCACTTTGTTTGGCATTACATCCCAAAGTTCATCAGGAAATGGAGACATACCTTTGAGGAAAATGGAAAGCTATTGAGAAAACCGAAAAACTCTTGATTGATGTTCTAAAGATTTTCTCAGACTCTTTAACGGAAATCCCCGAATGGAACAATTTAGTTGCATCAAGTCTCAATAACCGCATAGACTAAACTCAGAGTAATTTTTAGAGGGATAACAGAATGAAGAATTCTCTCATTTCCTTTTGTATGTTAAGCTTAATTTGTTTAATTTCAGTCTCCTTTCCCCATGATGTAGAATCATCAAACCACAAAGGTGACATCCCGGACCATGTTAAAAATGAAACGAAAGACTCAAGCCAACTGTCTGGAAAGAGAAGCCCTAACTTCTCCCACACCAAAACAGAGAAAACGGGTAGCCCAACTTCTCAACCAGCTCATTCAAAAGGAAAAGTGAGAAGTATAAGTGAGCCACCTAGACCAGACTCTCCACCCTTAAGATCATCTCCTAATAGAAAGATGTCGGCACCTGAGAAGTCAAAGTTGTCCATTTTAATAGTAGATGATGACCCTTTGATAAGAAGAGTTATTGTTCATTGGTTAAAAAAATATATTACTAACGATCTAGGCCTGGAACTCTCAAACTTTGAGATTCTTGAAGCTGAAGAAGCTATAACTGCCCTCCAAATTCTTTATGATAAGGCTCCCTTTCTTACCTTTTTAGATTATGAAATAAAAGGAGAACTTTCAGGTTTTCATGTCATCACGCAAGTGCGGGATGGGAAGAAGCCAGACATATGGTTGAATAAAAAAAGAAGCACCATCGTAGCCATTTCGTCATCAAAAGAATTAAACGCCGAATTGAATGCTGATTACACTTGTCAAAAGCCGATAATGCTTAACCCTCTTAAAGGGGAGCTAAGGCAGCATTTTATAGATGCCTATACAAATCTCTAGATCATTTTAAGTTATCCGTAACCTATATTTAACTCTTTTGAGGTATTATGTTGTAACAACATAAAAGGGAATGTTCTCGTATGACTAAAGTTAAATATGAAACCCAGAATCAAGTGGCTATCATTACCTTGGATAATCCTCCGCTCAATACCTTTGGTTACGAGCAACGTGGTGAACTTGCCACCTTTATTGACAAGGCTGTCGCTGATAACCAAATCAAAGCCATTGTTATTACAGGCTCTGAGAAAGTGTTTTCAAGTGGGGCAGACGTAACAGAATTTGCAAATAATAAGGTTGGAATTCCCCCTGATCTCAGAGATCTTATCTCGATTGCTGAAGAATGCTCAAAACCAACAATTGCAGCCATTAGCGGTACATGTATGGGAGGGGCCTTTGAGTTCGCAATGGGATGTCATTACCGTATCGCAAAACCCGATGCTTCACTTGCTCTTCCAGAGATAAAGATTGGCATTTTTCCTGGAGCCGGTGGAACTCAGCGACTTCCGCGCCTTATTGGAATAGAGAAATCCTTTAATATCATTATGACCGGCAATACCGTATCTGCTGAGCAACTCAAAGATACAGAACTTTTCGATTCAATAATTGAAGGGGACCTCATTAAGGGTGCCGTTGCTTTTGCGACAGATATCATTAAAAAAGGAAGCCCAATCAAGAAAGTACGTGATATTAAGATAAAAGATCCCGAAGCAGAAGCGTTCCTTGGGCTCGCAGAAACGATTATCAAGAACACAGTGAAGAATTATCCTGCTCCTCTCATTGCTCTTGAGTCCCTTAAGCATAGCCTTACAAAACCTATCGATGAAGCCCTTATGCTCGATAGACAAGCTCTCATCTCTTTATTCTTTAGTCCTGAAGCAACTTCTCTTATTCACTTGTTTTTCGCAGAACGAACCGCCTCTAAAATTCCTGATATTCCTGAAGATACCCCTTTGCGAAAGGTAGAAAAGGTAGCCGTAATTGGCGCTGGAACAATGGGAGGTGGGATTACTATGGCTTTCGCTAATGCTGGTTATCCTGTAACTCTCGTTGATTCAACTCAAGAAGCCCTGGATAGAGGCACAGCTATTATTCAAAAAACTTACATTGGGTCCCTTCAAAAAGGCAAAGTAACGATGGCTGAACTTGAACACATTAAGACTCTCATTAAACCTACGCTATCCTTTGATGACCTGAAGGACGCAGATCTCATAATTGAAGCCGTGTTTGAGGATATGAAAATCAAAGAAGATGTCTTTAAGAAGCTCGATACTATTGCAAAACCAGGAGCCATACTAGCTTCCAACACATCGACCCTGGATCTTAATAAAATTGCAAGCTTTACCAAACGTCCTGGAGATGTCGTTGGAATGCACTTCTTTGCTCCTGCAAATATCATGAAACTTCTCGAGATTGTAAGGGGTAAAGAAACGGCTAAGGACGTTCTTGCATCCGTGATGAATGTCAGTAAGAAAATCAAAAAGGTAGGAATTGTTTCAGGTGTTTGTGATGGATTCATTGGAAACCGTATGCTTCTTAAGTACATAGCAGAAACAAGTAAGCTTGTCGCTGAAGGCGCATCTCCACAGCAAATCGATAAAACACTTGAAAAATGGGGTATGGTGATGGGGCCCTTCAGAGTGCAAGATCTATCAGGACTTGATGTCGGTTACTATATTCGCAAACGACTCTATGAACAATTTCCACAGATGAAGCATGACATCATTGCAGATAAGCTTGTGGAGTTAAAGCGATTGGGTCAAAAGACAGGTGCAGGTTGGTACCGTTATGAACCCGGGGTTCGTGACCCAATCCCTGACCCAGTTGTTGGTAAGGTTATTGAAGAGGGCAGAAAGGAACTCGGTATCACCCCGCGTAAGATCAGTGATCAAGAAATCATTGAACGGTGTTTGTTTCCCCTCATTAATGAAGGAGCCAAGATCCTTGAAGAAGGGATTGCGCTCAGAGCCTCGGATATCGACATCGCTTATATTTACGGTTATGGGTTTCCTCCTTTCCGGGGAGGTCCGATGTGCTATGCAAATTGGGTAACACCCTACACCATTGTTCGGAAAATGAAACAATATGCAAACCAACCAGGTGCTGACCCCAAGTTTTGGGAGGTTTCTCCTCTCTTAATGAAGTTAGCTCAGGAAGGCAAAAATTTTAACTAATTTAGGAGCTTATAATGACTGATGCTGTAATCGTATCCACTGCTCGTACAGGACTCGCTAAGTCATGGCGAGGAGCCTTCAATATGACATATGGCCCAACAATGGGAGCCCATGTTGTAAATGCTGCTATTGAACGCGCTGGAATTGAACCCGCTGAAGTCGAAGACATTATTATGGGATGCGCCCTTCCTGAAGGCACAACAGGAGCCAATGTTGCAAGGATCATTGCAATACGAGCCGGGCTCCCCGTCTCAACGGCTGGTGTGACCGTCAATCGCTTTTGTTCTTCTGGTCTTCAAGCGATAGCCTTTGCGGCTCAAAGAATCATTGTGGATAAGGTTCCCATCATGATTGGAGGAGGACTTGAATCTATCTCATGTGTTCAGCCTTACCTGAATATGCATATGGCTCTTGATCCTTGGATTTTACAGCATAAGCCAGAACTTTATATGACAATGCTTGAAACAGCTGAAGTCGTTGCAAAACGCTATAATATATCCCGAGAAGCTATGGATGAATATGGGGTTAGAAGTCAGCTCCGTGCGGCAGCTGCTCAGGCTTCAGGAAGGTTTATGGACGAAATTGTTCCCATGACTGTTACCATGGGCATTCCAGATCCACGGACCAACGAGATTCACACGAAAGAAGTCACCATTGATGCTGATGAAGGTATCCGCCCTGATACAACCCTAGAAGGGGTGTCAAAAATTAAATCAGCTTTGCCAGGAGGACTAGTAGCTGCAGGCAACGCAAGTCAGTTCTCAGACGGTGCATCAGCATGTGTCTTGATGGATTCCAAGCTTGCGGAAAAACGAGGTCTTGAGCCTCTGGGGATCTTTCGAGGATTTGCTGCAGCCGGTTGTGAACCTGATGAGATGGGAATTGGACCGGTATACGCCATCCCCCGTCTTCTCGAGAGAACAGGTCTTAAAATCAAGGATATCGGTCTCTGGGAACTCAATGAGGCCTTCGCAGTACAGGTTATCTACATACGAGATAAACTTGGTCTTCCTGATGATTTATTGAACGTTGATGGAGGAGCCATTGCCATCGGCCATCCTTATGGCCTGACGGGATCCCGTCTGGTCGGTCATGCTCTGATTGAAGGAAAACGTCGTGGTGTTAAATATGTCGTCGTAACCATGTGTATAGGCGGTGGTCAAGGAGCCGCAGGCCTTTTTGAGGTTTGCTAAACCAACTTAGACTATACAAAGCCAGATGAAATCCGAAATTTTAAAAATGGCACTACACATTACTCAGAGAAATAAATTTATTTCCTCTTCAAAACGGCAACCGTCAACCTTGATACGGAAACGAGTTTATCGTTCTCATCCTTAATTTTGATTCCCCACACATGTGTTGACGAGCCGAGATGAAAAGGCTTCGCTGTTCCAATAACAAAACCTTCTGTGATAGACCTTATATGATTGGTATTAATATCAAGACCAACAGTATAGTGGTCCTTCTCAACACACAAGAGAGCTCCCACACTTCCGAGGGTTTCTGCTAAAACACAGGAAGCACCTCCATGCATAATACCATAGGGTTGACGAGTTTTCTCATTCACTGGCATTTTTCCTTTGAGAAAATCGTCACCAAATTCAGTGATTTCTATTCCTAAATGAGTCCCCATATGATTTTCTTTGTAGAGAGCTCTTAAGGTTTCAACGTCAGTTTTTCTTTTCCAAATGATCATGTTTTTTCCCTGTTACTTTGGCGTCATCCTAATAGCCTTGACTCGCAAACACAAATAAATATTTTATTAACTATAAATATAGTACTCTATAAATATAGTATTGTATTTTGAGATATTGAATGAATAAACCTCTAACATTTTTAAATCAAACTTTGTCTTCTGCTCAAGATTTACTTCATTTAACACATGAGTATATAAAATGGCAAGCCCCTATCGATGTAGAAGATCTAGGCCCCCATGAAACTTTTCGTATCAGCTGCGAGGCAATGCGGGTCACCATACGCCTTACTCAAATTATTACCTGGCTAACACTTCAAAAAGCTATCCTTTCTGGAGACGTTACCCGTGAGGAAATTCTAACGGAAGGCTATCAAGTCCTCCGGGGTCAAACATGCATCGAAAGTGATTCAGAGGAAGATATAGCAATCCCCCCTCGTCTTCGCGAGCTACTCAAAGAAAGTCGACTTCTCTATGAACGAATCTTGCGACTTGATGATGTTTTTCGACAAGAACACTTGCAACCTGAAGACATAAAAAAAGACCCCTTAAAAGGTTAGGGGTTATTTTAAAGTTAGTTTAAAAATGTCATTAACGTATTTCAGAGATAAAATTTCACCAAGCTTTATTGGAAAAAATGGAGCAATACTCAATAGTATTCGCTGCAAAGGATCGCTTGGAATTCTTAAGATAATCTTATTTCCTAATGAATTGAGTGATTTTTCAACAACATCCGTGACACTCAGGGCACGTGCTGCAGGCCGTCCTGTTTCTTTCTTATCATGAAATGGAGTATCCACAATCCCCGGACATACGGTTAGTATATCAACACCCTCTTCTTTATACTCTGCATGTAAAGAAACTCCCAGTTTTAGGATATAAGCTCTTGTTGCTCCATAAACAGCATTAAAAGGCGTTGCAGGTGCGAAAGCAGCCATACTTGAAATAAAAATGACTCCTCCAGATTTCTTCTGCAACATGTTGGGAAGAAATTTATAAGTTAATTCTGTAAGTGCAAAACAGCTTGTCTCGATCATATCTTCTTCATATTTTCTATCTACTTTGTGAAATGGAGAAACGGCTGCCATCCCTGCATTATTAATCAGCAAACCAACATGTACTTTCTTTTTCTCTAATTGATCATAAATTTTATCTGTTGCATCAAGTTTAGATAAATCTTGAGCTATAGGAATGACATCCATCGAAGAGGTTTTCTTTAGATCATCAGTGACTTTCTTAAGTTTATTTTCATCCCTTGCAACCAATACAAGATTGTATCCTCTTGAAGCTAACGCTTTAGCAAATTCAAGACCTATACCACTACTTCCTCCTGTAATAAGAGCATAACCATCATACTTTTTCATAACAACACCTATATACTTACATTACAAGTATATTATTTATTTGTTAATAATTACTTACAATAATGATCGAGAATATCAGTTGTAGAAAACCCACGTATACGATTATTGACAATCATAACGCGCGCTCCCACAAGTGCAGCCTGCTGTTCTTTCTCTTGAATATATGGCTCGCCTTTTGTGACGGCGATAACATGGGGTTTGAGTTCTCTCACAAGCTTGAGATAATCCTCATATCCCTTCATTGGAGGAAGGAGAATAATACCGTCAACACAATTTAAATAGGATAGTATTTCTGCTCGTTGCAGCTGAGAATGAACAGGATTGCGATTCTTTGATTGAAGAACGATATCTTTTGATTCAAGAGCCACAACCAAAACATCCCCCTGCCCTTTGGCAGCTTTGAGAAAATCCAAATGGCCAATATGGATCAGATCAAAGACACCACCAACCAGGACGACTTTCTTTCCTTTGGGGAAATGGGGCAGATTGTCTGGGAAGGAGTAAATCATCTTATTGCTAACCTCCATCCCACTCAAGGGCGTCATCCTTGCGAAAGCAGGGATCCATGGCCAATATCTCATCCCAAAGGGATGAAAAAAAATTCTCATTGCTACGCAATTGGTTTTGTCCTGGATCCCCGCATTCGTC
The DNA here is from genome assembly GCA_964597045.1 of uncultured Alphaproteobacteria bacterium. Taxonomy (GTDB): domain Bacteria; phylum Pseudomonadota; class Alphaproteobacteria; order UBA9655; family UBA9655; genus UBA9655. Next base: position 31,345 of record CAZQWE010000008.1, on the reverse strand, counting down.
CATCTTCGCTCCTACGTCGCTCTTGATGGACTTGGGAGGATGACGCCCTGTGTTAATGACCATAGATAACATCTTTATTTCATCAGCTTCCGTATAACAAATTGAAGAATACCTCCATGCTTAAAGTATTCAACTTCGTTTTCTGTATCAATGCGACATAGGAGTTTGATCTTCTCTTTTCTTCCGTCACTACGGTGAATGGTAGCCGTTAGTGTCATTTTGGGATGAATTTCACTCGTAAGTACTTCAATATCAATGATTTCTGTTCCGTCTAAATTCAAGGACTTCCTTGACATTCCTTCGGTAAACACCAGAGGAAGCACTCCCATACCGACAAGGTTACTTCTGTGGATACGTTCAAAGCTCTCAGCAATAACAGCTTTTACACCAAGGAGACGAGGGCCTTTGGCGGCCCAGTCGCGTGAGGAGCCTGTTCCATATTCTTTACCCGCTATGATGACTAGAGGTGTTCCTTCAGATTGATACCTCATGGCTGCATCATAAATGGAGAGAATCTCTCCATCCGGCATATGTTTTGTCATGCCCCCCGTGATGTTCGGCGTCATTTCATTTTGAAGGCGAATATTAGCAAAAGTTCCACGCATCATCACTTCATGATTTCCACGCCTTGAACCATAGGAGTTGAAATCTGCGACAGGAATATCATGACCCAAGAGATAGAGTCCAGCAGGACTATCCTTCTTTATACTTCCTGCAGGTGAGATATGATCCGTTGTAATACTGTCCCCTAAGATCGCAAGGGGACGTGCACCCATAATATTTCCTAAAGCTTCTGGTTGCTTTGGCATATTTTCAAAGAAAGGAGGATGCTTGACATAGGTACTTGTTGGCCACGCATAGGTCAGATCTCCTTCAATCTTCATTTTCTTCCAATCATCTGTTCCCTCAAAAACATTGGAATAGCGTTTTGTGAACATCTCAGGGGTGAGACAACTCCTCATAAATTCTTGTATTTCAGCATTACTTGGCCAGATATCCCTGAGATAAACAGGGTTCCCGTCAGGGTCGTTCCCAAGCGGATCCTTGTTTAAATCAACCAGCATTGAGCCTGCTAGGGCGTAAGCCACAACAAGGGGAGGCGACATTAGGTAATCCATCTTTACTTGAGGATGAATGCGTCCCTCAAAGTTCCTGTTACCTGAGAGAACCGCTGCCATGGATAGGTCGTTCGCATCAATAGCCTTTGCAATAGGATCATTCAGTGGACCTGAGTTTCCAATACAGGTCGTGCATCCATACCCCACAAGGTTAAAACCCAAAGCATCTAAATCCTTCTGAAGACCTGCCTTCTCATAATAGTCACTCACCACCTGACTACCAGGAGCCAGAGAGGTTTTCACCCATGGTTTTGGCTTTATACCCTTTATGAAAGCGTTCCGAGCAAGAAGTCCAGCTCCCAACATCACCATTGGATTAGACGTGTTTGTGCAGCTTGTGATGGCGGCGATGACAACATCCCCATCGCTCAAGGTATAAGGTTCACCTTCAACAGGGATTTGTGAGGTTTGCTTACTCTTCTTACCTTCACTTGCAAGTGTTGACGTTGCGGAAGATACAGCATTCTTAAGAAGGATCTTATCCTGTGGTCTTTTTGGACCCGCAAGACAAGGTTCTACATCATCCAAGTTAAGCTCGATCGTCTCTGTAAAAACAGGATCAGCCCCGTGCCATAGGCCTTGAGCCTTTGCATATGCCTCAACCAGATTGACACGATGAGGATCGCGATTTGTGAATCTTAAATAGGATAGGGTTTCCTCATCGATTGGAAATATTCCACAAGTCGCCCCGTATTCAGGGGACATGTTCCCAATGGTTGCTCGATCTGCAATGGTCAGGTATTTCAGACCAGGACCATAAAACTCGACGAACTTATTAACCACACCATGGGATCTGAGCATTTGGGTGACAGTCAAAACAAGGTCCGTAGCTGTTGCTCCTTCCTTAAGCTTTCCATCAATACGGAAGCCTACAACGTCCGGAATAACCATAGAGAACGGCTGACCTAGCATCGCTGCCTCTGCTTCAATTCCTCCAACTCCCCAACCTAGAATTCCAAGACCATTTATCATGGTTGTATGACTATCTGTGCCAACGAGTGTATCCGGATAAGCCTCAAGGCGTCCTTCCCTTTCTGACATCCACACGACTTGACCCAAGTACTCAAGATTGACTTGGTGACAGATACCTGTGCCGGGGGGAACAACTCTAAAGTTATTAAAGGCCTTTTGACCCCATTTCAAAAAAGCATACCGTTCGTAGTTACGCTCCACTTCCTTACCCACGTTAAATACATAGGAATCGTCTGTTGCATAACGGTCAACAATTACCGAGTGATCGATAATCAAATCAACAGGTGCCAATGGATTAATAATATTTGGGTTTCCACCCATACGAGCGATAGCATCTCTCATTGCTGCAAGATCCACAACCGCAGGAACACCAGTAAAATCCTGCATGAGTACACGAGCTGGGGTAAAAGCCACTTCATGAGCGGATGTTTTGGATTTTACCCAAGTTGCCATGGCTTCAATATCCTTAGCTTTTACGGCCACATCATCTTGAAGACGAAGCAAATTTTCGAGTAGAACTTTTAAACAGTAAGGGAGACGGCTGATATCCCCTAAATGTTTGGAAGCGTCTTCTAAAGAGTAGTAGATATAGTCTTTCCCATCAACGGTGAGTGTCTTTCGTGTTTGATGATGATAGTTCATAGCCCTGCTCCTGCAATTTTAGGACAGTCTATCAGAATATCACTTATCCGTGTATGGATTTTTACCAGATTTAACAGAAAGGCGTATGGGTACGCCCTCAAGTCCAAAAGTTTCCCGCAAACCATTAACAACATAACGCGCATAGGAGTCAGGAAGTTCCTCAGCTTTGCTTGTAAAAAGAACAAACGTCGGTGGCCTAGTTTTAATTTGAGTTAGATATTTTACCTTTATCCGACGTCCGGAAACCAAAGGTGGAGGATGATGGGCCACTAAGCCTTCAAGCCACCGGTTCAATCGAGACGTTGAAATCCGCTCATTCCAGACATCATAGAGGGACAGAACAGCGTCCATGAGTTTTTCCTTATTTTTCCCCGTCAGGGCAGACAAAGGAATCAGTGGAATACCATGAACTTGTGGGAGAGCATGTTGAAGACGGTGTTTTAGATCACCTAATAATTCCTGTTTATTTGATACTAAATCCCATTTATTCAAAGCAAGGACCAAACATCTTCCCTCCTCAATAACCTTTGAGGCAATATAAAGATCTTGCTTTTCAAGGGGCCCTGTCGCATCGCAAACAAGAACAACAACCTGAGCATATTGAATTGACGTTAAGCTATCAGACGTAGACAACCATTCCAGCTTTTCCGTAACTTTTGATCGCTTGCGCATTCCAGCCGTATCGATGAGGCGAATATGCCGATCATTATAGGTCCATTCCATACCTATAGAATCACGAGTTACACCCGCTTCTGGTCCTGTTAATACACGGTCAAAACCCAACAACTGATTCATCAAAGTTGATTTACCTACATTAGGGCGTCCTACAATTGCCAGTTGGAGTGGAGCCGATTCATCTTCTGCCTCTTCTTCAGAAAACTGAGGTCCTTTGTAAAAAGGCGCAAGCTGTTCATAAACTGTATCTAACCCCATCCCATGTTCCGCAGAGGTGGGAATAGGTTCCCCAAAGCCAAGTCCCCAGGCTTCTGCAACGGCATTAACACCTGCTTTTCCCTCACATTTATTGGCAAGCAATAAAACTGGCTTTTGAGCCTTTCGTACAATCCGTGCAAATGAGTCATCTAGAGGTGTGATTCCTTCTCTTCCATCAATAACAAAAAGGACAACATCGGAATTCTTGATAGCTTCGATAACTTGCGTCCTCATCCCTTCCATCAAAGGATCTTTATTTTTATCCTCCAGACCAGCCGTATCAATGAGTTTTAAAGGAATATCCCCTAGTTGACCATAAGCATCCCTTCGGTCACGCGTCACGCCTGGCATATCGTGAACAATCGCCATCCGCTTGCCCGCAAGACGATTAAAGAGCGTTGATTTGCCAACATTAGGTCGGCCGACAATAGCTACCTTCAGTCCATGTTTTCGGCAAAATGTTTCGGATAAAATCATGATTACTGTTTCCTAAATCTTTGTGTAATGTAAGCATTTCAACATAGTCCTGCAAGTGCTTACTATGAGGAACCTTTTGTTTAGGATTTTTATATACTAGAGTAACATCAGAATAATTAAAAAAAGGAGCCACACCATGTCAAACAAAGCTGCCGCAAATGCCATTCTCTCCCCTTACATCACTGTTCAGGATGTAACCAAAGCCACCCAGTTTTATAATAAGGCCTTTAACTTTGAGATCCTGGAAATCAACAACGATGAGAGCGGAACTCCCGTACACGCAGAAATGCTCTATAAAGGTCAGCTCATCATGTGTGGTAAAGAAGGGGCGTATGGTGGCAATTTACAATCTCCGAAAACAAGTTCAACAGCCTCTCCCATCACTTTATGCATTGAATGTGAGAATGTGGATCAGTTCTATACATCTGCTGTGGGACAAGGCGCAACATCAGTTTCGGAACCCGAAGATATGTTTTGGGGCGCTCGTATGTGTCGCCTTGCGGATAATGATAATTATACATGGTGTTTTTTAACGCAGAAATAATATTTGCTAATTGCTGATATCTATATTATATTTGTAAATGATATTGTATTAATGGAGATTAAAATGATGAAGTCAAAGAAGTTGTTACTTACTGTTATCCTCACTAGCCTTATGATAACTCCTGCTGTTTATGCCCGTGGTGGCAATGGCAATCAACCTGCTCAACAGGAAGAAGGACGTCGTGCTGTACAGAGACAGCAACCTCAGCAACCTCAACCACAGCCCCAAGAAGAACCAAGGCAAGCTGTTGCTCCTGCACAGACTCCAGTGCAGGCACAACCCGCTTATGATCCTTTAGCGAGATTCATGTATAAAGTCAATAGAGCTATTACTAAAGACCGCACACCTGAAGAAGTTGATGCCAATATTCAGAGGGAACTTGCAAAAACAAATGATTTTCTTAATGGGCTCCTCGCTAAGAAATGATAATTCTCCTAAAGGAATGTTCCAACTGAGCCGTGAATATAAGTCTAAATAAGCATTTACCTATACGCCATTAAGTCACCATTGTCGGTCAAGATAAATAACGTTTCTTGAGCGACTATGGGTGACAAGGATACAGGTGTTTCAAGTAAACGCTCTGACATCACGTTACCTGTTTTGGGATCCAAGGCGAGCAGTTTTCCCCACGTGCTAACGAGGTAGAGTTTTCCTCCAGCAACGATAGGGCCATTCCACATAATCTTCGTAGGTGTCTCACTATTGGTATCCAGCTTTTTAACCCATATGACTTGACCATGTTCGCGTGTGAGGCACAAAAGTTCACTGTATGAATTAATCATAAAGATGTAATCACCTATGACAGCTGGCGTTCTTGTCCCTCCAATGTGTCGCTCCCAAATCCGTTCCCCTTTAATGAGATCATAGGAAGCCATTTTTTGGTTATGACCAATAATAATCACATTATTCTTTACAACAACTGGCAAAGCCCTGATGTGAGAAAGGGAGGAGAGCGAGTCAGGCCTCCGGGTAGAAGATAATGTTTCAGTCCATAATTGATGACCATTCTCAGCTTTTAAGGCAAAGATTTCACCTGAGGAATAGGTTACAATAACAACACCATTTGACACCGCAGGGCTAGCCGTTCCTAAAAGACCCGCAAACTCCGTAATGCCCGCATGATTCCATAACCTCTTCCCCGTTTCCGCATCCAAAACGTCCAGTTGATTACTGATTGTCAGGATATAGAGGCGCCCATCCGCAACCGTTGGGGCTGCCCTCACAGGACTTTCCGTCGTCACACGCCAAAGGATTTGGCCTGATTTTGCGTCCATTGCCAGAACTTCAGCATGAGGTGAGGTCACAAATATCTTGCCTTTATCAAAAGCAACACCGCCCCCAATAATCGCCCTATCATTATTCTCTGGAGTAATGTCCGTTCTCCAAACCATCTCTCCCGTCCCTGACTTTACGGCTGAGACTTGACCATAGGTATCAAGAGTATAAATGAATCCCTCAGCAAGAATTGGAGAGGATAAGAAACGCCCGTCTCCTACTCCTGAACCAATGGATACGGACCAAAGGGGACTGCAAACATCACTTAAAGAACAATGGGTTACTCCATGTTCGGAACATGAACCGGTTTGAGGCCAATCCCTTCCCGACTCAGAGAGAGGAAGAATAATTTCGACACCCTTCATCTCTGGGTCAATTTTTACAGATGCATCATAATCAATTACTGCAACTCTCGTTCCCTTAAGGGGCTCTTTTTTAGCGTCACAGGCAACAAGCGCAAGCGGTACTAAACCTAACCAATATAACTTTTTCATTACTGACTTTCCTTCTTTTCATCCTCGAACAAATACGCAGGAACATTCATTTGGGAAAGCATCATTTCAGCCCTTACCCTTTCACCGATCGTATTTGATGACTCTTTTAATATGCGAATAAATTGTTCTGCAGCCTTAATTTCCTCCCCTTTTCTCAAATCAGAAAACGCTAAAAGTTCAAGGGCAAGAGGAGCCCAGGCATTCCGAGGTGCTGATAAAGGCTGTATAGCTGTCATCTCCGCAGCAGAAGTTAGATCGCGGGACGCTTTTAGTATTTTTGGTAAATTCCCTAAACCAGGATCACTCGCATTTTCCGTTGCAATTTGAGTATAAAGTGCTTCAGGTTGTTGGGTAAGGCTTGCTTCATAAAGTTGTGCAAGTTTACCATACCCGCCACCGTCTTTCACAATGGCTTGAAAGGCTGCAAGAGCTTCCTGTTGTTTCCCTTGGTCATAAAGGTTCACAGCCTGTGAGAAAGAGATATGTTTCTTTAACTTGTTTTGATGAGCCATATACTTCCAAATCGAATATCCCGCCGTTGCAACGACAATACAAACAGCCAGAGTGATGATAAGGTTTCCATACTTTCGCCATAGATGAACAATTCGCTCTTCGTGAATTTCTTCTTCAAGTTCTCTAAAAAAGTCAGACATAGGCTTGCTCCGTTTTTTCTGCCCTTACCATAGTTAAAGTTATGAGAGCCGTAAAGAGCAATTGATAGTCATTTTAACCTTTTATTAATGCCTCAAGATTATTCTTGTGAAAGGCATTATGCCTTAATAGCCAGGAGGAAAACTATGAAAGCTTTAATTTTGACACTACCTTTTATCATTTATTGTTCAAACGCCAATGCTGGGATTCCACAATGCCAAGGAGTTAACCTAGAAGAATTAAAAAAGACATTAACTGATATCAAAGCAAGCAGCCCTGTTCCACAGTTGGCAGCTAGCAAATTTGATCAACTCCCTCCAAAGTCCAAACTTTGTGTGAGAAGATTAGCAAATGCAAAAGAACCCTTAGAAAAAGCAGAAAAAGAGGTTGCTGATGCATATATGAAAATGATGGAAAAAAAATAGTTTGATTTTATATTTTAGCATTTTTTAATTGAAGTCTCCTCCTAGTTAGTGGAGGAGGCTTTTTGTATTTTATCTATTAACATGTTATCGTAGTTAACAAGTCAACCGTTGAGGTATAGAATGAAACAAGTGCAACCCAACATTAACGATCTCACCCTTCGCATTTACGCCATGCCAAAGGATGCGAACCCACATGGGGATATGTTTGGAGGATGGCTTGTGTCCCTCATGGATATGGCAGGATCAACTATTGTGCTGCGTGATACGAAAGAAAAGGTCGTCACGGTTGCTATCGATAAATTGACTTTCTTACGCCCTGTGTTCGTTGGTGATGAGGTCTCTTGCTATTCGCGAAAAATAAAGACAGGAACAACCTCCATGCAAGTGATGGTTGAAGCCTGGGTGCAAAGACCCAGACAAGGCATTGGTCATAAAGTGACTGAAGGCGTCTTTACTTACGTTGCTATAGACTCTAAAGGCAAGCCAACTCCAATATAGCCTACTTAAAGAACCCTACGACCCACGCACAGCATTCTTCCCACCAAGAAAGAGAGGGTTCTTTAGGAAGTTCAACTTCAGGACTTAAGCGCAGAATCCCTCTTCCTTGTGATGAAGTTGTATCTGCACTTATCTTGACGATTGGTGCATCTTCAACAACATCACTCGACAGTGAAGCATTTGAGTTTTCGTAAAAAGGGTCATGCTTAAAAGCTGTCCCCTTCAGATCATCCTTCTCCAATATTTGATCCCCATACGCGGGCGAATGGAGAAGCGCCAAGAGGCATATCATTCTGAGTTTCATTGTTAGTCCCTGCTCTAATAAAATGAATAACTCAAACTATACACCATAATACATCTTAAATTCAATAGGATGGGGCGTAAGGTTCAAAGATTCCACTTCTTCACTCTTCAGTTCAATAAACCCATCAATAAGATCATCTGTAAAAACCCCTCCCACTTTGAGGAACTCTCGATCACGATCCAAAGCTTTCAAGGCCCTTTTCAAGGATCCAGCCACCTCAGGAACCCCTCTTGATATTTCAGGGTCATATAAGTTTCCTTCGTGAGGCTCACCGGGATGGATTTTATTTCGGATACCATCAAGACCGGCCATCAGCATGGCTGAAAACGCAAGGTAGGGATTTGCTGCTGGATCGGGGAAACGGGTTTCAATACGCTTTGAATTCATAGTTGGTGTATGGGGAATACGGATACATGCGGAACGGTTACGTGCAGAATAAGCGAGCAACACGGGAGCCTCATAACCGGGCGTCAACCGTTTATAACTGTTGGTTGTTGGATTAGTGAAGGCATTCAATGCATGGGCATGCTTGATAATTCCGCCAATATAATAGAGGGCTTCTTGAGATAAGTGAGCATAGGCATTTCCTGCAAAGAGAGCCTTCCCTTTATTCCACAAGGACTGATGCACGTGCATACCTGACCCATTATCCTTATGAATCGGCTTGGGCATAAAGGTTGCTGTCTTCCCATACATACGTGCCACATTCTTAATGACATATTTATAGATCTGAAGGGCATCTGCCGTCTTTGTAAGTGTATCAAACTTAAAGCCAAGTTCATGCTGGCTAGGGGCTACTTCATGGTGGTGTTTCTCAACCTCAACTCCCATTTCCTTGAGGGTTGAGAGCATCTCAGCCCGCATGTCATGAAGCTGATCGACAGGTGCAACGGGTATATATCCCCCCTTAACGCCAGGACGGTGAGCGAGGTTGCCTTGAGGGTCCTTACGGCCCGTGTTGTACTCCCCCTCATCGGAATCCAGGAAGTAGAATCCATGCTGCATGGAAACATCATATCTTACATCATCAAAGACAAAAAACTCTGCTTCCGGTCCAAAGTAAGCCGTATCGGCAAAACCTGAATCCTTTAGATGGGCTTCAGCACGCTTTGCCACCCCTCGAGGATCACGGCTATAGGAGTTCTCCGTTAATGGCTCAAGGATATCACAACTCAAAATGAGTGTGGGGTGAGCTGTAAAGGGGTCAAGAACAGCCGTTGAAAGATCAGGCCTCATTTCCATATCCGAGTCTTCAATATGCTTCCAACCTGCAATTGAGGAGCCGTCAAACATAACTCCTTGATTAAGGATATCCTTGTCAACCGCATCCACGTGAAGGGTCATATGATGCCATGCCCCTCGAGGATCGGTGAAACGAAAATCAACAAAAGACACATTATGCTCTTTTATGAGAGCTAAAATAGATTCAGCAGTATGAGATTTCATGTACAGACTCGCGATGTTAAATGTTATACTATGTGGTATTTACACCGCCCTTAACGTTTAACGAGGTTGCATGTGATATGCAAGCGGAAAATTTCCCCCTTCATTATTGAGAATTGACTTTGCCCAAGTCTTCACCTACTGCGCCTCAAAGGTGAAGTTACAAAAAAAAGGTCCCCCTTTCACACTGACAACACTGACAGATTCAATAATTAAAAGGTCAATTGATATCTCGTCCCAGCTCCTTGCCCATACCGCTGAATCAAACCGGCGTCCCTCAGTGTATTTAGGGCATAAACAACTGTCCTTCTTGGTAAACCCGCTTCTTCTGAAATTTTTGAGGTATTCAAACGAACTTCAGGAAACTCTCGAAAACACAGCAATACCTTTAAAGCCGCCTCTGACAACTTCCTTTCAGCCAAAAACTTTGTTCGTGAAATATTTATCCCTTCAAGGGCTTCTCCCAAGACTTTAACCATAAATTTTAGAAAATAATGAATTTTATACTTATGAGAATCCATCTTAAACTTTCCTTCAGAACAACGGTTCAATACAAGGTAATACTCTTCTTTATGCTTTTCTATATATCTATCTATAGCTATAAAGCGACTTACATAAGAGATGGTTTCGGATCTTGATTGTAATAGACTCATTAAAAAAAGTCCTCTACCGAGCCTTCCATTTCCATCTTGAAACGGATGTATAGCGAGGAACCTGCAGACCAATTCACACGCAACCGCTACAGGCCATGGAGACGAGGGATATACATTATTATACCATTCTACCAAATCATGCATTGCAGTACTCGTTATTGGCCCTGCATCTGCTGTTTGAAAGACAACTCTCGTCTCACCTGTTTGATTATTTCTTTCAATGACTGAATTCGTCTGTGTTTTATATTTTCCAGCATATCGTATAGCTTCTCTATAAGGAGCCATAAGTTCAAAATGAAGACCTCTAAGATCACTTTCCTTTAAAGGTAAAAAATCTTGCGGTGACTCATAAATTAAGAGGAGCATAGCTCGACACCCTGCCACTTCTTCTATAATTCTCTCTCTGTCCTTAGAAAACTTATTTTCAATGAGCTCTCGCTTTTGATCAAAAGCCGTAACCTTTCCATCCTCAGAAAGAAGCGTATCTAACCAATTTATTTCAGAATCCGTGAGCTGTGCATTTTCTAAACGTGTTGAAGCACCGACCATACTTACGCGAGCATATTTATGAAGGGCCTCTAATTCATCAGTACTTAGATTTTTTAGCAGTGTATACGCATTTGAGTAAGTATTCCCAAGATTTTGCAGGGATTCAATAAGATCACTCGTTAAGTCAAATGAAAGATTCATAGGTTTATTGTGCAATATTTTTTTCATTTTATTGCATAATACTGCGCGATCTCCGCATGATCCATAAAACCAGTGCAATTTCTGCTCAAGGGCGTTATGGTGTGGAAATTTAAACTGCAGAAAGAATAATTATGCAATCCTTAACACTTGAGACAAAGTCACCCCTATCTCCACTTTGTCTTTTAGAAGAAGTTTTTCATGACTATGATTGGAATTATGAACGAGACTCTGAACATGAAATTTCCGCGGAGATCGAAGGTCGGTGGTGTAATTATCGCCTATTTGCTATGTGGAGACAAGACTTAGGCTCGCTCATGCTTAGCAGTCTCATTGATGTTAAAATACCCAGCGAAAAATTAAGCCCCGTCACTATCTTACTGGCAGCCTTTAATCCACGCCTTTGGCTAGGACATTTTGAGATCACGCCTGATTACCAAATCCCTGCCTTTCGGTATAACCTTGTTCTTAAAGGGAGCACAAGTGCTACTCTTGAACAGATTGAAGACATTGTCACAGCTGCCATTACGGAATGTGACCGTCTCTATCCAGCCTTACAGTTTGTCCTTTGGGGTGGAAAGACACCTGAGGAAGCTATGATGGCGGCTATGTTGGATACACACGGGGAAGCTTAATGGCGCTCACCCTTGCCCTTGTTGGATGCGGCGCTATAGGTTCTGCCCTTCTTGAAGGCTGGCTAACCCAACGAGGCACAGATCGTTTTTCCTCTTTCTCTGTCATTACCCCCCACAAGGAACATGTTGACCCATTCTTACATGACACCCGCGTAGCCTGGTTTTCAAAGCCTGAGGATATGACTGAATCTCCCGACTGCATCCTTTTTGCACTCAAGCCTTATCAGATGGAGGATGCTCTCCCCTCCTACACTCATTATGACTCCCTTATCCTCACCGTTGCCTCAGGAAAAACTCTTTCTTTTTATGAAAACTATTTTCCTTATCAAGGCCTTATCCGAGCCATGCCCAATACCCCTATCCGGATTCATCAGGGTGTTATAGGACTGCTGGCAAATCAAAAGGTCAACGACGATCAAAAGAAGTTGGCTGAGTTATGTTTTAATGGTTTGGGTTACTGTACTTGGCTTTCCTCTGACGAAGATATTGATAAGATTACAGCCGTCACCGGATCAGGACCTGCTTACGTTTTTTATATGATAGAAGCATTAACGAAAGCAGCCCTTTCTTTGGGGTTTGACAAAGAAACATCCACGTCTCTTGCCCTTCATACCTTTTGTGGTGCGTCCCTATATGCCCTTGAGTCCAAGACTCCCCCTGAAGCTCTCAGGGCTCAAGTCACAAGCCCCAAAGGCACCACAGCTGCCGCTCTTGAAATATTGACAAATCAAGGAATAATACAAACAATGGAAGAGGCTGTGAAAGCGGCATTTAACAGGGCTCGGGAGTTAGGGAAATGAAGGATAAAGTCCTCAAAGCATGTATCACTCTCATTGAAAAAGAGGGATGGAAATCTTTTACGTTTGCAAAAGCTTCAGAAGAGTCCGGTATTCCTTTGGATAAATTCCATGCTCAATTTACCTGTCATTCCGATGTCATCGTTCAACTTTTTAAGCGGATTGATCAAGAGGTTCTTAAAAATCTCGAAATAAACAAGGAGATGAGTCGTAAGGACGTTCTCTTTGAAATCCTCATGGCTCGCTTTGATGCAGCAGAACCCTATAAAACCGTTATAGGAAAGTTTTGGCGGGATTGGCTGATGACCCCAGAAGATACGCCTGCTATTATTGCACACGGATATTCATCCATGGCATGGATGCTTGAAGCAGCAGGGATTAACAACCGGGGACTCACAGGACTCATGCGTATCCAAGGACTCGCAACCCTTTATCTTTACACCCTCAGGACTTGGCTTGAAGACGATACCCTTGACCTGAGTAAAACTATGGTTGCTTTGGATAAGGGTCTTTCGAAGTTAGAAAGAGCTGCAAGTTATTTAAAGTTTGTGTGAATAAAGTTACTTTTGGACACATAATGAATTTCAAAAAAAAGGTCCCCCTTTCACACTGACAATACTGACAGATTGGCGAATGTGTCAGTGTTGTCAGTACAAATGGTGGACCTTTTTTTTGATTTTTTTCCCTGAAGAGATTCCATAATAAAAAATAATACCCCCCCCTATCCATATATATATTATACTATAAAATATCCAAAATCTGTCAAATTCAAAAAACTGTCATTTGGATGGCGATTTCACTTTTTTCCTTTCATTTCCTGGATTTCCTTAAAAATAATAAAATAAATGATGAAATTTTAGGTCTCCGTTTCACACTGACAACACTGACACATTCGCCAATCTGTCAGTATTGTCAGTACTAATGCTGGACCTTTTTTTTGATATCGTCCTTACGCGAAGCAACAAACCTTACTTCTTCTTATCATCCATAATCCCTTTTTCTTTCACTTGGGGAGCACTTCTGGAACGTTCTCTGAGTAAATCGCTCAACCCTTTTGCTCCATTTCGAGGCACGTATGTATTTCTGTAGCCACTCGATCCTGGAACTGGATCAAGGGAAGTTCCCAGTAGCTCATCGATAGGGGATTCAGATGACATCCCCTTTAACGCTTCAGCAACATTTATTTGAGTCAGATCTCCCTCATCAAGACTATCTTTTCTTTTGGTCAGTTTTGTCACAAACTCAACACTCGATGCATTAAAGACTTGAATGTTGAAGTCTGGAAGACCATCAATGACGGCCATATAGCCATGTAAGACAACGTACATATCTGCATTATGAGGAAAAACTCTCATTTCCGTCATAGAAAAAGGGGCCTTAAATTTAAATGTGATCGGCTGTTTACGGCGTACATTACTTATACATTGGGATTGAAAACAAAGAGATTCAGGCTCAAATTCAATCTCTTCGCCTTTCCCATCCAGGATGGAATTCGCATCCATTTTGCAAATGGGATAACAGGAATACCCTTTTTTCTCCTTTTGACCCCTTTTTACATTTTGACCTTCATTTTCCTCCTCCAGTGAAAATAAAGTAAATTTCTCTTCCTCTTCACTGCCAGGAAAGATGTCCTCTTCAATACCGGGTATCATCACTCCTTTTGGAGCTTCAGGAACCTTGACCTCATCTGTACCAAATTTATCGATCCCCACAAATGGCAACCATTCTGCCTTGACCTGATCCGTATCTTTCACCGAGGTCACTTTTAAAGCCATGTGGGTTTTGGGTGTTTTATTTTCAAGCCGAATAAGCGGCTTTTTTATAGGATCAAGATCCTCACCATTAATGTTCACCGATTGAAGAGAAGATGAAACAAATAAGGAAACACAAGTCATTGATATAAAAACAATAATCTTCATTACAAACTCCAATATTAATACTCACTTCGAATAATCTCATGGTATGGAGGCAATAGGCAAGATGTTTTGTTTGTGATAAGCTCGACGAGTAGGCGCCACTAAAAACCAATTGGCGTCATCCTCGCGAATGCGGGGATGACGCCCGTGGGTTGCTGGTTAGCCTTGCTAAACTACAGGGAGAATGTATTGGATATTCAATTTATTGGTGCAACCGAGACTGTAACGGGTTCAAAATATCTGTTAACGACGGATTCAGAGAAAATTCTTGTAGATTGTGGGTTGTTTCAGGGTTTAAAGAAACTCCGACTGAGAAACTGGGATCACCTTCCCTTTAAACCTCGAGACATCAAAAGTGTTCTCTTAACTCATGCTCATATCGACCATAGTGGCTTTATTCCGGTGCTCGTCAAACAAGGATTTGAAGGCCAAGTATATTGTAGTTATGGTACAAAGGAACTTTGCAAGATACTCCTCCCCGACAGTGGATACCTGCAAGAAGAAGATGCAAACTTTGCCAACAGACATAGAATTTCCGTTCACACACCTGCCTTACCTCTTTACACCCGCAAGGATGCGGAAGAAAGCCTACAGTCTTTTCATCCTTGTGACTTTCACAAGGAAATCCATATAAGTAAGGAACTTAAGGTTAAATTCCTCCATGCAGGACATATATTGGGCGCTTCCATGATTAAAGTAACAGATGGAAAGAACTCTCTTTTATTTACAGGGGATCTAGGACGGCCCCATGACATCTTCATGAAGCCACCAGAAGTTGTGACAGAAATTGATTATCTCGTCCTTGAATCAACTTACGGGGACCGTCTCCATACTCCCGTTGATCCCAAAATAGAACTAGCTGAGGTCATCAATCGTACAGCCCATCGAGGGGGCATCATCATCATCCCAGCCTTCGCTGTAGGTCGTGCTCAAACCGTTCTTTACCTTGTCTCTCAGTTAAAGAAGGAAAATAAAATTCCCGATATTCCTGTGTATCTTGATAGCCCTATGGCTGTCGATGCCACCGACCTATACTGTGACTTTGCTTCCGAACATCGTGTGTCCGCACCTGAATGTAAGCTCATGTTTAAAGAAGCTAGGGTCATTAACACACCTGATGAGTCCAAAGCCTTAGACCATGACTTTACCCCTAAAATCATTATCACAGCGAGTGGTATGGCATCAGGAGGACGCGTGGTCCACCACCTAAAAACCTTCGTGACCGATCCTCGTAATACGGTCCTCTTTGAAGGATATCAAGCGGCTGGAACTCGAGGAGAAGCCATGGTGAGGGGTGCTGAGCATATTAAAATTCATGGTGAGGAATATCCTGTTCGGGCCGAAATTGTCCTTCAAGACAATCTCTCAGCTCATTCAGATTATAGTGAAACGTTGAAATGGCTTGAGAACTTTACACGCCCCCCTAAAAAGGTGTTCCTCACCCATGGCGAAGGGGAACAGGCTGAGGCCCTCAGTCAAAAGATTACGGATAAGTTTGGGTGGAAGTGTCATGTTCCCCGTTATCTTGAAACCGTAAGGTTGGATTAATGAATAATACGAATGGAAATGGAGAAAGCCAGAAATCTTCCCTCGTTTCAATTTCCTCCCTCACACTGAATGCTATAAAATTAAACCTAGATACACAAAGACACTTTGTTGCTATAACCCACGGCAAATGTTCACTTTGTAAATCAGCTGGCTTTCGGTCTGAATCCAGAATTGTAATTAAAACTGAATCGAAATCAATCAGTGCCAGACTTTTCGTGATCCACTCACCTATCTTAACGCCAGGGGATCTTGGCTTGTCCGACAGTGCTTGGGAGAAACTAGACCTGAAGGAAGGCGATAAGGTCGTTGTGACCCTTGCCGAACCTTTAGAATCCTTTAATGATGTCCGGGCTAAGCTCTTTGGAAAGCCTTTTACCCATGAAAAGTTTAGAGCAATCCTCCATGATATGGTTGAGGGTAGGTACTCGGACATTCAACTCGCTTCCTTTTTAACAGCTTGCGTCAACTTAAGCAGTGATGAAACCTCCTCTTTAACAGAAGCGATGGCTGAAACAGGGCAACAACTTAAATGGACAAAGTATCCCATCGTTGACAAACACTGTGTGGGGGGACTCCCAGGCAACCGTACAACGATGATTGTTGTGCCGATTATAGCAGCCTACGGGCTCCCCATCCCTAAGACTTCTTCTCGGGCTATTACCTCACCCTCAGGGACGGCTGATACGATGGAAGTTATTGCCCCTGTTAATTTATCCGTTGAGGAAATGAAAAAGGTAATTAGTCAAGAAGGAGGATGTATTGTCTGGGGTGGTTCGGTTGACCTCAGTCCTGCTGATGACGTGCTTGTCCAAGTTGAGAGGGCACTTGATCTGGACAGTAAAAGTCAACTCGTCGCCTCCGTTTTATCCAAAAAAGCGGCTGCCGGTTCAACCCATGTACTTATCGATATTCCCATCGGACCCACCGCCAAAATCCGCACCACAGAAGAAGCCACAGCTTTAAAAGCCGTGTTTCATCAGGTTGGTGAAACCTTGGGTCTGAAAGTTAAAGTTGTAAAAACCGATGGGATGCAACCAGTTGGAAGAGGAATAGGCCCGGCGCTTGAGGCCAGGGACGTTCTTTCTGTCCTCAGACGGGAAGAAAACGCACCTCAAGACTTAAAAGAAAGAGCCTTATTTCTGGCAGGGAAAATTATAGATATGTGTTCAGGGGAAAGGGACGGTCAAATCATTGCACACCGTATCCTCGACTCTGGGGATGCTTACAAGAAGTTTGAAGCCATCTGCAAGGCCCAAGGTGGCATGAAAGAGCCTATCCTCGGACGCTTTAAACATGTGATCACTTCAAACCAAAAGGGAGTCGTAAAGTCGATTCATAACAGTCACCTAGCTCGTATCGCAAAACTCGCAGGAGCACCCGATAACCCAGGTGCAGGCGTTGACTTTCATACCCCAATAGGAACAGAGCTCACAAAAGGACAACCTCTTTTTACCATTTATGCGGAATCAGCGGGTGAATTAAATTACGCTTTACATTACTTTCTATCCCATCAAGAGGTGATTGAGATTGGGGACATTTGATAAGATATTGTTAACCCATCCTATGTACACTGACTTATATGAAGGAACAAGAAAACAAACCCTTTAAAATCGGTGACGTTATCGTTCAGCCAGGCACAAGGCAGAATGTTCAAATACCCTTACCTGCCCTCCCTGAACACAGCGCCTTTGATTTGCGTCTAAAGGTCATTCAGGGATCAAAACCAGGAAAACGCCTTTTTATCAGCTCCACTCTTCATGGGGATGAACTCAATGGAATCGAAATTATCAGGCGTGTCCTCGCCTCCCCTCTTCTTGAAGATATTCATGGAACTCTTGTGGCAATTCCCATTGTTAATCTATTTGGTCTTATTAATCAAAGTCGTTACCTTCCAGACAGGCGAGATCTCAACAGGAGTTTTCCAGGATCCAGCAAGGGCTCAACGGCAGCTCAGCTTGCCAATACTTTCCTAGAAGAAGTTGTGATGAAATGCACCCACGGCATTGACTTACATACAGGATCAAATCACAGAACCAATCTCCCCCAAATCCGTTGTGACTTTCGAGAAAAGAAAGCCATGCAAATGGCTATTGCGTTTGGGGCTCCCGTCGTTTTGAAAGCTGAACTCCGTGAAGGCTCCCTTCGTGAGAACTGTGATGGGCTTAAAATCCCCACCATTACGTTTGAAGGAGGCGAAGCCTTGCGCTTTAACGAAAATGCTATAAGGAGTGGCGTCCAAGGAATCCTTCGCGTTATGAGTCATTTAGGAATGATTCCTAAGGATAAAAGCCTCTCCCTTCAAGACTCCTCAAGCATCTCACCCACCAGCCGGTGGATTCGTGCACCAAGTACGGGACTCTTCCGTACCAAATGTGAGCTGGGACAAAAGGTTTCAAAAGGGGATGTCATTGGAAAGATCTCTGATATGCTGGGAACAACGATTGTAGAAGTTGTGGCCAAGTTTGATGGAATTGTCATAGGGCAAACCCTCCTTCCTACCGTTTACAGAGGGGACGCTCTATTTAATGTCGCTTGGGTCCCTGATCCGACAAAAACTGAAGAGCAAATTGAAGAGCTCGAAGAAGAGCTTGAGTTGAACCCATCCTTGGATGATCCTTCTACGTTTTAAAATTTATCTTATATATTGACATTATAACTATAGCAACTATTATAGTTATATGATTTATTATAGGACAAATGAATGAAATCAGAAATCAATAACATTAAACAAACTCCCCTCATTCATATAGGAACGGATGATGTTCGCAAACGAATGGGAGAGATACTGGATTGTGTAAACCTTCGAGGGGATGAATTTCTTATAGAACGAAAAAACAAACCACTCGCTGTATTAATTCCTGTACAAAAGCATGATGCATTAACTAAACTAGCTAAAGAGCTTATCCTCCAAGCTATTGCAAATGCTAAAAATGAACTTTCTGAGGAAGAGGCAATGGACCTCATCAACGAGGCAAAACACGTAACAAGAAAAGAAAAGAGTAAATCTGATTAATGAGAATCGTCCTTGATGCAAATGTCCTCATAAGTTCACTTATTACCTCCGAGGGTGTTTCTTCTAAAGTTGTGCAGGAAATCGTCAATAATGAACGATATACCCTACTCATGTCACACGCCATTGCTGATAAAGTTAGACGAGTTCTTACGTACCCCAAGTTAAAGAAATATCTAATCCATCCTCAGGACTATCTGGAAAACTGGTTGAGTGCACTCATAACCGAAGCCCATGTTGTTTCTCATCACTTTCATTATCCTCCCATCGTAATTGAGGATCCAGATGATGATATGTACATGATCACAGCGATTGAGGGGAAAGCGGATTGCATTATTAGTGGAGACCAACACCTGCTGAAAATGAACCCTTATCAAGGAATTTATATTCTCAATCCCTCAGAATTTCTGAAACTCAATCGAAATAATTAATATTTCTTCCTTTTCTCAGAAAAAAAAGGCCATTTCAAAAAACAGGAAAAAAGTGTGGTATACTGTGTCCATGGAAAAAAAGGAATTATTAACATATTTAAAACAGGAACTGAAGAGTCGTGAGCGTATTGCCCAAAAATACAACTGGAAGGCTCATGCAAGGGAGAATCAACGACAACCCCTTGGCGATTGGAGAGTGTGGTTGATTCTTGCCGGACGCGGATTTGGAAAAACTCGAACAGGGGCTGAGACCTTACGTGAATGGGTTTCCCAAGGATTATGTAAACGTCTTGCCCTTGTAGCGGATACAGAAGATGAGGCACGTCATGTCATGGTTGAGGGAGAGTCTGGCCTTCTCAATATTCATCACCCCAAGGAGCGACCTCTTTTTGAACCTTCAAAGGGTCAGCTTACATGGCCGAATGGCTCCATTGCCTCATGCTTTAGTGCGGAAGCTTATGAGAAGCTCAGGGGGCCTCAATTTGATGGAGCCTGGGTTGATGAGCTCGCAAAGTTTAAAAATGCCCAGTATGTATGGGATCAATTAATGTTTTGTCTCAGGCTTGGAAAAATGCCGCGCGTTATTGTGACAACCACACCCAAACCCATCCCTCTGATCAAGAATCTTCTGAATGAGAAAGATGTGGTGGTCACCCGTGGTTCCACATTCGACAATGCGAAGAACCTGGCAAAACCTTTTCTGCATTTTATCAAGCAAAACTATGAGAGAACCACCCTCGGACGTCAGGAAATTTTTGCTGACATCATAGAGAAAAATGAAGGGAGTTTATGGTCACCTGAATTGCTTGAAAAAGCACGAAAGTCCTATCGTGAAACCAATCTAAAAAGGATTGTTATTGGGATAGATCCAGCCGTGACCAGTGGTGATAAAAGTGATGAGACTGGTATTATTGTTGCCGGGTTAACGGACGACGGAAGTGGAGTTGTCCTCGAAGACCTATCCATGAAAGCACCAGCCCATATTTGGATTCAACGGGCAATTGAAGCCTATCACCGACTAAAAGCTGATCGTATTATTGCTGAAGTCAATATGGGAGGCGACTTGGTTGAACAACTCATTCGCTTACAAGATGAACAAGTGAGCTACCGAAGTGTTCGTGCAACACGTGGCAAACACATCCGTGCCGAACCCATCGCGGCTCTTTATGAGAGAGGAAAGATTTGGCATGCGACAACCTTTGAAAATCTGGAAAATCAAATGTGCACTTACGTACCAGGAAACAATCAAAAGTCTCCTGACAGATTGGATGCACTTGTCTGGGCTTTGACAGATCTCATGTTATCCAACAATGCAAACTCAAACATTTGGGGAACATATATTTAAATTTGGTTAAAATTTGGAGATTTAGACAACTCATGTTAACGTGATTGAGATTACAACAAATAGGGAGATTAAAATGAAATACTATACATCAACTGCCACGACTACATTTTCACTACTTCTTTTACTATCTGGAACAGCTCTCATCGCAGGAAATGGGAACGGGAAACTTGCATCAGATGACCAGGATAAGAGTGTCGTTAAAAAAAGTCCTTCACAAGAGAAACTGAGTCAAGTAGGTGATGAAGATTTCCCAAAGACCTTTGATGTCGCAGGTGTAACATACACAGGTAAAGTTGAGGATGAGAAAAAAGAGGCACTACCAGTCGTTACAACAATTGTTCCAACTGTGGATAATCAAGTACAAACTAATGCACCATTGGTAAAATATAAGCAAGTCCGTTGGTACAACCCTTTCACCTATCATCGTCTATTTATCTGGATTGTTGATGATAAAGAGGTTAATGCATCAGCGGCAGTTGTAGTTCCTTCGAATAATAACGAAGTTCATATCCAGTCCTTGGATAAGGCAAGTTCTATTAAATTTACGAGAACAGGCAACGAGGAAGAAGTGCTTCAGTCTGAAATAGGAACACGCGTCAGGACTAAACCTGATAATTATGCACACTACCAATTAGTTAGCGATACAATCCAAGTTAAACCAGGCCAAGCCGTCAAGGTCTCCTATAAAATTACAGTTGATCCTGAAGGTGTAATGTCCATTGGTTTCTTAAATACGGCACGCAACGGTTGGTATGGGGATGAAATTATTCTCAAGGAAGGAACTCATTCTGGAACCTTAGACCGTGTTGTTCCGGATGGTGACACAGAGACATCCATTGTGTTTAGGAATTACCATCTTGATAAAGTGGGGCAAACAACATTTACAATTGAAGCTCTTCAATTTGGTGATCTACCGGTGATCGCAAACGCTTCCTCTAATTCAACAGTGGATACCTCATCAGATTTAACCACGAGTGTTTTGGGATCCTTTGAAAGGTTACAGAAAACGGATAATCCAGAAGTTAAAGTTCTGTTAGAAGCCGCAAAAGAAGCTCTGAAAAACGACGTAAATAAATAAGGATGACCATCATTGTGAGGCCCTACGGGGCCTCACAACAATGACGAATGGTGAGCTGAATCTGTCAGTGTTGTCAGTACAAAAGGGGGACCTTTTTTTTTGATAATTCTCTCTCAGAGCTCAATGACCAAACCATCGTAACCTGGTTCAACACCTTCAGGCAAAAGACTACTCAACTTATCATAATCCAACTGGGCGGACATGTGTGTGAGAATCGAACGGCGAGGCTTGACACGCTCAATCCAACTTAATGTCTTCTCAAGATGGGAATGGGTGGGTTTTGGATCTAAGGTAATGCAATCCACAATCCACGTATCTATTCCCTCTAAAGCTTTAAATGAGGCATCTTCAAGTTCTACCACATCCGTTGAATAAGCAATCTTATCAAAGCGATAACCGATGGATGCTGTATACCCATGTCCTTGAATAAAGGGAACGATCGGGGTATCTCCAATCTGGAAGGGACCCGCTATTATATTGGGAACCACGAAATGACGGTATATGTCTGGCGTAAGCTCCTCATGAGCAAAGGCATAGCCAAAACGTTTCTTGAGAAACTCAATTGTTTCCTGGTTTCCATAAATGGGAATAGGCATTTGATTCCGGTGAGCCATCACCCTCAAGTCATCAATCCCATGGGTATGATCCGCATGATCATGGGTATAGAGTACGGCGTCAACCTTCTTAATTTGAGCCGATATGCATTGTTCCCTCAGGTCAGGCGACGTATCAACCAGAATCGTTTTACCCCCACTTTGAACGGCTATCGAGCTCCTCCGCCGACGGTTTTTGGGGTTATCAGGATTGCACCCAATCCACTCTCCCGTGATCAAGGGAACTCCTGCAGAGGCCCCACACCCCAGTATAATAACTTTCATGAAAACCTCACCTTTGTAAACAGATCTAGAAAATTCTGGGTCGTTTGCTTACCAAGCTCCTCATACCCTACCCCCTTGAGTTCGGCAAGTTTTTTAGCGGTCTCCACCACAAACGCTGGTTCATTCGACTTTCCCCGATAAGGAACAGGCGCAAGGAAAGGTGCATCTGTTTCAATGAGCAACCTCTCGAGGGGGACATCTCTGAATACCTCTCGCAACTCCTCCGCCTTATTGAAGGTGATAATCCCTGAAGCTGACATATAAAACCCAAGCTCTAAGGATTGATCCCTGAGCCAAGCACTTCCTGAGAAACAATGCATCACACCCCGCACTTTCCCTTTCCCAATCTCTTTGAGCATATCAATGGTATCTTTTTCCGCGTCACGCGTGTGAACAATCAACGGGAGGTCACAGGCTATTGATGCCTCAATATGGGCCTTGAAAGAGGATTGCTGAGCTTCCTTGGGACTGTGGTGATAATAATAATCCAGACCCGTCTCCCCAAACCCAACAACATTAGGGTGAACGGCTTTTTCAGTTAAGACAGCAAGAAGTTCCTTCTCTGGCAAGGTTTTCTCTGCTTCATGAGGATGCACACCCAGACTTGCAAACACATTTGTATGAGCGGCCGCGATATCCGCAACGGTTGAAGCCTCTGATAAATCAGTACAAATCGTCAAAAATCCCTTGACACCCAGCTCTTGAGCCCTTTTAAGCGTTGCATTTATATCACTTGCCATGGGTTCATGATTTAAATGACAGTGACTATCCACAAGAAACATGGTATTTACCTCAGTTGTTTTCTTAGTTATAACCAAAAACCACCCCTTTCTCAAAGGATTTTACAATGCTGCGTTATTTGCTTTTTTGTCTTTTCCTGACAACTTCTGCTTGGGCACAAGAAATCCCCCAAGTTGTTAAGCTCACTCAAGTGAATGAAGGAACGTTAAGTCATGAAGTCTCAGGAGTTGGAACCTTCACACCCTATAGTGATGTCACATTGAAAGCCGTTATTTCGGGTCAAATTGAAGCTGTTTCCTTTAAGGATGGAGACAGAGCTAAGGATCATCAACTCCTCATAACTCTCAATAATAGAGAGCAAAAGGCTGCTGTCATGAAGGCAGAATCCGCTCTTGCCTTAAGTGAGAATATGCTCAAGCGTAAGCAAACATTGAGCAATAAAAAATTTATTAGCCCCCAGGACCTGGAGAATGCAGAAGCTAAAGTAAGGTCCGACCGAGCTGATTTAGAGCAAGCAAAAGCAGCACTCGAGAAAACCTTTATTTATGCTCCCTTTGATGGTGTTCTTTCCAACCGTCAAGTCGCCAAGGGATCTTATGTTATTGAGGGAGATGAGCTCGTTCGGATTCAGGATCTAACCCCAATTCGTTTGACGTTCCAAGTGCCCCAAAAGGAGATCCCCTCCCTCAAAGTTGGAGATAAAGTGTTGGCAACAACTGATGTTTACCCTTGCAAAACCTTCGAGGGGAAAATTGAGGCCGTTGAGCCTTCCGTTGATGAAGACACCCGAAGCGTTAAAATATTTGCCACCTTTGAGAACAAAGATGAAGTGCTTGTTCCCGGTCTTTATGGTCATGCACGGATAACCTCGAGTCAAGTCAAGGAAACGGTTCTTCTCATCCCAGAGCAAGCTATCGTTGTGCGTCCCGATAGTGTGAATGTTTATAAAAAGGTTGGGGATAAAGCTGTTCTCACCCCTATCACAATCGGCAAACGCACTGCTGATCAAGCTGAAGTGCTTACGGGACTAAAGAAGGGTGATGAGATCGTCCTCGAGGGCCAAAGCAAGATTCATGATGGGTCATTGATAAAGGTTAAATAAAAGATGTTTATTACTGACATAGCAATCAAGCGGCCTGTTTTTTCACTCGCGCTCAACATTATGATTATCATTATAGGACTTCTGTCCTATATGAATCTAAGTCTACAACAGTATCCCGATGTGGAAGAGCCCATCATTATGGTCGAAACCGCCTATCCGGGAGCCGCTTCATCCATTGTTGAATCCAAGGTCACAACACGCCTTGAAGATGCTTTATCAGGTATTTCAGGTCTCGATTATATGGAGTCCACAAGTAAGATAGGACAAAGTACAATTACCTTGTTCTTCAAAGGCGGCGTATCCTTGAGCGATGCGGCGGCTGATACTCGCGAGAGAATCGCTCAAGTTCGTGATAGTCTTCCAGAAGATTCAAAGGATCCTAAGGTTAAAAAGGGTCAGTCGAATATTGATGCCTTTATGACACTTGTTCTGACAAGCCCCAAATATGATGATCTTGAGCTTTATGACTTTACCGTTCGCAATCTTAAGGGCTTATTTGAATCCATTTCAGGTGTTGGAGGCATCCAGATCTGGGGAAATCCCATCACTATGCAAGTTAGACTCGATAGAGAAAAGCTCAAAGCTTATAATATCGCCGTTACTGATATTATCGACACTCTTCAAGAAAACACGCAAGAAATGCCTTCTGGTAACATCGTAAAAGGGAAACGACACGTAAGCATCATCACAGCAGCGGGATTAAATACACCTCAGGAAATGGGAGAACTCGTCATTTCCAACGCGAAAGGGAGTGTCATTCATCTTAAGGATATCTCGACGATTACTCTTGAAAAGGACAATGGGGAGGATCAATGGCAGCCCCGATTTAATGACAAGCCAGCCGTTTTTATCGGACTTCGGAAAATGACAGGAGGCAATATCCTAGCCATCTCTAATGAAGTCACTCATATTTACAATAAAGTTAAGGAAACCCTCCCTCCTGATATGATCCTTGAGATTGGGTATAACTTCTCCATGTTCATTGAAGCTTCCATTTCGGCTGTCAAAACAACCATATTCGAAGCCACTGTGTTGGTTCTCCTAATTATCTTTTTCTTCCTCCATTCTCCAAGGGCCGCCTTTATCCCCCTCCTCACGATCCCTGTATCATTGATTGGATCCTTTGCGTTTTTGTATGCTTTTCACTGCTCAATTAATACCATCACTCTTCTTGCGATGGTCCTTGCTATTGGACTTGTTGTTGATGACGCGATTGTTGTCCTTGAGAACATCCACCGCCATATCGAAAATGGGTTAAAACCCGTCGATGCGGCTCTTAAAGGAGCCAGGGAGGTGGGGTTTGCAGTTATCGCTATGACTCTAACTCTTGCCACCGTTTACGCACCTATTGCCTTCGTACAGGGCCTCACAGGAAAACTTTTCTCTGAGTTTGCCGTATCCCTCTCAGGCGCTGTTCTTATTTCAGGTCTTGTGGCTTTAACCCTCTCTCCCATGATGTGCTCAAAGATTCTCTTGCCCAAGGAAAAGGAACATCACAATCGATTTACGGACTGGATTGAAGGTTTTCTGGCAAAGATTGATTCATCCTATCAGAAAGCCCTCAGAAAAGCTTTGACCATGCCCAAAATCCTCACAGGCGTACTCATTACTGTTCTTATTACAGGTGGGGTCTTATTCACTCGAATACCCGCAGAACTTGCTCCCCAAGAGGACGAAGGGGTCGTTATGTCCTGGACGCAAGGTCCTGAAGGAACCACACTCGAAACCATGTCCGGGTATACCAAAGTTGTTGAGGGCATGATGGGTAATGTCCCAGAGCATGTTGGGATTTGGTCCGCAACGATGAGGTCAGGTGTGTATGCTGGTATTACACTCAAACCCTGGTCTATTCGCAAAAGAAGTCAAAACGAAATCATTGATGAACTTCGCAAGCAAGCTAAGGGAGTTGAAGGTGTTGAGACCTTTATTTTCCCTATGAAGGGCCTACTCTCTGGAGGCCAGTCCGGGCTTCAAATGGGGATCAAAACACCAGGAACTTACCAAGCTCACGAACAAGACATGGATAAGCTTGTCAAAAAGTTGAAGGAATCCCCCTGCTTTGAAAACGTGAGCCATGATTTATACTTGGCGACCCCACAGTTGACCATCAACGTTGACCGTAACAAGGCAGCTTTACTGAATGTAAAAGTTGCTGATATTGGCCGAACACTTGAGGTAATGCTAAGCGGAAACCGTTCCACTACTTTTGAAAAGGAAGGTCGTCACTATGATATTGTGATCCAATCCGATGAAAAGCATAAGAAGGACTTTAGCGACATAGGCAACTTTTATGTAAAATCTGAAGCTCCTAAGGGTGATAAGGACTCGGAAAAGAAAGATACACTGGTTCCCTTAAACAGTCTCATTACCTTGAAAGAGATTGCGATCCCTGCTGAACTCAAGCACCTCACAAAGATGCGTTCCTCTACCTTGAATGCCGATCTTTCTCCTTCTTGCCGGACAGATGAGGCGCTTGTCATACTCAAAGCAGCAGCTAAAGAAGCCCTTCCTGCAACAGCTCAAATGGAACCCGTTGGACATTTACGTAAGTTCATGGAATCCCAAGGTGAGATGTATCTGATGTTCTTGGCCGCACTTCTCTTCATTTACCTTGTTCTAGCCATACAGTTTGAAAGCTTGCTTGATCCTTTGCTCATCATGATAACGGTTCCTTTGTCCATGGCAGGGGCACTCCTTGCCTTGTATCTCACAGGAAGTACGATGAATATCTTTAGTCAGGTGGGGCTCATTACACTGGTTGGGCTCATTACAAAACATGGTATCTTGCTCGTGGAGTTTGCGAACAAACAAAGAGATGAAGGTTTAAGTGTTATGGACGCGGCTCTGAAAGCAGCATCCATGCGCCTGAGACCTATCCTCATGACAACGGGGGCTATGGTTCTTGGTGCTGTTCCCCTCGCCTTTGCAACGGGTGCAGGAGCCAGTAGCCGTCAACAAATTGGATGGGTTCTGGTGGGGGGGTTGCTTGGAGGGACTTTCTTTACATTATTCGCAGTGCCTTTCGTGTATACGTTCGTGAAGGGCAAACTTTCTAAATAATTTTTTCAATAGACTAGACAAAAGGTCAAATTTTATCTATAGAACTAGCAGGTGGGCCCAGATAGCTCAGCTGGTAGAGCAAGGGACTGAAAATCCCTGTGTCGGTGGTTCGAATCCGCCTCTGGGCACCACCTTTTCTTTTTGGCGGAGTAGCTCAGTTGGTCAGAGCAGCGGAATCATAATCCGTTTGTCGGGGGTTCAAATCCCTCCTCCGCTACCAGCCTTAGCCTTTAGAAATACTCAAGCCTTACAGAGAAGAGTTTCTCGAACCGTTTTACAGCAGGGCTTGTGACCATCAGTACTATGCGATCATGGACCTTAATCACCAGATCATCACGGGGCATAAGAATTTCGCCATCCCGAATAATGGCACCTATAACCAGACTGCGTGGCATGTTGATATCTTCTATCGTCATACCCAGAACGCTGGACGTCCCAATAGCTTCAGCCTCAATAATTTCACCAAAACCATCTCTTAAGGAGTGAACAGCTCTAATACGGCCCCTCCGAACATATTGAAGAATACTTGAAACCGTTAAAGCTTTAGGACTTATCACGGAATCAATACCCATAGAGCTTACAAGGCTTGAGTAGGAGGAGCTATTCACAAGCGCCATGGCCTGTTCTGCCCCCATTCTTTTTGCAAGGATACTCGCAAGAATATTAACCTTATCATCAGACGTGACAGCAACAACCTTGCTTGATATCTTTGCATTGGCTTCTCTTAAGATTTCCCTGTCCAGAGCATCTCCCCGTAGAACCACAGCACGACTCAAACCATTGGCAACAAATTTAGCTCTTTCCTTATCATTTTCAATTAACATCAAAGATATTGAAGGATAGTTTACTTCAACCTCTTCGGCTAAGCAGAACCCAACGTTACCCCCTCCAAGAATGAGTAGACGTTGGGATTTTTGCTCACTAAATCCAAAAGCTTCAACCGTGTGCATTAAATGTTCAGTGGGTATCAGGAGATAGACTTCATCATTCTCAAGGAGCTCATCTGTTAGAGTAGGAACAAAACCAGCATCGCCCCGAACGATAAAAAGAACACGAAGATCAAGATCAGGGAATAGATTTTCAATAAGTCTTAAGGGTGTATTTAATATAGGCGCTTTTGCCTTACACTTAATCCCTACCATTTGAAGTGTTTTTTCAGCAAAGGGGATTACTTCAAAAGCACCGGGTACCTCAAGTCCTCTCCCAATGGCACGTGCAACCTCAAGCTCTGGGGAAATAATCAAATCAATGGGGAGATGATCTGGTTTATAGAGATCTGACCAATCCGGATTCAAGTAGCTTTTGTTTCTGACTCGGGCGATCTTTAAGGGGACATTGAACAGGGAATGAGCGATTTGACACGCAATCATATTAACTTCATCAGCAAATGTAACAGCAATGATCATATCAGCATCAGAAAGACCCGCCCGTGAAAGAACATCCGGATGGGAAGCAAAACCTGTTATCCCTCTAACATCCAATGTGGCAGAGACATCGGTGATGAGTTCCTCAGATTGGTCAATGACCGTAACATCATTATCATGTGTCGAGAGATATCGTGCAATGCTATACCCAACTTGTCCTGCGCCGCAGATGATGACTTTCACGCCGTCCTCTTATCTTATTTAGAATCAGAGTATACGCTTAATTTTTACAACTCTCTATCCAAATAATTTAATAGTTCATGCTCGGTAAGCTTTGTTATATCCTTTGAAACCTCAGCTGTTACCTTAGCCAAAGTTTGCTTAGATAAATTCCCACGGATATCTCCCAAAGTCTTAGGTGGAGAAATGATAACCAGTTCATCGAATTCGGAATGTTCGGTTGCTTTTTCAAGAACTTCACAAAGCTCTTTTGCAAAAAGTTCCTTTTGATGTTGATGCCAATCGGTTCGAGGTTGGTAGGCATGCCGTGTCGGATTCATACTTTCATATCCTCGTCCTGGTTTACTGCTCCCGACTGCACTGTCTTTAAGGTTATCCCCAACGAAATCCTGGTTCATAACATGATCAAGTTTTTTATACCCCTTCACGAATATACGCGCTCTAGCTCCATCTGCAATGAGAACCCAGGTTTTTTTTTGTTTGTACATGATGCCTCCTCTTCAAGATGCCTTTATATAATCAGTATCGCGCTAAATAATAAAAATCTCGTTAACGGTGAATCTGTCAGTGTTGTCAGTACAAAAGAGGGACCTTTTTTTATCTCTTTTCGGGGATGATCATAGGTTAACGTCTAACCTAAACAAGATGAAAGACATGAACGATGAGTGTCAGCAAAACTTCAATAAAAATAAGAAAAATGATAATGACTTCAAGTAAGGTTGAGTGTCTGTTGTTAAGCTCATCCCGCATCATTTCAAAGAGTTCTTTTACGATATCAAGCCTCCGGTTCAAAACCGTCGTCCGATTATGAAGCTCCAGATCGCCAATTGTCATATTATACAGTCCTTCATACTCAGGATGATCCCAGATAAATAGTGGAGCATCCAGAATATCACTGTGTAAGTTCACTGATGTGCGTTCAATGAACAGCTCCCCAATCCGTTGAGAGATTTCCTTACGCGAAAGGGAAACTCGTCCCTTCTTCGCAATTTCTTGAGGGATATTCTTCGTTGTCTCGATTGTGTTATCAATCCTCTGTTCAAAGGCGGAAAGTTTAATAGCCTGGGAAAGACCGTAGGACACCGCAAGCATTTGCAATTCATGGGAACGTTTTTGAGTTAATGTAATCTTACCTTGTAAAAATCTAGCTTTACTTCCAAAGGAATATTCAAGCTCTTCCAGAACGGGATTAATGGGTGTCTGAGAATAGGACTCAAGAAGCTTCAAAAAATGAGTTTCAGCTTCTTCCGGAACATTCCAAAGAACAAGACATCCATAGCGAAATATAAAAATATCCCACTCTTTGAATGACGCATGGAGCGTATCCGTGTAAAAATTAATAAACTCAACATCTTCCAAAGCAAGTGCCAGGCCTTGGAGGTCATAAGTTTCAGCTGTACTAATGGTTAAACAACGCATGGGTTTTTTTCTCTATTTTTGTAAGGATAGCCCAAAATTCGAAAAAAAGCTAGATATGCTTTAAGTTCTTGAAAAAGGTGTACGAGAAATCCACAAAACGCCTGGAATCGATGAAAGGATAAGTAAACCCAAAAAGGACGTCCACCCATAGGTATCAATAACAAACCCAGAAACGGGTGAGGCGAAGGAACGACTGAGCTGCTCTAATGAGGTCAACAAGGCAAGCTGAGTAGCCGCAAAAGTAATACTCACGCAGGTCAATTGATATGAGAAAAAGGCTGTCAGAGTTAAACCACTCAGGAAACACTCAAGTCCAACAGTTAAATAGAAGAAAGGGAGGTTTGTCCCTAACTTTGCCAGGACAAGGAAACAAATCAAGACCATTCCATGAAGAAGGGCCCCCCAAAATAATGTCCATTTATAACCTTTGGTACGGATAAAATAGCCACCAGCGATACTCCCACAAATGCTTGCCGTCATACCGAAAACCTTTACAACAGTGATGATTTCCCCTGTTGAAAAACCCAAATCCTGGAAAAAAAGCAGTTGCATCATTTGGAACAAATTTTCAGGTAACCTGTAAAATAACATCAGGATAATGATTGCCAGCCACCCTTTTTGTGATGTGAACGTTTTTAAGGGTTCCATGATAATATACCAAAACC
>CAZQWE010000007.1:88188-105540 GCA_964597045.1 uncultured Alphaproteobacteria bacterium | reverse complement strand
AAAATGCAAATATATCAGAATCCGTTGTGACTGCTCTAGAAGATGATCTGAACACCCCACTCGCTCTCTCCTATCTCCATGAAATCGCTACTCAAATTAATAAAAGCACTCATGAAGCTGAAAAGAATAAACTGGCGTCTACTCTTGTCGCAAGCAGTAAATGGCTTGGACTTTTGAGCCAAGATCCAGAAGTGTGGTTTAAAGGGAAAACAGGGATTGACGAGACACTGATTTTATCGTTGATTGAGGATAGAAATCGAGCAAGAGAATCTAAGGACTTTAAACAAGCGGATCTTGTCCGCGATAAGTTATTAAACTTAGGCGTTCTCTTGGAAGACAGTCCCCAAGGCACCATTTGGAGACATCAACAATAGAGGTTTTGTGGCCGAAAATAAGTTAACAATTGTATTAGTTGAGCCCCAGCTTGGTCAAAACATTGGATCTGTTGCAAGGGCAATGTTAAATTTTGGTCTGTCTGATTTAAGGATTGTTAATCCTCGCGATGGTTGGCCTAATCTCGATGCTATTCCACCTGCAGCAGGCGCTGAAACTGTTCTAGAATCCGTACGCGTATTCCCTAAAACCCTAGATGCAATCGGTGACTTAAACCGCGTTTTTGCTACCTCGGCAAGACCTCACGATATGATAAAAACCATTTTTACCCCTCATGCAGCCCTCGAGTGTCTCGCGTCAACAGCAAGAGAGGGTCAAAAAATTGGCGTTCTTTTCGGAAGTGAACGCTGTGGTCTTTTAAGTGAAGATATAGCCTTATGTGAGGCCCTGATTAAGATCCCAACAAATCCAGATTTCTCCTCGGTGAATCTAGCTCACGCTGTCGCTTTGATCGCCTATGAATGGGCCTTGCAAGCAGAGTCAAGACCCTCACAAGTCTTAAGGACAGGTCATACAACCATTGCAACGAAGGGTGACTTGGAAAATCTCTTCATACATCTTGAGGGAGAGCTAGATCGAACCGGCTTCCTTCGCCATAAGAAGAAACGACCAACCATGGTTCGCAATATTCGAAACATCTTTCAAAGAGCCAACTTGACAGAGCAAGAGGTCCGAACTCTCAGGGGAATTGTCCGCAGCCTGGTTGATATCGACTAAATCGATTAAATCGAGTGCGAAAACGATTTGACAAGTTGAATTAATTGTTTATAGTCTGCCCAAATTAAGACTATTTCCCAAAGGATTTTTGGATGACAAAACGCATTGAATCAAAATATAAGATTGATAGACGCCTTGGAGTTAATCTCTGGGGTCGGCCGAAGAGCCCTCTAAATGTACGCGCCTATGGCCCAGGACAGCATGGACAACGCCGTTCTAAACCTTCGGATTATGGACTGCAGCTCACAGCAAAGCAAAAGCTCAAAGGCTATTATGGAAATATTAACGAGCGTCAATTCCGTAGACTTTATACAGAGGCTGTGAGAAGGCGCGGTGATACCAGCGAAAACTTGATAGGTCTTCTGGAGTCACGTTTAGATGCAGCCGTTTACCGTTTAAAATTTGTTCCAACTGTTTTTGCGGCCCGTCAATTTGTCAACCACGGACATGTGCTTGTTAATGGAAAGCGCGTCAACATCCCCTCTTACCTGATTAAACCAGGTGATGAGATTGAAGTACGTACAAAATCAAAAGAACTGCCAATTGTACTCGAAGCGGCTCAGCTCGCTGAAAGAGATGTGCCCGACTATTATGACGTCGATCACAAAGCAATGAAGGGTAAGTTCACACGTATTCCAACACTGCTCGAAGTTCCCTATCCGGTGCAGATGGAACCAAATCTGGTTGTTGAGTTTTACTCACGATAATCCTATTGCGGGCGCCTAGCTCAGTTGGTAGAGCAGCTGACTCTTAATCAGCGGGTCACAGGTTCGAATCCTGTGGCGCCCACCAGGTTTTTTCACATTTTCCTTTTGTTTTTCCTTAACTTTACAGCCAACCTCAACTTCTCATTTGTTCTCATTAAAACTCGATAAACAGCACTGAAATTCGATTTTCTGGTGACTTTTTGGTGACTTTTTTTAATTTCCTGAGTGACAAACCAGTTAGACCAGAATATTCTATTCTTGATAGATCAATGTCTTGAGGGGAGGTCTGTATGTCAAAGATTACAAAGCGTTTTGTAGAATCGATTAGCCCTGATACTGAAAAAACTCTCAAATTTTGGGATGGAGAGCTAAAAGGATTTGGTTTAATAGTTTGGCCAAGCGGTAGACGCACCTATTGTGTTGAATACAGAAATGCTGACCGGATAAAGAAAAGACTTAAGCTTGGTGTACATGGTCAAATCACAACTGAAGAAGCCCGAGATTTAGCAAAAAAGCAACTCGGTAAAGTTGCTCATGGCGAAGATCCAGCGGTTGAGAAAAAAAAGGCAAGAGACTCATCCACTATTGAGGAACTTGCAAACAATTATATAGAAAGGCATGGGTACAAAAAGCGGCCAAAAAGTTTACAGGAAGACCAAAAGTTAATTCGAAACCTAATTCTTCCTGTTATAGGCAAATCAAAAGTCATAAACGTCACAAGACGTGACATTGAGTCACTTCACAAGTCGCTCCAAAAAACTCCATATCAAGCGAATAGAACTATTGCCCTACTTTCAAAAATGTTTTCATTAGCAATCTCATGGGGTTGGCGAGAAGATAATCCAGCTTCAGGGATTGAAAGGTTTCAAGAAGAGAAGCGTGATCGGTGGCTAAATCAGGAAGAGCTTGATCGCTTGTGGGCGGTTTTGGACCGATATCCTAAGAATAACACAGCCTATATCTTTAAGTTTCTTCTTCTCACTGGTGCTCGCAAGGGAGAAGCGTTAGGTGCTACTTGGGATCAGTTTGATTTAGAGAAAGGTGTTTGGACGAAGCCGTCTCATCTTACAAAACAAAAGAAGAGAGAACATTTACCTTTATCAGAGAAGTCCCTAGACATTCTAAGATCGTTAAAGAACATAAATCCCAAAAGCTCTTATTATCTCTTCCCTGGTCGTATTGAAGGACAGCCTATTAAAGAGATTAAAACATTTTGGAAAAGAATATTGAATGAAGCGGGGTTAAAGGATGTCCGCATCCACGATCTCCGGCATACTCATGCTTCTCATCTTGTTTCAAGTGGACTAAGTTTAAGCATCGTTGGAAAGCTACTAGGTCATACCCAAGCCTCAACGACTCAACGATATGCCCACCTTGCTGACGAGCCTCTGAGAGAAGCTGCAGAGCTATTTGGAAGCAAAGTGGGTAATTTAATAAACAAAGCGGAGCAAAGGAGTTGAAAATGCCGAGAAAACAAAACTCAGTAATAAAATTTGCAGAAGAAGCCATGAAAACAGAAGGTTTTCAACGTCCTGCGAAGCTGCTCTTGTGGGCGATGGCAATCGGTCAATGAATGGCAATTATCTTTTTCGGCTTCATGTTTCTCGTACTGCTGTTTAAAGCATTTTAAGAAACACGTTCAACTTTGACATGGGCCTGATCATCAGCACAGCTCAGCAACAACTAGTTTGTCTTCATAAGGCAGCAACAGCAATCACACCTGCCATACCCAAGTTATTGTTTAAGAAGCTTTTTCAATAGTAAATCAAAGTTATTCCTTACAGCACCTTCATTAGTAATTCGTAATCTAGTACTACCCACAAAAGCATCGCCTACAGTAGAGGTGAAAGAAGAATTGATCTGATCCCTAAAGACAACTGAGCCTGTTTGTTTGTCCTTTAGCATATACTGAACAGTCATATTTACTGTCATGGTAAATCCAATTAGAGGTTGATCAAGTGCCTTAATTTCTGCAGCGAGTTGGTAGCGAGAACCTTCTGATGTGCTTAGCAATTTAGCTGATCGTAAAGTGTTCTCCAAGGCGACCTTGAAATCTTCTGAGGAGACTTGCGAAGTCCATAACGGATTTGTTTCTGATCCGCCAGAAACTGATGAAACGACTATGTTATTTATATAAGGGGATGTAGGCGCAGCCTGTTGGTTACTGTTGACATAAGCCGTCATACTTGAAATTTCCGCAGGAGTTGCACAACCAGATAATTGCAGCACAATTGCTCCAAGAATAATTGAGGTAAGAAGTCTTTCTTTATTCAAGTGGTATTCTTTCATAATCTGTTCCTGTCCAGTCATTTGTTCTTTATTTTGATTTGATTAGCACCTACACTGTGGTCGGTCAATGGATGATAATTATCATCGTGGGGCTTGTATTTATTAGGTTTCTATTTTAGCCATACGTTAACTTAAGCTGAGAAATCTTGAGAAAAAAGTGATTTATCGGGGTTTGACATATCACTTATTAATCTTCTTTAGAAAAGGTTTTTCTTCCTGTGAGAGTCCACTGGGAAATTGCACTTACATTATTTTCTGCTTCTTTTAAAGATAGTAACGCTCCAAACAAAGTATTTGAATCCCAATTCTCAAGTTTGGCCTTTGCTATAAGTCCCCCCAATTCAATAAGTCTTCGGGTTCTTTGTTTTCTTAATTGTATCTTTACAAGGGCTTCATCTTGAGCAAGTCGATTTTTCCTTTGTTCAAGTTTGAGTCTACGTTTCTCAAGAAGATTTATTTGAGACATGAATCTATCTCCTTTTAGGTTAATTTCTTGATTGCCTCAGTATAACAGAGTTATTCCTTAGTTCTCCTCGAACTAACAATTTAGACAAAAAAAAAAATTAAAATATTAGAGCTAACGTTATGGGACAATTTTGAAAAAATTGGTACATACGCAATATGCAATTTAAAATTGCTTGCTTTTGATTTATACTCAACACACGAAAAGATATACATTCATTTTCACATTTCAATACCTAATAAAGCTTTTTAATTAACGCATCACTTACCTACAGCTTTGTATTTCCACAACCTTTGAAGAGAATAAATGGCTATTCAATTTGCGCGCTGTCAATTTGTGTCGAGAAGTTCCGGCGGTAATGCCTGCCGGAAGGCAGCCTATAACCAAAGAGAATCAATTCCCTGCGATCGTACAGGAGAACTATTTTCATTCAAAAGCAGAGGCGGAAATATCCATCATGAGATACTTCTGCCAGCTGGAGTCAATGAGAAGTTTAAGAATTCAACTATTTTATGGAACACAGTCGAACATGCTGAGAGACGTAAAAATAGTCAAGTCGCGAAGGAGTTTGTTTTAGCTCTTCCTGATAACAGAGAAGTGACAGGTGAGGATCGACTTGAGTTGACGCGACGATTCGCTCAAGAAAATTTTATTGATCGAGGTGTTGCGGTTCAATTGGACATCCATGCTCCCCATGAACGTGAGAAAAACTGGCATGCCCATCTTTTAGTCACTACAAGACGCTTTTCTGATGATGGAGAAAGCCTGTCTTTAAAGGCACGTGATTTAAATCCACTCATGCGAGGAGGACTCGTTATTGAGGGTGAACTTTGGGGTGAAACGTGGAGAGATATTCAAAACACTTACTTTGAAGAAAAAGGATATGACATTCGCGTCGATCCTATTGGTATTATCCCCGGTGAGCATTTAGGACCAGTGCGCATGCGAAATCTTATGAATGACGCTCTCGTTCGGGCTGAGTTACTACAAAAAGCAAATGATGAATTATCCCTTCATCCTCAATTCATTCTTAATGCACTAACAAAGAATCGGCCTGTCTTTACAGAACAAGACATTCAAACGTTCCTCACTAAACATATCCCCATGGATGAAAGAGAAGCTCTCTTTGAAAAAATTAGGAGTCACCCAAGTGTTATCGAATTATTTGATAAAGATACATCAAAGAAAACAAACCTTTTCACCACAAAAGATGTCCGTTTGGAGGAAGAAAAGCTCCTTCGTTTTACTGATCAGATAGCTAAGAAAAAGATAGCCCCTATCTCATTATACTATCAAGAGCAATCACTTCAGGGTAAATCCTTAACGGAGGAACAGAAAAATGCTTTTGAGCTATGCACTCAATCGAAAGAAAACCTTTGTATTATTCAAGGAAGAGCGGGAGTTGGAAAAAGCCATGTCTTAAAGGCAATAAGAGAGGCTCATGAGTTGCGAGAAACTCGTGTTATAGGTCTTTCTCCAACGCATAAAGTCGTCCAAGAAATGGTCAAAAGTGGTTTTAAGGAAGCGTCTACCTGTCATGCCTTTCTCTTTGCTTTTAAAAATAATCGAGAACAGATTGATAGAAATACTCTTCTCATCGTTGATGAAGCGTCTATGTTAAGTAATACACTATCGATTGAGCTCTTCAATATAGTAAGACAAAGAGGTGCAAAACTGATTCTTGTAGGGGATGACCGACAACTCCGTTCAATTAAAAGAGGAGGACTATTTGGACTCTTAGCTGAGAGATATGCAAGCGTTGAACTAAAAAATGTAATGCGACAAACAATTGATTGGCAAAAATCTGTTTCTGAATGCCTTTCAAGAGGGGATATCAAAACGGCTATTCAACATCTAGAAGAGAATAAAGCCATCAAATGGCAGGGCTCTCGCGAGGAATCTCTTGCTACTCTTCTTAAGGATTGGGCAAAGTCACGAGATTTGAATCCTAAAGGTTCACATCAAATATTAGCTCAAAGAAATGTTGATGTTGATGCTCTGAATCAAGGGGCGAGAGAAATCCTAAAATCTAAAAGAAAGTTAGGCAATATAGAAATCACTTGTATGACTCAAAGAGGAATATCTTCTTTTGCTGAAGGAGACCGTATTCAATTTACAAAAACAGATTCCGAGCAAGGCCTTATAAATGGTTCTTTTGGTTATATTGAGCATATTCATCCAGAGACAAAGATGATCACCGTATGCTTAGATAATCATGATTATAAGAAAGTTGACCCACATACCTATAACGGACTCCGACATGGTTATGCATCTACAGTTTATAAAGCACAAGGTGCGACACTTGCACATATTCATGTTCTTCATGATGCATCAACAAACAAATCTACAAGCTATGTCGCCTTAAGTCGCCAAACAAATACACTATCACTCTATGTTTCCAAAAAAGAAACCCCTACTCTGAATCATCTGAGTCGACAGATGAGTCGTGATTTTGGTGAGTCAACGAGTCTATATTATGACACTCAAAAAGATATAGAACTCAGAAAATTAAATAAATCCTTGAGATCTATATTTATACAGAAAATTGAAAATGCTTTTACCTATGTTAAAGACTTGTTTCATGAAAATGAGAAATTCTATAGATATGATAGACATAAGGAACTCGAGAAAGAGAAACCATTTGTCACGATAAATGAAGATAAACACAGTTTTGCTTTTGAGAATCTAAAACAAGTTTGTAGGGCCAAATACGAAGTAGAACGTGTTCAAGATATCTTTAAGGAGATGATGGGTGTCAACTCAAGGAAATTTAAATCCGTGGGTGAACTTGAAATACACATGATAGCAGAAAGAAGAGCGTCAATTGAAGGAAGAATACTTCAAGAAGTTTTTCAAAACAAAAGAGAAATGCCTCAAAACCTGGAAAGTTTCGCTAATATAGAAGTAAAAGATAATATGAGAAAACAGAAGGTTCTTAAAATTGAAATTGCAAAGTCACACAACCTATCTGATGAAGTTGCGTCATACACCTCAATATTCATGGCCCACCACAAAGACATGCACGGGAAAGATCCAACAACAGATCAGATGAAGATTATGATTCATGTGTCTCAAGAACTCATATATAGGAAACAGGCTTTGAAATTGGAACATTGCGATTCTCGAGAAATCGACTATCGATTGATTAAAGAGGGAGAACAGCTTGTGAATATCTATTCGGTAAGTGGCAAGTCACTCTCCTTTAAGGAACTGCAGAAAATTCAAGATTACTCTCAGTCTTCGCTTGATCTGACAAAGCAAAATATTGCACATTCAAAAACTGCCGATGAGTTGGAAAAGCAAAATCATTCCCAAATCGGAAAGAATCACAGCCTTGAAATTTGATAAAGTCTTTTTATATAAAATCTTTTTCATAATTGAAGATGTGTTTTAGTTTTCTTATTACTCCGGCCAGCTAACAGTATACATTATCCAATGTTTGCCGTTGGGAAATTTCTAGCTCAGAAGTAATAACAATCTAGGCATACCCTCTATGCCTAAATTGTAAGTCCCTCTTACCCTATTGAATTTTCTTAACTTATTCAAGAAAATACACATTCATATAATAAATAAAATAAAAAATAAAATAAAAATCTTCTTGACATTCAAGTTTGGCTAGCTTAATTGTCCCGTAACAGGAAGATAAAATCAATAAAAAAAGAAGGAAATAAATCCCCAACATTATTGATTAACAACAATAAGAATAAACATCTCCTCATGTAACAGACGGAATTCACTTTTCGTTTTTTGATGATTTTAAACCTGGGAGGTTTGAGAATGTTTAAGAGATTTCTTTGTTGGCTGCTTATTTTTCAGCATGTGAATGTATATGTTTTGCAGGCTGCACCTCACGATATTTCTATAAGATTTTATGAAGAAAGTCAGGAAAATAAACGTCCCTTTTATCATTTAAAACTTTGTGAAGAGAATGAAAAAAAACAAAACGTAGATATCTTTAATCACACTTTCTCAATTGATGATTCATCCTTCAATGGAGGATCTTCTTTCAATAAACTCAAATTTACAGAATCTAAGGATGGTCTTCCCCTTAAAGGTTTTGCTGATGGAAGACTGACTAAAGGAGATTATCAGCTTTGGGTAGATAATAAGGGTAAGTTAAATATTTTCTCGAAATTGCTACAAAATGAATTTTCACTTCAATTTAGAGGGGATGGTCTCGTTGATCTTAACGGATTCAATACGCAAAGACGTATTCACATTGAAACTTTTGGTCTCATTAGAACGAATAAGGATATAAAGGCATCTCATCTAGATTTTGTTGGTAAGGATTTTCACAACAATTACCATATCAACGTTGATTATTTGAATATAGAGCTTCCTAGATCAAAGAATAATTCGGAAAATATAGCAGATAACATTGCTGCCTCTGGCAAACGTCAATTCAGAGAAATCGTCAATGGTCCTTCTGGAACAATCACAATAAATAAAGAAGCTAATATCAACGCAAGGAAGTTTATCAATCAAGGAAAGCTTGAAGGTAAGGATTCTACTGCTTTATTTTTTCATGGAACTGATTTAGAAAATCAGAACAATAATGCAAATTCTCAAATAACCTGGGAGGGTGATTTTTCAATAACAGGTATTGGAAAATTAACGAACCACGGAAAAATTCAACATAAGAAAGATGTTCAAAATAGCTCTCTCACTCTTGGAGCACGAGCTATTCAGAATAAAGGGATTATTGCTGC
The DNA here is from genome assembly GCA_964597045.1 of uncultured Alphaproteobacteria bacterium. Classification (GTDB taxonomy): domain Bacteria; phylum Pseudomonadota; class Alphaproteobacteria; order UBA9655; family UBA9655; genus UBA9655. Next base: position 96,262 of record CAZQWE010000007.1, on the reverse strand, counting down.
ATCGAAGCATCTTTCCATACAAACCACCTTATCCCTTTTTAATGAAGGCACAATAAAGGGGGCGAAGAGTACAAATTTGAAGGTTGGGAGAAATCTTGTTAACAGAAATCTCATTACGAGTGATGATCGCTTAGATGTGACTGTTGTCGGTAATCTTACCAATTCAGAAACAGGAAGATTTGTTGGCAATAAAACCTTTATAAACGTCACGGGTAAGACTGTTAATAAGGGAGACTTAAAGAGTCAAGAATTTGCTCTCATAACCCAGTCTCTCAAAAATCATAAGCTGATTGAGATTGGGAAAGACGGCGCCATAATTGCAAGGGATCCTAAGGAAGAAATTCTCAACTTTGCAGGTGCTCAGATACTTTCGCATGGTATTCTTCGGCTCAAAGGAAGCAAGTTAAGTAATGAGGATAGTAGTCTTGTTAAAACAAAAACGCTTCTTGGAACTCTCGACACAATAAGAAACTCTGGTCATATAGAAGTTTCAGAACGTCTTGGATTAATTGTTAATCATTTCTCGAATGGAGAAGAAGGAACATGGAGCTTCCCTGGTGAGGGAGGCATTGCAGCTGATACATATTCAAATGCGAAAGAAGTACAGAGTGAGGCTTTTCAACTCTCTACTCAAGTCTTTGAGAATTTTGGGAAGATCCTATCTAAATCATCGATTGTTTTGGAAGCCAGAAAGTTTTTTAAAAATGCAGTTGATGCTGTTCTCAGTTTTGCGACGGGTTTTCAAGTCAAAGGCCAAGGCGAAGTTCTGAATGAGGGTCAGATTATTGGAATTGGGAAAGTAAAAGTCGAAACCGCAAAATCCGTCAATAATGGCACTATTGTTTCCGATACGGGAGTTGAGATTAAATCGCAGGATGAATTCAACAATGAAGGTCTTATCCTCAGCCCGGATATCAATATTGATGCGGGTGGAGGCTCCAATCGTGGGAGTACAAACCCAACAGTTGATTTCAACGTGATTAGAGATCAGCAAGGGCTGATTGCAGAGAGAAGTCTACAACTTAAAACATCAGGCACCTTCACGAATGCGGGTCACATGTTTGGAGGAACGGGAGCCAAGCTTTCAGGCAATGGAGTTTACGTCAATGAAGGTCGACTTGATAGCCATGGTCTTCTTGAGTCTAAGGTTAAGACCTTCATCAATGATGGAGACGTTGCTGCAAAATCAGGAAAGCTCAACGGAGACAACCTAGATAACTATGGAAATGTATTTCTCCAGAATACATCACAAATTGCATATGATGAAATTCAAAATCAGGAGGGAGGAAACCTCACATCAAACGAGGGCTTGAATCTTGAATTCACAACCTTCGGCAACAAAGGAAATGTTACAACCGACCAATTCGTAAGTTTTGAAGGAAAAGAACTAAATAATCAGGGCGAAGTTCACAGTGAAGTCCTAAGAGGGGGTGTGGAGACCCTCACAAATGATGGAATTTTTCATGGCGCATCACACGTAAAAATGAATGTATCTCATCTTGAAAATAGGGATGAAGTCTCATCAAAAGGCAACATTAATCTGGACATCCAAAAGAGGTTTACGAACGCACAGGGTGCCCTTGTTTCGGCCTTTGGCGATCTCACAGTTCAGGGTGAGGCGATCATTGAGAATGGAGGATTTCTCGAAAGCCAAAATAAAATTGATATGAACGTCTCCAAAACAAGCAACAAGGGACGTGTTGTTTCAGAAAACGATATCGTCATTCAGACGAAAAAAAGTGATCAAGACGATCAACCAGACTTTGCAAATGATGGATTATTCTTGAGTTCACGGATCGCGATTAGAACAGCATCAGGATCAAACAAGGGGGAATTCGCTCAAGCTGAGGCTAACGCTAAGCTTGATTCTCTCAAAGGATTAATAGCTACAGAAACCCTTAGCTTAACATTTGATGAAAAGTTTATGAACCAAGGACAGATGTTAGGTAAAGCACAACTCGATCTTCATGGTCAGGGTCACTTTGATAATTCAGGGCAGGTAAACAGTCAGGGTATTCTCAAAGCGGACCTAAAGAGTTTTGTTAATGAAGGGGAAGTTGAAGCAAAGGTTGGAAAGCTCGCGGGACAGGTTCTCAATAATGCTGGAAGTGTATTTCTCCAAGAAGCCTCTCAAATAAGGTTTGACGATATCCAAAACCAAAGGGAAGGAAAATTGAGATCAAGTGAAGGTCTTACTCTCGGATTTAATACCTTTGGAAATAGGGGTGATATCGTCACGGGTAAATTTGTGGAGTTTAAGGGAAAAGAAATATCAAACAAAGGAAGAATAATCAGTCAAACTCTCACAACAGGTATTGCTGATATGGGCCTTGAGAGTTTCAGGAACGACGGACTTTTCAGGGGTTCAGCTCTCGTCAATGTGAAGGCAGTAAATATAGGTAATACAAGTCAAATCTCCTCAAAAGGAGATGTCAAACTAGGGGTTGCAAAGAGCTTGTCTAATGCAGAGGGGGCTCTCGTTACTGCATCTCGTGATCTAAATATCAGTGGACAAGGAGTTGTCAGCAATGCGGGAACTCTTGAAAGTCAGGATAATATAGACATTACGGTCTCAAAAAGTTCCAACACAGGCCAAATTTTATCTGAAAATACGATAAACATCAGTACACAGAAGAGTGAAGGAAAAGAAATCGACTTTGAGAATGAAGGTTTGCTACTGAGCAAAAATATTAATGTTCATGCTAAAGAAGGAACAAATAAAGGCGTTATAGCTGAAGAAATAGATGTTACAAAAAAGGATACGCTTAAAGGACTCGTGGCAACTGAAGCCCTCAGCCTAACCATAGATGAAACCTTTAAGAATCAAGGACAGATGGCAGGAGGCGGACAAGTTCTCCTTGAGGGTAAGGGAAGACTAACCAACGATGGAAATATCAACAAGACGGACAAAATAGAATCTCACCTGCCGGGATTTGAAAATACCGGCATTGTCCGTGCACAGCAATCGGTAAAACTTGAAGATCTAAAAGAAGATCTCTTGAACAAAGGGATTGTTCTCTCAGATGGACTTTTAACAGTATCTTCAACCTCTAAACTTGAAAACATTGGATTTATTGAAGGAAGAAACGGAGATGTCACCGTTTCTGTTAAAGAGATTGATAATACAGGGCTCATGAGTTCTCTTGGTGGTAAGCTAAACGTTGTGACAGTAAATGGAGTTAATAAAAATCTCCTCTTTGGAAGAGATGGAATAGACCTCACCTTAACAGGAACATTCGAGAATACAAAATCAGGAGAAACTTCTCTTGGTAAGATAAACAGTGAAGGAGCTGTCGTCGTGAAGGGCGATGGAAAACTCTTAAATTCTGGCACCTTAGACTCAAAAGAATCGATTGATCTTCAGACACATGTTGAGAATTCAGGTCACATTAAGGCTAAGGGCTCACTTCAATCAAAAACAACAGACAAAACGTTTCTGAATGCCACAGAGGGACAAGTTGTATCAGGTGATACAGTCACAATTACAAATTCAAAGTCATTTACAAACCAAGGACTTTTGGAAGGAAAAGATGCATCTGTCACAGCAACGGCTGACTTTCAAAATCAAGGCAAGATTATCGCATCATTGGGAAGAGCTGCCCTCGATCTTCAAGAAGGTACAAATCAAGGCATTGTCAGTGGAAAGGCCAAAGTTGACCTCACTATAGCTAAAAAGTTGACGAATGAGGGAGTCCTCCAATCTGAGAAAAGTGTTGCAATCTATGGGCAAGGAACGGTCACAAACACAGGAGCTGCCACCATCAGGGGTGATGAGAGCCTCATTATCAGAAAGGTTCAGGTAGATAATGCAGGAACGATTGCCTCAAAGAAAAATGTTACACTAACCGATATCGCGGGGAATGTTGAGAATCAAGTTAGCGGCTCAATTGTATCTGAAGGAAAAATCGCTGTAGAGGGTGTAACTTTCTTTAAGAACAACGGGACTGTCCAAGGGCAACGTGAGGCAAGCTTCACTGTTACAAACCTCGAAAACAGTGGGAACCTTACGTCTTCTGAAGGATCTTTAAATCTAACAATTACCCAAGGATCTAATGCTGCGGCAGGTGTTATTACGTCAAAAGAAAAGACGGAAGTAGAAGTAACAGGTTCGTTTAGAAACTTAGGACTTATGGGTGGAGAGGAGATTCTTTCACTAAAAGGAGACGGTAAGCTAACCAATGACAATTTACTTCAAGGTCAAAAGAAACTTGAAGTCACTCTAAATTCTCTCATTAACAATAAGGATATAAAAGCTGACGAGGCAAAGCTCCATGTCACTGATTTCAGCAATAATCATGAAATCCTCATTGAGAGTAGACTTAGTCTTGAGGTTCAAAAAGGTACAAACACAGGACAAGTCCAAGCTAAAGAGATAACTCTCACACCTCATTCCTCCTTTGATAATACGGGCAAGCTTCATTCGGGAGAGTCAACAACGGTTCAAGGAAAGGGACATTTTAATAACAAAAGCGACCTCCTATCAGGTGGAGATGTAACACTCAATACACATCAAGTCACCAATGATGGTCTTGTTCAAGCCCAAGGCCAAGTGGAGATCCTTGAAAGAAGCCAAGTTTTGATTGGCAAAGAAGGCAAGATTATTAGTCACTCAAGCATCGCTGCTCACGGAGATGCGCAAGTTGATAATGAAGGCCTCATCTCATCAGAAAAAAATATAACACTTAATCAGAAAACCCTCCCTCATGCGGGCAATCTAAAAGCCAAAAGGAGTATCAATCTTCCTCACCTTACCACCCTTACCGTGAGCCAAACCTCATCCCTTATCGCCCATGAAGGGAAAATCGACCTTCCCGTATTAAAGACCTTAAAAAACGAAGGGATAATTCATAGCCACGAAACCCTTAATCTATCCCAATTAACAACCCTCGAGAACACAGAGACTCTTCGATCTGATAATCAACTCATTGTGTCTGCGTCAGAAACTCTAAAGAATACAAAGAAGATGAGTGGAAAGAAAGGTGTTGTATTAACCGCTCCTACCCTCAAGAATGACGGTGATATTGTTTCTGAGAAAGCCGTTGAAATTGCTGCAGAACTTGAAAACAATCAGCTGATTGCAGGCACTACAGACGTTACAATAGCGGCCCCGAAGGGTAAAAACATCACGCAAAGCAAACAAGGTATAATACAAAGCCCAAAGGGGAAGGTCACTCTCAAAGCCGATGAAGTTGATCCCTTGGGAGAAGTTTCCGGCAAAGATATTGAAATTCACAGTTTAGAAAAGACATTTGTGTTGAACCCCGTAACCATACTCCCTACGGAGTCACTGACACTTAATATTCCAAAAGGTTTTGATCTTAAGGGGCAGACTGATTACGCAGCTTCCTTAAACGTGAATGGTCCTCTTTTAAATCTTGGCCATCTTCGCATTAAAGGGGACTTTACTTGGACCGTCCCAGGTGACTTTATCAATAAATTCAATATCTTTGTTGAAGGTCTCTTAACACTTAATGTTCAAGGAAATTGGACAAACTTGGGGAATATTCAAGCCGGAAAAGGATCAATAATAACGGCTCATTCATTTTCGAATGGTAAAGATAAAGAGCGCGGAACATTCTATTCGTCAGGTACAACCACATTCAACGTTACAAACGGATTTGCAAACTGGGGAGATATGGAACTCTGGGGAGATTGGACACTCAATACTCCTCAAGGGTCTATTATCAACCACTCAGGATCAAAAATTCATCAGAAAAATTTGGGGGCAAAAACTATCGTCACCTTTACAACGGCAAGAAATGTAAACGGACTCAAAAGTTTTATCTCAAACACAAGTGCAGATGTTATTCTTGAGGGAAGGCTCCTTGCAAACACTGATGTTTTTTTAAATGATCAAGCCAGGCCTGAAACGAAAGATCTCATTCAAAGCGAAATATTTAGAATCACGAGAAATCGAGATAGACACTTGGGATATAAAAAATTCGCGAATATGCCTAGAATTCCAAGCTGGGGCAAAGGATACCCTCTCCCTGGCTATAGACCTATAACACTAGATATTCAGAGTAACCAAAGATCATTATTTTCTGCTGGTGGCGCTGAAATAAACGCCGAAACATTACAAGTTCGTGGCAGTGTTCTTTTCTTTGCAGAGGATTTTAATTTTAACGGAAAGAGAATCGAAAATATTTCAAATTTTCTTTATGAGCGTGGGACACATTTTTTTTCAACAGATACTGATATACGAGGGACTTTAATCGATGGCTCTACATCTCCTACTCATCAAGAACCCTATGCCTTTGAACTTGTTGGTTCAGATTCCTTAGCCTGTATCTATTCATCTGGAAATATCACCCTCACCCTTAATGGAAAAACATACCAAGTAGACAACCCGAAAGGGCCAGGAGTAGAAAACGATGGTGATATCAAGTCACATCAGAAATTAATGATCCAGAATGGAAATCTGATAAATAAAAGTCATTTACCCAGCATCACAAAAGTGCCTCCTGCCGCTGTGGATCTGAGTTCCTATTTCTCAAATTCCGAGCTTGAGGGCCCGAGTTTTTGGAAAGAGGATAAGCTTAAGGAAACAGGCTTTAAGATCATCCCGAACAAGCCAATCCATTTGCCGACTCAGGAAGAGATCAATGAACAAGTCAATAAGAAGCCAGATGATAATACTGCTCTCTGGGACATCAGTGATCAAGACTTAGAAACCTTTAAAGCATGTCTTACACCTGATGCTCTCATTCAGGTTCCTCCTCGGATTGCCCTCATTAAAGGAGGTAATCTTTTAGGGAGAGAAAGAATGCACCATCATCCGGCACTCCTTGCGGAGCTCGTGACAAAGACTTATCTGGAGACTTTGGGCGTTCCGACCCTTTCCTCCAAAATCACAACCCCTGAACTTTTTACGCGCATTCTTGAAGAATCTGCCTATTTGAATGCGACGCGACTTCATGGAACTGTACCCGTTCCAACGCCTGGGGAATGGGATAAGTTAGCGCCTGAAGATCAGATCGCCCGCCAACAACAAGAACGAGTCACCCTTGCTGAGACAGAACAGTTTAAAGATCCTGCTCTTGTGTACCAGTTGCGTGATGATTTTGGTGAGCGTGTTCTCTCAGCCCTTGTGACAATTCCCAAAGCCATAAGAAACAAGCACAAAGCTGTAGGTGGGCGGATTTCGGCTGATTATTTGACCATTGATAATAAAGAGGTAAAAAATGTCCAGGGTTCTATTATAGGGAAAAAAGCTCTCGCCATCAAAGCAACGGACGGCATTTTGAATGACCATGGGTATATAGGCGATGGGGGAGAAAATGGAACCGTCAAGCTTGAGACAGAAAAAACACTTACAAACAAATCAGCCGTTATTGAAGGAGCCAAAGTCGATGCGATAGCTGAAGATATGGTTTCTGAAACCGTAAAAGAACGCATTCAAGTGGGGGGCGGTTGGCTCGATATTCTCCACCAAAGAGCCACTATGCGAGCGCGTATGGGTGATTTGAATGTGACGTCTCATAACTCCCATATAGGAATAGGAGCTTTATACCAAGCTGGGCAAGACGCAAACTTTGATGTGGGAGGCGATCAGAAGCTTCTCTCACAAACGGCTGAATTCGATTACAATGAAAAGAGCAAGAAGCACACTTACCACCGCCATACACTGAACCACCAGAAAACCGATGTTGTTGCGGGTCGGAAAGTCAATTTTGATATTGGAGGAGACGCCGTCTTTCAAGGTTTTAGAGTCAAAGCCGGTGAAGAAATCAAAGCAAGAGTTGAGGGTTCCCTTTTCGATGTTGAAGTTATGGATGAATTTGAAGAGGAATCCTCGACAACAAAGAAGGGAAAGCTCTTTAAGCCCGATAAGTCGAGTCTGACCTATAAGGAAAAATCAACAGCTAATGTGAATCATTGGGTATCGGAGACCATTGGACTTGAGACAGCTGGTGACATTCATCTCCGGGGGAGCCATATGGAAGCCTCTCCGGGTCAGCTGGAACTTGTTGCAGAGCATGGGAGGGTCTATTTAGAGGCTGTCCAGTCTAGTGAAGTCTCCATGACACAAAAGTCGGGAGGGAATGCTTTTTTTGTGACGCAAAAGAGCAAA
>CAZQWE010000007.1:0-88088 GCA_964597045.1 uncultured Alphaproteobacteria bacterium | reverse complement strand
CAACTCAAACACGCCCCCGCCAATGTTGCAGGACAGAAACAATTCCTTCAACATGATAAGATAGCTGCAGTTGGTGGAAAAGCAGTCCCAGTAGGTCATGCAGATGTTATGAGACCAGCAGCGGCACAGAAGCCAACTACACCAATAAAGGCAAATCAAGGTGTTGCTGCAAAACAAACTGCTGTTGCTCCTAAAACACACCAAGAAGGTACGCCACCTCAGAAAACAGCACCTCCTGCGGCGAGTAAAGCTGCCAATAAAAATGCAGTAAAACCTGCAGTAGCTCCAGTTCGTAGTAAGAAACCAACAGTAGAACAACGGACGCCAAATGACGGAAAAGTTGAGCCTTATGAGGTGGGGGGCTATAATGAAATGATTAGAAGATCTAAAACAGATAAATTAGATATTCATCATGCACCTCAAAAACATCCAGCAAAACAGGTTATTCCAGGATACGATGAATCTACTGCTCCGTCCATTGCAGTGCCAGAGCATTTACATCGTAGGATAAAAAATGTTAAGGGAGAGTATAATGAGAAACCAAGAAAGCTATTAGCAAAAACAGCTCAGGACCTAAGAAATCACACAGATGCACCTAATTCTGCAATACAAGAGTTAATAGATAAAACAAAGAAAGCCTATCCAGGAGCATTTGATAAGTAAGGAATAAGATATGAAAAAAGAAGATTTCATCAAAAAGATAATTGAGAGGGTTAGAGAATCAGCAATTCATGCAATGGAAATCAATCTTGAAAAGCCTGCAGGAAAAAGCCCAGACAAAAAGCTACTTGCGATGTCTGTCTTGTACCATAGTTTAAATGAAAAGGATCGCAAGACATTAAAATCCATTTTTACTGATGCAATTGATGAGGCAATCTTTGGTTTTTTATGTGTATTAGATGGAGCCAGGGGTTTTAATGAAAATGGACTCTTTGAGTTATTATACAAAGATGAAGATATAACTGAAATTATTAACTCTGGTGATATAGATTTACATGATATTTATCTATCTTTAATCGAAGAATAGATTTACACTTATTCTTATATCAAAATTATTAAGTCTTTTACATTCCCTTCTTCAAGTGAGTCAGAGATTACTCCTAAATTAAGCTGCTGCAGATAAAGGGCGGATCCGGGTCAGTTGGAGCTTGTTTCCGAACACGAAAGAGTCTTCTTAGAAGCCGCACAGTCTCATGAAACCTCCATGACACAAAAGTCGGGAGGGAATGCTTTTTTTGTGACGCAAAAGAGCAAAATGATTGAGCAACTGAAACAGGAGCTTCCAGAGCTTCCCCGTGGCCTTAAAGTCCAGGCTGCTAAAGGCCTTGTTGTTGATATTAACAAGACGATTACAGAGCTTGAGAACAATCCCGAAACAGCGTGGATCAAGGATGTCAGTACTCTTCCTAATGTGAAGTGGAATCAGGTAGAGGACATCTACAAAGAGAAGAGTCACAAAGTGCGGTCCCTCAGTGCAGGAGGTGCTGCGATCATTGCCCTCATTGTTGCGATTGCAGCAGGTCCTCTTGCAGCAGGTCTTGCAGCAGGCGTTGCTGCCGGTGTTGGGGGTGGAGCTCTTGGTGCTGTCGCGAGTCATGTCGTGTCAGTTGGGTTTAAGTATCTCCTCCAGCAAGTCGCTCTTTGTATGACAAATCAGATTGCGAACAAAAAGCTTAATATCGGACAAGTCTTTAAGGACGTAGGTTCAAAAGCCAACTTGCGGGGTCTTGCGAATGCGATGGCCGTTGCAGCTCTTGTGGGGGCTCCTGCAGAGGATCTTCCAGGAGAGCTGAATCTGGAAAGAGTTGGGTTGCACCTTCGTGATAATGTGGTTCAAGAAGTCGCTCAAGCAGCCGTTGATACAGCCCAAGGAGAAAATATCGGACGCGATATAGGTGAAAAGCTTATCAATGTGGCTGTGAATGTGGGAGGTGCATTAGGTGCAAACTATATTGGCGATTGCTATCAGAAGGGAAAGATAGGATATGGGGAACATAAAGTCGCTCACGTCTTATTAGGAGCTGGTCAAGCACTAGCTCTTGATCCCCACAATCCCACAGGGGCACTCGGTGCGGGACTGACTGCTGGTGTTGCAGTTGCCGCATCAGGATTGGTCCGAGAACTCGACATAGTGGACAGAAATGTTGCAGCAGATATTGGAAAAGTCATTGCTTTAGTTGGTGGAGTCACCTTAGGCCAAGATCCTGTGATGGCTGGGCGCGTTGCACACAATGCTATAGAGAATAACGATAAAAAACATCCCGGTCAGGAAGATAAGGGGAAAGAAGATGTTGAGGAGGAAAAAGCTGAAGATAAATCTCACCCTGCTCAAGGGTATACACTGAAGACAATCGATCATTGGGCATTAGCACAACATAAGACTCTTGAGGATTTCAGAGATACGATGGTTGCGATAGAACGCCCCAATGCTCCTTCAACTCCCAAGATTAGGCAGAAATATGAATCTCTCTATCATAAACATAAAATGACGTATTTTGCGCGAGATATTGTTTGTCCTGGTCAAAAAGAAATGGGAGAAAACTTACAAAAAACTCCCGCACAATTTCAAGCGGAAGAGCTTAATAATCTTAAACAAAAAGGTTTGAATACGCCAAAGGGTCGTGAGAGAGCTCTAGAGATTGGGAAAAATCGACATCGGGCGGTACAAGAACAGGCTATTGGTAACGTCTTGGGGAATGCTCTCTTAGCTGGAATGATGGGGCGTGCTGCCCTCAAAGGAAATCCAAATGTGGTGCCGAAAGGAAACCCCGCTCCTGCAAATCAAAATGTGAAAGGAGCACAAGTTCCACAAGTAGCTAGAGTTGATATTAAGGCCTTAGATTTAGCCCAACTCAAACACGCCCCCGCCAATGTTGCAGGACAGAAACAATTCCTTCAACATGGTAAGATAGCCGCTATTGGTGGAAAAGCAGTCCCAGTTGGACATATTGATGTTATGAGGCCTGCAGTGGTACAGAAGCCAGCTGCACTAATAAAGGCAAATCAAGGTGTTGCTCCCAAACAAACCGCAGCAGCACCCAAGGCCCGAGGAGAAGGCACACCCCCACAGAAGATGGCTCCTCCTGCAGCGGAGAAGACAGCGGCTAATAATAATCAAGCCCATAGTAAAGCTGTCAAAAAACCAGTCCAACAAATGGATAATGCTGAGTTTGTGCAGGAGCTTGCAAATAGAGCTGAGAAGAAGGTCGCAGGAACAGGTAATGTTGCCGGAATTAAGAAGCATGTATATGCAAAAAGACTTGGTGAGCGAGCTCAAGAAAGATTTGGTGATAAAGGACTGAAATTTGAAAAGGGTTATAAAGATGGACAGCCACTCAAACCAAATGATTCTCGAAAGGGGAGCGTAAGACTTGACGTTTATGATGAGATAAATCAAGCTGTGTATGATTATAAGTTTGTTAAGGACCCTGGGAAAGGTTTAACGCCAGCACAGGAAAGAAAGATAAAAGCTCAAGGTCCGGAAGACATTAAGAAAGTTTTTGAAGTAAATCCACAAAAGGAAGATAAGTGACCATGAGCCGAGCAAAAATAACACCCGCTTTTAGAAAGCGAGTCCTTAAGGATTGGCATGTTTTTTTTCCAAGTCTTACTATTGATAGTCCAGCTTGTCTTACAAGACGTGTTGGTCCATTACTAATTTCCTTGGGGTTTGATGTTAAAAGTGGACGGGAATATTACTATCCTGGAGTGGGTGTACACAATCTTTGTAATCCATTAGATTTTATGACCTCAACGCTAAGTACTGATTTACATGGGTCTCCCAGTTTCTTTTCAGTTTTAGGACATCACGAAGGAAGATATATCGAAGCAACTGAACGGATGAGAAATCAATCTCCCTTAGCTTTAGAAGGACCAATAAGTTTAAGCATGATTATTAAAGCTTATAAGAATTATACAAACAGTCCAAGATCAAAATCCATCTCCCTTATTCAAGATCCAGCTCTTATAGCATCGTGGGCTGGTCAAGAAAAAATTGCACAGGAGGCACTTAATTGGGGATATAATGAGTTTAAAACTTGGTCAGAAAGATCGCATGAAAGACATGGGAGCCTTGAAGGGTGGCTAAAAGGTATGCAGGAAAAAATCTCTAATCCTGAAACACTCCGTGAAATTGCTGAAGAACAAGCAAGGTTTCATAAAGTCGATCATATCCCCATGGAAGAGCTCATTATTGATTAGCTAACAAGTTAGAAACATTGTTTTCTGTTATATAAGGACTTCAATGAGTTGAAGATGTTCTAGAGCCGGTGATTGAACCTATTTTAGAATTTCAAGCGGGCATCAATAATGGTTTCAAACAGATTCATGAGGCACACAATCTTGTTCGTCAAGTTGCAGGATTGTCACCTATTCCTAATCCACAAGAAGGGATTGGTCATGCTCTGGATGGTTTAGGCAAAGGGCATGATCAAATAAAGGCAAACCTGCGTAGGGGGTGTAGAGACAATGGAATCAATGCCGAAGCATGCCAGGACATTGTTGATATCATGGGTGTTGGAGGAGCCGCATTAAATGGTCTTGCGAATGTTCTCAGAGCAAAGAAGCTTGCAGGGCTTGCAAATGGAGCAAAAAGAGGGAATGACCTAGTTCCCAAACAAGCTGTATCTCGAGAAGCGCTAGATCTTGCAAAAGCACAAAATGCAATTAAAGCAGACCAATTAAAAGCTGTGATGGGTCGGGAAGCGCCGGCTCCAAAGCCAACACCCAGAGCTGCCAAAGCAAATCCAAAACCAGCTCCCAAACAAACCGCAGCAGCACAAAAGGGCCGAGGAGAAGGCACACCGCCGCAGAAGATGGCTCCTCCTGCAGCAAAACAGACAGCCAATCAAAATCCGGCAAAACCTGCGGCAGTGGAGAAGAAAACTCCTGCTGCCGTGAAGAAAACTGAACAGAAGGAAACAGGTGTTCATAAAAATTCAAATTCGTACGTAGGTGACACACATGTCTATAGCATTCAGAAAGTTTCTGATGGTAAAACATATAAGGTCGGAGAAAGTGCACAAGGTTATAGGAAGAAGGACGGAGCATCAAAACGTGCTGAACAACAAGTGAGAAAATTGCAACAGGAAACTGGCGACTTATATCAAAGTAAAGTAAGGAAAGAATTTGACACTAAAAAGGATGCACGTGAATATGAAACAACACTTATTAAAAAGACAAGAGAATTAAAAGGCAAGGATGCATTACCTGGTAATAAAGGTAATCACTAAAATGGAGATTTTAATGGGACACAATAGAAAATACGTACCTGGGATCGTTGATCTTGTTAAAATACGGTTTAAGAATACGCATCTGGTGTTAGCAACTCAGGATCAAATTGAAAGTATGATTATAGATTCTAACTATTTAAACGAAGCACCTTTTAAATGGGTAGGACTCATTTATCGTATTGGCTTAAAGAATAAACTGAAACCTGAATATCAAAGAATAAATAAAAAATATGGTGATCTTCCTATCGCCATTGAATTAGATTCTCATATATTAAAATGGGCTGATACAAATAACCTTCAGCTTTTCAAAGACATATTTATAATAGGAGCGCTTGATGCTCTCATTGATGTGGGACATAAGTATAATCTTCCTCTTCAGTTTATTGAGGAAGAAAAGAGAAAATATGGAGACATTCCCAATACAATTAAAGAATGTGAAGATTGGGTGAAAAATTTTCAAAAATAAATAGAGTCGACTCCATCATCATATGAGCAGCTGCTGGCTTTAAGTATCTTGTCCAGCAAGTTGCTGTGCGTGTTGCCAATCAAGTCGTCAATAAAAGGCTCAATATCGGACAAATCTTTAAAGAAATGGGCTCAAAAGCGAACTTGCGAGGCCTTGCGAATGCCATGGCCGTTGCTGCCCTTGTGGGAGGACCTGCTGCGGGTGGGGGAGAACTCAACCTTGAAGGAATTGGAAATGCCCTATATGGCCACATGATCCAGGAAGTAGCTCAAGCTGCTGTTGATGCAGCTCAAGGAGAGAATGTCGCAAAGGATGGTGTTAACAGACTCGTCAATGTGTTTGTGAATGCGGGTGCAGGACTCGCTGCGAACCATATTGGAAATCTTTATGACGAGGGTAAGATCGGCTATGCCTGGCAAAAGGGGATGCATGCTTTACTGGGCGCCGCGCAAGCATTCGTTCTGGAGCCTCATAATCTAGGAGGCGCCCTTGTTGCGGGTGCAGGTGCCGCTGTCGTTGAAATGGCCGCGGGAGCTCTTCAAGCAGCTAATCTCATGGACAGGAACGTTGCTGCCGATGTGGCAAAGGTCTTAGTTGTTGCAGCAGCCGTCGCAGCTGGCCAAGACCACGTGATGGTCGAGCGCGTCGCCCGCAATGCTGTTGAGAATAACAACAAAAACCATCCGGATGATAAGGAGAAGGAAGATGTTGAGGGAGAGGAAAGAAAAAATCTTTCTTTTGGTGCTTGAATGGCTACAATTTTAGGAGATAAACATAAAAAAATAGCAGATCATTAATTTATGAGTGTTAAGGTTTCACCATTATTTTTTGGTGTACCAGGCTGCCTCTCTAGATACACCGGGAGAATTGTTTGTTTTATTCCTCCCTGCATAATACCCTCAAATGTAGGAAATCTAGTTTCATCAAAGGGATAATCCGTTCCCAAATTCTGATTCTCAGTATTATAATAATCTGTACCGTAATGAGAAATGGCAAAGCCCAATATTGTTACAGGCAGGCTTTCTGCAGAACATTTAAGGATGCTGGCAAACCTTTTCTGCAAGCATGGTATTAATGCAAGAATGTTTTGTCTACATCCTGAGCAGAAATCGTCTGTGCAGTAAATTTTAACACAGACTCCCAATATTTTTGCTCCCTTCTCCTTAAAAACATCATCAGCGATAAGCTTGAAAAAAGTTCTATTATTATAAAGAGACCGCAAAAACCCATTTTCCATATGATACTGGTTTAGGTATGAAAACTTTGCATTATTAATTTCATTAGAAAGTTCATCAAAACATGTCGTGTTTAATAGCCATGGCGCAAAAGACTTATGACTCCTAAAAAGAATGATATCCTCACTTTCTATTATACCTTCAGGATGTATAGATGCTTTAATACTATCCTTATCAGTTTTTTCAAGATGGCTGTATCGCGTGTATACAAAACCAGGCTTTGATTCCAGTGAATAATCAATTGCTATTGAATAAGTTCCATAAACGATGTCTGGATACATCTTTCCCTCATTTACCCTTCGCAATTTTTCTAAAAGGCTATGATCATCTCCATTGCAAACTGGAAAACTGTAAGAATTATCTTCATTTGGAAAGCAACGTTTCGCATTTTGGCTCATGTAAAAGGCATCCAGGTCTTCTTTACCCTTATGGGCATACTCACAAAATTTACAAGAAAAAACAGAAGCAGTAAAAGTAATGAAAAGGAAAAATCCTATTACAAAAAAACTGACCTTATTCATGTTTATCTCCTTCATTTTTATAAGTAGCATCTTTACTATACACTTTCTAAAAGCTTTGTATCTTCTTCCTTAAGGCTTCCATCTCCATTCACATACATATAAAGAGTTGTTGTTGTAATATTCAGCCGTTTATCTTCTTCTGCTGAAATTGATTTTTAATCATCCATGGCATCAATTGCCATTTTCATTTTTTTTGGTAAATCGTCAGAAGTTTTGTCACAGGCCAGTCCCCCGGTAGTTTAACATAACACTCAAGATCCTTGAGCTGTCCGAGTTCTGTGGGAAGGACAAGTGGTTTTTGGCGTGTGTGATGACTGAGTGATACACCGTCTCGCATATGATGAGAACCATAGGAAATATTCTCTGTGACCACTTTTTCCTCCTTATCTCCAAGGACTTTAGAGATCCAAGCTTGGGTTGAGGGTTCGGTAGAGCGAAAGAAAATCTTTGTGTTGAATAGATCAAGCATAGCTTCTGCTGCATGACGTCCATATATGTCTTCAAGTTGGGGCTTGCTTTGAAATCCAACCAAAATACATCCTCCATATTTTCGGCCCTCAGCTAGACCCATGTGAAGAGAGGGGAGTTTTTGAAGGGCAGCAAGCTCATCGATGAGTATCCATATTCGGCGCTTTGGATCCTCTGGAAGTGCCATCAGCGAATTGATGGCAATATCTGTCCAAGTTGAGATAAGAGGAGTAAGGGACTGTCTTTGATCAGGACGAGCTGTTATAAATAGCCAACCTTGCTTGCATTGTGTCTGAGAAGGTCTTTCAGAGCCATTGAGAACTTCAAAAGAGTTCTGCATCATCCATTTCCTTATAGAAAATCCTTTGTTAGATGCCACGAGTAGCCGTAAACATTCAATTTGAGAGTTGAGAACACTGCGTATGGAATGAGTTGTTCTCTCATTGTTTTTAAGGGTGAAAGTTCCTGCTTCTGTGCCCGCAAAGAATTCCTCAAATTCTTTTTCATTTGAGGCTATGAGAAAAGAATAGAGCTCTTCTATGTCGATTAGTCCTTTATCTGCAAACTTCTTGAGCGCTGTTCTAAAAACAATGCGACTCGCATTATCCCAAAAGGGATCTCGGCTTCCCTCCTTCGGTTGAATGAAGGAGGTAGCCAAGGTATCATAATGAACGCCCATATAACAGTCAGCCCATGGATGCCAAGACTCAGACCTTTGATCAAAAGGATTAAGGAGGACATCAATTGATGAATCATAATAGCGAGAGAGATAATCACCCGTGACATCGAGGACCACAGCCTTGTCCCCTCTTTTCCGAATTTGTGGAAGAAGACTATGAAAGGCATTGGTTTTTCCTGACCCCGTCGTACCTGTAATGAGGAAATGGGAGGTCTCCTTGTTTTTTACGAAGGGAAGTCGTGAAAGCTGAAGATCTGAGGCTTTGCGCTTTATTTTCAGAAGTTTTTGTAAGTGTTTCCATGAAATGATCGTATTGCCTCTTTCATGGCGTGCCCTGAGTTGATATCGCCCCATGCCAAACCAAACTCCCATGGTTGCTAAAAAAGCATAACCAGCAATTTTGAGACTATCCCAGGAAGTTCTTACTACATAGGTTTCAACTTTATGTGTTGTTTTGAGAAGGAGTGGATCCCTCAGCACGCTCTCGCAGGTTCTTCTGTAAGGCCGTCCGTTCTGCGAAGTATATTCTTGGGTGAGGATCTTGTGCTGGCTTTCAGGTGTAGTTGCAAGCATCATTTTAGCCCAATAGACTTCATAGACACTTCTCCATGAGTGATGCGGCACTAATGTGCATTGGTAGGCCACATACCCAAATCCTGCAACACCAGCAACAATAAAGCCTGCGACAAGTATTTGTTTGAGCATCACAAGCTGATGGATATGAACTTGTCCTCCCTGAGTGATAGTTTTGAATAGAGTCATTTTATGGTTTTTTTCCTTGCGATAGTGACGCTGATAACAGATTGTTAGGTTAGTTGTGACCCATGTCCTGACCGTGAAGAGTCTGGAGATTGAGTTCTTTCAATGAATCGGGAATTGAGTTATTGAGAACAATACCTGTCAAGGATTTCTCTTTTGACTCCTCTTCTTTCTTTCGAAGGGTTTCTTCTTGTTGATTAATATCTTTCTTTTGCACTTCCATGTCTTTTTTGCAATTTTCCAGTCGATTCGTAACGTCTTGCTTAACTGATTGAGTGTTTAGTTGAGTCTTTGGGTCACCGCTCTGGTGCTGTATGCTGCTTCTGTTCTTTTCATGTACTGCCTCCACTCCTGATTCATTCTTAAGCGTTTGTGACTCAAGATTGTAATGTTCTGAGAGTTGATTTATCTTAGAGTTCGCTTGAATGCTTTCGATTGTATATTGAGGATTTTCTTCTAAGAAACGAGTCATATACGCGTCTCTTTCTGCCCCCCCATTTTCAATGATTCTTCTTGCTGTTTCATAACCAACTCTTCCTCCCCCCCTTCCCGTAGGACCTGGATTAATGGGTTGGACTGCAATATAGTCGAGAATGTCTTGAGTCAGGTCTTGTGTGATTATCATTGATTTACTTTGACTGGATGAGAGGTCTTGCGCGAGAGTCTCAATACGGTTATTGGCAAGAGATGCTTCTTCTCTCAGACTCTTTGCTTTATTCAGACTTGCAAGGATGGAATCAGACAACTCAGTTCCTTTCGTTCCTGATTCTGATTCAGAGATATCTTTTGAGGCTGAAATAACCTTTTCAAGACTATCCGTGTAGTTTTTTTGATGTGCGATAGACGCTGCTGCTTCTGTTCCCTTTTGACGCGCTGCGACATTCGAGAAATTTGTACTGGCATGAGGGCCTATTCCTCCTGGAAAACCAAAAGTCACACCCATAGCGGCTTCCACAGCTTGGGCCTCTGTCATGCCTGTGCTTTGACGTAAGTCATTTATGTAGCCTTTAAAATTCTGCAAAGTCTCGGCGTCAATTGTTGTTACATTCTTTTTATAATCCTCCCCTTTAAACAGAGTTTGAGTCACTTGAGATAGATAACTTGTTGCGGACTGAAATGCTGACTCAGTTGCCTTGGATGCCGCGATCGATTTGGACTCGAAGAGACTTTTGGCTTCATTATAACTTGTTTGAAGAGAATGGCTCATGTTTTCTGATCCCATGATTTGTACACCCAGTTTTGAAAGAGATTGATTAGTTAGAGAATGAACGCCTTCAGCAAAGGTGGATTGCTCAATACCCGCGCCACTCATGGCTTTAAAGTGAGAGGCATTAAAGCTCGGGCTTGTGTTATGTTGAAAAGCAGAGGAATTTTGATAAGCTTGAGTTCCCATAGAGACATTCCCTAAGCTAATGTTTCCCGAGACAACTTCTGAACCTGAACTACTTGCTGCTTGCTGCATAGCTGAACCTAAATGATGGGCAAGGCCCACGAATGTACCCGCACCTTGCTTGAGAATTCCGTAAGAAAGAAAGGGAATACTGACTGAAAACCAAGCAGCGAGCGTCATCATATCTGCATGTGCATTGATGATAGCAGAAGAGTTTAATAGAGTGAGTCCACTTGCCATACTTTGAGCTTTTGTTTCAGCGCTTCCGTAAAGCGTCATGATAAGGTTGAGGACCGCATAAAGAGGTGCCCATAACTGAGTCCAAACGAGTATACCAGTATAAGTTAGGAGAATCCTGTATCCATTGGGGAGTAAGGCGAGCATGACTATGAAAATAAAAAGAGCATAACTTAGAGCTTCAATCACGTTTTTAAAGAGAGGAAGTGTACGTGCCGCTATGTCACCAGCGATTGTATAAGCAGACCTTTGTTGGAGGAGCGCTTTTGTTGCCGCGTAATTTGACGCAGAGCCGAGTTCTGAAAGTTTATTGTTTGATGACTCCTCAATGGCGTTTATCATCATTTCTTGACGCAGGAGCTTGTCAGCTGACTCTGAAATTCCCGTCATCAACTGAAACCCGTTTTGAAGATGGGTAAAAAAAGACGCTTTTGTGAGAGTTTGGTTCCCAACACGACTTCCATAAATGCCGGTTGCTTTTGCAATTTCATCAACCCAAAGTTCATTGAGTTTTATAGCCCCAGCTTTGCATGTGATAACTTCTCCGCCTTCATGACCTTCCTTGTAAAGGAAACCAAGAACGGAAGACGCGTTATTGCTTACAAGTGTCCAAATGTCCGGCGTGTTTTGAAGGTCTTTCAGGGTATACTTATGGCCAATTAAGGAGCCATAAACGACGCATTGATTCACGAAACGTTCCATGTTTCCTTTAAATACGGGGTCAACAATGCGAAACTGCCCCACTTGATTCATGAGGGTAGAGGCAAATACCGTCCCCGTCTTATTGTAAGGCATATAATCGGGCAAGGTAAAAACAGATTCAAACTGCTGTGTAATATTTAGTCCAATTTGGCTAACCAGACTTGCAAAACTTCCCAAAGCGAATGGCACATTATCCACTTTGAATTTTTTGTTCGCAAGTGGATCATCAATAAAAATAGTCGTTTTGGGAAGAAAGATAAGGTTCGTTGCAACGATTACCCATAAAAGCCACTTGAAGCCTTCATTTATTTGACTTTGAAAAAAAATAAGAAGAATGACGTAAACAAGTCCAATCATAAGCCCAGTATGAATCAAAGGTATGAGGAGACCTTGATTCGTATTAAAGAGCGAAGCAATCCCGCTAAAGACGAGAGCGAAAAGTTCACCACCTCCATAAGTGGTTATGACATGTTCCATTTGTTTATCCCTATAAATTAATTATTTTGAATTTCTGTGTGAATCTGTTAACTGGGAGTGTTAGGTATCTTGCTTTTTAATATGTTGATAATACTTAATTTTGAAATATCTTTTGTAAAATTCTTTTTAGGTCTGAAATAACGATGTCCTTTGGGGGAAGATTTGGAACAACATCCATGAGCCAAGGTTCCCATTCTTTATCAAGGTTGAGCATAAGCATTTCCTGGAAGATCTCGTCAATTGCATCAAATGTAACACCTTTGTGATAACATTTTCTTTCAACCAAGTTAGGGAGGAGATCAATTCCCAATATATCAGAGTATGAGCCAACTATTATCCAATAAATTCCAATTTTTGAAAACTCTTCCTTGTTTTTTTTTTTAGCATCAAGCTTTTGCATATAAGGCATGGGTAATTCTTTGAGTTGTGTTTGTATGTCCTCATATAATCCTAATTGTTCAAAGACCCAACCTAACCGCTTACAGACAACAAGAGATGTTTTGTGTGCGTAAGTTGAAATTAAAGTTGGTTTTAATTGGTACGCACATCTTTCAAAGGCAAAAATGACCTCTCGGAACCCCCAGCAAAGTTCAGGATTTGTTAAACCATCAATAAGTGATTTCTCAAATTCCGTTATATAAATTCTGGCTTCACCAACAAATACAGTATTTATGCCCCAGTAATGCTGAGGAGAGACTCTCATTAAATGAATGTTAGTACCATTTATGAGGTAGTTATTATTGGTGGATAAATTAGCTCCTTCATCTTTAGGAACCGTCAAATATACTGTTGAAAAAACTTGATCCGTGAGTTCGTAATAGGACATCGCGGATCGGTGACTAATGGCTCCTTTTTTTGCGATCTTTAATCCTATCTCGAATGAATGCAAAGGTCCACCACTCAAAAGTTCTTGAGGGAGAGTATATAGGCCCTTTCTTAAGGAAATCAAACTCCCTTTCTTGATCATTTGTGAGGCTATTCTTGGTACATATCTTTTTTTGAGCCCTAGCTCGATCGCAACTTTTGTGAGCTCCTTCATATCGAAAATCCTCAAGCCATTCCGTGAGAGCGATTTTAATAATTCAGTAGACATACAATCCCCTTAGCATCATGATTGTATATGGCAACATAAATTGTTATGTTTTAAAATTAAAATACAATTTATCAAGGGAATGAGTTGTCTAAGATTCTGTTTCATTTTCTTATCTGCTCCCTGAAATAAACATGTTCTGCAGCTTTGCTTCTATCTGTTGAGTTCTCTCAATAAGGTCTATAGTTATGGCCATTTGCTCAAAGAGAGCTGTACGTCTTGCAAAGAATAATTTACGAGATTCAGCAATGCCTGCTCTAAATTCCTCAATCACATGATCGTTAATTTGACTTTTTTTGAGTTGCGTGACGCTGTCCCAGACAAGGGACATCACCTCATCGAGATATTGCAAAAGAATGTCGTGGGCTATCGGTTCACTAAAATCACTCACACTTAAAGGACTACCTCCAGCTTTAAAGGCGACTTCAACAGCCATGATTTTAAGGACGGGAATCATTGTGGAATTCACAAAAGCCTTTTCTTGGGCTGATAGAGCTGTATCTGTTTGAACCTTTTTTGAAATAGACTGAAGGGTTTGTGAAACTTTTCCATAGAGAGCGTTTTCTTTAGGAAGAGTTATGTTGCTTAAATATGGATTTAAGCATTTATCTTCGGATGTATTATCACAAGTATAAATTTGAAGAGAGGCTCCTCCATGAATGAGTCCATTCAGCAACTCAGGATCTGAACTTCTTGAAGGAAAAACTTTCATCTCGCAGTGATCCCCTGCACGCCGTGAAAGAATTGTCCCTGAAATTGTCATAAAGAACTCAGCAAGCTTTGGGTCTCTGCTTAGAAAGGCGTTTTTTTGTATCGCTTTCCAAGCGATATTAAACTCGTCGCCTAACACATCCTTATAGGCAGGTTTTTCGCCTTTTCTATTGTTAATGTTTGAGCGCTCTCCTCCAACTCCACATCGTTGACGACTTTGTGCCCAGTCTGAAGCTATGCCTAATTCCTTACCCATAGCATTACAGAGCAACCCTGAAGAGGCATCGGATTGTGGCCACACCCCTCCCACAAGTGTTGCAGCTACCTCACAAGAATTGATGTTTTGACTCGTCATGAGTTGAATCTTCGCAGAAAGATCATCAAGGACACTCTTAATTTGAGGTGTTACAGTTGCAAGGGCGAGATTAAACCCATAGCCAGCTGCATTCGTCCCAATATTTCGTAAGAGTTGAAGAAATTCCTGAGCGTTAATAAAACTAAAGCCGCCCATGAAAAGGTCAATACCCCCACACCCCGCCCGGTAATGGGGCATTTGAATTGAGACGAGATCTGCATTATTGACCTTACCTCTCGCGAACACACTCCCACCTGTATAAAAGCCGCCTGTTTGGTCTTGATAGCCTCCACTACCCGTCACATTGTGACTCATACCGAGTGCGGTAAAGGCCTTATCCAGGTTTGTCTGCATGTTCGCAGAAAGAGGGATTGAAAGAATAAAAAAGATTAATAAAAAAGCTCCGGCAATTTGAGGGGGAGTTCTTGATAACTTACTCAAGAGAGAATATATCAGGAATAGGGGATGAAATATAAGGATATGTATCATGTTAACCGTAAACCTCCAAAGAACTTGAAGTTCTTCTTTCCGAGTTCGCTTTAGAGACAAACAAGTCTGATAGCTACGTGGTTTCCAAGACAGTAGAACATTATTTTGAAGATCTTCATGATTATTCTCTTGCTCTTCAACGTATGGGAGAGATGGAAGCTGAAGGCGATGAAGGTATCTCTTTCGAAGATGTCTTAGGGAAGAAAGCGCTTTTCTTTGCTTAAATGAAGGAGTGTTGATATAATGAATAAAGAAGGAGAATCGCCATGACTTATTTGTCCATACCATTGCCAAAGGATATTGAAAAACGCTTAACGCTCTTTGCTGAAAAAGCTCATATCTCGAAAGGTGAATATGCTCTTCATGCCATCGAAGAATACTTAGAAGATCAAGAAGATTACCTAAATGCTTCAACGGTAATGGAGCGCGTTGAAAATGGAACTGAAAAAACTTATTCTTTGGAAGAAGTCCTAAAGGAGCTCGGCCTTGCCAAGCCAGACAACCATTAAATGGGAGATTCGGTTTTCGGATACGGCACGTAAGGCTCTCAAGAAACTCGATAAAAAAACAAACGAAAAAATTATAAGTTATATGTTCCATCGCGTTGGAAAAGAAGAAGATCCTAGACGATTGGGAAAGGCTCTTACAGGAAATCTGAAAACGTATTGGCGATATAGAGTTGAGGATTACAGAATCATTTGTACCATTAAGGACAGTGAATTTGAAATTCTTGCAGTACGTATTGACCATAGAAATACTGTTTATAAAAACCTTCATTTTATTAAAACTCCTGCTTAAGTTTCGTTAATAAACCGACGCGTTCCTCAATTTCACTCTCTGAAATCATTCCATAAGCTAATGGAATCAATTTGCTTGTCTTGGGATGAAGCGCGATCAGGGCTGGGACGTGATTAAGTTGAAGACGCGATGCAATGCCGTTATCCCGTTTGGCTTGCGGAAATTCAGGTAAAGTCCCGCCATCAAGAGAGATGGCAAGAACGGACCAGCCGTGACTCGTCGCAAAGTGCTTCACAATGGGAGCGAAGCGATGACAGTATGGGCAGTCCTTCTTGAAGAAGAAGAAAAGGCCGTATTCTTTTGAGAGTCCCTTGATACGGCTCTTAATGTCATTGTTTTTCAGGTCATAGTAAACGTGGCGTGCATTCTGATCTACAGGGTGCTGGAGTGTTTCATCCAGTGAAGGTGTAGTTAACACTACTTGCTTCCAAGCTTCAGCAAAGCGCTCACTTTGATCCATCAAAGCTTTTTGAGCCAAAATATATGAGACAAGATTTTCACGAGTTGGCTCCACAATGGCCTTATGAAGCTTTATCTCAAGTTCTTGCCGTTGACTCTCGATCTGTTGTGTAGGCGTCTTTTCCTTTTGAAAACTAGGTATTGAATGTTTAACACTATCATCATACCAGTGCCAGCCTTCAGCATGTTTCTCAAAAAATGAAGTCTGTTCTGCATTAGCAGGGAAAAAGTTCAATGCAAATAGGAGTGTATGAATCAGAATTTTATTTCTATACGCTGAACCCTGAGAAATGAACACGGCCCTATGCTCCTTCTCTTTGTTTTGGAGGAGTCTTGGATTTTGGCACGATGCTTTTTTGAATGATTTGCATTCGTTCCTCAATCTTTTGTCCCATCTCTTTGGGATTTGTTATTCCTCCTCTAAAATTGCCCATGATTTCGTCAAAAATTTCTTTAAGGTCAAGCTTGGAAAAATCAATTCGTTGGATTTCATCGATAGCAAAACCTCGGCACAGAGGCTCTTTAGGTTCACCCCACCCTAGTCCAATTTGTGGACGACCTTGCTCGTGAAAAACTTTGAGAAGTTTGTTTGTGAAACAGCAGAAGTTTGAGATTTTTTTAATACATTTGCCTAAAACCTTTTTTGCGCAATAAGTTCCTACAAAATGACACAGACCTTTTTTGCGCTTCTCGCTTAAAGCTTTCTCGTCTGCTCTGCATGAAGTTAGACCAAGATCCTTACCCCAGCCCTTTTCTGATCCACAGCAATCCTTAAAATCCAGGGAGTACTTTGAGCAGTGTATTTTCTCCCCTTTAAAAAGGAGACCCTTTACAAACCCGTCTTGCATTTCTTTAAATAGACTAAGCTGAGAGATGCTTGACAACATTTCTTCATTTGTCTCCCAGCTTTGATTTCGGCAAGACCCATCCAAGCAAAAAGGGATCTCCCCTCCTGAGATGCCGTGTTGTATTGTTGGATTTCCTTGACACCTGTAAGTCTGATTATAGATAACACAGACGTTGCCTCGTTTTTCTTTGCAAGAGGAGGCGATCTGAAAGCAACCTCTTGCTCGTAGAGGTCCGCAGTTATTTTGTGAGGGATGATCGCAATTATAAGTATAGGTGTATTGCCAACAGGGTCTTGAAATAGGTATGCCATCGATTAGACGTGTTTCTGGCCCTTTGGAGCATATTTTTGGTCCATAAGTGCACATACCAAGATCTGCAAGCTCTTCGAGCCGGCCACACTTTGAAACCCATTCGTCAGGTAAAACTTCGTGGATTTCCTCTTCATAGATAATTTTGATAACAGGTTGATAGCTATACTCAGTCTCTCCCTTTTTATATGTCCGAAAGTACCCATCCTCGAAAAGTATAGAATTTTGATCTTGGGGATGCTTTTCTAGATAGATTTCTTTGATTTGAGCGTCAGAGAGGTTGAGGTTGGGAAGATGGGTGTTACAATCGCGACAGTTTCGAGGATGGTTTGCGAGTTCAGTCATACAAGCCTTATAGGGAACCGTAATTTTTAGCAATTTATCTGAACTGACAGGAGGATTTCTTTTTTGATGTTTTCCATGTACTCTCATAGAGAGTAATGCGGCTCCCACAGCATGGACAAGAGGGATACAAGGGATGTAGTGACCTTCTTTTTCTGAAGAGGTGCATTTCGTATACCGAAAGGATGCCCGCCTTTCTTTTCTTATCCCCCGTTTGACAACTTGAACACGAAGATCTTCGTCGCATGTCTCCTGAGCTCTTTCGCCGCTTTCCTCACAAACGTGAACTGACCTATCGCCTTCTTGGTGAACTTCATAACTTTTTGTACTCTGCCCTCCAATAGCCTCTAAGGGATTTTTGAGTATGAGATCAGAGCTTTTCATCAGGGGATCGGACGTTGCCTCAATGTTAAATTTTGATCGATTATCAGCACTCGATTTTATTAATACACTCGCTTGATTTTGATGAGATTCGGATTCAGCCCTTTTTATCAGTTCGGATTCTTTTAGATTTGCTAGGTTCGGAACTCCTTCATAAAAGGGATTGACGTTTTCTTTTAATTGACTCGGGTCAAACTGATGAAGAAGCACTCTTGCTGTTTGATCTCCAGAATCAAGACCTTTCCAAGGATCAGAAGAGGCTTCATCAATAAAATACGGCAACACTAATGCCAAAATGAAAAAGGGGTATGTCATATTTTCCCCCCTTTAAGGAGATAATCCTTTGCATCATTCTCCAGATCACCTTCTTTTGAAAATGTCTCTAACGCATGAAGTATGCTTATATGACCCTTCACTCGATCATGAAGAGGCGTACGCTTTCGTTCAGTAACGCTTACTGGTATGTCTTTTGAGAGAATCATCGTTGGAACTTGTGTTACATTAAAGAGTGAGAAGAGTTCTGGATCAACAATAAATCCGTATTTTGATTTTTGAAGGATGGACTCAAGACTTTTTACTGTTTTTGAGTAACTCTGATCTTTAAAACCTCGTAAGACCAAAATTGCCTTATAATGTTTAGCTTCCTTGGCTAGATTTAGCAGAGCCGCCTCACTCATGGAATGGGAAAAAAATACATAAAATTGGGCAGACTGGGCAAAACTTTTCTGAAATATGGCCATCATAAAAAATACACTAATGTATGGTATCAAAGTACACAGCAATTGCGTTTCCTCCAAATCAAGTAGCCAAAGTCTTCTCCTTTGTAAGGAAACTCCCGCCCTTCCCCCCAAATGACTTCTGTGCGGCCCAAAGGATTGCATGCCATGGGGCCTCTTGTCGTAGGACGGGGGTAAGTCATTTGAGTCTTGTATTGAGACTTCTTAATGAGAGGAAGAGGAATCTTTTGACAAAGAGCTTCACTGCCCGAAGTTAACCAGAGAAGACCTTCTCTGTGAAGTTTTGCAAGAATTCGCCCAACCATGAGAAGACTTGATTGAATGCCTCCATTATGAGATGGATTATTTCCAGTAAAAGGGTAAAGACTTCCCTGACATCCATTACACCAATAAAGAGGATCCATCGGAAAACCTGTCGTTGCTCCGGCACAATCAACAGAACACGCTGCTTGTGCAATGGTGTTGGCAAAGAGAGTCGCTTCAAGATTTAAGATAAAGGAAAGCTCATCATCATTCCATAATGGATCGAGTTCAGTCATATAAGCAACATCAAAACTCTGCTGTTCAAGACACATGAAATCAACAAGGAGCTCAAGCCAATAGATAACGGGATAAATGTAGAGATGGACATGGTAAAAACTGGACTGTGCACTTGAGCTTCCGCGTACGCCGTGTATCCCTCTAGTTACGCTGTCGGCAATCTGCAGACCTCCCATATTCACTAAACAAAAGGGAGTTCGCGTAACATCTATGAGACGAGCTGGTTCCCAAAACCCCACTGGAATGCCAGGAAAAGGTGTTGGCCAAGGCGGCCTTGGACACCAGCACGGAATTTGCGAGGGATTAGGTGTATCTTCTCTTCCGTTCGTACTGACATTGACGGATCCAATAGAGATTGGAAACAAACAAGACCAACATATATCAGTGATAGGGTTTACAAATCGACCAGCACAGGAATTTGCTGAAGCTTTCCCGATTGTCACGATCATTACGATGAAAACAAGAAAAACTCTCATGTCTCGTCCTTGATGTTAACTTCTTCAATACGAAGGCAGTTCTTTTCTTGCGTTACAATTGCAGGGACATGGGTAATACCTAATCTCTTTGAAAGATACCCCCCTTGATCAAAATAGATAGGCACTTTTAATGTACTTGCGAGTTCTAAAGGGGCACCCTTAACTAATATGAGCTTTACCTTATTAGATTCGGTCTGATCCTTTGCCCATTTGATTTGATCAGCGTCATCTCCATTAATAAAAATGAGTGAAGAACGAAGAAATACTGTTTCAAGGGGATTTATTTTTGTGCCTCTCCGAGCAATGATTTGACCTTTATAGTCTTTCAAATCCTGCCTAACCACATAAGTGGGATCAAAGGAAAAAACACGTGAACGACTTGCTCTTGAAATCCCTGTAACTGGCCGAGGTCTTTCAAGGGAGATTTTTGCCTTTTGTTGTAGCTCAATTGTGAGACGCTCCAGTTCACCACTGTCCTGCAGTATTTTTAGTTTCTTTTGAATGAGTTGAATTGGATCCTCCTCCGCAATGTCAAAGAGAGTTCCCTGTGTTCCAAAGTCCCTTGCCAAGGCAATGCTCAGTGTCCAGTGTTCAGTCATCAAAAAAACAAGGAGAAACCACCCCATATTAAACTCGAATCGACTGAATCTAAACAAAACAGAATTTCTTCTGAATACTGAACACTGGGAACTGAATACTTTTATCACCATGTGAAAATCGCCTTTCCCATTATTTTTTGAAAGGGAACCAGACCAAATTCCTCATAACGAGAATCAAAACTGTTGTGGCTATCCCCTGCAACAAAAAGAAAGCCTTGAGGCACAAGAGTTAAGGAAAGAGGTGTTAAGGGCTTCCCGTAACGGTCATGTTTGAGTAGGCTCAAACTCTTATTATTAATGTGAATTCCGTGACTATTAGAAATGGAATCTCCAGGAAGACCTATGACGCGTTTGGTATACGGAAGTTTTTGCAACTCCCCCACATGATCTTCTCTGTGACCCCTTATAGCAACAAGATCATCTCGCTCTATGAGGGGTATTTTCCTAAATAGGATATATCTCACTCCTTTCAGACTTTCTGAACAATTTTCTCTTACTTCCGTTTGGGAGAGAATAATCCATCCCAGACAAACGAAATTGATTAGGAAGAGGCTCATATGAAGAAGGTATCTTTTTGTCATCTGTTTAACCTCTCACTGCTTTCCTCTGCCAAAATGTGAATAGCTTCTTTCAGACTCTTACCTTGGCTGATGAGTTTTTGAACGGCTGAAAATTCTTGAGCTTTTGTTGAATAAAGAATCTTTGAAAAGGGATCGAGAAGAAGGCGACCAACAGCAAATCCTCGTGGACCCCTGATCATGATTTCTGCAAACTTTCCTTGTTCTGTCTTAAGAGATCTTAAAGTTCGCTCCATAATAGGGTCCATTGCAAGTCGATCTGAATTCTTAAGGAGTTTGATGGATTCATCCTTTTGCGAGAGAAGGCACATCCAATCCGCATTATCAAAAGCAGCTTGTGCGCCAGCACTTACATAAAAGTCATTTACAGACTGGGTTCCAAGAATCAAGGAACCTTGGAGCTTTCGGAATGTACGCGCTGCATTTTCTGCAAGAGCTCCTGCTTGTCGTCCGTCCCCAGTTGTATGAAACTCATCAAAGAAGAGGGCAAATGGTGTCTTTCGATCACCGAGGTAAATGGTGTTGGTGATGTTCACGGTTACCATCTGAATAATGACGGCTTGAAGATTTTTACGCTCTTTCAGTTCCTCCATTTCAAGCACAACTAAATTATCTGATAAATCAATAGTCGAGGGCCCGTTGAAGAACCTCCCGTAGGTACCATTTTCCGTATAAGGGTAAAGCCTTTCGCCGAGACTCTTCGCAACATAGTCAGGATGTTCTAGAAGAACATTTGCCACATCAGTGATGGTTGTCTCGTTTTTCTTCAGGCCCCATGCCTCTTGGAGAGCTTGTTCAATATAAGTATCCTCAATATCTTTTGTTCCCTCCTTAGGGGCCGCCATAAGAGAGATGACTGGCTTCAGCATAGCTAAAGCATCAATTGCAGCTTCCTCATCTTTTACGAGAATTCCTGAAAAGGGATTGATACAAATGGGGCTATGGGTTGAGAATTCTATATAGGTTCCATTCAGAAGCTTGGCTGTTTTTTCAAAGGAACGACCCACATCAATGACAAAGACACGTCCTCCTAACCCTAGAATACTTGTCATAAGCTCTTGCATGAAAACTGATTTTCCAGAACCTGACCTTCCCACAACAATTGTATTAAAGTTGCCCTCATCATTATCAAAGGGTGACCAGTAAAAGAGCTGTCCTCTTCTTCCTGAAAGAATCATGCCAGGAGATTTGGTTCCTTGCCATTCTCCTTGAATGGGCATAAGGTTTGAAGGTTCATGGCTTAAGGTTGTTTTTGTTTTTTGAAAGGTACGGCTGTCCTCATGAGCGCCTTCTCCCCACGTCATTGGCAGACAACTCAAGAACGAAGGAAGTTGAAGATATTTATCTAAAGCAAGTTCCCACCTTAAGGAGCGGTACAGATTAAAAAGGGTTTGTTCTTCTCTTGCAATTGTCTCAGGTTCACTTAAAAGGCCAACTTGAAAACGAGTGCGTACCAGACGTTGTCCATCTTCAAACTTCTCTCGAACATATCCCCATTCCTCTGCTTCACGCCTAAGAGAAGGTACATATTTGGCAATAGGGCTTGCAGCTTGTTTTTCCACATTACCACACTTAGCCAACATCTTTGTTTTAAGAGTGCTTTCATGACAAATATGAACACTATAGGACAGAAAGAACCCCCCCTGAAGACGGAGAAACTCATTAAAGGGGTCGCCAATCAATGATCCCATCGCTCCAAGATGCCAAAGGGAAGGAAGAAGACGGGTTGTATAGAGTCGAATAATCTTCTCTTCGTCTCCAATGAGAAGATGGGAAGGGGTGACTTTAAGCCGCGTTTCTGGTGACATGAGCTGATGAGATAAAGCATCAAATCTGTTCCACCTCCTTTGAGGTGTATCAATCAGTTCCGAGGGATTAAGGAGTTCATCAATCCCTGTGAGCAGATCTTCAGCCTGCCAGACTTTAACAGGAAGGCCCCATCCCTTTAATGTTGTAACTAGCTGTTCTCTCAAAGCCAAGACATCATCAAGACTCAACTGTTTAGCTTTGTTTTCACTATATGAGATAAGGACACGAAAAGACCTGACCGCTCCTTCTTTCCTCAGATCTCTGAAAAATGTACATCTCTCACGAGCAAGATCTTCCAAAATCTCAGATCGCCCATCCCTTGCTTTTTCCCAACTCTCAAGCCACTGTCCAATCCGTGAACTTGCAATCAGCAAGCATTGAAGATTGCTCCCTAAGGGCAGGGCATGCTGGAAAAGTCCCGTAAGTTGACGTGGGATTTCTTCACCACATCCGATAAGTGGTAGTGTTTCAAGAACAAACCCCACACACGTCTGATTTAAAAAGAGTTGGGTTTCTGGATCAAAACTCCTATAGGGGAGCAACTCACTTAAGCTGTGAGACTCTAAAAACTCATTAGCTAAATGAAGAACGGAGTCCTTTGTTCCAAATGTCCTTTTAGATGGATCCATTAACACCTATCAAATCAGTCTTACAGTTTTGATCTTGAGCACAAGCACCATGATTGGTGTCAGCCCAAGGATTAAACCATATAACAGACGTGTCCTGAGTTGACATTGGAGTTATGTCATCACTTTGTAATTTTCCTTGATCAACCATGACGTTTACCTCCGAGATGGAGCTGCATCCAATACCTTTTCCTGGGGGACACTCGAAGCTATTCTCATAAATACCCATACAGCTTGTAAGGTAGAATGGCAGTGTTGCTATGACGCAGTGCTGCAGAATTCTTCTTGTAACTTTTGTGGGGTTCTTCATTGTTGATTCTCCTTTATTTTTTCTTGGTTCTTTTTCTGTTTCACTGCAATACTGCTATTCTGATCACTGGAGCGAAGCTCTGTTCCTTCCGTAAAAACAATGTCTACAACTTGTCCGGCCGCTACTTGAATGACAGGCTGGAGCTGCTCTGCTCGGTCAATGTAATATTGGGAGAGACGATCCATGGCCGTTGAGACGCCTTGTGACATACCAGTAGCAAAATTCTCAGCCAACATTGATCCCATAGGTTTTGTTGAGGGTGGAAGAGATTGTGTCCCAGGTGTTGCAATCAAAAAGGGAGTTTGAGTCCTGTTGTTTTGAGGATTAGACATTGCACTCAATCCCCCCAGTATTCCTCCGATAAGAGAACGGGATAAAAACTGGCCCTCCTTTGACACAACTAACCCCCTTATGCCTGCTTTTCCGTCACCACCTGCAATATACCCAGAGACCTTTGATTCAAAGATTTCAGTTGTTTCTTTGTCAACACATGTAAGTTTTTCCAGTCGTGCATAAACGCGCTCAGATGATAAATCTCCATAAGCGCCTGCAATGAGGTGACAATCCATAAGATCGCTTTGAAAACGTCTCGGGAGTGTTCCATGATCAATAACCCTGAGAAGCATAGGCCTTGGATCACTTGAGGCAGACATTGCAGATGACGCATCAATTCCTGATAGAAGAACTGATCTAGCAAAAGCACCTGCTGGAATAGTTGTGTCAGGCGTCTTCAATTTTTCTTCTGTCTGATCCTGAAGATTAAAAGAAAACCTATAAATGAGATGTTCTTCTGAATCTGTTGAAACCTGAAGTGGAAGAATGCTTGCTTCACTTTCGCCTTTATTTTCAAATCGGGATTCAAGCCTTGATAGTTTCTCTTCAATCTCAGTGAGGAAAAGAGAGGGGAGATCAAACTCCTGATTTTCTTTAAGTTTTTCTTGAAACAAGTCCTTAAGAGAGAGAAGCTCATCTTTAAATTTCTCAATGTCTTCCTCTGTCTTATGGCGCCACATCTCGTTGAGATCCACTTTATTGCTAGTTGTTTCAATGGGTGTGGGGGTTAACTTTTTGGCTTTATCAAGGTGCGAAGGGAGTTTTTCTTCAAAGAAAATGGGAGCGAGTAATATTGCAGGGATAATTAAGAGGATACCAAGGAAAAGAAGGAAAAATCTTTGACTCCACTTCACTCTTCTTTCCGTTTCATAATGAAAGAATTTTAATAACCTTTCATCAATCCAAGAAAAATAGGTCTCTTTTAAATCCCTGAGCGATTTAATGACTTGTTCTCTTAACGACATAAATCGTGGTTCCTTCCTGGGGTTTGAGGGTTTTAGAGGTGACCAAAACAGCAATTGTTTTTGGTGATTTTGCAAAGGATGACTCGCGTAATACAATGGGATGCTGGGTTGTATTTGTGAAAGTATAAGTAAAGCAACGAAGTCTCTTACCTCTAAGTTCACTCACTTTTCTCAAGAGTTCTTCTGACGGAATGATGGTGTTAGGTTTAAGCTCATATCCCACGGGAATACGTTTTGCTTGTGCTGCTTGAATAAGCGCTTCAACTTCTTCATGTGAGATAAAAATATCCTTATCTTCTTTTGAAGAGTCCTGTGGTGTGAGAATCAAGGTTTCAGGGACTTTATCTTTGAGGATTAAGCGCAGATCTTGGGTACTGCCCCCTTCAGTTGTCAACGTCAGACTCAAAGAATCCTTTCCTGAAATCGTGGGGCGAATAAAAACCTGCCCTTTCGTTTCATCGGCTTCAAGGACATACTCTCCTTTCACTCCAAAAACATTTTGAATCCTGTCATTTTCAACTGTAATACGGGTTAACCCCTGTTTGGAAATGGGGACTTCTAAGGTTCTGAATTCATCAAGAGAATGGAGGATGGCTCCCTTGAGAGACGAATGCAGAAAAAAAAGTGAACAGAGAAATGGGTAAAATCTACTGGACATGGTTTGGACCTCCTTCGATGCTTTCAAAGAGGAGCCCTGCTCCTCGACTTGTAAATTGAATTCGGATGATTTCTTGAGAATCTCCCACAAACTTGCCAGAAACGTAACTCGACAACACACCTTTGACCTCAACATTGAGTGTATGGGGGTTGGCCGTTACTTCGATGGGCTTAAAGTGAGTTGAGAGTTGCAATTTAGTGTATTCTTCCCCTTCTCGATTAAGTCGTGCCTTGAGAGGGCCGTAGGCTTCAGGAGTTGCGTACTTTAATAGGGTAGTTTGATGATAAGGATAATTTAATGGTGTGAGATCTAATAGAAGTTTTGAGATATAAAATCCCATCTCCTCAAGATAAGATGAGGAAATCTCCTCTCCTTCAAAGGTCATTGTTTTCTTAACGTGCGGGGGGAGGAGAATAACTCGCTCCTTTTTGCCTATGAGGGCAAGCCCCATGATGACGTTACTTAAGCATAAGGCAATAGTAAGAATTACAAGTCCCTTTCTTATGAAAAGAAGCTTCAGAATGTTGTGCTCAAGGAACTTGGCCTTCATCCGATAAACTCCCGAATGTGGGAAGGAGCCGGTAGCTTTAGAAATCTTCTTGAGTTGGGGAGATACCAGTAAACCGCATGAATAAGAGCGGCTCCTTCATTATGTTTTTTAATCCAGCGAAAAAGGGTGAGTGCACTAATCCCAGCAACAAATCCACTCAAGATCAACCCCATATAAAGCCCCCCAAAAAGAGGGGCAATCAGGGTAAATGCCTCATCCTTGTTAATTCCAATGAATCTTAAGGGTTGGTCCAGACGGTTCAGGAGAGTGTTTTCACTTCTGTCCATTTAAACAACAACCGTATAGGTTCCGCCTATCCATGTCTTCGCAAAGCCAAAGCTGACAGTTGTAATGAAGGCAATGATAAATGGCGTGGGGCTTGATTTCATAAATGAAAATACAACACCAGCAAGACAGCCCGTAATGAGAATAACGGGCACCAAGTTATTGTTAAGGATGCTTGTGAGGTTTGTGACACTTGTGTTAAGACCAACATCACCACTGTTTCCAATGGCCAGTAAGTCCGAAGAAGATAACAGGTTCAGTGCATAAATAATCAGGAGAGTCCACAGAAATTGAAATCGTCTTATGTGTGTTGGAGGTTGTATCATTATATTTCCTTTCCTTTTTGTGTTTCTTTATTGGGTTGAGTTCTCTTGAATTTGAGAGGGGTTTTCTTCTTGGAAGACTAAGTTCGACTTCGTTTTTTCCACTGGATTTTCAGAGTCTTCCTGATGTTTTTTAGCGCACCTTATATACTCAACTCTTCCGTCCCTATCCGAGACAACAATTTGAGCGCATCGTCTCTTGTGGCCCATTTTATCCACTGAATCTCGATACATGAGCCTGCCTTCGACATAAATCGTATCTCCTTTCTTTAAAACGTCCCTCATCCATTTCACTGTTGAAGGCTTAAAAACAATGATAAGATGCCAATCAACATGTGAGTTCCACTCATTCTCTTCATTTTTCCAGTTAAAACTTGTTGCAAGTGAAAATGACGCGACCTCTATTCCGTCTTGGGCTGTTTTAAATTCAGGACTGCTTCCAAGATTTCCTTTGAGTAAAACACGATTAATCATGGGTTTTCCTTTCTGTTAGGGATTCGTTTGGTTTTGAATTTTCTATCAGACGCGTACGAATGGTCCGAAAATGTGGGAATTTTATAGAAAAATAAGGAGAAAGCTTAAGTCTAAGATCTTCAATCTTGTTTAATACCTGAGGGTCTGAACTTCCTAACCAAATTAGCTTTTCATCCTCAACGTTTAGGAATGATGCTCTTGCAACTATGCGAAGCTCTTCTAAGGTCAGAGGTGGGGTAAGATACTGTGATTCGTTAAACTTTAGTCCTTTTGAAAATTGACTACAAAGGTCTTGCCACAGAGGATCTTTAATCGATGCAATGATTTGTTGAGATTCCTCTTCATGGGCTTGCTTCTGGAGTTCAACTTTTTCAAGGTGAGGACTGTTGAGGCTGTCATAATTCCCTTCTCGTACCTTGAGAAAATTTGCTTCAAGCAGTACCCAATCGAGAGAGATACGCCATCCCTGTGGACCTTCGCCCATAAGAAAAGAAGAATTCTGAATCCGCTGACAGAATTTATCCCACTGACTAAGTTGAGCCTCAAAATACTTTTGAAAGTAACATTCAAGTTTGGCTTTTCTTGAGTCTGTCAAAGTTATAGGCTCTGGATTAATATGGCGTCTCCAAATATCAACCATTAAAGTCGTATTTGTGTGCATACACGATGTGTAGTCTTTGTTTGTCGTTTTTGTTGTAGTCTCTGTTAAGTATAAGAGAGTAGAGTTTTCAACATTCGAATGTGGAAAATCTCTACACTCGAGTGTTAAGGAATTCTCCTTCGAAGGAGAAGAATTCACCATTCGAGTTTTCCTTGAGTTTTGACTACCTTCCAAATTAGGTGCGGGTTCAATATCTTTTCGCAATGGCAACCCCGGAAGCTCAAACCCAAGGGCAAGAAGATCCACCTGAAGTTGTTTTAAGTTTACCCGGTACTGGGTTGTGCGATCCCATTTGTTAATAGGATTAGCTCTCTCCGAAATCCATCCTTCATTAATCAGAAATTGCAAATAGTTACGCATTGTAAATCTTGATAGACCAAGGAGTGTTTCTTCAATCAACTCACGTGTTGATTTATAAAACCACCCATAGGTCGTTTTCTTTTTTCCATCATTTGAAGTTGAGAACTCTTCCTCAATGAGCTGATTGATATCAGGGAGTCTCTCCGTCCAATAAAGGATTTGATTCAAAACTACAGCAATGAGTGGGTTGCCCGTTAGTGCTGCAAGTTCAGGGCGAATAACACTCATCCTCTCAGGAGTGTCACCTGACACTCTTCTGCATTTAAAGAGGGAGGAGCGGTAGGGAAGAATTCCCGCTCCATTATGAGATGAGTGGTGGGAGGCGTGACTCACGCAGTTAGTCTCCTTACAACTGGGTGAGAAAGTGTGTAATACTCTTTAAGGAGTGTGTCGAGATCAGCTTCCTTGTGGCTCACATTCAATAGGCACTGGAAAAGTCTAGAATTTGTATCTTTTGGACGGAGTCTATAGAGATACGGCCACTGGGCAAAATACTCAGTTGAGTAATACTCAACTGAAGGAAGGCTTAATAGGAGAAATGGAATTTTTTTCTCATGGCCAAAAGAGGTAAGAACAGAGAAGAGATTTTTATAAAATAATTTGCTGAAACACTCAAAATCTGCACCAAAACACTTTTTACTCAAAGTTAATAGAATAGACCCAGTCCACACAGTCTGAGACAAGGGTATAAAATTACTCAATTTGTCTCCAATTTGACAATGAATCGTAGCAACATTTCTTTGGATGAGGAAAGCTCCTCCCATTATCTGGTCTTTTCCTCCCTCATCTATGATGAAGGTTGCTTTATGCATATCTGGAAACGTTATCTTCAGTGCAGGATGATGATTGTTTATTTGCTTCAAAAAACGTTTGGCTTGTTTATCAAAGACATGTTGGACTTGATGAATTATTCTCAACATAGGTTTTCCCTTTTCTTATTATGGTTTTGAATAGGGAACCCAGCAAAGATCTTTTGAAGTTAGTAAGGAAAGAGATGGACTTTTTTTAATTATATTTGTACAATCCCTTCCGAGTCGATCCTTAACCGGGTTCTCGCTTATTACACACCTGTGATCTGTTTGGCGACGTTCACAGGTGTTTTTTATGGTAAACTAATCACACCTTCCTCCTTTCTCTGTCTTTTGTTCATCAAAATACTTTTGATTGAGCCTGTCGCAGGTGTTCTTTCTGCGGTGTTCTTCTTCGAAGGTCTCTACATCACTCAAGCGATAAGAAATGTGCTTACCCATTTTTACATAAATAGGACCATGCCCCGACCATCTCCATCTCCCTAATGTTGTGGCTGGTACTCCCCAACGAAGCGAGAGTTGCTCGGCTGTCAATATAACTGTTTCTGTCATAGATCTCTTTTCCAATTCCTGCACTGATGTACAGTTGAGGGTTGCTGTGATTAAAGCTCATATAAAAACCATCGTCAAATCATTTTTGCAATTTTTCTAATATTTTCAATAGGTTACATACTTTATATGAAATGTAACGCGACTTTATGAATAGGAATGAAAAGTATTGAAACTCATTGAGATAGAACTTGACCAACATAATTGCCTTGGGAAGAAACTTTTCTCTTATTATGAACAATTGATTTTTTTGAACGTCTCTAAAAGTCATTTATTTTTCCTTTTCGCTTTAACAGAGAAGCTATTGCTCTGAAGTCTTCTATTCTCATTGCCAGGAGTTGCTGTGCCGAGGGTCAAGATTTCTCTAAACCTTTATCATCATGTAGAAACTCCATGTTTAGTTTTTTACCTGCTGTGTGATCTTCTATAATAAAGACAGGCGTTATCAATTTGTATTATGTCATAGGTCCTCCATATCTTTATGTTTAAGAAAAAAGTGAAATATATTGAATGGGTCGAATGAGGTATAAAGATAATTTTTTTTCATAAAATCTCTTTTTACAAGCCAGAGGCTCCGAATTTTTGCATATCTGCTATTCTATATTGTCGTACCTAATGTTTAATTTATGTTTTGAGACCTGTCTACCCTAAAAAGAAAAAAGTGAAAATTATTGTTGGAATTGCTAAAAAACTGAATCAAACCTTGGCAAGAGTGAAGAGATCAAGCTTAGATGTTATTCACTTTTTAACTAGTCTAAAATCAGATCAACTTACTGCAGAAGTTAAGAGAGTAAATGAGTCGTAAATATTTACATCATTTTTCAAACACTTAGAAATTTTTATTTTTTGAAGTCTAGCTCTTCTAAGAACTCTTTATTTCTTGAATTTGCTTTGCCAAGTACGCACTTAATATTCTCTTTAATCGTAGCAAGCATTTCTCTTTCTTCCTTTATTTTATTGATGACGGGTGAGAGGACTTGCTTCTTATCTTCATATTTACTTTCTTGCTTTTTAAACTTTTGGACGGCTTCATCAAACTGCGCTTGTTTGACTCCTGATGGCGATTCATTAAGTTCCTTATTAAATTTTAAACAAGCTAGTCTTAATTCTTTTAGCTTGTCGAGTTGCTTCTCTAATCGTCTTGTATATGATTTAGAGTCCTTTTTAAGAATATCATCTACACAGTCAAACTTTTGGTCTATTGTTTCTAAATATTTTATGAATCGAGACGCGATCCTAACATTTGTTTCACCAAAAGTGCAAAACTCCTTATTCTAAAAAGTATATAGAGAAAATGCAGCGGGTTGTGTCTGACGCCCCATCATATGACCTCTATCTCTAATTTCTGTAGGCGTAACACAACTGACTAAAAATCCATAGGAAGTAGCTTGTAATTCTGTTAACAAAGATGATAGGTCTTCTTGAAA
The DNA here is from genome assembly GCA_964597045.1 of uncultured Alphaproteobacteria bacterium. Lineage (GTDB taxonomy): Bacteria > Pseudomonadota > Alphaproteobacteria > UBA9655 > UBA9655 > UBA9655. The sequence goes on along the minus strand of CAZQWE010000007.1, from coordinate 57,072 downwards.
ATCATATATGACTTTGTATTGATCAGATAGTTCAGGAATCGCGAATTGATTGTCCCCAAAAGTCTTAGACTTATCGTGAACACCAACTTGTGCATTTGGTCTTTCTAGTGCGGTTCCTAAATAACTTTGAATGTTATCTATTTCTTCATGAAAAGTGAATTCACTTTTTGTTTCACAAGGAACGCGTCTTAAGATTTTTTTGAGAGCATCTTGGCTCACTTTGTTTGCTTTAGAAGGCAAAAACCACCTAAGACATTCAATATCATTTCTTCCCTGAGGTCCACTCATCCAAGCAAGTTGCCCCAAAGCTGATCCCGCTAATATATGACCTGATTGTGCAGCTTTCTCGAAAGCAAAGAATGCTTCCTTAACGGTATCTTTCACAGGCGCAAGACCCGTATCTTTGGGACTCAATTGTTTATAGATTACGCCAAGACTGAAGAGGTCGTTAGGACTGTCCTCTTTAGCGCCGCCACATATCTTCTTGAATAATCGAGGAAATTGCGCAGAAAATGGTTTACTCTGATTGCTGTGCCAACGAATGTGGTGAGCATACGCGTCAATGACTGCATAGGCATACATGTCGCATTCCAAAGCGCGTGCCTCAATGTCCTTCCAAACAAGAGGGTCTAAACGTTCTCCATTTCGTAGGCCTTCTCCCCAAAGACTAGCTTGTTGGTTATAAGGTAGAAATCCCCAATAGTTGAGTTCAATAATAGAGTCTTGAGCCTTTCTATCTCCTTCTCTTGCTTTTTTAAAGATTACAGAAATTTCACGTAGTGATAAGTCCTGACAGTCTGGTTGTCGGCGAATTGTTTTTTCCAGTTTTGGACTCGTTTCATTATTATTATTGTTGTCGTTTGTTGGTGAAGCGTCAAAGGAATTACTGGAATCAAAGAAGTCAGGTAGAGCATCTGATGGTGGGTTAAATTTGAATCCTGAAGCTTTTTGAACTGCGGGAGCTTTTTTGTTACCATTCCCTCCACCTGCGATTGCAATCGAAGAAGTAGAAATAAGTGTAATGATCGTTAAGAAAAACAATGATTTGTAATTCATAAAGTTCCCATTTAGAAAATAATATAATATTAATATAATATTTATATTTTATAGTTCAATGATTTTTACTGGATAAATTTTTGAAAAAAATTACGAGAGGCTTTATCCCCTCAAAGTCAAGACTAGCACAGAAGGGAAAAAAGACCGGTATCTCCACGTTTCGCTTCGCAAGCTTTACTATACTAATGCGATCCTTTCGATCTTTACCTTTTCATCTCCATTAAGGTTTAGCTGAAAAGCCCTTAAGATACAGTACATAATGACCTTTCTTAATGGCCTCATAAAAGTCTACAAGAGCAATTAAATTGTAATTTCAAGCAGATCGTGATTTCTTGAATAAAGATTTTCTCTACCTCAAATCCCACAAATAGTGAAATCCTCACTTGTGGTGACTATATGGTGACTTTTTGTATTTTTAGGCTCCTTTAATGACTCGCAACTTGTTGATTTTCTTATATAAGTCTTAAGTTATTGCCACAGTCTCTTAATCAGCGGGTCACAGGTTCGAATCCTGTGGCGCCCACCAGGTTTTTTCTCATTTTCCTTTGTTTTTCAAGCCATTCCTTGTTTACGATTGATTTCATTAAAACTCAATAAATAGCACTGAAATTCGATTTTCTGGTGACAATATGGTGACAATTTCTTTGAAGCTTTGAATCTTATCTATAGACAAGTATGAAATTGTCACCATATTTGCCAGGGAGAACATTTATGCAAAAATTTACAAAACGATTTATTGATACAAAAAGCGTCCGAAAAGTTTACTAGAAGATCAAAAGTAGATTCGAAACCTAATTCTTTCCTCTTCGAGTTTAAGAATAATCGGGACACAGTGAATGATAATACGCTGTTCATCATTGTTGAGGTCGCCATGCTCGGGACTGAAATCAACTTAGTAACGAATTTTTGATTTTTTTCCATTGGCTCTTAGGTTGTTTTGAAATAAGACTTTTCATCAAAGTTTATTTGTTGAAATACATTAAGCTCTATTTACTATGCAACTCTATTTAGAGTGCTCCCAAATAATATTAAATTCATTCGAAACTTCTTTCTCAGTAATTCCGAGGTTACTGAAAGTCAGTATCCTATGGGCCGCATTAATCATAAATGGTCTATGGGTAATAATGATTTTTGTCATATTTGGAAGATAACGTTCAACATTTGCTTGAATGGTCAATTCAGTATTTCTATCTAAAAAGGAGGTTGCTTCATCAAAGATACAAATTTTTGGCTTTCTAAGAAAAAGGCGAGCCAAAGCGAGGCGCTGCTTCTCCCCGCCTGATAACTTATATCCTCTATCTCCTACATGCGTATTTAACCCTCTTGGAAGACTTTTGATAAAGTCAGTGAGCTCAGCTCTATACAAAGCCTCTTCAATTTCAACTTTTGTTGCTTCAGGACGAACAAAACGGATGTTATGTTCAATCGTATCGCTCAACAGACTACTTTCTTGAGGAACCCAACCGATTGACTCATAAAGTGACTGAAAGGACAGTTGTTTAATGTTGGTCTTGTTGAATAGAATCTCGCCTTTAGAAACGTCGTATATTCTTAATAGCAACTTTGCGAGAGATGACTTTCCAATACCCGTTTGGCCCACAATCAGAATTGTTTCACCGGCGTGAATCCGCATGGACACATTTTTGAAGAGAGGCCGATTCCCATAAGAAAAACACATATTGTTAATATCAATTGAAATGGGCTCATCTAATAAAGAAACGGGCTGCTTAGCTTCCTGAATACTGCTTTCTGTAAGGAGAATTTCAATTAAACCCTTCATATCTACAACAGCTTTTTTTATGTCTTGTGTAACCTGGCCTAGCAGGCTGATCGGAATAATGAATTGCAGAATATACCCATTAAAGAGAACGAAGTCTCCAATGGTTAAAGTATGGCTCGCTACACCTTTGCCAACCAGAAATGTAATAATAGTAAGTCCTATACCTAATATAATAACCTGGCCCAAACGAATGAGACTAAATTTCGACATAAAAGCTACTTCCGCAAGTTCTCTTTTTTTTAATTCATTTTCACAAACACGAATGGCATTTTCTTTTTGGCCAAATACTTTAATCGTCTCATAATTTGACAACCAATCAGTAACTACTCCGTCTGTGTTTTTATCAATAGTGTTAGCCTTTTCTCGAGCAGATAACACGGTTTTCATTGAGAGAAATGTATAGAGGAAATAAGCAACTAAAATGGCTCCCATAAAAAGACCGTATTGTAATGGATAAAGAGTTACAATGAGAGCAATCACACAGATAAACTCTAAAATAGTTGGAACAGCATGAAAAAAAATGCCCAAAACAATTGAGGGTACATCACGTTGAGCACGTCTTATTACATTTGTAATTTCCCCTGATTTTTGCTCATGAAAGTAACTATGAGATAGCCCAAAAAAATGAGAAAGAGCTTTGATTCCAAAGACAAATGTAATGCGTTGTTCAATTTTATAAGTAAAATAGGCTCTAATGTAAACCGAACCTTGACTAATGATCCACATGATCCCGTAGCTTAATAGAATCAATGAAATGACATTTGGATGAGTGTTAGAAAAGGAATCAACTCCCTTTTTCAAAAGAAAAGGAACAAAGAGAGACGATAAGGTTCCTATACACAAAATAATTAACCCAAAAAAGAAATGCAGTTGAAGTTGTTTATCCTCAAACGTCTTATACAAGATTTCCTTAATACATTTCGCGGCTTTCTTGAATTTTAAGTTAACCAACATTTTCTTGGTTATCCCAACTGTTGAAAAACATTTCCATTGAAGCAATATACAAAAATGGCCATAAATTTTTTATATCTCCATTTGCAATTAAATGAATTGTTTTACTAAGCTCTTCTTTTTCTATAAACCCATTCTTTACACAATGACCCTCTAGACAAAATTTTAAAACTTTTTCCAAGTTTCGCTTTAAGCCGAGTTGAAAGAGTCCAGTCGTTTGACTCTTATCTCTTCTCCAAACGGTGTTGGTTTGAAAGACATCACTAACAGACTTTCGTAAAGGGTATCGATCATATCCATTTTTAAAAAGATTATATGTTGGAAATGATAAAGCAAATTCTGTTACAGGCTGATATAGAAAAGGATAGTAAGTTGGATCAGCTTGATTTTCCAATTCCACTTGTATTGAAGCGATACCTTCATATAATAAATCAATTTGTGCATACTTACCCGGGAGCGTTCTCTTATGAAGGCTAGAGTAAATTGGATGAAAAAATTGTTTTGTGACAGTATTGTGAGCTTTAGGCTTAATCCATTCAGGTACCCCTACAAGACCATTCTTTAAACTTCTTTTATTGGGGAGATGTGAGAACCAATATGAAAGAAGACCTTTTAAATTTTCTTTAAGGGTCGACACATGAGGGTCCCTATAAAAAGCAGAAATGCCCTCTAACTTTTCAATGTATCCTTTAATTCCATTTTCAATAATGTAATCCACCGTTGAGTTTTTGCTAGGAGGTCGCATAAATATATGATCGCTTCCATGTCCACTAATAAAAGAAGATGAACCCACACTCGATATTGACTCAAAAATAGTTTCAATCCATCTCGAACTCACCATAGCAGGAAAAGGCTTATTTGGTTTTAGGGGTTGTTTCTTTTTTGTTTCATCAAAAGGTAGAGAGTCAGAGATATCAAGTTCAATAAGTTCAATGCCTGTCTCTTCACAGACTTTTCTCGCATAAATAGATTCATTTGAGGTTTTAACCTGTGAATGAAAATAATTTATGGCTTTTACGTTCTGATCCATTTTAACACAATCATTCAGGCAATAAACGATTGACGAAGAATCTAGTCCTCCTGAAAGACTAACGTAGATATTGTTATATGGCTCAAGCCACGGTTTTAAAGTTGATTTAAGGACAGAAACTGCATCTTGTTCTTGTAATGCCTGATTTTTATATGACTTAAGAGGATTCCAAAAAGGAGTTATTTTTAATTCTCTTTCATTCAATGTTAAGCAACATGCAGGAGGAAGCTCATATATATCCTTAAATGGGGTTTCTATCGAACTACTATTTCCATAAATAAGATAGGAACATATATAATTCCAATTATATTCCTGCTTTCGTGCAAGAACTTTGTAGATAAGTTCGATATTTGATGAAAATAATACTCCCCCGTCTAAAAAACGATAATAAAAGAAGGGAAGCTGCCCAGTGCTATCTGTGATAACTTCAACTTGTTCAGTTAATGAATTATTATGAATATATATATATTTACCCCAGATTTTTTCTAAAACGGTATGAGTGTCCATATTGGTAAAACTCTTAAATTTATTGATTGGTAGAGCTTTTGATTTTTCTCTATTAAAAGCTCTACCAATCAATAAGGAACTAGGATTTTCCCAAATTGAGTCTAAATCCTGATTCTGTGAGAGCTTTCCATAACATAAAATAATATTATTATTTTGTACGATAGTAGTTCCGGATTGACTCTTAGAACCAATAACTTTTACAAGTTGATCTGCTTGAATATGTTGTTGTCCATATTTGATAAAGCCTGCATAGATCATATTATTTCCTTCCGAAAGGGTTCATTTAAAATAATTGAAAGTCCTTCTCTTAAATTTTGAGAATCCATAACAACTTTCCCATTACATTCCACCCATGCATGAGCAAAGAAAGGATAATTTTGAACACCAATTTCAAGATTGCATTTCCAGCCTTTTTGTAAAGCTAGCAAAACAAATGTCATGGCCCATTCTAAACACTTAATTCGCGTGGGATAAAAGCGACATGCTTTATTTATTGTATGAGCTAAGTCATTAAGCTCTTCATCGCTCGGTATAATAAAAGTTTGATGATGGTTCCGAGTTTTCTTAATAAGCTGAATTGTTTTAAATAATCCCTTAAATTTTATATAATAATTAACTTTAATAATTATAAAAAATGCTCTGATTGAAAGTAAGTTATCTTTTACTTGTGAACTTTCTAAAGGGAGACGCCAATCTACGTTTGATGCACCTTCAGAATGTCTCTTTTTATCAATATAATAAGGATAGGGTGAATCTTTTTCTACAATTATGTTGTCTTCCAGTAATTTGTTAATATAAGTCATCTCGAGGGGTGAATAGTTATAATCAGGTGCATCAAATAACCCCTCAAGCAAATTAGAAAGTTGATTAAAACAAATGGTATATTTATCTTTCTGAGTATCCAGGAGTATGTATTCCTCTTGGAATTGAGTTATATAAATGTGTTCGCTGAGATGGTAATACATCTTAACTCCTTTATTATTTTTGTATCTATGCTTCTCTTTGTATCTGCAAGAGTTGGTCTCATCTCCTACTTTTTGCGTGCAGAAAATGAGACCCAGAAATTAGATGACGAACCTACCACCATAAGTTTCAATATATTTTCCTCCGCCGCCATTTGTTAAAGAAGAGGCTTTTTCTTCAAAAGTAGTTCCAGTAACAGGTTCCAATATTTTTGTTTCCATTTTATCCTCCATTTTCATATAGTTAATATTAAGGCTGAGATTGCCACATATTGGACTCAGTAAAGAGTCCGCCAGGGCCTCGTGTTAAATTTGAAGCACTATCTTCTAAAGAAATACAAAAACTTATATTTGTTGTGTTATTCATTTTTATCTCCATTCTTATATATTTATGTTTTCTAATATTAATCTGGTCTATCTGGCTTTGAAAATCTGCCAATGTTCTCTCCAACCCATCCAGGAACGCCCTTCGTCAGAGTGGAAGCGCTTATTTCAAAGCTCATTCCATAATCAAAGTTTATATTTTTCATTTTTATCTCCATTTTTGTTAGTTTGTTTCTGCCCACTTTTAATGTGCATTGGTTTCAAAATATCGGAAAAAAAAGAATGAACCCATCTATAAAAGTATCCTGGGTAAGTGATGTGGGTAAGTTTGCCCTAGCTATAATCAAATGAATTTATATAAAGACTTGTGAGTGTTTTTAAGTAAGGTTGGAGAGTGATACGGGTAAGCTTAAAGCTTCGTCTCTTCAAATTTATTCATTTTCATTTTTTCTAATTTTGTTTTAATTTCCTTGGTTTTTGCATGGTCTTCTCCAAGTGCTTTTGTACTGACATCAACGGCTTTCTCTAAAATCAAAAGTGCTTTCGGTTTATCGTTTGCTTTCCAATAAACGTTTCCAAGCTCATCTAAAACAAAAACTAAGCGACGATAGTTTCTTTCCTTTTCCCTCGATTTTCTCGCCATTTCGAGTTTATCGATAGATTTTCTCAGGAGGGCTTGTGAATTTTTATTGAGATTTGCTAAGATATTTAAACCACAACCCCAGCGATAATTATGTCCTGAGATATCAAGATAATTTAAATATTCATCTCCACTGTTTGGATTATACTCTTTGCTTGTCAGAAGTAGCTCATCCGCTAATTCAAAATAGTGCTTACCTTCTTCATAGCGGGCAGCTTTCATAAGAGTATACCCTAACCAACTATAAGTTCTCAGCATAACAGGAGAGCCCTTGTAATAAGACAAAGCTTCTTTAAAATAACGAATCGCAGTCTCATAATCATTGAGAATGACATAACAAATAGCCAGATTATGTAATATAAATGAATTAAGGTGGTTTTTATCCCTACTAAAAGCATCTTGATTTAGAGCTTTCAAAGCGCTTTTAAATAACGTAATTGCCCCTGCCTCACCATTTAAATCGAATATTTCATTTACCTCTCTTTTGACGATCGCAAGTTCATATTTAGCTTTTGAAAAATAATAGGGTGATTTGACTTGATTCACCGACATGTCTAGAGCTTCCTGAAGATACCTTTTGCTTATATTAATTTCTTCTAGTCCTACTCCAAGATCCTTATACCCAACTCCAATATTAATTAAGGTTCTAATGCCAAGTTCGCCAAACATAGACAAATTTACATCATAAAGTTCCAAATTGTTCTTGAATCTTTCTAGATGAAGGGCAAGATGATGTTGAAGCTCAGTTAAATTAATATGACGCAAGGTCTTTTCATTCTCATCTGACGTTGCGCACTCATTAAGATCGCGCAACACAGCATGAATCGCTTTTTTCCTGTTCTCAGCATTAAGCTTCTCTAAATAAAATTTAATAATTTCCTTTTGCGTAGCTCTATGTATTGAAAAGGATTTTTCATCTATAGGATATAATAACCCGTGTTTATTTATGTCACAAATAAGTGGTTCTATTTGTTCTTCTGCAACTTTATAGGAAATTTTTTTAATTTTACTAAGATATGCTGTTAAAAGTGTTTTGTTAATCCTATCAGGAGAAATGAATCCACATAAACTTAATAGCTTTTGAGAATCTTTCTTCAGATTTTCAATGGCTAAACGTAAAATAACGGATTGTGTAAGATTATAAGGTTCACGATATCCCATATTTTCTGCTTCGAGTAAACGAGCCTGAACCTTTTCCAGTTGTCCATGATCTTCTGCACTTTTAACTATCCGCTTATGATAATCATCTAGTGAAAATTGAGCTTTCCCCTTTTTCACATTTTCATTTTCCTTTTTTATGTACAGTGCTGCAACTGCAAGTGAAAGTGGTAAACGATCTAATTCTTTGACGAGTTTAGAAGCACTCTCTTTGTCATTCATTTTTGTTTGATTTTGTAAAAATAAAGCAGCTGCTTCCTCGGGTGCCCCTTCTGAAATATTTACAAGATGAGTCGAATCAAAATTAAGGTTTAAGTCTTGAGAAGTTATAATAATTTTTCCTTCCAATCCTATTCTTTTTTCAGGAATATATTTCTTAACCATCATGTAATATGACTCATTTTGAATATTATCAAATATGAGTAGCCAGCCCGGATATTGCTCAAGCTTTATATCAACTTCTTTAATAATGGCATCTAATGATTGTTTGGTATCAACTCCTAAACGTTTAGCAAGGTCGCCATAAGAAGCATTTAGTTCTTCGATGTTTTCAGCATTAAGCTTAAAAATAACTGTATGTCTCTTATTCATACCTTGATGAGCGTAAAATGACTTGTCATATTCACCCGCATACCAAAGAGCAGATGTTGTTTTTCCACTTCCTGCAACGCCAACAATAGCAAAGATTTCTACACCCTTTTGAGAGGGTTTTGTCAATCCACCAAACTTTTCATTCAATGCTTTATGATGAATAAGCTCCCTATCAAAATGGTTAGGTAATGCTGGAATATATCTCAGGTTTATTCTTTGTTCTTCAAATTTTTGTCTTTCGTCAACGTTCTGAAAACCCAAGTTAACATTTTCAACTTCTTTTAATGATTGAGTTGTCTTTATTGTATAATATAAACTCGCCCCTAGTATCAAACAAACAAAAGCTCCCATTGTCACGAATAATTTTATTTTACGAAGACTGTTAAAATATAATATTTTACCTTTTAAAGGATTATTTTCATCCTGCACTTTGATCGATTGAGTATTGTATCCATCGCTTCTAATTTTATATTTTTCTTTAAACCCAGATATTATTTTTTCTAGATTCATTTGATAATATTTTGTTTTTATTATTTCAAATGTAAGGAAATAATAATTATCCTTGTAGGAATCCAAAAGTATGAGTTGAGTTTCTTCTGCGGATGAGACGTCATCAGTAAAACTATTATTTGTACAAAAATAGGAAGTCTGTTTCGAAATCTTATTTTGGGCATAATAAAGAGTCTGAACTTCATCTTCCGTTACCTCTTGCAGAATAAAAATTAGAATGTCAGTATCTTCATGTGATTCATTTTTAAGTTCTGTAAGTAAGGTTTTTGTCTCTCTCTCTTCAAAAAAAACTTTTATACCTAATTTTTTAAATGCGGCCTGTATAAAATCACGAAGAGAATGATTACCTTCGTTTGTCTTCCAAGAAATGATCTTACAAACTTCCTCTTTTCCTCGGATTAACCTAGCAATTTCCTGAAGGCTTTTATCAAAATCTGCACGAATTAGTAGTTTGGAGTAATGTAGTCTTAATAAAGGAACTTTATCGGACCTTTCAATAAAATCAATAATGCTATCTCGCGAATTGCAATTCAATTTTATCATGATGTTATGAATATGGTTTCTTACCGTTTTAGGAAGTATAGATAGAAAAGAGGCAATTTTATTTGTCCCTCTTGAACATATAAGACACGCTATAATATCAATCTCACGTGGCGTAAAATGAACATCACAAACAGTGCTTAACTCTTCCGTATAAAGATCGTTTTCTTTCGTATGATTTTTGTTTTTCATAAATATTTCAAGTTCTTATAGACATAAAATTTATTACATAGCTCTACTCAAAGTATTTTCAAAGATTTATACTCTTTCATTATGTATGTAAAGCTTTAGAGCAAATCATCTAGGCTAAATTACCCAAGCTCTTTGCCCAGGGCTCTTTTCCCGATGGTGACTTATCTTTTTTTTTGAAAAACTCCTGATCAATGCGACCGCTGGTTTTATAAAAATCTGTAAAGCAGAAACACTAAACGCATAGGAGATTTATTATGCAAAACATTAAAATTGGAATTTCATTAGAAACAACTGCATCACTTTTAACCCAAGGAGTTCATGGGGATTGGGTTGAAGGAGCGGGTGGACTTAGATTTTAGTTGAGACTGAAGGGTTAAGTCTCAACGCTTAGCCCTTCATATCTTTACAATGAGCAAAAAGGATTATTCTTTATGATAAAATTTCTATTTAGTATCAAGAGTAAAAAACCTATTTTAAAGGTTTTTCATACCACCAGTAAATCTCTTTTACTTATGAGCTGTGTTTACAGTTCATCTGTATTTGGAGGTGAAAATGACGGTAAATTTGATGATTTTTTTTCTGTAGATATTTACAAACAAAAAGAATTTCGAAGAACACTTCCGAAAGACCTCACAGAAACGCAAATTAATCAAAGACTTAAAGAAGAATTACTTCGTCAGAAAGGGATTGAATTAAACAAGAAATGTTTAGCAAAAATTACTAATAAAATAGACGTTTTAAGAGAAAAATATGAGCTCGCCAGAAATGGAGAATTTTGGCGTAAATTATTGGAACAAATTGGAACTACCACCATGTCAGCAACTCTTATTGGAGGTGTAAGTGGCGGTCATATGCTCGGACCAGGTGGAGAACTTGCTGGTATAGCTATGGGTCTTTTCGTGGGAGGAAGTGTTTTAGCTATCACACATAAAATTGAAGACAGGATAAACATAGACCCAAACAGACGTGCCTCTGTTGAAGGAATAATTAAAGAAATAAGAGATTTATCATTTGAAATTATGGACTTACAACATGAAGTTGGACATGAAGCAATCATGGAAACTGAAATTAAATATATAAATAATAAAAGAAAAATTAAAAACAAACAGTTGAAAAGAGAAATTGAAAAGGGTCTCATTCAAGCCAGAAAAAATGATTTTGCATCAGACATTATTAAGAATTTTATCGATCTTGCCATATGTCTTCCTACAGGCCCCAAAGCCATTAAAGATTCTCGAAATAAATTAATTGAAAAGTTTAATGCCAATAAAGTATTTTCAAGTTTTGACGAAACTGTAAAAGTAAAGTTATTAAATATTATAACTGAAACTGCTGATTTTTCAAATATTCCAGATAGTTCAACGCTTTCAAAACGAAAAGTTTATTTTTTTTATGGAAACCCATCTTGCGGAAAAACAACTGCTGCAAAAGAAATTCCAATATTCTTAGATCTTCCGTACTTTGAATTAACAATAAGGAGCGAAGGAGAAGTGAGCAAAGATGCCCTAGAAGGCTCCTCACGTCTCAGAGCTGATGTTAATGTAGGTTGGCTAGTCAAACCCTTATTGTCTACCGATGCGGTAGGTGTAACATTCAGTAATGGCTATTTAATTATAAACGACCTTGACCGCATCCTTATGTCTGGAACTGAAGCTCAAGCACAAACAATCTTAACGTTTCTATTAGATTATTTAGATCCAGGAAAAAAGAGATTCTCTAGTCCATTTTTTAATACCAACATTGATATTCATCGCCTAAACATAATTATTACTTCGAATACGAAACTAACGAATACACATTTTATTAAAGCGCTGAAATCACGCGTAGTGGAAACCGAATTTCCCGATTTTTCAAGTGTTAAAGTTGATGAAATCATGAGAAATTATGTTGAGGAATACGTGACCACAATTCTACCAAATAGATTTTTTACAGTCATATATAAAGATTCAAGTAAACTATGTTTTAGTGTTGATGAAAAAAAACTCAAAGAAAAATATAATGTTGACCAGGTACCCCCTAAAATTGAGTGTGCGATTGAATCATTAGAAGACGCGGGAAGCGTTAATTTAAGAGAATTACAAATGAGAACCACATCTGCGATTCAATCATTTCTAAATAGAACAACTCGTGAAGGCATGATACTGTTTAATGAAGCAATTGCTTCTAATATCTTTTCTAAGAATCTTTCCTTTAATGACCTCAAGTCTGTTCTTATACCAATTGCCCTCAAAGGAGATAAAAAAGCCTTAAAAATCCTTGAAAAATTAAAAGATATGGATACTCATGTCCTTGAAAACATACTTAATCAATTTAGAACAAAAAATGTAAATGGTTCACCTCAGTATAGAATGCAATGTGCCTATAACGTCGGAACGTATTATTACCGTACCCGGCAAACTGCTAAAGCTAAAAAATGGTTTGAAATTTCGCACTCTATTGGTGATATCGAAATTGAAAAAAAGATAAAACAGATTAAGTCACGATCTGCATCTCCTAAAGATTTGTATTCACCCCATTCTGACTTATGGTGTGATCTTTTGTATTTTGAAGCCCTCCCAAAAACTTGTCCTTTTAATAAAAAACTGGGGAAAATATTTTTAAATGCCGCAATACACAAAATGGATAAAGATGAATTATCTGAAGCCTATAACCTATTGGTGCATTCTCAAAATATTGGAAATTACCAAGCAACCGATAAACTTTATCAGTTAGGGGAAAAGTATGAGGCAACTCAAGGGCTCGGGAGCAGTAATGCGGCAAAGTCCTTTGAAATGGCCTCGAAAATGGGTCATGCTGCTGCAGCCTTTAAATTAGGGTGGCAAGCTTGGTTGGATGGTAGATTTAATGAAGCCTTTGCATATGCTAGTCTATCAAACAACCATGCCATCAATAAATATTTTTGGGCTTTGTGGCTTTTAGGAAACCTTTATGAAAATGGTCAAGGTGTTGTAAGAAACATAGCTTTAGCCTTTGAAATTTATAATCAAGCATACGCAATCGTTAAAGAAGATGAACTTAGGAAGCCCTTAGTTGTTTTTAAAATCCTTTCATTTTCAAAAAGTAAGTTTGTAACTGTAAGTAAAGAGTTACTCAGAGGATGTAAAATAAGTGAAGTACTTAAAGTCATAAATCCAGTCTTACGCGGCGTTGTAAAAAAACCAATGAATAAATGCTTTAATCCATCACAAAGTGAATACCTTGTTGATCTACTTCCCTATCCTTACGGTTTTTTTGGAGTTGAATTGGTCTATTTAATATTAGCCGACGAAATGTGCAAATCACAATATTTTGCTCCTTCAGTTTTTAAATCAAAAAATGATGAATATATCAAAGGATTAGGCGATAGAATTAATTCGAAAAAAGAATATAAACCGGAGACCGCGAAAGGTAAGCAAAGCTTAGTTAAGAATAAAAAGGATAAGGGGACTAAGCGTGCCCCAGCAATTGAAGTGCTTTTAAATAAAGAACTAAAAGTGAATTATGGAGACACAATTTTAGATGATACATTGAGAGCCACATATGTTGTGGGTGCAAGCAAACCTGATGGGGATTGTTTTTTCCATGCCTGCCTAACTGAAGAAGGAAAGTCGCTAGAAACAATGAAGCAAGAGGCGGCAGAACTTCGGAGTCAACTCCCTGACGTTGTTATGAGTAACGCTAGATACAAAGAAATGATAAAGAGAGAGTGGTTAGCCGAGGAAAAATTACGGCAAAATAACCCTGAGTTTGAAATGGAGTTGGACTCCATTTCAGATTCAACACTTCGTGCATATCTTCAGCGCTATGCTGTCAATACTAACCAGCCTGATTGTTATATCCAGATACCCATTGGAAGAGGTGAATTATCTTCAGTCGCAAACGTCATTGCAGAATTCAAAAAGATCCGTATTAACTGTTTTCTATATCTTGAAAATTCAAATAATCTGCTATACAAGGGTTTCATCGGAAATAATGATAATTCAACAAAAGTTGTAAACATTCTTTTACATAGTGATCATTACTGGACTTTGTTGAATCATGAAGAAAGTGAAGCTAGGAAAAGAGGGGTTCATCAGGCAGCAATAAATGTCGAAAATTCAAGGTTTAAGGCAATAACATCAGGTGATTCGAGTAAAAAATTACCTTTGAAGTTTGATGAATCATTGAAAGATATAGAAGAAGACATTTGGGAAGAAGACGAAGATCAACCCTTACTTAAAAATTGGGTTATTGTTAATGAGACGAGATCCAGTCGGGCTCTCGATTATACTGCGAAAATTAGTGTAAAACATCTTTCTGCCAATAAAAAGGGTGTTCTTGGGATTTTTTACAAAGGATTCGTAAGGTTTCTGAAAGGATTTCTATAAAGATTTTGTGCTTTTTAAACGAGTCCTCAAACACACTTTGCCATTACTTTAAGGAGTATATCATGAGTACGAGAGCCAAAGCACATGTGTGTGTCTATCTCGTTTTAAAAGAGGGAGATAAGATCCTTCTTTCTAGGCGTCAAAACACTGGTTATGAAGATGGAAACTGGGGGTTAGTCTCAGGTCATGGTGAAACTAATGAATCCGCCACGCAAGCACTCTGTCGTGAGACCTTCGAGGAAATTGGGATTATTATCAAACCGTCAGACTTAGAGGTTATCCATTTGATGCATCGGAAAACTGAGCGTGAAAATATAGATATATTTATGCATTGCAAGACTTGGCAAGGCGAGATAACCAACAGGGAGTCAGAAAAGTGCGGCGGTCTTGAATTCTTTTCTAAAGATTCTTATCCAAAAGAACTGGTCGGATATATTCAACGGGCTTTAGAAAATATTGAACAACAGAAGGTTTATGATGAGCTCGGGTGGTAAAACACGTCATACTTCAAATTTAATTGAACTCCTCAGTAGATTAATTCCCCTTAGGTCCTTTACCATAACAGCCCTATAATAGACGAATTTGATATGGGTCCGAAAACACGGCTATCATCATGCTGTGCTGCGAGATTGTCGGAGAGGACGAAAACATGATCTGCAGGAACTTGGAATGGTTTATCAATGGCATAGCTCCCAAGTTTCCAACCAGACCAATTTCTATGAATTTCCTTATCATCAAGAGCAATACCATTCAGATCAATTCGACCTTCGGTGATCTGTATTGTGTTATTTTCTAATGCAACTATCCGAGAGAACCACTCTTTTCCCTCATGCTTAAATACGATAATGTCACCTATTTGATAGTTACGTAGGTAGGGAAAGAGTCTATTTAGAAAATACAACTCCCCATCCTTGACGGCTGGTTCCAT
This sequence comes from uncultured Alphaproteobacteria bacterium, assembly GCA_964597045.1. Lineage (GTDB taxonomy): Bacteria > Pseudomonadota > Alphaproteobacteria > UBA9655 > UBA9655 > UBA9655. Next base: position 41,557 of record CAZQWE010000007.1, on the reverse strand, counting down.
GCAATCACCAGAGATACGCGTTGGTGCTGCAATCTGCCTCCCTGCTATTATGAATAAAACGACAGTTAAAGCTATAATTATGTATTTATTCATTTTTAATCCATATTTCCTATTGGATATAATCATTAGTAATGGTGTACATTATTTCTCAGAGACTGTCAAAAGGAAACGTTTTCCCTTATAAAATTACCCTAGGGGAATTTCATCTATTAAAAAAATAACCAAAATCTCCAATACTTAGACAACTTTGTGGAGGTAACAATCAAGTCCGCAATTGAACAGAAAAAAGGAATATATCATGAAGAAAATTCTATTTTTAACAACCCTAATGGTTTTCTCTTTTCAAGGAGATACTTGTTCATCATATGATCCGAGAGAGTATTACAACTACGAACTTAAGCAAAGCAATAGAGTTGTTTACAGAGGACAAACAAATAACCCAAATCGACGAGAAAAAGAACACAAACGTGATGGAAAAAAATTCACGCACATGAATATAGTAGGGAATGCTAAAACCAATCATGGCGTTCGTGAAGCTGAAAAAAAATCCTTACAAAGATATAGAAAAAATCATAACGGAAAAAATCCAAAATACAATAAAACTGATCACGGATAAAAGGGATAACCCCTTTATCCCTGTGAGTTAATATACTTCCCTATCATCAGTCATTCTGGCCCTTGGGTTGCATGCCTCCTGACAGACATTCATATTACAACCTGTATTGATATAGAGGATCTCACGATTAAACGTTCTATAGAAGCTATTGCTTCATTTGCCTTGGCTCCACAGGAATGCGAGTTTGTATATAAAAACGGTAAAATTGGTTTTTATAAATTATGGACTGCAAAGGAAGCCATTGCAAAGTGTATGGAGAAAGGCTTAGGACAGGTCTTAGGACTTGATCTTAGCAATCAACTTTCACTCATGGGTAAAGATGAATATAAGGTTTTAAAAATGGGTGACAAAGCTTATGGCCTGGTTCAGGGACATACCACTTATGACCTATTCTATTCGATCGCATTTCTAAGCGAGGAGTCTTTATAAAACTTTGCAAACAGCCTTTTGTAGATTTACCAATGGTCCAGGAGCCATGCCATTGTTGTGGTTTGATGAACGGGCACGAGACCATTCAAACACAACTCTTGATGTATATATTGGACTTAAGCCACTTCCCTATTAAGGTTTTGAAAATATTTCTTAAATGGATTTTTTTTAAGAAATGCTCCAAATTCTTTGTTCGGCACTGCTTTGCTAAAGAGATAACCTTGTCCAATATTACATCCACGTTGCCTTAAATAATTGAGGTGCTCTTCTGTTTCAATTCCTTCAGCTACAACCTTGAGATTAAGTTGCTTTGCCATAGCCAATATGGCTCGAACAATAGCTGAATCATCCTGATCCTTGGGCAAATCTGTGACAAACGAACGGTCAATTTTAATAGTATCAACGGGGAAACGCTTGAGATAGCTCAAGCTTGAATACCCTGTACCAAAGTCATCGATAACGAGACCCACTCCAATTTTCTTCAAGTTTTGCATAACATTAAGATAGGCTTGAGTATTTTCCATAATAACACTTTCAGTGAGCTCAACAGCAAGGAATTCCGGATCAAGTTGATGTTGTTCCAAAATATCCGTAACTAATTGGGAGATATTACGTTGCTTAAACTGCTGACCTGATAAGTTTACAGACATATAAATTGGACTTAATCCAGCTTCCTGCCAAGCCTTAGTTTGCTCAATTGCGGTACGGAGAACCCATTCTCCTATTGTCACAATTAAACCTGATTCCTCAGCAAGAGGTATAAATTCTGTTGGTGGGATATAGCCTCTAATGGGATGCTTCCAGCGAATTAATGCTTCCGCACCCACTATCTGTCCTTCTTTTAACTCAACAAGAGGTTGATAATGGAGTTCGAACTCGTTCTTTTCAATCGCTTCATGTAATGCGGTACTGAGCTCAAGTTGCTCTTGTGTCCTAGCGTTCATATCTGACGTGTAGAATTTATAGATATTTCTTCCTTCAGACTTGGCACTATACATAGCACTGTCTGCATTCTTGAGAAGTGTTGTCGCATTATCCCCATCTTGTGGGTATACGCTAATACCGACGCTTGTTGTAATGCTCAAGGTGTGTTGATCAACTGAAAAAGCATCCTCAAGCTCACTTAGACATTTCTTAACAATTGGTTCTATATCCTCAACTTTTGAAAGCGATGTTAGCAAAATAACAAATTCATCCCCGCCCCAACGCGCAACAGTATCATTTTCACGTAAGCTAGCTTCAAGCCTTTTACCGACAGATTGCAAAAGAACATCTCCCATATCATGCCCAAGACTGTCATTAACCATCTTAAAACGATCTAAATCGAAAAAAAGAACGGCGGCTAGTTTTCGAGATCTTTTGGCATATCCAATGGCCTGGTTAATACGATCGAGAAGAATGACACGATTGGGAAGAGCAGTCAGAGTATCATGGGTTGCTTGGTAAATTAACTCATCTTCCATTTCTTTTCGTTTCGTGACGTCACGAAAACTGAACACTCGCCCAATAACTTCATCACCCCTCATTTGCGGCATTGTATACCGTTCAAAAGTCCGTCCATCCTTAAACTCAACAAGACCAATGACTTCCGAACCGGGCTCTAAGTTGTAAAACCTCTCAAGATTTTTTACGAACTCTTGTGGGTCCTTGACTTGATTAATTACGTATCTTGCAGCTTCCTCGTCATTACCTGAGGATAAAACGTCTTCGGGAATATTCCACATCGTTGCGAAACGTTTGTTATAGCCAACAATATGACGATCCTTATCGACCACGAGAATACCATCCGCAGTTGCTTCCAAAGTTGCTTTACTGAGCGCTAGTGATCTTTCTAGATTTGCTTCATTAGCTGTTGCTTTTATTTCAGCTTCTTTACGATGAATAATCTCTTTTTTCAGATTTCTATTATTTATATAAGAAAGTATTACTATAAACAATATAATAATGATGAATGTTATGTTGATAATCATATGTTGATTATAAATTTCAGTCTGTTGCGTCACTCCCATGGGTTGAGCATTGACAATTTCATTAAACGTAACAGATTCGAGCAAAAAGAATGCAATTAAATTGGTAATCGTTGCTTTAATATTTTTCTTCATAAAGTCTCTCGATATATTATATTTGAAGATGAGACCATATTTTTCTTAATAATTTATTGACGCATGTCTTTTACATTTTAATCAATTGAAAACAATAAATAATTTGTTTCTGTTTTTTCAGCTCATATATTTTTTAAATACCAACGTAGGAAAAAAATTTACAAAATCATAATAACAACTTATTCTTAACTCAAATTATGAAGGTGAACTTCACTACGCATCAATCAAGGGAGAAATTAATGCAAATAGTCGATAATTATCTGAAAACAAAACAAAAGAACTTTCAAAATCATCTTTTTTTTCAAGAACTTAAAAAACAGAACAGTTTTCTAAAAACCATGGAGTTTGCTCCAAGGCTGACTTTTTGGGCAATGGCATTCCAAGATATCCTAAGACTTCTTCCTCCCAAAGTTAAATCAAAAGAGCTTCGGCGAATTGCAACTCATCATAAAATTGAGGATTCTGGACATGACCAATGGTTTCTGCAGGATCTCGCCTTTTTAGACAGAGATAAAGTATATGATATTCCTTGGCTTTTTTCAAAAGAGAATTCTCAAGTGAGAGATTGTGTTTATCAAATCATTTCTGAAGCCTTTACCCTCAACAATGATCACTCAAGAATTCTTTTGATTTTGATCCTAGAATCCACAGGGCATATCTTTTTTGAAGAAATCTCTAACTTTGCAAAAAGAGCGGGCTACGATGAGCATTTAAAATACTTTTCAAGTTACCATCTTGAAGTTGAGCAATCTCATGCTATTTTTGAAGCTGACCTTGAAAAGGCCCTTTTTTCTATCGAGCTCAATAAGGAAGAAAGACAAGAAGCTTACGAACTCATTGATCGTGTTTATCAACAATTTATTATCATGTTTGACTACTTCAACAATTATATAATATCTGAGAGCAATAAAATGCCAATAACTACTGAAAATCAAGTTGCATAAGTTACATGATGATTAATATTAAAACATCACTTATCATTGTTGTTTCAGCGTTATTTTTAGGATCAAGCACAAGTCATGCAATGAAAAAAGCTTGGACAGATGATTCTGAGTGTCGTCCTAAATCAAGCAGTCTTATTAACCTGAAACAAGGAGATGAGATGAGACATCATAAAGAGAAATGTGAGAAAGCAACAGGTGTTTCAATTTTGACATCGGTAGAAGAAATCACAAACGCCAATCAAGACTTCGGCCGACTTAAGAGAGGACAGGCTACAGGAGTTGTTTATCCGGAATCTACAGAGCAGTTGGAAGCCATCATTCATTTTGCAAATACTCATAATTTAACTGTGACTCTTCGATCAGGTGGATATAGTCAAGGCGGACAAACGCTTGCCTTAGAGGGAGGGCTTTTAATTGATTGTTCAAAACTAAATCGGATCCTTAAGTTCAATAAAGCGAATCGTACAGTTAAATGTGAACCAGGCGTAAAGTGGGGTGAAGTTATTGAAGCTACTTCTAAGGAGAGCCTTGCACCATTTGTAATGACTTTCTTTCCAGATTTAACAATAGGAGGTGTGCTCTCTGTCGGTGGCATTTCAGGCAATAGCCATAAATACGGATGTGCGAGCGGAAATGTGGAAGAGCTCGAGATTATTACAGGTACGGGGCAAACAATTGTTTGCAGCCGTACAAAAGAACAACCTCTTTTTGAAGCTGCTCTCTGTGGATTGGGACGATGTGCAGCTATAAAATCTGCGACGATTCGCTTACGACCCATAATGCAAAAGGTGAAGACCTTTTATCTTCTCTATACAAATCCTAATGATTGGATAAATGATCAAGAAAATATTATTAATTCAGGGTCAAGTGACTACCTAGAAGCCTTTTGTACACCGATTCCTGTCGGTTTATATCCTGATGATTTAACTTGGAAACCTTTGCAAGATTGGGTTTATCAACTCCAAGTCTCTTATGAATTTGATACAGATGAACCTTCTGAAGGGTTAATTAGACCTCTGAAACATGCTAAACTTATTAAGGCGGGAATTTCAGAAACCACGAGCTATTTGACAAGGTATGGAGCGCGCGCTCGCAATATGAAAGCAACTGGAAATTGGAACCTTGCCCATCCTTGGTGGGAATGTTTCTTCCCTATAGAAACGTTTGGAAGAATTTTACCAGAGCTATTAAGTCGCCTTCCCCTAACACTTGGAGATGGGCTAGGGTATCGCATTTTCTCGATGAATAAAAATGTTCCCCCATCATTTATGTGTCATTCCATTGGGTTTGCTGTTCTTCCTATTGGGATAACCCCAGACACACAAGAATCTGTCCTCAAGGCTTTGCAGGAAGTTAATAAATTTGCGCTAGCAAATGGAGGTAAGCGTTACCTTTCGGGTTGGTTTGAGGAGATGAATGAGGAAGGTTGGAAACAACATTATGGAGAATATTACCCTACTTGGAAAAAAAACAAAGAAACACTTGATCCTAATGGAACTTTTGAATCTATCTTTTTCTATAATAAATAATAAATTTGAAAGATAAAAAAATGATAACAAGAAAAGCAAAAATTACCTTAACTTTATTCCTGCTCTTTCAGACATCAAGCGCCCTTGCCACCGGTGCTCTACCTTATTGCTTCGGAGCCAAAAGCTGTCAAATGGGCGGAGCTGGAGCTGCCATCACACTTGATACCACAAGTGGTAATACCAACCCAGCCTTGATGGCGAATGCGGGAAGAGATACGGCTCTTCACCCCCTTTTTGTGTTTCAAAACGAAAGAGTGAACACTTCACAAACAAGGCTTACTCAAGGGACGCCTTTCTCTGGCTATACAAAATCTATACCCAATCATGTCAAGTTTTATGCGGCGGGATATTCTGGGCTTAATTATGACATCAATCCCAAATATTCAATTGGATTTTCCCAATCAGGAGGTGGTAATAATGCACGGTACAGACAATCCATCATCTCTCCCCAATTATCAGCACCTCGAAAAGTCATGAGTGCCGCCGGCCTACTCAGTCCAATACTTTCCTATAAACCAAATTGTAACTCTTCATATGGATTTGGTCTTGTCATTGGTTATCTCCAAATGAAGAACAATCTAACACAATTTCCTTCAGGACAAGTCACACAAGGAGCTAATAAATGGGACTGGGGAATGGGTCTTGGTGCGCGTATTGGAGGCCAGTGGAAGCTCGTATCACAGCTCTCATTCGGTTTGTCTGGAAGTACTCCTGTCTGGTTCCAAAAACTTCATAAATATCAGGATGTTATACTTTATCGCCCCCGACTTCCTGCTATTATTACGGGAGGCCTAGCTTGGCATATAAACAAGTCAACAGACTTTTTATTCGATGTTGATGGCTTGTTCTGGAAAAGCAGTCCAAACTTCAGTAAAGCCCCACCCGCTGGGCAAGGCTGGAAAAACACACCTGCCTATAAATTTGGTATCCAACATCAACTCGTGCAAAAGCTAACCGTTCGTGCAGGATATTATTTTGGTCCAAGCCCTATTCCTCACAATAACGTTGTCTTCAATGCACTGAATGAAGTGATTGTTGTGAGTGAGCATATTGCTTCTGCTGGATTTACAATTAAACCCAATGAAGCTATTGGCATTGATATTGGGGGGGCTTACATGTTCAATAATAAAATCACGGATAATGGCCGAGGAGTTGCAGGTCCTGCTGCACAAGGAACATCCGTAAGAGCAAGAGCAATCGTTGTATCTCTTGGATTTAATATGAAGTATTAATTACTCAGAATCTGATTTTATTCCAATACCTGCAAGTCTTTCTTTACGGTGTGCAAGTCTTACAGGAATATCTTCCAGTAAGCTTTTCCCTTGTATTTTTAAAGTACCCGAATAGGGGTAAGCCAAAATAAAGGAGATACCAACGTTAAAAGCAAGCAGAAAGCAAACAACAATCATGGATACAAAGTGATTTAACTGATTTTTCGTATCATTCACCGCTACAGAATAAATAATAAAGAAGGCCCCCAATACAATCACTAATCGAATACCAACATCAATCATAGGATTCATTGTTTCAAGCCGAGCTGTTCGGCTAACCCCAATCGCATCAAGCTGTCTATATATATCTGAATAAGCACTCGTTGCCGTATGGCTTGATGGTTTTATGGAACGCATAATGGCGTACAATCGATTATAGGCTGTCCAAGCTTCTGGAGAATATGTTCCCCGACTCATCGCAGGCCATTCTCTCTTTTTGAGAACACTGATATAATCATCAACACCTTCAACGAGTTTTAGTTGATCTTTAGGATCTAGAGGAGAAAGATTATTAATTAAAATATTAAAACTTGTTCCTTCATCTTGAACATACTTCATACCCGCCGTATAATTTTGCCAAAGAATTGCTATCGTAAAACCGAGAATAAAACCAAAGCTGGTCCCCATGACACCAAACGCAGGCGACATAGTATCAGTTAATAATTTGGGGAATATTCTTCTTGCCAAGAAATAAATTAGCAATGAGGAGCATAATAGTATTGTAAATACCATGCCAATAAATTGCCAAGTCGATAACATATTTAGCAATGTACGGTGAAAGTCCATTTATTTCTCCTACTCTTTCAAATCCTTAATTCTCTCAAGACGGTTTTCCAGACGAATGGGTGTATCAATCAAAAGTCTTTCTCCCTTAATCCCCATCTGACCCGAAAAAGGATAATTTAATAAGAAGACTAGCCCTAAGTTACACGAGACAAGAGTACAAACAATTAAGATTGTAAGAAGGTTGTTTGTTTTATTTTTAGTTTCATTCACTGAAACCGAATAGACAATAAAGGCAGCACCAAGAAGAATGATCCACCTCAATCCAAGATTAAGCAAAGGATCAATGGAGACAAGCCTATCAACCCTTGTAAATTCAATTTTATTTAGAGTCGCTAATATATCGTGATAAGCTAATTTATCTTCAGCCCCACTTGGCGTAATAGAATACATGATCGCATACAACCGATTCAACGCTGTCCAGCCCACATTCGTAACCTCTCCAATTCGCATAGCAGGCCACTCTTGAGTTTTCATAACTTCAATGTAGTTCTGCATCCCCGTAATGATTTTAATCTGATCCACAGGAGCCAGAGATGGTAAGTCATTGATAATCTGGTTAAAAAAGGTTGCTTCACTGGTTGTTGCTTTCATGGCTCCAGAATAATTTTGCCATAAAATGGAAATTGTAAATCCTAAAAGGAAGGCATAACTTGTACCGAGAACCGCAAACGCAGATGATAATGTCTCCGTTTGAAGTTTAGGAAAAAAACGCCTTACACCGAAATACACAATTGCTGAAAACAAAATCACACAAAAAATAATTAGCAAATCAAACGCCCAGACAGGTAATTGATTTACCAAATAGCGATGCATGCTTTTCTCCCTTATTTTTCCCTAAACTATAATTCATTTTTGGGAACCAAACAATTCCTTCTTTGTCCTAAATAAATTTAGTATAATTTTGGATTCGGATTAATTAATTTGACAACAAAGAGTATATATGAATTTCTCATTTACACCACTTGAAACCTCTCACTTTCCATTGCTTTTAAAGTGGCTTGAAACCCCCCATGTTAAAGAGTGGTGGGATCAGGATATAAGATGGACTCCTCAGCTCATCAAAGAAAAGTATGGAGCTTATGTACACCATCAAAAATCAGTCTATGCTTACATTATGAATGTAAATCAAAAACCCGTTGGGTATATTCAATACTACAACTTTTATGATTTTCCGCGAGAGGGAAATAGTGATGATTTAGATCTTCCTCAAAGTCTTGCAGCATTTGATGTTTTTATTGGAGAAAAAGAGTGGTTTTCAAAGGGAGTTGGCTCACGCTTGATTGAACATTTTGTGAAGAATTATATCTTTCCTGACTTTCAGGCTTGTTTTGTTGATCCTGATACCAACAATAAAGGTGCAATCCGAGCCTATGAGAAAGCAGGATTTCGAAAACTCAAGGAGAATCATATAACAATAATGATTAAGACAATCTAATAAGACCTTGCCTTCTCAGCTCGTTCTTCCCAATTCTTGGTATATGTTGACGCCAAGGAACCATCATCAATAATAACTATATTCTCAGCATTTCGTGACTCAGCGGCTTTACTGAAATTAAAAGAGCCAGTCAGCACATAACGGCCATCAAAGATCATCACTTTATTATGAGCTATGCCAGAGACAACATCAATATAGATAGGAATTTTATGTTCTGCCAAAAAGTTCAACTGAGAATATTTTTCGCTTTCTTGAGATTTATCAATAAGGACCTTTACATCAACGCCCCTTAAATGAGCAGCGTTCAACGCTTGTGCAATGGGTTCTGAGGTAAAGGAATAAGCCATTACATAAATCGATTTTTGTGCACGATTGATGGATGAGACAATGAGGTTTGTGCATTTTCCCTCGGGGCTAAAACAAGCTCTAATCGGAGGGTTTAAAACCTTATCAGAATCAGGAGCAAACTCATATCCAAGGCCATAGCCCACCAGAAAAGCAAGTAGAATTATGATAATGGGACTTTTCTTCATTAAAAACAAACTTCACTTATGGCCTTATGGAATAAAGTGAATATACTCGCTTTTGAATCAGAAAGAAATGAAAACTGATCTCATCCTACAAGAGCAGCTTTCAAGACCTCAGAAATGTGCTTAACTGGGATAATATTCATCTCTTTTTTGACTTGCTCAGGCACGTCTTCCAAATCAGAAACGTTATCTGAAGATATAATCGCAACCTTAAGACCAAGCCTGTGAGCAGCAACCAACTTCTCCTTGAGCCCTCCAATAGGTAAAACATCTCCTAAGAGTCCGATCTCACCTGTCATACACACATCCTTCCTGACAGGTTTCTGCGTAATCGTCGACATAATTGCCGTTGCAATCGCAATCCCTGCTGAAGGGCCATCGGATTTCGTTGCCCCAGGAAAATGGATATGGATGTTTTTATCATCAAGGATTCGAGAGTCAAGCTTATAGTCAGGCAACAAATTCTTGACTGCCGTCAGAGCTGCCATGATGGAATCTTGAGACAAGTTCCCAATGTTACCCGTTCTGATAATCTTGCCTTTACCGGGAAGAACTAAAGCTTCTAGAGTCATGACTCCTCCCCCTACACTGGACCAGAAAAGTCCATTCACCTTTCCAATGGTATTTTCTTTTAGCACCTTCATTTGAGGAACAGGGGGTTGACCCAAGTATTTCTCAAGGGACTCAGCCTTAACGCTCACGGATTTTGATCCGCCTTCAGAGATTTCCTTCACTGTTTTACGACATAAAGTTCCAATGGATCTCTCGAGTTCACGCACCCCAGATTCTAGTGTGTACTCATTAATAAGGCGCATTAAAGCTTCATCTGTTATTTCAAATTCCTGTGTCTGAATTCCATTTTCTTTAAACTGTTTAGGTAAAAGCTTTGTTTTGGCAATCGCCATCTTTTCTTCATGGGTATAGCTAGAAAGCTCAATAATCTCAAGACGATCAAGAAGTGGGCGCGGAAGATCTTCAAGAGAGTTGGCTGTTGCAATAAACATCACTTGAGACAGATCAATCCCGACCTCAATAAAATGATCTTTGAAGTTACCATTTTGAGAAGGATCTAAAACCTCAAGAAGAGCTGCTGCAGGATCTCCTGCCCAATTCGCATTCCCCACTTTATCAATTTCATCAAGCAGGATAACTGGGTTCATTACCCCAGCTTCCTTCAGAGCCTTAACAATTTCGCCAGGTCTTGAACCAATGTAAGAGCGTGGCCATCCGCGAATGTTTCCTTCATCATGTACACCACCAAGGGAAACTCGAACAAATTTACGACCTGTCGCTTCTGCAATAGATTTTGCAAGAGTTGTTTTTCCAACTCCAGGAGGGCCAACAAAACAAATAATGGGGGCTTTACTGTTAGGAACACGCTTTTGAACAGCCAAGTATTCAAGAATGTGATCCTTAGCCTTACCAAGGCCATGATGATCACGATCAAGGATTTGCTTTGAATGATTCAAATCAATCTCAGATTTATCCTTTTTCATCCAAGGCACACTGAAGAACCATTCGAGATATCTTCTGATCTCAGCCGCATCAGGTGATTTTCCACACATAGATTCAAGAGCCATTAACTCTCTCTTCCCTTTATTATAAACGGGTTTTATTTCTTCTAGCAGCTCCAATTGAGTATAGTAATCATCTTCGGGATCTTGTGTAATTGAGCACCCCTCTTGAATAGGATTTTGCCCACAATGGGTTGGATTCATTTCACCTAAAAAAACAAAGACGACCACTATAAGGAGTAAAATTAATAATGAACCTAAACTGTAAAATATTTTATGTAATATATGCATCACTTAATCCCAAAAAAATACTCAAATAATAGAGCTTGTTTATTATATAATAATTAGCTTTTGATTTATCAAGATATATAAAGACGCATATTTCCTGAGCCTGTGTCGGTTACCCCTTAGGGCAGATTTGGGACATTGCACATCCGATAAGTTAACTGTATAAAACTCGAAGGGTGCCCGTAGCTCAGCAGGATAGAGCACAAGATTCCTAATCTTGGGGTCGGAGGTTCGAATCCTCTCGGGCACGCCAAACAAAACCGGGGCCTAAGAATTAATAGAGTGCGCCAATTGGTACATTAACAAATGTAACATCAGTTAATGAGGCTAATGATACTCCAACAAGTGTAACTAAAGAGGTATCTGCAGGAGTGTCAAAACTAAGAACTAAGTTCCCACCTACTTCAGAAGCATGTAAGTCACTCTTAGTTAACCCACCCGTCATACCTATGGCATCCACGCCTAGATTAAAGTCAAGAATAATATCATTCCCATTGCTAGCTTCTTTAGAATATACAAAAATATCACTTCCATCTCCACCAGTGATAATATCGTTCCCCCCTACATAGGCCGTAGCCGGTATTTTAGTCAGACTAAAATCAGGTTCTATACTATAATTTTCCACATGGACAAAATCTCCATAAATGATGTCATTACCAGAACCACCATTAATAGTGTCACTTCCAAAAATTCTTACACTAATGAAGTTATTATTTAATTCATTTTCTCCGAAAGAATACAACTCATGGTAAGAATCTCCGATAATAAGATCGTTACCGGCACCTCCTATTAAAACATCTGATGAAAATAGCCCATTATGATTGATGACATATGCTCCATTCGTAAGTTGGCCGCTGAATAATCCCATATTGCCTATAAGAATATCATTACCTGAGCCACCATCTAAAATGTTGGAAGCATTTTGAGCGGTATAAATACTATTTCCACCTATTAATAGTCCGCCGTTTGTAGCATTGAAGAAATATTTTTCAAAGTTGCCAATCAGCAAATCATTCCCATTACCACCATATAGCTCATTCCCATGAATAGCAAAAATACTATCAAAATAAAATATTCCTCCAGGAATATCTCCTTCTGTAATCTGATTTGGAATAATCAAAGTATCACTTATCAAGATATTAAGCGTTTCAAAATTCCCAATGAGTTTATCATTCCCGTTTTCTCCATGTAAAACATTTGATCCAGATTGTGGAACAGGTATATTTGTTGGATCAAATGGATTTCCCAATATTGTATTTTGTCCCACTATTGAGTTGTTAAGTGAAGAATCTCCGACCAGAAGGTCATTTCCATTACCCCCCCACAACTTATCATCACCGAAAGCAAATGTAGTTGGTAAGGGAGGTATTGGTGTTAAAACATCAAAAACAGCGCCTGTTACAAAATAGTACTTAAAGTCTCCATATAGACTATCGTTGCCGCTTCCACCTATTAAAGTATCATCTGCGGCTCGATATAAAACGAAACCTCCTAACTGATCCAATATGAGGTCAAAGCTGAAACGATCTCCAACTAATAAAGTATCCTCATTTTTTGGAGCAATGAGTAAATCATCGACATTTATATTTCCAATTATATTATTCATTTAACCACTCCAAAAAAAATATTTATAAGACATATACTTATAAATATAGTGTCGCATCAAATAGTAAAAAAATAGTTAAGAAAAACAAGTAAACTTAATAAATTATTAATAAATATATTGTATAAAAAAATAAGAAATATTGTTTGCGCGCATCCATATGTGTATGTTTATGTTAACTTAATTATGCATTTTATCTTTATTTGGCTGTTTGTAACCTGAATTCCATAGCTGGCTTGAATCTTAAAATTTAAGTTCAAAACAAGGGCTCGATGAAAGCCTATAGAAAAGCTTGCGCTTTAATAGGGAAATTTTGAATCTGTGATGTTCAGAAAAGTGTTTTAAGACTCGATAGGCTCAAGAAAATGGAAAATGCGGCAGAATCTGTTGCTATCCCTCTAACCGAAATAATTTGCAATTTGCTCAAATTTATATTAAATTTTAAATGACCCTCTACGTGAGGGTTTTTTTATTAACAGATTAGGAAAGGAGCATATGATGCGAATATTAATGACATGTTTAATATTTATTGGGACGATGGCAGCTGTAGATGCAAGGGGTATAAATGCAAATGATTTAAGGTCAAACCCTGCCCTAAGAGCGGCATTTGATCGGTTCGAATTAACCGGCTCGAGTGAGGATATTTTTTTTAGTGCACCAGATAAAAAAAACTTTTTAAAATTAAAACTTGTGCAATGCGTGAACCGTAATCCAAATAAAGATCATGAGCAAAAAAAATGTATGGATGCTCACAAAACCATCTTAGACTATATGGATAAAATTCAACATGAAGCAGAATGAGATTAATTTCGAAAATAGGGAACGCAATAATTTCAATTCGAAATTAATAATGAGTCATACAAATAGGTGACAGACTTTCTCATTGTTAGGGTCTATAGAGGAGGGAGAATTGAAGGCAGTTCTTAACCTCTCCCCCGTTCGTCCTCCTGAGGTTGTCGAAGGGGCGTAGGGTTCAGCTCAAAAAGCTGATCCCGAAGTCGAAGGATGGGAATGGGATCATTGATCCCATTCCCACGCTCAGGACGAACGGCAGTTGGGTTGTGACGTTAAAAAGACAATTATTCAACAAAGCCCCCACAAGATACTGTCTTGACGGTGAACATCTTTTTTCAGTTTTATGCATATTTTTCTACAAATGGTTTTTCGTGTTTTAAAACGCCGAATATGATGTGAAGTAATTGTGCGCCAAGCAAGGTGCAGATCTAGGTGGTGGAAGTCTACTGCACGCCGTGGAAGTCGGAATTGCGAGTCTAGGCAAGGGTGTCCATCGTGAGGTGGAATCTGAAGGAAGCCGATGACGTAACAAGGGAGTGACGAACAGGAACTGGATATAAGGCTGCTATACAGGGCAACACGGCATTAGACGGAGAGGCCCAATAACTGACCGCAAGTGTATAGCAGTAAATCCAGCACTCACCTTGGGAAAGATCTGTATCTTACCTTGCGAGGATGGCTCAACTATTTCCAGCTCACAGAGTGGCCTTCTCAACTGAGGGCGCTAGAGGGTTGGATACGACGCAAGGTAAGGTGCTATCGTTTAAAACAGCGAAAGCGATCCTGGCCGAAAGCGAAGTTCCTGATAAGTCTGGGTGTACCTGCATATAGTGCATGGAATCTAGCCAAATCAGGGAAAGGCATGTGACGATTATCCAAGAGCATTCCAGCTCAGCATGGAATGAATAACAATTGGTTTAAAGAACAAGGCCTCATAAGTTTGGAAAAAAAAGTGTCTCTGGTAGAAGTTTAACTGAAACCGCCGTATGCGACATCGCACGTACGGTGGTGTGAGAGGACGGGGTCGCGAGACCCCTCCTACTCGATTAAGATTGCATGGAATTAGAAGAAAACTCAGATCAGCATTCAAATAATTTGCAATTTGCTCGATTCAAAGAACATCTTAGTTTATGTTTGTAACTTTCTCCTTATCCCAATCAAGAACTTGATCATCAAGAAATGAATATTTGATTGCTTGATTAATAGCTTCTGCCGTCGACTTAATGTACTTATAATCAAAGAGACTAAAGTGATCGCCTGGTATATTCAAAATTTTTAGTTGTTTTAAATTTCCTATCCAGCCATGACTATGTATATGATTTTGTACTGGATCTCCAAGCCTATTTTTGGCCCATAACAAAAAGACTTTTCCGTTATAATTAGGGGCAATATATGTATTCATCTTATGGGTAAGGGAATCATTCAAACATCGATTTCTGCTTCACGAGCAAGACGAAAGCGGGTTTTTAAAGGCCATGCCCAGAAATGGCAGTATAAAATGAAATCTCTAAAACCAGGTCAATTGGTTCAAATCGATCATATGACCGTCACTAAAAACAATATCAAAATAAAGCATTTCCAAGCCTGGGACCCTAAGTCCAAGTTTATTCATGCAGGTGTATGTTCAAATGCGACAAGCAGCTCTGCAGCCAAGTTTCTGGAAGAGTTTATTCAAAAGGCTCCCTTTAAAGTCGAGTCTATTCAAGTTGATGGAGGATCGGAATTTATGAAAGAGTTTGAACAAGCTTGTGCGGAATTAAACCTATCGCTTTATGTTCTGCCTCCCAGTAGACCTCAATATAATGGAGGAGTTGAAAGGGGAAACAGAATCTTTAGAGAAGAATTTTATGCAAGAAAGGATCTCCTCGCTAACTCATTGAGTGAGATAAGAATTGATCTCGATAAGGCCCTTAATAAGTATAATTCATATAGACCTCATTTTAGTTTGAAAGGACTCACTCCTCTAGAGTATATTAATGACTCCTTTCTTAGAGCCGCTTGAGTCTCATATGTACTGAACTTATACACCTTATCATACTTGACTATTCCCACCTATACACATACACTATACTTATTCTTAATAAAGGCAGTACATATCATGAGGATAATCTCTCTATAGCCCTGAGTTAAAGGGCAAGTGCTAAAAGGCTAAGTTGAGTCTTGACGCGTCATAAATATACATAGCCCTTATTCGAGAGATTTAACATGACATCACATACTTTTCTTCCACAAACCCTCCCTGTGTTTATATGGCATTTTTTAAAGCCCTATAAATTGTGGGTTGGAATTTTTATCTGTATTCTCATCCTTGCTGGATTTTGGGACCCCATCAATAACATTTTGATTAAGGATATCGTTGATTCTTTATTAAATGATCATGAGGGTTCCATCATTTTTCCTTCCGCTTTGCTTGTCCTTAACTTTATTGTTTTTGATAATTTGACCTGGCGTTCCATTGAATATATTAATTATAAACTGCAACCGGTGATTAAAAACAAAATCATCAGCGAAACCCTACACCACGTACTCGGCAACTCACATCAATACTTTCAAGATAACTTATCGGGGCGAATTTCAAGTCAAATAGGAACACTTGCTGATAATATCGAGCTCATACTCCATCGAATATTCCCGGAATTTATTCGAGGAAGTTCACTGCTATTAATGTCTTTCGTGACTGTTTATTTTGTTAACCCCCTCTTCTTTTACACGTTATTTCTATGGTTTATTGTGTTTACAGCTGTGACGATCTTTCTCGCACGATACATTGTTCCTTTGGCTGATAGACTGGCTGAATGTGAGAGCATGACCAGCGGCCAATGTGTTGATATCTTTGCAAATCAAAGCACTATTAGAACTTTTGCAAGAAAAGATTTTGAAATCTCTCGCATGAAACGGTTCTTCAAGGATAGCATTAAGGCTTTTCGAGATAAGGAGGTTCTATTCATTATTCTCAATAGTCTCCAGGGGTTGATGATTGCTGTAATGATGGGCGCTTGTGCCTTTATACTCATTTACCTCTATCGTAAAAATTTGGTCACAATTGGAGACTTTGCGTTAATATTAGGCCTTTCCATGCGTCTTGGTCATATGATTTGGTTTACCTTGTCATTTGTTGAGCAGTTTAATGGGGCCGTAGGAAAATGCAAACAAAGCCTTAGAGATCTCCTTGTAAGACAAGATATCGTTGATCACCCAAAAGCAAGTGTATTACAAGTGCCGAAGGGTCAGATCACCTTTGAAAATGTTAAATTCCAATATCATAGCCATAAAGCTCTTTTCCAGAACAAGTCAGTGACAATTGAGGCGGGTCAAAAGGTTGGTCTTGTTGGGTATTCAGGGGGCGGTAAAACGACTTTCGTGAATCTTATTTTAAGACTTTACGATGTATCCAAGGGACGTATTCTCATTGATAACCAAGATATCCGTGAAGTGACTCAAGACAGCTTGCATGAAGCCATAGCGATGATTCCCCAAGACCCAACACTTTTTCAAAGAAGTTTGATGGATAACATTCGTTATGGGAAAACGGATGAAACGGATGATGAAGTGATTCAAGCCTCAAAGCATGCCCATGTTCATGGTTTCGCTGCTGATCTTCAGAATGGTTACGAATCCCTCGTTGGAGAAAGAGGCGTCAAACTCTCTGGGGGACAAAGGCAACGTGTTGCCATCGCACGGGCTATTTTAAAGAACGCTCCTCTTCTTATCTTGGATGAAGCAACATCCCAGTTAGATTCTGTGACAGAGAAGTATATCCAAGAATCCTTATGGAAGGCCATGAAAGGAAAAACAACCCTTGTCATTGCCCATAGATTATCAACACTTCTTCATATGGACCGAATCCTTGTTTTTGATAAGGGTAAGATTGTTGAAGATGGAAACCACAAAGAGTTGATTGCGACTGATGGACTATACAAAACCTTATGGGACACCCAAGTTGGTGGCTTTTTAGGTGATGTGAATTAAGGTCTTCTTTATGAGTCAAGACTTTAAACTGTAGAGATTTGATGATAAAGCTGAGTAATAGATTGATGACAATCCTCGTAAGTCTCACAGATACTTTGTCCCCATTTTATTACCAACTCTGCATGTGAGGATGGATTGTCCGCTTTGACAATATCTTGGACAGTCAACCACATGGGCTTTTTCCTTTGTAAGACAGGAGGCCAATCTCTTTTTATCTTCGTTGCATTTCTTATAAATGTTGAGCTTTCCTCATTGCTCGCGTTTTGAACAATAGATAAATAAAGCGCAATGAGATGAACATTTGCTGACTGCCTCGCTCTCCGATCCTCTTGATTCCCAATGTGTTGGGCACCGTAAGCATCTACAGTCGTGCGATGAACTTTGAAATACTCAGGGTTACTGTATTCTTTTTCAAGAATGGAACCGAAAACCTCCCAACACTCGGCGATGGCACCGATGTAGGGATGGGGAACGGGATCATCCGTCTTCTTTTGAAATTCAGCTAAACAGCCAAAACATGTCTTCATCATTTCCTGACCTTACATATTGGAATAATCGATGGGCTATCCTTGTGGAAAGGAATCTTCTTATCATCACCATAAACAGCAGTAACTTCAAATCCAGCTTGTTCAAGAAGTCTCATCAGTTCATCATAGAATGTAAATCTTAAGCGAATTTGTGTTACGGTTTCCTTGTTATTCCAAACACGTTGTGTGGTGTATGTTACAATCTGTTGAGATGGATCGACTTCTTGTTTTCCATAGACTTTAACCTCATCTCCGATGGGATCTTGGAAGCTATGCCAATACTCAAACTCATGGGTTGAGTGTGTGTCGGATTCACGAGGATTGCGTGTGTTGAAGACAAACAAACCTGAGGGTTTAAGATGCTTCCTGACACACGCCAACATCTGTAATTGTTCCGCTTCGGTCAATAGAGCTTGGAAGGTATTGCCTGCCATCAAGATCAGATCGAACGTTTGATCGAGATGAAAATTACGGATATCCCCTTGAACCCACTCAATGGGAAGACCCTGACTTTTCTTACTTGCAAGCGTGAGCATGGGCAGGGAGGCATCAAGCCCGACCACTTTCAAACCCTTTTGTGCCAAGGGGATCGTTAACCGTCCTGTCCCACATCCAAGATCCAGAACAGAGCCGGTTTGAATGAGATTCAAGAAAAAACCAAAATCGCCTTGATATCCACCATATTCGGAATCATAAAGCCGAGGGTCTGCGTATTCTTCGAGGTTATTTTGCATATGGCTTGTCCATCATAGACTTTTGTTCATAAATTATGTTCTTAAATAAAGCCTTGAAACCCAGCTTTCTATATATCGAGATACCGGCAAGGGACGCATCCATAAAACATTGGGTAGCCCCTAATTTTATAGATTGGCCTAATGCGTGCTTCAAGAGATTTGTTGCATACCCTCTCCCCCGAAATTCAGTCTGAGTCCCGAGATCATCAATTCTTGCAATAGAATTTTGAACGGCCAGGGTGAGTGACGAAACAGGCCTTCCTTCGCAATATATGCTGAAGTGATGCATATTAAACTTTTTCTCAAGCGCTCTCTCATGCGCGTTTGCATATTGAAGACAGATTTCATCTGTTGATTCAAATGCGTCTTTTAAGGGAAAAACCCAGTCTTTAAGATTCTTATCAGTTCGTAGAATTGATCTCTTTTCATCAGAAAGGACTTCATAATGACTTCCCAATTCTAAAACCATCGCCATCGATTCTTCGACTTGAATATACTCCATTTGTTTAAATGCTGCTGACATTTCAGACTTGCACAGATCTTGAGGAATAAGAATGACGAAGGGAATGTTCCTATTTGCATAAAAATGTTGGCATTGATTAAGAATATTATCTACAGATCCTGTGTTATTCCTTAAACTCACCGGGTTTAGATTACCTGATTCAACACCCGTCATGTAAGCTGTTGCAATGCCACCAAAATCCAAACACTCTATAGAAATGGCTCTGAAGAAATAATCTTCTATGGTATGGTAAAGGTTAATTAGAGAAGCTGCATTTGAAACTTTTGACATAAGAGTATTCCTTAAGCGTTTGTGAAAGTGATATATGGATATAGCATGAGAAAAGTTTTTTGGGATAACCCTTATCAGCAAAGCTTAACGACAAAAGTTACTGAGGTTTCGGGGAACCGTATACTCCTTGAGGAAACCATCGCCTTTTCATTTTCTGGTGGGCAAGAGAGTGATCGGGCTACTATCAATGGACATTCTGTCATCGACTCTGTCAAAGAAGATCTTCTCATTTATTACACCCTTGAAGACGGGCATGGACTTCGTTCCGGAGATACGGTGACGATGGAAATTAATTGGCCTCGAAGATACAGACTTATGCGCCTCCACTTTGCTGCAGAGCTCATCCTTGAGTTGGTTACAAGAAAGCTGGACCTTGAAAAAATTGGGGCCCACATTGGCGAATCAAAAGCCCGCATTGACTTTGTTTGTGATAAGAATATCTCCCCTTATTTTGAGGAGATATTAGCTGAGTATAATGAAATCATAAAACGAGACGAGATCATTCAAACGGGTTATTCCAATGAAGCAAGTCAACGACGTTTTTGGAAGATTGATGGATTTGCCGAAGTTCCTTGCGGAGGTACTCATGTTAAATCAACAGCTGAGGTTGGGTTTGTGACATTGAAAAGAGTCAATATAGGAAGCGGCAAAGAAAGGATTGAGATTAGTCTTAACTGAAGCAATACAGGATTAGGCAGCGAGTGTGTTCTCACCGAACATTTGATCCCCAACAGCCAGCAACATATCTCCTTAAGAAATCATTCCCCACATCTTAGGGAAGACTCTTCTCATAATCGATGTGTTTTTGATCAAGATAAAAGTGCTTTGCAGTGGGGTCATTTCTTTCAACCCAACCTGGTTCTTTGATGTACGCTGAAAAGTAGCGCTTAAAGAGTGTAAACAGATCATCTATATTAACACCTTTAAACTTATTGTTTAATTCATTTAGGAATTCATTCCCAGCCTGGGTCTCTCCTTTCGTATTCACAAGAAACAAATTATAGAATCTTTTTTGGCTTGGAAGAGTACTTCTATGAAAAGTTTCCAGGTCGATACGCATAGGCATCATTTGGGAAGAAAAATAGTAATTACAATCTCCAAGATGGTAGCATCTCGCATGGTCAACTCTTTTTAAGCCATAGTTTGATCCCCTCGGATCTCCAACAGTTATTCCTAGAAAAAATTGTCCTGCCCATTCCCCAAATAAAAATTCAAAAATGACGGAATCTGGGATCTTTTGATCTTGTCCAAAAGCTTTCGCAAAAGTTGAATCAATCCATTCCATTTCTTCAAATCTGTAATTACAAAAGTTGCGACTGATTTTCCAACAGTCTGGAATAGTAGATGCTATGCTTTCTGGCATATCTCCACCAAAATACACACCGTAAAAATTAGGGAAACAATCGGTCAAAGGTTGTTCTGTGCAATCTAGTTTCTTAAATTTGGAGAGACGAATAAGGGCTTCATATTGATCACAGCCAAAATAATGCTTAGAGAGCGGCTTGGGAATGCTACTTACAACTCTAAGAGCAATCATGTCTCCCTTTTTCAATCCTGCATGGGGTCTATCATGGGCCAATATAGCTTTGTATATAAAAGATTGTGCTCCACGAGCAATAAAGATTATGTCTGTGTATAAATTTAAAACGTCATCAGGGCGTTCAGTTAAATCCAAATGGGATTCTTTTGCAAAAGTGCGGGCTTTCTCAGCATCAAAATTCACGGGATCCAGCTTTTTTATAGCAACGGCTAGCTTTTCAATTTTCTCTGAGTCTTCCCTCCCGCCGCCAGCCCAGGCTTGACTTGACCACAATAAACACAAAATTAGAATTCTTAAGCCTAAAATTTGGCTAAGCTTTTTGGACACCGTAGATTTTCCACTGCCGGAGGAACCAACGATTAGGATGTTTCTAGGTTTAGACATGATTAAGATCCAATTTAAACGCGCATTATTTAAATAAGGTTTGATACTTAAAATATCAAGACAGATCCTATACCTCTTGTCCAAACTAACAAAATAAGCAATTATCATCGGGGTAACATTCAAAGATGAATAACATGCAAAATAAGGCGATCCTTTCATTTTTTTGGCAGCACATAAAGCCCTATAAGTGGTTTTACTTTGTCATGTTGTTAGCCCCCTTTATCACCAGTTTTTATCCGCTGGTCTATAACTATGCTATAAAGCTATTTCTTGACACAATGGCCTCTCCCACTCCTTTAACCTATCAGGCGATCCTTTTCCCAATCGTTTTATTTGTGGGGAACCAACTTATTTTAGAAACGATGTGGAGGATCAGCAACATTGCAGAGTGGAGATCTGAACCTTATGTGCGACGTTCCATTCTCTTGAAATCCTACGATTACGTGCAGCATCATTCCTATCTTTTCTTTCAGGATAACCTTACTGGCACTCTTAGCAGTAAGCTCAAAGGACTCCTCGATGGCTACGACAAATTTTGGGCGGAGATGCATCATGGACTTCTCTCAAGAATTCTGAAAAGCATTGTGGGTCTTTGTGCCCTATTCATTGTGAGTTTTTATCTTGGTTTATTTGTCTTGATCTGGGCTGCGATTTACATTCCCGTCATGTATAAACTGTCCACCCGGTTGAATGAGCTCTCCTTTCAGGAAACAGAGAGCCGACATGCCCTCATCGGACAAGTATCGGATAAACTCACCAACATTATTTCTCTTTTCGCCTTTGCTTCAAGAAAAAGAGAGCTCAAAATTTTAGATGATCAGATGTCCCATGACTTTATTCCAAAACAAATAAAGACGTATAAATTCAATTTTAAATTCCAAATCATCGGGGCCATTTTATATCTCATTATGTTTGGATTCATCCTCTTTTATATGATTCACTTAAGGATGACTGGGCTCATTACGATCGGAGATTTTGCCTTTGTCTTTGGTATTTCCTTAGTTGTCGCAGAGGATATTTGGCATGCAACAATCTCTTTGCAAGACTTTTCTCGAGCGATGGGAGATTTAAAAAGCGCTCTTTCAATATTAAACGTTCCGCAACAGAATTTAGATCAGAAAAATGCGGGGGCACTTGTTATCAAAAGCCCGACTATTGAATTTAAAAACGTAAGCTTTGCCTATGATGGTAAAAATCCGGTTTTCAAAAATCTCAACATTCTGGTGAGATCAGGGGAAAAGGTTGGACTCGTTGGTCATTCAGGTGCGGGAAAGTCCTCATTGGTTAACTTGCTGCTTCGCTATTTTACAAACGAAACGGGTGAAATCTTGATTAGCGATCAAAATATTGATGATGTTACTCAAGATTCCTTGAGAGAAAACATTGCTGTTATCCCACAAGATACCCTCCTTTTTCACAGAACGTTGATGGAGAACATTCGCTATGGAAAACAGGCGGCGACCGATGAAGAGGTCATTGAAGCCAGCAAACGTGCCCATCTTCATGATTTTATTATGCAACTACCGGATCAATATCAGTCTTACGTGGGTGAAAGAGGCATCAAACTTTCAGGCGGACAAAGACAAAGAATCGCGATTGCAAGAGCTATCCTTAAAGATGCACCGATCCTTGTCCTGGATGAAGCCACCTCATCCCTTGATAGTCAAACAGAAAAACTCATCCAAGATAGCCTGAATTTCCTTATCGAAGACAAACGCAAAACAGTCATCGCCATCGCCCACCGCTTATCGACTCTAAAGCATATGAACCGAATTATTGTCCTTGATAAGGGGACAATTGTTGAAGAGGGCACACACAATGAGCTCATTCATGATGAACAGAGTTTGTATAAGAAACTGTGGGAACTCCAGGAGATTTAATTTCTTAGCGTTACAAACTTCCTCTCAAAAACTTCGAAATAAGCTCATTGATTTCCAGTTTCATTTTTTCCGGTCCACTGTCGCACATCTCATGATGATTTGCCTCTTTTAGATTTATGACTGTGACTCCTGAATCAGGAATTACAGCATAATCGTCCTCCGTATTGCTGGCTCTTATAGCTAGGATTGGAAGATGGTCTTGAGTAGGATAACGCATCCTCAAAGAATCAAGGGATATGACGTTTTGAACCCTTTTAGGATAAAGGGATGCAAATAACATCGATATATCTCCACCATTGGAATGACCCATTAATGTGACTTTTTCCACATCTAAGGTCGGATCTGTTCGTTTGAGTTCTTCGAGGACAAATTGGATGTTTTTGACACCTCTTTCCCAATGAGACTTGCGCTCTGCATCTAGTTTACCTTCCATAGGCAAGTTAGGATCGCCTTCTATATCATGCTGAATGCTCGCTACGAAATACCCTTGAGCGGCCAAGCTGTTGGCTATAAAAGAATACTCTGAATTTTTCATAGTGTACCCATGGCTGAGGATCACAACAGGGAGCTTGATCATACCGGCCTTAGCTTTATAGTCTGACCCGCCGTTTACATAGCGTTCAACAGGGATACTGCGATTTCGGGTTTTATCAAACAAGGCAAGACTCGTTGCATTTATAAAGAAGTTATGATCGGGTTCAGGATCTTTAGTCCAATCAACAACTTTTCCTCGTGTAAAATCCCATCTATATAACCATGAAACTCCATATGGGCCGTAAAAATTATCGCTTTCTGCGTAAGCCTTATCCTCTAAAGCTTTATCAAGGGTCACAAAATCATACCCCCTTTCCTGGACCATTTTTAACAAGTCTTCCATGGCCAATGAGTTGATTAAATTCACATGAAGAAGCCAGGTATGCTTGATATTACGACCAAACATCTTTTTTGAGGCCGACTCATAAAAATCAAATTTCGCACGCGTATGATCAATATATTCTTGGATTATTTTAGCTTGGTCTTCAGGATGTTCAAGCAACACCTGATTGAACTTCCAATCATCCGTATCAATCGTAATAGGGGATATGATGTATCCTTCCCTAGTTAAAAACCTTTCGAAAGAAGCCCGTTTGTCAGGACTCGTTCCTGTATCAAGATAGGGGTGTCGAAAATACCGGTACTCGAGACCTGCCTTGCTCATAAGCACCTTAGAAACTTCAGCACCCTTAATGACATCTTGCTCAAATTCTTCAGCCTCTGTTGCACTGAAAGCCTTGTGAGAATAGGTATGATTTCCTAAAAGGTGACCACGATTAATCCATGATTGAAGTATCTCAGTTTTTTCCTGTGTTTCCTGTTGATCCTGAGTTTCCTGTTGAGAATAAAGTTTATCTTCATTGACAAAGCCAGTTGCTGGAGCGTTGAATTTATCGAGGGCTGTTAAAATTCTCTGGTTAATGACTCTCTGTTTTCCGGCAGGTTCATTTTGAGAACTGGGAAGATCATCAAAGGTGATGGCAATTTGATGAGCATAAGCAAAGGTCGTGATGATACACAAAAGCGTTGCAGTTATAATAGGTTTCATATCTCTTCCTCAATTAATCTCGTAAACACCGTATCAATCCTATAATCTTTCGATGGCCCCTTAACAACATACTCCATTGAAAAGGCGTCGCTTGGGTGAATATTCAGCGTCAGTGAATATTGATCGTCCTTGCAATGATGCGTATGAGTTAGCTTAATAGGAAACGTCTGCATACTATCAATCTTAAACTCATGCAATAGACTGTTGTCATGTCTATAGATAGTCAAACCTGAATCATCAACCACAAAAAATCGATTTTGGTAACATATTTGTTGGATACCCTCCAACTGATACTGCCCCTCTTCACAAAACAATATTTTATTATCAAGGTCGTTTTCGAAGGTTGCTGTTCCCGTGATGCTCAGTTGAGGAGATGAGATACGTCTTTCAAATGAATAGTGCCCTGAAAATACACGTTCTAATAGATGTTTCATAAATCCTTGTTTAAAACCATTTGGTGTGACTCTGCAAGATAAAGAACCACTGAGAGTGGTTCTGATGACAGCCGCGTTTTCGGACCCATATCATATTCGTCTATTATAGGGCTGTTATGGTAAATGATCTGAGAGGTATTTGTTGAATAGTGAAAACGTGAGGAGTGAATAGGAAGAAGCTATATTAAGACCCCCTATACTGAAGGCAACTCAATCACGGATGAGACAGTAAACCTCGGCTCAGGAAAATGCTCTGGTAAAGAATCATCCTTTGCATTCACCCAACAGAAGTCAATTCCTGCATTTATGGAGCCTCGATAATCACTTGATAATGAATCACCCACCATAAGGGTGCCCGAGTGTATCTCCCCTATCTCACGCAGTGCTATATCAAATATTTCTTTCTGCGGCTTGGAGAGGTTTACATCTTCTGAAATAACGAAGGACTCAAACCATTTATTTAAAGAAAGAGACTTATATTTTGCCTTTTGAACATGCGAAAATCCATTTGTTACAATGCTCAGCTTATATTTTTCTTTCAGTGCTGTAAGTGCTTCTTTGCTTCCAGGCAACCAGCTCACAGAGGATCCTATATGATCTTCATAGAAATTCGTTGTTAGCTGCGGATCGACATTTAGTGATAACTTATCTGTTAAAATCTGAAAACGTCTTAAACCAAGTTGAGCTCTAAAAACTCCTTCTTCTCAACAGACTTCCATTTATATATTTTAATAACTATATCTTGACAAATATTATAATGCAGATATAATTATTTTATATATTATGATGTTATCATGAAGAATATTAAAAATTCATTTTATTTTTTAACTTTCGTCAGTAGCTTGACGGCAACTCCTTTAGTTCAAGCTCAAATCCCCATGATTGCTTTTAAAAATGTGACAAAAGTCTTTCGTAAAGGTAAAGAATATAACTCCCCGACTCTTGGGAAAGCCGCTCTAGAAACAGGGCTCATGCATGACATGCGTTTTTATGGGAATTTCAGTAGTGGTCATAATGATAAAGGTCGTCGCGAGTTTGTGCGAGATAGTTCTAAGGATCCTCAATGGAGAGTCCTCAAGGATCTTCTCCCCTCTCCTGCTGGTGATCTTACCCCTACTGTGAATTCGGCCCTTAATCTCGGAAAATTTGCAACCCCACAAACTGTTGCTGTGATGCTTAACTTTGCAAATAAAGTGCGTGAATCTCAAATCCTCATTGAGCTAAATAAGGAATTGAAACTTTTAAACAAGGAGAAACAGTTTCTAACCAAACCAGAATCTTCACAAAAGATGGGAAAACAATTCAAACCAAGATACAACAGAGAACAAACAGAAACACGCATCAAAAGTGTAAGTGAGAGTATAAAAAAAACTCAGAAAGAGTTAGAAGATTTTACAAAGGAAGCTATCACAAAACTTATGAAAAGCTTCAATAAGCAAGATACTGACTGGTATGAGAAAATGGAGGAACAAGTTGCAACTCCCCTTATAAAAAACATCCGATCATCAATAGAAGAAGAAAATAAATCTCTTGCACCAAAGTATTCAATTGAACAAGAAATTACTGCTTTTTTTTGTCAACTCTTCAATAATCGTGGCGACATAAAAGCATTATTACAAAACCTAGACGGGTCAATTGTCGACTCAGCATTGGTAAAGACTTTTGATGAAGACGATATCGTAACACAAGAGTACATTAAACATGTTGCAAAGACCGAAACCGATCAACTTGGTTTTGACGAAATATACATGATTTCCAATGAAGATACACTCACCTCGACCACCCCTTATAAACCGGGAGATCAACCCCTTGGGAACTCTCAAGCACAGCCCTATGATAGAAAAAGCAATACGTTGCTCGCTGACTCATTTGCAGAATGTGTAGAAATGGGAATGCGACATGTTATGAATTTAATTCTCTTTAATCATGAACAAAGAGTTTTCGATCTCAGCCATATTCGTAAATTCATAAAGCCTGAGAATCCTTACTTTCAACACTTTGAAGAATTCTTTGCAGCCCAAACCCCTGATAAAGCGAATGATGGTTCTAATTTTATGAGATCTTTATGGAATAAAGTTATTGCTGATTTGAATACTGCTCATGAAAAGATCCGTATCCATTATTTAAGAAATGATAACAATGAAATTAATCCTGGGTTTATAAACTTTGTACGTGTTTTTCAAAAGGTATTTGATCTCAATCTTCAAGACTTGCCCGACGAAAGTGATTTTAAAGGGAGAATAGATTGGCTAACAGCATCATTAGCCACCCTATTTAAAACCCTTAATCCAACACATTCATATCTATTTGACACTTCTGACCTTAAACCTGATCAGGGAGATATCTCAGGATCTCTTAGAATTACAGTTCAGGATGAGAAGGGAGACAGAACCCTATTTGCATTTGATTTATCTTCTGAAGTTAATCGTCACAGCGCAGTAAAAATTGTTACTCGTGATGACATTCAAAGAGAAATACCTATCCAAAAAACTACGATTACACCTGGAACGGCAGAAGAATCTCTCTTATTATTATTTCCTAAAGGTAAAATACCAGATCATCCCCTCTATAAGTTTTTTCATAAAAGAATTGAAGATAATGAGTCTCGTTTAAACCTTCTGAATACTATTAACGCAGAGTATGACGATTGGATGAAAAGCCCACATAAACATGATATTCTGGCCATACTAGGGCATGTCATGGAAAACACTAGCTGGGATGACAGGAATATTGTAGAACATGTCTCTCCTATCATTTTAAATCTGATGGCCAAAAGAGATCCAGATACACTCCAGGTTCTTGGAGCTGAGATAAAATCCTTAAGGTGTAGTGCAAAGAATATGAATGCAGCTGAGATAATTCGCAACTTTAAAAAGTTAGCATTTTTAGAACTCTCACAAGCAAACTTCCCAGAGAACTTTGAAGAGAGCCATAGGAATCTCAAAGAGTTAAAGATTGAGGGCTCTAAACTGAATATAATTTCTCTCCATAAATATCCTATTCTTCAAACATTGAAGATCCAAAACTGCTCTTTGAGAACACTTAAAGGTCTTGAATTCTTACCTGGCCTCAAAACACTTTCACTTACTGGTACAAACTATCCCTTAGAACTTAATTTAGAGCGAAATGGTAAATTAGAGAATCTTGATATTAGCAATTCCAAAGTCAATATGATTAAAGGAATGGAAAACCTTATTCATCTAAAGACATTGAATCTGAGTAACGCTCCATTACTTAAAGTTCCCCCATTAGAAAAATTAGTTAATTTAGAGGCACTCGATTTGGATGGTCAGAAGCTCGATTCCTTAAATCTCTCTAGCTTCACGAAACTAAAGCTTCTCTCTTTAGCTGGAGCACAAAATATGAGTGAACTATCATTTAAAGGACTGGGAAGTTTGGAGGTTCTAAGACTTGGAAAAACCTCTCTGACTCGTCTCAAGGATCTTGAGAATGCTGATAATCTGAGATATTTGGACTTATCTGAGAGTCAAATAGAAGAACTTTTCCTTCATAATGTACCATCATTGCTTTCGTTATCTTTAAGTAAATCAGCTATAAAATCGATTGAGCTTGATGGCCTTAGATCACTTGACTACATATCTCTAGATGAAACAAAAAATCTTGAAAGACTCTCAATTAAAAATGCCGACAAATTAGATTACTTTAATTGTCCAAAAAAACTTTTAAAATCAGTGCATTTAGAAAATCTGCCTCGTTTGACACTCCTTGATCTCAGTAAACCCAAAACAATAGGGAAAGTTTCCGACATGGATTCTGTCATCATCCGAAACTGTCCAGGTTTATACAAGTTAGATTTAAAACATTGCAGGGCAAGTTCTATTCAACTCGAAAATTTGAATATGATAGAAATCTTAAACTTTGATGTGGGTAGAAATTTTAAAAGACTCAAACTTGCTGGCTCGTTCAAAAGTCTTAAAAAAATCTATTTCAATCCAGATCAAAAGGTTGAAATCGATGGTCTAGAAGAGTTGATTGCCGCAAAACACTCTTCAGGTGAAGACTTAGAAATTATAGGCAGGCCACTCTCAGGACTCTCCCATGAGGAGAAAGAGGAGTATTAAACTTCAAGAAAAGGTCGTTGAAAACCTAACATACCAGTTTAACTTGAAGATACCTTATTTAGGATCTGAAAGTTAATCTCTATATTCAAGTAAAATGTTTAACTTTGTTGACAACCCCACTCATTGACCCCATATAGTAGTTTATCTTGTTATTATTTATATGATTAAATATTTAGAAGGATGTTGGGGTTATGATTACTCATCTGGAAGCCTTTGAATTCAAAAACTTACATAAATTAAAACATATTCTGTTGTCTACTCTCGTCTTAGGAGTATCCATCGCTCAAAACGCTCATGCAAATGAAGATGAAGCGAGAGCCGTTTATATGGACGCAATCGAAAAAAGTAAGCTTATTCGTCAAATTCATGATGATGGGTTTGAACGTCGGAAAGAAGAGTCGAGACAGCTCAAAGCACTTCGTTCAAGTGTTACAAACAATGATAGTCTTGATCTTGAGACACTCCGTGAAAAAGTGACTGCTGAGCTTACAAATGATATTCATTTTTTTAATGCCCTTAATAAGGATATAGAAAGTTATAATAAAGCAGGCCAGGTTAGCGTTAGTTACCAGCTTAGCGTTAACAAAATGGAACTCATTACTAGAAAGGCATTAGCTCTTGCAGAAAATGAGGAGCTTTTTTATCAAATTATCCAAGAAGGTGACCTCCCTAAAGGCTATTCCATTGCTGCACCGGAATTTAATTATTTTCCTAATGAGGATCATATATTTTCTTCAGGGAATGGGCCCGCATTAAAAAGCCTTTTGTTGAAGGTTTGGATGATTCAAAATGGTGTGAAATCCGTATCACAAGTTGCTTCACTTTTTGAAGAGGGATGGCTGAGTCAATGCCCTTTCTTGCATATCAATGCCCTTCCAGATGATTTTTGTGTCATGGGGTTTCAATCAACACCCCATTTCTTTAGTGATAAAAAAACGCCGAACGGTTTGATAACGACCCATAATGGGTATGCATGGGGCGGTCAACTTGGAGAAACACGGAACCCTGAAAAAAAATGGGCACCTGAGGATTGTACTTCTTTTGTGAAAAAGTACTTAGGCTCTACGCTTAAATTTGACACAAGAGCGCAAGCACAACTATACCAGCTCAAGCAGGGCTTTCAACTTGCACCCTATTCTGCTGATCCAGAAGGTTTAGTTAAAATTTGGGAGTCAGAAAGAGATTCAATTCAACGAGATCCAGAAATCGCGTATTTAGGATCTCTTTTAAAACCTCTGCAGCCGATTCTGCAAGATGACCTTCATGTTTTAAAGCCAGGAATGGTGCATGCTGAAGTGTACTATGACAAAACAAGTGTCAAAGAATGGAATCGACTAACTGGTACTTCAGGTCACACGGGCTTTTTTCTTGGCACAGTTGGATCGGGGTCAAATGCTAAAGCTTTAACCATTACAGCAGGTCGTGACTTAGAAGCAAAGGAAAGCAGAGAGTTCGTCTATGGAGTAGAGGAAAGAGAATTGTTCAGTGATTCCAAGCGATTCATCATGTTTTTTGATAATGATAAAAAGTAGCTAGAGGATCATCATTGGGATCGTTTTCTTATCTATCCATTTCCACGTGATATTCGCTCCCAAAGTTGAATTCGCAAATTCAAGGGCACGAGGGATGGCTTTGTGAGCCACAATAACCTGATCATTAAAGTCACCAACTAATGCAATAGATGCAGTCATTCGTTACTCCTTGTAAAATTCGCTCACGTCTGTAAATGTTTTATTTATCTTTGTTATGAACGTAAAGATCCTTATGAAAACAGAAGAAATCATATGGAGCACGTTGATCATCCAAGCCGAAAACTGGAGCCATGGAGATGAAAAGAATGGAACGACTGAAGTTCTAAAGTTTATCGCATTTGCTCTAGCGGAGGTTGTCTAGAGATTGTCTTTTTTAAACAAACTTCAATGATCTTTATCACATTGCACGCTTCCTCTGCCGAAATAGGGGGAGGACATTTACCCTCTATGGCCTCGGCAAGGATTTTATAAAACATGCCATAATCACCTGGAATTGTGGGAACATTGGTGTGTAAATTATCTACACTTAATACTCCATAAGATTGCTCCTTATCCTGACCCCATGCCTTTTGATTTGGTCTCTTACCTGCAAGAAGATCCTTTTCTTGAGGATCAATTCCATATTTTAAAAAACTTCCCTTTGTTCCATGTATTTCATATCGAGGGCCTGAATGAGTAACAAGGTTACTTGCTTTAAGTATCACTCGCTTATTGCCATATTTTAATGTGAGATGAAAATAATCATCTGCAATAGCACCTTCTCTTTGCCGGAGCACATCAGCATCCATTGACTCAGGAAGCCCAAATAGACAAAGAGCTTGATCGATCAAATGGGCTCCAAGATCGTATAGAATTCCTGCTCCAAGACCTGAGCCTTCTTTCCATCTTTGAGAGCGGACAGTAGGCCTATAGCGATGAAAATGCGCCTCATACAAATAAATATCTCCGAGAGTTTTTTCAGAGAGAAGATTTTTGATCGTTAAAAAGTCTCCATCCCATCTCCTATTATGAAAAACCGTTAGGATACGCTTTTGAAGTTTCGCGAGTTGAATAAGCTCCTGAGCTTCCTTTGCATAAATTGTAAACGGTTTATCCACAACAACATGTTTCCCAGCCTCTAAAGCATCTTTAGCTAAAGGAAAATGAGTGTTGTTAGGTGTTGTGATAATAATCAGATCTATGGATGGATCTTGAATCACTTTTTTAAAGTCTGACTCAATTCGAATATCAGGCAGTTCGGCCTGCACTTTTTCAGGGTTGGAAGACACAACACACTTCAAATTATAATTTTCATTTATCCTTAAAAAAGGTGCATGAAAAATACTTCCAGAAAATCCAAATCCGGCGATGGCTGTATTAATTTTTTTGTGAATCATTGGCCTTCCTTTACACAAACCACTCAACATTCTTCCATGTCCCGAGGTCTTCTTTTTTATGTGCCATTCGTGATTGATAGTCGCCCACATGGATCTCCAGTTTATGCCCATCGGGATCGAGGAAATAGAGAGACTCTCCTTCAGAGGTATTTTCTTTATAAACATCTGCATCAATGAGACGTTGACATAACGTCTTAAAATTCTCTGGCGAAACTGTAAACGCATAATGGGTTCCACAGAGTCTTGGCTCGCGCTTTTCATCAACATTCAAACAAAACCAACAATCTCCCACCAAGAAATAGGCACCCTTCTCCCATTTGACGAGGGGTTTGAACCCGAGTTGATCGCGATAAAAAGCAAATGACTTTTCAATGTCGTTTACTGCGAGAGTGATGTGATTGAGGCCGGTTATCACTTTTGTGCAATGATGGTTGGGAATACGCCTTGAGAATCATAAATCACATCGACTATATTAAACCCAGCCTCTTCAAGTTGTTTACGTGTTTGCGCTTCTGTTCGAACTGCAATCCAACGCGCATCCATAATATCTATAAAAATAGCCTTTTGCTTTACGGCATCCTTAGGATTAACATTTTTCCAGCTTGACTCACTTGAGAGTGCTGGTGATGGCGTTAAAAAGCTCGTTATGAGAATCCCTTGAGGCTTCAATGCCTTGTAAAATTCCTTATAGAGTTGGACAACTTTTTCATCATCCTTTTCATAAAAGTTAAGTCCGTTGCTAGTAATAATATCAAACTCATTGGGTTTATTTAAGTTCCAGGCGCTTGCTTTTTCAAAGGTTGCAATTTTTTCATTTCCAAGTTGTTTGGCATTTTCTTGAGCAAGTTTCAGCGATTCCTCATCAAGATCTATCCCAACAAGACTGATGTTTTTCTTCTCTGAATAATTGAGGCGAAGCAAATCATCCATCAAACCACAAGGAATTGAAGCCATCTTCATATTGTCTTTAATACGTTGCTGTGTTTGTGAAGAAAATATTTTAAAACGCTCCTGTGATCCCATAAAGTAGGGAGCACGATTGATCAGCCAATCTTCGAGAGGATGCTCTAATTTTTTCTGGGGCCCATGAATCAACCAATAGGCCGTCCAATATCCATTTATCCCTCTGTTGTTGAGAAGGTATCTTCCCAGTTCAAACTCTTTCATCTGATCAAGCAGTGCCAATTCTTCCTCTAAAGGTAGGGTTAAATTTGTTGCTGATTTTAAGCGCTCTTCATGAGAGAGATTCGTTGTGACAACATTTTTATTATGTGTAATAAGATGATCTTCTTTTGCAAC
Organism: uncultured Alphaproteobacteria bacterium; assembly: GCA_964597045.1. Taxonomy (GTDB): domain Bacteria; phylum Pseudomonadota; class Alphaproteobacteria; order UBA9655; family UBA9655; genus UBA9655. The sequence continues at coordinate 7,583 of CAZQWE010000007.1, read as the reverse complement.
GACTGCGTCGATATTACTCATGTAAGCTCCTAAGGAAAATACTGCCATTATTAATATTAATCTGTTCATTCTTTGATTCCTTCATAAAAACGATTACCATGAAATTGATGTATAAGAAACTGGATTTAACTCTCTTCCACATACCACTCTGAAGCCACAATTAACCCCTCGCGTTTCAAGAATTCCCTCTTGGGTTCATCATGATGACCACAGACGACGAGCGTTTGGACGGCTCCTTGTTGCTTAGCCTGTTGCTGAAGTGCATGAAGAAGGGGTTTGCCAATGCTGTCCCATTCAGCATTTTCAACACAAAAGTCATCGATCATAAGCGTGAGCCCACCAGGATCATAGACCTCTGGAGCTGGCTTTAGTTCACCGATAATAAAGCCTTTGATGTGGTGCTCATCTTCTGCCACAAGAAGGATATGATTGGCACTCGTAAGTAATTCTGTAAACCACTCTGCTTGAGCCTCATTTGCTTTTTCTGCTCTACGCCAAAATTGGGGTTGAGCTTTTTCATATTCTCTCCGCTTTAACTCAGAAAGAGAAACCATTCCTTCAATATCAACTCGAGTTGCAGATCGAATCATTGCTTTCATCATCATATGTTATACACCCAATAAGGTTGCCACCCATTTTTCTTGAGTCTCCAATCTTCTCGAAAAGCAGTCTGAAATGAACAATTTTTTGCAAAACATTCAAGAGCGAGTTGTGGAGCTTGATGAGAGATAATTGTAATGATGGGAAGTTCTGAAACACTTTCTAGAAATTCACTCATCCGTTTTTTGACATCTTCATAGCTCTCCCCATTCGGAAAAGGTTCTTTCACATATTCATTACGTATCATATCAATTTCAGTTTTAGGATAGTGGGTACGATTTCCATAATCAATTTCCATAAGTCGAGGATCTATAGAGATCTTTTCTTGAGGGAATAAAATGCTGGCTGTTTCATACGCACGTTGAGAGGGGGAGCTATAAATAGTACCAAAATTATTATTGTTTTCATTCAACAATAACATGAGCTCATGGGCTTGGCGTTTCCCCAATGAACTCAATGGGCAATCGTAGTTACCAGAGACAATACCTTTCTCGTTATCAGTACTTGTTGAGTGGACGATGTAATTGATGAAGGTCATTTCACAAGTCCTCACCAGATAAATCACAAATAAGCCAAGGGTGAATAGGCTTATCTGGTGGTCTAAAAAAGAAAGGGATACAATTTGATGAGTTCAAATCTTTATGGCCGAAATAAGACCCTAATACTTTCAAAACTCCTCCATGTGATACTATAAGGGGGAGCTTTTCCATTAATAATATGGAAGAGATCGTTTCCATGACCCGAAGTTGGAATGCATAAAATGTTTCTGCACCCGGAGGAGTATGATCGTCCTCATGTAAGGATGAATCGAATGGTTTTCCTTCAGCCTCACCCCAAACTCTTTCTACTAGACCTGCATTAAACATAATCGGTTTGTTTGTTTTTTTTGCAATAATTTCTGCTGTTTTCTGAGCTCTCATGCTTGAGCTAGAAACAATGATATCAAAACTTTCATGCGCAAGAATGACTGAGGCTTCTTCGCTTTGTTTGACACCATTTTCATTTAAAGGTATATCCCTACTTCCCATAACAATTTTTTGCTTATTCCAATCCGTTTCTCCGTGTCGGATGAAATAGAATGGGAATAGGGGAAGCTGATTAAGCTTCTCAAGCATTTTTCGTTCTCTCAACAAAATTTAAAATTGCCTTTGCAGCTTTTGCTGCACTTAAATCCGTCACATCTATTTCCAACAAATTGGGGTGATCTATTTTTATGAATTCTTTTTTCTTGGTCAGGTGATCAGGGTTTGTTGTCTTAAACAGTGTTTTTCGTTCTGGATTTGTAATCCGTTTTTTATGCTCTTCATCCGACAATGTAAGTTTAACGGGAACGAATAAGGAACTCCTCTTTTCAGCAGTTTGGTGAACTAAATTATAGACTGCTCTGTCGTTTTCGGCCTCAACCAGCTCATTAGTAAATACATAATTTGCTTTTTGATCGTGAGAGACAAAATCCAAAACAACGTGTCGTATTTTTCTAGTAAAAAGCCGTGCATTTTCAGGAATAGGCATCTTTTCATCTAAATCTAGAAGTGAAAAAATAGGATTATTAATCATATGATTATCAACAATTTTGTACCTATGTTTTGAAATTTCTTTAGCGATTGTGTATTTACCAGAACCAGCAAAGCCGATCAGGTAGATTGTGATAGGAGGGATCATAATTTTGTCCTCATCATTTTCGTATTTAATGTATGGATTCCTTATTGACATGTCTATACTGCAGATATCAATAAAAACATACATCCACTTGGAGAATCCACACTTATATCAACAGTTAATGGGTCGGAAATGGATACAAATCCCTTTGACATATTTTTATCGTTTTGAATCAGCTCTCCTTCAAGGATGTAAATGAATTCGGCTTTTGGATGGTGGTGAGAGGGGAATGAAGCTCCCTTTTCAAATCTCACCATTTGAATTGAATACCCATCTGAGTTTCCTAAATCCTTTACCCAAATACCTTCTTTATAAGTGGAAGGCCTCCAGTCAATTGTATTAGAGTCCAGGACATTAAAATTCAAATTTTCCTCCTCATCAAATAACAATCAAGGCCATATTTCCAGTTGGGAATCAGGGCAACGTCTTCAAAACCGCAATTTAGAAAGAAAGCGTGAGCATCTGAAAAGAAGGTATTGAGTTGTATTTCTTTGGACTTAATTTGAGCTGCAAATTGAAAGGCTTCCTGAAGGAGCTGTTTCCCCACTCCCTGTTTCCTAAATCCCAACTCTACCCAAAGTGAATCAATCCACAGAATATCTCCATGGAGTTCAATATGAATGCCTCCCGCAAAAGTATCGTTTCTGTGAGCATAGATAGCATGGGTTTTGAAATCATCACGAGTTCCAGTTAGAGCCTCACATTCTTTTCGCAGGCCTGCATCTATTTTCTTGTCCCACTCAGGATGGCTGAGCGATGTAAACGAAATGGAGTTATCGAGCATTTAGCACTTCACGCTTTTGTTTCAAAGGACAGAGATAAACAAGACAAAGGGCGAGCAATATATTTGCAACCCATTTATCCGTTTGATTGAGGAATACAAATAGGAAGGGATTTTCCAATCCTAAAGACTTATTAAAAATATAGTCCATGAGCGGCTGACGAAAAAGGTCCCCTTTCATTTCCAAAATAAGGGCAGCGATTATGAGTGCCTTAAAGAATCTATTAGAGATATATAATAAGTGCCCGGCTTGATAATATATGAAAACAATGACTCCAACTGTTATAAAAGCTGTTGCATATGCTGCATAAATTACGTTGTTTGAATACCCTTCTGATTCAGGCTGAAAGTCCTTCATCATGTGTTCGATGGCGACCTTCGTCCATTCGGAGATATAGATGTGTGACGTTAAAGCTAGTAAAGCTGAGATAAGCGTGCAAAGCCAAAGCTTTACATATACTGATTTCATTTTTTCACCTCATTCAAAGGAACTTCCCTAATATATCAACTTCATTTTTTTTTGAATGATACAGTGGAGTTCTTTGACTTCTGACTTCCGAATTTCTTTAGTCTTCGATTTCCGAGCACTAGTGAGCAACAGACGCTCCCATTAAATCAAACACACCCCCAGTTGCGCTCGGCATCTGCCCTGAGACAAGAAGATCAACGAGCGACAAGATTTCGCTAATTTCAACGGGCTTTTTGGTTTGCATAGAATTGAGACATTGTTCCTTAACATCGGGCTTTAAATTTTCAAACATCTTTCCCCGCACGGGACCAGGTGCGACGACATACACAGATATTCCAGCGGGCGCATTATCACGTGCGATATCTTGAGAATATTTATTGAGAGCTGCTTTCGTATCAGCATAGGTATAATATCCTTTTGGTAAACCTCTATAGGCAGCACGGCTTCCAAGATTAATGATTGTCCCTTTGATTTTTTGCTTGTGAAAGTGATCCAGAGCATGGTCACATACAAGCCGAGGTGAGAGATAATTGATATTTATAACATCTTGAATCTGTTGCAATGAGGTATCCTCAATCTCAACCCCAGCAGAATTGATCACAACATCAACGGGAGCAATTGCAACAGCTTCTTTCCACAGATTTTCAATTGTTTCAGGCTTCTTAAAGTCAGCAGCGAGGAGTGATACTTTTTGAGGATATTTCTTCTGAAGAGCTTTGAGCTCACCATTCTTGGAATTGTAGTGGCATATAACCTGATGATCCTTCTTAACCAAGCTTTCGGCAATCGCTATTCCAATATCCCCACTCGCTCCTGTAATAAGTATAACCTTTGCCTCAGCAATTGAAATATTAACGAAAAAAATTGCCCATGCAAAAATTATATTTCTAATTTTACGAATCATCTTTTTCACCTTAATCTGGTTAAACTGTATCATGACTTTAGATTCACGTAACAGTTCTTACAAGTCAGATTTTTTTATGTGAAAATAACTTGACTTCAGGTCTCCAGGGATGAATAAATGAATACCATGGTAAATCGAATTTTTGTTATTTTTTTTATTTTTTTGCTTTGCTCTTATCCTTTGGATGCTGCCTTTCATGATGTATTTGAGGAAGATAAGGACTCCCAGAAATTAGCACTGAAAATTCTCTCGGATAAATACCACGCCTTGGCAAAATGGTTTGGGTACCAACGGACAAAGAAGGACTGGATACCCTTTGATGATGGATTAGCTCATTGCGCTTTGGATATGGCTTTTGCTTACACAGACTGGTTGCATGAATTAAGATCAGACAACCCCGACCTCATTAGAATTGATGCCATAAAAAAACGACTCAAGAAAGCAAGGGAAGGAGATTTTCTCCCTGCAAATTACAAGGAGCTTCCTATCAAAGAGGTATGGGAGAAAAATGGTCCAGAAAAGAGTTACAAGGTTTTGAAAGCTTTCACGAAAGCCACCCGCCCCGACCTACCCTGGCCAGGAAATATTTATGACCACTCTATTTTAAAAACCCTTTATGAAAGCAAGGCAGCCAAATATCTTTTGTTGAGCACACTACCTAAAAAAGGTGAGGACTTTATGAACCAATGTCTTGCTAAAGTAAAAAGATATGAAAGTTTGGCAAATGAAGAACATTCGAAAATACCTAAGATAATAGAATCCCCTGAATTACAAAGGAAAAATGAGGTTATAACATCAGAAATGAGAAAGTCCGGTGAATACGATTCAGGTTGGATTCTCGTGTCTGATGATGACAAACCGCCAGCCGCAGAACAAGTCAAACCAGCAAGACAACGTGTCCCCCGCGAACGCAGTGTTAACACCTTAAGATCTAAGGCAAATGATTTCACAACTTATAAAGACGTTGCTGATGCCATTAAATTTGTCAAACCTCACTTAAACGCAGAACAGCTTAATAGCATTAACTACTTAATGAATGAATGTGGCATGACTGAAGCTGAAGCCTATGCCGCTTACTTTATTAATTAGTGATAACTCTCAGTCGTCTTTAGCACTTACAGCCTTTTTTAATTTTAGCTGGCTTACAATTCGCTAAGGCACCTGTTACACAGCTGTGTAATTTAAGATGTTGATCACTTGTATTGTAGGTTTGAAGACAAACCTGAACATCCATAGCAAATTGATATACATCACATTCTGCTTTTAAGGATGAATTTGCAGTTGAATACCCTATAAGTAGGGCGAACCCTGTAAAAATTATTTTGATTTGTTTAAGCACTTTTTTCTCCCTTTGCTATAATAAAAATAGGGCACAAACCCTTGTCAGAATTTAACAGAACATCTAATGCTATTCAAATAAATTATCTTTTCTCAACTTTCATTATGCTTGCTGATGCAGGGAATGGCACGACAAGTCCTGTAGAAACTAAGGAAGATCCTGGCAAAAGAGAAAAGCGGTAACGAGGCAAAAGTGTTGCTAAGACTGCAGCAATTTGCAGTAAAGCATACTTCTTTCCAATACATATCCTTGGGCCACCCATAAATGGCAGGTAGGCATATTCATGGTCTTGTCCCCAGGGTTTGTCACGGAATCTTTCTGGGTCAAATCCCTCAGGATTTTTCCAAAAATCAGGGTGCCGATTTGTCCAGTAAACAGGCATAAAAAGAAGGGTCCCCTTGGGAATATGATACCCCATAATCTCATCTTCCTCTTTAGCTTCTCTCACAAGAAAAGGGGCAGGGCTTCGGAAACGAAGAACTTCACTGATGAAACAATTGAGATAAGTAAATTTAGAAAGGTTTTCATAGGTTATTCTTTTACCCTTCAATTCATCCAGAAGTTTTTTTTCAACCTCAGGATATTGAGACAAAATAGCAAAGGATGAATTAATCGTTGAAGCCATTGTATTTCCAGTGACAAGATACATTCTGAGCTCGGAATTTAAATTTGCGAGAAATGTCTCAGAATCCAGTTCATCTTTGAAGGCTTTAATCAGTCCCCCTAAAATATCGTTGCATTCCTTCCCGCTGACAAGCCGATCCTGAATAAGTTTCTGAATCGTCCTTTCCATGGCGTCCTTTCCTTCAGTCCAATCCTTCTTATCTTGGGATGAGAGAATCCAATGAAATTTTGAAGGAACAACTCCCCGTTTTTGAACTTGGGCGAAGACTCTTTCCTTATCATGATGGAATTTTTCAATATCGATATGAACATCGTCAAAAAGAGTTGATAGAATACATCTTGTACTTAATTCTAATAATTCTGATTTAATATTGATTTCAGAGTTTGATTCCCATTTATCTGCCATTTCAGTGGCAAGTTTTGAGATTTGAGGAGTATACTCCCGAAAACGTTCTTCAGAAAAAAAGGCAGGCGTAACAGCTTTTCCACTCTTCTTCCAATACTCCATATTATCTGTATGCCTAAGGTTATTCGTATTCCCACAATATTTAACAAAGGCTTCATGTGAAAATGGGCCCTTAGTTGGTTTTTTATAATTATGAACATTATCTAAGAGGATATGCTTCATATAATCAGGGTGAAATGAGCTATAATACATCTTATTCAAGATTTTCAAGCGATAAAAATCACCATACTTTTTATATAATTTTGCCTGATAGGAAACGTTATCGCCTAAAAAACCACGAATAATTGTAAGAGTTGAATCTTCAACGAGTGGTGGGAGTTTCATAGCGCCGTCCTCTATTTGATTTTCTTCAGAATAAAAGAGAACGGTTAAGAAGGGGTTAAAGGTTAATCCTTTTCTAAACACTATTTCCGCATCATATCCGCAGCTTTTTCAGCGATCATGATGGTAGGGGCGTTTGTGTTACCTCTGACGATTTGGGGCATGATGGAAGCGTCCACAACACGAAGTCCTTCTAGGCCATGAACTTTGAGATTTGAGTCGACCACACTCATTTCATCATGACCCATTTTACAGGATCCTGTGGGGTGATAAATGGTTTCTGCCTTATGCCGAATAAAGTCACGGATATCTTCATCAGATTTTACTTTCTCACCTGGGGCAAGTTCTAAATCAAAGTACTGAGATGCATAAGAATTCGTCATGATTTCACGACCGATCTTGACGGCCTTGACCATAACT
>CAZQWE010000006.1:84667-115379 GCA_964597045.1 uncultured Alphaproteobacteria bacterium | reverse complement strand
GTGTTCAGATCATCTTCTAGAGCAGTCACAACGGATTCTGATATATTTGCATTTTTGTCAATGAGTCGCCCTCTCAAGGATGTATATAAACGATCCAGACATCCTCGGGCTTGCTGAACAATAAGATCATTCCAATCAAGGGGTTGTTTGTAATGGGACGTGAGCAGAACATACCTAATGACCTCACCGGGCATTTTATCGAGCAATTCATGAACGGTTATAAAATTGCCCAATGATTTTGACATCTTTTTACCGTTAACGGAGAGCATACCATTATGGATCCAGACTCTGGCAAACGTATCACTGCCATAACAAGCTTGACTTTGGGCTATTTCATTTTCATGGTGAGGGAATATAAGATCGTGCCCGCCTCCATGAATATCAAAGGTTTCACCTAAGTATTTCGAAGACATGGCAGAGCATTCAATATGCCATCCTGGTCTTCCGTAACCCCATGGGCTATCCCACCCTGGAACATCCTCTGCGGAGGGTTTCCATAAAATAAAATCTTCTGGTGCACGTTTGTAAGGGGCTACTTCAACTCTCGCACCCGCAATCATTTCGTCATGATTGCAACGAGAAAGCAGGCCATAGGTCGGATAGCTTGCCACGGAAAAGAGCACATGTCCGTCATTGACGTATGCATTTCCTTTATCAATGAGTGTTTTGATCATATCAATCATTTCATTGACATGGCCTGTGGCGGTTGGCTCAATATCTGGTGTGAGTATGCCGAGCGCTCCCATATCTTCTTGAAAGGAAAGAGTCGTACTTGTTGTAATGCTCGATATACTCTCATTTTTCTCTTGAGAGGCTTTTATGATTTTATCATCAATGTCTGTTATATTGCGAACGTAAGTAACTTTGGGATAAAGATCACGGAGCAGACGATTTAGCACATCAAAAACGACGTAAGGACGCGCATTTCCAATATGGGCAAAATCATAGACTGTAGGACCACACACGTAAAGACGAACATTCGTTTTATCTATGGGAAGGAAGGGCTCTTTCTTTCGTGTTAACGTATTCGTTAGATATAATGGCATAATTATCCTCTTGCGCTCTGAAGACGGTTAAGAACCTTAGGACGTCCCATGAGGAGAATAAGATCCTTAAGCTCTGGACCATGCTCTTGACCCGTTAGAGCGCGTCGAATGGGCATGAATAATTCTTTACCTTTCAAGCCCGTTTCTTCCTTGAGTTCGTCCATCCAAGACTTAAAGGTAGTCTCATCCCAGGGATCAGCTGGTAACAGGTGTTCTGCAGATTCAAGAAGACTCTTGTTCTCTTCCTTAAAAGACTTATGACCATAGCAAATACTGACCCATTCTTTAACATCCTGAAGACGGGTGATGTTCTTTTGAATGAGTGTCCAAAAGGCAGGTGTGATATCCGTTAGCTCCATCTCTTCAAACTTTGATTTTACGTCATCATAGGGGAGAAGCTGGAGAACTTTAACATTCATTTGCCATAAATCTTCAGGGTCAAGTTTTGGTGTTGCGCGACCAAATTTATGAATATCAAATTCATTTAAGATACCTGTTAAGGTTGTATGAGGACTAATGGAGTCAGATGTTCCAAGCTTCGAAAGCAGGCTGTTGATTGCCATAGGTTCAATACCTTCCTTGGCAAGGTGCATTAAACTTAGACTTCCTTGTCTTTTGGAAAGGCCTTCTCCTTTGCTATCCGAGATAAGCGCCAGATGGGCAAACTTAATATTATTTAGTTTACCACTCAAACATTCCATAATTTGAATCTGGAGAGCCGTATTTGTTACATGGTCTTCTCCTCGAACAATGTGAGTTATACCAAGTTCCAAGTCATCTACAGCTGTCGCAAGTGTAAATACGGGGGAGCCATCCTCTCGAACCAATATGGGATCACTCAAATGATCTCCTTGAAACTCCACCTCTCCACGGATAAGATCCTTCCAAGCAATAGTGCCTGGTTCCATTTTAAAGCGCCAGTGAGGTTTGCGACCTTCCGTTTCATATTTGGAAATTTGCTCTGGGGTGAGAGATAAGGACGCTCTATTATAGTGAGGAGGCTTGCCCGAGGACAATTGAATTTTGCGCTGAAGAGCGAGTTCTTCAGGCGTCTCGTAACAAGGATAGAGTCGACTCCTACTCCTTAAAAATTCTGCAGCTTTCTTATATTCTCCCAAGCGGTCTGATTGTTTTACAATTTCATCATAGGTTAAACCTAACCATGTAAGGTCTTCTTGAATTTGATCCGCATATCTTTGTTCGGAACGTTCCTTATCCGTGTCGTCCAAACGAAGAATAAACTTACCTTTATGGGTTCTGGCGTAAAGCCAGTTAATGAGGGCTGTTCTTGTGTTACCCAGGTGTAAATAGCCCGTAGGTGAGGGAGCAAATCTTAAAATTGTCATAGTTCTATCATGCAGCTTTCTACTTAGTATAAGTTCAGAATTGATTGCACCTTTGTTTCATTTATCTTACATAAAAACAAGAGCGAGGCAAAGAGACAAAAAAAGTGCCGGCACAGGCAAGGGATGTTGCAACTCTGCAACTTCTTTTAAAAATGTTTAAAATTTCCTGAATTTTTTTCTAACCTTTTTGAACAACATGTTAATAATACCGGACGAACACTTTCAAGAAAGGATATTAAAATGAAGAAAGTTTCTTTAGTTGCAATCCTGGCAACACTCGGATTTGGAGCACAAGCTGATAACGTACCAGCAGGTTGCCCAAAAGCATTTCAAGGTTTCCACCTTGGTGGTAACGTCGGTATCGGTCTCGGAACAGCTTCTCAGGAAGTGTCAGCATTTTGGATTCAAAACAATGGCACAAGACTTGTTAACGATCTCTACAAGAATCGTTTAGGCCTTAAAGGATTCGACGGTGGACTTAACACAGGTTACACGTATCGTACAGGTAACCTCGGTTTGGGTCTTGAATTTGTAGCAAATTGGGCAAATTCAAAAGGAAATTTCACGGATTATGTTCCAAACAATGCTTTTCCAAATAATCCGTTTAACGTCAACGCTCCTGTTAACGCAGCAAGATTTTCTAACACTTTAGCATTGAATAATTCATTGCAACTACGCGCTAACTTTTCTTATGTTATCGCAAACCTCGTTGCACCAAAGCTAATTATGGGTTGGGATGCGTCAAAGTTCAAGACAAGCTTTGTTGATAATAACCAAGTCCTTAATGCTGCAGGTCAACCAACTGCTTTTGCTGGTTCACAGAGCAAGTACCTAAATGGGTTCCTCATTGGTCTTGGAGTTGACTTCCTTGCCACAAAACATTTCATTTTGGGTATGGATGCAACTGTTTCAATCTTTAACAAGCACAACTTTAGAAGAACATATACAACACCAGCAAACATCGTTGCTCTAGGTGGTGATAGGTCTTATACGCATGTTGCCAGAGTTAAGCCAACATACGGAAAAATCTCACTTGTTGCTAAGTTCATTTACTAAAATCTTAAGTATATGAGAGAGAAAACCCCCGCCTAGGCGGGGGTTTTTTATCACTATAATTCATAATATGATTGCTTTCGAATCATCTTCACCTTATTTTAGTTTCAAAATGAATGGAAAGATATGATGAAATCGAAGCAAGACTCTAAGACAGATTCCGCTTGGGAAAACTGGAAATCACTTTTTTATGCCGTTATTATCGCGGTTCTGATCAGGACCTTTTGGCTTCAGCCTTTTCATATCCCTTCAGGTTCCATGATTCCTACTCTTTTAATTGGAGATAACTTGTTTGTTTCCAAGACCGCTTATGGCTATAGTCGCTATTCCATCCCTTTTGGGGGCAATTTTAATTATTTTTCAGGCCGTATATGGGGAGCAGAACCTAAATTAGGGGAGGTTGCTATCTTCAGGCCTGTCTTTGATCAATCCCAGGATTTTATTAAAAGGGTTGTTGGCCTTCCCGGCGATCGTGTTCAGATGAAGAAGGGAATCTTATTTATCAATGATGTTGAGTGCAAGCTTGAACCCCATGGAGAGTTTACGACTGTTGATGATAATAACACCAAGCTAAAAGCGGCACAGTTTATTGAAACATTGCCTAATGGACTACAACACCTCATTATTAAGCAGGATCCTTTTGGCTCGGGAACTTATGATAATACACCTGTCTTTACAGTTCCTGCGGGTCATTATTTTATGGTCGGTGATAATAGGGACGGCTCTAATGATAGCCGAGCGCAAGGCGTTGTTGGGTTTATACCTTATGAAAATTTAGTGGGAAGAGCGAGTTTTATATTCTTTTCAACAGGCGGCCATATTGCGCTTTGGGAAGTTTGGAAATGGCCTTTTACAGCCCAGTATAGTCGGATATTTCAAGGTATTCATTGATGAATGGCCTTGAAAAAGAATTATCTTACGAATTCAAGGATAAAAAATTATTGGAGCTAGCCTTAACACATCCCAGTGCCATAGCCCATGAGCATGGGTATGAGTTTGAACGGCTTGAGTTTCTAGGGGATCGAGTCCTTGGGCTTATTATTGCAACGTGGTTATATGAGGAATTTCCTTCGGAGAAGGAGGGAGATCTCGCAAAGCGATTTGCAAGTTTGGTACGAAAAGAAATGCTTGTCGAAGTCGCAAACGCTCTTCACTTGGCTCAATATCTGATTATTAAGCGAGAACGTAGTTCTTCTCAAGAGAAACGCATGGAAACCCTTCTGGCTGATGGATGTGAAGCTCTAATTGCGGCTCTATATATTGATGGCGGAATAAACGCCGCTGCAAATTTTATCCATGGGTTCTGGAAAGAGTATATAAGAGATGCAAAGGAGCCTCCACGAGATCCAAAGTCCATCCTCCAGGAATGGGTGCAGTCTAAAGGAAAATCCCATCCCCTTTATGAAGTCTGGGAATCCTCTGGTCCAGCACACTCTCCCTTTTTCATTGTGGAAGTTATTGTGGAAGGACTTGAGCCTGTAAAGGGACAGGGATCTTCAAAGAGACATGCAGAAAAGGATGCGGCTCAAAACATGTTAGATAAGATCTCACCTCATGACTAAATGTGGATTCATCGCTGTTGTTGGTGCACCTAATGCTGGTAAATCAACGCTCATCAATACGCTTGTTGAAAGCAAAGTTACAATTGTTTCCCCCAAAGTTCAGACGACACGTAATCGGATTATGGGTGTTTCGCTTCAAGGTGAATCTCAGATGGTTTTTGTGGATACACCTGGAATATTCGGAATGCCAAAGAGTCGCCTTGAAAAGGCAATGGTTAGAAGTGCTTGGGACAGTTTAAAAGATGCTGATGGGATTATGATCCTTGTTGATGTTACCCGTAAGAAACACGAGGATACGGAATCTATTTTGGAGCGTCTTCAGCATTATAATAAAAAAGCTGTTCTTGTTCTCAATAAGATTGATTTGATTCCTAAAGCGGAGTTGTTATCTCTCGCAGAGACATTTGCGAGACCTGAAATTAATGAAATTTTTATGATCTCTGCCCTGCGAGGGGAGGGAGTGGGAGACATTAAGTCTTATTGGGCGAGCCATATTCCGGAGGGACCCTGGCTTTTTCCAGAAGATCAACTCAGTGATTTAACAGAAAGAATCCTTGCTGCTGAAATTACAAGAGAAGAAATTTTCCACCGTCTCCATGATGAACTCCCCTATGCTATTTGGGTTGAAACGCAAGGGTGGGAAGAATTTAAGGATGGAAGCGTAAAGATTACGCAAGAAATTTATGTGCAGCGAGAGAGTCAACGTCCCATTGTGCTTGGTAAGGAAGGAAAGCAGATTAAAGCTATTGGCGCTGCAGCTCGCAAGCAACTCACTGTGATTTTTGAACGCCCCGTGCACCTCTTCCTACACGTTAAAGTCAAAGAAAATTGGATTGAAAACCCTAGACTGTATTCGAGCATAGGGTTAGATTTCGAGGGTAAAGGCACTTAATCGAATGGAATGGCACGACGAAGGCATTATCCTTCATACACAAGTCCTCGGTGAGCGAAAGCAAGTCGTGAGCTTGTTTACGCCGACACGGGGGCGTTGTGCGGGGATTTTTAGTCTCACACAAAAAAACAAGGGATGGGTTCAATGTGGCGGTAAAGTTAAGGCGCGCTGGGGAGCTCGTCTTGAAAACCACCTCGGGTACTGGATGCTTGAGCCTTTACAGGCAAGTTCTGCTTTTTTGCTGGATGCTCCAGGGCCCCTGGCTGCTCTTGTATCCGCGGCGTCTTTATGTCAAGTAGCACTTCCTGAAAGACATGCATACCCTCATTTGTATGGGCAGTTTGAGATGTTTATGCAAAGTCTTCATTCCCCTGGCTGGGCGAAGGCGTATGTGATGCTTGAGCTAACGTTGCTTGAGGAGCTTGGGTATGGTTTGGATCTTTCTGCATGTGCAGTAACTGGTGAAACCCAGGGACTCGTTGCCGTCTCTCCCCGGACGGGACGGGCGGTAACCAAACGTATTGCAGCTCCTTACAAGGAAAAACTGCTTCCCTTACCGTCTTTTATATGCGATTACAGCAGGGAAAGTGTGCCTGACGGTTCGGAAATATTTGAGGCGTTGAATCTCACAGGGTATTTTCTGGAAAGGCATCTCTTAGGCCGTACGCTCCCTTCTGCAAGGAGCCGGCTCTTACAAAGGTTTGCTAAGCTAAGGAATTGTGCATGACAGTCCGTGACGTTGAACTTGTTGAAGCTTTGGGGGAGAGGTATCTATCCTATGCCCTCTCTACCATTATGCAGCGGTCCCTTCCGGATGTGAGGGACGGTTTGAAACCCGTCCACCGAAGGCTGCTTTATGCAATGAGAGACCTTAAACTCGATCCAAAATCTGGCTATAAGAAAAGTGCCCGTGTTGTGGGTGATGTGATTGGTAAATATCACCCTCATGGTCAAGAGGCTGTATATGATACGATGGTGAGGCTTGCTCAAGACTTTTCTGTCAGACTACCACTTGTTGATGGGCAAGGGAATTTTGGGAATATCGATGGGGACTCAGCTGCTGCAAGCCGGTATACGGAGGCTCGTCTGACAGCTGCTGCTATTGCACTCATGGAAGGTCTTGATCAAAACGCTGTTGATTTTAAGCCAACCTACGATGGGGAAAATGAAGAACCTCTTGTGATGCCAGCGACTTACCCAAATCTTTTGGTAAATGGGGCCGCAGGGATTGCGGTTGGAATGGCAACAAGCGTTCCTCCTCACAACCTGTATGAGATTTGCGAAGGGTTGATTGCCCTTATTAAAAATCCGAACATAACAATTGAAGAGCTTGTGGCAATAATTCCAGGACCGGATTTCCCAACGGGAGGGCTTCTGATTGAACCTCGAGAGACTATCCTGAAAGCCTACAGTACAGGTCGGGGGAGTTTTAGGGTTCGAGCGAAATGGGAAGTTGAAAAGCTTGACTTGGGTCAATATCAAATTGTTGTGACTGAGATCCCGTATCTTGTTCAAAAGTCAAAGCTTGTTGAGAAGATAGCCGAACTCCTCGCTGAAAAGAAGCTTCCCCTTCTTGCGGATATGCGAGAGGAATCCAGCGATAAGATTCGCCTTGTTTTTGAGCCTAAGTCACGAACAGTGGATCCAAACGTATTAATGGAATCCTTGTTCAGGCAAAGCGATCTCGATAGTCGTATATCCCTCAATATGAATGTGATGAGTGGAAAAGGGATTCCAGGGGTGATGAATCTCAAGCAAGTCCTTGAAGCTTTCTACGAACATCGCTTGGAGATCCTTGGACGGACAACACGCTTCAGGGTGGAAAAGATCAACCTTCGCTTGGAGATTCTTGAGGGTTACCTAATCGCTTTCCTGAATATTGATGAAGTCATTCGCCTCATTCGCGAAGAAGATCATCCTAGTCCCATTATGCAGACAAGGTGGGGCCTTACGGAAGTGCAGGCTGAAGCCATTTTAAATATGCGTCTCAGGAGCCTAAGGAAGCTTGAGGAAATTGAGATTAAGCGAGAGCATGATACCTTGACAAAAGAAAAGGGGGATTTGGTTGCGCTACTTGATACCCCATCTCTCCAAAAAAAGCACATTATCAAAGGTCTCGAGTCGATTATGAAAATCTATCATAAGGACTCAGAAATTGGCCGGAGGCGCACGATTCTTTCCGATCCTCCGGATGATGTCATCGTCCCTATTGAGGCGATTCTGGAGCGGGAAAATGTCACTGTGGTGTGTTCTGAGAAGGGGTGGATCCGTGCACTGAAAGGTCATGATATAGATCAAAATGAGATCAAGTATAAAGATGGCGATGATGAAAAATTCATCATTCCCGCTGAAACCACGGATAAGCTCCTTGTTTTCACAACTCTTGGACGGTTTTATACCTTAGGGGTGGACAAGATCCCTGGGGGTCGTGGGCATGGGGATCCTATTCGTTTGATGATAGACTTGGCGCCTGAGGAGGATATCCTTGGGCTCATTCTTCATCGACCCCAATCGTCAGATGAAAAGATTCTTGTGGCGTCACGGGATGGTCGTGGGTTTATCATCACTCGGTCAAGCCTTGTTGCAGGAACGCGCGGTGGCAAACAAATCCTCAATGTGGAGGGGACAAAAGCCGCCCTGTGCCGGATCGTTGCAGGAGACCATATAGCGATCATTGGAGAGAACCGTAAGCTGTTGATTTATAAGACTGATGAGATTCCTGAAATGGCACGCGGAAAAGGGGTGATACTCCAACGTTATAAAGGGGGAGGTCTATCTGACGCAAAGTTCTTCACCTTAAGCAAAGGTCTGTCATGGAAGATTGGAGAAAAGACAAGGGTTGAGACGAATCTTCTCCCCTGGCTCGGGAAAAGAGCCCAAGGCGGTCGCCTGCCCCCAACAGGGTTTCCGAGAACGAATCGGTTTGAATAGGGTCACGTTACCCCGCCAAATTGGGCTCAAACTTGGGGCTATTGATTTGGGGAGAGACAGCTTCATAAGAAAGTTCATTATCGGGGAATAGCTTAAAGTCATTAAGCTGGCCTTCAAGCCAAGAGTCCCAGTCATCTTCTTTTAATATAAGCGGCATCCGGTCATGCAACCAGCTCACAGATTTATTTGCAGAGGTTGTAATAATGGTGCTGGTATCGAGCTCCGTTCCTTCCGGGTCAAGTCTTGAGCTCCAGAGTCCCGCGAGAGCAAAGAGGGATTCACCCTGTA
Organism: uncultured Alphaproteobacteria bacterium; assembly: GCA_964597045.1. Classification (GTDB taxonomy): domain Bacteria; phylum Pseudomonadota; class Alphaproteobacteria; order UBA9655; family UBA9655; genus UBA9655. The sequence goes on along the minus strand of CAZQWE010000006.1, from coordinate 106,261 downwards.
TATAGAAACGGTAGGGTGTTTTTGGTTTCGTTGTTTTGTCCCATTCGTAGAAGGAGGTCACAGGAATGAGGCATCGCCTTTTTTTAAAGGCATAGTTAAAGTAGCGATTTGTTGCTGCCGTCTCAAGGCGGGCATTGATGGGAGCTTGTGCAGGGTTAATCTCCTTAACCCAATTGGGAATAAATCCCCAAAGAGTAGGGATTGCTTTATGCTTACTCTGTTCATCATGAATCACAACAAGGATGCCTTGATGAGGCGAAATATTGAGGCGTGGCTTATAATTATACCCAGAAAGTGATATTCCAAACTTCTCTTCAATTTTAGCCTTTGGGGCGTCTAAAGCAAAGCGTCCACACAATTTATATTCTCAAATCTATAATTTTCTTAATGGGCTACGAAGGCTCTCTTTCATATTCATTTTTAAATAAGGAGGGATATTCGGTCAATGAAAAAGAGGCAAAAGTTGACCTTGAATTTGGGAGTGAAAATAATAATAATTCAACCTTAATATGCACTTTCAAGGAAAAGATAATGATAACTATAAATCGCTTACTTTTAGCTTGTGGAATCATCATTATCTCCTTTCTTATAGCCACGAGTGTCTTGGTTTATTCCGGCCTCAATGATCAGATGGGCAAAGCAGACATTGCGCTCGTTCTGGGTAATAAAGTTGAGTTAGACGGTAAACCTTCAGGTCGACTTCAAGCGAGGCTCGACAAAACACTTGAGCTCTATAGGGCTGGTTATTTCCCAACAATCATTGTGAGTGGTGGTATCGGTAAGGAAGGCTATGATGAGGCTGAAGTGATGAGAGATTATCTGGTCTCTCAGGGAATCCCCATAGCCTCCATTATCTTGGATAATGAAGGGAAGACTACCCAAGCAAGTGCTAAAAATACATTGCAGATACTGCGGAATTTGGACAAGAAAAGTGTCTTCGTTATTTCCCAATACTTTCATTTGCCTCGCTCTCGTTTAGCCCTGGAGCGAGTTGGGATATCACCTGTTTACTCAGCGCATGCGGATTTCATTGAGATAAGGGATATGTATTCTACTTTTCGGGAAGTCATAGGGTATGTTTCTTATATGTTTAGCAATTAAGGAATCTGTCCAGTGAACATCACTTTTATCAAAGCTTCCCCTGAACACCTCCCACTCATTATGAGTTGGTTGAATGAGCCGCACATGATTGAATTTTGGGACAATTCTCTGGAACATAAAGACGACATCTCTAACTTCGTTCATGGACGAAAGCAAACCTATTTTGGTGGTGCTTTTACCTATTGGATTGGGTGCCTGGATGGGACGCCTTACGCCCTCATCTTATCCGAGGAGCTCACAAAAGCAACTGAGGGTTTGCCTGAGCTGCATTATCAGCATTTATCCGACTCAAGCATTACCGTTGGCCTTGATTTTGGGATTGGTAGTCCTGAACACATTGGCAAAGGCCTTGCAGTCCCTACTCTGAAAGCCTTTATGTCATTTTACAAATCGAGAGTTCCTAAGGTTGAAAGTTTCCTCATTGATCCAGATTCGAATAATCCTCGCGCTGTTCATGTTTATGAAAAGGCTGGTTTTGTGCATGTTGGTTCTTATAACCAAAACCAGGGTGCGTTTGTCGGGAGTGATACATTGTTGATGGTTAAGAAGTAAACTTTGGCCCCCGTAGGGGGCCTTAGAAATTAGAACTTATAGCTTAACCGTAAATTGATATTTGCTGCCCTGTCTTTAAAATCGTGATTCATACCTCTAAGATTTCGGACCTTAGGTTCATTTGAATACACGATAAATGTGCTTTCTAAACCAACCATAACATTTTTAGTCATCAATACGGCAAATCCGATACCAGGTGCAAACCCAGGTTCATATTTTGTCTCAGAAAAATATAAGCGTTCAACATTATGTTCAATGGCGTGGTTCCATCTTGCCCATTCAGCACCAAACTTCGCGTAAAATAAAGCGCAACCAGACATGACATATCCAAGTCTCGGGTTAATGGCGAATGAATTTGTGACTTTATGTTTATAGAAATCCTGATTCCCATTGCCCGCTGAAGTGCGGTTAGAGAGCCAGTTTGCCGTTCCTTCTAAACCGAGATATAACCGGTTACAAAATTGATAACCATATCCAAGGTGAAGTCCTCCAAGAGCGCCTTGCGAGTTATGACGGTCAAAACTCGGAACACGAGTACTGACTTCAATGCAAGGATAGTCAGTAAAGGTATAGGCGTAACCAACTTGAGCACCTAAATAAGGACCTGTGAAAGCTTTCTCTGGTAAATAATCAACTGGTTTGTTTTTATCGCCACCAAATAAATAACTCATACGAAAGAGAAGATCAAATGACTGATTAGAGAAGGTATCATTAAGAGTTACAATGTTTTCTTCAGCTCTAAAATTATACGTTTTTAAGTTCTTAAAGAAGCCCATAGTCCCTTCAAGACCTATTATAAGGTTATTACTCATCATTTGGGAAAAACCTATCCCGGGAACAATACCTGCAACGCGTTTGTTCGTACTTTTGCTATCACCTGTATTATTTGAAACTGATACATATTTCCACTTAGCGGAGTCAGCCCCTAAACGCAAATACATCATAGAGGCGTTCATGACGTAACCTAAGCGAGGCGCTATTCCAAAGGAATTAAATCTTCTACCCTTCAAATAGGTATCATTCCCAGGAAGTGCTTTTGTTTTATTACTATAAAGGTTACCATATATTTCAAGTCCAAGATAGAGATTGCTGCAGAACTGGTGCCCCCATCCTGCATGTATTCCTCCTAAGATCCCCCGCATACCTATCGGATCGTTACCAGACCGCCCTAAAATTATATTTGTGAATTTATCCTTATTTCTCGTCATGCCCAAACCGATTTGACCTCCAGCATACCAACCGGAATAATTCAACTTGTAGTCACAGCACTGGCAGGGTTGAGGAGGGCAGGGTGCAGGTGGACACACAGGCGCGGGCGCACAAACTGTTGCACAAACTGGAGCACAGGGTTGCTCTACAACGAAGATGGCTTGTGGTGCAGGATTCTTGAGTGTTAAGGGGACAGGGGCTGAAGCTGGAGTTGCATAAGCACATGTTAGGAAACTTGTTGTTAAAAGTAGGGAGGTACTTCCGATAGCTTTAATCATTTTTATGCCTCTGTTTCTATTTTAATTTTTTATAAAAAGTACCATACCTTAATTGCTCGATCGAAAGAGTAAATTCGTTTTGATGTTATAAATCAATGTAAGTTGTAGATTTGCAACATTTCATTTTTGGTGTTGATCTGAGACCATAAGTAATAAAGTGAGATAGAATATCTCTATCTCACCTTTTATAAATTATACCTATTAATTTATTTGTGCAGGATATAATGCATCAAATGCTGCGAGTTTAGCTGCTTGTATTGAAGGAAAAAACTGTTGAAGCCAATGATCATTAATCCGAGAACCGAATTGATTCGGTTGATGTCTGCGAATGACAATGTGATTTCCATCCCTTGTGTTTATAGATTCATCTTGGCCATTAACTTCCCAAGCATTGAGTCCAGCAAACTTCTCTCGACGATTCGCACGATTTACAAGCTTTGAATTTCTATTTTTTGCACGTTGCACAGCTAGAACAACATCTCCATCAAACCGTCCTTCCATGTATCCGGAACAAATACAGCCAACTTGTAGAGTGATGGCATTTTGATCACCATGTCTCATGTGATGGATATAGCGAACTTCTTCTCTCTCACACATTTGACAGCGTTGGGTGTTCCCTGCGCCTAAGTCTTCAGCTCCCTGACATGTCCATCCTCTTTTGGGTGTATGGTTATCACGCCATTTTCCACTGGCGCCTTTTCCACCCTCACGTGCCTCCATACAATCATCTCTCATGCCATGACAATGTGGACAGACGGCTTGTAATGCAAAATTTGCAAAGAAAATAAGTGCCAAAAAGGCCATAAACAATTTTTTCATACACTTCTCCATTTTTTTGGATCCGACATAATTATCGGGCTAGGAAAGTATCATGAATAATTATTGAATTTTGACTATGTGTATATTTCCCCTAGGGGTATCCCACATTAGGGGGTCTTCTGTTTTAGATTGTCAAAGTTCATGTACAAGGAGTTAAAAGTCATTAAGTTTATAACTCTCGTAAGTATGCCTGTTGCAGTCTATGCAGATTCTACTCATTCTCTTTTTTCTTAGCTTCTGCTGCTTTCTCTAAAGCCCCTTGCATTAGGGTAACCGTTGACTCCAGTCTTCCCCCCTTCAGCTCAGTGGAGTTATTCCCATGTGGAATGTGAAGTGAGGAAACTTCACCACCGATCTCAACACGATGGCCGGATCCTTTCCCTGGTGTGAGACTTCCCGTGGTTGCGGTCATAACTCTTTCCATAAGGCTTCTTACTTTCCGCCACTTCACTTGTTTTTTACCTTGAATCAATTCAAGCTCTGCCTGAAGTTTGAGAATCTCAAGATTGGGTTTCCGCGCAATAGCTTCAGGTTCTGGAGATAATTCAAGCTCCTCAACAATCTCATCAACCTCTACAGCTACTTCTTCCCCATCACTTTCAGTGGGACTTTCTTCAGCTTCATTACTTTCCTCAATAATAGCTTTCGGCTGCAATACTTCTTTAAGTTTTACGATGTAAGTGGCAAGTGCGTTCTCAAATACTCTTATCTCCTCGTCATTGAAATGCTGAAGATATCGCTCTGCTTTAACGGGGTCCTTTTTGATTGCCCATTCAATTCCGATTTGGGTTAGACAGGTAAATATAACTTTTGCGCTTGACACTCCTGCTTTAGCAGCATTAAAAATATGCAAAACGGCCTCTCGCCTCAGTTTCTTATCCTGGCTCTTTTGGGGATCTAGCAGCATGCACTGTCCCATAGCGGAAAGAGATTCAGGATCCTTCTGTTCCACGCCGATCTGAAGAAGATTAATAAATTTTGGAAGATCCAAAATGCCATTTGTTGCAAGATAGTGAAACCAGCCATAATTTGCTATAACGATGAGTTCAGGATTTTCTCCAGCAATTCGGTAATAGTTTTCAATGAGTTTGGCGTTCTTAAGAGCGCCACCTCTGCCGTATTTGTGCATTTGCGCGAGATTGTAGGCGGAATAGGTTCTGTTATTCGCATCCTCTTTAAATGCTTTTTGGAAATATCTAAAGGCTTTGGGATCCTGCCCCGGATCATCCAGATCCATCAAGAATAAGCCTGCGCTATTGTATCCATCAGAAAGTCCTCGTTCTATAGATTGTTCATGATACCTAAAGGCAATGCTTGGATCCTTAGCAACGCCCCAACCTTTCCGATACATGTTTCCTAACTCTATGTCAGCTTTGCCTTCCCCCCGTTCTGAAGCAATGAGGAAAAATTGAACAGCTTGTTTTAGCTCTGCCTCAGTCTCAAAGGATCGATAGAGAGATCCTAGCAAGAAATAAGTGACTCCACTCTCTTTTCGATCTTCATTTTGAGATAGCTTGAAGAGAATTTTTAAAATGTCTTCTTTATATTGTACTTGAAGTTCTTTGGATAAATATTCGTACATATGTGCGAGTAAGTAGGCTTCTTTAAAACTTGTAACATTTTCATTAATTCGAGCACAAAAAAGCGGCTCATATCCTTTTTTATCCTTACAAAGTACGACATAATTAGTCATTGAGTTCACATGACCTTTTTGTCCAGCAGAAAGATACATAGACTGGGCCATTTCAAACTTATCGTGCTTTTGCAGCATTAACCCATATTGAAAGCAAGCTTCAAGATTTTCACTATTATTTGTTGCAAGACGGAAATACTTCTCTGCTTCTTCAGTTTTTTTCAGTTCATCAAGTAAAAGTGCATGATTCAGGTATATTCTCGAGTTTTGATTTCGATTGTTATTCACGGCGAGAGTTGAGTAAAAAATGGCCTTTTCATAATCTGTCTTAATGTATTTTCCTGCTGCAAGTTCGACGGCAATACAATCGGCTGCTTCAGCATTTCCCCCTGCGGCTGCTTGAGAATACCAATAGAATATCTCGTTAGCCGTGAAACAGTGGTTCTTAGCATATTCAAATTGGGCCTCAACGCATCCAAAGTAGGCGCCTGCCCTTACGAAGATATCTTTTGCTTGTTCGGGGACCCTTTTGCTTACCTCAAAATAAGCCTCGCCAATAGATTTCTCTTCAAGCAAGGGAATCAAGTGTTCGCAATCTCGCACACTCTAAGGTTATTATTGATCGTTGTTTTGTTTTTTGGATCTTTAAACACGAGGATTGCTCGAGGATCTAGACACGCATTTAGGCCTACATTAATGCTTTCAACATATTTTCTGGTTGTTGTTTCTTGAACTTTTTCTGACTTTCCGGAGGCTTTGTTAATCCACAAACCTGCAATGTAAGCTCCTCCAGCTGTGGGTAACTGGCAGAGTCGAGTCAAAGTTTCTTTAAGAGACTTGTTCAGTGATGCCAATTCTTTTTCTTTTTTTGCTGGCTTTTTACTCAGTTCATTTATGTCGCGTTCAATTTCTTTAGCTTTACGCATGATGCAAGAGGCTTCATACCATCCGTGAGCGATGTTGGTGCTCATGGGGTCGTAGAAATAAGGAAACCGTTCTGCTTGATAGAGTCCTCTTGCGACTAGATCCTCAATATAGGGTCTGGCGATAGGGTGGGCCCTTTCGAAAGGAACGAAGAGGCGAGCTGCTTTCTCGTGATCTTTATCTTCCCAAGCAGCAATCGCATCCCATAAGTCATTGCCTCCGGCAAGCGCTGGCTGAGAGAGACTAGAAATGAGGAAACAAATAAGAAAGAAAATCTTTAATATTTTCATAATACAAATACCCAATATTTAACATCTATTTTATATAGGATAGACAGCTGATTTATGCAACTTAAAATTCTAGACAGCTTCCTTTAAAAACTATAGTTTAAATAAGGTTTTCGGAAGAGGTGACAATGAATAAAGTATGGCTTATCACAGGGTGCTCCAAGGGGTTTGGTTTGGCCTTCGTTGAGGAACTTCTCAAAACACCTGATGCAAATGTGGTTGCGACAGCCCGAAAGACAGAAACTCTCATGGAGAAATTTAAGGATTTTAAGGACAGAGTCTTAATCCTTCAGCTTGATGTTACTAATCAAAGCGAGATTGATAACGCGGTTAAAAAGACAATTGACCACTTCGGTCGCATTGATGTATTGGTTAACAATGCAGGATATGGCTTGCTGGGAGCTTTTGAAGAATGCTCAATGGAAGACATCAAAACTCAGTTTGAGACAAATGTCTTTGGGTTGATGGCCATGACCAAGGCGGTTCTTCCTCACATGCGAAGCCAAGGTTCTGGACATATCTTTAACTTATCCTCCATTGCTGGACTTGTTTCCCGTCCTGGTGGATCCATATACAGCAGCACAAAATTCGCTGTTGAAGGGCTTTCAGAGGGAGCTGCAGAGGAGTTAGAATCCTTTGGAATTCATATGACAATCATTGAACCGGGTCCTTTCCGAACTGGTTTTGCGGGTGAATCGCTTCATGTTGCACCGGCTCTAGATGCCTATAATAATAATAAAGCCCACCATTTTAGAGATAGTATAAAGCAAGTTCACGGTCATCAGGTTGGGGATCCCCATAAGGCTGCTCGTATTATCATTCAAATTGCTGAGATGAAGGAGCCACCGCTAAGGATGATTTTAGGGAATCCTGCTCTCGAACGACTGGCTGTAAAAATGGAACAGTTTAATAAAGAGGTTAAGCAGAACGAGCCCATCACGCGTTCAGCTGATTTTGATAAGCCATAAGCTTACGCTTTCAATTCTTCGATCTCTAATATGCGATCCACCCGCAGTGTTCTGAGCTCTTTCCTGAGGTGACAATAGGCTTCCATACCCATAAAAGTGATATTGCGGTATGTCATCTCACCAATGTTTTGGGGTGTGATAATGCGCTTCGATTTCTCATCGTTTGCTTTAAGGTACACAATTTCGAGAGGTTGCTTCTTGGCAATGGAATTCTTGATGACGCCCACTTTATCTTCAAATGAAAGTTTGAGTTCGGCCTTCTGATATTGAAATTTTGTAATGAAATGAACGACTTCATAATCAATCCATATGTGCTTCTTTTCAATGGGCTTTTTGAGGACGAGCCCCTCCAGACTCGTACAACGACTCAGGGCCACATAAACTTGGCCAGGTGAAAAGGTACCGCTGCCGATATCAACAATAACTTTATGAAAGGTTTTTCCTTGGCTTTTGTGAATGGTGAGGGCCCATGCGAGCATAAGGGGATATTGAGTAAATGCCCCAATGGTTTCGGTCTGGATTGTTTCCCCTTCAAGAAAGAAGCGACTGATTTCCCAAAGGTGAGGTCTCACAACAACTTCCTCCCCATCTTCAAGCTCCACAATAATCAGCGTCTCATTTTCCCTCGGTTTAATACGAAGAACGGTGCCCATGGTCCCATTCACCCAACGTCCCTTGGGATCATTGTTCACCATCATGATTTGAGATCCTGGTTTAAGCTTTAGAGTTGTTCTTGTCGGGAAATATTCTTTCCCAAAGGCGCCAGAGATCTCAGCTTCGAAGGTGAAGGGTTTCCCATCTAGTTTCTCAAGTTGTCTTTCATTAATAGTTTCAGCGTCGATGTTCTTTGGGGTGAGGTAGATATGATTTTCATTTGAGGAAAACTCTGGGTGAACACATGTCTTGAGCAGATCCATATCCTCATCAGTTACCGTCTTATTTCGGATGGCATTCAAAAGGGTAATAAAGGTTTCATCCTTTTGACGGTAAATTTTCTCAAGCTCAATAAACTCCATATCGAAATCATCGAAAAAATGAGCACTAAAGAAATAAGGGCTTGTATACTTGGTTTTGAAGATTTCTTTATCTGATGAATTCACAACAGGAGGCAGTTGATACAAATCCCCAATAAAGATCATTTGAACCCCGCCGAAGGCCAGGTTCTCATTATTTCCATTGAGACGCATAAATTTATCAATACAATCAAGAAGATCAGCTCTAACCATAGAAATCTCATCTATCACAATGGCATCTAACTTTTTGTAAAGTTTTGTTTCTTTTCCTTTTGACTTCTTTTTAATAGAGTCAAGCGTCACATCGTGTCTAAATTTGAAAAATGAGTGAATGGTTTGACCGTTTATATTCAGAGCTGCAACCCCTGTTGGGGCGAGATAGGCGACCTTTTTTGTTGTGATAGATCGAAAATGAGTGAGCAATGTGGACTTACCCGTACCGGCACGTCCCGTAATGAAGACATTTTGAGTGGTGTGTTCCATAAGGTCGAGAGCCCGCTTAAACTCTGGATTGATTTCAATTGTCATAGAGAGACTCCCTGGAAGTTGGCTTTTCCGCTAAGCTCCATCATAAATGAAATCAAAAAAAAAGAGATAGTAAAAAAAGTGTTAAAAATTACTTGTCATAAGAAGTATCATATGATACCAAGAATTTATCTCAAATGATGGAGGTAACCATGATAGCGCCAACAAAAATAGCTGAAGTCTTAGGGGGTGAGAAGGTTTTAAAGGGGCCTGTGCACTCTCTGTTTGAATTAGAAAAGGTTGTTGAAGAAGGCCTGCCGAAGTCTGCTCTTAAAAATGTTGCAGATTTTGTAGCAACAGCTCAAACTAGAACACAGTTTATCTATCAGGTTGTTCCTGAAGGAAGTTATAAAAGAAGACGGAGTCACTTAAGTCTTAAAGAAAGTGAACGAACAGAAAGACTTGCAAGGGTTATTGCCACAGCTATACATGTTTGGGATAATCCGAAACAAGCAAAAGAATTTTTAACAACGCCGCACCCCTTATTTAAGAATAGACCACCCATTGAGGTGGCTTTCTCCGAACTTGGGGCGAGGCATGTGGAGGAACATCTTTGGGGAATATTTTATGGCTTGCCTCTTTAAAGGTCCCATTACGGCCTTTCGTATTGCGGATAAAAGAAGTCCTCTTTTTGATGGGACGGGCGCTGCTCTTCATGGAGCCAGATGGAACTCTCCCGGAAGAAAAGCGATCTATGGGGTGATGTCTTATCAAGGAGCACTTCTGGAAAAGTTAGCCCTTGGAGGGCGAGTGGGGGATATTCCACAAACCCATCAATCCATCACCATTCAAGTCCCTAAAGGAATTTTGATTGAAGAGCTTAAAGGTGAAGAGCTTCCAGGTTGGAATGCTGTGGATTATCATGTGAGTCGAAAGTATGGGGATAGATGGTTGAAGGAGAAGCGAACGGCCATCCTTGTTGTTCCCGCCCTTGTTTATCCTGAAGAAAGGACTGTCGTCTTTAACCCTGATCATCCAGATTTTCAGGTCATAAGCGTTTCAGTTCCTCGTGAAATTGTATGGAACCCTCTTATGTTTAACGATGGGTAGTAGGAGAATGTTCTTTACAGTATTTCATTTCCATAGAATCAAGAAATCCTAATGTTAATTCAAAGAGTCCTAACGTCAGGCTTGCGTGAGCATGGCTTTGCGGGCCAAGGTGCTTTGCAAGCCTTATCGGCATATCACAATGGCGATGTTCTTGATTAATTTTATAATGGAGCTCATACCCTTGAGCAGCCTGGGGTTTGGAGGACATTTTCACAACCCGTGAGAGTGGGTCTTCCCCTTCATAATACGCTGCCTCAAAAAGATTTATCATGGCTGAGAAGGCAAGGGGAGAGATCTCTGCAACTCTTTTATGGGCGTCTAGCATCCACTGTGTGGCAGATCCTACAGGAAAGTCATCCTTGCTTAGGCCGAGATCCTCAAAAACTTGCAGCATAAATTTATAGTGACCCACCTCATCATGAATAAAGTGCTGGAGAGCGTCTTTTCCTTTTTCGAAGTGGGTAAAGGCAGGAAGCATGGACCCAGTTGAATCAGTTGTAATCGTAAGAGACTGCTTTGTAATCCAGCCAATCGCTTTAAAAAACTGTTCTTCATCCGTCAGCAGGAGGTTTTCTAAGAAAAGTCCAAAGCCATTTTGACCTGACCACCGTGTGCTTTCCCATTCAAGTCGATAACAAATAAGATAGGAAACAAGTGCGACAGGATCGTATGTGTCTGTTCCTGGAATTCTTGCTTTGTTCAATATTTTATTCCAGTCCCAAGTCCAAGATGGTTGTAATTCATGTAAAAGATCTCTAGGTATATTACAATTAAATGATGATATAAGAGACTGGGGTGTTGTCGTATCGACCAAAATATTAGGACAAGGCTGAAGATCTTTGAGGGAGAAATCACTTATGGGGCGAGGTTCCCAGTAATAAATAGGGTAGTCTTTGAGCTCTTGAATAAACTTTTGAACGTTTTGATTTGAAACGGTTGTCTTGAGATGGTTAATGGCATCATTTATCCAAATTTTGTCGCTCTCTTGAACTTCAATTTCCATTGAAACCCAAGGCAAGGAAAGAGTTAAGTTATCTTGATCCACCCATTTTAAGGAGAGGCTTTCGTGGGGAATGTATACCATAATAAACAATTACAACATTTTAATAGGGAACTCAAGAAGGGTCGTCATCGCGAGCCCACTGGTGTCATCTTCAACCCCCAAGCGTCATCCTCGCGAATGCGGGGATCCAGGGAAAAGACTCATCGCGAAGCGATGGAAAGATTTCTACATTCCTTCGGAATGAGTTGTTTTCCCTGGATCCCCGCATTCGCGAGGATGACGCCAGTGGGTGTTAGGTTGTGGTTAAAAGAGGTAAAACATGTTTAAAAATTATCCGTCTGGATTTACGGCACTCTTTTGTACAGAAGTTTGTTTGAACTTTAGTTTTTATGGACTGAAGTCCATCTTTGTTTTGTATGCGCTGGCTGAGTATGATTTGAATGAAAAGGCAGCCATTGGCCTTTTTGCTACGCTTATGACCCTTTCTTATGGTTTGTCAATAGTAGGAGGCTGGCTTGCGGATAGATTCCTAGGTACAAAAAATTCGATCATTATGGGAACTTTTCTTTTTCTGGGTGGGCTCGCCCTCCTTGGGCTGAAATCCTTTGAGTTCTGTATGCTTTCTCTTGCCTTGATAAGTTTAGGATGTGGTTTATATAAGCCCAACCTTTCCGCGGCTGTTGGAAAGTTATACAAAGATCCTCAGGATCCGGAAAAGGATAGGGCTTACTCAACGCTTTATATTGCCATGAATATAGGCTCATTTGCAGGACCCGTGCTCAGTGGGTATCTTTATATGATGGGCGCTCAGATCTTTAGTCTATATCTGTTTGTAATATTGATCGGCGTGATGTCACTCGTATGGGGGTGGAAGGAGAGAACCGACATTGCGAGAAGAGAAGGTAACCTCATTATTTTTGTGTGTTTCCCCATCCTTATTGGTCTCTTATGTTTCTTGATCAAATATCAAACCCATATGATGGGTTTGATAGCCGTGGGGAGTTTTCTCTATCTTGGGAGTATCTATTATAAATCTCCGATTCAGGATAAGAAAAACCTTTTAAAGGTTATCCTCTATATCATCTTTTTCTCTTTGTTCTGTGCGCTTTTTGAGCAAGCGGGAAGCTCGATCCTCCTCTTTATTAACAAGGTTGTGGACCGGAGCATCTTAGGATTTGAGATCCCAGCCTCTGCTTACTTATCCATAGAGCCTGTGTTTGTCGTGATGCTGAGTCCTCTTTTAATTCTGTATGTCAAAGGAGAGGGGCTCGCGAAAATGATGGTGGGATTTTTATTGACAGGACTCAGTTTTTTTATTCTGGGACTGGCTTGCATGTTTAGCGCTGAGAAGGTACCCGGCCTATGGGTACTCAGTTCTATCCTTGTTCAAGCCTGTGGCGAATTGCTCGTTGTCCCTGTTGGGTTTGCGAGTGTTTCGAAACTGTCCCCCAAACACCTGCAAGGTGTAATGATGAGCTTTTGGATGATGGCTATTGCTTATGGACACTATATGGGAGGGAACCTTGCAGTTTTCTCAGTGAGTGAAGGAAGTTCACTCCCCCATTATTCCGAGTTTTTCTTGAGCACAGGTCTCATTCCTTGCGTGATTGTGGGGCTCGTTTTTTTATATTTTGGAATGAAAAAGAAAGGCTATGCCAGAGAGGCAATGAGGGGTTTCGAATAAATGTATTGAATAAATAAAAATATTATTTATATTCAATTCATAATAATCAATAAAAAATATAAAATTTTATATATTTTGAGGTAACTGCGGAATCATACCTCGGTGGCGTCATCCTCGCTTTCGCGAGGATGACGCTTGAGTATGGGAGATAGGGATGAGCGAAGATTTAAAATTGATGGAAGATTTATTGCCGCGCATTCGGCACTTTGATTGGGAAAAGACCAAGACGTTTTATTACGTGGCCAAGTTTGGGAGTTTTGCGAATGCGGCGAGGTACTTGAACATTGCCCAATCCGCTTTGAGTCGGCAGATCATTTCCCTTGAGCATCAACTGGGTTGCCCCTTGTTTATGAGACACTCATATGGCGTGACTCTCACCCGCAAAGGCGAGGAATTGTTTAGAGTTGTGGAACAGACTTTCTTCGGGTTCAAGGAGTTTACCCACGAACTCTATACGAAAAGTTTAAAGGGAAAAAAGCGGAAGATTAGGATTGCAACGACTCATGCTATTATAGCTTACATTTTGGATGAGCTTGTCTATGAATATCATAAACAAAATCCTGATTTAGTCTTTGAATTAACTGGTGAGGATCATCATATAGATCTTGTATTAAATGATGTTGATATCGCTATTAGACCCTTTGATTCTCAGGCAAAAGGGGTTCAGCAAGAGGTTTTATTTTCATTAGAAAAAAAGCTTTTTGCAAGTAATGAGTATCTAGAAAACTACGGCGAACCAAAAACAGTTGAAGATTTGAGAAACCATCATCTCATTTCTCATGCTCATCCAAAGGAGCATCCTTATTCAGATATCAACTGGATTCTAAGGTTGGGGCTGCCTGATGGGAGTGAACATGAACCTGTGTTGACTTCTAATTCCTTAGAGAGTTTAGTCAAAGCTGCTAAAAAAGGCATGGGGATCATAGGGGGATATAATGAAATGGAAATAATCAGAAACTCAGAATTAATGAATATTTTGCCTGAAGTTAAGTCCGAGAAGATTGATGAATATATACTGATTCCTAATTATCTTAGAAAGGATAAGCAAATTCAAGATTTAAAAGAGTTTCTTAAAAGTGAGCTCATAAAAAATCTCAATGTTTAACTATAACTCCAAGTCCTTGTGCTTTGAAAGCACACGTTCTTAATTCTCATAATTCCCTCATATTATGAATGATTAATTCCTAAACTGTAATGCAGTTTAGCAATTCAGGGAACAAAAAAATTCCCATGCAAACGCAAAAAGAAATTTTCGTTGATCGTGGCTCCATGAAATCCAAGGAAAATCGGGAATCTCTTTTACTGTCCAAAATTTTAAAAAATAAGAACACAAAAAAAGAATTTAAATAAATCAAGAGTATATAAATTTCCTCGTGACAGAGAGAAATAATTTATTCTAAAGTGTTCATAATATTGAATTTTTTGGAGTAAATTTATGCAATCCCTAACCATCGAAAACCTAGTCAATGCCTTTAAAAAAGTGCGTCCTATTGTTGCGGCTGTCACCGTTTTTGCCTACGTTAATGCGTTCATTTTGCCGATTACGTCGGCGAGTGCTAATCCGAATAAGGATGGCGAAGAGCAAGAGGTTCGTAAGACCAATCCAAGAGCTCGCCAACCGAAACAAGAACCCTTTAAAATTACGCCAATAACTCCTGGTCAAGTCAACTTTACCAATAAGATCAAGACCTTGTTTAGGTATGTAGCAGAAGTCAAGTCAACTGAGATACCAAAGCAAAAGAAAATCGCCAAGTGTAATCCACGTTTAAATAGCGAGCCAACAACAGAACAGAAGCAAAGATTCATTCGTCATGTTATTGATTATGCTGTCAAAGAGTCTCAATCGGATGTTGATACTTTGAGAGCGGATCTCAAAGCAGAGAAGCTTAACAAACATACTCTCAGGTTTGTTCAGTACCTCAGGAAAGAATTGAAAGATCAACTGGGAACGACTTTTGCTCCCAGTCAGCAAAGTGAAGTTCGCAGAGCTTTGAAATATTTGAAAGATTTTACTGCACAAGAACAGGATAATACACAAGCAGAAATAGCGTTCATTAAAGACAATCTAAGCGAGGCAAGGGAAACCCATGCTTATGTTAAGGAAGCTTTTGACGCCCTTGAAGATAAGGCTCCTTTATGGAAAGCTATGGATCAACTCAGGAAAGTTCTGCCAAAAGTTGAGGAAAAACTTCCAGAACGTGTTCTAAATGCGATCCAGAAGCACTCTCTTACAAGTGTTTGTAAAGAGTATGCAAGTAGCGAAAATGGGATCACAGCTTTTTTAGCGTCAATTGTGGATAAAGTTACAAGCCCAACGGCAGCAAAAATTGCGATAGGGTTAGCTGTGGTTAATGCACCGGCGGTTGCTGCTGCTTTTGGTGTGACAGCACCATTGCGTCATGAAGTTATGTCAAAGGGGCAATTTGAAGAATCAGAGAGTGAGAATAGCGGTCCAACTCTGTGTCAACTGATTGAAAGTGGGCAATTGGGTGCGCCACCACATTGGGAGGAATTGTGTAAACAAAATTCAAATGAGCACTCATTTAACAAAAGGGCCATGACGATTACCAATAGGAACACACCTTTCCTTTATAATCAAGGAGTCCCTACACTCATAACCCCACCACTAAGTTTCGTAGGTGCAACGGGGGATATTGTGGGTAATTCAGGTTTTGGAGTACCTGCATGGATGGCGACTGCGACTTTTGGTCCAACTCCACCTGGCGTTACATTAACGTATGTTGCTCCCCCAGCAGGAACTTATGTTTATCATGGATATTATACCACTGGTAATCATACCCTTGTTGAACAATATGATGCAACAATGCAGTTTGTACCAATTGATGCTTCAATTAGAAACTGGACCAGTAGTATGGTTATAGGGTTTTCCGATGGTGTGACTTTTGTAAGCGGTAATAGACTAGCTACTCCAAATTTTAATTATTATCTTCCGCCAACAAACCCACCTTGTTCACTGCCCTCTACAAGTCAACTGACAAATGGTGGGACAGTCATTTTAAGTGATTCAAATTGCAATATCAATAATATAAATGAATTTGGCCCCGATCAAACAATTATACAATTTTCTAATGTAAGAAATGGTTTCTTTAATTTAGCTTCAGCTCCATCCATACCTGCAAATTGTACTAAGAGCCAAATGCAAGCCGGTCAATGCCAATTTACTCATGCAGGTAATAATTTACAGCCGAGTGCTGAATTTCAAGTCTGTGATCCTCAAGTTTGTGCGACAACACGATCTACAATGACAATGCCTTTTACAGCGACTCCTCCAACCGATAATACATTTAACCTCATAGGAGCCGTTATTGGTGGTGTGGGGGCCTTCTTGGCAATCGTTGGTATTGGGGCGGGCATTTGGTATAATTGCTATTATAAGAAAAAAAGTGCCGTTACGTCTCGGGAAAATGCTCCACAAGCTCAATATATACGTCGTAAGTTGAATCTAGATGTAGAGAACTTTAATGAAGGTCATGGAGAACAATTCAAGAACTTTGTTATTATTCTTGAAGGTAAGTTGACACAGATGTTTGGGGAAAGGTACACAAATCAAAAGGAATCATTTACAGATACCTATCTCATTAGCAACAATGCTATTACCTATAATGTACCTTATAGTCAAAATCCTCGTAAATGGAATCATTGGGTTCCTAAATGGAAGCTAAATCTAACGGCATTAGCCATTCAAGATGAAAATTTTGAAACTTCTACGACAACTATAGCCAATAAAGCTGCAACAGACTGGAATGTAAACAATACAAACGATCAAATTGAACTCCTAAAAACGGCGCCTGATTACCAACAAGCTAATCTAGCTGTTTATGGTGTTACTCAATATGATGTAAAGTAATAGACTCATTGTTTCTCCCCGTTTCTTGATATTGGTTTTGAGGCGGGGAGAATAATATTTATTATTATATTAAATGACCAGCTCCTAAAATGAGGGAATTATCCAATATTGTTCCTAATGAGTGGCCCTGCGTTGATAAATCATTTACCAACCCAAGATTGGAAGAAACATCATAGTATGTATCGCCTTCCTTAAAGATAAATTGATCTCCAGAACTTGAGCCATTAACATGGCCAAATCCTATGAATGTTGCATTTGGATCCGTTACTGTTATCAACGACTGCCCAGTTGTTGATAAATCAAATACTGCACCAAAGTTTGCAGGTAAGGAATAGTAAGTATCACCTTCCTTAAAGATAAACTCATGAAGTGAACTTGATACATCAACTTGTGCTATTCCAACAAAAACTGCATTTGGGTCATTTAATGTTCCTAATTCAGTTCCTGCACTCTGTATATTAAAAACAGAAAAGAAATGAGATGAAAGTTCATAATATGTATTATTTGCTTTGAAAACAAATTGGTCGCCAGATTGTGAAGAACTAACGTGGCCAATTCCAACAAATATGGCATTGGGATCTGCCATGGTTCCTAACTGAGTCCCACTTGCAGAAACATTCAATACATTATTAAAATTTGTTTCTAAATAATAATAATCTGATCCTATGCTAAAAATAAACTCATCTAAGAAATTTGAAAGATCTACTTGCCCTAAACCAAGGAAAACTGCGCTTGCATCATTTAGAGTTCCTAAACCGCTTCCACTTGTACCTGCAGCAATGCCAAAACTACCAGGTAGGGAATAATAATCATTTCCATTTTTCACCAAGAAGTTATCCAAAGGTTCTATCACCGTCATTCCTGCCTGCACATACAGATCCACCGCATCCGGACCAACCATTTGAGTGTAATGGGTGAAAAGCACACCTGCGTCGCTCGCGAGGGGGTTGCCGGCAGCAGCCCCTAAAATAGATTCCACAAGACTCCATCCGGCTCCTAGGTTTACTGTGTCTCCTCCGTCTCCTGTGACGAAGAGGTCATGGGTCCCATTCATATTATCAACAGAAACTCCATTCAGTGTGAGACTATTCGTACCATTTCCGAGGAGGTCGATCTTCTCAATCTCTTGAAGAAGGGATGAACCAGTTCCTGTTACAACACCTGCCAGTGTTAGATCTAAGCTTCCTCCTGAGATTTGTTGAATGAGTGTATCAAAGCCGACACCTGTTCCTCCATCTAACAGATTGCCACTACCATTTCCAAGCAGTGCAAGATTGTTATAGATCAAGATGTCGTTCCCACCGCCTCCATGCATTTCATTGTTTGAGACAACAATAGAGTTGGATGGGTGTACTGTGTAATCCAACATTATTTTTAATGTATCATTCCCAAGCCCACCATTTAGACTATTGTCTGCGACATTAACTCTTACCCAGGTGGCTGTCGAATTTGGTCCTGCGACACTGATGTTATTTCCAGTCCCTCCGTTTGCTGAGACATTAATGCTCAATTGATCATTGCCTGATCCCCCTGTAAGGATGTTTGAGGTGACTTCCACATCAGCAGAAACTGCTAATGAAGCAACTGATCCTAGAGTTACGGCATAATTTCCAAAGTATTGACCATTTCCACCATTCGCAGTGGCATGAATCTCTAATACGGCGTTCGCACTTCCGTGCTCAGTTAAAACGTTACCATCCACGATGGCTTGAGCTGAGATGGCCGTTCCTCCAGCTGTAAAGTGATCAGGATTATCATCTGGATTGAAACCAGAGACGTTTCCGGAGAAGGCAGGGGCAGTTCCCGTTCCACCATTCGCAATGGCTGTGATCGTAAGGGTATCAGAGTTAATGTCTCCATATCCATCAAGATTATTGTCAGTAACAACCGCCTGAGCAGAAATAGCTGTTCCTTGATTTATTGCATGATTCCCATAGAGAGCACTTGGTGCAATTCCTCCCGTTGCATTTGCATTCATTGTGAGCGAAGCACCGGAAACGCCTCCAATGAGCAAATTATCATGAATGACAGCACGAGCAGAAATAGCCAAGCTTCCAGGACCATCAGCAACGTTTCCCCCCGTATTTATGTTGGGGCTAACCCATCCAGCTGAACCAGCATTTCCGCCTTTAGCCTCAGCTGAGATAAGAAGAGTATCTCCAGAAGATCCATTTCCAATTAATATATTGTGATGAATTTGGGTATCTGCTGAAATGGCTGTGAAACCGTCCTTTGCGTGATTTCCGAACGTATCATTTCCATTTCCCCCTGTTGTCTTACCGATGATAGAGATCATATTATTGGCGCCCATACCGCTCACGAGCATATCATGGGAAAGGATCACTTCCGCATTCGTTGAATCAGCAACTAAAGCCTCATTTCCAACGAGTCCTGAAGGACCTGTTACACTTACATTTTCAGTTACAGTGTAGACGTTGGCGCTTGAATTTACCCCTCCCAATAGAATATCGTGGCCTGAACCCCCACTTATTGTGTATGTTCCAGATCCTGTGCTAGCGCCACCTACAATGATATCATCTCCTAAGGTGTCACCTATAGTTGTGACTCCTGCAGAAGAGAACAGTCCATTGATTAAAGTATAAACATGACCATTGAAATCAATGAATTTGATGGAAGAACTATTCGTGATGGTTGTATCGCCAACAAGAAGATCATGGCCATCAACACCTTCTGCATCGTTAATTGAATCAACGAGAATTCCACCCTTGTTAGCAAAAGGGTCAAATCCGAATAAGGAAAGATTATAATTAAACCCATCTCCAGACTCGAGAACGCTGATTACGTTATCTGCTGTTCCTGTCTCATCTAGAAAGTCTCGAACATCCGCATTGAGCATATCGAAGTGATATTGAACAATGTCATTTGTGTCCGGAAGACCACTTTGAGTCACGTTAAAGATCGAGGCGCCGTAAGCTCCATTACTCCCATCAAATACGTGTTTTCCTGTGTTTGAAATGAAGATATTCGTTCCTCCACCCCCGCTTAGATAGTAGCTGTCGTATGAATTCCCTAAAGCATTAGATCCGGCAAATATCACATCGTTTCCTGTTGATCCTAGCACTGTATATTGGCCATTTCCTGTATTCGATCCACCAACTAAAATGCTATTCCCAACGACGACCGGGTGGTCCGGTGCAAATGTTCCTTGTTGATTGTCGAGGGCTGCAACATAGTAAAGGTTGCCAGCATTTTCACCGCCAATGACAACGTCACTTCCCCCTTCACCGATCACGAAATACCCATATTGGCTTGTTGTGATCGTGTTGGTCCCTCCGATGATGATATCATCGCCTCCATGTCCTTGAAGAACATAATAGTCAATTGATGTATTAAAGTCTCCTCCCACAACGATAGACCCTTCTGTGTCTGGTGCATTAATAGGAGCGATCCACTCACTGCTGGGTGGATTAATGGCACCATTATAAAGGAGGTACGTATGCCCATCAAAGTCGATAAGATCAACTGAAGATGTTGAGTTGGCTGTGGGGATGAGAACTTGGTTTACAACCGTTGTTGTGTCTGCAGCAATTTGATCAGCCCCGTCCGATCCGACGTTATCCGTCACGCTAATTGAGCCCATCTGGAGAGCGAGTGCATAATTCAAGATCGTATTGCCACTTGCTGAAACGGCCTGCATCTGAGAGAGTGAGGGGAGGGCTGCACCGATAAAGGCTCGAGCCTGCGTATTGAGTACGTCACTCGAGTAATTGGCTTGGTCTCCTCCGCCAGGGTTTGACCCAATGATAAGGTCATTCTGGAGGCCACCTGTTAATGAACTCCCGCCAATGCCGACATGAACGTCATGATTATCCGTACCCGTTATGGTGATATCCAGATTCGCAACGGATATTGAGGAAGCCGAATCTTCCATCGTATAGGTGAAGTGGAGCGTAAGCGACTCGCCATCGGGCAAGAAATCAAAGGCGTTATTCTTGATCAGAGTGACAGACCCATCTTCATTGATGATTAACTCTGCAGGAGTTTCAACTCCACCTGAAACGATAGGTTCATTTGCAAGACTTCCTGTAGGTGTAATGATAAAATGAGCAATTTCACCAACTCCTAGCGTCCCTGGGCTGACATTAAGTCCGCCTTCACTTGCCAAAGCGGGCGACATATCTGTACTCGAAAAGGCTGCAGAGACAACATCTTTTGTATCTCCTGCATCAGGGTCTGTATCGTTATCAAGGATATTCCCGAGAGCAATAACACTCGCATCAACAGTATCGTCTGCAAAAAGGGTGTCATCAAATGCTGTAGGTCCGTCATTAGTACCCGTTATAGTGATATCGAGCGTTTCTGTATCAAACCCACCGTTTCCATCACTAACTTCATAGGTGAAGATATCATGCTGGACTTCCCCAAGGGCTAAGGCTTGGACATTTGCGTCACCATTCCTGAGTGAATAAGTGTAATCCCCATTGGGAGCGAGCGTGAGATCACCGAACGTTCCCGCTGTTGGGCTAAGGAGAGACGCTGTAAGAACAGCACCGTTATCAACATCTGAGTCATTAGCAAGGACATTCCCTATAATGGGCGCAGCGTCCTCTGCAATGGAGTTCACATCTGCAACAGCGATAGGAGCGTCATTAGTACCCGTTATAGTGATATCGAGCGTTTCTGTATCAAACCCACCGTTTCCATCACTAACTTCATAGG
>CAZQWE010000006.1:0-84567 GCA_964597045.1 uncultured Alphaproteobacteria bacterium | reverse complement strand
TAATGGGTGCGTCATCTTCAGCAATGGAGTTCACATCTGCAACAGCGATAGGAGCGTCATTTGCACCATCAATGGTGAGGGTAACTGTTGCTGTTGACATGGCTCCAGATCCGTCCTTCATGGTATATGTAAAGGAATCACTTGCCGTAGCGCCAGCTCCTAAGCTGTTATAGAAGGCCGTATCCGGTGTGTAGCGGATTTGCCCCGAGTCAACAACAGCGGTTCCATGTCCAGGAAGGCCGACGGAGTCAATGGATTTGGAATCTCCTGCGTCTGGATCTGTGTCATTAGAAAGGACATTAATAAGGACGCTAGGTCCGTCTTCAGAGACGTTTGCTGTGTCATTTACGGCCGTTGGTCCATCATTAACCCCGTTGATCGTAACGGTAACTGTTGCTGTGGATGTTACATTTGCACTGTCTTTCATTGTATATGTGAACGTGTCAGTCGCTGAAGTTCCTGCCTTTAAACTGTTGTAGAAGGCTGTATTTGGCGAATAACGAACTTGACCGGAATCGATAACAGCGGTTCCATGGGCTGGAGCTGTTGTTGAAACGAGTGTTTTTGTGTCTCCTATATCCGGATCTGTGTCATTGGCAAGAACATTGATGAGGACACTGGGGCCATCTTCGGAAACACTGGCTGTATCATTCACAGCCGTGGGTGCCTGATTGCCGCCTTGAATGACAAGTTGGATGTTTTCAATATGGATAACCCGAAGGTCCATATAAGGTACGTAATTTTGAAAGTTAAAGAGAACATTATGGTTTGAGCTATTAAATGCATTGATTGCTGCTGTAAGAGAGGACGCTTGCGCGGGCGTTACGATAAGTCTTAAAGTATCTGACCCACTTCCCCCTTCATATAAATCAAAGATAAGCTTACTTGTATCTATGTTTTCGGATAACTTATGAATGAAAAGATCATTGCCGGCTCCTCCATCAAGATAGTCATCTTGAGAACCACCATCAAGGATATCATTACCAGCATCACCGAAGAGAATATCTGAACCACTTCCTCCATTTAAAGTGTCATTTCCATCGCCTCCCACAAGAAGATCTGAACCAGCTCCCCCATTAAGCGTATCATTTCCCTTGTATCCATAGATGGTGTCCTTACCAGACGTGCCGTTCAGGATATCATCATTGTTGGTACCTTTTATATTTGCCATCTTAACCCCCACATTATAATAACTTATATTTATGGTGGTTGTGCCATTTGAAAGTAAATTGGATATAAAAGCCTAAATAATCCAATTACTTATATTTTAACAAACCACCACTTTAATAAGTTAAATAAAAACGCACTTAACTATAAATTTATTATATAATTTGAAGTATTAAATTAGTATTAATTAATAATAATATTGTTTTTTGGGTGTGCAGTTGACTCCCATTAAACTTGCGGCGTCATCCCTGCTTTCGCAGGGATGACGCCGGTTGGCGTGGATTAAATTTTCCCCGGACACTAGTGCGCATTCGCGAGGATGACGCCGCTTGGGTCAAAAAGAGGGAGTTAACTGCATAGCCCCGTTGTTCTTTAAAATTTAAGTAAAAAAGATTGCAAAGGGAAAGAAAAAAAAGATAATTACAAAAAACTAAGGAATAATCAAATGAACATCTATGTTTGCCTTATGGCGTTACTTATATATCCAGGAGAGGCGAGTGCACTAAATTTAACCAGTAAGGATTTTGTTCAAGAAGGAATGATCCCTCAGGAGTTTACGTGTGAAGGGGCGAATATCTCTCCTGAGCTCAGCTGGTCAGATGCACCACAAGGTACGAAATCATTTGTTCTTACTTTAGAAGATCCGGATGCTCCGATGAAGGGAGGCTTTGATCATTGGGTACTTTTTAATCTTCCAGCGGAGGTGAATACGCTCAACAAGGGGTTAAAAGAGTTTCCAAAGGAAGTTGGATTGGGTAACAATGGAACAAAGAAAACAGGATACTATGGACCTTGCCCGCCTACTGGAAAACATAGATATTTCTTTCGTTTATATGCTATTGATCAGATGTTGAAGTTGCCGAATGGTGCAACAAAACAAGATGTCATTGAGGCCATGCAAGGCCACATCTTGGGTCAAACCGAACTAATGGGCCTTTATGAGAAAGGAAAAAGCAAAGACTAAAGTACATATAATTTGAGAATATCCCACAACTGTGGGTAATAGGACCTATGTAAAAATTATGTGTGGAAATTTTACTTGAATGCACTATATACACAATAGTAGAAAATATTTATTGGTGATTTATGAGATTATTTAGATTAGCTTTGTTAACAACCGTTATGGTTTCAACATTAAGTCCTGTCATTGCAAATCCTTCAGCAGATGAGATTGCAGATAAAATACGTCATGTACGTGCCGCTCCAACTAAAGTTGTGAAAGAAGAAGAACCAAAAGGTTGGTTTTCTTCATTTCGCAATAGTGTAGGAAATGGTTTTAGAAAAGCAGGTGATTACCTGCGTAGAGAAGAAGATGCGAGCACACCTGCGGCTCATGTCGCTCAAGCTACAAAGGAAGCCGCTGCCTCCGCCATTGCTGCGAAGACAAATCTTCCTGTTACAACGAGA
The DNA here is from genome assembly GCA_964597045.1 of uncultured Alphaproteobacteria bacterium. GTDB lineage: Bacteria > Pseudomonadota > Alphaproteobacteria > UBA9655 > UBA9655 > UBA9655. The sequence continues at coordinate 81,993 of CAZQWE010000006.1, read as the reverse complement.
GCCTTTAATTACATTGGAAATGGACTTCGTTCTGTTGGACAATGGATTAAAGGAGGGGAAGAGACACAAACGCCGACCCGTGTTGTTCTCAATAATTTGGGACTCAATAAAAGTGCTGGTAAGGAAGAGATTTCATATGCTTTGAATACAGCTGCAAGAGCTGTCATTAAAGCTGATCCTAAGACTGCACCTGAAGCTTTTCTTGACGTGGTGAAAGGGTTGAATAACCGCGGACATGCAACAAAAGAAATCGATGTGTATGGTATTTATGTAAAAGCCTTGAGTGATGAGATTCTTGCACAAAATGCGGATATGTCTCTTGATTCATTTTCTAACAATCTTAAAGCTGTTGGCCTAAAGGAATTAGAAAAGGTAACAGCTATTGAAAATGCCAGTTCTCAGTCAAAATCTAACGCCATGAATAAAGTGGTTAGGGATATCTATAATCAAAAAGTAGCTGAAAAAGCCGCAAATAAACTACGTAACGAAGCACTCGCTAGCCCAGCAGCTTAAGTAATAATAATATTTATTAGGGATTATACTTGAAATTTCAAATATAATACCTATTTCTATAATGTTGGTAATTTATTATTGGAGGTATTTATGTTAAAGAAAATTACTTATTTAGCGACTGTTTCAATTTTTTCCAGTTTATTAATGTACTCAGAAGCACATGCGATTTACGAAAAAGAAATCATTGATGTTATCAAAACATTTAAAAATAGATCAAAGGAAGAAAAAAAGGAAGAAAATAGTTCATGGGTAGATTATATAGCAAAGCCTGCAGGTAACCTTCTACGTTGGACGGGTGACAAAGTTCGTACGAAAGGTGATGTCGGCGACTATCTGACGAAAAAAGGAATGAATGCTGCTGCAGGTTTTGCCGTCAAGGGCATTTCAGCAAATAACGTTGTTAAAGAGGTTGAATCCAGTGAAGGTTTGCTTTCAAGTGCACGTAATGTAGCAGGTAACGGCCTGCGTAGGCTCGGAGAATGTTGTGTTGGGGAAACACCATGTCTTGAGCGTTCATTGAGAGATTTTTGGATGGATAAAGGAACCCATGCTAAAGAAGATGCAGATGAAATTCTCATCAGCACAGCTTGTGCCTTATTTTTATCTGAAGATATTCAGGGAACTGCGGAAGTAAAACATATGTATAGACGTTTTCTCGCAAAGTGTAATGGGTCTTCATATCTGCCACATTCGAACGATGATAGTCATAATGATGAGTTATTGATTCGAGGGATTATCCGTGGATATGCGATGAAATTAGGTAACGAAGTTGATATTAATAAGATTTCAGCTAGCATGATCGGCATGCTTGGAGATGAAATTCAAAAACTTCCAGTCCTTTGTAAGATTACTTCAGAATCTGTGGTCCCCGATGACCAAGAAAGAGGAAAAATGTCTGCGAACGTCCTTAATGAAAGAGTTAGTGAAGCTCGTAAGAATACATTTCTAACTCTTGTGAAAGAATCTTACGATAGAGAATTGACTGTTATTAATGCTGATCTAACAAGACTTGATTTGTTAAATGGTACAAAAATAAACTCTATTGAGGCACCAAAAAACAATAACAACAATAACAACGAGGATGTTGATTAATATAAAAGAAAGATTTTGAAGAAAAAAGCCCGCCTCAGTCCGCGGGCTTTTTTATTATGGGAGAATCCAAGAAATAAAATAAGCTATTAAACGAGTTAAGGTATCTTTATCCCGTTTGACGAAGAGCGACTTGAGGATGAGCGACATCTTCAATCATGAGAGTGATTTTCTCACGGCCCCCCCAGGTGTCAACCTTTGGGGATGCGAGCAGGTCCAAAGGTCTCCTACTGCAATCGATGAGGATTTTCCAGAGAGGTGTATCTTTCAGTCGAAATCCCATCCCCTCCACAATAACTCCATCCCCTTGAGAGAACCGGCATTTAAGATGCTGTTCTTGAATAATTTGAAAAGACTCAACCATGACATCGGAAAAGATAAATTTTGGCCCAGGATTTCCCATGCCAAAAGGGGAGAGCAAATCAATCTCTTGGATGAGAGAAGGTGTTAAGGATCTGAGGTCAATATAACCATCGCAAATAAGCTGGGGTTTGAAGTTGCCTTCTTTATATAACTCTAGCAGTTCCGTTCTTAGAAATTGAGTTAATTGGGGGAGTTGATCTTTTGTGAGGGAAAAACCGGCTGCCATGGCATGTCCTCCTCCACTGAGAACAAATCCTAGATGATGGGCGCGATGGATGAATCGTCCAAAATCAAAACCTGGGATAGATCTTGCTGAAGCTTTTCCAAGGTCTTCTTCGTTCCATGCAATGACAGCTGTGGGTTTGTTAAACCTTTCCTTAAGGCGACCTGCTACAATACCAATAACTCCTTCGTGCCATCCACCATGTGAAACAACGATTGCAGGTTCTTCAGGGTCGACGAGAAGGAGAGCCTGCTCTAAAGCTTCCGCTTCGAGACTACGCCGTTCCTGGTTATAAGCGTCGAGCATTTTGGCGATCTCGCAGGCTTCCTCAGGACTGTCCGTTGAGAGCAGCCGCGACCCTAAGAAGGATTCGCCTACCCGACCTCCGGCATTGATACGAGGACCTAGGACAAATCCTAAGTGATAGGGTGTTGGTTTTTCATCAAGACCACTGATATCAGATAAGGCTTTGAGGCCTAAATTGTTGCGTTTTCCAAGAACTTTTAACCCTTGAGAGACAAAGGTACGATTCAGGCCTGTTAAAGGCATGACGTCACAAACAGTCCCTAAAGCTACCAAATCAAGGAAGTCGATTAAGGAGGGTTCTGGTCTTGAGGTATAATACCAAGCTTCTCTGAGAGCACGATTTAAAGCGATGATAAACAAATAACTAATTCCAACAGCAGCGAGATGACCAAAGGTTTCAACTATTGAATTTTCCTCATCAAGTCGATTAGGATTCACAATCGCATAAGCATTCGGAAGCTTGGCTTCAGAAGCATGGTGATCTAATACAATCACATCCAGTCCTTCAGTCTTCTCTAGCGCATCAAAGGAGGTTGTGCCGCAATCAACCGTAATCATGACGGAGTAGCCTTGCTTTATAAATCTTTGAATACCTTGAGAATTTAAACCATACCCCTCCTTCATTCGATCGGGAATGTAGACAGCATTTTGTACATTAATAGCCTTGAAAAAGCGCGTCAGAAGAGCGCTTGATGTGGCGCCATCAACATCATAATCACCCCAAACCACAATCTTTTCTTGAAGGACAATGGCTTTAACAACCCTTTGAACAGCTTTTTCCATATCTTTTAGGACAATAGGATCTGGGAGATGATCTTTGAGGGAAGGACTGAGAAAGGGTGGAGCTGAAGTAATATCGTGTCCCCGCATGGCAAGAAGTCGGGCCAAAGTTGGGGATAGATTAAGCTTTTGCATTAAGGTTAAGACTTGATTTTCCTCATACGGTCTGAGAGTCCACCTTTTATCAAGTAATGAGTTTGAGCAAACGTCCATTGGAGCTCAAAAATCTAAGTTTGTGTAATGAGGTGGTGCAACGAGTCCAGGTACGACGTCAAGGAGTATGTCTCTAAAACTGGGGCGAGATTTTACGCGGGAATACCAGAGTTTTGTTAAGGGATGGCGTTCCCAAGGAACGTCTCCAAGATAATCAAGGCAAGAAAGCTGGGCTGCAGCAGTTATATCAGCGAGTGAAAAGTCATCTCCTGCAAGCCATTTGCGACGATCACATAGCCAGGAGATATACTCCAGGTGATCATGAATGTTTGAGTTTCCTACGCGAATTGCTGAAGAATCTGGTCCACCTTGTCCCATCCTTCGTTTAAGAACCTTTTCATAAACCAAATTATTCGTCACTTCCGAATTAAACTTATCATCAAACCAGGCTGTGACCCGTCTCACCTCAGCACGAATCGCCGATGTTTGTCCAAGATAGGAAGGTTCAAAATAAACTTCATCCAGATATTCGGCTATAGGATAAGCATTTGCTACATTCTTGCCATCATCATCTGTCAAGACGGGGGGAAGGCCTTCTGGGTTAAGAGCTAAAAAAGATGAAGGAATTTCCCAAGGTTTTATCGCGATGGGTTGAAAAGGTAACTTTTTTTCTGCAAGAAGAATTCGGATTTTTCGGGAGTAGGGGCAGAGCCAGTAATGATATAGTTTTCTCATCTTAATTATTCCTTGGACAGAGTTATAATTTATGTTATTCAACCTCAGCGTCTATCACAAGGCTGGTCCATGACTTTAGAACAAATCATACTTCTATCATTTATTCAAGGTGTAACAGAATTTTTACCGATTAGTTCTTCGGGGCATTTAGTATTGGTGCCAGCTTTGTTAGGTTGGGAAGATCAAGGTATATTAATGGATGTCGCCGCTCATATGGGAACCTTAGGCTCTGTTCTGGTTTATTTTTGGAAAGATGTCCTATCCCTTTTTAAAGGCTTCTTTTCAATTGTGAGAGGAAAGGTTAATGAAAACACCCAGCTTCTGTTCAACTTGATCATTGCAACTGTTCCCGTTGTGTTATTGGGTTTGTTCTTCGAAAACGTCGTAGGAGAGTCTCTGAGGAGTGTTTCTTTGATTGCATGGGTTGGCATTCTCTTTGGAATTCTCCTTTTTATTGCAGATCGGTATGGTCATCTTATAGAAACAGTCAAGGATACCACAGCAAAAAGAGCTTTGTTCTTTGGCTTGGGGCAATGTATTGCACTTGTTAATGGTGTTAGCCGGTCGGGGGCCTGCTTAACCATGGGGCGTTTTATGAATTACAAGCGAACGGATGCGGCACGTTTTGCTTTCTTAATGTCCATTCCCACAATTACAGCTGCTGGAGTTATGAAGGGATATAAACTCTTTAAAGCGAATGACGTGTCAATGATGGGGAACGCAGCGTTAATGGCAAGTTTTTCTTTCATTTTTGGCTTTTGTGCCATTGCATTTATGATGCGGTGGCTTCAAAAATCCACTCTTGCACCCTTTGTTATATATAGGGTTGCCTTAGGAATTATGCTTTTATTCTTTGTTTATAATGGTTATTTTAACTAATAACTATAGTCGACGACAATTTTCTTAGCAGCCTTGCCATCTCTATAATTATGGAAGTCAAGTACAGCTTCATAGGACATAGCTTTAATTGCCTCGTAAGGTGGTGCTTTTTCTTTAGCAAGCGTAACCGTAATGTCCCTTACAGGTTCATCAGTAATCTTTTGATTACAGTTGTAAAATTTTATATTAAAGAAATATCGATCGAGTTTTGCATTGTAATTTGAATAATAGGTTTGCATTCCACAAGGAGTCTTCATGAAAACGTCGTCAGCTTCCATCGCGGGTAACTCGCCATAATCAACGAGAATCAAGCGAAGATCACATGTATTAATTGGCTCATCTGCCAAAATTTTTCTGATTTTTCGGGCGAGTTTTGGGAAATTTATATACTTGTATTCAATGGCTCGTCTTGAGGGTTGTATGTGAATATGATCCAGAGGTGCTGTATCCACATAGGCATAATCAGTGAGTTCAATTTTGTTCTTCTTTTTTACATTTGCGCACCCTGCTAATGCACAGCATAAAATAAAACCTAGTTTTTTCTTCATTGAGCCCCCTAGACATTCTTCACTGAAGTCTTAAATGCTTCTTTTTTGTAGGTATATCATAAAACTTAAGGATCGACTATACCTTTTTCCAAATACGTTTTTTTATAATGTATAAAATGACTGTGAAAACGATGAAGTAAATCAACATCTTATAGCCCATTTTCTTCCTTGTCTCCATTTCAGGCTCTGAGGCCCAGGCCAAAAAGGTAACAACATCTTTGGCCATTTGTTTGACAGAGGGTTTAGAACCATCACTGTAGGTTTCAAGTCCCTCGGAAAGGGGAGGGATCATGGCAATTTGGCCACCAGGAAAATAAGGATTATAGTGAAGTCCTTCAGGAATTTGGATATCTTTTGGTGGAGTTCCCTCATAGCCTGTGAGCAAAGCATAGACATAATCTGCTCCTCCAGCTCTTGCTTTTGTAATTAAAGAAAGATCGGGAGGAAAGGCTCCATTATTAGAGGCACGAGCTTGCTTTTCATTTTTGTAGGGACCCGGGATAATATCATTTGGAAGCGCAGGGCGCTCTGCAGGTTCACCGTCATCATTGGTAGTTGGAATCTTATATTCTGCTGCGATTGCTTTAATTTCGGCAGATGTATAGCCCAGAGCTGCAAGATCCATAAAACGCAGGTGTTTTAAGCTATGGCAAGCTGCACATACTTGTTTATAAACCTGAAAGCCGTGTTGAAGATCTGTTCTATTAAAAGTACCCGTTGGTCCTTGAAATGACCAGCTCTCCTTGGGGAGAGGAGCTGTTGGCTCAGTTCCATAAAGGGGTGAACCAAAGAGGAAAAGAAAGAGGAGAAGGGAAGACACAGTTCGTCGATCCCCTTTTCTTAAAACAGGTTCACTCAAACTTGTGGGTAAAGGTTTTGTTTTTTCAAATTTTCCAAGGAGGGGAAGGAATATCAAAAAGAAAGTAAAATAATAAAGAGTTGTGATCTGTCCTAAAGATTGATTGGAAATTCCTCCTAAATTTTCATGAATAAAATCAGGGGAGTGAGCTCCAACGAAGCCCAGCACAAAGCAATCAAAAACAAAGCTCCAAAAAACCCATTTATAAATAGGGCGGAAAGTTGCGCTTCTCACTTTTGAGGTATCAAGCCAAGGGAGAATAAAGAGAACAAAGATGGAACCAAACATACAAATAACGCCCACAAGCTTATTGGGGATTGATCTCAAGATGGCATAGAAGGGCAAGAAATACCATTCTGGGACAATATGGGGAGGAGTGACGAGAGGATTTGCTGGGATGTAGTTATCGGGTTCCCCAAAAAAATTTGGATTAAAGAAAACAAAATAAGCCCAAATAATAGAAAAAACACCAAGGCCAACAAGATCCTTAACCGTATAATAAGGATGGAAGGGAATGCTATCTCGTGGTTCTTTTCTCTCGATCCCTAAAGGGTTGTTAGATCCATGCTGATGGAGTGCTACAAGATGAAGAATGACAACACCAAAAATCAAGAATGGAAAGAGATAATGGAGGGCAAAAAATCGATTAAGTGTAGGGTTATCAACGGAAAATCCACCCCACAACCATTCAACGATGGATTCTCCAAAAGGAAATACTGAGAAGAGATTGGTAATAACCGTGGCGCCCCAATAGCTCATTTGTCCCCATGGAAGGACATATCCCATAAACGCTGTTGCCATCATCAGAAGGAAGATAATGACACCAAGTATCCATAAGACCTCTCGTGGAGATTTATAGGATCCGTAATACAGTCCTCTAAACATATGAATATAAACGACAATAAAGAACATGGTTGCACCATTCGCATGCATATAGCGAATCAACCAACCATAGTTAACGCTTCGCATAATATACTCAACGCTATCAAATGCATGGTTGACGTTTGGTTCATAGTGCATGGCGAGAAATATGCCTGATATTATCATGACAAGGAGAGTGATGCCCGCAAGTGATCCGTAGTTCCACCAATAATTCAAGTTTTTTGGGGTTGGGTATTCCCGAAGCTCATGGTCCATAAAGGAAAAGATGGGGAGTCTATAATCAATCCATCTAGCGACTTTCACGAGTTTATCCATGGGTTGCCTCATTTGCCCCGATGCGGATACTTGTTGGGCTTATAAAAACATAAGGTGGGACGACAAGGTTCGCAGGTGCAGGACCTCGTCTTACCCGTCCTGAGGTGTCATAAAGAGATCCGTGGCAGGGACACTCCCACCCTCCATATTTACCCCTCGTCTGGGTTGGTTTGTTACCTGTAGGAATGCATCCTAAATGTGTGCAAATACCAACGACGATCAACCATTGGTCATGACCTTTCTTGACTCTTTCTTGATCTCTTTCCGGATCCAGAAGTTCTGATAAAGGAGTTTGTTCAGCGACTTTGATTTCCTCAGGAGTGCGGTGGCGTACAAAGATGGGTTTACCCCGCCAAACAACTGTTATGGCTGTGCCAGGTGGTATGGGCGCTAGGTTAACGTCAACGGTTGATTGAGCCAGAATATCAGAGGCCGGGTTCATACTATCGAGAAATGGCCAGGCAAAGTAAGCAGTCCCAACGGCCCCTAGAGCACCTGCAGTGAGGTAAAGAAAATCTCTTCGAGTTGGCTGTTCCTTATCTTGTTCTGTGCCATCACCCATGGACTAAAATTTCTCCCATCATAATTTTGTCCTTTTTATACCATGTGGAGGGATTTCGTCGAGGGAGAAAAGAGTGCGGTTGAAATAGGATTGCTCAAAACGATATATATAGTTAATCTAATTTGTCACTTTGACGCTAATGCATTGTTATTAAACCGTTATTAAATTCCAAAAAGTCTTGCAATTTTGTATGTTATAACATCCACAAAATATGTTTAAGTTTTTGGATCCTCGGTAAATTCGACCTAATGCTCTTTCGAAGGCAAGAGCAAGGTCTCATTACCAAGGATGACATCGAGCGTGTGGTTAAAAATGGAAAGATTATATGGAGAAAAAAGATAGGGCTCACTAGAAGTCACCAAATGATTACATAATATTCGAGCTAAGCTCTGGGTTCTCAGTGGCTGAGATGATTTGTTTAATCGCCTTTGGATTTGTCATTTCTGTCTTCACTTCCATCGTTGGATCGGGCGTCTTGAAATCCATAGCTTTCAAATCAATAGCTGTATAACCCCCTGTTATTGGCAAGGTAAATAAGGATTTGTTTCCTTGATACACAGCGCTTTCCTTTATGTAATACATGCCATCATCAAGATCTTTAAGGGAAGACCAGAGAGTTGGCTCAGCCCCACTCATAGCGGGGACAGAAACAGAGTCAATGATATTGCTTGCCTGATAAAGTGCCATTGGTTTTGATGTTGGAGCTGGCATATTGTTGATCAAAACTGTTGCTCTTACAAAACGACTAGGAGGTGTGAAATCACCAGGTGTTCCAAGCAAATTCGCTTCACCCTTATGGGAGCTTGTGTCATAAATTTTTGTGTAATCGATGACCACTTTGCTAAAGGTTTCATTTGGTGCTTTGCTATCTGCTTTTAAGGTTGAATAGGCGTTCGCATTCTTCAACTGCCAGTCAAACTGAGGCGCATTTGTCAAGACATCACCAGCATTCTCATGGATGATTGTTTTTCCATCTATAAATTCAACGACAGCACTGTTTCCGGTTTTATCTCGTATAACAAAATGGACAGGCATATCTTTGACAAAAATTCCTTCTTTCATCTCCATCGCAGAGCTTACGAGTTGTTGGGAACGCAGCAAGCTCAACGCTTCCTTAACTGTGCTTGCTTGAGACAACAGATACGAACCAACATCGTAAATTCCCAAAACGGGATTTTTGTTAGTTGAATCATAGGTCGGGTACTTCGTGCCTGGCAAATAGAGAGCGGAGACGGAGAACCCTTGGGTATTCATGCCGTCCATAATTTTACCTTGGAGGAAAGCACCTCGGCCATAAAACCCGTACTTATTTGTCCATTTTGCAACTTTCGCAGTTGGGATTTTCTCCGCGTCAATGATGATGTCGCTTGTATTACTTGTACCCACATATCCAATTTTGTTTTGAAAGCCGATGTTTACAAAGAAGTCAAGAGTGCGACCTTCAATGTGGTAACCACCTTTGTTGATAAAGATATTACTGCAAGCGTTGCTTTGAGTTGAAAGGGTTGTCGCTAGTGCTAAAGTTGTGAGGAATACTTTCATTTTGTTCTCCTTATTAAAGTCGTTTAAACCTTATGAAAAAGAGGTTAACAAAGGGTTAAATGGCCAATCGTTCTCATTGCCAAATCTTGGGTGTATGCTATAGTTAATGTAGAATTGAGAAAGTTGTGAATGCACCTTGTTTTATATCAGCCTGAAATTCCCCAAAATGTAGGAACACTCATACGATTTGCTGCCTGTATGGGAATTTCGCTAGATATCATTGAACCCTGTGGTTTTCTCTTTACTGACAAGCACTTGCGTCGTGCGGGCATGGATTATATAGAGGTCGCAAGAATCCAGAGATTTCTTTCTTGGTCAGATTTTTGTCAGAAGAGTAAGGGAGGGCGGCGTATTGCTGTGACTACAGGAGCTGAAAATTCTTATACCTCATTTAAGTTTGAGTCGACGGATTACTTACTTATGGGACAGGAAAGTGTTGGGTTTCCTCCCAGCATTCTCGAAGCCTGTGATGATCAAGTGGCTATTCCGATGATGCCTGGTACAAGGTCATTGAATGTTGCCCTTGCTGCAAGTATTGTCACCTCAGAAGCTTTGCGTCAAACGAAAGGTCTCCCTCATTATGGATGAAAAAAAACAACGTGCTCGTGAATGGTTTGAAACGCTTCAAAGTCAGCTGATTCAGATTTTTGAAAAGCTCGAGAACGAGGCGATCATTACCCATTATGACACTGAACCTGGAGTCTTTAAAAGAAAGTCCTGGGATTTTCAAAATGGGGGTGGCGGAGGTACAATGGCCATCCTGGAGGGTCGCGTCTTTGAAAAAGCTGGCGTCAATACCTCAACCGTTTGGGGAGAGTTTTCTGACGAATTCCGTGCTCACATTCCGGGAGCTGATAAAAATCCAGCTTTTTGGGCCAGTGGGATTTCGCTTGTGATTCATCCACGCTCTCCCTTGGTACCAATTGTTCATATGAATACACGTATGATTGTGACTGAAAAACAATGGTTTGGGGGAGGGGCAGATCTCACCCCCTGCTTTCCGATTGAACAGGACACAAAGGATTTCCATGATGCCATGAAAAAAGCATGCGCTTCGTCTGACCCCGCTTATTATGAACAATTTAAAAAGTGGGCCGATGAGTATTTTTATCTTCCCCATCGGGGAGAAACCCGAGGCGTTGGTGGTATTTTCTATGACTATATCAACTCAGGCGATTGGGAAAAAGATTTTGCGTTTACCCAAGCCGTGGGTCGTGCCTTTGGGGAGATCTATCCAGCCCTTGTTCGCAGGCACATCAATGAACCGTGGACTGAGGCGGACCGTAAAGCCCAGCTAAAAAAGCGGGGTAGGTACGTGGAGTTCAATCTTCTCTATGACCGAGGGACAACCTTTGGTTTGAAGACGGGAGGAAATGTGGAGGCGATCCTCATGTCCATGCCCCCCGTTGTCGAATGGCGAGCAGCATAGTAGTAATCAGTGGTCAGTAATCAGAATATGCAAAATGGCTCCGCAGTTGCCAAATTAAATTGATCTCAAAACTGATATCAAAGCAAAATAACAAAATAACTTAATGGTTGAAATTCATCCATTTGGTGGACGAAATTCAACCATCTAATGAATTGTCCATTCTTCTTGACCAAAAGCTAGCATTTGCTTATTTTAAGAAACATTTTATTTTGGAGATATGTATTATGACCGGAACGAAGCTGATGGCTGGAAAACGTGGCCTCATTATGGGTGTTGCGAATAATTATTCAATTGCCTGGGGGGCTGCCCAAGCCCTGGCAGATCACGGAGCTGAGTTGGCTTTTACCTACCAAGGGGACGCTTTAAAGAAACGTGTGGAACCTTTGGCTGAGTCCGTAGGGTCCTCCATCGTTATTCCTTGTGATGTGAGCTCGGAAACAAGTGTTGCAGAAACATTTGAGATCCTTAAGAAAAAGTGGGGCACCTTAGACTTTGTTGTGCATGCTATTGGCTTTTCAGATAAGGAAGAACTTAAGGGTAAATACATCAATACAAGCCGTCAAAATTTTCTGAATTCTATGGATATTTCATGTTATTCCTTTACAGAAGTTGCGCGTCATGCAGCAGCCATGATGAATCCTGGCGGTAGTCTTTTGACTCTCACCTATTATGGTGCAGAAAAGGTTATGCCTCACTATAATGTAATGGGTCTTGTTAAAGCGGCACTTGAAGCGAGTGTTCGTTATCTTGCTGTCGATTTGGGCGGTGATAACATTCGTGTGAATGCTATATCAGCAGGTCCCATCAAAACATTAGCTGCCTCAGGCATTGGTGACTTCAGATACATTCTCAAATGGAACCAATACAATGCGCCACTCAAAAGAAATACAACCATTGAAGAAGTTGGTAAGTCGGCAGTTTATTTATTAAGTGACTTATCGAGTGGTGTGACTGGTGAAATCCTTCATGTTGACTCTGGATATCATGTCGTCGGAATGAAATCAGTGGATGCTCCTGATATCTCCGTGATTAAAGAGGGTCAAGACACAGCAGCGTGAGGGGAGGGCTTTTTATGATACGGTCTGTATTTCGGGTTGTTTTTAAAACAATGTATGGGATCTTTGCATTCTTAGGCCTCTGTGTTGTTCTCATTGCTCTCATTATGATGTTTGGACTTGGAAAATGGAATTGGGGAGAATCATCGAAAAATATTTCTAGCTTAAAGCATGACTCTGTTCTCTCGATTATTTTAGATGGTTCATATGTGGAACATGAAACTTCCAATAAGTATGAAGCCCTACTATTTGGTTCTAATGCTTCCCTTTATGATTTAGTCAGATCGATAACTGTGGCAGCCCATGATCCTCATATTAAAGGTCTTGTGGCTCGTATCGAAAATCCTGATTTGGGAACGGCTCAAATCCAAGAGATTAGAGATGCCCTCGCTGAGTTTCGGAAATCCGGTAAACCAAGTTGGGTGTATGCTACATCTTTTGGTGAGTTGACACCAGGAACAGGTCTATATTACCTGGCGACAGGTTTTGAACAGATTTGGATTCAACCTTTAGGAGCGGTCAATTTAACGGGTTTGAGTATGGAAGTTCCTTTTGGTAAGGAAGCACTTGAGAAGATCGGTGTTAAACCTGAACTAATCCAAAAGAAGGAATTTAAATCTTTTGCAGATATGTTTACACGGGATAGTATGTCTGAACCGAATGCAGAAGAGCTCCAAGCCGTTGTTGATTCCATCATTAGTCAGGTTGTAGATGGGATTGTTAAGGACCGAAAATTGTCACCTGATCAAGTGCGTCATTTGGTGAACAATGGTCCCTATTTTACTGAGGAAGCTGTCACCAATAAGCTTATCGACCGTATTGATTATCGGTATAATTTAATGCCTACTATTCAAGAAAAATTGGGTCAAGATATTGAATTCATTGGTCTTTCAACCTACGTTTCAACACTTCCTCAACCTAAAAAAGGTCCGCGAGTTGCTCTTATTTTTGGAGAAGGAAAAATTGTCAATGAAATGAAAACATCGACATTTGGAGGATTATCCATTGGATCTGATGATACCTATTCTGCATTTCATTCGGCAATCGAAGATCCGGATGTGAAAGCCATTGTTTACAGGATTAACTCCGAAGGAGGGTCTCCTGTTGCCTCTGAAACAATTTACAGCATCATTAAATACGCAAATGAGAAAGCCAAAAAGCCCGTTATTATTTCAATGTCAGATGTTGCTGCATCGGGAGGTTACTGGATTTCTGCAGCGGGAACTAAAATTGTCGCCCAGCCGGCAACGCTCACAGGTTCTATAGGTGCTTTTGGGGGCAAATTTAATCTTGCAGGCCTCTTTGAAAAAATTGGCATTAAATGGGGAGTTGTTTCAACGAGTGAAAACGCACGTATGTGGAGTGTCACCGAAGCCTATACACCCGCTCAATGGATGAAAGTTAACCAATACCTGGATAAAATTTATGAAGGATTTACAACAAGAGTTGCAAAGCATAGGAATATGACACCTGAACAAGTGGAAAAAGTGGCTCGAGGACGGGTTTGGACTGGTGAGCAAGCCATGGCTTTAGGTCTTGTGGATCAGTTGGGAGGTCTACAGTTTGCACTTCATTTGGCAAAGAAAGAAGCGGGCCTCGCGCAAGACGCAAGTGTTCACATATATCCAAAATACCAATCATTCTTTGAAAAGTTTCTAAAGTCTTATTATAGCCATGAAAAAGAGACCTTCTCAAAAATGGACACTTTCTTGGGTATTTTAAGTCCGTTTAAAAAGGTTGTTGCTCTGTTTTATGAGCCACAAGTTCTTGAAGCACCCATTGGAAAAATTCGCTAAAAACTCTTAACCAATAGATACTCCAGGGCAAGGGCTTTAGCTTCTTCAGAAAGACCAGCCTTTTGAAGATTGGAGAGTAAAGAGATAAATATATCAGAAGGCATTTCTTTGAGCGGGGTTTCTCCAATAATTAAAAGAGTAAACAAAAGAACTTCGCCTTTTCGCTTACCTTTTACAGCTGTGGATAATTGATCTGAGTAAGGTGCATTGATTGGTTTTGTTTCCGGTGCTTCACTTAGAGCAACAAGAATTTCTTTTAAGAGAGGTGAATTTTCCCCAGAGTCTCTCCACTTTGACTCAGGGATTGCAAGAAAAAGGAGTGGGCTGAATTTTAAATATTCCTTAGGACTTTCCTGCATCAAAAACGTTCCCCATTTTTGGGCGAGGCTTATATCTCCCCTGAACAAAGAAGCGCGAATCATAAAGGGAGCCAAGGGGAGGTATTCTTGAGAGGGATCAAGTTTAGGCTTGAGAATCTCTGCTAAAGCTTCAAAGCTATAGATGTCTTCGGCCTTTTGAAGGAGGGGAATTAAAGTCTCTGCTTTGGGTGATTTGAAAGCTTCCCGCAATTGCAATAGGACCTCACGAGATGCATCTTCTTTTGGTAGGTCATCAATCTGCTTGTCCATGGGATAGCCCTCTTCAGCAGCTCTTAAAATCGCACTGAGATGTGTTTTAGGGGGCAATGTCGCCGATCTTGCCAGTAGCATGATTTGTGAGGGAGTCAGAGTCTTTAAATCCTTTTCACTGATTTCAGTTCCGACCTTTGTCCATACGGTGAGGAGGAAAGGAGAGGTTGGGGTCAAAGGAAGTTTGAGTGATTTATCAAAGAGAGCGTTCAAGACTTCTATATTTTCAGCCTTGGATTCCTTTAATAGCTCCAGGGCAATTTTTGCTCGTTCTTCTTCACCATTAATGGAGAGACAATAGATATTCTGTTTTTTCCAATCAAGATTTGATCCACTGCGCATAAGGTTGGTTATTTTCTCACAGGCTTTCTTAGGCTCGCCTTCAAGCCAGAGAATATCTAAAAGGAGAGAATCCTTCTCAGGACTTTTTGACTCGGATAAGAGATCCTTTGCTTCTGTCAAAAGACCGATCTTCATGAATAAAGTTATTAGGTCTTTTTCCAATGCAGCATTGTTAAGAAGAGGTTTTAAGAGAGTGATCCTCAATTTGCGCAACGTTGGAGACGTCAAGTGTACGGGGATCTTCGAAAGATAGGTTTCTAGGGTTGTGGGTGGTGTTCCCTCCCACAGACCAGACAGGGTCTGAGTTACTGGAGCCTTTGGAGTCTCAATTGTTTTCGGGAGAAGTCGTATGGGTTCAGCGTATAAGGTGGAGCTGAGGGTGAAAGATATAACCCCCAGAGCAGCTAACTTATTGGGGAAGTTTTTCATTGGGTATTGTTTTTTCGATTCGAATGGAAGGTGCTGGAATGCCCCACATAGAAAGAGCGATAAAGCCAGCAAATACAAGAAGCCCCATCATTGCCCAGAGGGTGCGAACTAATGTCATCTTTCTCTCCAATTGTTCAACATAGGAGAGTATTAATCTTATTTGTTTTAATCCGCAAGAGCTTATCTCTTAAGCAATTCAATAACTTCCTTGTCAGAAACTTGTGGGAAATCATGGTAAAAGGCCCCAACAGCATAAAAGTGCTCTGGAACCTCAAGACAGATGATCACATCCACTTGCTTTCTGATCTTGTTGAGAGACTCCTTTGCGGCGACGGGAATAGCCAGAATCACCTGGGATGGATTCATTTTGCTTAGGGCTTGTAGAGCTGTTTGAGTAGAAGCACCCGTTGCTATCCCATCATCAACAAGAACGACAACTCGACCCTCAAGGTTTGGGAATTTATGATCTCCTCGATAGAGGTGATTTCGTCTCTTTAACTCTATAGTTTCTCTCTCTATGAGGGCTTTTAAATCCGATGGTTTTAAGGCGGTTTCTGTTAGGGTCTCTTCATCAAGAAATTGTACGCCTTCTGCAATTGCTCCCACACCAAATTCAGGATTCCAAGGAGCTCCAATTTTCCTAACGATAAGAACTTCAAGAGGGGCATTCAATTCTCTCGCAATTTCATATCCTATGGGAACGCCACCTCGCGGAAGAGCAAGCACAATAGGATTCAAGTGCGTATACTTTTTTAGAGCTTGAGCAAGTTTTTTTCCTGCATCTTTTCTATTACGAAACATGAGACTAGAAAATCCCTCCCAGAAATTCACTTTCTGAGAGGGAATGAGATTAATGTGTATGTTTCGAAATAGAGGTTAAAGCTTGCCCTGCAGCTTGCTTATTTCCATGGGTCGCAATATCTCCAAGGGAAATAATGCCAACCAATCTTTTAGAAGAATTCATCACAGGTAAGCGACGAACTTGGTTCTTTGCCATGTTTTCTGAGACTTGCTCAACTGTATCATTTTCATAGCAATAGAGACACTTCTTTGTCATTGCCTCTTGAACGGTTGTTCCTGTTAACGCGGTCCCTTGAGTAAGAGATCTTGTCACGATGTCACGATCTGTGATGACACCAACGATGTGATCATTATCAGCTACGGGAAGAAACCCAATATCCTTATTCTTCATAATTTTTGCTGCTTCTTGGAGCGTTGTAGTTGGATTGATGTACGTAGATTGCTTTGTCATAATTTCTCTAATTTGAGTCATTTTTTTCTCCCCTTTAAATGAATGGATAGAAATTTTTATTTCTATAATAAAATGGATTATATCAATTTTATATTAAAATAATATTAATTTATTTTATTCGTCATTGCGAGTAGCGTGTAGATGTTTGAGTTACAAGTCTTTTCGGGTCTCATAAAGTATGATAGATTACCTTCTGAAACCTAAAGATAAGAATAAAAAATTGAATTTGATTCAGTCCTTCTCTCACGAATTCAGTTTGCTTTTACAATTAGTGTTCATATCATCTTTCCCTCTTTAACCATTGGTCTTGCCAGTTGGCTTGCCGTTGTAGAGGGGCTTTGGCTTAAAACAAGTAATGAGCTCTATAGAGATATTTATAAAGTTTGGGTCAAAATCTTTGCGGTGACATTTGGTATGGGAGTTGTTTCGGGTGTTGTGATGTCCTATGAATTTGGAACCAACTGGTCGAGTTTCTCTGATAAGACAGGAAATGTTCTGGGACCCCTTCTTGCTTTTGAAGTCCTTACCGCTTTCTTTCTAGAAGCGTCATTTTTAGGCATTATGCTTTTTGGCTGGGGCCGCGTCACAAAAACTATGCATTTTGTGTCAACTTGTGCCGTTGCTGTCGGAACTGTTATCTCTGCTTTTTGGATCCTGTCAGCAAATAGTTATAAGTTGTAGTGGAGATGATTTCAGATCGGATTTTGAATAAAGTTCAATAAATAAAAGAGAAAAAAGAGTAGAGCCATTGAAGGGCTCTACTCCTTAAATTTTCAATTTTCATAACAATAGGCTTCTTGAACTGGACCCCATACACAATCCTTACCTTTCAAACAATCTTCTTTGTTATAACCAATACAAATATCACGCTTTCTATTGGCACTTACACCCATAACATCAGTATGGCAATGTGCAACATTAGTAGCTGGATGCCATGTACAACCTTTAGCTACACAGTCATTTTGAGTTGAATTTAACGAACAAGGTACTGCAATTCCTTTGCCTGTAGGTAAACAAAGGATAAATGCAGTGAATGTCATTTTAAATAAAAGTTTTTTCATCATTTTAAGTTTCCCTATTTAGTTTCTGGAACCTGTATCCTAATTTGTTATATCTTAATAAGACGTTAATGTTCCACACTAACTGCTGGAATGTGACGAAACCGGATGGGTTAGATATAGAATAGCTAGTCTTTTCGGGTCTCATAAAGTATGATATATTACCTTCTGAAACCTAAAGATAAGAATAAAAATGGAATTTGATCCAGTCCTTCTTTCACGTATTCAGTTTGCTTTTACGATCAGTGTTCATATCATCTTTCCCTCTTTAACCATTGGTCTTGCCAGTTGGCTTGCCGTTGTAGAGGGGCTTTGGCTTAAAACAAGTAATGAGCTCTATAGAGATATTTATAAAGTTTGGGTCAAAATCTTTGCGGTGACATTTGGTATGGGAGTTGTTTCGGGTGTTGTGATGTCCTATGAATTTGGAACCAACTGGTCGAGTTTCTCTGATAAGACAGGAAATGTTCTGGGACCCCTTCTTGCTTTTGAAGTCCTTACCGCTTTCTTTCTAGAAGCGTCATTTTTAGGCATTATGCTTTTTGGCTGGGGCCGCGTCACAAAAACTATGCATTTTGTGTCAACTTGTGCCGTTGCTGTCGGAACTGTTCTCTCTGCTTTTTGGATCCTGTCAGCAAATAGTTGGATGCAAACACCTACGGGTTTTGAAATTAATGCATCTGGGATCTATCACCCTGTTAATTGGTTGGAGATTATTTTCAATCCATCTTTCCCTTATCGACTCATACATATGGTCACAGCGGCTTATCTTACGACTGCCTTCTTTGTGGGAGGGGTAGGGGCCTGGTATCTACTTAAGAAACGTCACGTACCCCATGCGCGCATCATGTTTGGGATGGCGATGATCATGGCTCTCTTTGTAGCTCCCCTCCAGCTTTTCTTTGGGGATCAACATGGGTTGAATACACTTGAATATCAACCTGCTAAAGTGTCGGCCATTGAGGGTCTTTGGGAGACGGAGAAGGGGGCACCTCTTGTTCTTTTTGGATGGCCTGATGACTCAAGTGAAACCACAAAGTATGCAGTGACTGTCCCTAAACTCGCGAGTCTGATTCTCACCCATGACGTGCAAGGAGAAGTGAAGGGTCTCAAAGCTTGGCCTAAGGATGAGAGACCTCCTGTTGCCATACCCTTTTGGGGTTTTAGAATTATGGTTGGGATTGGGCTTCTCATGATTTTAACGGGGATCTTTGCACTTATTCTTTATCTGCGAGGAGTGCTCTTTGACAGGATGTGGTTTCAAAGGTGGTGCGTTCTCATGGCACCATCAGGATTTATTGCCATTTTATGTGGCTGGTTTGTGACAGAAGTTGGAAGGCAACCTTATCTTGTGTACGGCCATTTAAAGACAATTGAATCCGTATCACCTGTTTTGGGTCAGTATGTTTTCCTTTCTCTCCTTGGTTTTTTTGTTATTTATATGTTTGTATTTGGAGCCGGTATTTATTATATCGCAGCATTAATAAAAGCAGGTATCACAAAAGCAGATGAACAAGATACCTATGGCTCGCACGGTCTTAAAGTTCCAGCCTCTATCATTGCAATAGAAGGAAACAATCATGTTTGATTTCTCTCCCTTTCTAGACCTTCCGCTGATATGGGGCGGTATTATTGCAACAGGAATATTTCTTTATGTATTACTTGATGGCTTTGATTTAGGGGTTGGTATTCTCTTTCCCTTTGCGCCAACGGCTGATTGCAGGAATAAAATGATGAATTCGGTGGCTCCTTTTTGGGACGGGAATGAGACTTGGCTTGTGCTGGGAGGAGGGGGGTTGCTGGCTTCATTTCCCCTTGCTTATGCCATCCTATTTCCTGCTTTTTATATACCTCTTATTCTCATGCTTCTTGCTCTCGTTTTTCGAGGTGTTGCCTTTGAATTTCGCTTTAAGGCAAAAGGTGGGATGCATCAGTTCTGGGGGTATTCCTTCCATTTCGGATCCCTATTTGCAGGTCTTTTTCAAGGGATGATTCTGGGGTCATTTGTTGAAGGGGTGAAGATGAGTGGCAGAACCTTTGCAGGCTCAAGTTTCGACTGGCTAACACCCTTTTCAATTATGTCTGGTGTTGCTGTTGTTTTCGGATATGCCCTGCTCGGTGCGACATGGACGATTATGAAAACGGAAGGAGAGACCCAAACTTGGGCTAGGCAAGCGGCCTTCTACGTTCTCCTTTATGTGGCTTTATTTATGGGACTTGTGAGTTTATGGGTGCCTTTCTTAAATAACTCGATTTTTACAAGATGGTTTGATCTACCAAATCTGTATTATCTCTTACCTATTCCCATTCTCACTGCATTAGGATTTATTCGTCTCTATAAGAGTCTTGTTGAAAGACATGAATATGCACCTTTCCTTCTCTCAATTTTTCTCTTTTCGTTAGGTTATCTTGGGCTTGTTATTAGCCTTTGGCCTTGGGTTGTGCCCTATTCTGTTTCATTATGGGACGCCGCTGCCGACCCTAAATCACTCTCTCTCATGCTTGTTGGAGTTGTTGTTTTCTTACCCGTTGTTCTTGGTTATACGGGATATTCCTATTATGTATTTCGAGGTAAAGCGAGTGAAGCGCATTTCTACGAATAATGAGAAATTAAAACCCTGGATTTGGTTTATTGGACTTTGGCTGGCTAGCCTCTCCTTTGTCTTGAGCGTCACCTATGGGTTGAAGTTTTTAATGGGTTTAGTGAGATCCTAAGTCTTAAGGAAGTCATTTTCTAAAATTTTGACATTTTTTATAAAAATGGCTATAATATAAAATAAACCAAAAAGGATATTATGCCATGTTTGAATTTAGAGCTCAATTAAAGGAAGGTGGCAGGCTTATTATACCCTCAAAAATCCGGAAGCAACTTCACTTTTCAGTTGGAGATGAACTTCTTTTAAAAGTTGAAGGGAATGAACTACATGTTCTATCTTTGGGCGTTGCTGTTAAACAAGCCCAGTTTCTTGCTCAAAAATACAATAAGTCCAAAGTTAAATTAACCGACGTTCTATTCGAAATGAGAAGAGAGGAAAATGACTAATTATGTGTTAGATGCTTCAGCGCTTTTGGCGTTAATCAATAAAGAAGAAGGCAGTGAAGAAGTCGAAAAGCATCTGCATATGTCAGTGATGTCTACGGTCAATGTGTCTGAATGTACGGCTGTATTAACCTCAGTTGGATTTCCCTATGATGAATGCCAAGAAATCCTCAATGAACTTATTCCTGTTATTGTCCCCTTTACTGCAAAGCAAGCCTATGAAGCAGGTAGATTAAGATTACTGACAAAGTCACTTGGATTATCGTTGGGGGATAGAGCTTGTTTAGCTTTAGGCAATGAACGTAGGCTTCCTATACTTACCGCTGATAAAATTTGGACGAAATTAAAATATGATGTGAAGGTTATTAGTATACGAAAGTAATTAGTTTTTTTATCCCTTCGGGATGAGGTATTGGCCGTGGGTCCTCGAAGGGTTGAATCTGTGGGTTGAGTCCAAATGCGTTATTGTTAAATCAACGGGCGTCATCCTCGCGAAAGCGGGGATCCAGGGCAAACAAATCTTTTCGAAGAAAAGTAGGAATCATTACATTGCTTACGCAATGAATTGGTGTCCTGGGTCCCCGATACCCTCCTAGGTGGCTGCGCCGGTCGGTAGGGTTCGAGGATGACGCCGGTTGGTTGAGCTAAACGTGTATCGCCCTATCCTCAACAGCTAAGGCGGCTTCCTTTACGGTTTCATTGAGTGTGGGGTGGGCGTGGCAGGTCCTGGCGATATCTTCTGAGGAGGCTGAGAACTCCATCCCTAATGTGACTTCTGCAATCAGGGTTCCAGCATCAGGGCCAATGATGTGAGCGCCCAAAACCTGGTCTGTCGTGGCATCAGCTAATATCTTCACAAAACCTTCCGTCTCTCCCATCGCTTTTGCGCGGGCGTTGGCTTGGAAAGGAAACTTGCCAACCTTATAGTTCCGGCCTTCTCCCTTGAGTTCTTCCTCAGTCTTTCCTACGGTTGCGACCTCAGGATTTGTATACACCACCGCTGGAATGGCTCCATAGTTCACGTGCCCTGCTTGTCCCGCCATAAGTTCAACAGCCGCAATGCCTTCTTCTTCAGCCTTATGAGCAAGCATGGGTCCAGGGATAACATCTCCAATCGCATAGATGCCTTTGACAGATGTCTCAAAATGCTGATTAACTTTTATGAATCCTCTTTGATCAACTTCAACGCCAACCTTATCAAGACCAAGGCCTTCAGTGTATGGCTTACGTCCTGTTGAAATCAGCACCACATCTGTTTCAATGATTTCAGATTCAACGTCAACAGCAAGCCCATTTTTTTGCTCTTTAATGCTTTTAACTTTCGTCGAAAGCTTAAATTCAATCCCTTGTTTTGCAAGAGCTTTTTGCAGGGCTTTTCCTGTTTCAAGATCCATCGCAGGAACAATACGATCCATGAACTCAACAACCGTTACTTTAGAGCCCAAACGTTGCCAGACGGATCCCATCTCAAGGCCAATGTATCCACCCCCAACAACGACCATCCTTTCAGGAACTTTGCTAAGTGAAAGGGCGCCTGTTGAAGAGACAACCTTCTTCTCATCAATGTTGATACCGGGAAGAGAGGCGCTGTCGGATCCTGTCGCAATCAATATCCGTTTCGTCTTCCAAACATCCTTTTCAACCCTCACCTCAGTAGGAGAAAGGATGGTTGCAAGCCCAGTAAGGCGTGTAATCTTATTTTTCTTAAAGAGGAAATCAACACCGTGAGTGAGTTGCTCCACCACTTTGGACTTGCGCTCCATCATCTTCTGAAGATCAAGGGAAATCTTCCCCACATTAATCCCGAAATCTTGCCAATGGCTTGCCTCGACATATTTATGGGAAGACTCGAGCAAGGCTTTTGACGGTATACAGCCAATATTCAAGCAGGTCCCCCCAAGGGTGGGTCCTTTCTCAACACAGGCAACAGTCATCCCCAGTTGTGCCGCGCGAATCGCAGCAACATATCCCCCGGGGCCAGCGCCTATAACAATGAGATCGACTGACTTTTCTGCCATGTTACATACCTAAAAGAATACGTTCTGGATTTTCGAGGCATTCCTTTACGCGTACAAGAAATGTCACGGCTTCCTTTCCATCAATGATCCGATGGTCATAGGACAAGGCAAGGTACATCATTGGTCTAATAACAACCTGCCCCCCAACAGCAACAGGTCTTTCTTGAATTTTATGCATTCCTAAAATACCTGACTGGGGTGGGTTCAGAATAGGTGTGGACATGAGGGATCCATAGATTCCTCCATTCGATATGGTAAAGGTTCCTCCTGTGAGATCATCCATCGAGAGTTTACCGTCTCTTGCCTTTTGACCAAGGTTTGCAACATCCTTTTCAATGTCTGAGAATGATTTTTTGTCAGCATCTCTCACAACTGGAACAACAAGCCCTTGAGGAGTTCCAACCGCGACACCAATGTCATAGTAGTTTTTATAAACGAGTTCATCTCCATCAATTTCAGCATTTACGGCAGGAATTTCCTTGAGAGCGACGATACAAGCCTTTACAAAAAAGGACATAAAGCCCAGCTTAACGCCGTGACGTTTCTCAAAAGAATCCTTAAGCTGAGACCTGAGATCCATAATGTTGGTCATATCTGCTTCATTAAAAGTTGTGAGTATGGCTGCTGTATTTTGAGCTTCTTTCAGCCTTTCAGCGATTCTTTGACGGAGGCGGCTCATTCTCACTCTCTCAACTCGAGCCTCAGTTTTTTGAGGCTCTGCAATATAAGTAAGCACATCACCTTTCGTGATCCGACCGTCCTTCCCTGTTCCTTGAACTTTTTCAGGTGTGATCTGATTTTCCGTAGCCAACTTCCTAACTGCGGGTGATAAAGGAATTGCTTCTGTTACTTTTGGTGTTTCAACAACCGCCGGTTTTACTTGGACTTCTTCCTTCTTTGGCTCTTCCTTTTTAGGAGGAGGTGATTCACCTTGAGTCACACGTCCAATGATGGCTCCCACTTCAACGGTGTCCCCTTCTTTTACAAGGACTTCGGCGAGTATGCCAGCAGCTGGTGCACTCACTTCAAGAGTCACTTTGTCTGTCTCGAGCTCAACAAGGGGTTCATCCAGTGCTACTGCATCCCCTTTATTTTTTAACCATTTGGCTATAGTTGCCTCTGTAATGGACTCTCCCATAGTGGGGACAATGACATCTCTTGAAGTTGTATTATTCATATTTTTATCTCACTTCACAAGGTTAAGAGCTTGACTAACAAGCAGATTTTGCTCAAATTCATGACGGCTGAGAAGCCCGGTTGCTGGTGACGCTGCCTCTGGACGTCCAACATAATTTGGTCTTTTCGCTTTTATTCCTATTTCACTTAGCACACCTTCTAACTTGCGATCAAGGAAAGTCCACCCTCCCATATTCATGGGCTCTTCTTGGCACCAAATCAGTTCTGCATTTTTGTAGGGTTTTAAGACTTCCATCAAGTGTTCATGGGGAAAAGGATAGAACTGTTCAAGTCGGATAAGAGCTACATTCTTAATCTTTTCTTCCGTTCTTTTTTCCAGCAGATCGTAATAAACTTTACCTGAACACAAAATGATACGTGAAATATCTTCTGAGGGTTTCAGTGTATCAGGTATGACTTCCTGAAAATGGGTTGATGTTTCAAAATCTTCAATTGTCGATACGGCCAGTTTGTGACGCAGTAAGGACTTAGGCGTCATGGCAATGAGGGGTTTTCTGAAATTCCGATGTACCTGTCGTCTTAAGACATGAAAGAAGTTAGCAGGTGTGGAACAGTAGACAACTTGCATGTTGTCTTCAGCGCAAAGTTGCAAATATCTTTCAAAACGTGCTGAGGAATGCTCAGGTCCTTGACCTTCATATCCATGGGGGAGAAGCATGCAAACGCCGCACATACGAAGCCACTTGGTTTCTCCTGAAGAGATGAATTGATCAACCATCACTTGTGCGCCATTCGCGAAATCGCCAAATTGAGCTTCCCAAAGCACAAGAGCACGAGGCTCAGCTAGGCTAAACCCAATTTCAAAACCAAGGACAGAAGCTTCCGCAAGAGGGCTATCCCATACTTCAAAAGGAGCTTGGTCAGGAGAAACATATTTCAGTGAGATATACCTTTTATCTGTTTCCTGATCACGGAGGACAGCATGACGTTGGCTAAATGTTCCTCGACCGCTATCTTGACCGCTTAGGCGCACCATATGCCCTTCAAGGACCAAAGAACCATAAGCCAGGGCTTCCCCTGTGGACCAATCAATGGGCATTTTGCCTTCAACCATCTCTTTTCGGTTTGAAAGAAATTTCTTAAGTTTCGAATGAAGATGAAAGTCTTTGGGAACTTCACTGAGTGCTTTACCTACTTTCAAAAGATCTTGTCGGGAGACACCCGTATTGGTGTGATTTTCATTTTCGCTTTTTGCTGAGAACCCTTGCCATTTTCCTTCGAGCCAATCAGCTTTTTCAGGTTTGAAAGATGCTGTTGCTGTAAAATTATCTTGTAATTCCTTATTGATAGATTTGCGAATGGATGACGCTTCATCTTCCGTTATAGAACCTTCATCAATAAGCTTATGTGTATAAATTTCCCTTATTGTTTCATGAGCACCAATTGTTCTGTACATCACTGGCTGGGTAAACATCGGTTCATCAACTTCGTTATGTCCATATCGCCTGTAGCAGACAAGGTCTACAACAACATCTGAGTTAAAGATATGACGATATTCAGCGGCAAGTCGCATCACTTTGACAACGGCTTCAGGATCATCCCCATTCACATGGAAAATGGGAGCTTGGACAACCATAGCAAGATCAGTACTTTGAGCGGAGGATCTTGCAAACGCTGGGCTTGTTGTAAACCCAATTTGGTTATTAATGACAATATGATACGTGCCTCCCGTTTGGTATCCATGAAGTTGAGAGAGCATAAAGGTTTCTGCCACAATTCCTTGACCTGCAAAAGCTGCATCTCCATGAAGAAGAAGACCCATAACGAGTTTCCTGTCCTCATCATTATATTGCATTTGTTTTGCCCGGACTTTCCCCACAACAATCGGATCAACGGCTTCCAAATGAGAAGGATTGGCTGTTAAGGAAAGATGCATTTTTCGTCCATCAAATTCACGGTCCGTTGATGTTCCTTGGTGATATTTCACATCTCCTGAACCTTGAACTTGATTGGGAAGAGGGCTTTGCCCTTGAAACTCAGAAAAGATCGATAGATAGGGTTTATTAAGGGTATTCGCTAAGACATTGATACGACCTCGATGAGCCATTCCCAGGACAACCTCTTTGACACCCAGGGCAGCTGATGTTTGAAGCATTTCCTCCAGTCCAGGAATGAGGCTTTCAGCGCCATCAAGACCGAATCTTTTGGCTGCAGGATACTTTGTGTGAAGAAACTGCTCAAACACTTCGGCTCGGGTCAATTCAGAAAGGATGCGGGTTTTCCACTTGATATCCTTTATGGGCTCTCCTATCCCTCTTTCTCCTTCGCCTTCTATACGCTTTTGAAGCCAGAGTTTCTTTTCAGGATCTTGAATGTGCAAAAATTCAACACCGATAGTTCCACAATAGGCTTGACGGAGACGAGCAAGGATCAGGCGTAATGTCGCATAAGTCAGACCCAAAACATCATAGATAAAGATCGGACGATCATAATCAGCTTCCGTAAAACCATAGGTTTTAGGATCAAGCTCGGCCAAGTATTCATTATGGGTTAGGTTAAGTGGATCAAGCTTGGCGATCATGTGACCTCGAGCGCGATAAGCTCGGATGAGCATAATGGCTCGAATTGAGTCTAAGATCGCATCTTTCACAGCATCAGGAGAGGTTTCATTAGGAAGAGATTCCGCCCTTTGTGGGATAGAATGAGGGACGTCCCTTTCTGCCCAGGTTGGGCCTAAAATCTCTTGGAGAATAGCCATCTCCCCATCCCCGAGGGATGAAAAATACTGTTGCCAATCCTGACTAATCGATGCGGGGTCAGACAAATAAGACGAATAAAGTTGGGCAACATAGAGAGCATTGTCGCCAGTCAGAAAAGAACGTGATTCATCTGTCCACTGCGAATGTGTGATTGACACTGTCTTATCCTTTAGCTGTTTTTGTTGAGGTACGATTTTTGAGAACGTCATGCAATGTTTCTCCAATCTTTGCTGGTGATTCTGCAACCACGACGCCAGCACTTCTCAGGGTTTCTATTTTATCTTGAGCCCCACCTTGGGAACCTGAAATAACTGCACCTGCGTGACCCATTCTACGACCCGGAGGAGCCGTCATACCAGCGATAAAGCTGACTATAGGCTTTGGGTTCTTTAGAGATTTGATGAACTTTGCGGCCTCTTCCTCAGCAGTTCCCCCAATTTCTCCGATCATAACAATGGAGTCCGTATCAGGATCATTGTGAAAGAGTTCAAGACAATCGATAAAGCTTGTGCCAGCAATAGGATCACCACCAATGCCAATGCATGTGGATTGCCCGAGTCCAACGGCCGTCGTTTGGGCAACGGCTTCATACGTTAACGTTCCTGAACGCGAGACAACACCAACCCGTCCTTTTCGGTGAATAAAGCCTGGCATAATACCGATTTTGCATTCATCTGGCGTAATGACGCCGGGGCAGTTAGGTCCTATAAGGCGAGTGCTTGAGCCAGATAAAGCCCGTTTTACACGCATCATATCAAGGATCGGAATGCCTTCCGTGATGCAGATCACAAGGGCAAGTTTGGCTTCAATGGCCTCCAAGATGGCATCCGCTGCAAAGGGAGCGGGAACGTAGATAACTGAAGCTGTGGCTCCCGTTTTGGTAACCGCTTCTTGAACCGTATCAAAGACGGGAAGATCTAAGTGCTGGGTTCCACCTTTACCTGGAGTGACACCCCCCACCATTTTCGTTCCATATTCAATGGCTTGTTCCGAGTGAAACGTTCCTTGGGATCCGGTAAAGCCCTGACAAATAACTTTTGTGGAAGCATTCACAAGTACGGACATTATTTGCCTCCCTTTACTTCTTTAACGATGCGTTCAGCGGCTTCAGAAAAATCATCTTGAGGGATGATCTGAAGGCCAGATTTTGCAAGAATTTCTTTTCCGAGGCCAACGTTTGTTCCTTCAAGACGCACAACAACAGGGACTTTCAAATCAATTTCCTTAACGGCGGCGACAATGCCCTCGGCAATGATATCACAGCGCATAATCCCACCGAAGATATTCACGAGAACGCCCTTAACATTATGATCAGAAAGAATAATTTTAAAGGCTTCCGTCACCCGTTCACGGGTGGCCCCCCCTCCCACATCAAGGAAATTAGCCGGGCTTCCGCCATAATATTTAATGATATCCATAGTTGCCATTGCGAGTCCCGCACCATTCACCATACAGCCAATGTTGCCGTCGAGCTTAATATAGGAAAGCCCTGTTTGTGCCGCTTCTCTTTCAACGGGATCTTCTTCGTCCAGATCGCGTAAGGTATCAACATCAGGATGACGATAGAGGGCATTGTCATCAAATCCCATCTTGGCGTCTAAAGCGATGATCTTTCCTTCTTTCGTGCTAACAAGTGGGTTGATCTCAATCAGACTTGCGTCAAGCCCCATGAAAGCGTCATAAAGTGCTTTTGCAAACTTTGACAGTTCCTTTATTTGATCACCAACGAGACCCAACCCAAAGGCAAGCTCGCGCCCATGAAAGGCTTGATATCCGGTCGCGGGGTCAACGGTCACTCTGATGATTTTATCTGGATGGGAGTGGGCGACTTCTTCTATATCCATTCCTCCTTCGGTTGAGGCGAGAAACGTCAGACGAGATGTTGCTCGATCAATCAGCAGAGAAAAATAATACTCATGATCAATATTGCATCCTTGCTCAATATAAACCTTTTTGACAAGCTTTCCTTGTGGTCCAGTTTGAGGTGTAATTAACGTCATGCCGAGTATCTGTTGTGACAAAGAGTTCACTTCTGCCACAGACTTAGCAATTTTGACACCGCCCCCTTTACCGCGGCCACCTGCGTGGATTTGCGCTTTCACAACATAAACGGGGCCGTCTAAGAGTTCTGCTTTTTCCTTTGCTTCACCTGGTGTAAAAGCAACACCTCCCGGAAGGACGGCAACGCCATATTTACTGAGGAGGGCTTTTGCTTGATATTCATGAATGTTCATCAGGCAACCCCTGTCTTTTGATCAAGAGATTGAACGGCTTGAATGAGTTCACGAACAGCATTTGCGGACTTGTCAAACATGGCTCTTTCTTCTGCGTTAAGGTCGATTTCAATAATCCGCTCAACACCTTTTTCTCCAATGACAACAGGAACGCCAACATAGAGATCTTTGATGCCATATTCTCCATTCAGATTAGCCGCACACGGGAAGATGCGCTTCTGATCCTTTAAGTAAGATTCAGCCATGGCAATTGCAGAGGATGCGGGGGCATAGAAGGCAGAACCTGTTTTAAGAAGGTTAACGATTTCTCCTCCGCCTTGACGGGTTCGCTCAACAATGGCGTCAATACGTTCTTTTGTTGTCCACCCCATTTTAATGAGGTCAGGCAAAGGAATGCCAGCTACCGTTGAATAACGAATGAGGGGCACCATACTATCCCCATGACCGCCGAGGACGGACGCATAAATTTCTTCAACGGAGACGTTAAACTCTTGAGATAGAAAATAACGGAAACGAGAGCTGTCGAGAACCCCAGCCATTCCCACAACGCGGGTGTGAGGAAGGCCAGTGGCTTCGCGCATGACCCACACCATCACATCAAGCGGGTTTGTAATTACGATAACAAAGGCTTGAGGGCAGTGTTTCTTAATACCAGCCCCAACATCACGAATAACTTTTGAATTGATGCCTAAAAGATCATCCCTGCTCATGCCTGGTTTTCGAGGAATACCAGCGGTCACAATAACCAGATCTGACCCTTCAAGATCCTTGAAATCATTGGAACCTTTGTATCTATTATTATAGGCTTCAACAGGTGAGGCTTCAGCGATATCGAGAGCTTTTCCTTGAGGGATACCTTCCATGATATCAATAAGGGTCACATCTCCCAGTTCTTTAAGACCAATCAGATAAGCAAGCGTTCCTCCGATTTGTCCAGCACCAACAAGTGATATCTTAGGCTTAATCATGATATTCCCTCATTTTTATTATTCGTAACTTATTAACCTGTTTTGTCAGGTTCGACAAGTCTGCCTATGCCAAAACTTACATGAAGATAACTCAAGAGTAGTTACTAGATTATTAAGCTTTTGTTGTCATTGTAACGACAGTTATTTCCCATACAAATGCTCTTTTAAGAAAGCCCCACCGAGACCGAGGGCGCGGCCATCAATCCCATGCTGAAGTCCTGAAAGTTCAGAATAGGTTGTGGGAACATTCAGGGCTTTCAAATGTTGTTCAGCATGTTGGGAAAAATTAACGGGGACCACTTGATCTTCCGTTCCATGAACAAGAAGAATCGGGGGTCTTGCAACCATAAGCTCTCCGGGGTCAAATAAGAATGCACCTGAATAAGCCACGACGCCTGCGCATTGTGGACGGTGGAGTCCTATGTGAAGTGCCAGCATAGCTCCTTGAGAAAATCCAACGAGAGCGAGCTTGTTAGGGGCTAGGTCATGGGTTTTTAACAAATCATCCAAATATCTGTTGAATGAGGGTGTCAGTAATTGCACTTCTTTGATAATCCGTTGAGGATCCCAATCACGCAGGCCAAACCACTCTTTTCCATCGGGATTGGCTTCAGAGATTTTAGGGCCGTGAGGGGCCACAAATAGTGTGTCAGGAAGAAGAGAAGCCCAGGTTTTTCCAAGCTCAATCAAATCATGGCCATCCGATCCGTACCCATGAATAAAAACGACAATTGAGATCGGCTTTCCGCCTGATGAGGGGAGAAGGGTGGGTCCATTAAAAGGGGTCGTCATTTGAGTATCTCCATGTGCAAGTCCATACCCGCTTAGAATACAAGATCCTAGCGCAAGTGCAAGAGCGGGCCCTAAAGGAAATTTCTTTCCCTTACTCATAGTTTTCCATAATAAGCCAATCATCACACCACCTAATCCTGTTATCAATAAAAAAGTAGGGATTTGAGTCAGATCAATCCAAAATCCTGAAACGGCCATCAGTTTAACGTCTCCAAAACCAAGCCCTCCTGAATAAACCTTATAAAGAGAGTATCCTACCATCCCCAAAATTAAAACGCTGAGGTAATTTATAAAACCAAGCTCAAAGAAGCTTAAAAAAGCAATACAAATCAATAAACTATCGGGAATAATTCCATCCTTTATATCCTTTAGGGAAAGAAGGATAAGAAGTAAGCATAATAAATACAGGATAAAGGAAGAGGGGGGCATTCCGTAGATACACCTCCTGAAGTCTACATTTATGATATTAGCAAATCTGAACTCAGTGTCAAATTATCTAACGTGTCATAAAAAAATATAAAAACCCCCTTGCAATAACGAAAATAGTCATTAAGTAATAAAAAGTGTTATTATTTATTTTGGTGTTGTTATGATATATAAAAGATTTATTTTATTTTCTTCCGTTGCATTTTCGATTTTAGTTGGTGCGAGTCTTCCTGTTCAGGCTAGTGGGGGTAAAAGTTTTTCCAATAATGACTTGGATGAGATTGAATCTCAAGTAAAAAATCAGTCTTTAAGCTGCAATGTACTATATAAACGCGCAAATCAGCTTCGTCATGATTTCAACAACCAACGAGCTATAAGGCTCTCAGATAATATTTATAATTCTATTTTAGATAATCCTAAAGCTTCTAATAAAGTGAAAGCGCTCGTTTATCGTTGCAAGGGTAAGATCTTAATTCGTGATGGAAATGTAAGTGAAGGGATTCGTTTATTAGAAATAGGGTTAACGTATGACGGCAGTGATGCAGAGTCTTATATTTACCTTGGAAATATTTATTCCAGTTATAAAAAAGATTCGAAAGCAGCAATCGATTATTACCAACAAGCTTTAAAATTAACAGATATTTCTGAGCTCCATAAAGCAAAAGCTCTAATAGGACTTGGAAATGCTCGTTATAATGAAAATGGTAAAGGCGAACAAAAAGTATTTTCCCAAGCGGAAGACTTAGTGAGAGAAATTCTTAAGAAGAATCCAAGCAATTTGAAAGCAAAGGAAGTTTTGTTCCAAGCCCTTATGGGTAGGGGTAATTCCCAAGATGGAAAGGACGATTATTTCGTACATTACTATAATGCTTTATCCCTTGCTGATGAACTAACTCGCAATGACTTAAGATATAAAGCCTTAATGGGGCTTGGTAAAGCTTATGCTGCCAAGGAAATCAATTCAGGGGCTATGGTGTATTTTATACAAGCAAAAGAATGTGCTCTTTCAACTAAAGAGCGTGATGAAGCACAAAGACGTTACGATATGTCTGCGAGTTATCATAAAAAGCAGGTGGATGAAGATATGAAAAAAATTGATAATGCTTCACATAGGAGTGGTAATCCTCTTAAGGAACCTTTCGATAATCATGAGGGAAATCCGGGAAAAGGTAAACTAATTTCTTGTCATGATGGAGACTCAAAAAGAAGTAGAGTGGGTGAAAGTAAAGATGATTCAAGGCGCACTACTTCTAAATATGAACATAGAGAGCTTGATGGTAATTATGCAGATGGGAAGAGTCATCGTTCTCGAGAGAATGAATATATATATTATGATCAAAGTAATGATGACTATAGACCTCGCGATAAAGAACGTAAAAAAAACATATCCTCCAAAAGAGGACGTGATGAAGAATAATCATTAGAATTTTTAACACAAAAACTCGCGGGACCCCTCGCGAGTTTTTTGTTTTAGGGGCAGACACGATAGTTCAATTGATGGTGAAAAGGTGGTCAGCACAAATGTGTTTCACTGTTTCACGTTTCAGATCCCTGACCCCTGACCCCTGACCCCTGAAACACTAATGAAAGTATCCTTACTATAAAGAAGGCTTCATGAATGCATCTCACATTTATCCTATGTGAGATCATGGGAGAAAGGTCAAGATGTGAGTTTCCTCACGGCATCCTCAAGGGAAAGCTCTGTCTTCTCCCCCGTCTGGCGGTTCTTTAATTCACATTGACCTGAAGCGACACTGCGAGGGCCGATAATAATTTGCCAGGGAAGTCCAACCAAATCCATATCGGCAAACTTCGCCCCAGGTCCTAGATCCCGGTCATCATACAGAACCTCAACTTTTGCATTTAGAAGTTTGCCATAGATATCCTCACAAAGCTGGGTCACCTCACTGTCCTTCACTTTAAGATTCAAAAGACCAACCTTAAAAGGGGCAACACTTTCGGGCCACTTAATTCCATCTTCGTCATGGTGAGCCTCTATAATCGCTCCAACCAAACGAGAGACACCAATCCCATAAGATCCCATCTCAACAGGTACATGCTTTCCTTCTGGATTCATAACTGTTGCCCCTAAGGGGATGGAATACTTGGTGCCAAAGTAAAACACATGGCCAACCTCAATACCTCGCGCTGTTTTCAAGCGCTCCTTTGGAACGGGGCAATTGTTCGGATCATGGAGTTCATCTGATGCGGCATAAAGCTGTTGAAGCTTATCCAAAGTTACTGTATTTACATCCAGTTTTTCATACCCTTCATCATAGAAGATTTCACTTTCTCCCGTCTCCGCAAGGATTTGAAACTCATGACTCAGGTTTCCGCCAATGGCACCTGAGGCTGCACGGACAGGAATGGCCGTGAGATCCATCCGAGCAAAAGTGCGTACATATGCCTCAAGCATGGCTTGATAGGAAGCTTTCGCGCCTTCAAACGTCAAATCAAAGGAATAGTTATCCTTCATCAGGAATTCACGACCACGCATGATGCCAAAGCGGGGGCGTATCTCATCCCTAAACTTCCATTGGATATTATAGAGACGTTTGGGAAGATCCCGGTAAGTTTTGATATAGCGGGCGAAAATGTCTGTAATGACTTCCTCAGCCGTAGGCCCATAAAGCATTTCACGTTCATGGCGATCTACCATTCGAAGCATTTCCTTACCATAGTCGTGATATCTTCCACTTTTAACCCAAAGCTCTGCCGGTTGAATCGTTGGCATTAAGACTTCAAGGCTGCCGGCTCGATCCTGTTCTTCTCGGACAATTTGTTCAATCTTGGAAAGAACTTTTAGACCAAGGGGGAGCCAAGCATAAATTCCGGATGTGACTTGTGTCATCATGCCCGACCTCAACATCAGACGGTGAGAGGCAATTTGAGCTTCCTGCGGGGTTTCCTTTAAGGTGGGGTAAAAGTAAACTGATGAGCGCATGGTTCCTCCCTTTCCTTAAAGCTTAAATTCTTCACCAAGATAAACACGACGAACGTTGGCATCGGCAACAATCTCTTGTGGTTTACCTTCTTTGAGAACAAGACCATTGTTAATGATATAGGCCCTGTCAACAATTCCTAATGTATCTCTTACGTTATGGTCCGTAATCAGCACACCAATATTCTTATCCTTAAGATGGGATATAAGATCTCGTATTTCAGCGACAGCAATGGGGTCAATACCAGCAAGGGGTTCATCGAGGAGCATAAAGTGAGGATTGCTCGCAAGGGCTCTTGCGATCTCAGTTCTACGCCTTTCTCCACCTGATAAGGAAAGAGCGGATGACCTGCGAATATGTTTGATGGAAAACTCATCAAGTAAAAGCTCAAGTCGTTCCTCAATCACATCATGGTCTTTTTCAACAATTTCCAGAACGGCTCGGATGTTATTTTCAACGGTGAGACCTCGGAAAATAGATGTTTCTTGAGGGAGGTAACCGATGCCAAGTCGAGCTCTCCTATACATAGGCAGTTGGGTAATATTAAAGTCATCAAGGAATACGGATCCATCATCGGACTTCACAAGCCCCGTTATGATGGAAAAGCAGGTCGTTTTTCCAGCGCCATTTGGTCCGAGAAGTCCCACAGCTTCTCCTCGTTTTACGTGAAGGGTTACACCCCCAACAACCATCCGACTTGCGTATGTTTTGCGGAGATTTTCTACTTTCAGGCCCGTGGCACTTTTGGCCTCTTTTTCGGTCAATATTGTCATTCTACTACTTTACTGCACATTAACTTGTTTATTGTCTCTTTTTTTACCCGAACTTTGGAAGATTTGTCCATTCTTACCCTTCTTTGCATCCTTAGGGATAATGATACCTGAAATGCGCTTCTTGGGGCATTCCTGCTCATTTGATGGTTGATCTGTATACATTTCAGCTACATTCGTCTTCAAGTTAGCTTTTGCATATCCTCCTTCAATCACATTGCCTTCTTGTGTAACCTTCACGTTATCAAAGACTTCGACAATGTCAGTTTTATCGTAATACACGCCTTTATCTCCGGTGACAATACCATCGGGACCTGAAGCCAAAACATTACCAAGGGCTTCAACTTTCTCAAGTTCCATTTTAACTTTGCCATCACTTGTCTTTTGAGAGCCTGGGATGAAAAAAGCTGTGAGTGTATCTCCTCGCACAATTTGATCCTTATCCTTAAACCGTGCAACAGCATTACCTTTAGCTATGCCTTTGCTTTCATTCCGGTAATACTCCATTGAATCCTTTGCAGTCAGTGTTTCGTTTGGCGTTATTATTTTAAGATCCCCACCCGACATAAAAATACGGTCAATCTGCAATTTTCCTTTACCCTCCTCAGTTTTTTCGTCCGCGTGCACAAAATAGGCTTCCATGAGATCTGCCTGAGCTGATTGGCTTTTATCATGGAAATGGGCCACTGCATTTCCTCGGGCAATTCCTTTATTCTCTTTATGCCAATATTCGATTGAATCTTTTGCAGTCAGTGTTTCCTTAGGAGTTACGATCTTCAAATCACCACCCGTCAATCGAACTCTATCAAGAGCAACATCATAGTGCGCATGGTCCCCATAAGCAGTTTCATTAGGTGTTTCCATACGAACATTACCATCAGCCGTCATTGCTGTGATTTCTCGATCTTTTCCTTTTGTAAAATAGACAGTGAGAACGTCTCCATAGACGATAGATGTCCCTGATTGAGCCTTAGCAAGTCCTGTTGCAACACACTTATTGGTTGTCTCATCACAGACAACCTCATTTTCAGCTTCAATAATAATGGGCGAATCGTCCTTGCCTTTTGAGAGTTGATCAAGGATTTGTCCAAAACAGGCAGAGGTGCTTGCAAGCAATATGAAGGGGAGGAACTTACTAACCATTCGTTTCCTTCTTCTTCGTGGCACCCTTATTTATCACAACGCGGGATTGACCTTTTAACGTGATGATCTTTTGTCCATTGCCTTTATCTTCGATCCGAAAGCCATCCTGACCCATAATGCTTCCTGCAGGGCCCTGGCCTTCCACATGTTTGTTACCTTCGATTGTTTTGCTATCAACTTCCATTTGAGCGCTTTGAGTTATGACTTTGTACCCATCCGAACTTGTTAGCGTGACATCTCCCTCAAGATTTAAGACTTTTCCTTCACTATCGTATTTTCCTGCATCTGCATTAAGCTCAAGTGTTTCGCCTTTATCCAGGGTAATGACTCCATGAGGTTTAACAAGGTCGGAGACTTGTTCAGTTTCCTTCTTGGCCCATTCTGCGTCAACTTTGAAAGGTTGACCCTTCTTATCCGTCGATATGTATTCCGGTTTCATCATCCTATTTTCTTGGATTTCCGGACTTGAAATATCTACCAGAAGAGGATCTTTCTTCTCAATCGAGTGCAAATACGGCCAAGCGATGGCAAAACCAAGGGTTAGAACAATACCCACTGGCAGAAGGATCTTCATCAAATGAACAAAACCGCTGTAATTGTTATTTAAAGGAGCTTTCATTTAAGCAATTCCTTCCCGTAAGATATCGTGCAATCTGAGCATTCCTACGAGTTCCTCGGTTTCTTCTTCAATAACGAATACATTGGTGATTGACATTTTGTTCATCAACCCCAACGCTTCTGCAGCGAAAGAAGAGGCAAGGACCGTTTTTGGTTGTCGTGTCATTACATCTTCAACACGTTGACTCAAGAGGTTGGTAGTCATATGACGACGTAAGTCACCATCTGTGATAATTCCAGCAAGTTTTGATTGCCCATCCAAAACGCCAATGCATCCAAACCCTTTCTCAGTCATGGTCACAAGAGCGTCACTCATAAGTGTTCCCTTACTTACGAGGGGGAGTTCATCCAAAGGCCTCATAATATCAGAGGACAGAAGAAGCTTTTTCCCTAATTTTCCACCGGGATGAAAGGTTTTAAAATGTCCTTCAGAAAATCCTTTTCGTTTAAAGAGAGCAACAGCCAAAGCATCTCCTAACCCTAGCATGAGAGTTGTTGATGTTGTGGGGGCAAGTCCCATGGGGCAAGCTTCTGAAAAGGGAGGGAGCAGGAGGGTTATACGGGCTGCCTTTGCAAGAATGCTGTCAGCCTTTCTTGTAATCGCAATAAAGGGAATATCAAACCGTTTCGTATAGTTTATGATGTCTGTAAGCTCTGCTGTTCCTCCTGAAAGGGACAAGATAATGAGAGTGTCTTGAGGCGTAATCATTCCTAGGTCGCCGTGGCTGGCTTCACTGGGATGTACGAAAAATGCAGGAGTTCCAAGAGATGAAAAGGTTGAAGCCATTTTATTCGCAATATGACCACTCTTGCCAATGCCTGCTGTAATTACACGTCCTTCAGTTTGGTGTAAGATATCCAGGGCATCTTGGAAGTTATCATTCAGACTTTCTGACAAATCCTTAAGGGCTTCGGCCTCAATGCGTAAGACACGACGTGCTTCATGAATGTCATCAAAAATTATTTGTTCTTTCAGGGCCGTGTTTTTCATTTTAAAATCCTAATTCTCAAATATAATAAAGTACTTACTATACTTAATGTTGAAAAATATCAACCTCATTCCATCCTTGAATATCAAGTTCACACCTGGCGGGTATAAATTCAAAGCATGCTTTTGCTATGGATTCCCGTCCTTCACGCTTAAGCAACTCTTGGAGTATGGCTTTAAGTCTATGAAGATAAAGGACATCTGTGGCTGCATATTCCATTTGCTTTTCGGTTAAATGTTCAGAACCCCAATCACTTGTTTGTTCTTGCTTGGAAATTTCTACATTTAGCAGTTGTTTGCAAATATCCTTAAGTCCATGCTTGTCCGTATACGTCCTCGAAAGTTTTGAGGCAATCTTTGTACAAAAGATAGGCGTTGTCTCTACTTTCAAGTAATACTTCAATATAGCATAATCAAAGCGAGCAAAGTGAAATATCTTTTCTATATTTCTGTTGGTTAAAACAGCCCTTAAATTAGGTGCTTCATAGGATGAGTTCAATGGAAAATGAACGAGGTGACATTCTCCATTTCCATTAGATAGTTGTACAAGGGTCAAACGATCACGGGGAATATAAAGGCCCATGGCTTCCGTATCGATAGCAATAGAATGACCAAACTCTATCCCCGAGGGGAGATCGCCGCGATGATAATGTATTTTCATTTTCTTCTTTCAGTTGAAATACTGTCGAATAAGTATAACTCAAAATGGTGCCCAGGAGAAGACTCGAACTTCCACAAGCTTTCGCTCACTAGAACCTGAATCTAGCGCGTCTACCAATTCCGCCACCTGGGCCTAGGGATTGGTTAAAGAGAAACGGGGGAGTTGTCAATGAGATTACTTATCTACAGTCTTTCAAATAAGATGTGAGAGCTTCCGATACAATTGTATTCAAATTTATTTCTCTTTTTGAAGCTGTTAACACAGCCCTGCGGTGTAAGTCACTTGAAACCCGCACATTGAAGGTTCCTTTAAAGGGCTTCTCAGGCATTTCATCTTGAGTTTTACAAGTCTCTAAGTAATCATCAACTGCGTCCTCAAAGGCTTTGCGTATGGAGTTTACATCAATACCTTCATAGGTAATAAGATTGCGAATAAATTCGAGTTTTCCATAAAATATCTTGTCTTCATCACTATAATGAACAGAACCATAATAGTTTTTATATTCCATCATATCCTTCATAGAAATCCTTCCTTTTCCTATTGTTCATAAATATATTCAACGAGGCTATGCAGTTAACTCCCGCTTTTTGACCCAAGCTGCGTCATCCCAGCGAAAGCTGGGATCCAGGGTAACTATTTATTGCATAAACAATAAAAAATTTTATTCAACAATATTTACATTCCTTCGGAATAAATTGTTTTCACTGGATTCCTGCTTTCGCAGGAATGACGCCCGAAGTTTAATGGGAGTTAACTGCATAGCCCCAATATTCAATTTGGTAGTACTTCAGAACCTTATTAGGATGAGGTTTTTATGAGAAAAATTTTATCTTAAGAAATGAGAAAATCAAGAAAAAGTAACGAGCCTTCGCATACATTGATATTTACAAATTTGGTCTTGTGATATTCTGAATAAACCTCTTACATTCATGCCTATTCCTTATCCGTACCCATTTATGTTTATAAGCACCTTGGGTCATCATTTGGGTATAGTTTCTGCGACGCCTCAAATGGGTTTTGATCGCCCACCATAGGATAGATTTACTTGAGAAAAACTGAAGATAAAGTGTTTCTTGATTGCCACCTGAAATGGGAGTCTTTGTGTAGATATTTCTCATCGTTCTTTTGAAAAGCTGTGAAAATACACGGAAGAATGAATAGTCCAACCACACTATAACATCCGCTTGATCCATCATATATTCTTTGATTTGCCTGTAGTTCCCACTTGCAACCCATTTGCTTGTGGATGTTTCTTCTTTTACGATTTGAGTAAACTCCTCAGAAGATCTTTGTTGCCAGTTAGAAAGCCAATATAAATCATCAAGCTCAATATGGGGTAAGCTGAGTTTTTCTTGAAGCAAGCGCGCAAGAGTTGTCTTCCCCGATCCGGTGGTTCCAATAATATAGAGCTTCATCTTAATATTCTTTTAGAAAATGGTGTACTTATTATATAGAAAAAAGAAACAGACTATTCAAGTGCGGACTTTTCCTTGATAAACTTCGAAACATTCATGTGCGTATTTTTTAGCCCGCTTCAGTGCGGATTGATTAGCATCTAACGTTAGATGTGTCATTTGCTCGCCGTATCGTGCTTTAAATTGCCTCCAAACTTCCTCCCTTACTATTTCCTCAAATAGAAGTTTTCCCTGACTCTGGCGCCTCATTTCCCATTTTCCATTCTGCAAACCGTTTTCTTTTAATGTGCTTAAGTCTTTCCAGACGACTTCCAGCCCATATCCCTCCTTGGATGAGATCTTATGAAGAGGAGGAGGTCTTTGGGAAGTTAACTTCAGAGCTTGGGTATAAACATTGAAAGCTTGATCACAGAAAGGCTTGAGGTCACCATCGTTTTTATTAATCAAAAGAATGTCCGCAATCTCAACGATTCCTTTTTTAATGCCTTGGAGCTCATCCCCTGCAGCAGGAGGAATTAAGAGGAGGACAGCGTCTGTGAGGCTGGAGATCTGGATTTCGGATTGACCGATACCAACAGTTTCAATGAGGATGATGTCGTATCCTGCCGCTTCACACAGAAGGGTTACTTCTCTTGTTCGTGCTGAAACACCCCCTAAAACACCAGAGGAGGGCGTAGGACGAATAAAAGCATCGGGGGATGAACTCAACCTCATCATTCGGGTTTTGTCAGCGAGAATCGATCCATGGGTTAAAGGAGACGAGGGATCTATGGCAAGAACGGCTACCCGGTGACCTTTCTCAATCAGTAAAGAACCAAAGGAATCAATAAAAGTAGATTTACCTGCGCCAGGAACCCCTGAGACTCCAATGCGAAAACTTGACGTTGCAGGTTCCAAAGTGTCCAGTAACGTGTAAGCTTTCTCTTGATCCTCAGGGTTTGTTGATTCAACCAATGTGATGGCTTGAGCCAGTTCCCTGCGATTCATCTCTACTTTATTTCAATATTTAGTTTATCACCTAAAGGAATTTTAATGGTTGAGTCGTCCTTTTTCTTGCGGTCTCTATCTCGTTCCTTATCCCGTTCCTCATCTCTTGAACGTTTCACGCAAATACAGACACATTTTGAATCCTCACACTTTACATCGGACCCACATTTCCAACCTTCCGCTCCTCTGTAACCATTATCCTTACAAAAATCATCACACCGGTCTAAGGCTCCATTGATTCTAAAGTCACGACCTGAATAACACTTGGCCTCAGTTCGGGATTCTCTTTGGGAAAAAGCCTCTTGAGTGGTTAAAAAAGCAGCTAATAAACTGATTGTGTACACGATTTTTTTCATTTTTTTCTCCATCCATTTAAAAGGTACACCTTATCATACTGCATTAATAAGGTTTGTGAAATGATCAATTAATTACATAAAGAGTTTGATTATTTGAAATGGCCTTTTTTTGAATTTGTCACCTTTTAATTTCCATGAGACATTTGAAGATAAAAGGGGAGGAGTTTATGATGATAAAAAGAAAACGGGGTCGTCCCAAGCTTTTCCGTGTCAAAATTGATAAAGGGACACCTGAGCTTCAAAAGAAAAAACTTGAACTTCTGAAACCTGGGCAAGAACAAACATTAACTGAATCGTTGCTTGGGATTTTATATGGAAGAGATATAATCTCAACCTCTCAGTATGATGCGGGTCTGACTTTAAGAGAAATTGGATATAAGCATGAGGCTTGTTTAGACTACACACTTAAAATGACGAAAAGCATGCTCGCTCATAAAACAGGAACCCAACTCACCGAAAGTCAGGTTGTGGCCCGGACAAAATCTTGGAGGAGGGCACTCCTTGCTTTAAAAGGGAGTGGACATAGATCCTATATTATTGTTTTAAAAGTTGTTTTTTATGACGGTGAGGTTAGGACAGTACCACGGGATGCGCACTATATTGAAGAATTACGCTTCGGTTTAAATGGTCTTTCTCGCTATTTTACAGGAGACGGGAAAGTTCAGAGAGACAAGTTTTGCGATCAGGACTCAATCCTTGAGAAAGCCACCACTGTTCCAATGTTCTCAAAAGGCGCCCAACATCCTTTCCCTCCTTTATACCCGCCTCAAGCAGATCATTACCGGTGAGGGGAAATTCGGGGACTTCCCAATCCTTAAAGGTTTCAAATAAATTTTGAAGAAGTATTTCTCCTTCTGGAAGGGAAAGGTTACTATTTGAAATTCTTTGAGCGGTTTGAATTACAGCGAGTTCAAATGTTTCTTCTCGCCCCGCATAGTAGGCTTGTTGTTTAAAGGTTTCCTTTGTGACAAGTGGATGTGATTTTGAGAGAAAGGCTAAAGTATGGGTTTGTTTGTTTGAGAGCCTGAGGTGTTTCCGGACTTCCTCAATAACCGGATGGAAAGCTGCAAGTCTTTGAAGAGGAAAAATGGTTAAATCTAAACCCTTCTCGAGAGTAATAAGAACTTTCAAAACATCCCATGTTCCCGGGTGAAGAATATAAGCCAGCACCCCTGTCTCATTCATTGCTTCCAAGGTATAAAGGGGTGAGGGGAGGGTGAGGAGTTTCATGAATTCATCCGTAACTCTTTCTCGGGCTAAATGAGGAAGATGGGAGGCAAATTCTGAACAGGCTTTGAGCCCCTCAGCATCATAAGGTTCGTGACCAAAGCGGGCAGAAAAACGAAAGAACCGTAAGATTCTTAAGTAATCTTCTTTGATTCTAAGAGAAGCCTCTCCAATAAATCGGACGATATGATTCTCAAGATCTTGGACACCGTTAACAGGATCAAAAAGATCTCCATTTTTATCAGCGTAAATGGCATTTATGGTAAAGTCACGTCTTTGAGCATCTTGTGCCCAATCATTCGTAAATTCCACATTAGCCTTACGTCCAAACGTTTCCACATCTAACCGCAAAGTTGTAATTTGGTAAGGTCTTCTATCAATGACAGCCGTAACCGTTCCATGATCAATCCCTGTGGGAATGCACTTAATATGATGAGATTTGAGGAGTTGCATAACCCAGTTAGGATTCTTATCAACAGCAAAATCGATGTCACTTACGGATAGATTTAAGAGCCCATCGCGGACCGATCCTCCTACAAGACGAAGGGTTGCTCCCTCTTTTTCAAAGATATCAAAAAGGTGTTGAACAGCAGGAAGTGTTAACCATGGAGCTGTCAATTTCATCATAATGTCTGATAATAATGCCAAAGGGCGAGAACAAAGCCAACACCAATTAAACTATCCAGACGATCAAGAAGACCGCCATGACCTGGAATCAAGGGACTGGAGTCTTTAATGTTCGCTAATCTTTTTGCTTTTGATTCAAGCAGATCACCGAATTGGGCCACGAGTGACAAAAAGAAGAGCCCAACCCAAGAATGGGATCCAGGGAGAAGCCAAAGAGATGCGGCATAACCCATACCAACACCAGCGAGAATGCCTGAAATAAATCCTGCCCATGTTTTATTCGGACTGATAGAAGGAGAGAGTTTAGGTCCTCTTAATATACTCCCTCCCACGAAGGCAAAAATATCTATGCTCCAGACGAGGATAAATAACCAAAAGAGGTACATCCACCCATCGGGCAAGAGAAAATAGAGGAAAAGAAAGTAAATAGAAAGTGAGAGATATACTGTGCCACAGACAATAAACAGGAGTTTTTTGAGAAGAGGAAGGTTGAGTTTAAAGGATAATAACGTCCATTCAATGATAATGCCAATTATAATAAGAGCCGCCAGTGCCGTTGAGAAAGGAGGGCCTAGATAAATCAAATAGAGAGAAAGAGGGATCAGAACGAGTGAGGAAAGAATTCGTGGAAGGAGTGTGTTAGCTTTGCGAAATTTAGGCCGCTGTACCAAAGCGCCTCTCCCTGTTTTGGTACATTAAAAGCGTTTCCATAAAATCTTCCGGAGTAAAATCTGGCCAGAACTTGTCCACAAAAAGGAGCTCTGTATAAGCAAGTTGCCACAAAAGATAATTACTAATCCGCTTTTCTCCGCTTGTGCGGATAAGGAGATCTGGGTCAGGAATGCCAGCTGTATAAAGGTGCTGCTCCAAAGTTTGCTCCGTAATTTGTTCAGGATCAATTCGGTGATCACGAACTTTTGCAGCAAGTTCTTTAACTGCATGTAAGATTTCAGCACGACTACCATAGCTAATAGCCATTTGAAGATTTATAGTTTTATTACGTTTTGTAAGTTCTTCAACTTGTTCAACGAGATCTAGGATGGTGTTGGGGAGTTGGTTGCGTTCACCAATGACTCTTAGTCGAACACCTTCTTTATGCAGTTCTTCAGTTTCAGATTCAAGATAGAGCTTCAAAAGACCCATGAGTCCTGAAACTTCATTGGGATCCCGGCGCCAGTTTTCAGAGGAAAAG
Source organism: uncultured Alphaproteobacteria bacterium (assembly GCA_964597045.1). Classification (GTDB taxonomy): domain Bacteria; phylum Pseudomonadota; class Alphaproteobacteria; order UBA9655; family UBA9655; genus UBA9655. Next base: position 37,954 of record CAZQWE010000006.1, on the reverse strand, counting down.
GCATAAAGGGTAAGATTTTTAATACCTATACGTGCAGAAGCTGTAACGATTTCTCTCGCCACCTCACTTCCCCGCTTATGACCTTCTAGGCGTGAGAGATTCTGCTGTCTTGCCCATCTCCCATTGCCGTCCATGATAATGGCAACATGTTCAGGGACTTTAGTAAGGCGTCTTTCTGTCATAAACTCGCTACCTTATACCTGCATAATTTCTTTTTCTTTTTGAGTTAAGGCGTCATCAACTTTTTTAATAAACTCATCTGTGACCTTTTGGATATCATCGGATATGCGGTGTGATTCATCTTCAGAAACATGTGAATCCTTTTCAAGGGTTTTAACCTGATCCATTCCATCTCTGCGGATATTACGAATTGCAATGCGTCCTTGTTCTGCATACTTTCCAGCAACTTTAACAAGCTCCTTACGCCGTTCTTCACTGAGCTCAGGAAGAGGGACACGGATAACATTTCCAGCTGCGGAAGGATTTAAGCCAAGACCAGCGTCACGGATAGCTTTTTCAACAGCTGTTGCAAGGCCCATATCCCAGACCTGAACTGTTAAGAGACGAGGCTCCGGAACGTTGACGTTCCCAACTTGGTTAATGTGCATCTTGCTGCCGTATGCGTCAACCATGACGGACTCAAGCAGATTGGGGGAGGCTCTTCCTGTTCTGAGGCCTGAAAAGTCACGGTGGACACTATCAAATGCGGAAGTCATTTTCTTTCTCAACTCGGAGACGATTTCTGTAGTCACGGTCACCTCATATATTTTTTAATGAGTTGACTATACTAAAAGGATGTAACAAAGGGGAAGCGTTTTTTTCTTACTTATCCTTTGCTTCATTAGGAGTGACGATATTGAACCAAAAATCAAAGGTATCAAGATAGCCCAAAAGCTCTGTCAGTTTGTTAATATCTCCTTGGACTTTGATGTCGCCTTTATCAATTTCTTCCTTGATGGTGTTTTGTTTGAGCAAAACGTTATCTAAAGACCTTCGGGTAAGTGTTAGCGTTAGGTCTGCATTTTTTGCTTGATCGTTTTCAGTATGGTTCAGTGTGCTGTTCTTCAATTCGAGTTTATATTTTTGATTTGTATCTGAAAAAACAAAATTTATGGTTATTGTTTTATCCTCAGCCTTTTCTGCATTTAAGCGAACACCGAGATAATCGAAGAGTAAATCTGGATCCATAGCACGGATTGTATCAGGACTAACAGTTGAAGGTGAGCCTTCCTTTTTAATACCTTCCCGTAACTCTTTGGCTCCACTTAAATAGAAATTGCGCCATGGTCCTGACTCTGCTTGATATCCGAGTTGTTCAAGAGCATCTGCTTCTAAATTGCGAGCTTCTTGATTATTTGGATCTGCAAAAACAACATGATTGAGGACCTCTGCTACCCAGCGATACTCTCCAGCAGCATAATCTTTTTTTGCTTTTTCTATAATGGCAGGTGCTCCTCCCATATATTCCACAAACTTCTTACTTCCTTCAACAGGAGGAAGAACGTTTAAGGTTGCAGGATTTCCATTAAACCACCCTAAATATTTAACGTAAGTCGCTTTAATATTATGATTCATGGTTCCATAATAGCCTCTGTTTGACCAATAATGGCTTAACGAATCGGGTAATTTGATTCTTTCGGCGATTTGTTCTTTTGTGTAACCTTCGTTTGTAAGTCTTAATGTTTGATCGTTAATGAAACGGTAGAGATCTCTTTGGAGTTCTAAATGTTTCACAATATTTTGTTCCCCCCAAATAGGCCAATGGTGAGGCGCAAAGAGCACTTGGGCTTGATTTCCCCATAAGTGAAGGGCATCATTGATATACTTCGACCAAGCTAAAGGATCTCTTATTTGAGCACCTCTCAGGGAATAAGTATTATGTAACGTATGGGTTGCATCCTCAGCTGTACAAAGAGCTTTATATTGAGGAATATACAAGAACATTTCAGAGGGGGCTTCTGAGTCTGGTGCCATGAAGAAAACAAACTCGATTCCTGCCAGAGATAAGGTTTCCATGTTTTTTCGAATAATATTCGTTGGAGGAATTAAGGATACGGTTCCAAAAGATGTTGTGGGTCCAAGACCTGCGCCTACTTGTCCTTTAGGGGCTTTGGGTAACAGGTTGCCATACATGTAACTAGCACGACGACTCATTGCATTTCCGGCCATGATATTTTCAGCGACAGCATGAGCTAGGAAGCCCTCAGGAGCTACAATTTTAACTTTCCCTGATTTGACATCATCTTCTGAAACAACGCCTCTAACTCCTCCGTAATGATCGACATGACTATGAGTATAGATCACGGCAACGATGGGTTTCTTTGGTCGGTGCGCATAATAGAGGTTCAATGCGGCTTGAGCAGTCTCTGTTGAAATAAGAGGGTCAACGATAATAAGACCATCCTTACCTTCAATGAATGTAATATTGGAAAGATCAGCGGCTCTCACCTGATAAATCTGGTCAGTAACTTTAAAAAGCCCTCCAATGATAATGAGTTGGGCTTGTCTCCAGAGACTAGGATTGACTGTGTCAGGTGATTTTTTCACCTTTCTTGATAAAGGCAAAATCGTTTAAATTCCAGATCTTTGCACCTTTTGCGTCTTTTATAACCCCACCATCTGGTAAAGGGGCTATAAATCCTCGTTCCGCATTTTCAAAGGATTGTTGATCTTGAAAAGGGAGTTCTTTTAATAGGGTCGCATTCAAGTCTTTTGTGTAGCTTGTTGCCTCTTTTGGTGAATCCACAGCATAACTTTTTTCGAGCGCTATAAAGCTAAAGAGGAGGACAAATAAACTATAATTTATTTTTTTCATGACGGTGCCCCTAGATTAGATTTTCTATAGGTATAGCGAAAGCAACTTAATAAATAGATAATGAGAAAATTAAAAACTAACTTGACATAAACACCTTGTTGTAATACAGTATTACTATGGATATATCATTACAGTAGGGAAGTTATGTATACGTCTCGTTTAACACAGAAATACCAGGCAACTATTCCTCGTGGAGTGCGAGATCTTCTTGATCTTCACGAAGGAGATTTGGTAGGCTTTGAAGTCACTGATCACGTGATCACGCTTCGAAAGATCTCTCCTCTTGATCTCGAGTTTGCTAAGGCTTTAGAAGGAACTCTTACTGAATGGAACTCAGATGACGATGATAAGCTCTATAAAAATTTATAAGCCTTTTACAGTCGTTACCGTTCCTTTTCCATTTACAGATAGGAACAGCTTAAAAAGACGTCCAGCTCTTGTTATTTCAAATGAAATCTATCAGAAGCAAAATCATCATTGTGTTTTAACAATGATCACAAGTGCCAAGCAAAGCCGGTGGCATGATGACATCACTATTGAGGATCTAAAACAAGCAGGCTTACCTGGACCATCAATGGTTCGGTTTAAGATTTTTTCACTTGATGAAAGACTCATTCTAAGAAAATTAGGTGAGCTTTCAAACAAGGATCAACAAGAAGTCAGTCAAACAATAAGAAGTATGTTTTCCTTAGCTGTGCGCTAGCAAAATACTAATTATTAATCTTTGGGGCTATGCAGTTAACTCCCATTAAACTTCGGGCGTCATTCCTGCGAAAGCAGGGAATCCAGTGAAAACAACTTATTCCGAAGGAATGTAAATATTGTTGAATAAAATTTTTAATTGCTTATGCAATAAATAGTTACCCTGGATCCCAGCTTTCGCTGGGATGACGCCGCTTGGGTCAAAAAAGCGGGAGTTAACTGCATAGCCCCGTTAATCTTATTTGGCTAAATCAGTTTTTGACTCAAATTTCTTTTGCACAAGATCATAAATCTATTTTTTATTCGTATTATTGATCATTAATAGTGGGTTTACTCTCGAATTATTGACAACCCTTAGGGTCGTGTTATTTCTTTGTCTCAATCATAGCTTGACTATTTTAATGATTTATGAATGATTTGTCGTCTGTAAAAACATACCATCTAAGGATCAGTAATGTATAAGAAAGTCTTACTCTTTTTCTGGCTTCTCTCTTTCGGATTTTGTGCCCCTGCGTTTTCTAAAACAGTGATGTTTTTAGTACATACTGAAACAATAGGTGGGAAAGGCGTTTATGAACTTTATCAAGAGATGAAGAAAGACGGGCATGATGTAAAGATTGTTGCCATCCCATCTTATAATCATGAAGAATTTTTGTTAGATATTGATACAAACTTTACACAAAAATTTGATCCAAAAGATGTGATTTATCCTTGCGGAAAATCATCACCTTATAAAAGCTGTGAAAGCCTAGAAAAGTATAACCCAGACTATATTTTTATACAAAATCCTTATGAATCATACTCATCTTCTATATTAGATCCTTATTATTTAACATCTAATTTAAAAAAATATGGAGCAAAGGTTGCCTATATTGTTTATGGACCTCATTTGTTTCACCAAGATTTTATTAATGATACGAATCTTCCGAACTTGTTAGACGTCGTTTTTGTGGACTCGGAAAGTACAAAAGATATCTTTATAAAGAGGCTAAGTTTTCCAAGCGATAAAGTCAAAGTCTCTGGCTATGCGACCTACAAAGAGATCAGAGATAAATTGGTTGAGAGGCCTTCTTCCAAAAAAGAAACAATATTATGGCTGCCGCGCTGGTCTTTATCATTTCGTAATAGGGACTTGTATGAGAGCGGCTCTACGTTTTTAAACTATCACCAATTTTTCTATAATTTCGCGAAAACCAATCCCAATATAAATTTTATTTTCAGGCCCCATTACAGTTTGTTTTCTTATGCTGTAAAATCAAAATTTCTAGATCAAACTGATGTTGATGATATATTAAATAAATTTAGATCCCTTCCAAATGTTACGGTTTCAAATCATAATGAACGCCCATTAGTAGAAGATGTGTTGGCTTCAGATGTTGTCATTAGCGATGGATCTTCAGCTCTTGCCGAAGTTGTTGTTGCTGATAAACCTATTATTTATATGAGCAATGGCGTTAACAATGAATTCAATAGTAACGATCTATCTAAACAATTTAAGAATTATTTATATTATGCCTATGAACCGTCTGATATATTGTATAATTTAGAACAAATTCGAAAAGATAATTATCATCCTTTTACAGTATCTCAGCCTGTTACTTTTAAAGACAACCTTAAGACTTATGTGAAATATATTTTACGAACTGTATTGAATCAACCAAGATCAAGAGATGAGTTTAAGGCAAGACTTGATCCTGTTGAAAATCCCGTTGCCTATATTTCTCAATATGTTTCTGAAAATTAAGGTGAGGACAATCACTCTATTCGTATAGGAAAGGATTGAAACCGACATTCTCAACCGTTTGGGTGTCGATCGCTTCTCGATGGAGAAACACGGCGGCACGAGATTGCTTTGTCGGTCTACATCCTTCTCGCAATGACGCCTATCTGATAATCGTAAATCGGCCTTTTCCTTGGAGGGCATCACGAATACCGTGGGGCTGCAAGAGGGAGAAGACAACAATGGGAATTTCACTTTCACGAGCAAGGGCAATGGCGGAGGCATCCATGACTTGTAAGTTATCTGCCAATACCTTCTGGTAGGTGAGTTCTGGGTAAAACTCAGCGTCCTTATGTTTGATAGGGTCTTTATTATAAATGCCATCTACCTTTGTTGCCTTCATCAGGACTTGGCAATTGAGTTCAGAGGCTCTGAGGGCTGCAGCTGAATCAGTTGTAAAGTATGGATTTCCGGTTCCAGCCGCACAGATGACGATGCGACGTTTTTCCATGTGATGGGCTGCACGTCTGCGAATATAAGGCTCGCAAATGGTTTGCATTGGTACAGCAGACATAACGCGAGCTTCAATCCCCATTTGCTCCAACTTATTTTGAAGGGCCAGAGCATTCATGATCGTTGCAAGCATCCCCATATGATCTGAGGTTGTGCGTTCAATACCCTGAGCTTCTCCATTGAGACCACGGAAGATATTTCCTCCGCCGACCACAATGGCTTGCTCAACCCCCATATCATGGGCTTCTTTAATCTCATTGCAGAGCCTCTCAACAGTCGGGAGATCAAGGCCAAAGCTGAGATCTCCCATGAGAGCTTCCCCTGAGAGCTTTAGAAGAATCCGAGTGTATAGGGGGTTTGTCATATGTTTGCCTTATTTTAATACGGATGCAACCTCAGCAGCAAAGTCTGTTTCTTGCTTTTCAATGCCTTCACCAAGACCAAAGCGGATAAAGCCTTTGAGCTTAACATTTGTGCCAACCTCTTTTGCAAGGTTTGCAAGAACGTCTTTTACGCGGGTTTTACCGTCCATAACAAAAACTTGTTCTTCAAGAACAACTTCTTCATAGAATTTACGGAGACGACCTTCAATCATCTTATCCACAAACTCCGCTGGCTTTCCAGAAGCTAAAGCTTGCTCTTTGAAGATCGCTCTTTCACGCTCAACCTCAGCAGGATTTACTTGATCGATGGTCGCTGCAATCGGGTGAGCTGCTGCCGCATGCATCGCAATTTGTTTTGCTGTTGCTTCAAGTTTGTCTTTTGGAGCTGATGACTCAAGCGCTACCAGAACGCCAAGACGTCCGAGATTGGGAGCGGTTGCGTTATGGATATAGGGCACAACAACACCTTGAGAAACCTCAATAAAGGCAGCTCTGCGGAGGGTCATATTTTCTCCAATTGTCGCGACCAAGTTCGTGAGTTCATCCTCAACGGTTTTATCGGTGCCGTGATACTTTGCCTTTTTAAGAGCTTCTATGTCACCCTTGACTGAGCTCGCTTGTTCAGCCACATTTTTTGCGAACTTTTGGAAGTTTTCGTTACGACCAACGAAGTCGGTCTCAGCGTTCACTTCAACTATTGCACCTGTGTTTCCTGAAGTGCATACAGCAATAAGACCTTCTGCAGCGACACGTCCGGACTTTTTAGCAGCGGCTGCAAGCCCTTTTGTACGAAGCCAGTCAACAGCGGCTTCTAGGTCACCTTTGGTTTCTGTAAGAGCTTTCTTACAATCCATCATGCCTGCGCCTGTCTTTTCGCGCAGCTCCTTAACGAGTGCAGGAGAAATATCTGCCATTTTAAAATCCTTTCAAATTCAACTATTGAGCGGTTACTTGAGGTTGTTCCTCTGCTTCTTCTTTTTTCTTAGACTTTTTCTTGGAAGGTTTGCTTTCTTCATCAGCTTCCGCTAGCTCTTCTTCTTCGATGATAACTGTAACCTTTTCGGAGGCTCCAATATCAACACCAGATGATTTCATCTCGGCTTGCAATCCATCGAGAATGGCAGCTGAAACAAGAGTACAATAAAGTTCAATGGCGCGTTGTGCATCATCATTGCCAGGGATAGGATAGTCAACACCTTCTGGACTTGAGTTGCTGTCGAGGATAGCGACAACAGGAATGCCCAGTTTATTTGCTTCCTTAATCGCAATATCTTCCTTGTTGGTGTCAATGATGAAAAGGATATTCGGGAGTCCGCCCATCTCTTTGATACCACCTAGTGAAAGTTCAAGCTTGTCACGCTCACGCTCAAGGGTGAGCTGTTCTTTCTTTGTTAGGCCATGCATACCTTGGTCGATTTGTTCTTGAACTTCACGAAGACGTTTAATGGATTTAGAAACCGTATTCCAGTTTGTGAGCATTCCACCAAGCCACCGATGATTCACATAAAACTGACCGCAGAGGCTAGCTGCTTCCTTAACTTTTTGAGATGCTTGACGTTTTGTACCCACAAAGAGTACACGTCCACCGCCTGCCACAACATCACGGATAGCTTGCAACGCATGGTGTAGCATGGGAACAGTTTGTTGAAGGTCAATGATATGAATTCCACTTCGGGATCCAAAAAGATAAGTATCCATCTTTGGATTCCAGCGACGTGTTTGGTGACCGAAGTGAACGCCTGCCTCAAGAAGTTGGCGCATAGTAAATGTTGGCATCATGATAAATTTCCTTTCTCCAGTTATGCCGCCGCAGAGGGAGGTGTCATTTGACCACCGGAGTGAGTCCTCTACGTGTGAATTAAGCTACCTTAGGGGAGCTTGAAACTTGTATACTCTGTGTATGAGGGAAGTTCAAGGGAAATGTTTGGACTCGTTAGTGAGAACCAGAAACAATAAGGCGTCATTGCTGTAAAGGTCAATTTAGATAATTTGTAAACGAATCCCTTCTAACTCAGCTGTATTAGGGTCAAGAAAGGCGTGGGTTCTTTCTAGTTGCTCAGTTGCTTTATTAAAATCAGACCAATCAATCGAGGCTACATATTTTTGAGCAAAATCCATTGTTCTGATAAGTGGTTCGCAAATCCCATTATGACTCAAAGCTTTCAGGGCAGTTAAGTAATTGTTTCGATAAATAATGGGGATGATGATGGGATATTCATTTGATTTGATGAGCTCGCTGTTCATCATAATTCTTGAAAGTCGTCCATTCCCATCAAGGAAAGGGTGAACTTCTCCAATAACAAACATGATAAATACAGCGCGTTGCAATGGTACTTCTAAACTTCTCATTAGCTCAAAACCTTTTAACAGTGTACCCGTAACCAGTTCGGGCTCTACAAAAGTTGTTGAACCAGCTCTGTTAACTTTATCTTTAAAGTCTCCTGGTTTTTTATCGAGTCGTGCTGACATGACTTGCAAGTGACGTGCTTTTAGAAGTGAGATAAATTCATCAAAATTAGTGTAAGGCTTGCACATTTCATCCATTGAAGACACGATCTCGTAGGTTCCTAAAATGTCATGTGCGTCCTCAGGTCTTTCGGGAAAGAGCGTACCTTTAAAGATAATATCACTTGCCTCAGTGACTTCAAATTCAGTACCCTCGATAAAATTCGAAAAATAGGCTTCATAGAAAGCTAAATTTGTCACTGCCTCTCCAGTTGGATTGAGACGCAATCTATTTTGAGGAGCTTGCTTTTTGAGGGCAGAATAAAGATTCTGAAAAAGTTCTATCCTCTTAGGATCATATGGATACCCTTTTCTGCGAGAGATAGTGATCTCTGAATGTAACATCGATTCTTTTGTTCCTAGAAGTGTTCCGATGAGTTTATCGAGACTTTTATACTCATCCTCAAGATGAAGCTCATCAGAAAGTATTTTAGCTTCCTCTCTTAACTTGTTAAGGGCTTTTTCTCCTGCACCGACTAAAATGCCCTCAAGTTTTTCTTCTATTTCTTGTTGGGATAGCGTTCGTGAAACTTTGCCAGAACGTTCTCGTGATTCACGCATGTTTTCTAAGAAGGCTCTGGCCTGGGAACAAATTTTAAGCTTTCCAATAAAAGGGTAGTCACTTGGTAGAGCAGGTGTTCCAATTCTTGGTTTGAGCGTAAAGCCGGAAAGCAATACCTCTCTTTTTCTTTGAGATATTAAGAAAACGGAGCCATCTTTTGAGGGAGCATTTTCCATAGCTGTTCTATCTGCCACAAGACCATCAGGAAAATATTCAGAAACAATAACCCATAGATGCTTCTTAATGATATACTCAGGAGAATCTACGAGGTTTGTTGTATACAAACGGGGACCTATCTTGCGGAGGGTGCCTTTTTTAATCTCACGGGCAATTTTATTTGCGATCTCTTTGTTTGAGAGAAAAACCTCGGGAAAGGGATTATTGATCATTTTTGTTACTTAACTCCAGCCGATAATCATTAATATGGTATTATTTGTAATATAAGAAGCATACTGCGATATCTTTTGTAGAATAACACAAAGCAGATATGTTCTCAATAGGAGTTGTTCTCGAAGTAAATTGTACCAAGAAAAATCCCTTGAATCCGCCTTCACAGAATGCCATGGTGTGGGCGAATTAATGATGCGGATAACCATTGATGCTCTCCCTTTCGCCACAATCTTTTATACAATGGCTCCAGCAACTCCCCCCTGAGGCGTTGACAATCGTTCTGTTCTTAGTATGCGGTCTCGTTATTCTTCTTATGATGCGATTCTTTGGGGCTCTTGGACTCATTGTCTATAGTATCATTGCTGTTATCGTCTCAAACCTTCAGGTTCAAACAGCCACCCAGTATTCCTTTTTTACTGAGCCGATTGCCTTAGGAACGATTGTTTTTTCCTCACTTTTCTTTGTCAGTGGAATGATGACGGAATACTATGGGAAAAGGGAGGCTCAAAGAGCCGTTTGGCTAAGTTTTATAAGTATGATTCTTGTGACGATTATTATGCTTATAACAACAGGATTCAAGCCTTCAATTGGCTTTGAAGAAGCCCATAAAGCTATGTGTACTCTGTTCATTCCAGCTCCTGCCATTATTGTGGCGAGCTTGATTGCCTATGTGCTGGGGCAACTAAATGATATCTGGATCTTTGGAACTCTTTCGAGGTTAACTCAAACGAAGCTTCTATGGTTGCGTTCTCTTGTTGCAACCCTTATTGGATCGTTCTTGGATAACCTGATCTTCAGTGTCCTTGCTTGGATTGTTTTTGCGCCAACCCCCTTGTCTTGGAACACAGTCATCTTTACATATGTAATCGGGGGATACTTGATCAGAGTCTTCGTGGCTTTTGCTGGAATCCCCTTTGTTTATATTGCAAGATATATGGTTAAATAATGGAATACCCTAATTTTAAGTTCGACATTACGTATAGGGCTAAAAGCTCAAAAGCGAGGCTAGGAAGGTTGGTAACGCCCCATGGGGTAGTGGACACTCCCGCCTTCATTTTCTGTGCGACAAAGGCCGCTATTAAAGGTGCAACCGTATCTGATATGAAAAGAGAGCACACGCAAATCATTCTCTCCAACACCTATCACCTGATGCTGCAACCCGGGCCTGATGTTGTTCAGCGGATGGGTGGTCTTCATGGGTTTATGGGCTGGGAAGGCCCCATGCTCACGGACTCTGGGGGTTTTCAGATTTTTAGCCTCGGTCATGGTTCGGTTGCTGAAGAAGTCAAAGGAAGGCGTCACTCCTCTCGTCCCAAAAGTCTATTGAAGATTAATGAGGAAGGGGCTGTATTTAAGTCCTATCTGGATGGGAAAAAGCATTTACTCACGCCTGAGAAATCGATTCAGGTGCAACGTGGTCTCGGAGCTGATCTGATTGTTGTTCTTGATGAATGCACACCGTTTCATGTTGATAAAGCCTATACAGAGCGTTCTATGCACATGAGCCACCGCTGGGCGGAGAGAAGCTTTAATGAATTTAAGAAAGGTCCCATCGGTGTTCAAGCATTATATGGGATCACCCAAGGAGGAGTATATCCGGACTTACGCAAATCCAGTGCAGACTTCATCAATAGTCTTCCTTTTTTTGGACATGCGGTGGGTGGCTCTTTAGGAGCCGATAAATCCCAAATGGCTGAAGTTGTTGAAATGGCTATGGAGCCCCTTGATCCCTCTCGTCCTGTTCATTTACTTGGAATTGGGGGTGTTAGTGATATATTTTATGGTGTTACACATGGGATTGACACCTTTGACTGTGTCCACCCTACACGACTTGCTCGTCATGGTGGCGCCCTTGTTCAGCCCCATCTTTTAGAAGGAGAGGGACGGGAACACTTAAACTTGAGGAATGCAAAGTATAAAGAGGATCAACGGCCGATTGATGAAAGTTGTGGATGTCAAACCTGCAAGACTCTCTCACGGGGTTATATCCACCATCTCATGAAGGCAGGTGAGCTCCTCGCCATGCATGCCCTAACCGTTCACAATGTGCACTTTATGAATCGTCTTTTGAAAGCTGTGAGAGAGGCCATTGCGAATGATACGCTTGACGACGAAAAGAAAAACTGGGTGAGTTAACACAATTTAAAGATCTTTCTTTTAGTCTCGTATTATAATGAATAGGAGACTCATCATGAAAACAATAATTTTAACATCCGCACTTCTTGCTTTTACTTTTATACCAGAAGCAAAGGCTCAACAAAATCAAAATACAGTCTTTGGTGTTTGGGAAACGGCTCGGGTTCCTGAAGAAGGAGAGGACGTCGTCGCTCACATTAAAGTTTATCCTTGTAAGAACAATTCAAGGAATGCTTGCGGTAAGATTGTATGGTCTGAGAGGGAAATAGATCCAAGAACAGGAAAGCCAGCCCTTGATTCACAAAATTCTGAAGAGAGTCTTCGCAGTCGCCCTATCTTATGTCTTGAAATAATGACAGATTTTAAACCTACTGGAGAAGCAAATACATATGATGATGGAGAGATTTACAGTTCAAAAACAGGCAAAACCTATAGTGGAGAAATGAAGCTTGTAAGTCCTAATAAATTATCACTCAGAGGATCAGTGCTTCTCGGGTTAATTGGGAGAACAACAACCTGGAAGCGTGTTACGAACCCAAAGGAAGATCGGTGCAACTAGTATGAGTTATACAAATAAACAAGTCGTTCTCGTGTCGCGCCCTCATGGGGAGCCAAAATTGTCCGATTTTGCTGTTATTGAAAGTGAGATTCCTTCCTTAAAGGAGGGTGAGATTTTGCTTAAGACCCAATGCTTTTCTTTAGATCCCTACATGCGCGGGCGTATGAACGTTATTGCGTCTTACATTCAGCCCTTTGGCCTAGGTAAAGTTCTAGAAGGGGGAGCAATTTGTACGATTGAAGCCTCAAAGAATCCAGAACTTAAAGTTGGTGATTTGGTTCTCACAACAACGGGTTGGCAAACCCACGGGGTTATAAAGCCAAAAATTGTCAACGAGCTTTTTACTGATCCAACAAATGTTATGAAATTACCATCTGATATTAAGCCATCCTTGTTTTTGGGAGCACTGGGGTTACCAGGTTACTCAGGCTATTACGGTATTAAAAAAATTGGTGAGCCAAAAAAAGGGGAAACAGTTGTGGTTTCAGCGGCTACGGGTGGTGTAGGTTCAATGGCGGGTCAATTTGCTAAGCGTATGGGCTGTTATGTCGTAGGGATTGCGGGAGGTTCTGAGAAATGCAAACATGCTGTTGAAGAGTTTGGTTTCGATGTGTGTGTTGACCGCTATAGCAACACATTCCCAGAAGACTTAAAAAAGGCCTGTCCTAAGGGAATCGATATTTACTTTGAGAATGTTGGTGGGCCAGTCTTTTTTGCGGTTCACCCACTCTTAAATGAGTTTGCAAGGATTGCCGTTTGTGGAACCATTTCATGGTACAATGATGGAATGACGCTTGCGGAACCTGGTCTTTCCTTTAGGCAAATTATTCCTAAGCTTCGTGCTATCCTAAAATTCATAGGAATTGATCGAACCCCCCTCATTATTCGATCGATGATAGTTAAAAGACTTAAGTATCAAGGTTTTCTTATAAGAGACCATTTTAATGAATATGAAATGTTCTTAAAGGAAGTCGCTCCTCTCATAAAGTCAGGAGAAATCAAATACAAGGAACATATTGTTCAAGGCATTGAAAAAGCACCAGAAGCTTTTTGTGGCCTATTAAAGGGCCAAAACTTTGGCAAGGTTGTGATTGAGGTTTAACCCTCAATCCCCATGCTTATGCTTTAGGATTTGCTAGAGCTTTCTGCATTTTTGCTGTCTTTTTTTCCATAGATAAACATGGGCTCGGCATTATTTTGGATGACTTCCTCATTAATGACGATTTCTTCCACGTTTTCCATGGTTGGAAGAGCGAACATGGTATCCAGTAGAGTTGATTCAAGGATAGATCTTAAACCTCGAGCACCTGTTTTTCTCTCAATAGCTTTCTGTGCAATTGTTTTGAGGGACCCTTCAGTAAAGGTCAATTCAACCCCTTCCATATTAAAGAGACGCTTATATTGCTTAACAAGGGCGTTTTTAGGCTCAGTTAAGATTTCAATAAGGGCTTCTTCATCTAAGTCGGAAAGGGTAGCTACAACAGGCAGACGTCCGATAAACTCAGGGATAAGGCCAAACTTTAAGAGATCTTCAGTTTCAAGATCTTGCAAGAGTTCTCCTGGTCTGCGGTCTTCAGGTCCTCTTACGTCAGCACCGAAACCAATAGATGTTCCGCGGCCACGGCCTGAGATGATTTTTTCGATGCCAGCGAACGCTCCACCACAAATGAACAAGATATTCGTTGTATCGACTTGTAAGAATTCTTGCTGAGGATGCTTACGCCCCCCTTGGGGTGGGACGGAGGCTACTGTACCTTCCATGATCTTGAGAAGGGCTTGTTGAACACCTTCACCTGAGACATCCCGTGTAATGGAAGGGTTATCAGATTTCCTGGAAATCTTATCGACTTCATCAATGTAAACAATGCCCCGTTGGGCTTTTTCCACATTGTAATCGGCTGCTTGAAGAAGCTTTAGGATAATATTTTCCACATCTTCACCCACATAACCAGCTTCCGTCAATGTTGTGGCGTCGGCCATCGTAAAGGGCACGTCAATAATGCGAGCCAGTGTTTGAGCCAGTAATGTTTTCCCACATCCTGTGGGGCCTACAAGAAGGATATTGGATTTTGAGAGTTCCACATCACTAGAATGACTCCCATGCTCAAGACGCTTGTAATGATTGTGAACAGCGACGGATAAGACTTTCTTAGCCTTATTTTGACCAATAACATAATCGTTTAGAACGTCATAAATTTCTTTCGGAGTAGGAACGCCTCCTTGTGACTTCAGAAGGGGGCCTTTGTTTTCTTCACGAATAATATCAGTGCAAAGGTCAACACATTCGTCACAAATAAAGACAGAAGGTCCTGCGATAAGCTTTCGGACCTCATGCTGACTTTTTCCGCAGAATGAGCAATAGAGTGGTCCACGTGGATCTTCACTATTTGACTTTGCCATTATGCCCTCCTTCTAATTCCTTGCTCAAGAAATGAGCCTCTCCTATTTATAGAATCGCATAGATATGCAAATAAATAGTTAACAAATTTTAAAATATGGTCAGTTTCTCCCAGTTTAAGCACTTTTCTTCACTTCTGTAGGTGTGCTCCGGTGGGTAACCACTTCATCAATAAGTCCAAATTCCTTTGCTGCTTCTGGATTGAAGAAATTATCACGGTCCATAGCTTTTTCTATTTTAGCTATAGGTTGGCCTGTGCTGTTAGCATAAATCTGATTTAAGCGGGCTCTGATCTCAAGGATCTCTTTCGCATGAATTTCGATATCGGCTGCTTGACCTTGGAAACCACCTAAAGGTTGGTGGAGCATGACACGAGAATTTGGAAGACAGAACCGTTTGCCTTTTGTTCCTGCAGTTAACAGAAGAGAACCCGCTGAAGCTGCTTGACCAAAACAAATCGTTGATACATCAGGGCGAATGTAATTCATCGTGTCATAAATGGCCATACCAGAGGTAAC
This sequence comes from uncultured Alphaproteobacteria bacterium, assembly GCA_964597045.1. Classification (GTDB taxonomy): domain Bacteria; phylum Pseudomonadota; class Alphaproteobacteria; order UBA9655; family UBA9655; genus UBA9655. Next base: position 22,753 of record CAZQWE010000006.1, on the reverse strand, counting down.
GACTCCACCAGGTGAGTTAATATATAAGTAGATGTCCTTATTCGGATTTTCTGACTCCAGAAAGAAAAGCTGGGCGCAAATTAGACTAGAGGTAGTGTCGTCGATAGGGCCATTGAGGAAAATGATTCGTTCCTTGAGTAACCTTGAGAAGATATCAAAGGATCTTTCCCCTCGAGCTGTTTGTTCCACGACAACGGGAACTAAGTTGTTCATACGTATATCCATTGCTTCTTCCTTATTTCTTCTCTTTCTTGCTTGGAGCTTTTTTTGTCTTCTTTTGAGAAGCAAGAATATTTCTTTCTGCTTCTTCTTCTTCTTTTAAGAGGAATTTTTCAAATGCTTCGGGAGAAAGAGGTTTTTCATTTATCTTTGATTTACTGAGAATAAATTCAATGACTTTATTCTCAAATAAGGGCGCTCTAATGGAAGCCAAAGCAGCTTCGTTAGATTTGAAAAACTCATAAGCCTCTTTTTCTTGTCCTGGATACTCACGTGCCTTTGCAATGAGGGCGCTTGAAAGTTCTTGGTTAGTCACACCGATTTTATTTACATTGCCAATTTCAGCAAGCAATATGCCAAGGCGAACTCTTCTTTCTGCGATAATCTTATATTCTTCGCGTAATTCTTTTTCAGATTTACCTGTGGCGTCTTCAAAACTTTTTGGTTTTTCTTTTTCGTTTTTATTTGAGGCCGTATCTTGGGAAATTCCGAGTTCATTACAAAGTTGCTTCCATATATTGTCAAACTCAAGAGAGACCATGTTTTCTGGAACTTCAAATTTAAATCTATCAGACAAAACGTCCAGTACATGACGCTTTGTATTTAAAAAGCTTTGGGCTTCATAGTCTTTTGATAGGCTCTTTTCAACCCATTCCTTCATTTCTGCTAAGGTTTGGAACCCAATCTTCTTTGCCAGATCGTCATTAAGTTTCACAGGTGCGGCTTCATGAATTTCAATAATGGTTACATCAAAGGAGGCGTCCTTATTGGCATATGCCTCATTATGATAATCCTTTGGGAACTTAACGTTAACTTTAATATGCTTTCCAATGTCCTGGCCTGTTAGCTGATCCTCAAATCCAGGGATAAAAGATCCTGAACCCAATTCGAGGTGATGGTTTTTAGCCGCTCCTCCCTGGATAGGATCTTTGCCAATAAATCCTTCAAAATCAATGACAACAATATCTCCCTTAGCTGTTTTTCGAGGTTTCTTTATGGGTTGGGTTTCACGATTTTGCTTTGCAATATTATCAAGGGTTTTTGTGATTTGTTCATTTGGAATCTGCACAACAAGCTTTTCAAAAGCCAAATTATCGAGCTTAATTTCTCCCAGAGTTGGTAGAACTTCGAGCTGCATATGAAAATCTAAATTTTTTCCCTCATCATACTTCTTAATATTAACATCAGGTCTTAAGGCTGGCTTAAGTTTATGATCCTTAATTACTTTTTCGACGGCTTTATCCACACTTTCTTTAAGGACCTCTGAGAGAGCATCAGCGTTATAGCGTTGCTTTAAAAGAGGAAGGGGAATTTTGCCCGGTCTGAACCCAGGCATTTTTACTTTTTTACCAATGGACTCAAGCTTTAAGACGAGCTTTGCCTCGATATCCTTTGCGGGAATTGTGATATCGAATTCACGTTTTAGACCTTTGTTTAGAGTTTCTTTTATCTGCATAATGTATGTCTCGCTCGTTTAGTAAAGTATGTTAAAAATATCATTGTAAGCCTTAATATTTCCTTAAACCATCTTCTTTTTTGGTACGGGTGAAGGGACTTGAACCCCCACGGCTTGCGCCACCAGATCCTAAGTCTGGCGTGTCTACCAATTCCACCACACCCGCATAGTGAAAATTCTTAGCATACCTTTATCAAATTGGAAACAAACAATCTGCAATGGCATCTTAAAAATTTATAAATTTGTCTTTAATTAAATATTAAATAATTAATATTATGGTTATTTTTGCATAATAATGAAGGGGGAGAGAAATGAATAAAACACCATTATCCTGGATTGAGATTGAGTCTCTTATTGATGGATACAAAAGAAATTTAGAACTCATGAACACAACGCAGCAAATAGCTGTAGAAGCAACGAAGTCTATGATTCAATTGCAAACTCAATATATGAAGCAAACTTTTGATCAACTGAGTGCACAGGCAAAAACTAATTGTGATGTATCAGCACATGAGAAGAAAGCAACTCCTTCTCAAATGGGGATAACCAGTGTTGATCAAGTTGTAGAACAAGCAACAAAAATTAACACACTGCTCTCTAAATCTAATGAGAAGATCATTAGTAATATTCAGAAGAGCTTTCAAGAAGGTTTCCAAAAGGCTACCGTTGCGCAAAAAGCAACCAAGAAAACGGCTCGGAAAAGATAAGAAAAACTCGCTGTAGACCATCTACAGCGAGTAGGAGCAACTCAAAAGAAATGGTTAGTTCGGTCTTAGGGTAAGTAATTACAACTAAGACGAATGAGGTCACAGGTGTCACCCATGTGGTATGGTGTAAGGGTTTGACCATAACTATAAGCAAACCCTACAAAAATGGCTGTGATCATTAAGAAAGGAACAGTCTGGCTTGCAAAGGCTAGTGCATCAATAAGTTGTTGTTTTGTCATTGTTTTCTCCATTATTTTTTTTTATGGAGATCATCATGCATCGAAATAGTTAACAAGTTATTAACAGTATGGTTAATAAAACCCTTTTTTTTCGTTAAGATGAAAAAAAGTTGTGGATAACTTTTTTAGAACAGGATCGTCATTGCGAGGTGCTGGAGTTAAGCTGCTTCTTCTTTTCCTTGGACTTGATCCGGTCTTAACCTGACATGCAGAAGCAAGGGAGCAGACACGGTTATAGATGATATTGTGCCTGCCCCAATTCCAACGATTATCGGAAGGCTAAAGGCTGCAATTACTGGGCCGCCAAAGAAATAAAGACCAAACAAGGATAATAGGGTCGTGGTGGATGTTAAGATCGTCCTTGATAGCGTTTCGTTAATACTTTTATTAATTAAATCTCTGAGCGTCATTTTTTTGTATTTGCGAAGGTTTTCGCGAATTCGGTCATAAATCACAACCGTATCGTTAATTGAATAAGTGACCGTGATGAGAACAGCGATAATAGCTGTTTCATTAAACTCTAGTTGAAAAAGGGCAAAAAGTCCGAGGACAATAAGGGCATCATGAGCTAGGGTGATCACGGAACAAACACCAAATTGCCATTCAAACCTGAACCAAATATAACCGAGCATGGCCACGAGTGACCAAAAGACAGCATAAATACCATTACGAACAAGATCTTCACTGACCTTTGGACCAACAGTAACAACTTGCCTGTAGTCTATATTTGTTCCCAGCTTTTCCTTAATTTTTGCCAGGGCTTCTAATTGCTCCTTCTCACCGCCTGGTTGGCGCTCAACACGAATAAGGACATCGTTTGGGGAGCCAAACTCTTGAATAGTAACTTCTCCATGGACAATGCCTGCAAGATCCGATCGAAGTTTTGCAACATCGGTGGCCTGTGGTGTGCGGATTTCCATGAGCAACCCGCCCTTAAAATCGATTCCATAGTTGAATCCGTGGAGGAATATGGATCCTAGACAGATAACAGCGATCGCAATGAGGATCCCGAATACAATGTTTTTCTTTGAAACAAAGTCATAATTTGTATCATAAGGAATGATTTGCAATCCCATAACAACCTCTCTCTATATTGGAAGGCGGGTGGGGCGACTCAACCTAACCCACCAGGCCACGATTTGTTTTGTAAGGGTGATCGCTGTAAACATGGAGACGATAATACCAATCGATGTTGTCACAGCAAATCCGCGTGTGGGGCCAGTTCCAAATTGATAAAGAAGCCCGACACCAATCAATGTTGTAAGGTTCGAGTCAGTAATCGTTGTCATGGCTCGGTTATAACCTGCATCAATAGCACTGAGCATCTTTCGTCCATGACGAATCTCTTCTTTAATCCGCTCATTTATGAGAACGTTTGCGTCCACAGCCATACCTATGGTAAGTGCAATACCCGCAATACCAGGGAGAGTTAGGGTTGCTCCTGTAATAGAAAGGGCTGCAAAGAGAAGGATCAAATTAAAAATGACGGCAATGTTGGCAATCATTCCAAAGAAAGAATAAGCAATAATCATAAAGGCTGCGACCATGATAATGGCAATAATGGTTGCGTATTCACCGGAAGCAATAGAATCGGCTCCAAGCCCAGGCCCTACGGACCTTTCTTCAATAACGTTGAGAGGAGCCGGGAGAGCGCCTGCACGCATGAGGAGGGCGAGGTCTTGTGCTTCTTGGACAGAAAACTCACCTGTAATGCGGCCTTTACCATTAGGGATAGGTTCACTAATGCGAGGAGCACTGATGACTTTATCATCTAGGACGATGGCAAACAATTTGCCGGTATTATTTTTTGTGGCGTCTCCAAACTTTTTTGCTCCAATAGAATCAAAAGTAAAGGTAACCACGGGCCTGTTATATTCATCAAAGCTGGGCTGAGCATCTACCAGACTGTCGCCACTGACAATCACTTGCTTTTTAACAGCGAAGTATATGACTTTATCACCGACCTGCTCCGGGAGTACGTCATTCCCAGGTGTGGGTTTACCTGGCTCAGCTTGAACAGAGCTATCAACAAACCTGAATTGAAGCTTGGCCGTTTTTCCGAGAAGGTTTTTGATACGTGTAGGATCTTCAAGTCCGGGGAGTTGAACCAGAATTCGATCTTCGCCTTGCTGTTGGATAAAGGGTTCAGCTGTACCCGTTTCGTCAACACGCCTGCGGACAATTTCAATGGATTGTGTTACAGCAGATTTCTTTCGATTCTGTATAGCACTCTCACTCAGTTTTAAAGTAATTTGACCATCTGGGATCGCAGTTATTTCTGCTTCCTTTTCTTCATTTCTCAAAATGGATATGACTTTATCGCTATCAGCAGGATCTCTAAGGGTCAGTGTTACGGCATTACCTTTATGGGCAAGACCTGTATAGCCAATTCGTTCCTTTCTCAATACAGTTCGAGTAAGATCGGCAAGGCTTGTTAGCTGTTCCCTTTCAACGGCTTGGAAGTCCACTTCGAGGAGAAGGTGAGCTCCTCCTTGAAGATCAAGACCTAGAACAATTTGCTTTTTAGGGAACCAACTTGGGAAGCTTTGGAGTTGTTCTTTTGTAAAGAAATTAGGGCTAACAAAAAGAATGCCGAGCAGGCAGACTCCGATAATGATAACGGTTCTCCATAAGGGGATGTGAATCATATTTTAGCCCATTCTTATTTTTTTATGCAGACTTCTTAGAACGTCCAGTCGCTTTTTTAAGCCTTGTACTAACAGGTACCTTCTTTTCTTGCTTTTCATCCTGGCTTTCAGGCAGTGGCTCAGTGTTTGAAACAACGTCAGCAATCATGGAGCGGGCAACACGAACTTTGACGTCCTCAGCAATTTCAACTTGGATTTCCTGATCGTTAATGATTTTAGTTATAATGCCAATGATTCCACCGCTTGTGATAACCCGATCACCTCGCCTTAACGCACCAAGCATCGTCTTTTGCTGCTGAACTTTTTTCTGTTGTGGTCGAATAAGGAAGAAGTAAAAAACAACAACAATAAGTAGTAAAGGCAGGAGGGATAGTGGGTCAAAACCCCCAGTAGATCCTTGTGCAGCTTGTGCATTTGCGGGTTCGATTAGATACATAGTTTCCTCTTTTGTTAATTGTTAATCTCTTTATGACCCAAGTTTGGGCAGGGGATCAACGGGTTGTTTTCCTTTCCGAACTTCAAAATGAAGTTGTGGCGATTTTACATCACCCGTTTTTCCTGATTTAGCAATTGTTTGGCCTTGCTTAACCGTATCTCCTTTTTTGACGAGGAGCTTAGAGTTATGAGCGTAAGCGGTCATCCATCCATCTTTATGCTTCAAGAGGAGGAGCTCGCCAAGTCCTTTCAATTCGCTGCCAGCATAGATAACTTCACCTGTTGCTGCGGCTTTAACTGCCGTTCCTTCAGGCACGGCAAAGTTTATACCGTCGTTAACTCCTGCTTTAAATTGAGCTATGACTTTTCCGTCGACAGGTCGTGCAAAGGCTGTTTTCTCAACTTTTTCAGCCTTCTCTTCTTTTTTAGTTTCTTTCTTGTCCGTGTTCTTGTTGTCTTGTTTTACAGTTTTTATGTCTTCCTTTTTTGTTTCCTTCTTTACGTCAACAATCTTAGGCTTTACTTCTTTTTGCTGATCGTTTTTAGAAGATGGATTTACAGGAACTGCTGTTGAAGGACTAACTTTTTTAGGTTTAGCATTCTTTCCTTCAGCTAGATTTCCCATAAGGGCGGGTTGATCTATAGAATTATCGACAATAACTTCTGTACCTTGACTAGCAACTCCAGCAATGACACCGTTTGAATTCTTTTTTATTCCCTTTTCCTGAGCGAGCTCTTGAGCTAAATCATCAGGAAGTGAGTTATCAGCATGCGTATGAGCAGCGGCTGGTCGCTGATGTGGCGTGGGTTCTGATTTGACTAAGGGGAGAGGTTCTAGTGAAGAAACAGCGATTTCATGAGTCGGTTCTTTAAGAACTTCAGCCATAGATTCTGTATCAGGTGTGGGAATAAACAATGAGTCGCCATCCTTCACATAAAAAGGTGCCTGGATATCATTCTCATGGGCAAGTACATCAGGATTTACACCGTAATCATCTGCAATAGAATGGAGATTTTCTCCATTCCGGACAACATGTTCATTTGATCCTGGAATCCGCAGAACTTGTCCTTTTTTAAGGGTATAGGGTGGTTTAAGGTTATTCGCCTGAATCAAGGCTTGAGTTCGAATCCCATGTTCATGAGCAATTCCATAAACGGTTTCGTCCGCACCAACGGTTACTTGTTTGCCTGCAGCATACAGATTGCTACCCAGCATAATTGAACAACTAACTAATAAATAAAACGTTTTTAACTTCATGGTTTCACCTTTTGTGCTTTAATAATGGTTTCACCCCCCATATATGGCTGCAAAGCCTCAGGGATCATAACAGAACCATCTTCATTTTGGTAGTTTTCTAACACAGCTACAAGGGTTCGTCCAACAGCAAGTCCTGAGCCGTTTAAGGTGTGTACAAACCGTGTCTTTTTTTCTTGGTCTCTGTAGCGAGCGTTCATTCTCCGAGCTTGGTAATCTGCGCAATTGGAACAGCTTGAGATCTCGCGATAAGTTCCTTGCCCGGGAAGCCATACTTCAATGTCATAGGTTTTTTGAGAAGCGGGGCTCATATCTCCTGTACATAGAATGATAGTTCTATAGTGGATGTTAAGTTTTTCCAGGATTGATTGTGCGGCTCCCAGCATGCGTTGATGCTCAGCCTCGGATGCATCAGCAGAAGTGATACTGACAAGTTCAACCTTGGGGAATTGATGAACGCGAATCATACCCCTTGTATCTTTCCCTGCAGCGCCTGCTTCAGACCGGAAGCAGGGAGTGAAAGCAACATAACGGTGGGGGAGTGTAGAAGGATCTAGGATTTCCTCAGCGACTAAATTGGTTAAGGGAACCTCAGCCGTTGGAATGAGCCAATAGTCATTTGTTGTGACAAATGCATCTTCAGCAAAACGAGGGAGTTGACCTGCTCCATACATTGTCTGAGGACGAACAAGGTAAGGGGGCGAAACCTCAAGATAGCCATACTCATGGGTATGAGTATCTAACATAAATTGAGCTAAGGCTCGCTCGAGTCTTGCTAGAGCTCCTTTAAGAACAACGAAACGGGCACCTGAAAGTTTGGCACCTTCCTCAAAGTTCATCTGACCCAGGTCTTCTCCAATTTCAAAGTGTTGTTTGGCCTCAAAGGAAAATTTTGGTTTCTCACCCCAAATAGACACTTGTTGATTATCTTTTTCACTGGCTCCTATGGGAACATCAGATCCTGGAACATTGGGAAGGACAGCAAGCATTTGTCTGAGTTGTTCCTCAAGCATGGAAAGAGCTTCTTCTTCCTTCAAAAGCTGGTCTCGAAGGCTTGTGGCTTCAACCATAAGCTCATCTGCATTACCGCCCTGACGTTTTACATCGCCAATTTGTTTTGCAAGTAAGTTGCGTTTGCTTTGCATGTCTTGAACAGCACTTATGGCCTCTCTACGAGACTCATCAAGCTCGATAAGGGAGCGTGAGCGAGCTTCTTGTCCACGATTTTTGAGAGCCATATCAAGGGCTTCTGGGTTTTCTCTAATCCATTTGATGTCTAACATTTAGACGTCCTTTCCTTCGCAAGGATACTTTTACCAAAATTATAGAAATTTCATAGAGGGTATATAAAGGAATTATCAAACTTAATGGGCTGATGATGTCAGGGGGGGTAATAATAGCTGCAATAACGACAATGGCCAGGAAGGCATATTTTCTATTTTTCTTCAATGTTTCAAGGGATAAGAGTCCAAATTGCGCAAGTCCTGTGAGGATGAGAGGAAGTTGAAAACAAAGGCCAAAAGCCATAATGAGCTTGATCATTAGAGAAAGGTACTCACTCATTCGGGCTTCAAGTTGTAAAGAAAGACCTTGAGTGGAACTGGGAAGTTCAAAACTTAAAAAGAAAGTCCAAGCCCAGGGACAGACAACATAATAAGCAAGGGCTGAACCCATAAGAAAGAGGAGGGGGCTTGTGGTCACAAATGGCCAAATGACCTTTTTTTCATGATCATAAAGACCAGGTCCAATAAAGAGCCAAGCTTGGTACATAATAAAGGGAAAAGTAAGGATAAAACCACCAAAGAAAGCGATCTTGAGATAGGTCATAAAGGCTTCTGTGAGTCCTGTATAAATAAGACGTCTTCCCGTTTCTTCACCCATGGCTTGCCACAGGGGTTCAGTCAGGAATTGAAAGATTGTGGGGGCGAGTGGGTAACAAATTCCAATGCCAAACATGAGTGCTATAAGAGAAAATAATAGTCTTCGACGAAGCTCAATGAGATGTTCAAGAAGTGGCTTTTGCATGGTTGGGTATATTACTATCCTAAGTTTCGTCATTGCTTAGTCAGGAGTCACCTGACTTGCAATGACAGAACTATACTAATAAAAAATTTACTTTGTAAAGATATTTTTACCCGTAGTGAGTACTTATCTACCCAAGTAGTAATTCACGAAAATACTTGGATACTCTGTTTTAATTCCGACTTTTGTGATATTTGCGTCGTTCGGGAATGTTCCCTTCATGTTTTGAGCCGTGTGATTCACAAACGCTCCTTGCTTAGGATCAAAGATCTTAAAGGTGCAGTTACTATAAGCGACAGTACAGTCCCCTTTTTCTGTTGTTTGGAATGAACTCAAAACGCAGCCGTTCTCTTTGACTGCACGAGCTTGAGAGAGTGTTTCTTGTGTACAATAATTTGCATTTAGCGTTGAAGAGAGTGATAAGATTGAAACAAGTGTGAATTTTGATAATGCTTTCATGGCAGGTTTTCCTTATTATATTTTTATAAAAGGTAACCCTGCATTTCTTACTTTTTCGTTAATGCCTAATAATTTTATCCCAGAAGCGTCATTCTCGCAAGTCCACCATAAGCGACAAAGGAGCGAGGGGGGACGCATGCGGGGATCCAGCGTAATAACTCATCGCAGAGCGATGTAAAAATTCCTACTTTTCTTCGAAAAGAGTTGTTTGTCCTGGTTCCCCGCTTTCGCGGGGATGACGCCGGAGAGAATGCGGATGACGCTTGCGGGACTGCTTTTGAGCCTTCTTCTCTTCAACTTCTCGGACATGATGAATGGCTTCGAATTCTGCTATAAACTCGCTTGAGAGGCCACGAAGGGTTTGGACAAATCGTCCAATCATGAAAAGAACCTTGGGAAGGTCTTTAGGGCCTATTATGATAAACGCAAGGGTTGCGATAAAAAGAATTTCTGCCCAACCAGCGAGAGTCATGAGTCTTTCTTATGTGTTTTATCATCGTCCTTAAGGCCGTCTTTAAACGCTTTCAAGCCTTTTGCAATATCTGTCATGACTTGTGGAAGACGCCTTGCGCCAAATATAAGCAGGACTGCGACCAGGACGAGGAGGATATGGCTTAAACTTAATCCCATTAATAGTTCTCCTTTCTAAATAACAATACAAATTATTTTTACGACAACCCAGCTAATAATGCAATAAATTCAATAATTATTTTTACAGGATATAAAATAAGAAAAGATAAAATATTAAAACCAATGACTGGGCCCAAAAGCAACAAGCCAAAAATGATATATATTCCATAGGGTTCCATACGGGCGAGGGGGATAGCTAACTCATTGGGGAGCAAGCCAACGGCAACACGGCCACCATCGAGAGGAGGGAGAGGAATCATATTAAAAACGGCTAGCATGACATTTAATTGAAGGGATAATTTGAACATCTCCAAAAGAAAAGCAGCGATCGTGGGGGGAAAGAAAACAAGTGTATGAATAAGAAGAGCTGAAATAAAAGCAAGAGCTAGATTCATCCCAGGTCCTGCAGCTGCAACATAGACACTATCGAGCCGTGGACGATTCAGTCTGGCAAAGTTAACAGGCACGGGTTTTGCATAGCCAAAAAGAACAGGAGATCCTGTAAGCAAAAGGATTCCAGGAATCAAAATCGTTCCGATGGGATCAATATGCTTAAATGGGTTTAGGGTAACTCTTCCTAACCTTTTAGCTGTATCATCACCAAAACGAAGAGCCACATAGCCGTGAGCAGCCTCATGCAATGTAATTGCAAGCAGGATAGGAATACCAAAAATAAGGATTCGAAGGATTATATCCATTATTTTACCTGTTGTTTGAGTGAAGAATTAAAGGGTGCAACGCCTTTCATCACATCGATCATTTCTTGCATGTTTCCGGAACAGTGTAAAACAGCATCGCAACCTGCTTCAAGAGATTTGTAGGCACGATCCTTAAAAGAACCGGAAAGAGCCTTCATGCCTAGGTCATCACTGATGAGAAAGCGTTGGAAACCTATTTCTCGGCGAATGACTTCATGGATAATTGTTGAGGATTGTGTCGCAGGATTATAGGGATCAATACCCGAATAAACAATATGGGCCGTCATAGCCCATGGGCATTGGGCATTGGCTTTAAAGGTTGCAAAGTGAGGTTGGAGTTCTTTAAATGATAGGTTCACAACAGGTAATTCTTCATGACTATCTGTTTTTGCTGGACCATGGCCGGGTATATGTTTCATGACGGGTGTAATTCCACCATCTTCTAAGGCTTTTATTGCGATAGCTCCCAATTCTGAAACAATTGCTGGATCATCACTAAAGGTGCGGTCTCCCATAATTGCGCTTGCTCCTTTTACGTCTAAGTCAAGAACGGGCGCACAATCAACCGTTATGCCAAGTTCGCTTAGATCTTGAGCAATTTTAAGGTAGCTGTCATAAACACGTTTTTTGGCATCATCTATGGTTCCTTTAGCAAGTTCAGCACTTGAGGGAGTTTGGGTCCATGACGGCTCTTTTAACCGTGCAACTCTGCCTCCCTCCTGATCAATGAGTATCTGACAGCTTGTGTGTCTTATTGTAGATTTTAAATCCGAAATAAGGGTTTTTACTTGATCCTTATCATGTATATTGCGTTGAAATAAAATAAACCCAAGAGGTTGAGCATCAGTAAAAAAATCTCGTTCTTCCTGTGTTAATGTTAAACCGGAACAACCAAAAACAACGGGTGAAGGTGTACTACTGGATGACAATGCACTCTACCTTTCTTTCTTTAAGTGTCGAGCAAGCTTTACTAGCGACTTCCTTGCTTTCAAAGGGGCCTGTTCGTAGACGATAATATATTCCTTTTTCAGCGCCCAGATCTACCTTTTGAATGGTTGGCTTTAGGGAGCCGAATAAATCAGTGTGCTTCTTTGATAAACGGTCCCACTCACTTTCAGCAATATCATAGCTCTTTAAGGATCCTAATTGAATAAATACCGTTCCTCGTGCGGTCTTAGGAGTTGAGGCGGCTTTTTCCTTTGCCGGCTCATCTTTTGCTATTTCTTTCTGAGTGGGATCTTCCTCGATTAAATCTGCTATTGTTTTAAGAGGTGATGTTTCTTCGGACTTATGTGCAACTGTCTCGATATCAAGATCTTCCGGTTGATACTGATCCACCATTTTAATGGGGCCTGTATGGTCTACCAGTTGGGTTACTGGAGGTTCCGGATCAGGAAGGATATGTTCAACCGTTACTGAATTCTTATCTTCTCTAATACGCCCATAGACCAATTTATCTTGATGCTTAACGGTCGGGACTCCTTGATCTTCAGCCTTAATTTTGGTGGGTTTACCATCATTCTTTATGATAGGAATATTCATTTTCCGAGTTGTGTCCTCTGTTGAGGACAAGAAATACCAGGTGCCAACAATTGCAGAGATAATAAATATGATCATTAAGATGAAGCGAAGAGGGCCTTCAAAATGAAACCACCCTTCTTCTCTCGTTTCTTGCCAAAGTCGATCTTTGTTATTAGGTGAATAGGTCATTCTCTCATCTCCTTGACAGGGGTAACTCCAAATACTTGAAGACCCGAAGCAATGACAAGAGCGACACATTGAATCAAGGCAAGTCTTGCACGGGTCAATTCACGATTTTGTGGTAATATAAAACGCAATAAAGTGTTATCCTTTCCTTTGTTCCATAGCATATGAAACTGTCCAGCAATTTCATAGAGGTAATAGCAAAGTCTGTGGGGTTCTCTTGACAGTGCTGCAATCTCAACCTGACGTGGCCATCCACTTAAGAGTTTTATTAAATGAAGCTCGTCCTCATCCTTAAGTTGATCAAAGGAACGAGCGGGTGAATTTTCCCAATCAGGAAAAGATTCTTGTGCAAGGCGCATGACAGAATGGCAACGTGCGTGGGCGTATTGAATATAAAAAACAGGATTATCTTTTGTTTGTTCCAGTACTTTCTTAAAGTCAAAGTCAAGGTGCGCATCACTCTTCCTGCTGATCATCATGAATCGAAAGGGATCCTTTCCTACTTTATCGATGATGTCTCTGACTTCTATGTAATTGCCAGCCCTCTTCGACATTTTAAAAGGCTTCCCATCCTCCATAAAATTCACGATTTGGCATAAGAGAACATCCAGGTGTCCTTTGCCCTCAGTAATCGCGTCTACAGCAGCTGTGACGCGTTTTACCGTACCTGCATGGTCGGCTCCCCAAACATTAATCATATGGGCATAGCCACGCCTGAATTTGTCATAATGATAAGCGATATCGCCGGCAAAGTAAGTCCATGAGTTATCGGCTTTTTGTAGGGCCCGATCCGTATCATCTCCAAAAGATGTAGATCTGAAAAGAAGTTGTTCTCTAGGTTTCCAGTTTTCTATCCCTTTGCCTTTGGGAGCCTCTAAGAATCCCATATAAACAAGATCTCGGCCCTTAAGGAAATCTAAGGCGGCTTCAACGGCTTTAGAACGGTGAAGTTCGGTCTCTGAGGTAAAGACTTCATGGGTAATGCCCATGAGAGAGAGGTCTTCACGAATCAAAGTCATCATGGCGTTTATCGCGAATTCTCTGATCGGGTCTAACCATTCGTTCTCAGACGTGTCGAGCCATTTGGGGCCATCTCTTTCAGCCAAGGCTTTCCCTACAGTTTTAAGATAATCTCCTGGATAATAGCCTTCAGGAATGTCTGCAATCGTTTCACCCAAGGCTTCACGATATCTGAGATAGGTTGATTGGGCGAGCTTTTCTGCTTGTCCACCAGCGTCATTGACATAATATTCCCGGCAGACTCGATATCCGACTTTCTCTAATAAATTGGCAAGAACGTCAGCGACAATAGCTACACGCCCGTGACCTGCATGAATAGGGCCGGTAGGATTCGCTGATACATATTCGAGATTGATCTTCTCCCCAAGTCCCATCGTTGAGGAGCCGTATTCCAACTTATTTTCTAAAATGACAAGCAATTGATTGTACCAAAATTCATTTGTAAGTTTAAGATTTATAAATCCTGGTCCAGCAATTGAAACACTTTCAACGTAAGGGATTGACTTTAGTTCACTTGCAATGAGTTCCCCGAGTTCACGTGGATTTTTTCCGGCAGATTTTGAGAGAATCATAGCCGCATTCGTTGCCAGATCCCCGTGGGATGGGTCCCTAGGAGGTTCAGTTGTAATTTTATCTGTGTCTAAGCCTTCTGGTAAAAGACCTTTCACTTCAAGGATTTTTAATACCCTAAGTATTTCTTCCCTAAAGCTATGGAAAAAGTTCATACCCATCACCATTTAATATATTGTAGGATGTTTTTATCATATGATTGAAGATTCGTCCAATGTGAAACAAAAGGATTGCGTATGTCCGTGAATATAACAGAAACAGCAGCTCAAAAAATAGCGTCTCTTATTCAAGAAAACCCGACGGAAAATATGTTTCGTATTACGGTTTCTGGTGGGGGATGTAAGGGGTTTCAGTACGCTTTTTCTCTTGACCGAGCTGCAGGACCAGAAGATCATGTCTTTGAAGAGCAAGGCGTTAAGGTTGTTATAGATGAAGCGTCTCTTCCTTTAATTGAAGGCATTCAAATTGATTATATCGAAGAACTCATAGGGGCTTCTTTCCAAATCAAAAACCCCAATGCAGCAACGTCATGTGGTTGCGGGAATTCATTTTCTATTTAGGCTGATTGCTCCAGAACCTGTGCGCGGTGATTCCATGTAAGGGCATAGAAGAAAGCGCCGACAAGAGCTGGTAAAATAAAGAGTGAGATTCCCCATTCCCAGCCATAAATTTCAACAACCGCTCCGAAAGCTGCGCCTGAAGCAAGAGCTGAGCCGCCATAAGCAAATGAGCCTGTGAAGCCTGTGGCAACGCCGACAGCTCGCTTTGAGGCAAAGTCAGCAACAGCAACACCGTTCAAGACTTGTGAACCATTGAGGAAAAAGCCTGCAGCCATAAGGATTGCTGCGTCAAGAAATGGTGATCCTGGGGGAACCTTCAACAATGTAAAAAATGAGATGGCAACGCCTATCAAACAAATGGTTCCAACTGGACCTCGCCTTCCATCAAAGATTTTATCTGAGGCTATTCCGGCGACGAGACCGCCGATAAGGCTTGCGATTTCAAAGCCTACAAGTTGGACTCCTGCAATAATAAGAGTCACACCTTTGTACTCCTTTAAAAAGAAAGGGGCCCAAAAGAAAATACCTTGCCTTGGAATATACAAACACATATTGGCAAAGGCCATGAACCAAACGAGCCTGTTTGAAAGAACTGTCGTCCACACTTCTTTAAGCGTGATGCGCTCATCGAATTTAGAGCAAACTTTATGAACGTCACCTTTATATTCCTCAACAGGAGGGAGGCCAACTTCCTTGGGCGTATCTCTTAAGCGGTTAAACAAGAAAAAGGAAAGACCCATACAAATCAAAGCAGGCGTAATAAAGACCCATCGCCACCCAAAATGTTGGATGATGAACCCACCAAGTCCAAATATGGCGACAGCTCCAATTTGGTGAGAAGAGGCCCATAAAGCCCATTTTGTACCCAACTCTTTAGGACTAAACCAATGAGTGATAAGTCTTGCACAAGCCGGCCATCCCATGGATTGAAATATTCCGTTAAGTCCACACATGAAAATGAAAAAGACGATTCCAGTCGAAAGCGTAGTTGTTAAGCTTACGATCGCAGAAAGGAAGAGACCAATGGGCATAAAATAACGAGCGTCTGATCGATCACTAAGATACCCATTAATGAGCTTTCCAATACCGTAAACGATCATAAAACATGTCGCAAGCAAACCAATTTGTGTTTTCGTGAAACTAAACTCTTCTGAAATGCCCGGAGCGGCCATCGCTAAATTTTGACGAACAAGGTAAAATGCAGAGTATCCAACAATCGTTGCATATAGCATACGCGTGCGCCAGTAGGTATAACTTCCCTTTTCAGAAAATAAAACCTTCCCAAAAGTCTGAGAAACATTTCGAGAAATTGCTTTAGCAATAGTTGTCATTCAACAATCCTTTCCTTACTAAAGAGGGCTAAGTTTATGCAAAAAAGTGAAGAAATATCAAACAAAAAATTTCGTTTTCTTTTTAAGGAGTTATCTGTTGTTTCCTTGAGAATTGCATTAAGAGTTGCAAATATGTGATGAATTAAAAGTGTGCTTACCATAACAACCTCAAACTAATTAGGTGCCATTATGAGGAAGGACTGAAGCCCCTCCTCACAATGACAGTATTTAAGCAGCTTTAAGCTCACTTTCCTTTTCAGCAACTTTTGCGTTGTAAAGATTGCTGAGACGTCCCGCTGCGAACATCCAAGCGAAAATAACAACGATCATGATACCACAGGTATAAGGGGCAATCGTAATCTGCGTTGCTGTTGCAGAAATAGAAACGAGTAGGATCTGTTGAACCATCGCACCACCTGATTTACCCAAGCGTCCACCGATAACGTCGACGGCAGCCTTACCCTTGACCTTGAGTTCTTGGTCAAGCGGAATGTAAGACATTTCCTTGGTTGGATCGAAGAGGGAGTACTTTGTACCTTTACTCAAGATGTTTTGAGCCGCACCAATGATGACAGCCATAAAGACAGGAGTTGACGCCATAGCAACAGTCATCCAGTCAAGTTGCTCCCTAAAGATCACGAACGTATAGAAGAGAGCGCCTGTGATTAAGAGGATGATAGGTGTTAGAATCGCACCTGTATACCAACCAAATCGACGGATAATACCCTTACAAGAAACGATCAAAATAATTGTCGCAGCGCCCGTAAATGTTGAGAAAATCCCCATGAATGCGCTGTAATCGTTAAGATTAGGATATTGCAGTTTGAGTTGGCCTTTCCAGGTAACTTCAACAAGGTTGATTGCCATACCATAACCGAGAACGAGGAGGGCGATATACCCAAGGTAAGGTGTTGTAAACAAGTACTTAATACTTTCCCAAACGGAAAGCTTAGGCTTGTCTTTTTTAACTTTTTTACCTGTTTCTGCGGCTTCATAGTAGAAAGGATCTGTGAGAACGTATCTGTTCATCCACCAGTAAATGGCCATACACAGAACACCCATCACAACAACAGTTCCCATCAGGTAGTTCAAGCTAACACCCCAAACGTCTGTTCCTTCTGGATAGAGATGTTCAATCTTTGAGAAGTAATAGATGGTTGGACCGGAAAGCATCAGGGCAAAGTTTCCGAGGAAGGGGAAGAGAGGATAGAAGCGAGCCGCTTCACGTGTTCGGGTAATTTCGTTTGCAAACTGCCAGAAGAGAAGGGAAACGACGACGCTTCCCCAAAGCTCAGACATAATGTAGAAAATCGAATATGACCAAGATCCCCACAAAGCAAAGATAAACCTGAGTGCAGGAATGGACTGCTTCATGGCCTCAACATTCTCAGGGGAGGGATGAAGGAATTCTTTATTTGGGTAAATGATGAAAGCAAATGCGCCAAAGAAAGCGATAAAGGGGATAAGACAGGTGTAGAAAAGATTTTCTTTTGAAAGGCTGTTACTCAACTTTGCATAGAGAATAACGAACAAAATGGAAGCAGGTGTCACTCCCCAGAACTTCACGAAGCTGATGGCTTCAGCGCCAGCAGCGCCAACGACAAGAGTATCTTTGGTATCTCTAAGAATGGTGTAGTTAAATAAAATGAGGAACATCATCATGCCCATGGGCAAGAATTTCTTCATTTCAGAACCTTGAATTGGCCAGATAGCAGCACGTAGTTTTGAAAACTGTGGCTCTTGATGGGGGGTCGCTTGTGCAGACATGTAAATCTATCCTTTTCTATAGTCTTCGGACAAAGTTAAAACAATATTCTAACCTTAAGGATTCCTTAAAGTTGCCAAGCTGTTATCACTTTTTTCATCATTCGTCAAATAATGATTTTTAAAGGGATTTTCAAAAAGGATAATTGTGCAGTGGGAAAAAGGACAATATAACGCTTTCTTCAAAATCTTTACCTAAAATTATTCTCTTTATTGTACAATGATTTTCAAAAAATAACTTTGGACTATTCATGAAGCTGGAACTGTTAACATCTGGAGAAATGAAGCTGGCTGAGGAAGCCGCAATTGAGGCAGGGCTATCAGAGGCAACACTGATGGAAAATGCTGGAAAGGCTGCTTTCGAGGTTATCGTTACGGAATTTAAGCCTTGCCATGTTGTTGTTGTTTGTGGTCCTGGGAAAAATGGAGGGGACGGCCAAGTTGTTGCACGTCTTCTTAAAGAATCGGGTTGGTTTGTACATGTTCTAACCCTCATGAATTTACCCGCTCACGAAATTGTTCAACGAGAATTAAATGAAAGCGATCTTATCGTTGATGCTCTTTTTGGCACTGGTCTTTCAAGAACTTTGGAAGGTGAGAGTAAGGCTCTTGTCGACTTAATGAATGCAGCAAATAAAACAATTGTTTCAATTGATATTCCCTCAGGTGTTGATTCAAATTCAGGAGCGTGCAGTGGGGCTTGTGTTACCGCTACCCATACAGTGACATTTTGCCGCGCCAAACCCGGACATTTTCTGATCCCAGGAAGGACACGTGTAGGGCAGCTCTTTGTGAAGGATATCGGGATTACGGATGCTATGCTTCCAAAGATAACCCATTATTTAAATTCGCCAGGACTTTGGAAGACTTACCTCCATGAACCGAATCCGAATGATAATAAATATACGAGAGGGGCCTGTCTGGTAGTCGGTTGGGGCAGCATGCCAGGCGCTGTTCGTCTAGCTACATATGCATCCCGCAGAATTGGAGTCGGTCTTGTGAGATTAATCTGTAAAAATGAGGAATACGCCATCTTTGCCAATACGGCTTGGGGCGAAATTGTGACTCCTGTTGCCTCCGCTAAGGAATACTTTGAATGGGCGATGGATAAGCGATTTAAAGCTCTTCTATGGGGGACAGGCGCAAAACCAGTTGAGTCGACCCGCGAACAAGCGCTCCTTCTTCTTTCCACAAAGAAGCCTTGCGTTTTAGATGGAGGTGCCCTTTCAAGCTTTGAAGGTGAAGCGCAAGCCTTAACAGGACATCTCCATAAGAACGTGGTTTTAACACCTCATGAGGGTGAATTTATACGACTCTTTCCCCACCATGCATTCCTCAATAATAAAACAGAAAAAGCCCGTCTAGCGGCTATTGAGGCAGGTGCTGTGGTTGTTTTAAAGGGTTTTGATACGATTATTGCATCTCCTGAAGGTGACGTTGTCATCAACGCGAGTGCACCTGCGACGCTTGCAACAGCTGGGACAGGTGATGTACTCGCTGGCATGATTGTTGGCTTTCTTGCCCAAGGTCTTCCTCCGTTTTATGCTTCTGCTGCTGCCGTTTGGATTCACGGGGAAGCGGCAAGCCGATTTGGTCGAGGCCTCATAGCTGAGGATATTGCTGAAGAAATACCAGGTGTTCTTCAGGACTTATAACAAAAAATAAGCCAAAAGCGTATCCACATTGACAAGACTTAAAATCAAGCGTAAATATACGATACCTAAATTTTGCATATCTGATATGCAAAATTTAGGACGGTTAGAGACTAACAAAGGAGACTGTATGCTTAAAGCTGCTCTAAAACCAAGATGGACAGAATGGGAACGTCAATGTTTACAAGTTGCTGTTTCCAAAAAAATTCAACATAAAGTGGTTTCTTTATCTCTTCGAAGGTCTGTAAGTTCTATTAACAAACAACTTAAAACGTTGGGATTATGCAAAGTAAAACAAAACGTTAATCCAAGAAATACTCATAAAACTCTTCTAAATTCTAAGAGACAAACCTCCCGAGATTTAAAGGAAATGAATAAGATTTTGAAGTCATTCGCTCCTCTTCATTTCTATCACAAGGGAAGTCTCGATCTGAAAAAGGAATATTGGCAAAAGGATCCTATCAGTTCTTTAAAAAAAACTGAAAAGGGTCGTTGTCTTTACAGTATAAAGAAAAAAGATGCAGAGTATGTTATTTCTCCTTTAGATCATTATATTATGAATAGGCCTGAGCCATTTCATCAAACGCGTATCGAAAAAATTGCAGGATATCCCTTTTATGTTCCTTACCAACATGTTGAGCAATGGGCGTTACTCGCTGGGTATCGACCTGTTCAAAACGGGCTATCTCAGACAGGACTTAGGTTTTGGAAAGATGGACACTACTTTTCTAAAGCTCAGCTATTGATGATTGTTAATAAAATCAGGATTGAAAGAAATTTGAGAGCTATTCTATATGACAAAGAGGAGGGTTAAGATCTGAAGTGTTATCAATACTCCCCATCTCAACGTGAAAGAAAGTGTTCTTGTTATGTAATCCATTAAGAACACAAGGGGGGCATACCAAACAAAAGTGAGGAAAGGGATAAAGCATAAAGTTATGAGCAGAAGTGCGGGGGCAAGATAAAAAGCTGTTGTAAGATGGAGATACCCCTCAGCAAATATTGACTTTATATAAGTTCCCTTTCTTTCTTCAATAAGAGTCATGAGGTCACAGGTAATGAAGACTCCTGAGGTAAGGCAGCAGAGTCCTAAGGCAAGTTCCCATGTGGGTGCGAGGAATGAAGTAAGCCAAAAGAGAGGTCTTAATGAGAGAAAGAAAGCGAATGGTCTTTTTATTTCTCGAGGAAAAATGTGTGTATTGTCAATTCCTTTTAGGGTGATAGCTTCCTTTATAACCCCCTTTTTGGGATGAACGACGATGGCTTTACGAGCCACTCCCCATATATGAAGATCAACAAGGGAGTCACCCGCATAATCAAAACCCTCCTCACCAAACTTCTCGAGGAGAACTTTTCTTTTATGAGGTCCCGTAAGATTGGTCTGACCATTACTTCCCATGACGCCTTGAAAGAATCCAAGATGGTCCGCTATGTTTTGCGCAGTTCTTTGATCGGAGCCGGTGGCAATGTAAAGAGGCCGCCCCCCCTCTGCTTGTGTCTTGGCAAAGTCTAGAAGCGGGGGATTATAAGGAAGATCACGGGCCTTGAGAGATGTCTCTTCCACAAGGCGTGCTTTGGCATAAGCCCTCCCTTTTGAAAACCAAGAGGGAAGGGCTAGAAGCTTCCAAGGCTTTTGTTTGAAAAGAAGGATCATCATCTCATGAAACGTATCTGTCCGGATAAGCGTTCCATCCAGATCAAGGACAAGAGGTGTTTTATCTTTTAGCAACAATCATGACCTTCGTGGGTAAGGGATCTTTTGTTCCACAGAACACTCCCCATAAAAAGAGCAAGGAAGGCATAAAGGAGATACTCAAAACCCAAATAAGCTGAACCAATCATGCCTAATGAAGCGGCAGAGGCAGTCATAAAGGGTGTCCATTTACTATGATGAGTTTGAATTTGATAGGCCATAAAACCCAATGTAAATGTTGCAAAAGCAATCATGAAAGGGAAAAAGATATGATTAATCTCAGCGATTTCTAGGCCAATCAAGCTCAGAAGTCCTGCATAAAGAGGAAGGCACAAAGGACAAATAGAACAGGATAATAGTGACAGAAGGACAGTCCCTGTCCCGCTCATGACGTCACCCCATCTCTTCATGTCTGCAATCCTTTTGCAAATAAACAATTCAATATTAATGTAAGAAGATTACAAGAATATTTCAAGGGGAATCTCAGAAAACAGGCCGTCATTGCGAGGAGAATTGCTTCGCTCCGCTCGCAATGACGTAATTGTCTACTCATCATCCTCATCATCAGTGAGGGCCTTAGCAGGAGGTCTTAAAGCCTTAAATTTCTCATCCTTCATAAGGGCAGCATTCCTGCGGGGAGCCTGAGTCTTAATGGCAGTTTCCATTTCTTGTGATAAAGTTCTCATTGCGGATTGCAGAGACCCAAAGACTTTAATGACAGGCAGAAATGGATCAGGATTAACCAAGCCGCCTAGATTCACATGGTAGGTGGCTTGAGCGGCATCCAGAGTCTTTAAGGTTGAATCAACAAATGAACAACAAGACCTGAGGGACGCATCCTGGGGTAAGGTTATTTTGAATTCGACAGGCCGACCACAAGCAATTTGATGCAAGACTTGAGCATCCTTATAGACGGCGTTCATATCAGGCTGTTGATCACTTTTAACATGAGACAACATCCGACTCGCTAAGGCTACATTTGATGTGCCAATTGTCATCGTATCTTCCCATAGAAGCACAGATGCATCTTGAACTAAACGATCTTCATCCTTTGCTTTTATACAATTCAGCAGAACAGGCTCAGTGTAAGCACCTTTGAAGCACGCTTTATAGTCAGGTAGTGTACGTTCTAAAAGCATCTTTTGAAACGGAGCCAAACAAGGTTCAAAAGTAGTACAAATCGTACTTTTGGAAGAAAACTTCATTTCATTCGTTGCAATGGCTTCTAATCTTTGAGTGTTTCTCTTTATTTTAGCTAAAGCTATTTTTGTTAGCGTTCGATCATTGAATTTTGCTTTCGCGTTAAATTCAATGGCCTTAACAACATCGTCCTGTAAATCGACTTGCACTTGTGGAACCTGCGCTACGGCAGTAGATGCAACAACAGGACCCTCTGCTTGCTGAAGCTTTTGAAGCGCATTCAGAGCAGCTTTATCTCCTTTTGCGGCAGCTTTGCTAAACCAATCAAAAGCTAGCCTATAACCATCTTCCTTCTGCACACCAGGAACTTGTCCATTTAAATACATGGAACCGAGATGACTCTCAGCACTATTGTTGCCTTTTGCGGCGGCTTTGCTAAACCAATCAAAAGCTAGCCTTTTGCTTTCATTCTTCTCTACACCAGGAACGTGATCATTTAAATACATGTAACCGAGATGACTCTCAGCACTATTGTTGCCTTTTGCGGC
>CAZQWE010000005.1:0-205999 GCA_964597045.1 uncultured Alphaproteobacteria bacterium | reverse complement strand
CAAGTTGCAAAATGACTCGAAAGGGAAATAATAAAAAAGGAAGACAAATGACCGCCAGAATCATCGTCCATGAATAAAATACAATATTAAAAAGGATTGAACGCAAATAAATCATGCTGACTTATATCTTTCATTGAGATAATATTTTATATCTTCTATAAAACTTCCCAAATATGCAAATAAAAATTTATTATACTCTTGAACCACAAGGGATAATGTTGAGGGGTTCAGCCACCACTTTTGAAGATGGAAACTCTCCCCCACAACGGGATGGGGTAGAATTTTAACAGACGGCAAGGATTTTCTCAGCTGAAAGAGACTTCTAGGCATATGATAATTCGATGTAATGAGACGAATTGATTTTATATTGTTTTGATTGATCCACCGTGCCGTCTCGTCTGCATTCCCTTCCGTATTTAAGGCATCATATCCCAAAGTTATATTATCTTTATGGGGAATGTCCTTAATCATTTCAGAAAGATTTGCCTCTGGGTTCACGCCTGAGATAAGTAGATATTGACCTTTTCCAGACTCAAAAAGAGACAACGCAACTTGAAGGCGCGTTTTCCCTCCCGTAAATATCACAATCCCATCTGTTTTGCTTGTTTGATCATTGACAGAAGACGGAATAATACTTGAAAAAAATATGAGTCCTGCCAGCCAAAAGCTACTCACAACCATTAAAACAATAACAAACCTGAGTGAATATAAGAGGAGACGACCTATCATAATCCATCTCGTAAAGAGTGTGATACAGCCTCATAAAGATCTGAAAAAACGGTAACGGGCATAACTTTTTCAGGTAGCCCAGAATCTAACACCTTTTGGCCTTTTCCTGTTTTAACAAGAATTTTATGACAATTGATTGCGGATGCTGCCTCAAGATCACGCAAATCATCTCCTATAAAAACGGCCTCAGAATGTTTCACGTGAAACATTTTGAGAGCATCAAGAAGAAGTCCAGGATTTGGCTTCCGTCGAGGATCATTCGGATCGGGGGAGGTGCACATAAAAATGTGATCAACATAGGCGCCGTCCTTTTTAAGGAGGGCGGCCATATGATCATGAATTTGAAACAACCCCTCAAGGGATAAATCTCCCCGCCCCACAACGGCTTGATTGGTCACAACAGCCACCGGAATATGTGCCTCATTGAGTAAACGGATGGCAGACGTTACTTTAGGAAGAAGAGAAAATTCTTCAATAGATCTCACTGAGTTGGGTCGATCAACATTAATAACCCCGTCCCTATCCAACAAACACAGCTTCATGAATTTAACTCTTTCATGACAGCAAATCCCGCAGATATCATCATGGATAAGGCAGACAAGACGGGAACCAGTATAAAGACCAAGAGGGCTTGTATAAAAAACGAGGATGTAAACTGGGTATCAAATCCAGCACTTCCCAATAAATAGAGTAAAATAAGAAAAGTCAGAAAAGCAAGACCTGACCCAATTCCACTCGCAATCAGCCCTTGCCTCAAGGCATTCATCTGAAATTGCTTGGCAATGTAAGACGGTGTTGCTCCAATTAAACTTAATACCTCTATAATTTGTCGATGAATCAGAAGACTTGTTCTTGTTGCAAATGTCGTTGTCACAAGAGCGCCCCCTAAGATCAGGAAAGTTACGACAAGAGCTAATGTAATGCTCGTATTAATCAAACCTTTTACTTGATTTTGCCAATTTCGATGATCAGTTAAATAAATCTGTGGAGATATATTTTTTAAATGTCCTTCTAAAACAGGGATATCAATCTGGGCTTTATCCTCAAGAAAAATATCAATAACAATAGGGAGTGGAAGTTGATCCACCTTTACACCATCACCTAATAATCCCTGCAACAGCGTGGCCATCTCCACTTGCGGAACAATTTGAGCACTTTGTATGCCTGGAGTTCTCTGTAAAAGTTGCATGACTTTTGTTTGAAGTTGTTGTGATCCAACCTTAGGATTTGAAGGAATCTCCAGTGTCAAATGGGTTGTAAATTGTTTCTCCCAAGACGCCGTTGAATGAATGAGGAATAATGTAAATACAAAGCAAAGAGCTCCTAGATAAACCATCAAACCCACAATTTTTGGAACGAATCGAGCTGCTATATCATTTTTTAAAGGGAGGTCTTGTATGTTATGCATAGTTAATCTTCCGTGACGGTTTATTATGAATGGTTCCCCCTCTAATAACAAGCTGAGGAAATGATGAGCTTTCAAGAAGCAATCGGTTATGGGTTGCAATTAAAACGGCTGTCCCCATTTTGTTTAATTCTTCAAAGAGATGCAAAAGCTTAATGGCCATTTCATCATCAACATTACCGGTTGGCTCATCAGCAAGGAGAAGTTGGGGCCTTGTAATGACAGCTCTTGCGATAGCCACCCGTTGCTTTTGTCCCCCAGATAAAATCGGTGGGAAAACCCGGTGACAATCAGAAAGCCCTACCCAATCAAGAAGTTCCCCCGCTTGCTTTTGGGCTTGTCTTGTTTCCGTGCCACGAACACGCAAAGGAAGGGAAACATTGTCAACCACAGTCATATGATCAAGCAACTTAAATTCTTGAAAAACAACACCAATTTTTTGTCTCAAAAGGGGTAGCACCCGGGGGCTCATCATCATTGGATCTTCACCAAAGAGTCGAATACTCCCCCACGTTGGTTTAAGACCTAGGTATAGCATACGCAAAAGCGAAGTTTTTCCAGAGCCACTGGGGCCTGTCAAAAAATGGAACGATCCTTCTTTGAGATCAAAGTTGACCCCTTTCAAAAGTTCAGCTCCACCCTCATATTGGTGGCCTACACCTTCAAGTTGTGCAATGATTTCTGCCACAATTTTATCCTTTGTAACGACTTAAGAGTGTTACAATAATTAGCATTTCTTTGTACCGAGGGTCTATAAGAAAGTGTTCAACTTAGAACCTTGCGAGATTTATCCAAACCGAATATAAGGACACAAGATCATAACCATAGAATAGGAATAGTATTAGTCATGATTGTGACATGTCCCAACTGCGCAAAAAGGTACATGCTCGATGATGCTCTCCTCTTTAAAGACGGTAGACAAGTTCGTTGTATAACCTGCCAACATATTTGGCGTCAAAAAAAGGAAGAATGCTCCTATCAAACAACCCTACCCTTAGCAGGTGTTTCTCGAGATGCGAGCATTGCATTTCCCCACCCCAAAGAACACTCTTCTCGAAAACTATTTTTATTGACTCTTGGACTGATCATTGTATTCATCATCTTTCTGATCATGGGTCGACATCAAATTGTGCCCTCTTTTCCTTCCCTTGAGAGGTATTATGACCTTTTAGGGCTCCCTGTAAATCTTGCTGGTTCTGATATTTCTATTTCTAACACGAACACTCAGTTTGGTTATGAAGGAGATCAAAAGGTCATACACGTTTCAGGAGATCTGCAAAATACATCAAACCGCGTACGTCACATCCCGACTCTTAAAATAACAGTTCTGGGAAATCCTACCCATCCTCTTTGCAAGGGAAATCTTAAAGATAAAGGGTGCATCCTTGAGGAATGGTATCACCGTCTATCAGAAAGCTCACTGCTTCCTGGAGAACAAATCCATTTTGAAACAACGGCTCGACCTGTTAGTGAAGGAATAACACATGTATCTATTGAGTTTTAAACAATGTTAAATCCAGCCCTCGCATCTACATTTGATTTAGCTTCATACTACAAGGATGAATGGCTCGAACATATTCATGTCGCAAGCGACACTTACGATGAAATGTATAACCAATTTGAAGCATGGGTGACTATCTCCTCAGAGGCTTTGCAAAATAAAGGAAAGCTTTTATTTTTTGGAAATGGGGGAAGTGCTGCAGATGCCCAGCATTTAGCAACAGAACTGACAGTACGTTTTAAGTCGAATCGCCAAGCCATCCCTGCCTTGGCTCTGACGACGGATACATCCGCTCTCACCGCTATAGGAAATGACTTTGGTTTTGAATATCTCTTTTCAAGACAAATCGAAGCTTTAGGAAATCCAGGAGACATTGCCATAGGAATATCAACCTCTGGAAAGAGTCCAAACGTTATTAAAGCTTTCGAGACCGCAAAACAAATGGGACTGATGACTGTCGGTCTTACAGGAAGGTCAGGTGGGCAACTTCCTCCTCTGACTGATGTTTTAATCAAGATCCCATCACATACCGTATCCCGTATTCAAGAGATGCATATTACTCTGGGACAAATGTTCTGTGGTGCGATTGAACACAAATTAGGACTCATCTAATGAATGAATACCAATTTATCGAAGAGTTTTCTGCCTGTCGCATCCTTTGTGCTGGTGATGTTATGTTGGATAAATTTATAAGAGGATCCATATCTCGAATTTCACCTGAAGCTCCCGTCCCTGTTCTTCATACAAATGATGAAATATCTGTATTGGGAGGTGCAGGCAATGTAGTGAGAAACCTTGAAGCCCTCGAAAGTTCAGTCACTTTTATTTCCGTCGTGGGCAATGATGATGAAGGAAAAATCATTCAGCATCTCATCAATACATCCTCTAAAGTAAAATCCCATATCCTTGTTGATGAGAAAAGGGTGACAACAACCAAGACTCGATTCATTGCTGCAAACCAGCAAATCTTACGAACCGATCGAGAAGAAATTAGGCCTTTATCAGATCATCTTGCCGAAAAATTTGTAACTCTCATTAAGGAGAATCTCAAAGATCATGATTTGATTATTCTCTCAGATTATGCAAAAGGTATTTTTTCTCCAGAGATATTAAGAAAAATTATTAATGAGGCCAATTTTGCCAGAATCCCCATTCTCATTGATCCAAAAGGGAATGATTTTTCTCGGTATAAGGGAGCAACACTTTTAACTCCTAATCGTGGAGAACTCGCAATTGCGACACAATCAGAGACAAAAACAGATGAAGAAGTTGTAAATGCTGCGCTTCAAATTATCAAAACCTGTCATCTTGACTCTATGATTGTGACCCGAGGTCAGGAAGGTATGACTCTCATTAAGTCATCAGGGCAAGTCGAACACTTGCCAACAAAGGCATTAGAAGTCTTTGATGTATCAGGAGCAGGTGATACTGTTATTGCAACCCTAGCTGCATCTCTTGCAGCTAAAGCCGATCTTTCCGTTGCGATGCATCTTGCCAATACGGCCGCCGGTCTGGTTGTTGCTAAAATTGGAACAGCGGTCGTTCATAAAGATGAGCTATTGAGTTCTCTTCAGCTTCAAGACCTAAAAAGCCATGAAGATAAGATTGTCTCATTAACAAAAGCTCAAGAAAAAATATCAAAATGGAAGGCCCTGGGGAGGCGGTGTGTTTTCACGAATGGCTGTTTCGATTTGCTCCACCCTGGACATATTTCCCTTCTTGCCAAAGCAAAAAAGAGGGGTGATCGACTTATTTTAGGGCTGAATACGGACGCCTCTGTTCAACGCTTAAAAGGACCAACACGACCTCTTCAGCATGAGATGGCTCGTGCTTTTGTTCTCTCATCCCTTGAAAGCATTGATATGATTGTTCTCTTTGATGAAGATACCCCTCTTGAACTTATCAAAGCTTTGAGACCTGACGTCCTTGTCAAAGGTGCAGATTATACAATTGATAATGTTGTAGGAGCCACATTTGTACAAAGCTACGGGGGAGAAGTTGCACTCATTGACCTCGTTGAGGGGCAAAGCACAACAAATCTCGTGAAGAAGATGGGATAAGATATTACTATTGCATGTATTTTCTTTATTGTTTAAATTACTAAAAAATTTGTTGGAGTTGGAAAGGTGACATCATCCTAACTGCAAAGCGTTGAATTTAGGAAAAATACGATGACATGTCACACATCTAAGTGCCGGATGATTTAAAATGGCTGTAATGGATGTTCTTATAGCACCGGATCCAAGACTAAGTGACGTTGCTTTACCTGTTGATAAAGTTGATTCTGAAGTCCGAAAGTTAATGGATAATCTGAGAGAAACAATGTACGACCATGATGGGGTGGGACTTGCCGCTATCCAGGTCGGAATTAAAAAACGTGTTTTAGTCTTGGATTTAGGTGAAAGAGATGGAGTTTTCTTCAAACCCCTCATGATGGCCAATCCTCAAATTGAGAGCATCTCCTCCACACCTTTTACAATGAAAGATGGTTGCCTTTCCATTCCTGATCAATTTGTGAACGTGACAAGATCTCATGAAATTAAAGTGACTTACCTTGACGAAAACAATAAGAAGCAGGAACTGAATCCAAGGGGGCTTCTTGCCTTTTGTATTCAACATGAAGTTGATCACCTGAATGGAACATTATTTATCGATCACCTCTCCGCGCTCAAACGGAGTATTGTCTTACAAAAACTTTACAAAGAGAACAGAAAAAAAGGTCGTTTATGAAATCACAAGAAACCCGCGTCGCTTTTATGGGAACACCTGATTTTTCTGTTCATATCTTAGAAGCCCTTCTGAAGGCAAACTACAATGTTGTGGCTGTCTATACCCAACCTCCCAGACCTGTGGGAAGAGGTTATAAAATAACACCAAGTCCTGTTCATGTTTTTGCTCAAGCACATGGAATAACCGTTTATACGCCGAATACTCTTAAGAATGAAGAAGAGCAACAAACGTGGCGCAATCTAAAGCTTGATATCGCTATCGTAGCCGCCTATGGCCTTATCCTTCCAAAACCTATCCTTGAGACTCCAAAGAAAGGTTGTGTCAATATCCATACCTCACTTCTTCCAAGGTGGAGAGGAGCTGCCCCCATTCAAAGAGCTATTCTTGAAGGGGATAGGGAAACGGGCATTACACTCATTAAAATGGATGAGGGTTTAGATACGGGAGATATTATCATTCAAGAGAGGATCGAACTATCAACCCGCATAACAACCCCTAAACTTCAAGAGGATTTAATTGAACTTGCAAATAAGTTACTCTTAAAATCTCTCCCGGACTATCTTGAAAACAAACTCAAAATCACTCCTCAGCCAAGAGACGGTGTAACCTATGCCATCAAACTTGATAAAAGCGAAGGACAACTCGACTGGAATTTACCTGCGGAGGTTCTGGATCGAAAGGTAAGGGCACTTAATCCTTGGCCTGGAACCTGGTTTTCCGTTGGGGAAGATCGCATCAAAGTTTTGGATGCCGAAGTTATTTCCTTGTCTTCTCCTGAAAGCCCAGGAAAAATATTAGACTCTCACCTAACCATTGCCTGTGGCAACAATGCTTTACGCCTTTTAAGGGTTCAAAAAATTGGTAAATCCCCTCTTCCTGCTGATGAATTCTTAAGAGGGTATGAGTTCCCCTCTCAGGACCTGATGAATGCCGCGGTTTAAACTTACCATCGAATATGATGGAACACCTTATTCAGGGTGGCAAAGGCAAGAAGGTGTTCCCACAATTCAACAAACTCTTGAAGAAGTAAGCGCGGATTTTCTTCAGGAAAAAATAACCATATGGGGAAGCGGGCGTACAGATGCTGGTGTTCATGCAAAAGGACAAGTCGCTCACTTTGATACAACGAAAACGTACACACCCTTAAAAGTTCAAGGCGCCCTGAATAAGCGTTTGAAAACGGTTCCTATTTCAATCTTAGCCGTTGAAGAAGTTGATGAGGACTTTCATGCTCGTTTTTCTGCGACGTCAAGATCATACGAATATAGAATTTTGAATCGTAGATCTCCCCCTGCTCTTGACGTAAATCGGGTTTTATGGATTGCCCATCCGTTAGACTGTGAGGCTATGCAGGAAGCCGCGAACCACCTTATTGGTCACCATGACTTTACCTCATTTCGGGATAGTCAATGTCAATCATCAACTCCCCTTAAAACCCTTGATGAATTGAGTATTCTAAAACACCATGAGTTCATTATTATTAAAGCTCGAGCTCGTTCATTTCTTCATCATCAAGTCCGCAATATGGTCGGAACTCTGAAACGTGTGGGAGAAGGAGCTTGGGAGCCCGGGAAAGTTAAAGAAATTCTGGAAGGACGTGATAGACGACTTGCAGGACCTACGGTTACACCGTCCGGTTTGTACCTAACGGCTGTTGGGTTTGTGTAAGCATGTCGAAAAACTCGTAATACTTTAAGAAAGTAACTGTCAAAGCCCATTTCTGAAGACCACTAGGAAAAATGCGAATATAGAAATAGGAAAAATGCGGATGACAAAATAGGAAAAACGCGGATGACAGCCTCCTCAACGGTAACAGGCGATGATTTCAAGCACCTGAAATGGTTTCAGGAACATTTAACGAAGAATCGGCCCTTCATAGGCATTGTATTATATACAGGAGTTGCGCCAATTCCTTTCGGTAAAAACCTATGGGCGATACCATTTTCAATGCTGTGGCCTATTGAGAGCTGAACAAACCTCCTGGAGAAGAAAATCCTCCACGGCGTGCTGCATTTGCCATTGGAAATCGTTTATCTCAAGACATGTTTCTGTATATGTTCTTTGATAGAATCTTCTGTTAAGTATTGGGTTTGAGTAGGCTTTTCAAAACATAGAGTTTTTCCAGTGCTTCCTTGGGTGAGAAATCATCCGGATTTAAGGCCTCAATTGCTTTCTCTAAAGGCGTAGGGGCTTTGTACGCCTCAACAAAAAGAGGTAAAGGTTGGGCTGCAAGCTTGGGTTTCGGCTTCGTATTCTCGAGGGTTTTCAAAACGTCTTCTGCACGTGAGACAACACAAGAAGGAAGACCCGCGAGCTTACCCACATGGATACCGTAAGATTTGTCTGCAGTGCCTGGGACCACCTCATGAAGGAAAATAATATTATCTTCCCACTCACGAATTTTCACCGTATGACAACTTACCTCTTCAAGGGTTGCTTCAAGAGAAGTTAATTCATGATAATGAGTCGCAAACAAAGTTCTGCACCCATTAATATGGATTAAGTGTTCAATGCAGGCCCAGGCGAGTGAAAGTCCATCAAAGGTTGCGGTCCCTCGCCCCAGTTCATCGAGAATGACAAAGCTCCTCGGTGTCGCTTGATTTAATATGGTGGCTGTTTCTGTCATCTCCACCATAAAAGTTGACCGACCTCTTGCCAGATCATCAGAAGCACCCACACGACTAAAGATCCGATCAATAAGTCCTATGTGAGCTTTTTTTGCAGGAACATACATGCCCATATGAGCCATAAGGGCAATTAACGCATTTTGCCTTAGGAACGTACTTTTACCAGCCATGTTGGGGCCCGTCAGAAGCCATAAGCCCTTTAAAGCACAATCGTTAGGAATGAACGAAGTTCCTTGGGGCAGAAGGGCTTCCACAACGGGATGACGACCTCCTTCTATCTCAAAGGCAAGTGTTTCATCAAGAAGAGGTTTGACGTAGTTTTTCTCAAGGGCAAGAAATGCATGGCTCGCCGCAACATCAAACTTAGCCAAGGCATGGGCTGTTTGAATAATATCCGATACTCTTTGAAGTACAGCCTCAACCAACTCTTGAAAAAGGTTGAGCTCGAGGGATAAAGCTTGATCCTCTGCCCCCACAATCTTCTTTTCAAGTTCATTCAACTCTGCCGTTGAAAACCGCATAGCACTCGCCATTGTTTGGCGATGAATAAAGGCCGGACCTAGACGATCCCTATGCATACTTGAGACTTCAATATGGTAGCCAATAATATGGTTATGCTTCACCTTAAGAGACGTAATTCCCGTCTCGGAGATATATCGCTTCTGAAGGGTCTCTAGAGCGCTTTTAGCCCCATGCCTGAGGGCCAAAAGTTCATCTAGGGTAGAATTATACCCCTCCCGAATAAACCCCCCGTCTCGACTCAAATGGGGAAGATCATCCCTAAGAGCCCGTGAGAGAAGATCGGCCAACTCTTCATAACTACCAAGATGGACGAGAAGACTTTTAATACTTTCTGGAATAGCAAGACCGTTAAATATCTTTTTAATGTCTGGAATAAGCTTAAGACCCGTATTGAGGGAAGCAAGATCTCGTGGGCCCCCACGGCCCCAGGTCAGTCTCGACAAAGGTCTTTCTAAATCCGGACAGAAAGCGAGAACAGCTCTTAACGCCTTGTTTAAATTGACATTCCCATAAAGAAAGTCAAGAACCTCAAAACGTCGACTCAGTCTTTTTAAATCTGTAATGGGTGTACTAAGATGATGGGCAAGGAGCCTTTTGCCCATGGGTGTTATGGTCGTATCAATACAAGAAAGAAGGCTGCCCTCCCGAGTCCCAGAAAGAGATGAGTGAAGCTCTAAGTTCCTTCGTGTTGCCGCATCAAGTTCAAGTCTCCCCCCTTCTTTTAGCCGTCTCGGAGGTCTGAGGGAAGGAATCTCCCGCATTTGTGTGAGTCGAATATAATCGACAAGGGCACCTGATGCGGCAATCTCCACTTCTTTAAATTCCCCAAAACTTTCAAGATTTTGAATCCCGTAAACGGACTTCAATCTTTCATGGCCGTTCGCAAAGTCGAACCGACTGGAAGGAAGTGGGGTTAATTTCTTCTTAATTTCTTGAAATAACTCATAAAGTTCTGGTGTCTTCAGAAAAGATTCAGGAAGGATGATCTCACCGGGTCTGAGCCTCGCTAAAACGGTCTCCAGCAACTTTTGAGGAGAAGACTCAACCCAAAAATCACCCGTTGAAATGTCTATTGACCCTATCCCAATTGACCCATTTTTCCCAGGAACAAGGGCTGTGAGAAAATTATTTTGCCCAGCTTCCAAAAGGTTTTCTTCCGTCAACGTTCCCGGTGTGACAACGCGAATGACCTCTCGTGTCAGCGGACCTTTTGTTTTACGGTTTGCAGCGTCCTCTGTTTGCTCACAAATTGCCACCCGAAAGCCTTGGCGAATCAGTCTCACAAGGTAATTATCACTCGCGTGATAGGGAACACCACACATGGGAATATCTTCCCCATCTTTGCCTTTTCCTCGTTTGGTGAGGGTTATATCAAGAGCCGATGAGGCCAGAATAGCGTCATCAAAAAACAACTCGTAAAAATCACCCATTCGGTAAAATAAAAGACAATCCTTATATTTTGCTTTTATGTCCAAGTATTGGACCATCATGGGTGTTTGAGTCGGCTGAGAAGAAGGACTCAAACTCATATTATTTAAGAGACCACTTTTAAGTAAGCATTATTATCGTAATCAGGAGTTTTATACTCCGGCACAAGAGCATGAAGCATCCGAAGGACAGATTCATCATCTTGATCTAAAGCAACCTTCTCAAGCTCATTAAAAGCTCGGATTAAGAATCCATGATCAACCGTTCGTGGAGATCCTAGAAGAATACTGGTGTTATTTGTCGGGTGAAGACTTTCAGTTGAATGAAACAGTTCTTCGAACAATTTTTCACCAGGTCTTAAGCCCATATATTTGATTTCGATATCAATATCGGGTTTAAGTCCAGCTAATCTTATCATCTGACGGGCCAAGTCTATGATTTTTACAGGCTCTCCCATATCGAGAACAAAAACTCTTCCCCCTTGAATAGTTGAGTTTATAGATATGGTCATGGCTTGAAGAACAAGCTCGACAGCTTCATGAACCGTCATAAAATAGCGCAGCATTTCAGGATGAGTGAGGGTCAGAGGGCCGCCCTGTTCAATTTGCCTTTTAAAGAGAGGAACGACAGAACCAGAAGATCCCAAAACATTACCGAACCTCACACTCGCATACCGTGTCCCATTGGGTTTCTGTCGTTCTAAAATGTCCAAAGCTTGACAATAACATTCTGCAAGGCGTTTTGTGGCCCCCATCGCACTTGTAGGATTAATCGCTTTATCTGTTGAAATTAAAAGCATAGCCTTAACATTAAATTCCCTACAGGCATCTGCAACAATGCGGGTCCCTATGGCGTTTGTTAAGGCTCCCTGAGAAGGGTTGTCTTCAACAATGGGAACATGTTTCAAAGCTGCTGCGTGAAACACAAGCTCAGGCTTAAACGTAGATATAACATGACGTATTCGATCCACGCTGGTGACATCGGCCAAAATACTGTCATAGGGAAGTTCACTGTGACGTTCTTTAAGTTCTAGACCTGTATTATAAAGAAGATACTCACTATGATCGAGAAGACATATATGAGAGGGTTCAAAATCAGAGATTTGACGGACAAGTTCTCCCCCAATTGTTCCTCCTGCGCCCGTTACTAAAACCTTCTTGCCCGTAATCATAGACTTCATGCTATCCCGATCCAGACTCGCTTGTGGCCGCCCTAACAAATCTTCAATTGCAATAGGTTTAACACGGGGTTTTGCTGCAGGTGCTGTAATCTCACTAATATGAGGAAGACGAGAAAGTTGAATCCCTAAACTTTCAGCCAAACTCAACAAAGATTTCAGAACTTTCGTTTTCATGTTTTCATCAGCAACGATGAGCATTTCCACTTGCTGATCTTTTTTCTCAAGTTTTTCAATAATTGATGACAATTCAGCAATTGTACCAAGAACGCTTATGTGATGAATCTTCTGACCTTTTTGGGCAGCTTTATTTCCTACAATCCCTAAGAGACGGTAAGTTTCATCATTTTGTCGAAGAATCTCACGAATAAAAAGTTCGGTCTGATCACCCGCTCCGATAATCAGAACCTTTTTGGCTTCAGAAGAGGATTCAGATTTAGTGCGATTTCTGTGTTGCCGATAAAGCCGATAAAGAAGTCTTGGAGCTCCTAAGAAAGCAGTTAACACAAACCAATTGATTAATGGTGTTGATCTGGGCAACAGGACTTCTTGAGGAAGAAACAACATAATGGGAAGATAAAGTAATGTAATATACGTCACTGATAAACTTATTGAGACGAGATCTCCTAAGGAAGAATATTGCCACATTCCTCGATAGATGTGTTTTCCAAGAAATACCGCAAAAGCAATCATGACATAAAGGAATGTATTTAACGCAATGGCCGTTGAAGAAATGAGAGAGAGGTCATCTCCTAAACGAAGAAAAAGGGAAATTTGCAGACTTAAGATAACAATGAAAATATCATGGGCGAGCGTTAAGGCTGACCGATTGTGAGCAATCAATGAGAGAAACTTTAAATTAATCTTTTTCATTCTTTTAATGTAAAAATTAAGCATTTTAATTCCAAAAGACATTCTCTTTTAACAATGCACAACTTATAAGAAGAAAATGCATTTGTCATCCTAAAAAACGAGCCTCTTGACCGTAGACACCCCCGCAAGTATATCAGTACTCAGTAATGAGTTATTCTTGATAACTGAACACTGCTAATGGCCGGGTGGCAGAGTGGTGATGCAGAGGACTGCAAATCCTTGTATACCGGTTCGATTCCGGTCCCGGCCTCCAACCTTTCTCCTTAAAGGCTTCATCTTCAATTATTAGTCTTGTCGTCTTAAAAAGACTTTGCTATAACCCAAACAATTCCCCGGTAGCTCAGTCGGTAGAGCAAGTGGCTGTTAACCACTGGGTCGGCGGTTCGAGTCCGTCCCGGGGAGCCAATTTATGACCCAACACTTGATCTCTTTTCTGTCCGATCTTTGCCCACTTCAACCCGATTTCGACCATTAGCTTTCGCTCTGTAAAGGGATTGATCAGCAATAAGGATGAGATCTTCCATTGTATCTCCATCACCTGGGAATGAGGAAATTCCGATTGATACAGTCACATGTTTGAGGTCTTCTCCAATGGTGGAGAACTGTAAGGTTGAGACTTCATCCTTAATTTGAGTGGCTCGTTTCAAAGCATTTTCACTAGATGTTTCTTGTAAAACAATCAAAAATTCTTCTCCTCCAAATCGACAAACAATGTCACCCTTTCTTGATTTAGTCTCAAGGAGGTTTGCTATACCTTTAAGAACCTTATCTCCTCCTTTGTGTCCAAATGTGTCATTAATTTTTTTAAAATGATCAATATCAATCATGAGAAGCGAAAGATCTCTCATATATCTTTTCGCTTGATAAAGCTCCCGCGGGAGAGACTCATCAAGATAACGACGATTGAATAGATTTGTGAGAGGGTCTCTTGTCGCTTGGCTTTTTAACAATTCTCTTAGTTTGATATTAGCTAATGCGGGTTTAATTTGGTTAATAAGTGTTTCTATTAGGTTTTGAGGAAGATTTTCACTATCCTCGGCATTAATAATAAAGATCCCAAGGATTTTGTCCTTATCAAACAAAGGGATATAATGTGAATTATGATCTAGTGAATGGGGTTTGTGAAGAGTTGTTTTCTCACACAATAATTCGCAAACTTCTTGTCCGTGGAATGTAGAAAAACTGTGTGGTAGAAAGTTACATTTTTGAACGGAGAAACAAATCTCGTCCAACGGTTTTTCCCCCCATTCTCCTTTTTTGGTTAATGTTTTTTCGCTTTCTTCATTTAAATATATTGCACCAGATGAATGAGGTATGAGAAGGCTTGCATAATGAGAGATAACTTCACAAGCATTTGCTAAAGAAACAGAGGATTGCAATTCATCAGCCATGGATTTTAATAGAGATAGAGTATTGTTTAATTGTATTGATTCTTCAAACTTTTCTCGAAGAAGGTGTTGAGTTTCTTCAAGAATTTTTTGTTGTTTTTTAGAGATCATCCGCGACCTTATTACAAGCGCCAACAAGACTCCAATGAAAAAGCCGATAATGAGAACAAGATACGATAGCAATGAATCTGTCTGTTCCTTAATAAAATCAGCTGTTGGTTTGACCGTAAAATGGAGATTATGATCATATAATCGTAAATCTACTTCCGTGATAATATCCTGTGCTGACATTCTTATATAAGTTGCCGCTTTTTTATGTTCCACACTATTTGTGATATTGACGATAAATCCGTCTTGGCGACTTTCATTTATGATAGTCTCAAATAGGGTATTTGTATTGATAAGTCCTACAATAAAACCTTCAAGACTTGTCCCTTTATAAAATGGAAGACATAAAAGCAATTCACTTTTTATTTTATTGATGGGAATTAGGCTGACTTCTTTATTCATAAGAAATTTATCAAATAAATTTTTCTCAAGGTGTGTGCCTTTGGCAAGAAAATTCTTTTTAGGGCTTAAAGAAGTCGAGTGACGAACCTCACCCTCTGGACTGACCCAACCGATCGCACCATACCAGGGATACATTTGTTTATATGATTCAACTGCAGTTACCCATTCTTCATTGGTACGTAATAAGCCCCATTCTTCATGGGATTTCAGTTCCAATATGCTTTCTTTAATATCTTGTTCTAGATTCGATTTTAATTTTTCACTTTCAAGGTTTGTAAAATGTTGTAAATCAACAAATGCATCCTGATAACTCGCCCTCCAAATAAGAAGCGTAAAACTCATGACACAGAGGAATGCAAAAAGTGGTAAAGCCTTGGAAATATTAATTTCACCAACATTATATTTCTTGTAAATAAGAAAACCTAACCCAATACACATGATGAAAAACCCAAGCGATGTATGGAGGGCCATAGGAATGAAGCCATACCATTTATAGGTTCCAGAAAGATTGATGGCATAACCAAGTAAGGATGTTGTAGATAAAATAAAAAGAACGACAACGAGAATTAAGAGAATATAATAATAAGTTTTTTTGATTTCGCGAAATGATAAAAGGAGAAGAAATATTCCCCCAATCGTGTGGGCCATGGCTGAGTTGGGACTCATTCTTCCTGGGGAAATTGTGTTTGTAAAAAGAAAATCTTTTATGAAGAGCTCATCGAGCCCCATCTGAACGTTAAATAGATATTCAATAATTGTTATACTTGTGATCGTCAAAATGAGAAGTCCGGGAATGATCGCAAACCTTTTGTATGGGGTTAGAAGAGTCAACATCCCCACACCAAAAAGAAGAAAACAAAAAGCCGTATTATAAACCATTGATGTAAGGCCAATTTTAAATTGGATAAGCTCAACAGTATGTGTATGCCATCCAATCAAACAAACCAGTCCAAGTATGACACAAAACAATCCAGAAAACAGTGGAATCCAGTTTCGTTCTACGATGCTCTTCAGAACTTTCAATAGGTTGAGCCTTTCATCGATCAAAAATACAGATTTATATTCCTACCATTTTAATATTAATTTTTTGTAAAGCGACCTTTCTTTTATTGAAGAGAAAGACTGGTTTCCACCCTACATTAATGCTTTTTTAAAATAATTTCATCACTATGATCATAGATAAATTAGGATGCGATCAATGATCGAAATCATATTTTGGGGAGTCAGGGGGTCAACGCCTGTTTCCGGAGAACAATTTAAAAAAATCGGCGGTCATACAGCTTGTGTTAGCGTGCAGGTGAATGATGATCCTTTAATCATACTGGATGCAGGATCTGGAATGTATGATCTTGGCAGGGATCTTGTGAATGAAAAGCCAGGTCGAATCAATGTGCTCATAAGCCATCTTCACCTTGATCACCTTATGGGGTTCCCTTTTTTTGAACCCTTGTGGAACTTGCAGTGGGAGGTCAATATCTATTCTCACAACGCCTTCTTAAAGAATTTTCTAAAAAATAACCTGATACATGCACCTCTTTTTCCCATCACCCCCAACTCAAAAAATTCCCATCTTAAATTTCATTATTTTGAATTAAACAAATCTTTTAAATTAGGAAAAACAAAGATAAGCACTTGTTCTCTACAACACCCAGGGGGGTCTATAGGATACCGATTAGATAGTCAGAATTATTCCATTTGTTATATTTCAGACTTCGAACATGACCCAGAACAACTTGATAAAAATATTATCGATTTCACACGTGGCTGTGATCTTCTCATTTATGATAGCAGTTATACTGAAGAGGAATATTTTGTTCGAAGGGGATGGGGACATTCCACCCACATTCGTGCAGCCGAGCTTGCAAAAGCTGCAGCTGTCAAAAAACTGGCTTTATTTCATCAAGCCCCTTCTCACACAGATGAGCTTTCCGATAAAATTGAAAAGGAAGCACAAAGTATCTTTCCTGAATCAATTGCAGCCTATCAGGGCTTAAGGATTCAGTATGTATAATACAATTTATAAACATTTAATGAATGAAATCAAAGGAGTAGCTGTTCCTGAAAATGAAATAGAAATCATTAATGTGCGGCCTGTAACCCAAACTTCCTATTTTGTAGATCATAAATGTGTAGCGTCCCATATGGCCATTGGATCGCTTTTGAATGATATTCATGAGATCAAAGGGGAAAAACGACAAAAATTCACCATAGATTTTGTTCATTCAAGTCTATCCCTTATTAGTTTTTTTATGAATACCATTAATGATAACCCCATACTCTTTCCCGATCGACACCGCATCTGGCCTTACTATCCTGTGATGAATGCTTACAAAACGAAGGACGGACGCCAAGTTTATATTGCGGGTGTTTATCCCAATATGCGTGATGCCTATCTCGATTTATTTCACTCTCCCAATAATTTTGAGTCACTTACGACTGCCATATTAAAATGGGATTCACTTGAACTTGAAGAAGAAATCAATAAGAGAGGACTTGCCGGGTGTTTAATCCGAACATCTGAAGAATGGCTCAAACATCCTCAAGGCCGTACCCTTTCCCAAACCCCCATCATTGATATCAAAAACACAGGTCATACTTCTCCAGTGCCTTTTCCCAAGGGCGATATACCTCTCTCAGGTTTAAAAGTAATTGATTTTACTCACTTACTTGCAGGCCCCACCTGTACCAGAACTCTTGCCGAACAAGGTGCGGATGTCCTCCATATCTCTGGACCCAAAATTGAAGAATACTTTCCTTTCGTGGTTGATACAGGTCTTGGGAAAAGAAATACCTATCTTAATTTAGGGATTGAGAACAGTCGCCAAGCTTTGATAAACCTCATCAAAACGGCAGATGTTTTTGTTGAAAGTTATACGCCTGGAAAACTCTCAAAACTTGGATTTGGCCCCGAGGAAGTGAGACTGATAAATCCCCACATTATTTACGTTTCCATCAGTTGCTTTGGGTCTCGAGGCCCATGGTCATCCTACAAAGGATTTGAGCAAATTGCGCAGGCTGTCTCAGGGTTAATGGTCGGACATAGTTCGCTTGAAAATCCCCAGCTTTTTCCCGCGGCACCGTGTGATTATATGACAGGACATTTAGCCACAATTGGAATCTTGGAAGCCCTCAAGAGACGGTCTCAACAAGGTGGCTCCTATAGGGTGGAAGTTTCACTCGTTCGTACAGCGATGTTTATCGACTCTTTTGGCCACCGGGAGGGCAAGGATTCATCAGGGGCTTTCCCTGAGGATTTTGCTCCTTATTTACACGTTTCTCCCTCACCTTATGGAAGGATCAAACACCTCAAACCCATCCTTCAAAATCACGTCCATCCTGACTTAAGTCTTACACCTTTAGGCTCGTCCCTGCCCATATGGCTATAAATACTTTTCCTTTACATTTGTAGATGATCTATTTCCCACATCGCCGTAGTGTTCTTTTATCCAATTTTTCCCTAGATCCCTACCTTTTTCAAAAAGCATATTTAAAAAGGTCCAATCCGTATTGCTTCGGCTAGAAGAAGCTAAATTTGAAAATAGCTCATTATCTTGGATGACATGAATATTCATTTTTTTGAGTTTATTTCTATCTACAATACCTTGATCAATTAAATCAGTAATAAATTCTATCGCACGCATTTCTCTTGTTAAAGTATTTGTATGAAACAATTCTTGTATTCGGTTTACAATCTCATCATAACTGGTTGGTGCTTCCTTCATCTCCTGACGGATGACAAGGATGACAACGATATCCTTACTTTCACAGTTATAAATGAGGGGGAACAAAGAGGGGTTACCTGTATAGGCCCCATCCCAATACTTTTCACCATCAACCTCAACGGCTTGTGAGAGTAGAGGTACACAAGAAGATGCCATAAAAGCTTCTGTTGATAATTCATTTCCACTAAAGACCTTAAGTTTCCCATTCCTAACATTTGTTGCGGTTAAAAAAAGTTTAAAGTTTTTAAAAGTTTTTATCAAATTAAAGTCAAAAAAATCTTCCAGTAATTTTCTGAAAAGATCTATTCCATAAGGATTCCATTGATAAGGAGAAAGATGGCTTACTTGGATAAATTTCAACAATATTTGAGTTGTAGTAAAATCAATACCATAATTAGAATCAAAGGGTGTAGGTGAGAGA
The DNA here is from genome assembly GCA_964597045.1 of uncultured Alphaproteobacteria bacterium. Lineage (GTDB taxonomy): Bacteria > Pseudomonadota > Alphaproteobacteria > UBA9655 > UBA9655 > UBA9655. The sequence goes on along the minus strand of CAZQWE010000005.1, from coordinate 186,966 downwards.
CCGAGTTGTCCACCCCTTTCACTGATCATCTTCCAAAATGCTTCAAGTTCATCACGTCCCCCTTGAAGTCCATTTTTGAGAAGCCCTTGAGCTAAAGCAGCACAAGTCAAGCCACCGGCACTCGTCCCGCTGGCTCCTTCGATTTCGAAGCGACCATCCTCAAGAAGGGCATCAATGACACCCCATGAAAAGGCAAGATGGGTTCCCCCTCCTTGTAAAGCTAAAGTGATCTTCTTTTTCTTTCCCACAACGCCTACTCCTCATTCTCCTTTCTCAACGATATCAATTCCTTGCCAATCTTCAGGCACGCCTTCAATGCTGTAAGCAACTGATTTTGCTAAATATATTTTGGATACAGCATCTTCTGGATATTCATTTAGTGCCAGATTAAATTGAGATCTGGCTTCATTAAATTTTCTATCAAAGTAAAATTGCAACCCTAATTCTAAGTAAGTTTTACTTTTATACTTTTGTTCTCGTATATTATCGTTTTCCGCATCAAGTATTTCTAAAACCTCTATGATTTCCGATTTTCCAGCAACTTTGACTTTTCCCAAAAAACGCGTTTCGTATTTGTGTTTTTCCTTAATTTTAGAAAATGAGGCTTCACTGATCAGTAAAGAAGACTGATATCTTTTTGTTAGGTTTTCCAAACGTGCCGCTAAGTTGACTGCATCGGAAATTACAGTTCCTTCCAAACGTCCTTCTCCTCCAATAATGCCCATCATGCAAAGACCTGTATGAATCCCCAGGCCAAATTCTATGGGATCAGCAAGTTCTTTATTATATTCATTCAAGGCTTGTCTCATTCTTACACCAGCACTCACAGCATCCTCAGTGGAATAAAAAAGAGCCATAATGGCATCACCTATAAACTTATCAATAAAACCTTTATTCTCATGAATTGGGGGCTCAAGATAGGCGAGATAGTTATTAATAAAGTCAAATGTTTCCTTCGGTGTTTTACGTTCTGAAATAGCTGTAAAATTACGAATATCACTAAAAAGAATGGTCATTTCTCGTTCCAAATAATCCCCTAATTGAATATCCTCAAATCGTTCTTTTCCGAGGCTCACCAGAAAATCAACAGGAACAAATTTTCTAAAGACTTCAAGCCTTTTTCTCTCTTCTTCAGAAAGCTTTTCATCGGTCACACGTTTCAGTAACAAAAGGGTTTGATCCATTAGCTGTTCGATTTGCTCTCTTTGAGCTTCAGACCTTTCAAGTTTACGTTTCAGGAGCAAACTCTCCTTTTCAATTTTTCTAATGTATTCAGAGCGTTCAAGATCATCCATCATCTTCACCCATGGCGACCACAACGACTGTTTCCATATGAGCAAGGTTAGGACTATCTGTTTCAAGGGGGCCAATTTGGCCGTATGCATACAAACCGAAACTTGGATTTTCTTGTGAAAAAGCCTCCCTAATGAAATCACTTTCATTCCTTATTTTGGTCCCCAAAATAACTTGTCTACAGACACAACTGGCGATAAAGGTAAAGTCAAATGGTTTGCCTTGGTCAGTGGTTCTTGAAATAAGATCTTTCATAATAATGATGAGTTGTTCAGGTTCTGCTTTTGCTATGCTGCAGGACATTTCAATTTCAGGTATATCAGCACCCATGGTTACCGTCCCTTTTTCTTCATCAGCCTCAAGTGCTGCCCTTAGGAAAAAAGCGTCTTCATTTTCTTTATCTTGGAATATGGCAAGTGGATAAGCTAAAGTTGGAGGACTACCTAGATAGTGTTTAAAGAAATCGAGGGCCCTAAAGTCCCCGATTTTTGAGATGACATTACTTTTATGATCAAAAATGACTTTCACAGGGGAGAAAGGTTGCCATCCGCTTGAGGAGGCAATAGCATACCGAAGAGGACCTGAGAATACAAGGAAGGGAGCACTATCCTTCAAGACTTCCGTATTATAAAATGCACTGTTCCTCGTAAACTGCAACTGAAGATCAGCAGCGCTGGCTCCCACGATAGGGATATGTTTCCCGAGTACAGCCTCCATACCTTTAACGGCTTTTGTAATACTCGTTGGGGTGTATGCAGGAAATGTCATGATGAGCCTAGGGTCTTGATCTGAAAGAGAAATGACCTTTTTCAATCCGCTTTCAACATCTTTCATATTCTCTTGAGAAAGATCATGAATAACCCCTGCCCTGATATCCACTCGATCAGAGCTAAATAAAGCCAGAAGCATAGATCCTTCCATGTACCCGAGTAAGGAAGATAACTCTCCACAACTCGTGCAACCTACAATTTCAATCCCTGGGAACTGCTCCGTGATGTGTTTCAGAACGGCCCCATGATCATAATCAGGTGAGGCGAACAAAACGCCTGCCTGTGGCTTATTCTCTTTTAGAACTTCCCTACACTGATTCAGTATCTCTTTGATGGCATCAAGAGAGTCAGGATCTTCACTATGACCAACGGCTACTTTAAACATTAAAGCCTCCTTCCTAAAAACCTCGAAAGGCCTAATATTATTAATAACTTATAATTAAATATTAACATTTAAGTATTAATTATTTCTTATTTAATCTTTTAAATAAAAAACTTTTCCCTTATTTTTGAGCCTTTCCTGTGATAAACTGTTCCCAATACAATCAAAACAGGAAAGGCCTCTGCCCTTGAGAAAACCATTTCAATTTACCTCTGAATCTGTTTCAGAAGGACATCCAGATAAGGTTGCTGATCAAATCTCTGATGCTATTCTGGACTTAGCTCTGGAGCAAGATAGGGATGCACACGTTGCCTGTGAAACCCTTGTCAAAACGGGTATTGTTTTTCTTGCAGGGGAAATGACCACAAAGGCTAACCTTGACTTTGATCACATTGTCAGAGAAGTGATCACCGATATTGGATATACAAATCCTGAGTATGGATTTAGCGCGGATTCATGTTCTGTATTAACCTCAATTAGTAAGCAATCTTCTGACATAGCCCAAGGCGTGAATAAAAATTCAAAAGAAGACCAAGGGGCGGGTGACCAAGGTATTATGTTTGGGTATGCTAGCAATGAGACGGATGTCCTTATGCCGGCTCCTATTGTTTACGCCCACCTATTGATGAAAAAGCAAGCTGAACTTCGAAAGAAGAAAATCCTGCCATGGCTTCGTCCTGATGCGAAGTCTCAAGTGACTCTTCAGTATGAGAATGATAAACCCGTAAGTCTCGCAACGGTTGTTCTTTCAACCCAGCACGATCCAGAAATCCCTCAGCCTCAACTGATTGAAGCTGTGATTGAAGAAATAATAAAACCTACTTTCCCTAAGGAGTGGCTCAAAAATACGCAATTTCTTGTGAACCCCACGGGTCGTTTTGTTATCGGTGGACCCCAAGGAGACTGTGGACTCACAGGCCGTAAGATCATCGTCGATACCTATGGAGGAATGGCGCGCTACGGTGGCGGATGCTTTTCAGGTAAGGATCCCTCTAAAATGGATAGATCTGCAGCCTACGCAGCACGTTATGTGGCAAAGAACATCGTTGCTGCTGGTCTTGCCGACCGCTGTGAAATCCAGATTTCCTATGCGATTGGTATCGCTGAACCAACCTCGCTTTATATCAACACCTTTGGAACAAATAAAATCCCTGAGGAAAAAATCTTAGATCTGATCCGTTCCCATTTTGATTTACGCCCTTATGGAATCATAACAATGCTGGACCTTCTCCGACCCATCTATCGCCAAACCTCAACCTATGGTCACTTTGGTCGAGATGATTTAGATCTCAGTTGGGAAAGAACGGACCGAGCTGAAAAACTGAAGTCCTATCTCGCCGCCTAAACCTTCATAACATAGTATTGAGCTCAAGGGTATGACTCAACTGGGTCCTTAGGGGCTGTCCAAATGGGCTTACACTTTAAATTTATGGGGGACTGGAAAACGGTATAGTCACATCCTTAATCCCAAAACAGGAAGGCCTGGTGACAGCTTTACCTCTGTCACGATTATGGGTGATCACTGTCTCGTTGCAGGAAGTGCAGCAACAATTGCATCAATCATGTCCCCTCCCCAAGCTCTAGAATGGCTGAATGAGCTCTGTCTTCCTTATCTCTGTGTGGATAGTGAGAATCGATTACATCGAAACTGTTAAAAATATACTTAACTATAAATTTTATTTTGTGTTAAACTTTTTTAAGTCAAATCTAAAACATGTGAGGTCTCATGTTTTCCCGCTTAAGTACGGTTTCTTTTCAAGGCGTTGACGTCATAACCATTGATGTCCAAGCCCAAATCTCTTCAGGAATGCCACATTTTATGGTGGTAGGCCTACCGGATAAAGCTGTTGGAGAGTCTCGTGAGAGGATCCGTTCGGCATTTCACGCTATCGGCATATCCCTTCCCTACCGAAGGATTACGATTAACCTAGCACCTGCTGATGTTCAGAAAGAAGGGAGCCACTATGATCTCCCGATTGCGCTTGGTCTTCTTTCCACAATGGGGGTGATTCCAAACGACATCTTGACCGAATATGTGGTTTTGGGAGAGCTTTCCCTTGATAGTACACTAGCCCCCATATCGGGAGTCCTTCCCGCTGCCATTCATGCTGTCTCCCTTGAGAAAGGAATAATCTGTCCGAAGCCATGTGGTAGGGAGGCTGCCTGGGCTGGAGATCTGAACATCCTGGCCCCTGAGAATTTATTATCTCTGATTAATCATTTTACAGGAACTCAAGTTCTCAGTCCTCCTGAACTCGAGACGGAGGAAGTAACACCTCAAAAATTGTTGGATTTAAGAGATGTGAAAGGTCAAGAAAGAGCAAAGAGAGCCTTGGAAATAGCTGCTTCTGGTGGCCATAATCTCCTGATGGTTGGACCACCAGGCTCTGGAAAATCTATGCTTGCAGCCCGCCTTCCTGGAATTTTACCTCCCCTCTCTCCGAAAGAGGCTTTAGAAGTTACAATGATCCACAGCTTGGCAGGTTTACTCAACCAAGGTAAGCTTATTCGAAGCCGCCCGTTTCGAGATCCCCATCATTCGGCTTCCATGCCGGCCCTTGTGGGAGGGGGTCTCAGGGCTCGTCCTGGAGAGATTTCATTGGCCCATCACGGTGTCCTCTTCCTGGATGAACTTCCTGAGTTTCAAAGAGCATCACTTGAGGCCCTTCGACAACCTCTCGAGTCGGGAAAAAGTGTGGTTTCCCGGGCTAATGCTCATGTGACTTATCCTTCCCGATTTCAGCTTATTGCAGCCATGAACCCTTGCCGATGTGGATACTTGTCGGATCCTTCAAGATCCTGTTCTCGCGCTCCCAAATGTGCCCAGGATTATCAATCTAAAATTTCGGGCCCCCTTTTTGACCGTATTGATCTTCACGTGGAAGTCTCTGAAGTTTCAGCTAAAGATCTCACTCTTCAAGCTTCATGTGAATCCAGCTCTGAGGTTGGAGAACGTGTTCGGAAAACAAGAGCTGTCCAAGAAACCAGGTATGAAGCTTTGGGCCTTAAAATAAATCTGAATGCTTTTTGTGATGGCGAATTTCTTGATGAGATCGCAAGTCTAGATCAAGAGGGACAAATCCTCCTCCAAAAATCCGTAAGCACCTTTAAACTCTCAGCACGGGCCTATCGTCGGGTCTTACGCGTCTCTCGGACCCTGGCTGACATGGAGTCATCTCCCCCCATTCTCAGCTCTCATATTGCTGAAGCCTTGAGTTACAGACGGCATACTTTCAGTGAAAGTTGAATTTTTCCAATTCTTTCTATATGATCCCCTGTGAAATCCAATGACCTAAGGATAAAAAACATGATGTGGATCAAGCTCCTGACTTACTTTAAGGGAGAACTTGTCGGAGTCGATTCCTTTGGGAATAAATATTACCGAAAGAAGGGACCTGAAAAGCGCAATGAACGAAGGTGGGTCCTTTATAAAGGAATACCTGAAGCGTCTAAGGTTCCACCTGAATGGCATGGGTGGCTCCATCATGTCGAAGAACTTCCTCCTCAAATAAGTGAAGTTAAAAGATGGCCTTGGGAAAAAAACCATCTTCCCAATCTTTCAGGAACCCCTTATGCTTACCGACCACCTGGACACTTTTTTGCTGGGGGAAAACGAGAGCAGGCAACAGGTGATTATATCCCCTGGAATCCTTATGAGGTGAAGGATGAAAACTAATGTACTTGAAGTTGTCATGGGCGCCGTTGTTTTATCGGTGTGTGGTTTCTTTATTATCTTCGCTTATTCTACAAGTCAGTGGCAAACGTCCGAAGGATATGAAGTCATTGCAAAGTTTGACCGTGTTGATGGAATTATACGGGGAAGCGACGTAAGAATGAGCGGGGTTAAGGTCGGAACCATTAAAGATATTCACTTAGACCCGGATACTTTTCTAGCCGTTGTTCATGTTTCCGTCTCTCCTCAAGTCTCTCTTCCTAAGGATAGTTCGGCAGAAATTGCAAGTGAAGGACTTCTCGGAGGAAAGTATTTAGCTCTTGTGCCGGGAGGAGAGGATGATATAATTCCACCAGGTGGTGAAATTGTTCATACACAAGCCTCCGTTAGCCTGGAATCTCTTATTGGTAAGTTTATATTTAATTCTCAAGAACAGGATAAAAAGTGATGGGTTTCATACCCTTATCGAAGTTGAGTTCCTTTCTCATAATCCTTTTGCTGTTCTCCCCCCTCCTCAATGCCCAAGGATTTGAAACGCTTCTTGATGAACTCTCTGAGTCTGATACGGATCCAATTGAAAATGAAACAGACGTAAAAGAATCAGCAGAAGAAAAGTTGACCCCTCCTCCTTCTTCAACTGAGCTCGTCTCAACCCCTGAGGATGAAGATTTCGAGCTTGAGAAAAATGTTGTAACGAATGGGGTTACTCTGCAAGGCCTTGATAAGCATACAGCGCGTGTTTTTATTATTGATGCCGCGATTGGTCAGCCCATTGAATTTGGAACCTTAAAAATTGTCGTTCAGCATTGTGAAAAAGCACCCGTCGACGACAGAAAGGAATCTATCGCCTTCGTGAGGATTGTTGAAGAAAAATCAAACAATAACCCTGAAAAAATCTTTTCTGGGTGGATGTTATCCTCCAGCCCAGCTCTTTCCGCCCTTGATCATCCCATCTATGATGTCTGGGTCAAGGAATGTAAAGTTATTGACTGATTAGCGCGTTGTTGCTGCTCTTTCAACAGCACGGCCACCTACTGCAACATCTTGGCCAACACCTTTTACTGTGTTACAAGCTGTTAGTGTAGATAGGATAAGAACGGCTAAAGCGAGAAACGTTAAGGATTTCATTCTTTCCTCCCTAAAAATAGATTATCAACCATTATATGGGAAAATGATTAAGGAACCCCTAATTTAAGCACTGAGTTTATTCATCAAGGCCTGGTGAAGTTCTTTTTCTTCTGGCGAGGCTTCAAAGTGACGAGGTTCCCTCTTTTTCTTCTCAACATCGACTTTTGTGTTGTCAGATGTTGGGCCAGTCTTCTCACCGAAAACAAGGCCTGGTTGTTTTCCACCAATAAGCTCCAGGTAAACCTGTGCAAGAAGTTCCGCGTCAAGCAAGGCTCCGTGCTTATCTCTCGCCTTATTATCAACCCCAAAACGCTTACAGAGAGCATCAAGACTCGCTGGGGCTCCTGGAAATTTTTGTCGTGCCATCGTAAGCGTATCTATTGCACGACTAAAGGACAGCATAGGAAGATTATGACTCATGAGTTCAGCGTTTAAAAACTTCATATCAAACTTTGCGTTATGAATGACGAGAGGAGCATCCTCAATAAACGCAAGGAAAGAATCACTAATTTCATGGAAGGGGGGGTGATTTTTCAAAAAGTCAAAGGATAACCCATGAACGTTATAGGCATCCTCAGGCACTTCCCTTTCAGGGTTAATATAGGTGTGAAAAAAGCGCCCCGTTGGTACATAGTTTACAAGTTCAACACACCCGATTTCGACGAGGCGATGTCCTTGACTTGGTTCAAAACCGGTTGTTTCTGTATCGAGAACGACTTCCCTTGCCATAAAGATCCTTTTTAAAATTTGTGGGCCATTTTCCCTTCCACTGTGGGGAAGGCAACCTTCTAAGTCGACCCAAGAGGTCTTGAACCTTTCTTAAGGTATTTACCTTTTCTCGTCCAGATAAAATCACCAAATCTGCACGCTTACGACTTATCTCTTCACTAAAGCGACTGGCTTCAAGTGCTTCAAATTGTTTGTCACTCATCGTCCCCCTCCTTAACACTCGTGCTTTTCGAATGGTTTTCGAGGCCGTAACCCAGATGACATAATGACAATACTTATCAAGTCCAACTTCCATAAGGAGAGGAATGTCGAGCACAACCATTTCACTCCCTTGGTGCAAATGTTTATCAATAAATTTTTTAAGACGTCGTGCAAGTCTTGGATAAAGAATGGATTCAAGCTTCTCCAAACCAGAATGTGACTTGAGAACCTCATTGATGAGTCTTGCTCTATCAAGGTTCCCTTGATCAAAAGCTTCGGGCCATAATTCTTGAATCTCTTTTTTCGCGTCCCTTTCAAAGGCAAGAAGTGTATGAATTTCTTTATCTGCATTGAGTACGGGCACTCGATGTCTCCCAAACATACGGGAAAGGGTTGATTTGCCTGACGCTATGGGTCCAGAAACACCTATGATCCACATGCTGTGAACCTTTCTGTGGATAAAGGGAAGATATCATATGAAGAAAATGTGAATTCTAATGAATCCAGACTGGACCTGTGAGTAAAATCCTGTTTTTTCTTTTTTAATCCCCACCTGAAGTCTCTTTTCCCCAAGTGTGGATAAGATCCCATACTCTTCCTTTTTCCCGTCTTATTCATCATCTTATCCACTTTTTAAGTCGACATAATTCTTTTAATATAAAGAAGAATTTTCTGTTTTCCACAAAACTCTTTATCCTTATATTACCCCCTTGTGAATAATAAAAAAATGTGGAAAGTTCTTGGATATGTTTTAATCCCCATAAACCGAGGGACCAACAACAAAAACAATCTTATATATATTTAAATAATAAAGGTATTGGAGGGATCCGTGTCCACATTTCTAGACACTTTTCAGGGTATAAAGAGGGTCAGTCCTCCTATCTGGTTTATGCGTCAAGCTGGGCGTTATCTTCCAGAATACAGAAAAATTCGCAAAGAGTGTAAATCGTTTTTAGATTTATGTTATTCCCCAAAACTTGCAACAGAAGTAACCCTTCAACCGATTCAACGATTTGGCTTTGATGCTGCGATTGTCTTTTCAGACATCCTTGTTCTTCCAGATGCTCTTGGTCAAAAGGTAACCTTTGTGGAAGGAGAAGGCCCAAAACTAGCCCCTCTTGATTCCTTTGAGCATTTGAGCACGAAGAGTTTTTCACAACGTCTTGCCCCTGTTTATGAAACCGTGACGGCTGTTCGGAAAGCCTTGCCAGAAAATGTTCCCCTCATTGGCTTTGCAGGGGCCCCCTGGACCCTTGCTCTTTATATGCTGGAAGGTGGAGGCAGTCGAGACTTTGCCTTAGCAAAAAGTCGCGCTTTTCTTCAAGTAAGTGAGTTTGAAGCTCTTCTTCGCCTTCTAGAGGAAGCTGTGACAACACATCTCCTCGCTCAAATCAACGCAGGCGCTAATGCGATACAAATTTTTGATACATGGGCCGGTCTATGTCCTGCGCCCCATTTTGAAAACTGGATTTTGAAGCCCATTAAAAACATCACAAAGGCCGTAAGGCAGTCCTACCCCCATATTCCCCTCATTGGTTTTCCAAAGGGAATAGGATCTCAAATTCAGGTTTTTGCAGAAGAGTCAGGGTGTTCAGGGCTAAGTTTAGATATCTCAATAAATCCTAAGGAAGCCGCGGGAGTTCTGCCAAAAAATGTTGTTCTTCAAGGAAACCTCGATCCTGTGATTCTTGTCGCAGGCGGAAAAGTCTTGGAGCAGGCCATTCACTTTATTCATCAAGGGATGAATGATAGGCCTTACATTTTTAATTTAGGTCATGGTATTCTCCCTCAAACACCAATTAAAAACGTGGAAGATTGTATCCAATGGGTCAGAAGTCTCAAGAGCCAAAAAGAGCTGTCATATTGTTCAATTTAGGGGGGCCGAAATCCCTTCATGAGGTTAAACCCTTTTTAAAGAGTTTATTTTCTGATCCGGCAATACTGACCATACCCCAGCCCTTTCGTTATCTCCTTTCCCATTGGATCGCGAGGAGACGTACCCCAGAGGCCCAGCACATTTATAAGGCTATGGGTGGAGGGTCTCCTCTTCTTCAAAACACAGAGGCACAGGCTTGTGCCTTATCAAAGGAATTAGGCAAGGGCTATAAGGTTTTTGTCTGTATGCGCCATACCTCACCCCAAGCTCATGAAGTGATAAAAAAGGTAATCGCTTATGCTCCCAGTGAGGTTATTCTTCTTCCCCTCTACCCACAGTACTCAACAACAACCACAGGGTCAGCATTTAAGGTATGGAATAAAACAACTCGAGGTCAAAATTGGCTCACAAAAACCATAAACCATTATCCTAGGGATGAGGGATTTATTGAGGCTATGACTCAACTTTTTCTCCCCATCTTTGACCAGGTTACGCCATTTGGAAAGCCCCGCATTTTACTCACGGCCCATGGTTTACCTGAAAAACTAATTAAAAAGGGAGATCCCTATCAACATCACATTGAACAAACGGCAGATGCTTTGGTTGGATCCATTCATTCCTCACTCTCAAATACAGATCTGGATTATATCCTTTGTTATCAAAGTCGTGTAGGGCCACTCAAATGGACGAGTCCCTATACAGAAAATGAGGTTTTGAAAGCTGCAAAGTTAGGTCGTCCCATCATCATGGTTCCCTTGTCTTTCGTCTCTGAACATTCTGAAACACTCTATGAACTGGATAGACTGTACGAGGTTTTGGCTCTTGATCATGGTTGTCCTGCCTATTTCCGGGTTCCAACAGTCTCATGTCATCCTGCGTTCATAAATGGCCTTGCGTCCCTCATCAGAAAGGAAAGTGATTATGCTTGCTGAGTATTATTTGACACTGAAGGCCCTCCATTATCTTGCTGTCATTGCTTGGATGGCGGGGCTTTTATATTTACCCCGTCTCTTTATTTATCATCTTGAATTTGAGGTTGGGTCAAAACCCTATGAGACCTTTTGTACAATGGAAAGACGATTATTAAAAATAATCATGCTTCCGTCCATTCTTATGACCTTTGGGTTTGGGATTCTCTTAGCTTTTATCCTAGGAACTTGGTCAAATCCTTGGTTTCACATGAAGCTCCTTTTGGTTCTTTTGCTTGCGGCTCTTCATGGGTATTTAGCCAAAACAGCAAAAGATTTTGCAAAAGGGGTGAGGCCCTCCCTCTCAAAAAGGGAGCTCATCATTCTGAATGAAATTCCTTTTTTCCTAGCGATTTTCATTGTTTTCTTGGCTGTTCTAAAACCTTTTTAAAATAAGGCTTGTGTTTTTTATAAAGGTTTGGCATTGATACTTTATTCTCAATAACATTTCCCAATGAAAGATTAATGAATTTAAAAACTTTAAAGTCTAAGACTCCAGCAGAACTCTTAACCCTAGCGGAAGAGCTTCAAGTTGAAAATGCAAACACCATGCGTAAACAAGATATGATGTTTGCGATTTTGAAAAAAATGGCCGAAAAAGGCGAAGTTATTTTTGGAGGTGGCGTTGCGGAACTCCTTCAAGATGGATTTGCTTTTTTACGATCTCCAGAAGCCAACTATCTTCCAGGTCCCGATGATATTTATGTCTCACCGAGTCAGGTTAGAAAGTTTGGGCTGCGAACAGGAGATACGGTTGAAGGAGAAATACGAGCCCCGAAAGATGGCGAACGTTATTTCGCCCTACTGAAAGTCAATACCATTGACGGTGAGGCACCCGATGCCCTGAAGCATCGAATCAACTTTGAAAACCTAACCCCCCTTTATCCCAACGAAAAACTCAAGCTTGAAATTGATGATCCAACGAATAAAAACCTAACCCAGCGGGTTATTGATCTCGTTTCCCCCATTGGAAAAGGACAACGCGCTTTAATTGTGGCACCGCCTCGAACCGGCAAGACAGTCATGATGCAAAACATTGCCCATTCAATTGCAATAAACCATCCAGAAGTGACCTTGATGGTTCTTCTCATTGATGAACGTCCTGAAGAAGTGACTGACATGGCGCGTTCCGTCAAAGGAGAAGTCATAAGCTCAACCTTTGATGAACCGGCCGCAAGACACGTTCAAGTGGCTGAAATGGTGATTGAAAAAGCGAAGAGACTTGTTGAGTTAAAACATGATGTTGTTATTCTTCTCGATAACATTACTCGTTTAGCTAGAGCTTACAACACGGTCGTTCCTTCATCCGGTAAAGTCCTGACAGGAGGCGTGGATGCGAATGCTTTGCAACGCCCAAAACGATTCTTTGGTGCGGCCCGAAATATTGAAGAGGGTGGATCTTTAACCATCATTTCAACGGCTCTCATCGATACCGGATCCCGTATGGAAGAAGTCATCTTTGAAGAGTTCAAAGGAACAGGTAACTCAGAAATCGTTCTCGATCGTAAGCTTTCTGACAAGAGAACCTTCCCATCGATTGATATCACCAAATCAGGTACTCGTAAGGAAGAGCTTCTTGTTGATAAAGATCTCCTCTCCAAAATGTGGGTTCTCAGACGTGTTCTCATTCCAATGGGAACAACGGATGGTATGGAATTCCTTCTTGAGAAACTTAGAAATACAAAGAACAATGATGAATTCTTTGATTCCATGAATTCCTAAAATGTTTCACGTGAAACATTTTTAAAACTTTATTGACTCGATGCGACACTCTTTGTAGGAACATCCTCCTCATCGAGGATCTGTTTGACCCGTGCAGCGAGGTCCGCAAGACTAAAGGGTTTTGCAAGAAACTCTATATTAGAGTCATCTTTCAGAAGATTATGGAATGTATCTTCCGTATATCCTGACATAAATAAAACTTTTGGATGATATGTTAACTTATTGATTTCGTTTACAAATGTTGGTCCATCCATATTGGGCATGACAACATCAGAAATCACAAGATCTATTTTTTCTTTTGTTGTTTTCATGAGCTCTAAGGCTTCTTCTCCATTCCCTGCTTCAAGCACTGTATATCCCTTGCTTCTTAAAGCACGGGCACTGAAAAGGCGAACCGCATCCTCATCTTCAACAAGAAGAATAGTACTTGATCCTGTTAAGTCTTGTGAAAGGGAAGGATCAATTTTCTTGATTTCCTTTGCTTTTATTTGTTCTTGTGTTTGTCGAGGAAGATATATACTAAAGGTTGTTCCTTCCCCTTCAATTGAATTCACATGTATAAAGCCACCAGTTTGTTTCACAATACCATAAACGGTTGAAAGCCCAAGTCCTGTTCCTGATCCTACTTCTTTTGTAGAAAAGAAAGGTTCAAAAATACGGTTGATAATCTCAGGTTTGATTCCAACCCCCGTATCCGCAATTTCCACAAGAACGTAAGCTCCTGCTGGAATGAGATCATGACCTTGGCGCTTTGCTTTCTTCAACTCACAATTTTCTGTTGAAAGCGTAATGGTTCCCCCATTTTGCATAGCATCTCGTGCATTCACGGCCAGATTAATGATGACTTGTTCAAACTGGCCCTCATCGACAAGAACGAGACCAAGATCTCTGGAATGTTTCATCTTCAACTCAATATTAGCTCCCATCAGGCGTCTTAAGAGAGCCGAGAGTTCTGCAAGACTGTCTGTAATATCCAGGATCTTAGGTTGAAGAGTTTGTTGACGAGAGAAGGCAAGGAGCTGGCGGACAAGATTGGCTGCACGATTGGCGTTTTGCTTAATTTGCATAACATCCGTAAAGGATTGATCCCCTGGGGTATACCGCATCAAGAGAAGATCACAAAATCCAATCATCGCTGTAAGAAGGTTATTAAAGTCATGGGCAATTCCACCTGCCAACTGTCCAACAGCTTGCATTTTCTGCGATTGGGCAAGCTGGGTCTCAAATCGTTTTTGATCTGTAATATCCTGTACCTGTATAAAGAGACCTTTGTGATCTTTGAATGGTAATGCTGCAATATAGGCTGAAACAATGGACTCCTTTGAGTCGTTTAAGTATATATCAAGAGGTGTTTCTTCGTGATTTCCTTTTAGAAAATTATGAAGAACTTTCTTTATTTCATCTTTTTGAAAATCCGCCACTAAATCTAAAAAGGTTATATTTTGAAGAGAAGGGTATTCGGTGAGGAACTTCTCACGGAACAGAATATTGGAATCTTGAATTTTCCCTTCCTCATTTATGCAGATAACTGGGAGGGGAGTCATTTCAAGGATTTTACTTAGATCATTCTGATTCTCAAAGGCAGTATGAATATGGACAACGGAATAGGTAATGAAACTATTATCGTAAGGGATCTGTGTTTGTTCAAGATAGGTACTTTTAATACGGGAAGTTGAGGTAATAAAGTCGCATTTTCCATGAACTTCCGAAAGTTTAATGGGGTCTTGGCCCCTGGGCTTTACAAGGAATTTTGATAAGGGGGCGCCGATAATTTCTTCCCTTAAATACCCAAGCCACTTTGCAAATTTCTCATTACAAAAAAGAATAATTCCTTTTCCATTTAATGAAAATACACCTTCGGGAGCATGATCCATGAGCAAGGTAAGAGATTTGATTTGGGAAACAAGACCCGCCTCATGGGTCAAATTTTGACACTGCCAGAGTGATTTTCCCCCCAGGGGTATACTTTGTATCTTCCAGACTTCTTCCCCATTCTGAGTGCGTATAAAGAGCGTTTCAGTCCCTCCTTTTTGACGTGTCCGATCATCAATAAGTCGGTGAAGGGCTTCTTTGGATTTAGGGGAAATCAAAGTCTCCTTAAATGTGGAAAATCGCTTTGCCCAGGAACAGTCTTTACGTGCTTTTTTATTGGCGTAAATAAATTGAAAATCTTGTGTGAGGATGAGAAGTGGGATGTCGGTCGCTTCATAAGCTTGGGATCCGGTTTGAATACCTTGGGTTGCGGTATAAAGGCGGTTCAACTTTATAAGCATGAAACTAATCAATCCGCCTGATGAAAAAGTTATGATTAAGGTGATAATAAAATATTCAATATTTCCAGAAAGAGTCATTAACATAATACCAAGAATTGAAATAATGAGCAGATTCAAAAAGCCTAAAACCCAAATAAGTTTTAACCCTTCCCAACTAGATGGTTTTGTTAGAAAATCAGCGAGACGAGCTTTAAATTTTTCTGGCAGCATTTTTATCTCATTTTTTATTTATAGTATTTTCTATAAATCTTTGCAGAAGTCAAATGAATATAGGATATACAAGCCCTTACATTTTTTTCTTAAGACCCTCTTTAAATTTTAAGAAATTAGGCTTATATTATAGATGTCAGGGGAACCTGACTATAGTGATAAACGTCTCTCAGAATAGGCGTTACGGACCCGGGGGCGGAGCCCGGCATCTCCACCATTAAAAATTATGGGGATGAATTAGGATCGACGTGCGTAGTAAAGGTCAGATTTTCACTCGGCATGGTACCACCGATATCGGGCTAAACATATAAATGCAAACAATTTTAATGCATTTGAAAAAATGGTAGCTGCTCAAGGAAACTTGAACAGTGCCAATGAGCCAGGATACAAAGTTGCTGCACAAGCAGTTGCTTAATCTTAGCTAAGATTCGCGGTTTGAGGGGCACCGGGCAACAGAAGCCCCTCGTTTTATAAGGAGAAGGAACGGGTCTGTGGAAGGATTTAATTACGAAGAAATGGTTCAAGAGGGCCTTAGGGGCGTCGTACGTGATGCTTTAGCACTTACCGCTGTTGAAGGCTTACCAGGAGCCCATCATTTTTATATTGCCTTTAATACAGAATACCCGGGCGTTCAAATACCCGCGTATTTGAAAGAACGCCATCCGGAAGAGATGACCATTGTCATACAACATCAATACTGGGGCCTTGAGGTCGAAGAAGATGGATTTTATATCACCCTTAGCTTTAGCGATTCACAGGAGAGAATTTACGTTCCTTTCCATTCCCTTGTGAGCTTTATGGACCCTTACGCAAAGTTTGGTCTTCAGTTCACGCCGCCTCCCTTCTTTGAAGTCGAGGATGAAAAATCTAACACACCGACCGCACTACCTGAAGGTGGTGGAGATAACGTCATCACGTTGGATAAATTCCGGAAGAAGTAAAGAGTAATGAACTAACAAAAAAGCGTCATTGCGAGCCCCGAAGGGGCGTGGCAACCTCTTTGCCAAAAGCATTTCGACCTCGTTACGCGATCAATAGACTTTCGAGAGCTTGCTCACCCCCTTACGGGGGTTCGCAATGACGCTTTTCGGTTTATTAGAACACTAACCGTGATCCAACAACGAGAGAATTAACCTTGTTGTTAGGTACAGGGGCAACCGTAAAGGCTCCATAGTTATTGTTAATCACTCGAGCTTCCGAAATTGCCTGAGGATTTTTCATATGAACATTGTTGTATTCAATGTATACACCCAAACCTGGAGCTAATTTATGGTCGACAGCAGCTGACCAAGCATTTGTTTTTGACTTGGTTTGCTGGAAGCCTGTTGTGAGAACATTTGGATTCCTAAGACCAAAAGCCTTTCTCCAGCCGTGGAAATAGCCACCACTCAGTTTTGTTGCTCCATACGTGTAGGAGAGCCCTAAATCGACGAACTTTCCAGCATTTGTGGTAACCCCAGGGATTTTCGGGAGCAATGATTTACCGTTGTCGCCAAATTCAGCACTGAATCCAAAGTTTTTAAAGCCAAAGGTTCCTCCCAAAGCGTAGGATCTTACGTCATTGGATCCAAATATATTAGGATCAAAGTAAGGTCTCTGGCCATTACCAACGATTCCCGTGGCTGAAAGTGCCATATCGAGACCACATTCAAACTTATGAATGAAGTTTAAACCTCCCGCAACGTTGTCCGTACTGAAGGGAACTTGTGGACGTTTTTGGCTCGTTCTCGCGTTAATGGTTTGTTCTCCCCTGTGTTGAGTCGGGGTGTATGAAAAACCAAGTTGAAGGCCATTCCAACGCGGGGTGAGATAGGTAAATTTCGTATCACGTGAAGTTTCACCGACAAGATCAACGGAGTGAACGGTTAAGGATGTATAGTTTACAAAGCGATCCCAAGATCCATCAATGAATCCCGTACCTCCCCATTGGTCGAAACCTCCGAAAGCCATTGTCTTTTCAACACCGTAGGTGTCACCCGCATAGATTTTACCCCAGGTTCCCCCAAAGTAGAGATAGTTTTCTCTTAAAGTGTTCCCTGCATCAACCGCTCCATCTAAAACAAGAACGAGACCATATTCCATGCCCTTATCTGTTTTACCATCAACGTTAAACCGGAGACGGGAGTTATCCACAGAAAAGAGCTGCCCTCTTTGATAGTATTGGCGTGCTTGGGGAGTATCCGCGTTATCTCCGGGCTTTATATAAACCTTATCGCGGAAAAACCATGAGTTAAAGGAGGTTTGACCTGAAATCTTAAGCGCAGGGAGAGTAAGGGCGGGGCCAGGCTTTTCACAAGCGGCATGGACATCATTTGCCAAAAATAGGGTTAAAAGAGCTGTTGTGGTAATAAGATTCCGTATCATGTTTTCCTCCAGAAATGGATAATTAGATAAAATTTTAACATATAATGTGGTGAGAATCACAATTAATTTTAAAAGATCACTTGAAAGGTTTTCACTCAATGATAAACTAATGTATGAATTAATTTTTGGAGAGCATGTGATTCTCATGCCACAGTATAATGTTAAAGATCTATCTTAATGTAAATGATTCACTCACTTTAGAATCTCTTAAAGAGCTATTACCACAATCGGAAATTTCTCTTCAAGACAATGAAGAAGAGGCTGATGGGAGTATAAAAGAAGAATCAGACTCAGGATGTCATCTTCCTTTTATTGATCTCTCAGCGTTACCTCGACCAATGAGGTATTTAGATCTATTAGCTCAAATCGAAAATCTTCCCTACAGTCAGGTTATTCTATTCTCTCAATTTTCTTTGAACTTAAGAGATAAGGAACTTAAAAACTTAAGAACAAACGAGACGCAAAGGATTACGGAAAAAGAATGTCAACTCCTTCATTTCTTTTACCAAAATATGGGAACGGAGCTCTCAAAAGAAATTCTCCTCAAAGAAATTTGGTCCTATCATCCAGACGCAGAAACACACACGCTTGAGACCCATATCTATCGTCTTCGACAGAAACTGGAAGAAGATCCAAATACGCCGCAGGTTCTGCTGAATTGCAAGGATGGGTATTGGATTCAGTAATCAGTTATGAGTTATCAGAAGCGCCCTGCGGGCGCAGTCCTTTCCTAATGGTAAGAAACATTCTGATTACCGATTACTGATCACTGTTTTAAAGTTTCTCAATAAGCTCAGGCACAAGCTGAAACAGATCTCCCACAAGACCGTAATCAGCCACCTGGAATATTGGGGCGTCAGGGTCTTTATTGATTGCAACAATAACCTTACTCTCTTTCATTCCAGCCAGATGTTGGATAGCCCCTGAAATTCCAACAGCGATATAAAGGGAAGGTGCTACCACTTTACCAGTTTGACCCACTTGATAATCATTGGGCACAAACCCTGCATCAACAGCTGCACGGGATGCCCCAATGGCAGCGCCAAGTTTATCGGCAAGTTCCTCAATAAGCCTAAAGTTTTCTTTGTTTTGAAGTCCACGTCCGCCAGAGACGATAATGGAAGCGGAGGTGAGCTCCGGTCTTTCAGACTTGCTTTGCTCAAGTTTTACAAATGTGGCAACGGGAGATGGGGGAGATTGAAAAGGTAAGGATTCAATAGAAACCTTCTTTGCTCCTTTTTGAGCCTTATCAAAAGCTGTTGGTCGAACCGTTAAAACCTTGATGGGATCATTCGTTGTTACAGTAGCCAAAGCATTTCCTGCATAAATGGGGCGTACAAATGTCTTGGAATCTTGGATTTTGATAACATCAGATATGTCTGCAAGACCCATAAGAGCCGCAATCCTTGGAAGCAAGTTCTTTCCAAATGTTGTGGAAGGGGCCAAAATCACATTATAATTTTTCCCCATAGAAACAATGGATTCAGTCATTCTTTCCGCAACGGGATTTTCAAGGGATGGGTCTTCAATAAGATATACCTTTTCTAAACCATCGTATTCGGATGCCTCATCAGCTACGTTGTCACACTCATGTCCTATAATAAGGAGGTGAATGGGGTCTTTAAACTCCTTGGCAGCCGTTAATGTGGCAAGGGTTGCAAGAGCGAGTGATTTGTTATCATGTTCAGCAATTACTAGAACTGTCATGGGATCACCTTTGCTTCATTTCGAAGTTTATCGATGAGTTGATCAACGGATTCAACTTTAATTCCTGCTTTGCGGGAGGGCGGTTCCGACACAGATATAGTCTTGATGTGAGGCGTCAAATCAACACCTAAATCCTCTGGCTTAATGATCTCTAAAGGTTTTTGCTTAGCCTTCATAATATTAGGTAGAGTGGCATATCGAGGCTCATTGAGTCTGAGATCGGTTGTGAGAACAGCAGGCAGAGACATACGGAGTGTTTCAAGACCCCCGTCAACTTCACGCATGACCTCTATTTCTTCTCCATTTATGGTGAGTTTAGAAATAAACGTTCCTTGAGGCCAACCCAGTAAAGCGGAAAGCATTTGACCCGTTTGATTGTAATCATCATCAATAGCTTGCTTGCCTAATATGATAAGGTGAGGTGACTCCTTTTGCGCTAGAGCTTTCAGGGTTTGAGCTACACCGAGAGGTTGGGTTTCTAACGAGGTTTCAACATGTATGGCTCGATCAGCCCCTAAAGCAAGGGCGGCTCTTAAGGATTCAGAACAACTGGTATCACCAATGGTTACCACAACAACTTCTGTTGCAATCCCCTTTTCCTTCAAGCGAATGGCTTCTTCAATGGCAATTTCATCGAATGGGTTTAAGGACATCTTAACCCCAGACGTATCAACACCGCTACGGTCAGCCTTCACGCGAACCTTTACGCTGTAGTCAACGACGCGTTTGACAGCTATGAGAACTTTCACCTATGTCTCCCTATCGGTGAGCTCCTGGAACCCACAAAATATCTCCCTTTTCATTTGCATTCCCAACACGGGCCAATACAAATAATAAATCCGAAAGCCTATTTAAATAATGAAGAACTTCTGGATTTAGGGTTTCTTCTTCTGCAATCGAGCATACCATTCTTTCGGCTCTTCTTACAACTGTTCGTGCAAAATGAAGATAGGAAGACAAGTTTGATCCAGCAGGGAGGACGAAGGACGTTAGAGGACTCAGGGACTCATTATACATATCAATTTTCTTCTCAAGATAGTCAACTTGAGAAGCGTGTATGCGAAGCTTGTCCTTTTCATTTTTTTCTTGAGGCACACAAAGATCTGCGCCCACATCAAATAAATCATTTTGAATGTGAGAAAGAAGATCATTTAGCTCACCCTTTGCATACAAACGAGCGAGTCCAATGCAAGCATTCGCTTCATCCACATCTCCAATGGCATGAATTCGCTTTGAAGCTTTTGATACTCTTTTCCCAGATCCTAGGGACGTTTTTCCTTTGTCGCCCCCTTTGGTATAAATGCGTGTTAAAAGAACCATTTATTTCACCTTTAAGATGATAAGAAGTGTGAATATGATGATGGCTAAAGCTTGAAAGAAAATGCGGTACCGCATCATTTTATTGCTTTGTTCCCCAGCTTCAGGGCCGTTTCTAAATAATGATATCAACCCAAGAACAAGTGCAACAACCGTTGCGAGCATAGCGAAGATCAATAGTATTTTCAAAGTGAGAGAGGTGTAACTGTTCATCACGAACACCTCTCAATCGGCGTCATCCTCGCGAATGCGGGGAACCAGTATAAATTACCCATTCTGAAGGAATGTAGTCTTCTTTTTATAAAAAGTTTGAGTAACTTGCTTCGCAAGAAAGTTTTGCTCTGGATCCCCGCTTTCGCGAGGATGACGCAGGTGGGGTGAAACGTCATACCTTATATTTATTAAGCAGTGTATTGAGTTCATCGTAGGTACAAAGACCCGCTTGAACTGGACTTACAGCCTTAAGTTCATTAATTTTTTGATGGGTCTTAAGACGAATCTGACTAATTGTATTTTTAGTCGTGCCTATCATACGAATAATATCTGCATCACTAATCTCAGGAATTTCCCGAAGGAGCCAGGCAATTGCGTTCGGCTTTGCTTGTCTAAGAGACACGGGGGTATATTTGGCCCCCTTTTTTGTTTTTATTTCATGTTTAAGAGGGGATAAGCCAAGTCTTGCTGAAGAATCTGCCTGACAGCGTTCAATTTCATCAAGGGTTAGCTGACCTGAAGCAACAGGATCATGACCAACCATACCAACCGCAATCTCTCCATCTGCAATGGCTTGCACTTCCAAAGGGTGCAATTTACAAAAACTGCCGATTTGCTCAAAAGTTAATGTTGTATTATCGATTAACCATACAGCTGTTGCCTTCGGCATTAGGGGTGCACTCACTGAATCACCTTTCTCATAAATTAATTTCTGTGGCATTCAACCATAGGTTGGCCAACTCTCAAACACATATTTTTAAAATTGTTCATCACCAAAGTAAATTCCGAGGGCTCGAGCTGTTTTAACTAGGGTGCCTTGGACATCAACGGCTTGATAACCCTCAATAGCTTGTTGTATCGGAACATCAACGACACCTCTATTTTGCCAGGCGACCATTCGATCAAATTTTCCTTGGGCAATGAGATCAACAGCGTGAACACCAAAGACAGAAGCCAGTACTCGGTCTTGGAAGATAGGAGCTCCCCCTCTTTGAACATGACCTAATACAGTGAAGCGTGTTTCCGCTCCCGTCATTTCCGTAATTCGTGTAGCGAGATATTGAGAAATTCCACCATATCGACTTTTCCCATTTTGGTCCTGAATGGTGGCTTTTTCACCTGTTTCAGTGCCTACAGCCTCGGAAACAACGATGAGGGCAAAGTTACGCCCTCCTTTTTGAAGAGTATGAATTTTATGAGCAACAGCTTCCATTTTATAAGCAATTTCTGGAATAAGAATAATATCTGCCCCACCTGCGATACCGGAAGCTAAAGCAATATGACCGGCATCACGGCCCATAACTTCAAGGATCATAACCCGATCATGGCTTGCAGCTGTGGGTTGAAGACGATCGAGGGCTTCAGTTGCCACGTCAACAGCCGTCATGAATCCTACGGAATGTTCCGTGTGACTTAAATCATCATCAATTGTTTTTGGGATGGTAATCAGGTTTATTCCACCTTGTTGTGCAAGTCGGCGAAGGATAGCTTGGCTTCCGTCCCCCCCAATCCCAATAAGGGCATCTAAGTTAAGTTGTCGATAGCCCTCAATCAAATCTTCAGATAAATCGGCTAACGTGCCGTCTTGAAGGGGATAGGCAAAGGGATCTCCTTTATTGGTGGTTCCAAGGATTGTTCCCCCTGTTCTTAAGAGATTTCCCGTACAGTCATCAAGGTTTAACTTTCTTGCTTCAACCGGACGGCGCATGAGTCCATGTGTTCCCTGAAATATTCCGTAAATATCCCATCCATAGGTTTGTATGGCACGAAGGGTAACCGCGCGAATGACCGCATTTAATCCTGCACAATCGCCACCACTTGTTAAGATTCCAATTCGCTTCATAGGATATGCCTCAATAAAATTTTCCCCTTCTTACCATTAAACAAACGGGGAAGGAAGAGAGGGTTCACAATGACACATATTTTATATTAATAATCTATTGCACCTTATTGCACCAGAAAATGTTGTCCTTAATGGTGCAATAAGGTGCATAACCAAATCATAAATTAGTATGTTGATTTATTTCCCCTTTTTTCAATAGCTTAAATTTCTTGAGGATTTTTTCAAAAAATTTTGTTATACTTATTTAATTCAATGAGAGATCAAGTTTGAGTATGACAACTGAAGATCTAAAGCATAAACTGAAAAAGTTGAAAGAAGAGCATAAAAAGCTAGAAGCTGAGATCGATCATGTGAGAGCTATTCCTCAACATGATCAGCTGGCTTTACAGCGATTGAAGAAAAAAAAACTTAAACTTAAAGATGAGATTTTAAAGACTCAAGCCAAGCTTCTTCCCGACATTATTGCTTAAGAATTTTGTTTAAAGTAAAGGAAAACAATGAAATCAACAGTTCGTTTTGCTCCATCACCTACGGGATATCTCCATATTGGAAGTGCCAGAACGGCACTCTTTAACTGGCTTTTTGCACGTCACCATTCAGGGAAGATGCTTCTTCGTATTGAGGATACGGACCGAGCTCGTTCGACTCAGGAGGCTGTTGATGCCATTTATAAGGGTCTGGAATGGTTAGGAATCTCATGGGATGAAACACCTGTTCATCAAGTCGACCATCAGGATCGTCATGTTCAAGTCGCAAATGATCTGCTTTCGAAAGGGTTGGCCTACTACTGTTATTGCTCTCCTGAAGAGCTTGAAGCCATGAGAGAAGAAGCAAGAGCAAAGAATCTTCCCCCTCGCTATGATGGAAGATGGCGCGATCGCGATCCTTCAGAAGCACCTGCTGGTGTTAAGCCAGTCATTCGTTTTAAATCACCCCAAACAGGTGAAACGGTTATTCATGATATGGTTCAAGGAGAAGTTCGAGTTCCGAATCAACAGCTTGATGACCTCATCATTTTACGAGCTGATGGAACACCCACGTTTAATTTATCAGTTGTTGTAGATGATCATGATATGGGGATTACCCACGTCATTCGAGGCGATGATCACCTCACCAATACCTTTCGTCAATTCCATATTTTTCAAGCCATGGGATGGAAGATCCCTCACTATGCGCATATTCCTTTGATTCATGGGATGGATGGGACAAAGCTCTCAAAACGCCACGGGGCTCTAGGAGTTGAGGCTTACCGAGATATGGGATATTTGCCAGAAGCCTTGCGCAATTATCTCCTTCGTTTGGGATGGAGTCATGGTGATGATGAGATTATCTCAACGGAGCAAGCTATTTCTTGGTTTGATTTGGATCATGTAGGTAAGTCTCCGGCTCGGTTTGATTTTGTTAAACTCACAAATCTTAATGGTCATTATATTCGCGAAGCTTCAAATACTGCATTAGTTGAATACGTGATACCGTTTATAGAGAAGAAGACACAAACCCCCATAACTGCAGAAGGTCGCGATTTTCTCAAAAGAGGTATGGATGGACTTAAACAGCGAGCAAAAACTCTGGTTGAATTGGCCGATAATAGTTTGTTCTATATAGCTCCCCAACCTATTGAGGCGGATGCTCAAAAACTCCTTGAGGGGGAAGGTCTTGAGATCCTTAAAACCATGGAAGGCTTTTTAGAAGCTTATGCGGAGAGTTTTTGGACAGAGTCCCAGCTTGAAAATTACGCGCGGGAGATAGCTGAAGAAAAAGACTTGAAACTGGGCAAGATTGCCCAACCCCTTCGTGTGGCTTTAACGGGAAAGACGGTGTCTCCCAGTGTGTTCGACATTATGCATGTCCTGGGTAAAGATAAGACTTTAGAGAGAATCAGAAGTATTTTATAGGGTTTTCACCTTTGCCAAGGATGACAAACCTGTGCTACTATTCAAACAAAGACTATAAATAATAAACGGAGAAAAACTCTGCTCGATGTTTTATCAGATCGAAGGCGTCGTATTATTGGGGGACTCATTCTTCTGGGTCTCATCCTTATCCTTTACTATGGAATTAAATTTATCATTTATGAAGAAAGCAAAGGAACACTTACTCTTTATGGGAATGTTGACATCAGACAAGTTGACCTCGCATTCAGAATCAGTGGACGTATTGAACAAGTTAACTTTGAAGAAGGAGATCTTGTAAAAAAAGGTGATATTGTTGCCATTCTGGAAAAGGATCCCTATCAGGCTGCTTTTGAGGCAGCTCAAGCCCAAGTCGCACAAGCCACCGCAAATTTTGCAAAGTTAAAAAAAGGGAACCGACCTCAAGAAATTGAGGAAGCAAGAGCGACAGTTAAGGGAAGGAAAGCAGCCTTTGAAAATGCTGAAAGTCTCTTTAAGAGAGCAGACAAGCAAGTTAATGAAGGAGCTATCTCAAAGCAGGATTATGATAATGCTTTGGCGGCTCTTGTGCAGGCTGAAGCCCTTCTCAATAGTTCAAATCAAGCCCTCAGCCTTGCTGTTGATGGATTTCGTCTAGAAGATATTGAAGCCGGTCTTGCTGCTTTAGATGTCACAAAAGCTGGTCTTGAAAGTGCAAGGATAAATCTGAATGATACAAAGATATTATCTCCATCAAATGGATATATACTTACCAGGGTTCGTGAGCCAGGATCAATCGTTGCTCCAGGATCTGTTGTTTATACTCTAACCCTTCATGAACCCATATGGATTCGAGCTTACGTGTCAGAACCTGATTTAGGGTACATTAAACCAGGCATGAAAGCTGAGGTTTATACGGATACCTATCCAGACAAACCCTATGAAGGGCAGATTGGGTTTATCTCCTCCCAAGCGGAATTTACGCCGAAAACTGTGCAAACACCTGAACTTCGCACCGATCTTGTGTTTAGGTTACGCGTCATTGTAAATGACCCTAAAGGAGAGTTACGTCAGGGCATGCCTGTAACGGTTAAATTGAAAACCGAGGGGTGATCCCTATGGCTGACTCCCCTCACCCTGCGATAGAAATCATTAATGTTACAAAATCATTTCCCGGTGAAACACGACCAGCATTGGAGAATATTAACGCATCGATTCGAGAGGGTATCATAACAGGTATCGTCGGCCCGGATGCGGCTGGTAAAACCACACTCATTCGTCTCATGACATCACTACTTCGCCCTACAAAAGGAGAAGTGATTCTTTTGGGTTTAAATACATTGAAAGACTCAAATGCCATTCATGATATTACAGGTTATATGCCGCAGAAATTTGGTCTGTATGAAGACTTAACCGTCTTGGAAAACCTAACATTATATGGGGATTTACAAGGATTGAGTCAGCAGGAAAAAAGTGAAGCCTTCGAAAAAATGCTAACGTTTACATCGTTGAAGCCGTTTACGGATCGTTTAGCAGGAAAGCTTTCTGGGGGGATGAAGCAAAAACTGGGTCTTGCTTGCGCCCTTCTCAGCAGGCCTAAAGTGCTGCTCTTGGATGAGCCTACTGTTGGCGTGGATCCTGTATCGAGGCGAGAGCTTTGGAAAATGATGAAGGAGCTAGTGAGTCAAAAAATTACAGTGGTTTGGTCCACGTCTTACCTTGATGAAGCCAGTAAATGTGATGATGTTTTGTTACTTAATGAGGGAAAACTCCTCTTTAACGGTCCTCCATCTGAGCTAACAAAAAGGGTTGAAGGACGTGTCTTTCTATTGGATGTACCCGAAAAAGGAAGACGAACAGCCCTTTCCACTTTACTCAATATAAAAGGAATTACGGACGGCGTTGTTCAAGGTAAAAAAATTAGAGTTGTGTTGAAACCGAACGTTCCCATTACAATACAAGACTATCCTTCATCTCCAACAGAACCCCGATTTGAAGACGCTTTTGTGGATATTTTGGGTGGAGGACCAGGAGGAACATCGATTCTTGCAAAGACAGTACATCAAAGGAAGGCAACCCATATCGTCCCCATTCATACGGAAAATCTGACAAAAAAGTTCGGTGATTTTACCGCTGCCAGCGATATTTCGATTACTGTTAAAAGGGGGGAAATCTTTGGCCTTTTAGGACCCAATGGGGCTGGCAAATCAACAACCTTTAAGATGCTTTGTGGACTCCTGCAACCGACCCATGGAAAAGCCTTAGTTTCTGGTCATGATCTGAAGACATCAACCTCAAAGGCCCGTTCTCATATCGGTTATATGGCTCAAAAGTTCTCCCTGTATTCTGATTTAGGTGTTAAAGAAAATTTGGATTTTTTTTCAGGAGCTTATGGTCTTCAAGGGGCGCTTCGAAAGAATAGAATTGATCTTATGACTGAAATTTTTGATCTAGGGCCTTATCTAAGCAACAATGCAGGACTCCTTTCTTTAGGATATAAGCAGCGCTTAGCACTCGCCTGTGCCGTGATGCATGAACCTGATGTTCTCTTCCTTGATGAACCCACCTCTGGTGTTGATCCTTTGACAAGACGTGAATTTTGGACACATATTAATGGAATGGCCGAAAAAGGAATCACAATTATGGTTACTACCCATTTTATGGAGGAAGCTGAATATTGTGATCGGATTGCTCTGATTTATCAGGCGAGAAATATTGCAACGGGAACGCCTGATGAACTTAAAGAAAAAGTGCGGTCAACGACTCTTCCCAATCCCACTCTTGAAGATGCTTTCATTACATTGATTGAGCAAACGGATGCACAAAATAGTCTTGAGGAGAAAAAATGAGAGGATTCTCTTTTCAACGATTTTGGGCATATTTAACTAAGGAAACTTATCAAATTTTACGGGACCCCAGTACTGTCCTTATCGCCTATATTCTTCCATTAATCCTTATGTTTATTTTTGGCTATGGCGTCTCTTTAGACTCTAAACATGTAGCTCTAGGACTTTTAATTGAAGATATCTCACCAAACGCTCGAAGTCTTGAACAAGCCTTTATTGGCACACCCTATTTTGACGTGAAAACAGGATACGACAGAAAAGCGATGGAGAATGATTTATCCGCGGGAAGAATTCGAGGAATGGTTGTCGTTCCACAAAATTTCTCAGAAAACCTTCTTCGAGGGACACAAGCTTCTGTCCAAGTCATTGTAGATGGAAGTGAACCGAATACGGGAACCTTTGTGTTGAATTATGCTCAAGGAGTCCTAAAAAACTGGACGGATCAACTCATCCTTGAAAAACAAAATATTTTGATCCTTCCCATCGAAGTTGATTCTCGTGTTTGGTTTAATCCCGAACTCAATAGCCGTGAGACCCTTTTGCCTGGTTCCGTTGCTGTTATCCTATCCCTGATTGGAGTTCTGCTTACGGCTCTTGTGATTGCAAGAGAATGGGAACGTGGGACAATGGAAACCATCATGTCAACGCCTATACGAATTAGCGAGATTCTTCTTGGAAAACTCATCCCCTACTTCATTCTTGGACTTGGTTCTATGGCTCTTTGTGTGATTTTGACGATATTCTTATTTGGCGTCCCTTTTCGTGGATCTTTTCTTGTTCTGATTATGACGACCTCTGTATACCTTATCGCCGCCTTAAGTCAGGGTTTGCTTATCTCAACACTTGCCCGCAATCAATTTGTAGCGGGGCAAGTCGCAATTATCGTTGGATTCCTACCCGCCATTATTTTATCAGGTTTTTTATTTGAAATCTCATCAATGCCATTGATTATTCAAGGTGTGACCTACTTATTTGTGGGAAGATACTTTGTCACGATTCTGAAAAGTACTTTTTTGACAGGGGTTATTTGGGAGCTTATTATTCCAAACTTGATTGGTCTTATCATCATCGGTTCGGTGTTTTTGGGAATTTCTTTAAAGAAAATAGCTAAGGTGCTGGACTAGATATGAAACTCATTCTCTTTCTCGGAAAAACTCGGAAAATTTGGTTTCGTATTCAGGCTTTAATTATTAAAGAAATCCTTGCTGTATGGCGTGATCCAAAGAGCCGATTTGCCATGGTGGGGCCTCCCCTCCTTCAACTTTTTATTTTCTCCCATGCTGTTACCCTTGAGGTGACTAATATTTCTATTGGAGTTCATAACCAAGATTTAGGATGGTATAGTCATGAACTTGTTGAACGAATAGAAGGGTCTCCTTACGTATCAAAAGTTTTCCATATTAGGGATAATAAGGAAGTCAAACGCATTATTGATACCCAGCAAGCAATAGTGATTGTTCAGTTCCAACAGGATTTTTCCCGGGAGCTTGCTGCTGGCAAACAAGGAACTGTACAACTCATTTTGGATGGAAGACGCTCTAATGCGGCTCAAATCGTCACAGGGTACGTCAATCAAATCTTCCAAGGCTTTAACAAAGATATTTTGAAACGAAAGGGTTTTGATGTTCCTGAACCCATCGTTGTTGAGTCTCGAGCTTTTTTTAATCCAAACTTGGATTATATTTTCTACACAGGCCCCTCTCTTGTCGCCATCCTTAGTATGCTCATCGCTATTACAGTCACGTCTCTTTCGGTGGCTCGTGAAAGGGAGAACGGAACATTTGATCAGCTTCTTGTATCCCCTTTGCAAGCTTGGGAAATTCTTATTGGTAAAACGATTCCGGCACTGATTATTGGTATTGGGGAGGGACTCTTTATGATGTTTATGTTTCTGCTCTTCTTTGATGTTCCCTTTCGAGGATCCTTTTTACTCCTCTTTTTTAGCATGACGATCTTCTTATTATCAGTGGTGGGAAATGGATTATTTATTTCTGCCCTTTCTCAAACTCAACAGCAGGCAGTCCTCGGAACATTTGTCCTCATGGTTCCTATGATTATGCTTTCGGGCTATGCAACACCTATTGAGAATATGCCCACCTGGCTACAACCGTTTACAAATCTTTTAGCGATTAAGCATTTTTTTATCATCATAAAGGGAATATTTCTCAAAGACATGTCTTTTTCTGAAGTTCTTTGGCATACCTGGCCCATGGTGATTATAGCGATTGTGACCTTATTTGTTGCGTCCTGGATGTTCAAAAGCCGAATGGAGTAAGAAAAGGCGTCATTAAAGACGCCTTTTCCTTTTCTCTTTAAAGTTCTTCTTCTTCTAATCTCTTGCCCAAGTTTTTAGGTTTTTGCCTTCTTGCAACTTCATCAATATTGCTACGGTGTTTTCCTTGGCACATCCCATCAAAATGTTTACCGGCATGATCTACTGTGACTCCTCCACAGTTTTCACGAATGGTTTTTTTCAGTGCAGGGGCGTAATAAACCCTTGTCTCTTCTACAGGAAGTCTGTCCGTGTCGAAGCAGGTCGAATTAACAAGACACATAGGGGTTTTCTTGAGATTTGGATCGGGAGATTCGTAACTTCCCACCGTTGTGTTACATGTCTTGATATGAGAACCCTTTGAAGCATCACACTCAAAAAGTTTGCTAGCATGATTTGAGAAAGTGAGTTTCCCACCTTCATTTTCCATGGTGGGGTGTCCATACCCATAAATGATGACATTCTTTACGGGTGGCGTATTAGAGTCCCCTTTAGTGCAAAATGCTGTCAATTTACATAAAGCGGGTGCACGTGGATCTGTACTACTGTAAGGCTCAGTTTCAACATGACAAGTGTCTGGGTATGAGCCACTGGGTAGGGGACATGTTGAGCCAAATTCTTTAGATGGGTCTGAAATGAATGATGCAGGTTCCTTCCAGTCATAATCGTATTTTTTCATTTCTTCATGAAAAATTCGTGAGACTTCTGGTTCAGCTTCTCTGAGGACATGAAATTCAGGATGTTCCGTGTTAAAACAGAGTTGGGTGACTCGCCCATCTTTTTCAGTCGCAAAGAGAGTACATAAGTCCTGGGACACGTCTATCGGCTTTAAGTCTTGTTGAATCCTATGTTCTGCGCAAGCTTTTCCGTCATCACCCACGAGTTCAACAACAGGTGCAATCTTTCCTTGCTTTAAACCCTTTAAATAATGTGATATAGCCACGTTTTCAACCTTAACAGTATGTTCACGTGAACCGAAATGGGGAAAACATGTTGTGATAACATGAGGGTTGGTTTCGTCAAAGGCCGTACGGTAACAAACTCCCATATGATCACCATCGAATATAATTTGACTTATGGCATCGGGTGTACCAATAGGCGAACTCGGCGGTGGAGAATGTCTTGCAAAAGCAACTAAAGTCGCAGAGACCCCTTTTTTTGATAAGAGTTCTTGAGTTATATGATTACGGCAAACGTTGAGTTCATTTCCTTTTCTTAAACAATCATTGACGTTGAGGCCAAGTGATATATCTAATTCTTTATTTCTAGTAGAAAATACGTGATTGATGTTGTTGGATGAACAGGGACTCCCACTATATTTTGTTTGATATTCGCCAAAGGATGGGAGGGGTACTCCTCCTGCCTCGACCAGGGCTTCTCCTAATATCCAAAGAACTGTGGCGCCTTTTACAATGTACTTGGCATTTTGTTCGGAGATCTGATCATTTTGTATTGCAGATGCTAGCAACAAGCCTGCTGGTATCATTGCGTAGGAATGAATACTCTGTGCACGTTGGATTTTAGTTCCCATGAAACCTGCGACCGCTCCTACTACATCATATGAGGTGCCGTCCAAAGCATAGCCTGTAAGTAGCAAGCCATGTCCAGCCGCTTGCCATGGATTATTTTTAATGGAATCTTTAAAGCGTACAACAGCTTGACCCGTATCAGCAGCAACTTTACGAGCAGGGGTTGTGGTTGCGTAGGAGAAAACTCCTTTTCCGAGTTCAACGATTTCCCGTACGGGTATCATGGCAGGAGCCGTGTGAACTACTTCATAGGCATGGATCTCACCCTTTTCATTGAGGATCGGTCTACGAATTCCTTCTCCTTTCACTTCAATGTCGCAGAAAAGTGACTTTACAAACAGTCCACCCAAACTCGCGGTATGACTTGCAAAGTTCCATGCGGAGGTCCAAATGGATCCCGTTTGTTCTGATTTCTTTGGATCTTGTGCTTGAGCTTCACTGCTAAGAATTAAACCTGCCACACCTGAAAGTAATACAATTCGTCTTATTTTAGTCATTATCAACACCTCTTAAATTATTAATTTGATTCATATATTCTTAAGGTGCCTGATTTCACATGTCAAAAGTTTTAATTTTTCATGGAATTTATGGACAGAGTGCTACATAAGTGTTACACTTATGAAGAATGAAATAAGGATTTATAGTTATGCCTACCCATAATCCACGTGTTCATGTGACATTTGAACCCTCTACTGCAGATATCTTATCCTCACTGGCCAAACAAGAACATAAGTCACAGGCGAGTTTAATTAGAGAGCTTGTTATTGAAGCCTTAGAAAGGCGTGAGGATCGTGCGCTTTCTCATTTAGCAGAAGTGAGAGATGTGAAAGACCCTAAGACTGTAAAACATGACGATGCATGGAAATAGTCCCTATTCTATTGAATACATAGAAGAAGTTGTAAAAAAAGATATTCCAGGTCTTCCAAAATCTATAAAACTCTCAATCAAAAGAGCTATTGAAGAAAGGTTGACGAAAGATCCGATAGGTTATGGAAAACCCTTACGCTATAGTTTGAAAGGTCACCGGAGGTTACGTGTCGGCGACTATCGTATCGTTTTTCGTATACATCCTACCTTACTTAAGGTCATAATTATCGCCATAAAACACCGAAAAGATGTTTATGAGGCTTAATGACATATCCTCTCTACTCAATTGGAAAATCGAAATAGGTCTCCGGAAATGGCTCATCTCTTAATGTAAAGTGCCACCATTCTTCAGCATAGTTTTTGAAACCGCAGCTTTCCATAACGTCTTTTAGATAAGTTCTTCTTTCCATATGATCTGGGCCTACTAAATCATTTTTATAATGTGAGGATTTATCAAAGAGATCAAAGGACGTCCCCATATCTACCGTACCATCATCAAGGTATAGCACTTCGAATTTGTCATTCAATTGGCGTAGCATGGGCTTAATGTTTTGAAGTTTCCCATTTAAAGGAATGAGAGAAATGTCGACCGTGCTTCCCCGACTATGACCAGATTTTTCCGCGACATATCCCAAATCAAAAACATCCTTTTTATCTACACGAGGATAATATTGAGTTTTCATTTCTTGATCCTTATGATCCTTACTCCAGCGCATAAAATTGTTCACAGCTGTTTGCGGTCTGTAAGCATCGTAAACAACAATTGAATACCCCTTTTCCCTAAAGGTAGACTGAGCTTTACTTAAGGCAGCTGCAGCTTCTTTCGTCATGATTATTCTCGAAGTTTTGTATCCCTCAACAGGTCGTCCAAGGAAGTTATCCTTTCCGCAGTAACGAAGAGATTTTACGATTGAAGGATCAACCTCATCTAGATAAACAAAACCAGGAGGTAGCGCAAATGCAGGGCCCAATAGCCAAATAACGGCAAGAATCAGTAAACAAATTTTAGATTTCATTAGAGTCATCCTTTCAAAAAATCATAAGTAACTATTAACTATACAATTAGTGATAGCGCAATTGTCTACAAAAATTGCGGTCGAAATATAAGTCTTTGAAATAATTAATATATATGTGTCTTGCGGCTAATCTGAAGTCAGAAAGTGGATTGG
Source organism: uncultured Alphaproteobacteria bacterium (assembly GCA_964597045.1). Lineage (GTDB taxonomy): Bacteria > Pseudomonadota > Alphaproteobacteria > UBA9655 > UBA9655 > UBA9655. Next base: position 153,742 of record CAZQWE010000005.1, on the reverse strand, counting down.
ACGATTAATGGAAAGAGATAATGCATACACCCTCAACGCACTAGCAAGATTTCCTTTCCTTGCCGAATCAACATTCTTAATCAGCTGAGCTAAAGAGATTCCCTGCGTCTTGGCAGAGTCTTCGAGCACATCCCAAAATGCTTTCTCAAGAGAAACACTCGTTCGGTGGCCGTGTAGGCTTACTGATTTCTTGATAAAATCAGTTTCATCCGCCATGAGGGCCAACCATGTTTTCGGGTCTTACCCATGCCTTGTAATCTTTTTCTGTCACATATTTGAGCTCGAGTGCAGCTTCAAGCAATGTCTTGTTTTCTTTATGGGCTTTTTTGGCAATTTCTGCTGATTTATCATAACCAATATGGGGATTCAGAGACGTAACTAACATGAGAGAATGATTCAGAAGTTCTTGAATTCGTTCTTTATTCGCTTGAATTCCAACCACGCAGTTTTCCGTAAAGCTCCTTGCCCCGTCAGCCAAAAGGCGAATGGACTGCAATACGCTATAAATCATCACAGGTTTAAATACATTGAGCTCAAGTTGGCCATTCGATCCCGCAATGCTAACAGTCACGTGATTCCCCATCACTTGGGCCGAAACCATGGTTAAAGCTTCACATTGAGTTGGATTGACCTTCCCAGGCATAATCGATGATCCTGGTTCATTTTCGGGTAAAATAAGTTCACCAATGCCTGAACGGGGCCCGGATCCGAGGAGACGGATATCATTCGCAATTTTCATGAAGGATACAGCAAGAACATTGAGGGCTCCTGACACTTCAACCATCGTATCTTCGGAAGCAAGCGCCTCGAATTTATTGGGAGCACTGACGAAAGGAAGACCGGTCAGCTCAGCTATTTTTTTCGCGAAAGCCTCGGCAAACTTAGGATTCGCATTGAGTCCCGTCCCGACGGCTGTCCCTCCTTGTGCGAGCTCAAAAAGATGGGGCAAGGCATTCTTAATTCGCTGAATGCCCATCTTAATTTGAGTGGCATACCCTGAGAACTCTTGTCCCAACGTAATGGGAGTGGCATCCTGAAGATGGGTTCTGCCGATTTTAATAATATCCTTAAATTCCTTTTCTTTATCTCTCAAGGCGTTTTCAAACTTTTCAAGAGCAGGGAGGAGATTCTTAACAATTTCAAGAGCTGTTGAGATATGCATTACAGTAGGGAAACTATCATTCGAGGACTGACTTAGATTCACATGATCATTGGGATGTATGGGCTGCTTTGATCCCATTTCACCACCTAAAATCTCAATGGCCCTGTTTCCAATGACTTCATTGGCATTCATATTGGTTTGCGTACCAGACCCCGTTTGCCAAACAACCAGAGGAAAATGACCGTCGAGTTTCCCCTCAATAACCTCATCTGAAGCTTTAACTATAGTATTTCCTAATGCAGAATCGAGTTCCCCTAAACTCATATTTACAAGGGCTGCCGCTTTCTTCTGAAGTCCCAAGGCTCTGATCACGGGAAGGGGCATCACTTCCACCCCAATGCGGAAGTTCTGACGAGACCTTTCTGTTTGAGCTCCCCAGTATTTATCGGAAGGAACATCAATAGATCCGAATGTATCCGTTTCTTTTCTTGTGGTCATGAGCTCTCCATTGCAACTCTGGCTTTTTTTCTATACCTATTTCTTATGTCAAATTTAAAGCCTATGCAACGCGCACTTGAAGAAGCAAGATACGCCTTAGAAAAAGATGAAGTCCCCATTGGGGCTACCATCGTTGATGGTGACACGAGAGCTTTAATTTCCTCAGCTCACAACGAAATGGAGATGCGAAAAGATCCAACAGCCCACGCGGAAATGCTTGCGATACAAAAAGCTTGTGCGTTAGTGGATGCGGTTCGCTTGGAAAAGTGTGATCTCTATGTGACACTCGAGCCCTGCCCTATGTGTGCTCAAGCCATCAGCTTTGCGCGTCTGAGACGTGTTTATTTTGGAGCTTATGATACGAAAGGCGGCGGCATTCATCATGGGGCTAAAGTCTATAATGCGTCTTCCTGTCACCATAAACCTGAGGTGATTGGAGGGATTGAGGAACAAGCGTGCAGTCTTCTGCTCAAGAATTTCTTTGAAGGGAAGCGCTAGTAAGCCCTAAAAATATAGCTGTCATTGCGAGGAACGAAGTGATGAAGCAATCTTCTTGCCGCCCGTGTCGATCGCGAAGCGATCGAAATAATACTGTGGTTTGAGATTGCGGCGTCGCTCCTCGCAATGACGAGATGGGATGACTTTTAAAAATCCTTGACAGTTTTCCGCAACCATTCTATAACATTAGCACTCTTAGCACGAGAGTGCTAAATAACCGTAATCCTAACATAAGGGTGATACATATGAAATTTAGACCATTACATGATCGTGTTCTTGTTCGCCGTATTGAGCAAGAAGAAAAAACAGCTGGAGGAATCATCATTCCAGACACAGCTAAGGAAAAGCCGATGGAAGGCGAAGTGACCGCTGTAGGAACAGGCACGCGCCTTGAAGACGGCAAAATTATACCTCTCGATGTGAAAGTCGGAGACCGGATTCTTTTTGGAAAGTGGTCCGGAACAGAAGTGAAATTTGACGGACAAGAATACCTTGTGATGAAAGAATCAGACATCATGGGTATTGTTAACTCCAAAGCTGCTTAACAGAAAGGAAACGAAGTTATGGCAAAAGAAGTAAAATTTAGTACAGACGCTCGCGAAAGAATGCTCCGCGGTGTTGAGATTCTCGCAGATGCTGTCCGCGTGACCTTAGGCCCAAAAGGAAGAAACGTCATTCTTGATAAATCTTTCGGTGCACCCCGTATCACAAAAGACGGTGTTTCAGTCGCCAAGGAAATTGAACTTTCGGATAAGTTTGAAAACATGGGTGCACAAATGGTGCGTGAAGTGGCTTCCAAAACTTCAGATATCGCTGGAGACGGAACAACCACAGCAACCGTTCTCGCTCATTCAATCGTTAAGGAAGGTGTCAAAGCTGTTGCAGCTGGCATGAACCCAATGGACCTCAAGCGTGGTATTGATCTCGCCGTTCAGGCTGTCATTGCTGATGTGAAGAAGCGTTCCCGTTCTGTCACCACCAATGAAGAGATTGCTCAAGTTGGGACAATCTCTGCTAATGGTGAACGTGAAGTCGGTGAGATGATTGCTCGGGCAATGGAAAAAGTTGGAAACGAAGGCGTGATCACTGTTGAAGAAGCAAAATCCCTCGAGACTGAACTCGACGTTGTTGAGGGTATGCAATTCGATCGTGGATACCTTTCTCCATACTTTATTACAAACGCTGAAAAGATGGTTTGTGAGATGGAAAATCCTTACATCCTGCTGCATGAAAAGAAACTTGGCGGGTTGCAACCTCTTCTTCCTGTTCTTGAAGCTGTTGTTCAATCCGGGCGCCCTCTCCTCATCATCTCTGAAGATGTTGAAGGTGAAGCCCTTGCAACTCTCGTTGTGAACAAACTTCGTGGTGGACTGAAAGTGGCTGCTGTTAAAGCTCCAGGTTTTGGAGATCGCAGAAAAGCGATGCTTGAAGATATCGCGTCCATTACAGGAGGTCAGCTCATATCTGATGACCTTGGTATGAAACTTGAGAATGTCAGTGTGAACATGCTTGGAACAGCGAAGAAAGTTGTCATCACAAAAGAAGATACAACGATCATCAATGGAGCAGGCGCAAAGGCTGATATCGAAGCCCGTTGCAATCAAATCCGTGCGCAGATTGAAGAATCAACATCTGACTACGATCGTGAGAAACTTCAAGAGCGTCTAGCGAAACTTGCTGGTGGTGTGGCCGTCATTCGTGTTGGTGGTGCAACAGAAGTCGAAGTGAAAGAACGTAAGGATCGTGTGGAAGATGCGATGTACGCAACACGTGCGGCCGTTGAAGAAGGTATCGTTGCCGGTGGTGGCGTTGCCCTTCTTTACTCAATTAAGGCACTCGAAGGTCTTAAATCACAAAATGATGATCAACGTGTTGGTATTGAAATCATTCGGAAGGCTCTCCAAGCGCCTGCACGCCAAATCGCAGTCAATGCGGGTGTGGATGGATCCATCGTTGTAGGTAAGCTTTTAGATAGCAAAGATCCATGCTTTGGATTTGATGCACAGTCAGGTGAGTACACAGATCTTGTGAAAGCAGGAATCATTGACCCAACCAAAGTTGTCAGAATTGCTCTTCAAGATGCAGCCTCAATCGCTGGTCTCTTGATCACAACTGAAGCCATGGTTGGTGAAAAGCCTGAGAAGAAAGAAGCTGCAATGCCAAACATGGATGCCATGGGCGGTATGGGCGGAGGTATGGGTTTCTAATACTCATACTGATTGTTCTCTAAAAGGGCCCTGCGGGGCCCTTTTTTATTTTAATATAAAATTAAAGAATACCTTATATAATTCCCTTTAGAAAACAAGAAATCTAACAAAACATAGACCTATATAGGAGAATAATTATGTATAAAAGAGTTATCCAAATCTCATTAGTAACCATGAGTCTTGCCCCCTTTCATGCATCAGCAGACGCATGTGCTCAAGACTGTTTATCCAAGTGGGAAGCAGTTGTTTCTAAATGCAAAAATGTACCAAGACAATTAACCAAAGACGAATGCTTTGCTACAGCAGATGCAGTACTTAAATCATGCTTGACTGAGTGCCGAAAAAAATGAGTGAACTGGCTTGAAACTTAGGACTTCATCAGGTGTGGTAACGGCTCAGATTTGCGTTATCATGGAGAAGGATTGTGACCCTTTTTCTTGTGTATAAAAAGAATAAATAGTGAGTTTGGTTGAAAATGAAGATTAAAAGAGAATGGTTTAAAAAAGCTCAATTGAATGGATGCAAACCAGCTGGAAAAGTGCTTAATGCAATAAGGGCATCTATCGATCCTAAAAATGTTTCACGTGAAACATTGCAAGGGAAAGAATTAGTCTAACAGGTCAACAATTCCCTAGAAAATTTGACATTTTTATTAAAATATGGTATATCATACTTATTATTTTTGGTTCCTTTTTGGTGTTAATTCTAACATGTTTAAAGAGAAGGAGTCGTTCATGTTCAAACAATTCCTAAAGTCAAAAGAAAGTATAGCTCTGAAAAGGCTATTTGAATTTGAGAGAAATAAGGACATTTTAATCCCTTTTCTGAATGACATGGTAACTCATAATCAAGGTCCTATGATAAGAACGGCTCATTTCGTTCAAAGGGAATCTTCGAGTCCATCACATATTCTTTCTGCCTTGTGTGAAGATGAGACAGGTAAAAGCTACCATCTGGAAATATATTATGGTGAAAGTAAGAGTATTGAATCGGAACTCAAAAAATTAGAAAAGCAACCTCATATAGTTCTCATCATTCTGGAGGATAGCAAATTTCCTGAAACAAAAGAGTATAGAACAGTTCTGAAAATGAGTGAAAATGAATTCCTTATTTTTTACGAACTCCCTAAGTTTACAAAAACAATTGATCAACTCTCTTCCACACTTGATAAGTGGCTTTATCTTTTAAAAGAAGAAAAATCTACGACGATAGAGAACAATCATCAGTTGATCGGCAATGATTGGGTCATCAAAAGAGCCATTGATGAATTGCAGGAGAAGAATGATTTAAAGAAAGGGTTCCTTATTCACTTTCCGCAGACGAGTGAAAAAGTCATTGAAATTGGGAAAAATGAAACGAAGATGGATATTGCCAGACGTATGCTGACGAATGGAATTGGTCTTGATATTATTTCTAAATGTACGGACCTATCTTTTGAAGAGATTTCTACCCTTCTTCCTGCATTGACGCCCAAAACAAAGGGACGAAACTCTTAGATACGAGATTGAAGCGTGGCAAAAATAAATGAAAATCCGTTTCAAAAAGGTCTTAAATTCATTCTCATCATTACAGGACTGTCTCTCATCCTTATTGCGATTGGCGTTGAGTATTACCAATACCAGCGGAAACAAGATTTTCTGCTTAATAATTTAAAAAATAGACTTATTGAACATGCTGCCAACATTAATTTGAGGGTTAGAACGACACAGGGCTATGTCCAAGGACTTAAAAATGCTGCTGAGACAACTCTTTACGAAATTAAGCATTTAAATCTAAAAACACCCTTGTTTCCTTTATTAGCAGATGACCCAACGACGCGGACATACACTCTGGATATTACAAACCTTCAACCGAATAAGATCTCTTTCGGTAATCTGCAGGGAATAGGAACTCTTGAGGATCTGTCTTCTTCCCAGAAAGAAGAACTCCAAATGGCTCTTTTGCTCTATCCCTTTTTTGAATTTACATTGAAAAATAATCGAGGAACAGTTTGGATTTCCTACAGGTCAGTCCACCCATTTCAAAGCTCTTATCCTTGGGTTCCAAACTTTAGTCTCTCTTCTCAGACGTCTTTAAAGAGTGGTTGGTCTCCTATACTTGAAAGTGAGCAATTTGGAAAACTTGTGTCTTACTCAACTCAGATCACGGATGGTGAAAAGCCTATCGGTATGATTTCTTTGGATATAAGTCTTTCAGAACTTGATCGTGTGATGAGCAGATCAAAAGATTTAGAGGGGTCACTCTTCTTAGTAAATTCCGAAAAGCAGGTTCTTGGGACATTCGGGGTTTCGAAAAAGGAGGCTCAAATTCAAACCCTGAATCAGTTCTTTAATGAAGACATGTACAGAGACATAGAATCAGCAATGACTAAACCCAATGAGGGATTTACAGTTACAAATGGGTCTCACATTTTTGTGGCCAGTATGCATGAAACACCGTGGATGCTGATTTATGTTGGCTCAAATTCAACATTATTTAAGCAAATCTTTTATGAATCGCTTGAAGATATATTTATTATGGCGATGCTTCTTATATTTGTTGTTGGCGCTGGCTATATCCTTGTTATTCGAAATTTTATTCGCCCCGCACAAAAACTCATCAATCATATCTCACTTGAAAATCAGGGACTCAGAAGCGAAACAAAAGGAGTTCCCTTGGGTTGGAAGCCTTGGTTTGAAGTTGTTTCAAAGATATTTAAAGAAAATAGACATTTGGTGACAGATCTTGAAGATCGTGTAAAGAAGAGAACCCTTGAACTCGAACAGAAAAATAAACAACTTGAAAAGACTTTAACAGACCTAAAGAAGGCACAACAGCAGATTATTGTTCAAGAAAAGCTTGCAAGCCTTGGATCCCTTACAGCTGGTATTGCTCACGAGATTAAGAATCCCTTGAATTTTATTATTAATTTTACGGAACTTTCCCGTGAATATATTGAAGAGCTCAAAGAAAAAGGCTCGCGCGATCCCGAACTCTTTGCACTCATTGAGCAAAATATTACAAAAACACTCGAGCATGCAGAACGGGCAGATTCTATCGTCAAAAGCATGCTTGCCCATGCGCGCGGATCTTCAAATGAAATAATTTCATTTGATCTGAACAAGCTTGTGAAAGAGAGTTTAGATCTTGCTTTAACTGGGTATGAAGGGAAAAAGTCACGCTTTATTTGTACGGTTCATAAGAAGTTCGATGAAAAGGTGGGCAATATTGAAGGGTCAAAACAGGATATTGCTCGGGTCATTTTGAATATAATTAATAATGGGTGTTATGCAATGGATGAAAAGAAGCAAAAGATAGGTGCCACCTATACGCCCGAACTTACAATTACAACCAGTGATAGTGGAAAGAAAGTAAAAATTACGATTGAAGATAATGGACCGGGTATGAATAAGTCCGTTCTCAAAAATCTCTTTACACCCTTTTTTACAACAAAAAATGCAGGGGAAGGAACGGGTTTAGGCCTTTCTCTCAGCTATGATATTATTACCCATCAACATCATGGGTCTGTCACTGTTGAGAGTCAAATAGGCGAGTGGACAAGGTTTACGCTAGAATTACCTAAGGGGGCTAAATGAGTGATGAGGGAATGAATTATGATGTTGTTATTGTGGGAGGGGGACCTTCAGGCCTTGGAGCAGCCATTCGGCTCAAGCAACTCGCTCCAGATCTCTCCGTCTGCCTTCTTGAAAAAGGGTCTGAAATTGGAAGTCATATCATTTCTGGCGCGGTGATAGAACCTCGAGCTCTCAATGAATTATTTCCCGATTGGCAATATCTTGGAGCACCTCTTACGACTCCCTGTACCCAGGATAAGTTTATGTTCTTAACAAAGTCTCGGGCCATGCGATTTCTGACTCCTCCTCAGATGAGAAATAAGGGCAATTATGTGGCAAGTTTAGGGGCGCTTAGTAAATGGCTAGCAGGTGAGGCAACGGGTTTAGGCGTAGAGATATATCCGGGTTTTGCTGGAGCTTCTTGTCTTTTTGATCAGAACGGGAAAGTCATTGGCGTTCAAACAGGCCCACAAGGTTTAGATAAGGAAGGTCATGAAACAAGCCAATATGAGCAGGGAGTCAAAATTTTTGGTAAGATGACACTCTTAGCCGAAGGCTGTCGTGGGTCTCTTACGAAACAAATTGTGAAGAGGTTTAATCTTGATCAGGGACGATCACCTCAAACTTATGGGATGGGCATTAAGGAAATTTGGGAGATTGATTCTTTAAAAAGTAAGCCTGGTACTGTTGTTCATACGATAGGATGGCCTCTTGACTCAAAAACGTTTGGAGGTTCATTTTTGTATCATCTTGAGGGGAATCAAGTGTTAATAGGGCTTATTGTTGGGTTGGACTATAAAAATCCATATCTAAGTCCTTTTGAGGAATTTCAACGTCTTAAAACCCATCCGCTGATAAGCCGTCTCTTGGAGAATGGGAAGCGAATATCCTACGGGGCAAGAGCCCTCAATGAGGGAGGTATCCAGTCCCTTCCCAAGCTTGAATTTCCAGGAGGTGCTCTCATTGGATGTGCGGCAGGATTTATGAATGTAGCAAAGATTAAGGGGTCTCATACGGCTTTAAAATCAGGGATGTTGGCAGCTGAAGCTCTTGTGGATCATATTGTAAAAGATGAGCCTTTTACCTATGAAGAAAGACTGAAAAAAAGTTGGATTTATAAGGAATTATATAAGGTCCGAAATATCCATTCTGGCTTTAAATGGGGGCTGTGGGGCGGGCTTATGAATGCTGTTTATGAGACCCTCACCTTTGGACTGAGTCCTTGGACGCTCAAGAACCCGCCTGATTATTCTTGTTTGGAAGTGGCAAAGAAATGCAAACCCATCCTTTACCCAAAACCTGATGGGAAGCTCACCTTTGATAGACTCACCTCTGTCTTTCTTTCCAATATCAGGCACCAAGAAAATCAACCCAATCATTTGATTCTAAGGGATCCTCAAAAGGCCCTGACAGTTAATAAAGAGTTTTATGATTTTCCTGAAGGGAAATATTGTCCAGCACAAGTATATGAACTTGTGAAGGATGATAAGGGGATAAATCTTCAAATCAATTCTCAAAATTGTATCCATTGTAAGGTTTGTGACATCAAAGATCCCACACAGAACATCACGTGGACCCCGCCTGAAGGGGGGTCAGGCCCCAATTATGTCAATATGTAGGTGAATATGTTTCACGTGAAACATTGATGATCTCATTAACTTCTTATTAATCATCTCTTGCTAACCTTCTTTTAGAGACATAATCAAAAGACTGAAAGTTAGGTATGACGAAATATATACTTCTTTTCTTACTTCTTCCTCTCCCTCTCCTAGGAAAAGCACCGGAGTGTCCCCTGTACCCTAATAAAAAAGCTTGTCTTACAGCCGTAGACGAGACCTACATGAACTATTTAGACTATTTAAATGAGGAATATCAGGAAGAGAAGCCGATGGAACTTATTCAAGCTGCAATTGATATTCGCCATTTTGAAGCCCTCGCTTGCCAAAAAACCTGTCTCAACTAAAGAGAATTTAAAGCGACCCGCATATCTGGCGTTAAAGAATATGACGAATTTAAAACCAGAGTCGCGACTGAACCCTCGGTTTTTACATTAAGGATAATTTTTGTTCTTCCAGGCTCAAGATTTTCAAATAACTTAATCAACTTTTTGGCTTGTTCCTCAGTGGTTAAGGTAACTGTATAGCTTCCTCCATCAACAGCCTTTTCCAAACTTTCTATTCCTTGACAAGTCAGTCTCATTGATTCCTCATTGAGCTGTGCATTTACGGTTACAAGTAAGGCTTTTCCTGGTTCGAGCATATCATGATACTGGCTTAACATTTCTGAAAAAACGGTCATCTCAAAGACTCCCGTAGAGTCTGATAATTGAACGAACGCGTACCTCTGTCCGTTTTTGGAGGCTCTTTCTTGTTTAGTAATCACAATTCCTGCGAGTTTAAAACTATGCAGATCTCTTCCCTCTTGTGCCTGCATATGAAGCGTTGCAGCGTCAACAACCCCGAGAGATTCCAGGGCCTTACCATAGGCATCTAAAGGATGGGAGGTGAGGTAAAAACCCACGGCTGCAAATTCATGTTTCAACTTTTCAAGGGGAGGCCATTCCTCCAGAGCTTTCAACTGAGGACGTGTTACCTCGAGCCCAAAGAGTCCTTGCGAGCGTTTATCTTCATTTCCATATTGAAGAAGAATCTCAAGATTTTCCATCAGGAAGCGCCGACAGGGGCTGATGCTGTCAAAGGCTCCAGCTGCAATGAGATTTTCCATTTGACGTTTGTTCAGGACCTTGCTGTCCATTCGCTCAACAAAATCAAAAATATCTTTGAAGGGGCCCCTCCTCTCTCTTTCAACATTTAAAGCTTCCATAGCCGCAGTACCAACATTTTTAAGGGCAGCTAAAGCATATCGAATGGATCCATTTTCAACCTTAAATCCGGCATGGGAGTGATTTACGTCGGGGGGTAAAAGGGGTATCCCGAGTCGCTTAACTTCTCTGGAAAAATACGTTAGCTTATCCGTATTGTGGAGTTCATGGGTCATGAGTGAGGCCATAAATTCGACAGGGTAATGGGCCTTCAGATAAGCCGTTTGATAGGTAATAAGAGCATAGGCTGCGGCATGGGCTTTGGGGAAGGCATAACTTGCAAATTTCTCAATCTGATTAAAGAGTTCTTTGGCTACTCCTGGTGTTCCCCCTACTCTCTCAAGAACGCCGTCAATAAACTTTTTTCGTTGAGCATCCATTTCTGACTTGATTTTCTTACCCATGGCACGGCGCAAAAGATCTGCTCCACCAAGGGTAAATCCCGCAAGATCTTTGGCCATTTGAAGGACTTGTTCTTGATAAACAATGACACCATGGGTTTCCCTAAGGATGGGCTCCAGCTCATCATAAAGATAGGTCACTTTTTCTTCACCATGACGACAGGCGATGTACTTTGGGATATTGTCCATAGGGCCGGGGCGATAGAGAGCCACGATAGCGATGATCTCTTCAAGGCGATCCGGCTTAACCTTACGGGTCACATCTGTCATACCCCCGCTTTCAATCTGAAAGATACCAATGGTTTCTGCTTTGCAAAGAAGCTCGAAGGATTTAGGATCATCAAGGGGAATACAGGATATATCCAGCTCAACCCCCCTCTCCTTCAGATAATCGATGGTTTGTTGAATCACCGTGAGGGTTTTAAGACCTAAGAAATCAAATTTAACAAGGCCGGCTTGTTCCACATATTTCATATTAAATTGGGTTGCAGGCAGAGGAGAACGAGGATCAAAATAGAGAGGAACCATCTCATCTAAGGGTTTATCAGCGATCACAACACCGGCAGCATGGGTCGAGGCATGGCGGTATAGTCCTTCAAGTTGCTGAGAAATATCCACAAGATGCTTAACTTCTGGATCTTCAGTCATAGTCTTGAGTTGGGGTTCAAGTTCAAGGGCTTCCTCAAGAGTCACTGGATTTGCGGGATTATTTGGGACCAGTTTACAGATGCGGTCAACTTGACCGTAAGGCATCTGCAGCACGCGTCCCACATCACGAAGGACGGCTCTGGCTTGCAGTTTTCCAAAGGTGATGATATGGGCAACGCGGTCGGATCCATACTTATCCCGGACGTAGCGGATCACTTCATCTCGTCTGTCTTGACAGAAGTCGACGTCAAAGTCAGGCATGCTGACACGTTCAGGGTTTAAAAAGCGTTCAAAGACAAGACCAAAATGTAAAGGATCTAAATCCGTAATTGTGAGTGACCATGCCACAACCGATCCCGCTCCAGAACCACGGCCAGGTCCTACGGGTATTTTCTGGGATTTTGCCCATTTAATAAAGTCGGCGACGATCAAGAAATAGCCTGAAAACTTCATTTGTTCAATAACGCCGAGCTCATATTCTAATTGTTTACTGTATTTCTCGCGAAGTTGGATTTGTTCTTTTTCATCCATGTCAGGTTTAAATACATACCGTTTTAGTCTATCTTCAAGTCCTGAGCGGGCTTGCATACGGAGTTCTTCAACCTCATTTTCGCAAGGAAATGAAGGCAATAGTGGCTCAATGGGTCTGAGGAGAAAATGACAACGCTGAGCAATAACTTTTGTATTGTGAATGGTTTCAGGGATATCTGCAAAGAGCTCTTCCATTTCTTCAGAGGATTTAAAACAATGATCCGGTGTGAGACGTCTCCTGTCAGCTTCATTCACATAGGAACCCTCCGCAATGCACAAAAGTGCGTCGTGTGCTTCATACAGAGCGGGCTCAGGGAAGAAGGCCTCATTAGTCGCAACAAGGGGGATGTTGTGGGCATAAGCTAAATCAATAAGGGCTTCCTCAATCCTGTGTTCCTCCGCAGATTGGGTTCCTTGACGAGACAATTCAATATAGAGGCGGTCCTTAAAAATTGAATGTAATGATTTAAGGAATGCTTCTCCTGTTTGTCCTTTAGACAGTCGTTTTGAAAGCCCACTGGTTAAAGCAATAAGACCTTCTGACCACCTCTTCAATGTATTTAAATCAATTTGAGGGACCCCAGCCCCCTTCCCGTTTAAATAAGTATAAGAAACGATTTTTAGAAGATTCTTGTATCCGACCTCACTTTGAACCAGCAAAATGAGAGTATCCTTGTCATCGGACTCAGCCGTCAGCTGAATTTGGCACCCTAGTATAGGCTGGATTCCTGCATCTTTTGCAGCCAAAGAAAATTCCATTGCCCCAAAGAGGTTTCCAGTATCTGTCATGGCGACAGCAAGCATTTCATGCTTTTTGGCTAAACTGATCAGTTTTTTAACCGGAATGGCTCCCTCTAGAAGAGAATAGGCAGAATGTACCCTGAGATGTATAAACATTGAATCCTCTTATAAAACTTCTCAAAGGAGTATAGAGAAACCTTTTTCAGTCGTATAGCCTTCACCTGGACTATTTTTGAGAAAATAAAAATTTAACAATTAGTATATTTTTACAATAATTTTGTAATATTAAAATTTATGGTACAATAAAAAAGTAGAGTGGTGTTAATGAGGTTTTTAATATGCGTAAACCTTTTATGGTATTGGTAAGTTTGTTATCCATATTTCAGGGGGCCAAATCAGCGCCCCCTGAGAATGGGAGTCAAGACATATCACGACATAGTCGCCAGTTACCTAAACAAAAGAGAGGGATTGAGGAGTCTGATGCTTTACCCATTGGTGCCGCTCAAATAGCTCAGCCTATGACACCGCTCGTTCGTAAAGAGGGTAATTCCTATAAGGTTGATCCTAGTTTTGTGAAAAAGGCGAGAACCTACGCAGAGATGGAGGATTTAAGTTATCACCTGGTGAAGGGACGGGTTGAACTCTCCAACAATTACTTAGAAAAGTTTATGAATGAAGGCTGGAAAATAACAGGATTTGGCGGTTTAAGCGGAACGCGTAAGTTTGATAAAGAAAAGTACGATGCCCAAAATGCTGATTTGGCTGGCTTTGTCGCTTTTCATCCCCAAACAAATGAGGCCGTTGTTGTCTTTCATGGATCCCAAGATTCCTATGATTGGGTGGATAATTTTGATTCCGTTCTCGTGAATGCTAAAGACATGGGGTATAATTTTGACGGTAAAGTTGCCCGGGGGTGGGGAACCAGATATAATTCTTCAAGATCAAGCATTTATGGAATTCTAAAGCAGATCTATACAAACTTAGATGATATCAATAAGGATAAATTTAATATCACCGTCACTGGTCATAGTTTGGGTGGGGGGATGGTCACTATTGGTTATTCAGATCTTTCAACAAGTTTGGCAAAGGAATTATGGGGTTCAGATTATAAAAATGCAGATGGTAATCGTATTCGGGCTTATGCCATGTCCCCTCCACGGGCACTTGACGAAGAAGCAGTAGACTATCTCTCGAAGGAAGTGGGTGAACATAACCTCATTATCGATGCGAATGATTATGATCCAGTGAGTAAGATGGGACCTGGAAAAGGTTTTACCAAGTGGCTAAAAACGTCATCAAATTATGGAATCACTCGAGTTCTCCTCACAGGGGCAAAGCTATTTGGGATTACAGAAGTCGGTACGCCTAAGGCTGCAGCTGAAGCTTACGGAGGTGCAAAACATTTTGGAATGAAGGCGATGCAAGATACAAGTAAAACCATTGCGAAAGCCAAAACCATTCCCGAAGATCCGCGTATTCAAGAAGAGTTGAAGAAGCTCCCCTTCTTCAAACGACAATTTGCCAAAGCAAATAATTGGGTTGAAAGAAAACTAGCTCCCTATCATTACGGAACGAAGCAGGCCCATGGGGCTGCTTTTGATACCCGCTTGATTGAGCCAGAAACCCTAGAAGAGAGAATTAACAAGTTTTATGGGGAGTAATTCCGTTATTGCACTGAAGGGGCGATTGCTGTTTCCCGCAAATTCTTTAAATATTTATGCTCTGTTTCATCAAGGTTAAAGCCAACATAAATGGTGACGTCTTTGTTACAAGGGACGGTTTCAATGAGGTCTTGAAAACAAACCTTAGTGGTTTGTTTCTCCGTAAAGTCAAAGGCAACTAAATGATTTGTTCTTGATAAGATTTTTCCAGATGGATCAAGAACAGCTACAAAATAAGACCGCTCAAATTTCTGCTTCTGTTGAAAAGACTTCAAAGGTCTAATGGCCGTAAAACGGATACGCATATCCACAATCGTATTCTGGCCTTCCCTTATACAAACGGGGTTAATACTGTCGATTTCAAACTTTACGGGCTCTTTTTGAGACCGTTCAACTGATTTTGAGAATTCAGCCAAAATGGCTGTGGCGGGGCAAGAGACCCGTTCATTCAGTGAGGTTATACATCCTGCGAGAAGAAGACAGCTAACGAAAAGGGAAAGGTATTTCATCATTTAAAGTCTTGTATGAGAGCCATCGCAGTAAGGTGGGTTTTTTGTTTGTTTACAGCCGCATAACCATATCTTCTGGGTTTCCTCGGATGTAAAACAATGGGATTTCATGCCAGAGCCCTTATGTTTCCCGTCACAGAAAGGTTGGTTTTCACTGAGTCCACATGTGCACCAAAAGACCCTTTGATCTTTCTCCACATCAACTTCGTAAGGGGCAGCTTGAGCACAAATGGGTAGAGTCATCTTTTTTCTCCTTTTCACCCTACAGTCTTATCCGAGGAAGAGACTCTCGACAAGAGCCATTCGTTTATGGCACTTTCTGTGAAAAGGAGAGCTCGTGTCCGATCACGTCGAAATGTATACAGATGGCGCATGCCAAGGAAACCCTGGTCCGGGAGGATGGGGTGTTGTGATGAGATATAAGGGAGTTGAAAAGGAACTCTCTGGCTTTCACCCTGATACAACCAACAATCGAATGGAACTACAAGCGGCTATTGAGGGGATTAAATCTTTGAAGCGCTCTGTGGTGGCTGATATATATACGGACAGCCAGTATTTGAGAGATGGTATAACAAAGTGGCTCCCTGACTGGAAACTCAAAAATTGGCGTTTATCAAACCGAAAACCAGTCAAGAACAAAGATTTGTGGGAAGAGCTTGACGCCCTTGTTCAAAGCCACAAGATTGAGTGGCACTGGGTAAAAGGACATGCGGGCCATCCTGAAAATGAACGTGCCGACGTTCTTGCCACCCAGGCGATTAAAGATGCTCTAGAATCTGATCAGCGTGGGTAATACCACATGAGCCAGGGTCTTCTTCGAGTTCAATATATTTAAGAATGCCATCCTCAACAATCGCATTGTATCTCCGAGAACGAATTCCAAGCCCTATCGCGCTTCCATCAAAAGTTACCCCGAGTGCAGTGGAAAAAGAGGCATCCCAATCGGATAACAATGTTATTTTCCCCTCTATCTGAACAGCTTTGCCCCAGGCATCCATAACAAGAGGATCATTAACCCCTATACAAAGAATTTCATCTACACCCTTTTCTTTAATAGCCGCAGACCGTTTAATAAAGCTAGGCAAATGTTCGAATGTACAAGTAGGTGTAAAAGCTCCAGGAACCCCAAAAATAACTATTTTTTTTCCTTTGAGGTGTTCGTTTAAGTCAAAATCTTCAATTCCATCCTCAGTAAGAGTTTTCAATGTAATTGTGGGAATTTTATCGCCAATATTAATCATTCTCTACCTCTTCTTTTGATATAAATATCAGTATAAAGATAAAAAACTAATATATGGTTAAGAATGTTTCACGTGAAACATTCATGATATCGAAAGATGTTACGGCTTTTTAAATCCTGCCTTGTTAAACCCATCTTGAACTATTTCAACGGACAAAATTTCCGGGAGAGGAATTCCTTTCGGTTGAGAGGGCCCAAATATAATATTAAAAGGAATTCCATACCGATTATAGCGTTGGAGAAATTCGGTAATCAGGGGATCTTGTTTTGTCCAATCAGCACGCATGGCTACCACATTGTGATCCGTTAACAAACTTGCGATTTGAGAATCACTCAGGACAAGACTTTTATTAACAGCGCAGGTCACGCACCACTGAGCAGTTACATCTACAAATACAATTTTCCCTTGTTTTACAAGAGTATCAATAACCTCTGGTTGAAACGGTTTCCAGAGTTCTAAGGTTGGTGCGGACTGTGCATAGGTTTCAGCTGGGTTATGACTTAACTCATCGCTCCATGATAAAGCCCAAGCAAAAAGAAAAAGAGGGGCGGCAAAAACCCAAGCTTTCAACTCAGGCTTTTTGTGATGTTTAATCCAAAAGAGAGACAAGGCCAAGAGGGTGAATAAGACGCTCACACAAAGAATCCATAAGGGGAGATGAAAACTCAAGATCCAACCAATCCAAACAGCTGTTACGGCAAGGATAATTCCTAAGACGGATTGAAACCATACCATCCATTTCCCAGGCTTAGGAAGGAAAATGAAACGATTTGGAAGGGAGGCCACAAGAAAATAAGGAAACCCAAACCCTATTCCGAGAAAGAGAAAGACAGCAAAGATTTCTGTGGTATCTCTTGCAAGAGCAAAGCTCAAAGCCGTTCCAACAAAGGGGGCAGAACAAGGTGTTGCAAGTAAGGTTGCAAATACACCAGAAAGAAAATCCTTAATTCTTCCCTTCCCTTCATGGCTGATCAACCAATTTCCGATACCTGAAGGAAGATCAATTTCAAAGACGCCCAGAAGACTGGCTGAAAACGCAATCAGAACAATGAAGACAAACAGTAAGAAGTGGGCGTTTTGAAAGTGAATTCCCCAACCGAAGGCTTCCCCAGATTCTTTTAAAATAACTGTTATTAAAGCAAGCAGAAGGAAGGATGCCACAATTCCAAGGCCTGTAATGAAAAATCCTTGTTTTGCATGTTCTTTTTCCGTCTTCTTCGATTGCTTGACGAGCGACATAATTTTGATGGAAAGTACGGGTAATACACAAGGCATAAAATTGAGGATAAAACCTCCTAAAAGAGCCACCATCAATAAGCTAAAGAGGGATAGTCCTTCGTAAGCTTTCTCTCTTTCTTCTAGAGCCTTGAAGACAGCGTCGCTCTTGTCCGTTGGCTTTAACTCGAGGGTTAGGGTTTCCTCAATAGGAACGCAGAGTGAGGAACACGCCAAAAGGGAAACTTTAATTTTAAGAGGTATGTTTTTTTCCTGATCAACAGGGATCAATTGGATAGGGATAAGTGTGTCTTCCTCATATACAAAGGAAGGTTGGCCTTCGAGTTCAGTTTTTGTAGGCGCAGGCCAAAGAACCTCAGCGGACTTCACATTTGACGATTCATCCCATGTCAGCGTGGGCTCAAAACCTGCCGCTTCTTCTCCTTTGGGACTTGGGGCATAAACGTGCCATCCTGAAGGAATTTTAATGAACAATCCGGCCAGGACATGACCGTCATCCTTTCCCCCCGAAACAAGTTTAAGTTCAACAGGAGCAGACTGTTGTGCTTCGCTGCTTGTTATTGCAAAGAGTATTGCAAATGCAACAGCAATATGAATCAAGAATTTTTTCATTAATTCCCACCTTTGTAATAAACTTTTAACGCATTTTATGTCATAAAGAAAGTATGACAGAAGAAACACAAACAAAACAAGACCTTTCAGGATATTTAACAGGACAATTTTTGTTAGCTATGCCTCATATGAAGGACCCTCGTCTGGAAAGGTCTGTTATTTACATTTGTGGTCATGATTCCAATGGAGCCATGGGGCTCGTCATCAATAAGTATTTAGGAGACTTAACCTTAGGCGGGCTTCTTGAATATCTCAATCTCCCTCGTGAATCGGTGAAACGTGATCTCCCTATCCACTTCGGTGGACCTGTTGATTCCGGTCGAGGCTTTGTCATCCATTCAGATGATTTTACCCATCCAGGAACGGTGGCCCTTGGAAACAGTATTGCGCTGACGGCGACTGTTGATGTTTTACAATCCATTGCGGAAGGAGATGGGCCTAAGGATTGCTTGCTTGCCATGGGATATGTGGGATGGGGAGCAGGTCAATTAGATACAGAACTTCATAGTAATAAGTGGCTACAGGTCGCTGCAGATCCAGATATTCTCTTTCATACGCCCATTGATAAGAAATGGGAGAAAGCTATTGCCAAACTTGGTGTGACCCCAGCTTCTCTTTCAGAGGATGTAGGGCAGGCTTAAGTCCGTATTTATTACGGACAGACATATGAATTTATTTAGCGTAAATCTTGTTTTATGATAGATGAAAAACACCCAGCTCTGTTACTTGCAGAAGATTTTTGCACATATTATACAGAGAGAAACCTTTATAAATTAGTCTCCTTACTTGATTCAAAAGCTACGTTTATACTTTGGGATTCGAATTTTCCAAGTGATCAAATCATTGATTTTGAAAAAGAATTGAAAAAGGATTGGGCCCTATCTTTTGCTAGTACTTTAGAGATCAGCGATCCGCTCATTTTATCTCAATTACCGTCCTGCTGGGCTTTAGGCTTTTTTAATTTGAAGAGAAATATAAACGAGGATCTCTTTACCTCTTCTCAACTCAAAGGAAATTTACTGTGTAGACAAGAAGATGGCAACTGGAAGATTAAGGAAATCCGCTTCGTCCCAAAGTTCATTCCTCAAGAGATTACTTTAGAAACAGCCCTTTGATGATTTAAGTCAGATGGAGCCCGTATTTTCTACGGGAATACAAATAGAAAATTTCATTATATAATAATATGTTATGATAATAAAAAAACATCCAGCTCAAATCTTGTTTGAAGATTTTTGTACATTCTATAATCAGAGAGATCTTAGGAAAATAATAGCCTTACTCGATTCACAACCCAAATTCTTAATGTGGGACTCTAAATACCCTTCAGATCAAGTCTTATATCTTGAACAGAAATTAGAAACGGAATGGATTAAATCCTCTGCGAGTGAGCTACTGATTATGGAACCGCTCACATTATCGGTGCTACCCTCTTGCTGGGCTATTGGATTATTCAATCTTAAAACGAAAATCAAGGAAGATTTTTATACATTTACACACCTAAGGGGAAATATTTTTTGTATAAAAAAGAGAAATTTATGGAAAATAAAAGATATACGTTTTACATCGAAATTAGGGAATCTAGAGAATAAAAGAGCTTTTTAGGCATTGCTGTTTTTAATGTGAATTGTTAAGATTTTTTTTAAGGTTTCGATGGGGGGTTATGATGTCGGCTGTTATAAATTCAAAGTATTTCAAATCCGTATTAGAATTCAACGAAACACACTCTCATCGGCTTGATCAAATCTGTTCGCCGCTCAAAAATGCTTTTGGTATTAAACATTTTGGGCAGGGACAAGTTTTTGACAATGGTAAATATTTTCTTGTTTCCAATTCGCCGGTTTTTATTAAGGCTATTGCTTGTTATGATTTTCAATTTAAAACAAAATTTTTTTCAAAAATAACGCCCTTTATTTGCAAAACTGAACCTTTACAAATTATATGGCCGGAAATAACGGATGATGAAGGGATTATGTATGTAAGAGAAAATAATGTAAAAAATGGCTATAGTGTTATTAAAGAATCAAAAGGTTCTCTGCATTATTATTTTTTTGCCATGGAAAATAGCCAAAATGATGATCTGCAATTTCTGAGGGAGCATTCCGGCGTTTTCGACAAATTTATTGACCATTTCTATAGAGTAAGCTCAGATATTTGTAAGCCAGAGATAGGGTTAAATATGGGCACATCCCCTCATTTAAAAAAAATATTCCCCCGTGTAGAAAACGCTTTTCTTCCAACAACGCCCTGGCAAAGAAAGGTTCAGTATTTCTCTTCTCTTCTCAAGAGTAACTTGAGTAATGAAGTTGAAGAACTCAGAAGAAAATATAACTTAACAGATCGACAGCTTGAAGTTCTTTCCCATTATTCTACAGGAAAAACTGCCAAGGAGGTTGCCATTCTTCTCAATATTGGAAATCGAACTGTTGAAGACCATTTGGATATCTTGCGGCGTAGGACAAAATGTCAATCAAAAAGTGAACTTATTCATTGGTTTAAAGAGACATTCGAGCCCCTCTTAAGAAACGTGTTTTGATCATTTAAAACGTATGCAACAAATACCAATTGCACTTCACAAAAAGCTGTGGAATACATAAGAGACGTCTGGATTAAACCCATTACCCATTTAGGAGAAACCCATGGATAAGCAAAAAGCCCTTGAAGCCGCCCTCGGACAAATTGAAAAAGCCTTTGGGAAGGGGTCGATTATGCGTCTTGGTCAACGGGACACGGTTGATGATGTCTCCGCGATTTCTACGGGATCTCTGAGTCTTGACATTGCTCTTGGGATTGGGGGACTTCCCAAGGGACGTATCATTGAAATTTATGGCCCTGAAAGTTCCGGTAAAACAACGCTGGCTCTTCATGCTATTGCCGAAGCTCAAAAGGCGGGAGGAACATGTGCATTTGTGGACGCGGAACATGCTTTAGATCCAGTCTATGCGCGCAAACTAGGTGTTAAAACAGACGATCTGATTATCTCTCAGCCCGATGCTGGTGAGCAAGCTCTTGAGATTGCAGACACCCTCGTTCGTTCAGGCGCTGTTGATGTTCTTGTTGTGGACAGTGTGGCCGCTCTTGTTCCTCGGGCAGAACTCGAAGGGGAGATGGGAGATACGCACGTGGGTCTACAAGCTCGTCTCATGAGCCAAGCTTTAAGGAAGCTCACCGGTTCAGTTTCAAAAACCAACTGTATGGTCATTTTTATTAACCAAATTCGTCATAAAATTGGTGTGATGTTTGGAAATCCAGAAACAACCACAGGTGGAAATGCTTTAAAATTCTATGCTTCTGTTCGTTTAGATATCCGCCGTATTGGATCCCTTAAGGATAGGGATGAAGTAGTTGGAAACCAAACCCGTGTGAAGGTTGTGAAAAACAAGATGGCGCCTCCCTTTAAAGTTGTAGAATTTGACATCATGTACGGTGAAGGCATTTCAAAGACAGGTGAGGTCATTGATCTAGCTGTTAAAGCGAATCTCATTGAAAAGTCAGGATCTTGGTACTCCTATAAGGGTCAACGGATTGGACAGGGCCGTGAGAATACTCGTCAATTTTTAAAGGATAATCCTGCCGTTGCTGAGGAAATTGAGACCGCCATTCGGTCCAATGTCAATGCGTTGAGTGATAAACTTCTTGCCACAGAAATTTCTGAGGACACGGCTGCATAACCATGACAACCACTGCTGACATTCGGTCATTTTTTTTAGAGTACTTTAAGAATAGGAAACATACGGTTGTTCCTTCAAGTTCTCTGATTCCTCATAACGATCCAACCCTTCTCTTTACAAGTGCAGGAATGGTTCAATTCAAGAACGTGTTTACGGGACAAGAAAACCTTGGATTTACAAGGGCAACCTCGGCTCAAAAGTGTATTCGAGCTGGGGGCAAGCACAATGATCTTGAGAATGTGGGGCATACGGCACGCCATCATACCTTCTTTGAAATGCTGGGGAATTTCTCCTTTGGGGATTATTTTAAGGAAGAGGCGATTGAGCTCGCTTGGACGCTTATTACCAAGGAGTGGGGGATTTCACCCGAAAAGCTTGTGATTACGGTCTATAGCGAGGATGAGGATGCGGCTCGCCTCTGGCGCCAGATTTCTGGCATGGCTGAGAGTAAAATTATTCGAATATCTGATAAGTCTGAGAATTTCTGGTCTGCTGGGGATACGGGTCCCTGTGGTCCCTGTTCAGAGATTTTCTATGACCACGGTCCTAGCATTCCTGGTGGGCCTCCCGGAAGTCTTGACGCTCATGGGGATAGGTTTACGGAAATTTGGAATCTGGTTTTCATGCAATATGATCAAGTAGATGGAAAGCTTAAGAATCTTCCCAAGCCTTCCGTGGATACAGGGATGGGGATAGAGCGACTTGCGGCTGTTCTACAGGGGGTGCATGATAACTTTGATACGGATATTTTTAGAGCCATTATTGAAGAATCGGAAGAAATCACAAAGACGAAAGCGGAGGGGATTGCAAGAGATTCACACCGGGTCATTGCGGATCATTTGAGATCCAGTTGTTTTCTCATGGCTGACGGGCTTCTCCCGAGTAATGAAGGACGGGGATATGTCTTGCGTCGCATTATGAGACGGGCCATGCGACATGTACAGCTTCTTGGGTACCGGGACGGCCTTATGGCAAAACTTGTGCCTACTCTCGTTGAAAAGATGGGAATGGCTTATCCTGAGCTCTCTCGGGCTCAACCTTTGATGATCGAAACTTTAAGTTTGGAAGAAGAGCGTTTTCGTCAAACCCTTGATAAGGGACTGAAGCTTCTTACAGAAGAATCGACAAAAGTCAAAGATCTTCTTCCAGGAGATGTTGCCTTCAAACTTTATGATACCTATGGTTTCCCTTTGGATCTGACACAGGATGTTTTGAAAGCTGAGGGAAAATCTGTTGATTTATCCGGTTTTCAAGACGCGATGGCGCGACAAAAAGAGGAGGCTAGGGCTTCCTGGGCTGGCTCAGGTGAAAGTAAAACCGATCCATTGTGGTTTGAAATTCGTGAAAAACTCCCCCCAACAGAATTTCTGGGGTATAAAGTTACAACGGCTGAAGGCGTTATCGACTCTCTCATTCGGGATGGGAAAGAAGTAAAAAGTGTCAAAACTGGAGATAAGGTTTCTCTACTTGTGAATCAGACACCTTTTTATGGAGAGTCGGGAGGACAAGTTGGAGACACAGGTGTTATCACCTCATCATCCGGTGAAATTCAAATCGAAGATACGGTTCGCAAACTGGGAGATCTTATAGTTCATTTGGGGAAAGTCACCAAAGGGGAATTTAATGTTGGTGAAACCGTTCACCTCCGTGTGGATGCAGATCGCCGAACTCTCCTTCGGTCAAATCATTCAGCGACCCATCTTCTTCATAGAGCCCTTAGGAAGCGTATAGGCGCTCATGTAACACAGAAAGGATCTCTTGTGGCACCTGACCGCCTGAGGTTCGATTATAGCCACCATAAGCCCTTATCTGCAGAAGAAATTCTTCTCATTGAACGGGAAGTGAATGATCAAGTTCGACTCAATATTCCAACAAACGTCCGTGTTATGAAACCTGAGGAAGCTTCAAAGGTTGGTGCTCTGGCCCTTTTTGGAGAGAAATATGGCGAAGAAGTTCGTGTGGTTTCCATGGGTCAAGAAACGGGGGAACCCTATTCTATTGAGCTTTGCGGAGGGACGCACGTCTTTCAAACAGGAGATATAGGCTATTTTAAGATTATTTCTGAATCGGGCATTGCAGCAGGTGTTCGAAGGATCGAGGCATTAACAGGACGGGCCGCAGAAGATTTTGCCAATGATCAACTGAAGACCGTACTCAGTCTTGCGGAAAAATTAAAGGTTTCGCCCACGGCTGTAATGGATAAGGTTAGTCAACTTTTTGAGGAAAGAAAAGTCCTCGAGAAGGAGATGGGATCTTTAAGACAGAAAGTCGCTACATCAACATCGGGTCCTTCCTTAAAACCTGAAGTAGTGAATGGCATTCCCCTCTATTATCGAGAGCTTAAAGACATTCCCCCTCAAGATCTTAAATCCATTGTCGATGACATGAAAAAGGAATTTAAATCAGGCCTCTTTACGGTTGTGAGTGAAAACGAAGGGAAAGTCTCTCTTGTCATTGGTGTGAGTGAGGATCTTCTTTCAAAACTCAATGCTGTCGATTTAATTCGAAAAGTTGTCCCTTCCATTGGAGGACAAGGAGGAGGAGGTCGTCCTGATCTGGCTCAAGCAGGTGGATCTAATCCTCAAGGTATTTCAATGATTGTAGAAGAACTTCGGAACAAGCTTTCATAAAAATGTTTCACGTGAAACATTCTTACTTAAGCCGCTTCTTTCACAACCTTGAGAGCGAGCCACTTCTCCAGCCAGTGGATGTCATAATTCCCACTTAACATATCTTCCGCCTCAGCAAGATCCCTGTGAAGGGGCAAGAGCGTATTCACTCCCGTTATCACATATTCATGAAGGGCTCTTTCAACGCGCTTAATACATTCCTCTCGAGTGTCCCCATAAACGATCAGCTTTGCAATGAGGCTGTCATAATGGGGTGGTATTTGGTAGCCTTGATACATGGCACTGTCGACGCGAACGCCATAACCTCCTGGGGCAAGGTAATCCTGAATTTTACCAGGGGAAGGGATAAAGGACTCCGGATCTTCCGCATTAATACGACATTCAATGGCATGGCCTTTAAATTGAAGATCTTCCTGTTTAAAACTTAAAGGAAGTCCTGCAGCAATTCGTATTTGCTCTCGCACAAGGTCAATCCCCGTAATCATCTCTGTAATCGGGTGTTCCACTTGAAGGCGTGTATTCATTTCTATGAAATAAAATTCGCCATCTTCAAAAAGGAACTCGATGGTACCGACCCCACGATAGCCTAGCTTTTTTATGGCTTTACGAACAATTTCTCCAAGTTTTTCGCGCGCTTCAGGTGTTATTGCCGGTGAGGGAGCCTCTTCCCAAACCTTCTGGTGCCGTCTTTGAAGAGAGCAATCTCTTTCGCCGAGATGACAAACATTCCCGTGGGTATCTGCGATGACTTGTATTTCAATGTGACGCGGATGACTCAGATATTTTTCCATATAAACTTGGTCATTATTAAAGCAGGCTTTGGCTTCAGCCTTTGCAAGCCTGAGAGCTTCGTCGAGGTCACTAGCTGTACGAGCTACCTTCATCCCCTTGCCACCACCTCCAGAGGCTGCTTTAATCAGCACAGGATAACCAATTCGCTCCGCAAGTCCATCAACATCCTCGCCTAAAGCGCCTTCTGATCCAGGGACAACAGGAATCCCAAGCTCTATAGCCGTATCCTTTGCTGTAATCTTGTCCCCCATGAGAAGGATATGTTCTGGGGTAGGACCAATAAATGTAATTCCGTGTTCCTCCACCATCTCAGCAAATCCAGCATTCTCAGAGAGAAAACCAACGCCTGGATGGATGGCATCCACCCCACAAACTTCAGCGGCAGAGAGGATGGCTTGAATGTTTAAATAGCTATCCCTTGAGGGGGCAGGTCCAATACATACGCTTTCATCCGCAAGACGGACATGCATGGCATCGTGGTCGGCTGAAGAATGCACAGCCACAACCTTAATCCCCATCTCACGACAGGCTCTTAAAATACGGAGAGCAATTTCGCCTCGGTTGGCGATAAGAATCTTTTGAAACATGATAAATATCCTCTGTTATTCGAGAATGACGAGTGCTTCCCCAAACTCAACGGGTGAGGCATCATTGACGCAAATCTTCAAGATTTTTCCATCTCTTGGAGCACGAATAGGGTTCATCACCTTCATCGCTTCGACGATAAGTAAGGTATCTCCCTTCTTTACCGTGTCCCCGGATTTAATAAACGGAGCTGAACCCGGCTCACCTGAAAGATAAACCGTCCCAACCATTGGAGAAGAAATGGTTTCTCCTTGAGGTGATGGCATGGTTTCGGAAACGGGACTTTGATGAGTAGCTGCTGGAGGTGGTGGCGGAGGAGCAACATGAGAGAGAGGTGCTTGTATTCCCCCACGAGCGACACGAATACGATGAACACCTACTTGATATTCGATTTCCGTTAGACCTGTTTCCTCGAGAAGTTTAGCAAGTCCACGAACAGACTCACCATCTACTACAAATTTTTCAGGCATCCATACTTCCTTTGTTTTGTTAATATTTTAGGCATTCCTATGCGTAAAATCTCATACGCCTGACGTATACCGTACTTTGCGGCCAAAGGCAAGTTATGATCTATGAAGCTTCACTTGGCATGCATTCCTTCTGCATCTTCAGTGACTTTTTTTCAAAATAAGCCACAAGTTCTCCCATGGAAGCCAGAACCAGTGCATAATTCACAACTTCTTGAGCTTCTTGATTTATTAAGTCAGCCTTTGATTGGTAATAGGAAACATAGGCATCAAGCAAAAAAGGAATGGGAAGGGACACAAGCTGGAATTGCAACTCATACTCTCGGATCAGTTTTCTGTTAACATCCACGCTCACATCGAGTTCATTGACTTGCTGATCTGAACTCAATAACTTAGCATAGGCTGAGCTGGCTTGATTTTTTGCATTTCGCCAGGAAGCATCTAATAATTTTTTCGCCTGAACAACTTTTTCAATCTGAGCCTGACGATTGGCTAGATCTTTTCCCCCGCTATATAAATTATACTGACCCACAACTTGGGCTGTATAAACCCCGTTCCTTCCCTTTACACCACCTGGATTGAGGACAGGATCGTTCGCATTTAACTCAACACGAATCGTAGGAAGAAAAGGAGTTAAGGTTTGATCAAGTTGAGCTTCTGCAACCTCTAGCTGGGTACGTGAAACAAGAACATTGGGATTATTGTTGTAAACCCGT
Source organism: uncultured Alphaproteobacteria bacterium (assembly GCA_964597045.1). Lineage (GTDB taxonomy): Bacteria > Pseudomonadota > Alphaproteobacteria > UBA9655 > UBA9655 > UBA9655. The sequence goes on along the minus strand of CAZQWE010000005.1, from coordinate 126,624 downwards.
GCTAATATGGAATCTAAACTTTCCCCATATAAATCCCTTGGAAAGTTAGGAGTTTGTAATTTTTGAGGATGAAAGTCAGCAATTGAGATGTAATTAGCAATAGCTGCTTCCAGCTCCCCTTCTGTTCTTTCTTTGATAACCTTGGCTTGCTCTAATCTGGATAAGACTTGATCAACATCTGCAATCGTACTGATACCTCCCTCGACCCGTTTTTTGACTTGTCTTAAAATTTCTTCATGCTTTTTGATACTGTCCTCATAAATTTCGAGTAACGCTTGCTGAGCATAAACATTTGCATGAGCTGTCACTGCTTGAAAGGCAATTTGCTCTCTTGTTAATCCAAGGGTTGAAAGAGCTTGTTGATTTAAGGCCTTGGCTTGCTCTACAGCGAATGGAGTTGCCATACCATCAAATATATTTTGACGAAAACTAATAACAGGGTTTGCGACATTACGTGTTGCATGTCCTTGCAGGGGAAAAGAGAGAGGGGGATCAAGCCTCTCAACAATGCGTGTATATTGTCGTCCCACGGACCCAAATACGTCAAGTGTCGGAAAATAACCTGCCATTGCGGCATCAATTTGAAATTCAGTGGCTTTTGAGGCAGCTTCTTGGGCACTAATTGAGGGATGGGTTTCAAGAGTGACGACAACCGTTTCTTTTAATGTGGTTGCTTGTAAAAGTGTCACAAAGGACAAAAAACTAGCAAAAGTGACGGTGTAAATAGTTTTATTAATCATGAATGGCTTATTATTTTTTTGTTAACTTTTTCAGATTATGATCGATTTAGGATTGGATTGCTATAATTTTTAGCGACGACCTTAAAAAAACATGAAAATAAAAATAAGGATGTTGAGAAAACAATGAGTGAAATTAAAGAAATATTTCCAGCAACCTCACTCGATAATATAGATCCATTACTGGAATGTTTAGTTGTACTCAGTGGAATTTATGATCGTCCAACTTCAGCAACGTCATTAAAAGTTGGGATGCCTGTTGAGGGGAAATTTACAACAGAGCTTTTTATTCGGGCTGCTGACCGTATCAATATTGATGCTCTCCAAGTTTCTAAAGATTTTGAAGATATAAGTAATGATCTCACTCCTTGTGTTCTCATCTTAAAGAATGGAGATGCTTGTGTTTTAGAAAGCATCGATAATAAACACGCAACTGTTATGTTCCCCGGGGGTAAGTTCTTATCTCGTTCCATGCCTCTTTCAGAGCTAAGGAAGAGGTATGATGGTACCCTCATACTAACCCATAAAAGGTGGGAGGAGACTTTGGCTCAAGAAGAGCCGAGGGAGTCCCCTCAACAAAATTGGTTTTGGGGGACGCTTCTTCAATTTTGGCCAATTTACTCACAGGTTATTCTCACATCGGTTTTTATAAATTTATTCACTCTGGCGAGTACGGTCTTTGTGATGGCTGTATACGATCGAGTTGTTCCTAATAATGCCATGACAACTCTTTGGTTCTTGGCTATCGGCGTTTTTATCGTGTTTATTTTCGATTTTATTTTAAGAACCATTCGGGGCTATTTTTTAGATGTGGCTGGAAAAAATGCTGACATTCTCCTTGCAAGTCGGCTTTATGAACAGATGCTCGCCCTTAAGCTTGAAGCCCGTCCAAAGTCATCAGGAACTCTCGCTCATCAGCTGCGGGAATTTGAAACCCTAAGGGAATTTATTTCTTCAGCTACCTTATCCGCACTTGTTGATTTACCTTTTATTTTTCTATTTATTTTTATCATTTATTTGATTGCAGGACCTGTTGCACTTGTTCCTTTAATTATGGTTCCCCTCGTTTTGCTCACGAGTTACCTTTTGCAAAAACCTCTCGTCAATTCTATTAAAAAAACCTATGCAGAAGGAGGCCAAAAGCATGCTCTTCTTATTCAATCGATTCAAGGTCTCGAAACCATTAAAGGACTCGGTGTGGAAGGAAAGATGCAAAGTTCATGGGAGAACTTTGTGGCACAAGCCGCTTCATCGACAAATGTGACCCGATTTCTTTCTGCTCTCGCTGTGAATCTCTCCACGTTTGCTCAAAATATTACTGTTGTTGGTGTTATGATCGTTGGAGTTTACTTAATAGCTGAACAACAATTAACCATGGGCGGTCTTATTGCCTGTTCTATTCTTTCGGGGAGGGCGATGGGTCCTCTCACGCAAGTCGTTTCCCTCTTAACTCGATTGAATCAGTCAATGGAATCCTTGAAGAGATTGAATCAATTAATACGCTTGCCAGTCGAGAGACCCAAATCGATTCGTTTTGTTCACCGTCCTACCTTTCAAGGGGGTATAGAGTTTAAAGATGTTGATTTCTCCTATCCTGGCCATAAGGGACTTATTTTAAATAAGCTTTCCTTTAAGGTGAATCCAGGAGAGAAGGTTGCCTTTATTGGCCGAATTGGCTCTGGGAAAACAACCATCGAAAAGTTAATTTTAGGGTTTTATACAGCCACATCTGGAACTGTTCTGATCGATGGGACGGATATACGTCAAATTGATCCTGCCGATTTAAGAGCCAATATAGGGTATATACCCCAGGACATTTTCCTGTTTGGAGGCACGATTCGACAGAACATTTCCATGGGCGGAAGTGTGGTCGATGATAAGACTCTTCTAAGAGCTTCTACCCTTGCGGGTGTTCATGACTTTGTTTCCCAACATCCACTCGGATATGATATACCGGTGGGAGAGGGAGGGACTGAGCTTTCTGGAGGGCAAAAGCAAACCATTGCAATTGCACGAGCCCTTGTCCGCGATCCAGCCATCTTTCTCTTTGATGAACCCACAGCGATGATGGACTCGAATTCAGAAAGAGCCTTTATTCATCGTATTCAAGAGGTTCTTAAGGCTCATAAAACACTCATACTCGTCACACATCGTCCGTCTCTCCTATCTTTTGTGGATCGCATTATTGTCATTGAGGGCGGGCGGGTTGTTGCTGATGGACCCAAAGAACAAATTCTAGAAGCACTTCAAGCAGCTTCAACAAAAACAGCGGGGTAAGCCATGGTTGATTTTAAAAACTCACCACATCTGAAAGAACTAGATTATTTGCAACCGAAGATAGCTGCTCAAAGCGAAGTGACCCACCGCTTTGCTGTGATTACCTTTGGGGTTATTGCAACCCTTATTGTTTTATTTCTTATTTGGTCAAGTGTGGCAACAATCAGTGTCATCACCCATGGTCACGGCAAAGTGATTCCTTCTCAAGAGGTTCAAATTATCTCACACCTTGAAGGGGGAATTATTCAGAATGTTCTTGTCAAAGATGGTGAAATGGTGAAAGCAGGACAAGTTCTTGTTCGATTGGATCCAAATATTGCCCAAGCGCGAGAGAAAAGTAATAGAGAAGAATACCTAAGATATCTCGCTGCTGCGGAACGTCTTGAAGCTCAAATTGAAGGTAAGCCTTATACAGTACCCGATTTGGTGAAGAAAGAAGCCCCTTTAATTGCTGAATCGGAAATGAATCATTACCGTGAAAGAATTCAACAAATTGAAAACCAAAAAATTATTGCCGAAGAAATTATCGTTCAAAAGAAACAGGAGCTTGAGGAAGAGAAAGCCCGACTGAATCAAGCACAAGCCCAATATGGATTGTCTCAAAAAGAAGTCAATATGGTTGAACCACTTGTAAAAGAACAACTCATCTCAAAAAGAGAAATTCTTCGACTCGAAAGAGATACAGCCAATCTCAAAGGAGAAATAGAAAAAAGTCAAGCTTCCCTCCCCAAGCTTCAAGCGGCACTCGACCAAGCTAACATTGAACTTAAGCAAGTCGGAATAAAATTTAAAAATGAAGATCAAGAAATCTTAAGGGATGTCAAAATTAAGCTTTCAGAAGAAAAGGGACAGTTGTCTGAGTCTCAAGATCGTTTGAGTCGTAATGAAATAAGGGCTCCCATGAATGGTATAGTCAAGGATATAAAACTCAAAACCTCAGGTGGGGTTATCCGTCCTGGAGAGACGATTCTTGAAATTGTACCTGTTGATGACACCTTGCTTGTTGAAGCCATGGTGCTTCCTTCTGATGTGGCTTTCCTACACCCGGGCCAAGATGCAACCGTAAAGATTACCTCTTACGACTACGCTGTTTATGGAACCCTCAAGGGGAAAGTTATTGAGATAAGTCCAGATGCGGTTCATGATCAGGAACAACGAAAAGACTTCTTTCGTGTCAAGGTTGTTACGGATAAGAATTATCTAGAATATCGAGGCAAGCAATTGCCTATAACACCAGGAATGCCGGCAGATGTTGATATTTTGACAGGAGACCGGACATTCCTTCAATATCTTCTCAAACCCATTATTAAGGGTTCTCAAGAATCATTTACGGAAAGATGATTTGAAAAATTGATTTGAATGCAGGGCACCCCTAATATAAAGTCATTTGCTGATGACTTGTTCAGAATTTGCTCGACATTATAAGGTTTAATGCCGACAAGGCTATGTAATAAAATGTTTCACGTGAAACATTGGTTCAAGAGGGTGAATGATAAAAGATCCAGAGCTTCAAGAAAAACTTTCAACCTATGCACATCTACTCGAAGCATGGCAAAAGAAGGTTAACCTTATCGCTCCATCGACTGTCCCGACAATTGAGTCAAGACACTTTGAGGATTCGCTTCAGCTCTTAAAATATATTGATACTCAATCTGAAAGCCAGGTGAGGGTAGTCGATTTGGGATCGGGAGCAGGGTTTCCAGGAATGGTTCTTGCCATGGCAAATCCAGGGAAACTGTCCGTGACTCTCATTGAATCTGATTTAAAGAAATGTCTTTTTTTAGAAAATGTTTCACGTGAAACATCGACGCTCGTGACGCTTATTAGATCCCGTATTGAACATGTTAAGGATGTGAAGGCTGATATCCTTACCTCAAGGGCATTGGCACCTTTACCCCAACTTCTCGAGTATGCCTATCCTTTTCTTGAGGAAAACTCAATTTGTCTCTTTCTCAAGGGAAAGAATGCGGAAACGGAGATTCAAATGGCAGAAAATAAATGGGAATTTGAGCTTGAAATTTTTTCGAGTTTAACCGATTCTACGGGAAGAATTTTAAAAATTTCTCATCTAAAAAAGAAGAGCTAAGATCCATGTCTAAAATAGTCGCTGTAGTCAATCAAAAAGGGGGAGTCGGGAAGACAACGACGACGGTCAACTTGGCAACAGCCCTTTCTACTGTTGGAAAAAAAATTCTGATTATTGATTTTGATCCTCAGGGAAATGCGACCACAGGACTTGGAGTGACAGATAAGAGAAATCTAAAAGGAAGTTATGAGGTCCTTGTTGGCTCACAAAAAGCCGCGGATGTATCTTACGAAACCATTATCCCCAATCTTTTTTTAATGCCCTCAAGTCCTCATTTAGCAGGGGCAGAAGTCGAGTTGGTTGATGTGAAGGGACGGGAGACTCTTTTAAAAAACACCATTCAAGGATTGAAGTCATTCTTTGATTTCATATTTATTGATTGCCCTCCGTCTTTAGGTCTCTTAACCCTGAATGCTCTTGTGGCATCGGATCAGGTTTTGGTTCCCCTTCAATGTGAATTTTATGCTTTGGAAGGACTGAGTCAGCTTCTGGATACGGTTTCTAAAGTCAAGAAGAGCTTGAATCCATTATTAGAGCTTCAAGGTATCGTCTTAACCATGTTTGATAGTCGCAGCAGTTTGAGTACCCAAGTTGCCAATGACGTCCGGCATCATCTTAAGGACATTGTTTATAAAACGTATATTCCCCGAAATGTCCGTGTGGCTGAAGCTCCATCCTTTGGAAAACCAGCTGTCATATACGATATGAAATGTCTCGGGTCTCAAGCCTATATTCAACTTGCAAAAGAAATTCTCTCTCAAGAAAAGGAGTTAGCCGCATGAATGAAATAAGAAAACAAGTTCTGGGGAGAGGTTTATCCTCACTCTTTTCAAGTTCTGAAGCTGAGCAAAGTCAACAAAATCCTAATGTGTTACCTTTAGAGGACTTGATACCAGGTGAAAATCAACCCCGTAGGTCCTTTGTTGAGAGCGAGCTTTTAGCTTTAACGTCTTCCATTAAAGAGAAAGGGGTTCTTCTTCCAATTCTCGTTCGCACACATCCCGTAGTGGCTAATAAATACGAAATTGTTGCTGGGGAACGACGGTGGAGAGCCTCGAAGCTAGCGGGTCTTACAGAAATACCTGTTTTGATTAAAACATTCACCGATGCAGAAGTTCTTGAGGTGGGCCTTCTGGAGAATATCCAACGGCAGGATCTCAATCCCATCGAAGAAGCTGCAGGGTATCACAGGCTGGCTGAAGAATTTCAATATACACAAGAAGCTTTATCAAGGATCTTTGGAAAAAGCAGGAGCTATGTAACAAACTGTTTGCGCCTTTTGACCCTTCCTCAAGCCATTCAAACTGCACTCATTGAAGGGACTATTTCTGCAGGACATGGAAGAGCCCTGGTGGGCTGTGAACAGGCTGAAGCTTTGTTAGATAGGATTATTGAGAAGGGGTTGAGTGTTAGAGAAACAGAAGATCTCACAAGGAAAAATCCATCGGCTCCAAAAGGTAGACAATTCATTAATAGGGCTGTTGATCCAGAATTGAATGTTTTACAGCAACATCTGAGTGATCTCCTTGATACACCTGTCGATTTGTTCTTAAAAGGAGCAGGGGGCAAAATGATTATTCATTTTAAGGATACGGGTGAGCTTGATGAACTTATTCGAAAGTTGAATGGATAAAATGTTTCACGTGAAACATTGATGGTCTTTTTTACTTATCCTAAGGAACTGAGAAGTTTTTCTTTCAATGGGGATTCTGAATAACCGGAAAACTTAACCTGCCGTTCAAGCGTTAACAAAGTCTCAACCATGTCGATGATTTCAGGGCTCCTCCACCTGGAAAGGGCTGTTTGATAAAGAGGCTGATCTTTAAAGAATACGGGTGGAGTAAAGGTTTGCCAGGGGATTGACCCTGAAGATTTTTGATAGGGTATGAGCTCTGAGAGGGTTTGAAAGGCTCGCAATGCTCCTCGTATAAAAGGAATCTGATCAGAGGCGGAAAGACAAGAAAAGGTTTCCGTCATTTTTTTCCCGTCCTTTAAAAGGAGAGCCTGTAATAAAGGATTTATATCCTCATAACTCCGGGAGGTTTCTAAAAAAAGGTCATAGTCATCTTCCGTGATGTCCCCAAAGAGCTTTACCTTAGCTAGGGTTGTTAAAAGCCCCTTATAATCGTTCTGGAACGCCTTAAAGAGCAGCCCTTTAAATGATACGGCTAAGTTCATTTCACCTACGAGAAACTCAAATTCTGAAGTCGATAAGGGGGAGTCATAACAAGCAATGGCGATGGCCTCACGTTCACTTGAGAAAGTTGTGACAAGCTTTGAGGCTGCACGCGCTTTTTCAGATGTGAAGATATAGATTCCTTCCCTAAGACTCGGAAGGTGTGCCAGGATCTTATCCGAAACAGGCGAGACAAGCGTGACTTTTGGCTGGGTACAGTCTTCGAAGAGGGAAGGTTGGAAAACATCCCCCTTGAGTAGCTCTTTCTCCTCCTTAGGGACGCGAAGAGCTTTTAAGGATGTTTCGATAAAGAAAATCGCTCTTTCAAACACCTCCGTGTTATTTCCAAAGATAAAAAAGAATCGGTATTTGTTCAGCGGCGTTTGAAATAAAGCTGGGAAGTTGATTTTCACGGATGTGTATCCAAGTAGGCGCTAATGACCAGTTGAATTTTTTCCGAGAGAACACGAAGGGCTTCTCGCCTTGCGTAATCGGCGGCAACGACGTCTGAGTAATAATTTTCACTTAAAATGTTGACAGAGTTAATGGCAAACACGGAGTGAGTATAAACAACTTTTTGACAGCGATCCCTCAATATGACTTGTGCTGTAACCGTTGCCTTCTTACGGGTTGTTGTTTCATCTTTTTTAATACCCGTATCCACAATCGTATCCGTCAGTTTGATCTCGAGAAGATATTTCGGTTTTGCAGGCGCACCTTGGGGTATAAGGAGGTCAACGAGATAATTCCTTAAAATTTGTCCCTGTCTATCCTCGATCGTTGCAATTTTTAAAGGATAGGAAATATTGTGGCTCTCGCAATGATTATGATAAAGGGGCTTAAACTCACAAGCTGTGAGCGTAAGAGCCATGAGGGCAATAGATAATTTAAAGTACGACATTGGCAATCTTTCCTGGCACAAAGATGAATTTTTTAAGTTCTTTATCCTGCACATGGGCTTTAACTGTTGGCAAGTCCAAAACACGTTCCTTAATTTCACTTTCGCTGAGATCCGATGAAACTTCGAGGGTTCCCCTCATCTTTCCATTGACTTGAATCGCAAGGGTGATCACGTCTTCTTTCACAAACTCAAGGTTAGCAACAGGCCAAGGTTGGTTATAAATAAAGGGCTCATGTCCGAGTTCTGCCCATAGAGACTCAGTCAAATGGGGAAGGACGGGTGAAAAGAGGATGATGAGGGTATGTATCGATTCATTCAAAACCCACCAATCAGAAGGACTTTGGGGTTTGAACTCTTCAAGGGCATTTGAGAATTCACGGAGCCTTGCAATATATCGGTTGAAATGAAATCGTTCGATGTCTTGAGTTACGTGGTGAATTGTCTTATGGGCAAGCTTTCGAATAGTGGTGGCCTCTTTGGAAAAGGAGGAAGGAGTCTCCTTTGCATTGACTTCATTCAAATCAGAAAGCTGTGCTCGAATAAAACGCCATAGTTTATTAATATAACGCCAACTTCCTTCAATTCCAGCTTCTGTCCATTCAAAATCTCTTTCTGGAGGACTGTCGGAAAGCATGAAGAGTCGAGCCGTGTCCGCCCCATATTCCGCAACGATTTTTTCAGCTGGAATCACGTTGTACTTTGATTTGCTCATCTTTTCAGAGCGTCCCACTTTCACAGGTGTTTTATCTGAAATTTTTACACACTGGCCATGAAGTCTTTCAACCTCACTCGGTAAAAGATAAGACCCTGATTGATCCCGGTAAGTTTCATGACACACCATTCCTTGAGTAAGGAGGTTCTTGAAAGGCTCTGATATGGACCAGTATCCACATTCTGTAAGAGCTTTTGTGAAGAATCGGGCATAGAGAAGGTGGAGAATGGCATGTTCAATTCCTCCAATATACTGGTCAACAGGCATCCAGAATTCGGCCCTTTCTTTCTCAAATGGCTCATTTGCGTGAGGTGAGCAAAAGCGGGCAAAATACCAGGACGATTCAAAAAATGTATCAAAGGTGTCGGTTTCCCTTTCAGCTGCTCCACCACAGGTTGGACAATCGACATATTTCCAGGTTGGGTGAAGATCAAGCGGATTCCCTGGCTGATCAAAGCTAACATCATCGGGGAGGGTAACGGGCAACTCTTTCACCGGAACGATACCACACTCTGGACAGTGAATAATGGGTATGGGACAGCCCCAATATCGTTGGCGAGAGATCCCCCAGTCCCTTAATTTAAACGTTATTTCTTTTGAACCGCTTTTTTTGGCAATCAAGCGTTTGATTACCTCTTTCTTGGCTTCCTCTGAAGATAGGCCGTCAAGAAAGTCGGAATTGATCAGCTTTCCCTCACCCATATAAGGGAGAGGCTCTTTTTCAGGTCCTTGAACAACAGGAAGTATGGGGAGCTTATACTTTGTGGCAAATTCAAAGTCACGCTCATCATGGGCAGGACATCCAAAAATGACACCCGTCCCATAGTCATAGAGAACAAAGTTTGCGACATAAAGGGGCAGGCTATGGCCCTTAATGAAAGGGTGCTCGACCGTAAGACCCGTATTAAAGCCCTTCTTTTCAGCTGTATCCATCTCTTTTTGACTGGTACCCTTAGACCTGCATTCCGCAATAAATGTTTGAAGTGATGGACTTGATTTGGCGATTTTTTCCACGAAGGGATGGTCGGCTGAGATACCCAGAAATGAAGCTCCAAATAGAGTATCTGGGCGGGTTGTAAAGACTTCTAGAACCTCATCCCGTTCATTGATGGGAAAATGAATACGAGCTCCCTCAGATCTTCCAATCCAATTGGTTTGCATAATTTTGACTTGTTCTGGCCAGTGATCAAGGCCTTGCAAATCATTCAAGAGTTCCTCAGAAAAATCAGTGATTTTTAAAAACCATTGGGAAAGCTTACGTCTTTCAATAGGAGCTCCAGACCTCCAACCTTTTCCATCAATAACCTGTTCATTGGCAAGGACAGTCCCTTCAACCGGATCCCAGTTCACAAAGGATTCTTTACGGTAGGCAATGCCAGCTTTTAAAAAGTCGAGAAAGATTTTTTGTTCATGTTTATAATAATCAGGGGAACAACTCAGGATCTCTCTTTCCCAATCATAGGAGAGTCCTAAAGAATTCAGTTCTTCCTTCATCAACTCAACATTCTGTAAGGTCCATGTCTTGGGATGAACGTTGTGTTGGATGGCGGCGTTTTCTGCGGGGAGACCAAAAGCGTCCCATCCCATAGGATGGAGGACACTATATCCATTCGCTTTTTTAAACCGTGCGATGACATCGCCTAGGCAGTAGTTTCGCACATGTCCCATATGAAGACGGCCCGAAGGATAGGGAAACATCTCAAGCACGTAGTATTTTGGTACACTTTCTTTAGCTTTAAAGAGAGAAGCATTTCTCCAAGCTTTTTGCCATTTTGCTTCGTTTTCCCGAAAGTTGTATTGGGTGCTCATGGGCTATCCTTTTACTTTACGATTGTTGTCCTATAATGACGAGCTCGACTCAGAATCGCGTTTTCTAAATCCTTCATTGTTTGGGGTTCAACATGGTGATCTACCCACTGGCCAGAAGGCTCTCTTTCTTGACGGAAAATGCTGACCTTGATGCCATCGGACCTGAGCTGACGATCGAGGATATAGACATTCATTTTGATCCGTTCATTCGGTGATTGAGGAGGGGTAAACCAGTCAGTTATAATGACTCCTCCAAAGGGATCTGCTGAGGCCAGAGGCATAAAAGAAATGGTATCAAGGCTGGCGCGCCATAGATAGCTATTTACACCAAGACCCGTATCTTCATGCTCTTTCTTTTTCGGACCGCCAAAAACAAGGGTTTCCTCACCTAAGAATTTACCAAATCCTCTATTTTGGCGTTCACTTTCTGATTCTGTTGTCTTGACACCTTCACTGTCAAATTCATGAGCACAAGCCGTGAGAAAACAACAGATAAAAAGAGAAGAAAAAATTTTTACACGCATGGGATAACCTCAACTCAAAAAGTTTTTTTAGGTATGCCCTTAGATGGGTGCAAGGTCAAGTTCTTAATGTGGATTGCCACGTCGTCTGCCTTCGTCAAGGCATCAGTGGACTCCTCCCAATGATGCTTCTAGGGATAATATTTCTGAAGGAGGGCCGCTTCATTTGATTTAACGTCCGCGAGGTTCTTTTCTTTTATATGCCCATATCCGCGAATATGTTCAGGCAAAGATGCAATTTCCACAGCTATTTTATAATTCTGATCATTGAGGTTTTCGAGAAGATGACCCACGGTTCTCTCATATTCTCTAATGAGGTTTTGCTCCATCTTACGATCTTTTGAATAGCCAAAGATATCAAAGACGGAGCCTCGGAGGCCTTTAAGCTTAGCCAGAATCTTAAAACCCTTCATCATCCAAGGGCCATAGAGCTTTTTCTTGAGATGGCCTGTTAAAGGATCCCGGGAGGAAAATAATGGAGGAGCCAGATAAAACTTAAGTTTTACAGGGCCTTCAAACTGTTCATGCAGTTCTTTCATGAAGGTTCCATCCGTGTAAAGACGGGCCACTTCATATTCATCCTTAACGGCGAGAAGCTTAGCATAATATTTGGCAACAGCTTTAGATAAGTCTTGCTTTGGATCGGCCTCTTGCACGCGCCGGACAAGGTTTTCGTACCTGTCTGCGTAAGCCTTGTTTTGATACCCTGTCAGGAACTTTCGTCTATGGGTAATAATATCCTCAAGGGATGTTGGGGCTGGATCCACTTTTATCTCAATCCCCTGACTCGCTTTTTTCTCAACCGCTTTGAGATCAAGAGCGGCTTTACGACCCCACCTGAAAGCTTGGATATTAAAGGATATAGCAACGCCATTCATTTCAAGAGCTTTTTCAATGGCCGTGTCTGAGACAGGAATGAGCCCCTTTTGATAAGCATAGCCCACCATAAACATATTGGTCGCAATCGAGTCTCCTAGAAGGGAGGTAGCTATGTGAGAGGCATCAATAAAGTCAACCTTATCCTTGCCTGCGGCTTCAAGAATGTTACGACGTAAGGATTCATGGTGAAAATTATAATCCGGATTATTGATAAAATGCCCCGTAATGGTTTGATTTTCATTCACCAGAACCTGGGTTGAGCCCTTCTTTATTTTATTAAGGGTCTCAGGGCCGCCCGTGACCACAATATCACACCCAAAGATCATATCCGCTTCGCCCATATAGACACGGGTGGCATGGATATCTTCTGGTTGTTTGGCGATGCGAATATGAGAAACAACAGCTCCTCCCTTCTGGGCAAGTCCAGCCATATCCACAATTGAACAGCCTTTTCCTTCAAGATGGGAGGCCATCCCGAGGATAGCACCGACGGTAATAACGCCTGTTCCTCCGACACCTGTCAGGAATATGCTATAGGGCTTTTCGAGGGATGGTTGGCTTGGAGACGGGAGCTTTTCATTGACATCCTCCGTCACACCGCCATTGGATTTTTTGAGCTTTCCCCCTTGAACGCTCACGAAGCTGGGGCAGAATCCATTTGCACAAGAGAAATCCTTGTTACAACTGGATTGATCAATCTTTCGTTTCCGACCGAATGCGGTCTCAATGGGTTGCACGGAAAGACAATTCGAGGTTTTGCTGCAATCGCCGCAACCTTCACAAACCCGCTCATTAATGAAGATACGCTTATCAGGATCTTCCATCAGACCCCGTTTCCGTCTGCGCCTTTTCTCAGCAGCACAGGTTTGATCATAAATCAGAATGGATGTGCCGGGCCATTTCTTAAGATCCTCTTGAACTTGATCGAGGGTGTCTCGGTGGCCGATTTCAACACCGGGTGCAAAACCAAAATTGACAGGGTACTTATCAGGGAAATCCGTCAGAACAACAATCTTACGAACACCCTCGGCATAAACCTGACGGGTAATCATTCCCACATCTAAAGGACCATCGACAGGTTGACCCCCTGTCATCGCCACCGCATCATTATACAGGACTTTAAAGGTAATATTCACTTTTGCAGCAATACCGGCCCGGATCGCAAGGATACCAGAATGATAATAAGTTCCATCTCCTATATTCGCAAAGACATGCTGTTCTTCCGTAAAAGGCGCTTGTCCAATCCAGGGAACACCTTCTCCTCCCATGTGGGTAAAGGTCCTTGTGTCATGAGCAATCCAGGTCGCCATATAGTGGCAACCAATCCCAGCTAAAGCGCGACTTCCTTCGGGAAGATGGGTTGTTGATGTATTATGGGGACAGCCAGAACAATAGAAGGGTAAGCGAACAAGCTCTGGCTCACGTTTAAGTTGCTCCTTGAACATTTTATCGAGTCGTTCCATACCTTTTTTGACGGTCGCGGATTTTGAAAATCTTAATATACGTTGGGCGATAACGTGGGCAATTTCAGGAACGTGGAGCTCATAATAATCAGGGAGGAGGGGATTTCCTTTTTCATCCTGCTTTCCAATAACTTGAGGTCTGGCCTTCTCAGGAAGGCCGTAAAGGATATCTTTCACTTGTCCTTCAATCAGCGGTCTCTTTTCCTCGATGACAAGGATTTCCTCTAGATCCTTCGCAAAGGCTTTTAAGGCTTGGGGCTCGAGTGGCCAACTCATGGCGACTTTATAAAGAGTGACCCCCATATCCGCGGCTTCCGCTTCTGTGAGTCCCAAATCATCAAGGGCTTGGCGGACATCATGATAGGACTTTCCTACGGTGACAATGCCCAGTCGTGGTTTTTTCCCTCGGAAAATTGTTTTATCCAGTCCATTGGCCCGCACAAAAGCTTGAGAAGCTTCAAGTTTGAAGAGACGGAGGCGCTTTTCCTGTTCCAGAGGCGGATCCGGCCATCTGATATTCAGGCCCTCTTCAGGCATTTTGAAATCCGTGGGGAGGATAATTTGAGCTCTTTTGGGTGAAACACTGACGGATGCTGACGTATCAACCGTGTCAGAGATCACCTTGAAGCCGACCCAACATCCGGAGTATCGCGAAAGGGCCCATCCATAAAGACCGAGATCAAGAATATCTTGAACATTCGAAGGTACAAGAACGGGAATTGAGGCCGCAATGAAGGCGTATTCACTTTGATGGGGAAGGGTAGAGGATTTACAGGCATGATCATCTCCAGCAAGTGCTAGAACACCGCCATAAGGTGAAGATCCTGCAGCATTGCCATGTTTAAAGACATCGCCGCACCGGTCAACGCCAGGACCTTTCCCATACCAGATTGAAAATATTCCATCGACTTGTGATCCCTTAAAAAGACCCGATTGCTGACTCCCCCATACGGCTGTTGCGCCGAGGTCCTCATTGATACCGGGCGTAAAGACGATATTGTTTTCATCAAGGAATTTCTGGGCTTTCCACAAGGTTTGGTCATATCCCCCTAAGGGTGAGCCGCGATAGCCAGAGATAAATCCAGCCGTATTCAAACCATTCAGTTGATCCCTTAGCTTTTGCATTAAAGGAAGGCGTGCTAAAGCTTGGGTCCCGGTGATATAAATCTGACCTTCTTCTGCTGTATATTTATCGTCAAGTTGAACGTCCCTGAGTGCCACGTGTTCCCTCTTTTTGGGTATTATGCGTGGGGGAAAGTATATAAAGGGTTAACGAGTTTGCAAATGAGAATATGAAAAAAGGAAGAGGAAGGAGAGTATTTAAATAAACTCCTTCCATACCTCAAACGAAATTAAAAACTATTCAGTCGCATCAGAACCGAATTGATCCCTATCATCCACATGGTATTCCCCAAATTGATTGTTCAAGTTTGTTTTATAGTGTCTAGCGGTAGATTTCCGAAAACGACGTTTACTAGAATCTTCAGGTTTAACTTTCTTTTTAGTAGGAGCGTCGGGTGTATTTATTTTCTGGTTTTCTTGGTTTGGGGTATTGAATTCCCTCACTCTTTTTCTTGAGGACAGGTTTTTCTTCTTTTTAGGTGTATTTATTTCATTCTTTTCTTTACCTGCATTAGATTCAGAGGTAAATAACGTACTGACAGCAACAACGCTCATCAACATAACAACTTTTTTTAACATCGTATCAATCCTTAATATTATTAACAATAGGACAATTAGTTGTAAAAAAATAAAATTTCAACAACTTTCGATTAAAATTTATTTAAAATTTTAATTAAATTTTCTTTACTTAATAAATTCAAGCTTCTTTTTGACGCGTTGTAGGTGTGGGTTCATTACTTTAATCCTTGATTTTAATTTACCAGAAACACCCGTCTTTTTTCCAACGGTTGTTTTTGTTGTTATCACTGTTTCGTCTAACTTGAGATTTTGTAATGAATTTTCTAGCTCCTCAATACTGGGGACTTTCTCTGGACTTATTTCCATAGGTTTAGTCTTAACCTTTCTAGATTTTTTTGAGCGATTTGATGAGTATTTTTCTTTAATGTTCTGAGAACTCATCAAATATACACGTCGACTGGCTTCTGGGGAATCGTCACCCTTAATTTTACCGGCTTGGGTAGTTGAGTTCACGATTGTGGTGAGCGATAAGATACTGGTTAACAAAAGATAATTCTTAAACATATGACACTCCTAAAAATATTAATGAGCGCACCATAGTTCGCATTAGTTTAAACTTCAAATACATTCAATTAAAAATTATCTAAAAATTTAAGTAATCTATCATCGCAATGACGAGAAGGAGAAAAAATGTTTCACGTGAAACATTTTTGATCATAGGTTATGGTGAGATAAAATTAACAAAGGAAGACCCTATGCCATTTCCAGATATAAATCCTATTGCCTTTCAATTAGGGCCTTTTGCTATTCACTGGTATGGGCTAGCCTATGTTGTAGGGCTTGTTGGTTGGTGGCAGTATAGTTTATGGCTCACAAAGAAATTTTCCCTTATTGATCGCAAAACGGTCGATGATTTCCTGGTTTGGGCCATCATTGGTGTTATTCTAGGGGGACGTTTAGGGTATGTGCTTTTCTATACGCCGGCAAAATATTTGGCCAACCCATTGGAGATTTTTCATGTTTGGAAAGGAGGAATGGCTTTTCATGGGGGGCTCCTTGGGGTCGTCATTGCAACATCTATTTATACCCAAAGGAAAGGAATCTATTTCCTATCCTTCGGCGATCTTGCGGTTTGTGGTATTCCAATAGGTCTTTTCTTTGGACGTCTTGCTAATTTTGTTAATGGGGAACTTTATGGTCGTATTACGGAGTTTTCACTTGGAGTTGTTTTCCCTTTAGGAGGCCCCTTTCCTCGCCACCCCAGTCAACTTTACGAAGCGATCCTTGAAGGACTCGTTCTTTTCCTTGTTCTCTCTTACGGAGCTCTCTTTACCCGGTGGCGTCATAGACGGGGCTTACTCACAGGTATTTTCCTTGCGGGTTATGGACTCGCACGCATTATTGTTGAATTCTTCAGAGAACCAGATGCTTTCTTAGGATATATTGCGAATGTCTTTACCATGGGTCAAATTCTTTCCCTTCCGGTTTTAGCAATGGGTCTCTTTCTTATTTTGCGGGCTTACTACAGAGAGGAAAATGCTTGAGTCTCTTATCATTCAGGAGATTGAACAAAAAGGGCCTATGACACAAGCTCGTTTCATGGAGCTTGCTCTTAGCCACCCTCAGTATGGGTATTATAGAAACCAAGAAGCCGTCTCTCGCGATTTTACAACAGCGTCTGAAATCAGCCAAATGTTTGGGGAACTCATAGGTATTTGGGTCCTAGATTGGATTCAAAAAAATGGAGGAAGTGATCCTATAACCCTTGTTGAACTCGGACCTGGGAGAGGGACTCTTATGTCCGATATCTTGCGTGTAACATCAAAAGTAAATAAACGGTTGGATGTTATTTTTGTTGAAACAAATCCAAGGTTAAAGGAAATCCAGGCGCACAAAATCAAACAAGCTCGTTGGGTTGAAGACTTTCAAGACATCCCTAAAAGCAATACTCCAATGATCATTATTGCAAATGAGTTCTTTGATGTCTTCCCAACCCACTCCTATCTTCAAAAAGAAGGCATTTTATATGAGAGATGTCTTCAGATTGCTGAAGGTAAACTTCACTTTTATTTACAAAGAGTACAGGAACAAAGAGGACCTGATCGATGTTGGGAGAAATCTCCTCAAGGAGAGATGATTTTTCAGCAGATTTGTTCCCGATTTTTGGAACAGACAGGTGTTCTCTTGATGATTGATTATGGGTATGAAAGGGGTGAAGGGGATTCCCTTCAAGCCATATATAAAGGGGACTTTTCAGATCCTCTTACCCATGTAGGATGTTCAGATTTGACATGTCATGTAAATTTTGGGAGACTCAACCATCTGGCACAATTGAATAAAATGGGAATTGCGGGACCCATCTCGCAACGGGAATATTTATTGAATATGGGAATTATGACAAGGTTACACATGCTAAAGAAAAATAATCCCCCTGAAACACAACGTCTTGAAAAAGATGTTGAAAGACTTATTCATCCCTTTCAGATGGGTTTAGTCTTTAAAGTTATGTCACTCTTTTCTCCACAAACTATTCAACCTTTAGGATTTAACAAATGATAACAAGATGTCCTTTTCTCTCCCATTTCCCAACTCTCAAGCATGGATTTTTTGTATATGACCCTGAGATCAGCAATGCAGCTCGTGTCGATCTCCTTGTCGGTCAATACCTTCCCCTGGCAACATTAAATCAAGTTCATGGAAATACAGTGATTCAAGTTAATGGTGAGATTGAATGTCAAGAGGCAGATGGACTAGTGACCAACGTTAAGGGAGTCGCTATAGGTGTATATACAGCTGATTGTGGTCCTCTCCTCTTTTACGATCCTTTGGCTGAAGTGATTGGTGCCTGTCATGCGGGTTGGCGAGGGGCTAAAGCAGGAATCATTCATAACACGTTAAACGCCATGGAAAATCTTGGAGCTAAAAGATCACAGATTTTTGTGTCATTAGGTCCAACCATTCAGCAAGAGAACTATGAGGTAGGACCTGAATTCCCAGACCTTATAGGTGGGGCTTACGACGCTTACTTTAAACCTTCGAAAAAAGCAGCCCATCATTTCTTCAATTTGCCAAAATATATTTTTGAACTTGTTTCAAAAGAGAATATATCTGGATTTAAAGATATTCATATTAACACATTTACCGGACCTTATATGAGTGCAAGGCGGCTCTTATCAGAAGGGAAAGTTCATAAAAAAGAGAGTAATTTTTCCACGATTGCAATTCTGTAAATTTTGTGCCATTATCTTGCGATAACCGGTTGAAATTTTAACCATTAAATTAAGATGACAGAGTATCCGGTAACTCTAAAAACGAGGAATAGAAATGAAACATACAATTTATGCAGCACTTCTTGCTTCAGCTTGTACATTAGTACTCGCTGCTTGTGGAGAGAAGAAAGCTCAACAAACAACACCAACACCACCAGCTGCTCCTGCATCTGAAGCGCCGGCAACACCGCCTGCAGCTCCAACTCAGCAAGTAACACCTGCAGCTCCGGCCGCACCTGCTGCACCAACGACTCCAGCAGCTCCAGCAGCGCCTGAAGCTCCAAAGCAATAACCTTTAAAGGAATTGTTTGTGAAAAGCCCCGCATCTTGCGGGGTTTTTTGTAACAGGTCAAAGGGAGGACTATGCTGACGGTAACACTATTTGGAGGTTCGGGTTTCATTGGACGAGCCTTAGTTCAAAAATTTGCAGAACGTGGTGACCGTATCCGCGTAGCTGTTCGAAATCCTCTCTCAGCTCAATTTCTGAAACCCCTGGGAGAGATTGGTCAAATCATCCCCATTCAAGCTTCTGTTACATCAATAGCAGATATACAGCATGCAATTGAAGGTTCTGACATCGTCATTAATTTAGTCGGTCTCTTATATGAGAGTGGCTCTCAAACCTTTGAGGCCATTCATGTTGAAGGCGCAAAATCCATTGCCAAAGTAGCTTCTAAGCTTGGAATTCCGACTCTCCTTCACATGTCGGCTTTAGGGGTAACGAAGGGATCAAAGTCACGTTATGCATCTACAAAAGCGAGAGGAGAAGAGGCCGTCCTCAAGCATTTCCCGAGAGCCATCGTCTTCAGACCGAGTATTGTTTTTGGTCCCCAGGATGCTTTCTTTAATCGCTTTGCCTCAATGGCTAGGTATTCTCCAGCCCTTCCTTTGATTGGGGGAGGCCACACCAAAATGCAACCCATCTATGTTGAAGATGTCGCAGATTGCTTTATGAATTCTATCCATTTTGAACAGTTTGGTGGGAAGATTTTTGAACTTGGGGGACCAACTGTTTATAGTTTTAAATACCTTATGGAATATCTCCTTGAAGTTATTCATCGGAGAAGACTATTGATCCCCGTACCATTTATGATGGCAAAAGGAATGGCAAGCATTGCACAGTTTTTTCCTGGAGTTCCTTTAACGCCTGACCAAGTTGAACTCTTAAAAACTGATAATATACTGACAACTCAATCACTTAAAGCAGAAGATTTGCATGTCCGACCCAAAGCAATGGAAACTATCGTTCCCTTATATTTGGAAAGATATGGACGAAAGTAGTCTTATTTATCAGGGTCTTTACCGTTAAATCGGCCAAAGTTTCCAAAGATTTGTTCAATGACACCAAAAGAATGGCCAGATGTGGGGGTACATCTTTGAACATGGGAGACAACTTGGTGATCCTTCTCTGTTAAAGAATCAATGTTGTTAACAATCCCTTTCGCGTCAAAAACAATACGTGTGGTATTGCTTTTCAAGACTGTAGGAGAAAAAAAGGCTCGTGTTTGAGTCGTATCAGACATGTATATCCATGTTTGATCATTAAACGTACCAATGGAAGAAGGCGTTCCTAAAATTTTTACCACATCTTCTTTTGAACTTTGACCAACTTGAATTTTATCAAGCTGTTCAGGTTCAATTTCATGACCACGAACATTTACGACGGCGCACCCGGATAAGTCTAGGAGTAAAGGGAGGGGTAGGAAATATCTACAAAAATGTGTAAATTGTTTCATAATTTGTCTTGATTTTACTGTCATCTATCGGTACGTGTCATAAGTGTTCTCTAAAATAAGGTTTACCATGCCTCTGCTTGCGTCTTCTGTCAACGGTTTATGGAAAAATGATTATCAAAAGCAAGGAGAATTCCTGTGCCGTGATGCATTACAACAGGCAAGAACGCCCATTTTTTATGAACAATGGGACGTCCCTGATACGCTCGAAGGACGATTCGATATGGCGAGTCTTCATATTATTCTTATTTTACGTTATATCAGAGGTCACTTGGCTCAAGTTGTATTTGATTCATTTTTTTCTTATACAGATCATACACTTCGGGAAATAGGGGTTGGAGATTTAAACATAGGACGGCAAGTTAAAAAGTGCGCTTCCTTTTTTTATGGCACAATGCGTTCTTACCATAACGCTTTAGAGGGTAAGGAAGATTTGGAACAAGCCTTGATCAGAAATGTTTTTAATGGTCTTCAACCCAAGAATGGTGTTTTATCCTGCCTCATAAAGTATGTGCGAGAGAGTGATGCCTTGTTAAATGACCAAGAATTACAAACCTGCAATAGAATACTTTGGCCGGGTCCTAAATGAAAGATATTCAAATGTCCTCCCTTAGGCTCACTCTTGATGTGGAAACGATAGGTAACAAACCTCAAAGTTTTCATTTGTTAGCCACAAAAGAAGAAAACAAAAGTATTTCTAAACGCTTGAATCTTCTATCATTAACAATGGTTGAAGCTGATGTTCAAGTGTGGCGCAAAGATCGTATTCATATGACGGGAATGATCAAAGCAGAACTGGAACAAGAGTGTGTCCGCACACTTCAACCCATACCTCAAAGCCTTAACATTGATATTCATGAAGTTTTTACCATTGCAACTGGTGTTGATGAATCTGAGATTGATCTCAATAGGGAAGATCAAGAAGAAATTTTAGAGGCAAGTCAGTTAGATGTGGGCGAGGTGATCATTCAGCTCTTATCTCTCCATTTAGATCCTTTTCCGGTTTCACCAACATCTTCACCCGTAGACTATAAAGAAGAAGTTGGAAAACAATCTCCTTTTCATATTCTCAGTAAGAAATAATACTTAATTTTTATGACATTATAAAAAATATTTTCTATTTAATAGTAATTTAAATAAATAATAATATAATAATTTTCATGCACAAAACGTGCCTTAATATTTAAAGGAGAATGAAAATGACAGTTCAAACACAAACAAACACGGCTACAATTTTTAAGAATTTCCAAGCTGCAGATATTAAAACACTCATTCAGAAGCAAGGAACATATACAAAGGCTAGCGGAACTCAAATCGTGTTGAAGGAACCTTCCTCAACAGATCCCGTTCTTCTTAGCATTATTAAAGATCCTAAATTTACAGCGAAAATTGTTGCAACAGCAACAACAGAAGGCTATGCCACATTTGAAGTAAGTGGAAATGGCAAGACAGCAAAGATCAAAGTTGCTGGAAAATACTCAAAGTAAGTAACACTATAAAAAACGCCATTGCGATTTCAGGTCGCAATGGCGCTTGTGAATGAAGACTACTCTTTTGTGGTCTTCTTCTTAGGCGTTTCTTTCTTTGCCTTTTCTTTCGGTTCAGAAGATTCTTCCTTTTTAGCTGTGGTCTTTTTTGGAGCTGCTTTCTTTGGAGCTGCAGTTGTTGACTCAGAAGCTTTCTTCTTTTCTTTCACTTGTTCAAGAGCCGCACCAAGGATATCTCCTAGGCTTGCTCCGCTATCAGTTGAACCATATTCAGCCATCACTTGGCGTTCTTCTTCGGTTTCTCTTGCCTTAATTGATAAGGTAATCTTCCGATTGGAACGATCGATTTGTGTGATTTTTGCATCAACCTTTTCACCGATGGCAAAACGATCAGGGTGTTGCTCAGTCCGGTCACGGGAAAGTTCGTTCTTGCGAATGAACCCTGTGAGTCCTCCTGCAAGACCAACTTCAATACCTGTGTCAAGAATGGCTGTGACTTCACAGGTGATGGTGGAACCTTTCTTGAGGCCTGTGATGCTCTCATCAAATGGATCGCCTGTGAGCTGTTTAATGCCAAGACTGACGCGTTCCTTTTCTGGGTCGATATCAAGAACCTTTGCACGAACCTTCTCCCCTTTCTTATAGGAAACAATAGCTTCCTCACCAGGCTTATCCCATGAAATATCTGACATATGAACCATACCGTCAATGTCATCGGTGAGTCCTACAAAGAGGCCGAATTCGGTAATATTCTTGACTTCGCCTTCAATCTCAGATCCAACCGTGTACTTCTCTTGAAGAGCCGCCCATGGGTTCGGGATACATTGCTTCATTCCAAGGCTAATACGACGTTTTGAAGCATCAACATCAAGAACGATAACTTCAACTTCTTGACTTGTGGAAACAATCTTTCCAGGAGGCATATTTTTCTTTGTCCAGCTCATTTCTGTCACATGAACAAGGCCTTCAATTCCAGGTTCGAGTTCAATAAATGCACCGTAATCTGTGATGTTTGTCACGCGGCCTTTAATCTTATTGCCAACAGCATATTTTACTTCCGCACCTGCCCATGGGTCACTTTCAAGTTGTTTCATACCGAGTGAAATTCTTTGATTTTCAGAGTTGAAACGAATGATTTGAACACGGATGGGTTGACCAACAGTTAAAACTTCTGAAGGATGATTGATGCGGTGCCATGCAATATCTGTCACATGGAGGAGACCATCGACACCACCAAGGTCAATAAATGCTCCATAATCCGTGATATTCTTCACGATACCTTCAAGAATTTGACCTTCTTCAAGTTTGGAGACGAGTTCACTACGGGCTTCTGCGCGGTTTTCTTCAAGAACGGCACGACGGGAAACGACGATATTTCCACGGCTTCTATCCATTTTTAAGATTTGGAAAGGTTGAGACACACCAATGAGTGGGGATACATCTCGAACAGGTCGAATGTCAACTTGGCTACCAGGCAAGAAGGCAACGGCTCCTTTAAGATCAACCGTAAACCCACCTTTAACACGTCCAAAAATAACACCCTCAACGTGTTCATTCTTTTCATGTGATTTTTCAAGTTGTTGCCATGAAGCTTCTCTCCGGGCTTTTTCATAGCTTAATACGGTTTCACCATTTCTATCTTCAAGGCGTTCTAAGAAAACCTCAACCGTGTCACCCATTTTGAGATCTGTATTTGTGCCAGAGGGGGAAAATTCCTTTAGAGGAATACGTCCTTCAGACTTAAGACCCACATCGATGATGACAACATCATTTTCAATGGCAATTATTTTTCCTTTAATAACTCTGCCTTCGAGGTTTTCTTTTTGTCCTAACGACTCCTCGAGAAGAGCTGCGAAATTTTCTGTTTCATGGGTTTGAGCTCCACCAGATGTAGAGGTTTGTTTTGTCATGGAAATAATCCTTAATATGTTCCCGTTTGTTCGGCCATCAAAGGGGCTGGGGTTAGAGTGAAGAAGAATAGAAAGGGCCGATGTTTTCTACTCGGACAAAGGTCGATTTCGCTTGGTAGATTCTGGATATTTTGAATCCACAAATACACAAGCTTTTTCAACAACTTGGTCTATGTTTAGTTCTGAGGTATCGAGCACATAGGCATCTTCAGCGGGACGTAAGGGTGAGACATCTCTTGTCTGATCTCGTGTGTCACGCGTCTTAATATCCTCAAGAACAGCTTCATATATACTGTTAATTCCTTTTTGATGCAACTCTTTGAGTCGTCTTTTTGCTCTGACTTCAGGAGACGCCGTTACATAGATCTTACAAGGAGCCTTGGGAAGGACAATAAGACCAATGTCTCTTCCATCTAAAATGACGCCCTGTTTATCGGGTGGATGATGGTTTGCGAAGGTATGTTGAAAATGGAGAAGGATATCTCGAAGTTTAGAAAAAGGTGCGATTTGGGAGGCCGCGTTGCCGACGGCTTCATCTCGAAGTTCCGCTTTCTTTAAATCCCTGAGATGAAGAGAGCTCGCAATTCCACACGCTTTCTCTTCGCTGGTTAAATCAATTCCTCTCTCAAGCATCTTTAAAGCCACAGCTCGATAGAGGAGTCCCGTGTCAAGATAGGCTAAATGGTAGATTCCAGCGAGATGACGGGCTAAAGTTCCTTTACCAGCTCCTGCAGGGCCATCAATAGTTATAACTATGGGATACATGCAGTTTGTGCTCCTTTATTATGGTGATGGCACAGATTTAAAAAAAAATCGATACAAAATTGATTCTTTTTATTGACAGATTCGCTGACTCATGAGAAAGCCGTTTCTATAAACTTTAATTTTAAGAAAGGAACAAAACCCATGTCAAAACCAGAATGGGGCGTAAAGCGAGTTTGTTTTAACTGTAACACTCGTTTTTATGATTTGCAGAAACATCCTATTACGTGTCCAAAATGCGAGACAGTCTATGATCCAGATGCTCATGTGAAGAAGAGGAGAGGTCGTCCTCCTGCAACTGAAACAAAATTCGTCCCAATTCCACCAGAATTAGTGGAGAACCTAGATTTGGAACTGGGTGAGGATCTGGAGCCAATTGGAGATAGCGACGATGTTCTCGAGGATACCTCTGACTTTGGTGAGGATGAGGATGTCGGCATAGAGAAGGTCGTCGACGAGGATTGATTTGAGCTTTCCCATTTGGGTGTTGAGAAAATCCCAACACAAATCATTTACGGGGCTATGCAGTTGACTCCCACTTTTTGACCCAACCGGCGTCATCCCTGCGAAAGCAGGAATGACGCCCGAGGTTTAATGGGAGCCAATTGCATAGCCTCGATCACTCAATCATAATTATAAATTTACTTGAAAGTTCATTGTGATATATATAATAAGATTATGAATCATTAATTTTAAAAGAGTTTATTATGTTAAAATCAAAATTGTTGAGTATTGTATCCTTATCCCTCCTTCTGAATTCCACTTCATCTTTAGTTGCTGTTCAAACCGATAAAACAAGCAGGAACGAGACGGATGATCCAAATGCCAGACCTCTGAAGACATCTAAGGTAGTTCCTCAAAAAAAGGAAAGAGAAAGAAAGAAGCTCAGGGTTTATAAGGAAAATTTAATCACTCATAATAAGGAAGTTACAAAACCTAAAAACCCTTATGCACCTTTCACTAAGGATTACCTGAGTCGACTCTCTCTCTCTTTGGATATTAAGAGTTTTGTCAATTTTTTCTCAATAAACCATTCATTTTACGAACTGGGAGAAGAACTCATACAACGTAAACCCTATGAAACAGAATATTTTCCTGTAACTCTTAATGTTCCTTTTCGATTTGCTGTGCCTGTTCGTAGACCGCATTTATTAACACGTGTTGCACGCGAGAATTTGATAGATCCTATTGAAATGTTTGAAGATATACCGAATCCACATAGACTAGATGTACCAGAATTTCTTCAAGGTCTTCCAAGAAGCTCGCGTTGCTTTTCAGAGAGTTTACCGACTGTATCTGCATTTTTTAATTACTGTAATGCCTTTTGCAGTCCTTGTGGAACTAAAAAGCTCACTCAAACGGCCAGAGAAAAGTTTCGCTCCCAAATGATCTTATCCTTACAAAATGGGGATCAGGCTGCTCATGAAATGGTTTTATGGTCTGATTTATTGCAAGGAATTCCTAGCAAAAAGAACTTAATTACTTTTCTTTACCCAGAAGATGAAAAGAATCCAGAGCAAAGAAACATGATAAGAAAATCTGTGGTTCATAACCTGATAACAAAATCAGATGATCCAAATTATCTTGTGCGGTTGGCTGAGATAATTACACAAGGTGTTTATGATATATGGGAGTGCATTGGCATACATTTATTAGAAAAAGATGAAGATCTCTTCAATTTCATGGTGATGAATTGGAGTAAGAGCGCTCCACGTTCCAGGGATGAAGCTTTGGAACGCTTTAAGAATGATAAAGAGAGAAATGTAAAAGTTTCTGTTTTTACTTTTGTTGCAGATGAAACAAACTGTCCATCCATGATGGCACTTGTCAGTTTAGTCAACCTACATCGTTTTTTCTATTTTCCAGAGAATAATTCGCATAATAGACTTCATTGTTTTCATCCCGAAGAATTGGACATGATTGAAGATTTATTGTTACGTTTATTAGACTTTGGAAATAAAGGCCAAGCCTATACAACATTTGTTGATTTTGGTTTTCAGTTAGATGAAAGAAATGTGGAGGCACTCGCTCAGGATCCATCAATTATTAATATGGAAAAAATTAGAACCTTTGCATTGGATAATTTAATTTTACTCTACCTCCAAAAGGGTGAGTCAGAAAAAGTCGAGTCTATAGTCAGTCAACGAACTGTTAGTCACTCTGGTGACTCTCATTTTGCAGTTGGAAATTTGTTTCAACTTATGGGAAAAATGAGGCAAGCCATTCAGCATTTTGATATCTCTGTAACGATGGGTAATAATTCTGCTATTTATGCTTTATATGAAACTGCAAGATTTAGCCGTGGGATGGGTGTACGAAGGGAGTCCAATGTTAAGATGTTGCGTGAATTAGCCAATTTTTCATTAAAAGAAAAAGACTATGAAAGAGCTTTGAAATACTCTGAGCGTGCATCCGTTGAGGACAGAACTGGAGAATCAGATTTCCAAGCTGCAATTTCTCATTACTTTTTAGGAGATGCTGAAAAATGCAAAACCTTAATGAGAGTCGCTGCAGACAAGGGTTTTGAGAAAGCACTCGACATCATCAGAAAAACAAATAAAAGTAGAGCCGATACATTTGAGGTTTTGCAAGAGCTTCAGAGAGAGGGATCCCTTCCATAAAGAGTAGGATAAAACATGAAGAACATCGTCTTTGATATTGGGAATGTACTGGTGAAATGGTCGCCTTCGGATATAGTGGAGACACTCTTCCCTAATGAACCTAATAAAGAAGCACTGACGCTAAAGATCTTTAAATCCCCGGTTTGGTATGATCTGAACTTGGGGAAAATAACGGCTGAAGAAGCTGTTCAATTCTATAAGAAAGAACTCCCATCTCATTCTAAACAACTCTCAACATTATTTGATGTTATTGAGGAATCGCTCACACCTCTCATGGGTAGCTTTGAACTCCTTGAAAGAGTTCATAAGACAGGGAGAAATCTGTATTCGATCACGGATAACATTAATGAAATTATGGTTTATTTAAGAGCTCGCTATTCTTTCTGGGACAAATTTAAAGGCGTGATTGTTTCTGCTGAAGAGGGGGTTCTGAAACCCAATCCTCAAATTTATCAGACACTGCTTAATCGTTATGGACTTGTCGCTTCCGAGACCTTATTTCTCGATGATTTTGAAAAGAATGTCATTGGGGCGCGAGAAGTTGGGATGCATGCGATTCAGTTTACAACGGCTGAAGCGTGTCAAAAGATTCTGCAAGAACAGTATGGGATTGTTCTATAAATTTATCACCTATATCTAATATTTAATTTGCATTATTATCAGATATATATGATAATTATGAATGCACTATATAAGATATATCTGATAAATTATGAAGAAGAAATATAAAGATCTTGAGCAAAAACAGTTACTTAAAAAGCTAAATGACATTTCTAAAGTAGCCTCATCATGTAAAAGGCCTTCTCAAGGCTGGATTCGCTCGGTTAGAAAAGCTCTTGGGATGACAACAACTCAATTAGCTAAGAGATTAAAGGTCACACAATCGAGGGTCTCTGAAATTGAAAAAGATGAGCTCAGTGATCAAATTACACTCAAAACATTAAGAAAAGTTGCTAATAGCTTGGGTTGTGAACTAGAGTATGTGTTAGTCTCTGAAAGACCGCTAGAGCAAATTCTTGAAGAACGAGCCTTATTTTTAGCAAGACAAAAGGTTCAATATATTTCTCAGCACATGGAGCTTGAAGATCAAGCCTTGTCTGATGAGGAGAAAGAAAACCAAATCAGGAATCTGGCCAACGAGTTACTTAAGAAACCTCAAAAACTTTGGGAGTCTTAAATGAAATTCATATATCCAATTGGTGCTACACCTATTGATGAAGATGAAAGAAGAGGTTTGATTCCTCAACATATTTCATTACAGTCGGAATTAAATGAATGGGAACAAACAAATATTTTGGATGCAGAAAGTTGGGCATTTGGTCAGCGACATACTAACATCTTAACAATTTCATTCATTCAGCAACTTCATAAAAAAATGTTTGGAGATACTTGGAAATGGGCAGGAAAATTTAGAAACTCGCTCAAAAATATTGGTGTTGATTATTCAGAAATTGATCAAGAACTCTTTAAGCTATGTGGTGATATTCAATACCAACTTGATAACCAAATCTTATCCATCGATGAAATTGCGACAAGGCTTCACCATAGATTAGTTTGGATCCACCCATTTCCTAATGGAAATGGCCGTCATTCTCGTATCTATACGGATATATTTCTTCAAAGCCAAAGCAGGGAAAGGTTTAGCTGGGGTGGGGCGAATTTGAACCAACCGAATCAAATAAGAGAATCATACATTCGTGCTTTAAGAGAAGCAGATAAACATAATCTTGATCCGTTATGTGCATTTGTGAGAAGCTAAATCAATCTTCTAAATTAAGAAAAATTATCGTATAAAATAAACCAATACCAATTATCGCAAAGGATCCATCGTGTATAAATTATACTCTATCGCAGCTTTAATCATCCTTATGTTTACGACTCCCCTCTCTTCCAATTCCTATGGTGAAACTGTGCTCTCTCACTACTTTCAGGTGAAGATTCCTACTGACAAGAAGATTCCCAATGTCATTGAATCTCTTCAAAATAATTATAAATCATTTCAGCCGGGAAAAAACGATTGTTCCCAGTCCTACTATGGAATCTTGCCTTTTTCAAAGGACGCTCCTGAATTCCTGTGGGTGTACCGGAACAAAAGTATCCACAGTGGGGTATTTGCTATTCTGAATAGTAACTTAGAAGTGATTTACTTAAAAGCGGATATGGGCTGTTTGGTTGATATCCAATTAAAGGATTTTATGGGCAATGGAAAACAGGTCCTTATGGTTACTCACGGGGCAGGAGGGACGGGAGTCTACTCGAAGATCACGGATTTAATCACATATACGAATGGGATTCTTGAACTGAAAGGCTCACTCCTTAATGAGCATAAAGACTGTAACATTATAACAGGGGGTGATATGCAGCCTTGCATCCGCTGTTATGCGGAGAAGATTGGGCCAGATCTTAAGATTTTTGCAGAAGCCAGTGTTGGTTCGAAGTCACTTACAGAGCAAGAACGTGATCAAATGACTGCGTATCTTAAGAAAAACTATGGGCTTGATCTGGGGAAAGCCATGCCTAACTCAAGCAAAGTCCTGATAAAAGACCTGGATTTGCCACATATAGAATCATCGCAATCTATTTGTCCCGGGTTTATTGAATATGGATATGCTTGGCCAACGATCAAGAAAAAAGAGAAATAGGCTGCAAAATCAATAGCTTGCTTCTGACTATTTCGACATGGACGGTAAATTTTTGTATCTTAAACAGGGAGATCCAGATGAAAAATGTTCTTACAGTATTTGCTTTTATAGTGAGTTGTTTCATAACGAATCCACTCTCAGCCCTTGAGGGAAATAAAGATATGACTCTTCTTCTTCCCGTTAATCACCTCACGGATAAGAAAGTCACTTTAAGTGTCAATATTGATAAGTCTTACAAAACTTTGGGGCAGCTTCCCGCAACGTTTATGGAGTTTATTCCTCAAGGAGGAAGTGAAAATAACTGGTCTGAGATATTAACCGTTCAAACCTTAGTAGGTGTTCGAGCAAGTGCTGCTGACTTTTTGGGAAAATTGAAAACAGCAATGAAAGAAAAAGCAACGACCTTTAAACTTCTTCAAGAGGATTCAAAGGATATGAAGACTTATACGATGTCATCTTTTGGAGCTGTTTATGAAACAGGAGGCCGCAAGGAGGTCGTCTATATGCGTTACTATTCAGGGCCAGCGGATTTGTGTGGTGTGCAGTATGCAAAAGTGTTGAAGGCTGGTGAATCTGTGGAGAAGGTGCTGCAAGGTTTAGACGACTATGTGGGTAAAATCTCAGTGATTGTTGATCAATAATTAATAAGAATATTAATTTTCTTTACAATGAATTTAGTTCATTTTATATAATGCATTATTTTAATGATTTTTTAAATGAAAAATATTATTTTTAATCTAAGCGTATTCTCTTTCGTTTCTATTGCAAGCGTTTCAACTACGTTTGCTATGAACAATCCCAATCCTCAGCTCACTCCCAGAAGCAATTTGCTGACTATTTTGAGAGAGTTATCTAACGAAGCTGCAACACATGCAACTGCAGGTAATCCAGATCAAAATGATCATCAGGCACTCGCTCATATGATAGTTGATCGAAGGTCAAATTATGCTGAGCCCGCAGAATATTTAACACGTATCAATACAGCAACGATGACACAATCCTATTGGATGGATCTCGTTCAGTATTTAGGGGGTCTGAATCGCCACGGACAGAGGGATGAAGACGCAATAGATTATGCACGTACATTTGCTTACGCTCCTCTTGTTGATGATGACGAATAAAAGAGTCGTCGAAAATCACAAATAAAATTTGATTTTTTCAAAAAATTATTGTACAATAAATCTGTACAAATTTGAAGAGGTTTCTATGCAAAATACAGTTTCATATTCTGATATGAGGATGCACCTAAAGGCTAACTTAGATCGTGTTTGTACAGATCACGAACCCCTTCTTATTACTAGACGAAATGGGGAGAATGTTGTACTGATATCTGAGGATGATTATAGATCCTTAGAAGAAACAGCTTATCTTTCACGTAATCCTAAATACCTTAAAAGATTGTTAGAAGCAAAGAACAGGAAAGAAGGGAAAACCCTGGATGAGGTCAGAAAAGAACTTGGAATTTGACCAAGCTGCTATAGAAGACCTCTCCTATTGGGTAACGAAAGACCCCAGAAAAGCTAAAAAGATATTAGATCTCATACAAGAAGTTTCTAAAGATCCCTTTCAAGGGACGGGAAAACCTGAACCTTTAAAGCATTCTCTGTCAGGATGTTGGTCAAGACGTATAGATCAGGAGCATCGACTTATTTATTCAGTCGAAAATCCAAAAATAAGAATCCTTTCCTGTCGCTTTCATTATTAGCTTTTGATTGACGTTCGCAACCTACCGGACTATCTTGCTCTCGTAATTACTGAGGTTCTCTATGAATCTATATAAATCCATTGCTACCGTAGGCGGATTTACCTTTGCAAGTCGTATTACGGGTTTTATTCGTGATGCCCTTATTGCAGGGATTTTGGGTGTTAGCGGCCTCACAGATGCTTTTTTCGTTGCCTTTAAGCTTCCTAACTTCTTTAGGCGTTTCTTTGCGGAAGGAGCTTTTAATGCGGCCTTCGTTCCTTTGTTCTCCGGCATCCTTGTTTCATCCGGCCCCCAGGCTGCGCGTCTCTATGGGGAGAAAATGTTTGCTCTTCTCCTCTTTGCGCTTACTGGGTTTGTTCTTATAATGGAACAATGTATGCCTTTTGTTGTCTATTTGTTTGCTCCTGGTTTTGAAGCGACTCCCGAACGGTTTGACATAGCTGTCACATTGTCGCGCATTACCTTTCCTTACATTCTCTTCATATCTCTTGCGTCTCTTTTAAGCGGTATACTTAATTCATTGGGGAAGTTTGCCGCACCTGCAGGGACTCCCATTATCCTTAATTTAACCATGATTGTGGCGCTCTTTATGGCTCTTTTTGAGTATGTTTCGCCTGGTGTGGGTCTTGCGTGGGGAGTGTTTGTTGCGGGGGTTTTACAACTTGGATGGTTATGGATTTCATGCCATTTTCAAGGAATGGGTATTCGAATGGTTTGGCCTGAACTGTCACCACAAGCTAAGTCGTTGATAAAGCTAGGTATTCCAGGAGCTATCAGTGCAGGTGTTATTCAGGTTAATCTTTTTATGGATATGATCTTTGCCTCCCTTCTCCCCACTGGTTCTGTTTCCTATCTTTTTTATGCGGATAGATTAAATCAATTGCCTTTAGGTGTTATTGGCATCTCAGTGAGTACAGCCCTTCTTCCAGCGCTTTCCAAGCATATTAAAGCAGGAGAACATGATCAAGCTCATCATACGCAAAACCGAGCTCTTGAAGTTGCTTTGGCAATTACCCTTCCTGCAGCCATTGGGTTGATGGTTCTAGGTGGTCCTCTTGTTGCGCTTCTTTTTGAGAGAGGGGCTTTTACAACAGAGGATGCGATTGCAACCGGTTCTACCCTGTCTGCTTTTGCTGCAGGTCTTCCCGCTTATGTCCTTGTGAAGATTTTAAGTACTCAGTTTTTTGCTAGGCAAGATACAAAAACGCCGATGAAAGTAGCAACAGCAGCGGTTGCCTTGAACTTTATTTTGAACTGTTTGTTGATTGGTCCTTTAAGCTATGTGGGACTTGCTCTTTCTACAGCTATCGCAGCGTGGTTTAATGCAGCTACTCTTGGATTCCTTTTGTATAACAAGAAGTGGATTGTGATGGACGCGCGGATAAAAGGGGTTCTTCCTCGACTTGTTTTTTCTTCTCTCATGATGGGGGGAGTCTGTTATAGTGCACAACTGTTGATTCCTTTCCCTGGTGAGCTCCATATGCGTACGCTGATTGTGGGCCTTTGGGTCGGAGGAGGTATCTTGGCTTATATAGCCTTTGCGCGTCTTTTGGGTGCCTTTCATTTTAGGGAACTCCACAGGGCTTTAAGGAATGAGTTTGTAAAATGAATTTGGTAAGATCTATTACAACTGTTGGTGGTTATACAATTGGAAGTCGACTTTTTGGCTTTGTTCGTGAAGTTTTAACGGCTTCTTTTCTTGGGGCGGGCCCTGCGGCAGATGCTCTTGTTATTGCTCTTAAACTTCCTTCATTCTTCCGTCGTCTTTTTGCTGAAGGAGCCTTTAATGCTTCCTTTGTTCCTTTGTTTGCAGGGCTTTTGGCAACGAAAGGGAAAGAGGAAGCCCGTACTTTTGCGGAACAAATTTTAACCATATGGGTTGGATTGCTCTTTCTATTGACGCTCTTTGTGGAGCTTTTTCTTCCCTCACTTATGACCTATTTAGTACCAGGATTTGGCTCAACTCCTGAGCGTCTCTATTACGCTATTGAATTCAGCAGGATAACCTTTCCTTTTATTTTCTTTATTTCCTTAACGGCTCTCTATAGCGGTATTTTGAATTCACTCGACCGTTTTGCTGTGGTTGCCTCATCTCCCATGGCAGGAAACATGATCATCATTGCTGTTGTATTTTGTTTGTATGACAAGTTTGCCTCACCAGGGTTTGCCTTTTCTTGGGGCATTATGGCCTGTGGGATCTTGCAGTGGATGTGGGTTTGGATACCCTCTTTAAAGAAGGGAATGGGTCTTCGATTTGTTTGGCCTAAGTTTGATGGTAACGTCAAGCGATTCTTTCAGATTTTAGGTCCTGCAGCTTTTGGATCGGGTGTCGTTCA
The DNA here is from genome assembly GCA_964597045.1 of uncultured Alphaproteobacteria bacterium. Taxonomy (GTDB): domain Bacteria; phylum Pseudomonadota; class Alphaproteobacteria; order UBA9655; family UBA9655; genus UBA9655. The sequence goes on along the minus strand of CAZQWE010000005.1, from coordinate 92,957 downwards.
AATTAACCTTTTTGTGGGTGCCTTCATTGCCTCTTGGCTTCCAACGGGAGCTATTTCCTACCTGAATTATGCAGACAGGCTTAATCAACTACCACTTAGTGTTATTGGTGTGGCTGTGAGTACAGCACTTCTTCCCATTCTCTCTCGGCAGATCCGGGCTAATCTCAATGAGCAAGCCCATGAGACTCAATCACAAGCCATTGAGTTTTCTATGTTTTTAACTCTTCCTGCAGCTCTTGCTCTCGTTTTCTTGGCCGAACCCTTTGTGATGATGGTCTTTGAAAGAGGCGCATTTACCTCAAACGATACAAACGCAACATCCCTGACTCTTCAAGCTCTTGCCATCGGTCTTCCCGCGTATGTTCTCATTAAAGTGTTCAGCTCAAGTTTTTTTGCTCGCCAAGATACCCTAACGCCTGTTTATACGGCCATTGCAGGGGTTATCGTAGATATTGGATTGAGTGTGGCCCTCATGGGGACTTATCATCAAGTTGGTATAGCTTTTGCAACAGCAGCTGCTGCCTGGATAAACGCAATCTTGCTTGGATATTTATTATGGCAAGGAGGGTCCCTCCGTTTTGAAAGTCGTCTTAAAAGATTTGCCTCCCGCATGGTATTCACCTGTATTGGAACAGTTGTCTTTTTGAAAGTTTTGCAATCTCTAATTTCACCTTTCTTTCTAAAAGGCGAACTTGTCAGGGATCTTTCCGTTGCAGGACTTGTTACAATGGGTCTTTTGGGCTTTTTGGTACTTTCTCATCTTATGGGCGCTTTTCGTTTTAACGATCTTAAGCTTATGTTTTCTGCGAGGACTTCATGAAACGCATATTTTCTGGCATACAAGCCACAGGTAATTTCCATATTGGCAACTATTTAGGAGCCCTCAGAAACTGGGTCAGACTTCAACATTCCTTTGAAAGTCTTTTTTGTATCGTTGACCTTCATTCCCTCACAACCCTCCCGAGTCCTGAAAACATGCTTAAATGGACACGGGAAGTAGCTGCTTCGTACATCGCAGCAGGGATCGATCCGGATAAGTGCATTATTTTTCCGCAAAGTGCTGTCTCTGCCCATAGTGAACTCGGTTGGATTCTGGGGTGTCACACACCTTTAGGTTGGCTCAATCGCATGACTCAATTTAAAGAAAAGGCTGGTAAACATAAAGAAGAGGCTAACTTGGGGCTCTATGCTTATCCCGTTTTAATGGCGGCAGATATCCTTGTCTATAAGGCAACCCATGTTCCCGTAGGCGAAGATCAGAAGCAACATCTTGAGTTAGCACGGGACATAGCGGGTGCCTTTAACCGTAAATATGGTGTTGATTATTTTACCCTTCCTGAGCCCTATATTATGCAAACGGCGTCCCGGATTATGAGCCTCAGGGACGGTACTAAAAAGATGAGCAAAACGGACACATCCGATTATAGTCGGATTCAGTTTTCTGATGAGCCGGACACAATTGCTCTTAAAATTCGAAAAGCAAAAACGGATACGGATCCAATTCAAGGCACGCCTGAAGAGATGGAAACCCGCCCAGAAGCTTTAAATCTGCTTGGGATTTATGCAGCTTTTAGTGATCTTACTTTGAATGAAGCCTGCATGAAGTTTGAAGGGTCAGCTTTTGCGCCCTTTAAGAAAGACCTGACAGATATTATTGTTGAAAAAATGACGCCCATTCGTTTAAAAATGGCAGACTTGTTGAAGGATACAACGAGTCTTGATGCTATTTTGAGGAAGGGCTCGGAAAGAGCCAATGCACTTGCCCTTAAGAATATGGATGAAATAAAGGATATTGTTGGGTTTTTAAAGGTATAATTATGAAGCGTTTATTTGACATTCTCCTTTGCTTTACAACTTTACTCATACTTTTGCCGGTGATTAGCATCGTCAGCGTTGCCATTAAGCTCACCTCTCGTGGTCCTATTCTTTATTGGTCGGATCGTATTGGGATTAACAATAGCCTCTTTAAAATGCCTAAATTCAGGACAATGCGTATAGATACACCGGCTTTGCCAACCCATTTGATGACAAATGCAGGTCAATATTTGACTCCTATTGGATCTTTTCTTCGAAGGACATCGCTTGATGAGATTCCCCAACTTTGGTCCATTCTTAAAGGGGATATGAGTTTTGTGGGCCCAAGGCCTGCCCTCTTCAATCAAGATGATCTGGTTATGCTCAGGACGAAATGTGGGGTGCATTTATTAACGCCAGGCTTGACAGGTTGGGCTCAGATCAATGGCAGGGATTCCCTATCAATTCCCGATAAGGTTGGGTTGGATGAGGAATATTTAAAAAGAAGAAGTTTCTTCTTTGATATATACATCTTTTTCAGGACCTTTAAAAAGATCCTGTTTGAAAAAGATGTAAGTCATTAAATCACTTAACGTTGCTTAAGATAAAGAGTTGCAGTCACAGCAACAATTAATATTAATGAAATAAACCACATTAGGTAAGCTTGCGTACTATACACACCTACAGCAAACCAATTGAAGACTCCTGCAAAGATTAATAGTAAAGAGGTGACCAATACTGTTTCAATCATTGGTTTTACAATTTCCCATTCTTTAATCGAATAGGCTCTAAATAGCATAAATGCAAAACCTAAAGAATAAGCACCGCCTACTCTAATAAATCCGGGTTCAAATGGCTCTGTGCCGTATAAAGTTCCTAGGACACCTTGAGCAAACATTGAAAGTAGACCTAAAAAAATGTAAGTCATGATGAGCACAAGGATCCATGTACGCATTGCTGAGGAAACTTCTTTCATGACAATTCTCCTTAAAAAAATTTATCTACAATAATAATATAATAAAATAGTTTAATAATTATTAAAATATATACATTTATTGAATCTTTTTTACAATAACTTCACAATCTGAACCTAGTTTGAGATCGTACTTTTGACCTTCTGTGAGCTTTACAACTGTGACTCCTGTTCCATGACATGATGACCCTGCTGGAAAGTCTTTGTTATTAATTGTGAGAGTCACTTCAGCCATAGCTGAAGAGAAAGTGAGTAAGCCTAAGCTCAAGATAATTACAGATTTTTTCATGTGTCTTCCCCTGTTTTTTTTGTGAGTATAAAAGGGAAAGTATGAAGAAATTGTTAAGACTAACCTACATAGTTTTCGAGTCCACATACTTCAATTTGTTCTGCCAGTAGAAATCTTTCACTTTTAGGGACAATTACAGTCAACTTATCAAGTTTTAAATCATCAAGAGCAATTTGCATGGATTTCGTTAACTTTGGATAATCCGTGTATTTCATTTCAAATCCCAGTTTTTTTCCATTTTGAACAACCATGAGATCAAGTTCGGCACCGGATTGTGTTCCCCAAAAATAGCAATCTTCTGCTTCTGCTTTATGAAATCTAATGACCTCTTCTATTGCAAACCCTTCAAAAGAAGAGCCTATTTTAGGATGATTATAAAGTCTTTCCTGATCCTCAATTCCGAGAAGACTATGAAAAAGTCCACTATCTCTAAAATACACTTTAGGAGATTTAATTTGACGCTTCTTAAGATTTTCAAACCAAGGACTTAAACGGCGCATCATATAGGTTCCTTCGAGTATGTCGAGATAACGTCTTATCGTTTTATAACTTACATTTAATGATCTTCCTATTTCAGAGGCATTAAATATACCCCCATGATAATGGGTAAGCATTAGCCAAAACCTTCGAATCAGTTGAAGGGATACGTCAAAGCCTAATTGGGGAATATCCTTCTCTAAGAATGTCTTAATAAAATCGCGCCTCCAGTTACGACTCACCCGGTCGTTTGCGGCAAGGAAAGATTTTGGAAACCCACCTCTTTGCCACAAAAGCTGCATATTTTGTACTTCGGGTAAAGAAAAAGGGGTCATTTCAATATATGAGATTCGTCCTGCAAGTGTTTCTGAAGTTTGGCGAATAAGAGTAGGTGAGGCACTTCCTAATATAAGATAATTTTGTTTTCTAGAATCAACTAAAACACGAAGGAGCGGAAAGAGTTCAGGGCGAAACTGAATCTCATCAATAATAATTAACCCTTCCATCGTCTCAAGAGTAAGCTGAGCGTTTTCTAAACGAGCAAGGTGAGCAGGATTTTCTAAATCTAATAAATGAACTGGCTCTTTGATCTGCTCCGCATACAGTTTTGCCAAAGTTGATTTACCACATTGACGGGGACCTAAGAGAGCACAAACAGGATTACTTTCAAAAGTTTCCTGAATTCTTTGGATAAAGTCTTTCCGTTCAATAAATATTTTCATTTTTCTCCTTGTAAATTAGAAATGAGAAATCTAATTTACAATGTAAAATTTTCAATAGCAACCTATTTTCTTCCTTGTAAATTAGAAGTCAGAGCCAGGATATTTTCTCTATTGTTGTCATTAGCCAGATATGCTTCAATAGGGAAGAAAATAATAAACTTAATTATATAAGAACGGGAATAATATGAATACAATTAAATTAAAATATAAAATCATCATCATGGCAATTTGTTTTTTTGTGTGTTCAACGCTTCCCTCTCTCAAAGCGTTTAATGATATTGAGTACGTCATTTACGAAAAAGTCATGGCGAGAGTTGACCGTCACCTTAAGGCGGCAGAAGGCGAAGCAAAAGGAAGACTCCTTTCAAAACCAATACATATCCCTTATTTGCGAAAACTAAAAGTAACTGATGATATTGATGATAATCGATTATTTTCCGTAGATCCCGAAAAACCAGAAGAAAGCACTCATGCTCTTGCGCTCGCGATCTGTGCGGCTGATCAGAAAAGAGTTGCAAGTTTTCTGGATTTCGTTGCCGATCCAAAAGATCCCTCTTGGAGGGTTTGGGGGTTCAGACAATATTTTAATATGGCTCATGTTGCTCTCGATCCAGCATTCCCAACTGTATTGAACATAGATGAAAAAGTGAGATTGGACGTTGTAAAACTTATCGGTACTGCAGGCTTTGATTTTAATTATCTAGGGGACGGCACCTATACAAATCCTCCCCTAGCAGCGGGATTTGTTAGTGAGAAGCCTGTTAAGGGTTTTATGGAAAGGCAAGCTTTAGCTCTTCTCTTAGGAGCAGATCCGAACATTGTTGGGAGTGGTTTTGACGCTGTTATGTCTACAAAGGTTAACTTATCTAAATGTCTAAAATTAGCCTATGAAATGCGCGATCGTAAAGAGGTTGAGCAACTAAAGCTGAGTAAGTATGTAAGAGAAGAATTTGAGAGACTTGATGCAAGAAAGGGTGCAAATAAGTAAGTGGCTTCTTGTATTACATCCTTGACCAAGTAATCTCGTAAAGCTACTGTCGTTCTAAACGTTTACTTGGGTAATTCGCCACATGAAGACCGACTTTCAATCCGTAATTTTAAGACTCCAAGAATTTTGGGGGGATCAAGGTTGCGTTATTCTCCAGCCCTATGATGTTGAAGTGGGTGCGGGAACATTTCACCCTGCAACAACTTTGAGAGCACTTGGCCCAAAGCCTTGGAAAACGGCCTTTGTTCAACCTTCCAGGCGTCCTGCCGACGGCCGGTACGGCGAAAATCCAAACCGTCTTTATAGATACTATCAATATCAAGTCGTTCTCAAACCATCACCTCCAAATGTACAAGAGATTTATCTTGAAAGTTTAATGGCCATTGGTCTGGATCCACGTCTCCATGACATTCGTTTTGTGGAAGATGACTGGGAAAGCCCAACCTTAGGGGCATCGGGTCTGGGTTGGGAAGTCTGGGGAGACGGTCAAGAAATCACCCAATTTACCTACTTCCAGCAGGTGGGTGGATTTCCGTGTGAGCCTGTCTGTGCAGAGCTCACCTACGGTCTAGAACGCGTCGTTCAGGTTCTTCAAGGCATTGAAAATGTATATGATTTAGACTGGAACGGGGCCGAAGGTGACGCGAAAATGACGTACGGCGATGTAGCTCTTCAAACGGAGAAGGAGTTTTCAGCTTTTAACTTTGAATATGCGGATGTGGCCATGACGTTCAGGCACTTTGAGGATGCGGAAGCCACGTGTCAGAGCCTTGTGAAAAATAAACTTGTCCTTCCCGCTTACGAATTCTGTCTGAAAGCGAGCCATCTTTTTAATGTGCTTGATGCCCGAGGGGTTATCAGTGTGACGGAACGCGCAAATTATATTGGTCGAGTCAGGGCCTTAGCCAGAGCTTGTTGTGAACTCTGGATGGAGAATGCTCATGACTGAATGGCTCTTTGAGATTTTTTCGGAAGAAATTCCCTCCCGCATGCAACAAGACGCTGCCAACCAATTGAAAACATTGGCTGAAAAAGCACTTACAGAGGAAGGGCTGGAATTTAAAACCATTAAGAGTTTTGTTACCCCTCGAAGACTGACTTTAGTTGTTGAGGGTCTCCCTCTTCAAACCCCTGAAAAGGTTGAAGAAAAGAAAGGGCCACGTGTTGATTCTCCTGAGAGTGCCATTCAAGGATTTTTACATACTGCAGGCGTTTTGCGGGAAGAGTGTGAAGTGAGAGAAACTGCGAAAGGATCTTTCTTATTCGTGTCTACAATTGTACCTGGTAAGTCAACAAAAGATTTGCTATCAGCACTTTCTGAATCACTTCTTGAAAATTTCCGGTGGCAAAAATCCATGCGGTGGGGAAGTTATGCAAAGACTTGGGTAAGGCCGATTCAAGGACTTTTGAACATTTTTGAAGGGGAGGTCATCCCCCTGACATACACAGGGGTAACATCATCGAATGTGACACAAGGCCATCGGTTTTTGGCGCCTCAACCCTTTACCGTAAAGAATTTCAAGGATTATGAGGAAAAGCTCAGAGAACATAAGGTTATTCTTGATCGGAATGAACGCAGGTCTCTCATCGAACATGGAATTAAAAAGGTTGCTGGCGATTTGATCCCACTTAAGGATGAGTCTCTCCTTGATGAAGTGACGGGTCTGGTTGAATGGCCTGTTCCATTAAAAGGAGCGGTAGATACTCATTTTATGGATCTTCCGCTTGAAGTGATCACGACTCCAATGCGAGTCCATCAAAGGTATTTTCCACTCGTTGATTCAAAAGGGAAACTTGCACCTTTCTTTGGGTTTATCGCGAATATGGAAACAAAAGACCAAGGAAAGACCATCGTTATAGGAAACGAACGGGTATTAAGAGCGCGACTTGCAGACGCAAAATTCTTTTGGGAGCAGGATCAAAAGGAACCTCTTCAGCATTTCAATGAGTCTTTAAAAACAAGGCTGTTCCACCAACAGCTGGGCTCAATGTTTGATAAGGTTGAACGTCTTACAAATCTAACTGCAATTATTGCACAAAAGGTCGGCATCGATCCCAAAAATGTTTCACGTGAAACATTCCTTTCGAAGTCTGATCTGGCTTCTCAGATGGTTGCCGAGTTTCCCGAACTTCAAGGTATAATGGGGCGGTACTATGCTCTGGCTCAAGGTGAGTCACCTGAGGTTGCTCAAGCAATAGAAGAACATTACTGGCCTAAGTATTCTGGTGGTTCTATTCCTCAAACAGCTTCAGGCGTTATTTTAGCGATGGCGGATCGTCTTGACACCCTCATGGGCTTCTTTGCGATTGGCATTACACCGACCGGATCTAAAGATCCCTTTGCTTTACGGCGCGCTGGTCTAGCCCTTATTGCTTTGTCCTTAAATCCCATTTTTAAGCTGTCCATTTTAGAAGCCTTAGGATGGGCTTATGATACTTATCCTTGGAAAGAGCTTTCTCCCTCACAATTGAAGGGCAAAGAAGAGGCCGTCCGAGACCTGTGGCAATTTATTTTGGAGAGATTCAAATTCCTTCTCAAAGATGGTCAAGGGAGTCCGTATGATCATGTGGATGCTGTTCTGGGTGTGGCCCATGACCATCCCACCTTTAGCGATTTAGCGTCCCGAGTACAAGCCCTCGATCAACTGATGAAGGGAGAGGACGGAAGGAATCTTCTCACTGCCTATAAGAGAGCCTCCAACATTCTGAAGATTGAAGAAGAAAAAGATAAGCAAAGGTATGACGGTAATATTCAAGAAACCGTTCTCAAAGAATCAGAAGAAAAACTTCTTTTTTCAAATTTGAAGGTTAAAACACCTGAGATACAGTCTCTCGTTCAAAAGGGCGATTTTGTGAAAGCAGTTCAAGATCTTGCGACTCTTCGTCCCTTTGTGGATCAATTCTTTGATAAAGTAATCGTCAATGCGGAGGAAAAAGACTTGAGGAGCAATCGCCTCCATTTGCTTGCCTATCTCAGGAAAACACTCCATCAAATTGCAGACTTTTCAAAAATTGAAGGATGAGGCAGTAATCAGTAATCAGAAGGAAAAAATTATGATTTCTAAAGACGTTCAGGAAAAACTCTTAACACTCGCAAAAAAAGCTGAAGAGAGTTCTTATAGCCCTTATTCAAAGTTCCCTGTTGGGGCTGCTCTACTCACCGAAGAGGGTGATATCTTTACAGGATGCAATGTGGAAAATGTTTCCTTTGGTTTGACGAATTGTGGGGAAAGAACGGCCATATTTAAGATGATCTCAGAAAAAGGTCCCCATCAAAAAATTAAAGCCATTGCGATTACGACCAAGGCTAACATTCCCTTATCTCCATGCGGCGCCTGTCGGCAAGTTATTCAAGAGTTTGCGACTGCAGATACCCTTATTATTTGTAAGGGTGCTGAGGGGAATATTACTCTTTCAATGGATGAGCTTCTACCGTGGGCTTTTAAGGACATTGCTTAGAGGTTCGAGCCCACCTCTGTGGGCTCTTCTCGTGGATACTTATTCTGCTTCTCTTTCAACAAGTTCCCAAAATAACTTAGTGATTTTAAAGTGGGAAACACCTGCTTGTGGTCTACAGTTGGAGAGAGTGATAGAAAGTTTATTCTCTCTTGTTCCATCACGAGCGATCCCAAATTTTACAAAGTCTGCTTCCGTAAGCTCAAGGGTGTCTTCAATGAGTCCAGGTTCGACGTAAGCTTTTTGATTTGTCCAACTTTCAGATCCATTCAATCTTCCCTTTAGGATGCCTATACTAAAACCTCCCTCAACAATTTCCACAGCATATCGAACGCGCAAGAGTTTCGAGCCAGGTGATAAATAGACTTCTTTCATCATCAGCTGATATTCACCTGTTGAGTGTGTTGTATGAACATTGATTTCATCTTCACCGTAAACTACTTGATTTCGGACAGAACGCATCTCTTGGAAATCACGAGCTCTTGGAAGGGCAGGCTCTTGCTCTTGAACAGGAGCGGGATCAGCTTGTTCTTGATTTTGTTGATTAGGAATTAAGCGAATAATCAATGGTCTTGGTTGAACTTGGTCTTCCTGATCTTGTTGTGCTCCTCTCATCGCCATAGCTGAAGTTGTGCCAGCAAGAAGGGAAAGAGTCATAATTGATAAAATAAGTTTTTTAGATGGCTGTAAAATATTCATATATCCTCACTATAATAAAATTAAAGATATTGATGGGTAATGTATTATTTTAAACTTTTCAAGTTTTATTTATCGAGACGCATCCATTGAGGGATATAAGGTTTCAGTTTAGCTTTTCCACATATCATTTCATCTTTTAGGGCCTCTACCCTTAAAAGGGCAAGGCCAAATGATTTCTGATGGGTGAGTAATACTCCCACACTCTCTTCACCCTGTAAAACCTCAGTACCTAGCAAATGTGTTTCACCAAGAATTTCAACAGGGAAGAGTCTCTTTCTCAGTTCTCCCACATGCTTTGTACGAGCTGTGAGTTCTTGACCAACATAACATCCCTTTGTCCAGCTAATGGCATTGAGCTCATCAAGGCCAAACTCCAGAATGATTGATTTTTCCGGGGTGAGTTCACAACCTCCTTCAGGTACACCAAGCTTTATTCTGTGGAGGTCATAGTCTTCCACCGATGTGTTATCTTGAATGTTTCCAAGGAAACGATTTCCTAACTCGGGGAGTCGTGGGTCAGAAAAAGAACCTGGGAGGGGTTCACCCCATACGGCATACACGTGAAAATCAGGTCGAGGTGTGAGAGTTATGCGTGAGCGAAGTTTATAAAGAGAGAGCTTTTTGATAAGCTCTTCTCGGCGTGAAGCTTCATAATCGAGTAAATAAGAATCACCTTTTTCAATGATAAAGAAATCAAACAAATATCTTCCTTGAGGTGTGAGAAGAGTTGCATAGATTGCTTTCTTAGTCGTTACTAAATGAATATCATTTGTAATCAATCCCTGAAGAAATGCAGATTTGTCTTCACCAGAAATCTCTAACACTGCCCGTTGGGGAAGTTTTGCTATATGAGGAGTCACATCAACCTCGTTTACCCATTCTTACCCTAATGTAAGGTCTAAGAGTATATTTTGCAACAAGTGGAAGAATAAGTTTAATCGTAGTAATCTTAATTTCACAGGATATTTCCTCATAAAATTTTTTATTGAGATTTAATTATAGCTCATTACCTTTTTTTTAACTTTTTTTATGGTACCCTTTCTATAAGTAAGAATATTGGGGAGAACGTATATGAGCGGCATTGGGGGAATGATGCAAAGGGCTGGCAGCCCTTCAGACTTTGTTCTTTCAAGTCTTGCTAAAAGTCTCCAACATAGAGGTCCTGATGCTATCAAAGGCGAGGTGTATAGTGAAGTTGGTTTCGTGTACACACGCCTTTCTGTTATTGATATTGAAGGTTGTTCCCAACCCATTCATGGAAATAATCTTTCTCTTATTGCCAATGCTGAAATTTTTAATGCCCAAGAAATTAAGGATAAATTCCCCAATTATCCTTTTAAAACTGAAACCGATTGTGAAAGTATTTTACCTCTCTATAGAAAGTATGGAGAAGAATTTGCGAATCATATATCGGGAAGTTATGCCCTAGCCCTTTATGATGAAAACGAAAAAACTCTTTATATTTCCCGAGATCCTTTCGGGATTAAATCACTGTACTATTGGGAAGGAATTACAGGTTTTGCTTTCGCATCCGAACCCCAGGCTATTCTTAATGCAAAAATTGTAACACCCAATCTAAACCCCCTTAAAGCCTACAATTTTCTTTCTATAAATTATTTATGGGGAAAAGATACACTTTTTAAGGATATTCATCGTGTTCTTCCTGGTGAAACCATTGTTATTAAAAAAGGTCAGGTTATAAAACGTTTATTTAGACATGCCATCTCTAAAGGGCCTCCAAAAAAAACCTCTGTTGATGAAAGTTTTGACTCACTTGATAAAGTTTTGAATCAATCAATTGCAACACATTTAAGAAGTAATCTACGATATGGTATAGTTCTCTCTAATGATGTCGAATCTGCTTGTCTCCTTAAACTGATTTCTCAATATACTCAAGGACCCATAAAAACATTCTCAATCACCTATTCTGGCAATATGGAAGAACGAGAGAATATTAATAATTTAGCAAAGAGTTTTAATACGGATCATCAGGATCTCCTTTTTGAAGAATCTGATTTTTGGTCACTTTTGCCCAAACTCATGGAAATTCTTGATGATCCAACAATAGATCCACATGCCCTTGCGACCTATAAATTAGCCGAATCAGCAGCGAAGTCAGTTAAAGTTCTCTTCACAGGGATTGGAGCCAATGAGCTTTTTGGAGCGCAAAAGCATGAAAATGCAATGAAGTCTTGGTGGTTAGGCGGATCAGCTTTTAATAAGGAGGATCGGTTAAAGAAATGTAAGTTTATGAGGGTAAAAAACGAAGCCCTTTGGGAGGAACTAGACCAAATCCTGATTCAACTTGAAAGATTAAAATTATCCAAACTCCAACTGGCCCAGGCTATTGATCTTGAGTTGACCTTACCGAATAACGTGCTTTTAAAGTTTGATCGATGTCTTATGGCAAATGGCATTGAAGGAAGGATGCCTTTCTTAGATTCAAATGTGGCTGAGATTTCATTCCATCTTCCCGATCATCTCAAGTTGAAAGACAAGACACCTCAATGGCTCTTAAGAGAATGGCTTCAAAAGAATGCTCCTGATGTTATGCGGTTTCTTAAACCCGTTCCCAATACAATCCCTGTTGAAGAGTGGGTCTCTCAACAGGGTAAGGAAATAGGCCATTTGGTCGCACAACAAGAAGGGATTAAACAAATTTGCCGATTATCCGAAGTCGAAGTCCTATTCACCTCTAATAAACAAGAAATGAAAACGATGGCTTGGAATCTTTTATGTTTTGCCTTATGGCATCAAGTGCATATATTAGGAAAACCTGCACTTGGCGATGTTAAGACGACCCTCAATGGTGGCGATAAAGTTGAAGATCCTGAGCTTATCATGTCAGAAGTATAAACTTATTATTTAGCGACATAATGTTTTAAAAATTGATCTCTACTTTCCCAAACCAGGATATCATCCGTCTGACCACCTTCTATGAAGACAAAGTTATGATCAAGATTCTCTCGTTTATCTGGACTTGGGATATCCCCTTCAAGACGTGTCAATCCGCCACTTCCTAAATATGAACCGATGCCGCTTTCCCCATGACTGATAAGAACAAAGGCAATAAAATTTGGAGATGTTAAGCCTTGCTTTCTATTTTCTTGCCCGAGAACAAAATGTCCCTTTTCATTTTTGATCTTTATCTTTCCGCCTGCAACCGCCATCAATCTGTTCTCATTTGAAGGGGATGTAAGGTCTGGGTCAACAACATAGGTCATCCACCTTTTAAAACCATCTTTGGCGTAAGCTTCACTAATACCGAGAGTCTTAAAAGGGAGGATCCCTTCACCCTTCATGCCCGAACAGTCAAGTTGTGCTTTACCAAAACCATCACCTCTCTCTTTTGGATCAGCAGGACAAGGGAATCGTTTGTTTTTATCAACATAAATAGCTAAGGAATTAAGGACGTAAGACTGATGAGTCCTTGTTTTGAGAAGGGCTGACCTTTTCATCTGTGAAGTTAAAAGAGGCAAGGTTAGCCCACCAATAATCCCACAAATGATGAGGGCGATGGAGACTTCTAAGAGTGAGAATCCTTCTCTAGAATTGGAAGAGAAGAACGCAGGCTTTGTCATGATTTTCAAGATTATAAAGACCTCCCTCTAAGACACAAGAACGTGCGACTTGATCCGTCCCATCAATTGCTCTGACTTTTCCAGAAAGTGGATTTCCTGTATCGATTTTCTTATCAATGGCTAAAGCTTGCTCCGGTGTGAGAAGACCTCCCGTTCCATGATTGCCATGTTTCTTCCCTAATATAAACCAATGACCTTTTAAACCATTGGGGTGATTTTCAACAGTTATACCCCCACCTAGAGATGTTTCAGGGGCTCCTTTTCCAAACTCACCAATATGGTGTTCCTCCTCCCGTCCTGGACTGCCGACCATATCGGCTCCTGCAAGATGTGACCAAAAGGCTAAAGCCTCACTGCCAGGTGCAAGGCCAGCTCCATCAATGATTCCATTCCCATTCCCGTTAGGCAAGTTCGGTTTAATGAGAGAGGAAGCTTTATTGAAGTCTCCAGGGAGTGCATCATATTTATCTATGAAACTACTGATTGCAATTTTGTATTCATTAATTTGTGAGATAACACGCTTCGTGCGGGCACTTTCGATCAGGTCTTGTCCTTTGAGGACGCCGGCTAAAAGCAGTCCCATGATGATTAAAACAATTGAAACTTCGATAAGGCTAAAACCAGCATCATATTTGTAAGTATTGGGCTTTTTCATAGGACACCTCCATGAGGTTAATCATATTCAGGAAGGAAAGAGTCTTTACCTTTTCTAGAATTTAATGTTATATAAAATTTTACTAAAGCCAAGAAAATAAAATTGAGGGAGCCAGTTAATGCAAAAAAAACAAAAACTTACAATTTTTATGGGGCTTTTCCTATTGTTCCCTATTTCTACAAAAGCAGATATAAAGCCCCCCTCAGTACCAACGATTCAGAGGCCTAGTATAACCGGTCCTAATATTCCTGGCGCCAAGAAAAAAAAGGATTCGAAGCCTACTGTTAAAGCTCCCCAAGGACCGATAAATTATAAAACTCTCCCAAATTCGGTCTATGGTGATGTGTTGGATGCTGAGACTTATGCCGTTTGTCGACAGAATGGAACAGAACCAGAATCTTCGGGTAAATTTGTCAAATTTAATGAAAAGGGTGTATATTATTGTGCTTGTTGTGGAGGAGATTACCCTGTATTTGACTCAGATGATAAATACAATGCCAATGTGGGCTGGGCAACCTTTAAGCAACCTATTGATTCGCAACACATCTCTTTGAATATGGACGTGACACGTGAAGAAAAGGAGGCAGGTATTCAAGCTAATGTTAGATGTGCAAGATGTCTTTCTCACCTGGGTTATATGTCAGGCGATGGGCCCAAGCCGTCTGGCAAAAGATATACGATTAACTCAGTGGCTCTTGCGTTCTCTCCTGAGAACGATCCACCAGAACGTACCTTCACCGTTCCTTCAAGATAAATGCCTGTGCACACAAAGGAGGTAGCCCTCTTTTCTGGAGGATGTTTTTGGTGTGAAGAAGAGTTATTTCGTGAACTTCCTGGAGTTGATTCCGTAACTTCAGGTTATACAGGTGGGTATACAATTAATCCATCCTATGAAGATGTTTGCAGCCAAAGAACTGGACACAAAGAAGCCGTTCAGGTGATATTTGATCCCACTCAAACAACCTATGATGAGCTTCTCGATATTTATTGGCATAACATCGATCCTTTTGATGAAGAAGGACAATTTTGTGATCAAGGAGATTCTTACAAGGCTGTCATCTTTTACACAACTAAAGAGCAGAAGGTCAAGGCTGAAGCTTCAAAGAAAAAGTGGGAATCTCATTTTAAGAAATTTATCGCGACAGATATACAAAAAGCGACGATTTTTTATCCTGCTGAGGAATACCATCAAGACTACAAAACAAAAAATCCCTTAAAGTATAAATTTTACCGATACTCTTGTGGACGTGATAAAAGATTAGAAGATATTTGGGGAGCAAAAACGAAAAAAGATTAGCTTATTCTTTACGGTAAGTTACTCTCATAACACAATTAACATCTGAATTAACCGTATAAACGTGTCCATCTATAACATCAAAGGCGAGACTTCCTAAACATTCAGGAACACTAATAGAGATTCGACTCGTTTTTTTCCCTTTAACTTTACATCCAAAGGGTCTTTTATAATCAGGCATATTAATAATAACAGTGGTATCAGCCACAGCTTCTAAACAGAATGAAATTATCATCAAAACAAAAAAGAATAATTTTTTCATTTTATGGCTCTTGTATGGGTTTAAAAGGGACGTCCACTTTGCAATTCGGCTCGATCTTCATGGTGTATTCATAGCCTTTTTCGACCTTAATTCCAAGTCCACCTATGCATTGGGGGACCATCATGATGACTTCAGTAATATCTTCCCCGATGACTTTAACGCCAAAGATCCCTCTTTGTTCGGGTAATACTGCATTAACAATAACTTCAGCTGAAGCTGAATAACCTATGATCAAACTTGAAATGAGTAATAAAAGTTCTTTTTGCATGATCTTTTCCTGTTAATACTCTCAGTTATATCATAAGAAATGAAAAGCTCCAACTCCTCAGAACACGTCAATACATAATTGTTAATGCTTCCTTTTTTTAGAAAAATCAGTAGACTACATGACCATTAAAGAATGAGGATAAAAAATGAAAAGAGAAGGCTACTTCCGTACTCCCACAGTCTGGAAAGATAGAATTGTATTTGTTGCCGATGACGATTTGTGGTCTGTACCCCTTAAGGGAGGAAAAGCGAATCGTTTAACCTCAGGAACAGGAGAAGCCTATCACCCTGAATTCTCACCCGATGGAAAATGGTTATCCTTTACAGGAACCTATGAGGGACACACCGAGGTTTATATTATGCCCTCAGAAGGAGGGGAAGCAAGAAGACTGACCTACATGTCTGAAGGAGCAACGGTTGTTGGGTGGTATGACAAAAAAACGGTCATTTTTGCTTCAACAAAAAACCATCCCTTTAGTTTGAGATCCCTCTATAAAGTTAATATGGAAACAAGTCATGTTGAAAAGCTAAATTGTGGTCCTGCAAATTTTATTTCCTATAATCCGGGTGGTAAGGGAGCTGTCATCCAACGTCATGGGTATGGGTATGTCTCATGGAAACGGTATAGGGGAGGTACGGCAGGTGAGCTCTGGATTGATCGAAAAGGGGATGGTGATTTTCAAAAACTCCTTAATTTGAAAGGTAACGTGCTTAGACCTCTTTGGGTGGGGAATCGGATCTATTTTACCAGCGATCATCAAGGCCATGGAAATATTTATTCCTGTACGCCTGAAGGAACGGACCTTAAACGTCATACCTCTCATGAGGATTATTTTACACGGGGACTTGCCCATGATGGAACAACATTTGCCTATTCAGCGGGAGCCGACATCTATACATTTTCTTTGAATGGGAAGGCTGTTGAAAAGGTTAAGATAGAGTATAATTCATCCTATCCACAAAAAGCTCGAAAATTTGCCGACCCATCATCCTATTTATCCTATTATGCCTTGGATAAGACAGGAAGCCACTTAGCCGTTATCACGCGTGGTCGTCCCTTCACATTTGCAAATTGGGAAGGCGCTGTGAGCCAATTGGGCGAAAGAGAAGGAATTCGGTATCGCCATATCTCTTGGTTATTTGATAATAAACGCTTTCTGATTGTGAGTGATCGTAATGGTCAAGATTACATTGAAGTTCATGATCAAGATCCTCTAAAGGAACCTAAAATCCTTAAAAAGATGGATTTAGGAAAAGTTTTGTCCATAAAGCCGTCTCCCACAAAAGAGGAAGCTGTTTTTGTAAACCACCGATGTGAGTTGTTCCATATTCATCTTAAAACTCAAAAGCTGACGCTTATTGATAAAGGTTCTTTTGGAGATATTAGTGGGGTGAATTGGTCACCAGATGGTAAGTGGGTTGTCTATGATTTGGGTCTTTCTGTAAGTTTGCGCGGGATTAAACTTTGTGAGATCAAGACCTTCAAGACCCATCATATCACTCGACCTGTGAGAGAGGATTTTGGACCCAGTTTTGACCCTGAAGGAAAGTACATTTATTTTCTTTCAAAGAGAACCTATTCCCCCTTTTATGACAGTCTTCAATTTGAACTTGGTTTTCCAAAAGGCACTAAACCCTATTTAATTGTACTCGATGAGACATTGCCTTCACCTTTTATACCCGTCCTTAAAGATCAAGAAGAAAAGGCTAAGAAAGATAAGCAAGACTCGAAAACAAAAGATATTAAAATTGATCTTAAGGGGATTGAGGATCGTATCCTTGAGTTTCCTGTGGCTGAGGGCGATTATGCTCAGATCCGAGGTATTCCTGGGAAGGTATTGTATCTTTCCCGTCCTCTTCAAAGTGCTTTGGGAAGTGATGATGATGAAGGAAGTCATCGAGGAAGTATTGAGGTTTATGATTTTGCTACCCAAAAGGAAGAGTCGATTGTCTCTAAAGTCTCTTCCTTTATTCTGTCAGGGGATTGCCATACTCTTTGCTATTATGGATCACGGAAACTTCGTGTGATTAAAGCTGGTGAAAAACCACAGGATAATGACCCATCCTACCGGAAGGGAGGGTGGATTGACTTAAATCGGGTTAAAGTTTCAGTCGATCCTTTCAAGGAATGGGTGCAAATATTTGATGAAGTGTGGCGTCTTCAAAAAGAGTTCTTCTGGACTGAAGATATGTCCAAAGTCAATTGGGATGATATCTATAAAAAGTACCGTCCTCTTTTAGATCGGATCGCAACAAGAGGAGAACTCTCAGACCTTATCTCTGATATGCATGGGGAGCTCGGAACCTCACATGCTTACGTTTTTGGGGGCGATCTCAGGCAGCCTTCACATTATCCGATTGGAGATTTAGGGGCAGATTTCATATATGATTCAAATCAAAAAGCTTACCGAATCTCAAATATAGCAAAAGGGGATCGGTGGAATCCGTCTCTCACATCTCCCTTAACTTCTCCGGGTACGGGTATTGCAGAGGGAGATCTGGTTCTAAGTCTGAGTGGTCAAAAATTAGATCGATTGACATCACCGGAAAAGCTACTTGTTAATCAAGCCGGGAATGCGGTGTCGCTCTTAGTTAAATCAGGAAAAGGTACACCAAAGCTCGTTTCCGTGAAAGCTCTTGGTTTTCAAGTCCCAGCTCGCTATAGGGACTGGGTTGAAAAGAATCGGGCTTATGTTCATGAAAAAACAAAGGGACGCATTGGGTATGTTCATATTCCTGATATGCAAGTTCGCGGATTCGCTGAATTCCATAGGGGTTTCCTTGCCGAATATGATCGGGAAGGTTTAATTATTGATGTGCGCTTTAATGGGGGAGGAAACGTTTCAGGACTTCTTCTTGAAAAGCTCAGTCGACGTCGACTTGGCTATGATATCACCCGGTGGTATGGCTCTGTTCCCTATCCTCAAGAATCACCCATGGGACCAATGGTAGCTCTTACAAACGAATATGCAGGATCGGATGGGGATATCTTTTCCCATAGTTTTAAGATGCTCAAGCTGGGGCCTCTGATTGGAAAACGTACTTGGGGGGGCGTTATTGGGATTTGGTTCCGTCACGGCCTTGTTGATGGAGGGGGAACGACCCAACCAGAATTTTCTTTCTGGTTCAATGATGTGGGTTGGGGTGTTGAAAACTACGGCGTAGATCCGGATATTGAGGTTGAAATTACACCTCAAGATTATGAAAAGGGAAGGGATCCTCAACTTGATCGGGGAATTGATGAGGTTCTTGCCATTATAAAGGCCAACCCTCCGCCAAAGCCATTCTCAACAGAAAAGCCTAATCTATCGGCACCTAAGCTTGAGAAGTGAAAAATGTTTCACGTGAAACATTTTAGTGGTCAAAATTGAGAACTCTAGCAACTGACTTTACTGCGTTTTGCTCAAAGTCTTTCGCACGGGCCTTCCAATAGTCTTTGCGCCAAGTCGCAAATTTTATTCTATTAATTAATGACTTACCGTGCCTAAAGTGAAGGATATTTGTATCAATAGAAAAATCAGTGTCCCCTTCCACGTATTTTTGAGCTTCTTCTTTTGAGAGGCTTGAGGCAATAATTTCAAAATCCCCTGAATCTGGATTATTCCTCCAAGCTACGCGGGCATTCTTTCCCATATGGTCAACATGGCACATCTCAAGAATGGGATCATCCGCCAGACCCGTATCCTTTTGAGTCACATGTTGAAGCTCTATGCGGTATTGTTTTTGTTTTTTTCTGATCTGATTGTTTGTGAGATCTTCTCCAGCTTTATGAATGCCCTTTTCGGCAATAGGGCAAAGTCCGCGAGTCATACGATCCAGATTCGTCTCCCATGTTCCATTTTTATTTAAAACCATGGCATGAGGATCAATCCGGTCATCTCTTTGATAAACAATTTTTCCGCAGACTTCATGTTCTGTGTAATAGGATTCAAGAGTCTCTTTTGAATGTAGTTTTCGAATGAAGTCAGAATGAACCTGTCCACCATTATTGTGCTTTTCTGTGAGGATCTGTCGGCGGATAGGTGAGAATAAACGCTTTACCCGGGTTTCAGGGGTATAGCTAGACTCCACACCTTTACCATTCGGCGACGTAGCCGATGCAAGTTGTGTTGATAATAAAACAACAATGAATGAATGATATAATCTTTTAAACAAAACCAATAAACCACACAAAAATTAATACTTGTGATGATATGTATAAAATTGTGTGGTTTTACAAACATAATAAAGGAATGTTTGTGAATAGATAAATAGATGAGAAAATGATTTATTTTAATTTAAATTTTATTAAAATTTTAGATGTTTTACTTCTTCACATCAATAAGGTTAACGACTCTCTTCACGCCTGAGATTTCTTTTGCATATCCAAGAACCTTATCTCTTTCAATTGGAGATGAGGCTGTTCCAAAGACATAAATGACTTTATCAAATGTTCGAATGAGGTAATTTGGGGCATAGATATTGTCATCAGAATAAAGAGTAGCCTTAAGTTTTGTTGTCATCCAGCCATCTCGTGTATATTCCGCAAATCCGTCTTGGCCTTTAATATTTAAGCCATCAATAACCTCACAAACCCCTTCTGTGCCTTTTACAACTCTGACAATATCAGCTTTCATTTGCGGTGTTCCCGCAATACCTGTAATGAGTACGCGTCCCTTATAAACTGTGAGTTCATAATCATCAAAGGTGGGAAGTTGTTCACCGATAACATTATTGAGTTTGATGCGTAAGACTTGATCACTTGTAACCCCACTTAAACCTCTGTCTTCAACGGCACTAAATCCAACAGTTCCAATTCCTCCAACAATTGCCGGACCGCAAGCGGTTAGAATGAACGGCATAAAAATAATAGATTTTTTTAACACAAGCTATCTCCATAGGTCAGGGGTTCCAAGCTCCTTGAATATGACATGGCCACCTCATGGGAGCAATCAAAACTACATCAAATCGTAGAAAAAGGGGAGAGGGGTGTCGTGACAAATAATACAAAAGGGCATTTTCGATTCTTTTCTTTTGCGAAAATGTTACGGCATAGGCCGCCTCTTCAAAAGAATTCCGTCTTTTGACTTCAACAGCTATCAGGTATTCTTTCGTGCGTGCCAAGATATCAATTTCACCTACAGGTGTTTTATAGCGCCTTTCAAGAACCTCGTACCCTTTGCATTTAAGATAGAGGCTGGTGAACCACTCTGCGCGATGGCCCTTAATCTGAGCCTTTTGTCTTTTTAAGGTGGAGTGCACGTGTGTAAACCTCCCTTTTTGAAAGGCCGAATGACTGAGAAACAATCTCGACGGCTTCCTTCATGGAATACGTCTTTAATGCATTTTGCAAGTGTGTTTCAATATCCACATCTTTCCTTTCCTTTTCTTCTGATGCTCCCTCAATGACAATGACAATTTCACCTTTAGGAGTTCTGTTTGTGAAGAGGGTGATTAATTGAGAAAGGTGGGCCGTTTGTGTTTCCTCATATAACTTTGTCATTTCTCGTGAAACAGAAGCCTTTCGATCTCCTAAAACGGATGAGCAATCATTTAAGAAGGCAACTAAACGGTTAGGAGATTCAAAGAAAATAAGAGTTCCAGGTATATCCTTAACCTCTTGAAGAGCTTTCTTTCGAGCGGCTGTTTTCTGAGGGAGGAATCCACAAAAAGTAAATCGATCAGGTGGAAGACCAGAAAGACACAGCGCCATCAACGATGCTGAAGGGCCAGGAATGACCGTGTAGGATAAGCCTTCCGTTTGACAAGCCACAACAAGCTTATATCCCGGGTCTGAAATAAGGGGTAAACCCCCATCCGTAATATAAGCAATCTTCTTATTTTCCTTGAGATGGTTTAGGATTTTGGGTCGGGCTTGATCCCCATTATGGTCATGATAGGACAGAAGGGGCTTGGAGATACCGTAATGATTTAAAAGCTTTGAAGAGACACGCTTGTCTTCGCAGACAATCACATCAACCTCTTTCAAAGTTTCCAAGGCTCTCAAAGTGATGTCCTTTAAATTTCCTATCGGTGTGGCAACGAGATAAAGCATAGATAAGATGTCCCTATCAATTATACATTAAAGTCTTACCCAACGGGCGTCATCCTCGCGAATGCGGGGATCCAGGGCCAGAATTTCATTCCGAAGGAATGGAATAATATCTTTTATTCATAAAGACGTTGTATTGCTTACGCAATAGTTGTTTACCCTGGATCCCCGCATTCGCGGGGATGACGCCAAAGGGGTAGGGATAACGCCAGTTGGATTATATTAATCAGATTAGTTTCACGAAGATCTTCTGAGTGTCAACATTTAACCAATCTTTAAGAGTTTCTTGAAATGATCATTCATACTTATTTACTCCTGACTAAGAATAAGTGTAAGAAGAAACCGTAACACGCATATGGGGTTAAAATGAAGATAAGAGCATTGAAGTTAATGATGGTTGGACTTGCGGCATTTGTCCTATCTTCATGTGGTCACAAATCACAACCAGAAGTTACACCGCCCCCACCTGCTCCTAAACAAACAACGCCTCCTGTTAAAGCCGCTCCTCTAAAACCAGAAGAACCAAAGGGGCCTAAAACCCATAAAATAGGATTACTATTACCTCTAACGGGTCCCCAGTCAGAGTTGGGACAGGGTATGCTTCACGCTTCAGAGATGGCTTTATTTGAAGCAGGAGCTTCGAATGTGACGATTGTTCCTCAAGACACCAGTGGTGGGGTACAGAAAGCCGCTCAAAAAGCTTTGGACCAAGGAGCTGAACTGATTCTTGGGCCTATCTTTGCCGGTGAAGTTCAAGCCATTAAACCTATTGCGCGTGCACGAAATGTATCTGTCGTTAGCTTTTCAACGGATCATAGTATTGCAGGGAATGGAACATATATACTTGGCTTCCTTCCTTCTCAGCAAATTGAAACGGTTGTAAAGCATGCTAAGGAAACTGGCCTTACAAGAATTGCTGCTTTTACTCCTGAAGATAGCTATGGACGACTCGTGGATCAAACCCTCAGGAATCTTTCAGCGAATGGTTCTGTTCAACTGGTTGGAATTACCCATTATGTTCGCAGTGACTTACTGGAAGGAAATCCTGGAAATGCCCGTATCATTGAAGAAATGGCTAACTATAAGTCAAAGGGTGTGAATGCAATTCTTATTCCTGAAGGGGGAGAGAACTTGACCTATCTCGTGACTCTCCTTCAGCCACAATTGTCTGTAAAGGTATTAGGAAGTGGCCAATGGGACACTCCTGAAACCCGCTCAATCACAGGTCTTCATGGATCTGTCTTTGCATCAACTGACACTCTCGAGCGTCAAAATTTTGAGAATCGATATCGGGAAGCTTATGGGAAAACGCCCCCTCGTCTTGCAACGATTGCTTATGATGCAACCGCACTGGCTGTAGCTCTATCAGAGAGGGGATATACACCACAAAACTTAACGAATGATCAAGGATTCGCTGGGATTGATGGTCTGTTCCGTTTGACACCTCAAGGATTGAACGAAAGAGGGCTTGCTGTGATTGAAGTGAATGCCACGGGCTTCAGGACATTAAATCCAGCTCCTGGGTCGTTCTAACCCTTTTTCCACCGGCGTCATCCCCGTGAAAGCGGGGATCCATGATTTATGCTAGACATTCTCACATTATTTATCTATATATCTCACCAGATATAGGAGATTTGAGTTATGAAGAAAGATATTCACCCTGATTATCATGAAATCACTGTTGTGATGACTGATGGGACTGAGTTTAAAACCCGTTCAACCTGGGGAAAAGCTGGCGATACCCTTCGCTTAGATATTGACCCAAAGTCACATCCGGCTTGGACAGGTGTTCACCGTCTGCTTGACTCCGGTGGACAGCTCGCGAAATTCCAAGGCCGTTTCAAGGAACTTGGACTTTAAATTTCCCGTCTTGAGAGAAGGGCCGCGGAAAGCGTGCCCTCATCAAGATAATCCAATTCTCCCCCGACAGGAACACCCCGTGCTAGACTTGAGATATGGGAAAGACCAATGTCTTTCAGGCGTTCGGTCACGTAATGACTTGTTGTTTGCCCTTCAACGGTTGCGTTAAGAGCCAGGATAATCTCATGAACACCTTGAGTTCCGCAGCGCCTCAAGAGGCCCGCGAGCCGAATATCTTCCGGTCCCACACCGTCCATAGCTGAGAGGACACCTCCGAGAACGTGATAATGCCCTTTAAAAGAGGCGGTTCGCTCAAGAGCCCAAAGGTCAGCCACGCTTTCAACAACACAGATCACAGAAGGGTCCCGACGTGGGTCTTGGCACAAGGCACAAGGATCCTCCGAATCCAAGTTTCCACACACCTGACAATCCTTGACTTTTTGCCGCACCTCTCCGAGGGAGCGTTCAAGAGCATTCAAGGTCGTATTTCGGTTTTGAAGCAAGTGTAAGGCCACTCGCTTACCGGACCTGGGCCCCAGACCTGGCAGTTTCGAAAGCAGTTGAATGAGGGTTTTGAGCTCGTCACTGATCATTTAGAACTTTAAGCCGCCGGGGAGTTTCAAGCCACCGGTGACTTTATTCATTTCTTGAGTTGATTTTTCCTCAGCCTTTGCCTGGGCGTCCCGCAATGCGGCTGTCACCAAGTCTTCAAGGACTTCAACCTCTTGAGGATCTAGCAAGGAAGGGTCAATTTTTACGCCCTTGATATTACCTTTCCCATCAACCGTAGCTTTCACAAGTCCACCACTGGCAGCTCCTTCAATTTCAAGCAAGGCCAAGGCTTTATCAACTTCTGCCATCATGGTTTGCATTTTCTTGGCTTGCTTCATCATTTCACCGATATTGCCAAACATCTTTATCTCCTTATGTATACCCTTCGCCTTTCAAGTTTCGGGGTCGTTAAACTTCGGGATTCGCCCTCTGTCATGTACTACAGTACACTCATCGGGCTCACCACTTGCTTGCCTACCCGAATTCTTGAAATCCTTCGGGTCTGTCTTCAATATGAACAAGAGTGGTTCCTGGAAAAGCGTCTGTCAATAACTTGACGATGGGTGTCTCTAAAATTTCAGCCCGACGCTTTTCAAGAATACTCTGTGCTTTTTCATGGAGTGTAGGGTGACCGATTTCATCGGAAATTGCAATCGTCCAGTCTTCTCCCCGTTTCATTTTAAGCAAAGCTGCGAGTTTTTGAGGAAGATCCTTGGATGCTCTCGAGGTTAAACGAAGGGTTATGTTTCCAGGGGCAAAGGTAATAAGGTGGGTATCATACACAAGATGACCATGAAGAATGCCCTCTCGTTCCTGGCTCACCCACTCAACGAGATCACCGTAGGAAGAAAGAGAAGTTTGAGGCTTATTCAGGACTTTTTTTTTGCGTCTGGCGAAAAACCTTCGAGTAACTCATGCACATTCGGAAGGGGAGACAGGTGGGCCAAACGGATGATGAGGACTTCCAAAGCTTTTTGAGGACTAGGGGCGCGTCTGGTTTCTTCAAATCCTTTGAGAAGAATTTGCCACACCTTGGTTAAGGTGGGGATAGAAAGGGACTCAGCTAAAGCTTTGATCTTCTCTTGCTTTTCGGCCGAAATCGTTACGTCTTGACTCATTTCAGGGTTAATTTTCACGCAGTGGAGGAAATGGGTCAGATCCAAGAGATCTTCAATTAGGAGTTGAGGATCGGCGCCTTCCTGATAGAAATATCTAAGTTTTTCCAGAGATGCTTTAATATCGCCTTGCATTAACGTCTCAAAAAGATCGAGAACAAGGCTTTGATCAGATAAACCCAGCATTTCTCTAACCTGAGCCGTTGTGACTCCTGACACACCAAAAGTTATGGCTTGGTCAAGGAGGGAGAGGCCATCGCGTGCCGAACCCTCAGCTGCCTTTGCAATTAAGGCGATGGCTTCATCTTCATACCCAATATTTTCCCGATTACATAAGGTCTTGAAGTAGGCAGCAAGCGTTGCGGCTTCAATCCGTTTCAAATCAAAACGCACACACCGGGAGAGAATTGTCGCGGGAACCTTCTGAATTTCGGTTGTCGCAAAGATGAACTTAACGTGGGCGGGTGGTTCTTCCAAGGTCTTAAGAAGCGCGTTAAAAGCGCTTTTCGAGAGCATGTGAACTTCGTCAATTATGTAGATTTTGAATCTTGAGGATGTGGCTTTATAGCGGGCAGCTTCAATAATCTCCCGTATGTCTTCCACACTCGTTCGGCTGGCTGCGTCTATCTCGATCACATCCATAGACCTGTCACCGGCGATGGCACGACAGGGCATACAGTTACCGCAAGGTTCAGGTGTGGGGCCTATCAAACAGTTTAAGGAACGGGCAATAATGCGGGCTGTTGTGGTTTTCCCTGTTCCTCTGATTCCCGTGAGGATAAAGGCGTGGGCCAGGCGTCCCCCTTCAATACCCCGCCTTAGAATTTCCACAAGGAAATCCTGGCCGATGACTTCACTCAGTTTTGTTGGGCGGTATTTACGGGCAAGTACACGGTATCCTTCTTCCTCAGAAGGAGAAGGAAAATCTATGGGTTCAAGTTTAAGTGCGGGTTCCAAATAATATATCCTTTAACAGTGAGGGGCTGAGCCGTGACCTACATGGGTCTTACGACGGCTGCTTCCTTCCGGACCTGACCGAGTTGGCAAGTCATGCATCCACACCCAACCCCTCACCCTTCTTATAGCAAACGAAGTGGGGGAGATGGCAAGGAGTTTTTTATAACTCCATCCCTGCATCGATCAACGAATGCTTGATTTTGATAAGGTCCATCCAGACTTCCCTCTTTTGTCCTGGTGAACGGAGAAGGTAGGCAGGGTGGAAGATGGCAATAGTCTTCATTTTCTTGCCCGCTTCTGATGTATAGTCGCGCCAGGAACCACGAAGTCGGACGATGCCGTCACTTCCCCCGAGCAGTGTTTTCGCAGCTGTTCCCCCCACAAGGATGAGAAAATCGGGGCTCACCAGATCAATGTGGCGCTTCACAAAAGGTAAGCAGGCGTCGGCTTCAGCTGGCGTGGGTTGACGGTTTCCCGGAGGACGCCAGGGGATGATATTGGTGATATAAAAGTTTTGACGGGTGAGGCCAATAAAGGAAAACATTTTATCCAGAAGCTGCCCACTTTGTCCCACGAAAGGAAGACCGAGGCGATCTTCATCTGCCCCTGGGGCTTCACCGATCAGCATGACTTTTGCCTTTGGATTACCGTCTCCAAAGACCAAATTGGTGGCTGTATATTTGAGTGCACAGCCTTCGAAACTTGTAAGGGCCGCTCGGAGTTCTTCTAAAGACTTTGCAGAACTTGCGGAAGCACTCGCTGTGGAGGTTGCTTGCTTCGGAGAAATGAGAGGGGCAACACGAGGTTCAACCTTAGGAAGCTGTGGGAGTTCGAGGGTATCCGCAACCTCTTTAAAGCGATTGCGGGAAGTTGGAGTTGTTATTTCATCAACACCAGCATCCCTATAAATAGAAAGAAGTGTTTTTAAGTCTTTTTCTTGCATGGGTTTTTCTTACCATGGGAGAGAGGTGGCGTAAAGATTTAACGCTAAGACTTCACTGCTTCGTTAGGCTCGCAATGATGATTCCTTGATTAAAAGCCCTTCTGTTGTCATGTACTCTCCTCGGTGGCGGATGAGGGGTGTGGTATGGGGGTTTGCAAGGAGATCCGTCACTAAACCAATGATAATGTCATGATCTCCCCCATCAAAGACGGATCCTTTATCGCAGATAACATGACCCAGTGCTTCTGTTAAAAGAATGCAACCTGAAGGGGCATGACGTTCAATTTTCATTTTACTCCAGTCCAAAGGGGCTCTTTTTGCAAAACAATCTGATACATAAGATTGATCTGCATTTAAAATATTTACAGCAAAACATTTTGTATTTTTAAATGAGGACCATAAAGTAGAATTCTTCGACAGACAAAAGAGTATTTGATGGGGATTCAATGACAAAGATGTAAATGAACTAATCGTAATTCCCACATCTTCCCCTGATTCATTCGTGGTTGTGATTACGGCGACACCTGTTGGGAACTGCCCCAAAACTTTGCGAAACTGATCATTTATAATATTCATGCAACTCTTTTAAATTAAAAATTTGGATTTGGAAATAAAAAAATTCCTTAAACAAACCATAGGCATTTTTCTACCCGCTGTTATACTACCCTCATGAATAATACCAGGCCTGAAATCCTTTTTCCGCTTTACGCCTCCCTTGAAAATCTTAAGGGTGTGGGGCCCAGCATTGCCAAGAATCTAAAGCGACTGGAGCGCGAAAGAGTTGTGGATATGCTTTGGCATTTGCCGGTAGATATTGCTTACTTCCCTCTCAAAAAATCGCTGAATGGCTGTTTACCAGGAGAACCCATTGCACTTGTTGTGGATATCTTGGCACATGAGGTTCCGGCTCGTAAATTTGCGGGACCCATGAAAGTGGTCTGTGAAGTCGATGGAACGATCCTTGGCATTACTTTTTTTAAAGGAGACCCTAAGATTGTTGAATCCAGACTCCCCGTTGGTCAAAAGAGACTGGTGTGTGGAACGCTTGAGCGATTCAAAGGCTATTGGAATATGGCCCATCCTGAGAAGATTGTCCCTGCAGAGTTTGCAAGTTCCTGGCAAAAGTTTAGCCCGATCTATCCCTTAACAGCAGGACTCTTCCAGAGTCAGGCGCAAAAAGTGGCGAGCATGGCTGTGCAAAGAGCTCCAAATTTGCCGGAGTGGATTCCTTCTGAGATTGGTGCTTCTTGGCCGACTTGGAAGCAGGCAATTGATAAGGCCCATGCCCCTCAAGAAACGGGGGACTTAAACCCACTTCATCCCGCTCGCGAAAGGCTTGCTTTTGATGAATTGTTTGCCGATCAACTCTCATTGGGTATCGTAAGACGCCTTCATCCTCTAGGGAAATCAATTGTTTCAAAAGGAGATCTCAAGGTGAAGATTCTCAAGGCTTTTGGCCATCCATTGACGCCTGGACAAACACAAGCTCTGAGTGAGATTGAATCTGACTTATCCGCGCCATCGCGAATGGTGCGTTTGCTTCAGGGAGATGTAGGATCGGGGAAAACCCTTGTGGCACTTCTTGCGATGGCTCACGCCATTGAAGCTGGGTTTCAAGCGGCCCTTTTGGTTCCCACAGAAATCTTAGCCATCCAGCATGCTGAAACAATCAAGCTTTTGGCTGAGCAAGTTGGAATTCAGGTGGGTTTGTTAACGTCAAAACAAAAGAAGAAATCTGAGGTTTACGAAGACTTGGCTTCAGGGAAGATCCAGCTTGTGGTCGGTACCCATGCTTTGCTTCAAGAAGGGGTGCAGTTTGCAAATCTAGGACTTGTCGTAATCGATGAGCAACATCGGTTTGGGGTTGAACAACGCCTCAATCTTACTGAAAAAGGAAAAGCCGTGGATGTGCTTGTGATGACGGCAACACCTATCCCGAGAACACTTCGCTTGACAGCTTATGGAGATCTTGAAGTTTCACGCATTCCAGATAAACCTCAGGGGCGTAAACCGATTGCGACACGCGTGATGGGTCTCAAGCATTTGAATGAGGTTTGTGAGGGTCTTAAACGTCTGGTGGCTAAGGGAGAAAAGATCTATTGGGTATGTCCTTTGGTTGAAGAATCGGAGACTTTAGATCTTGCAGCGGCTGAGGAAAGGTACGCGCATCTCAAAGAGCTATTTGGGGATGGTAAAGTCGGTCTGGTTCATGGACGTCAAAAGAGTGAAGAAAAACAATCTGTTATGGAGTCATTCAAAGATGGATCTTGTCAAATTCTCGTTGCCACGACGGTGATTGAAGTTGGGGTTGATGTGAAAGATGCAAGTGTGATGGTCATTGAGCATGCGGAACGGTTTGGTCTCGCCCAACTGCATCAATTGAGGGGTCGTGTAGGACGAGGGGATAAAGAGTCTCACTGTTTACTTCTTTATGGGTATCCCATTTCCGAGGTCGGGAAGAGACGCCTTCAAGTCATGAAAGAAACAGAAGATGGTTTCAAAATAGCAGAAGAAGACTTGAGACTACGGGGTGGTGGTGACATCTTGGGCACGAAACAAAGTGGACTTCCATCTTACAGACTTGCAGATCCGCTCAACTGTGGCTATTTACTTGAGAAGGCCTATAGTGCTGCGAAGACATTGCTGAAGGAAGATCCGAAGCTTCAGTCTCCTCAGGGACAAGCCGCAAGGCTTCTTCTCTACCTATTTGGCCAGGAAAAGGTTATACATACGCTTAACTCTGGTTAGTCTGAAAAGTTCCTAACCCTGGGGCGTCATCCCTGCGAAAGCAGGGATCTTGTGAAAGTGAAAGTTTGTTTTACGGAATTATTTTGATGAATATAATAAATCTTTTTAAGAACAGATTAAAGGTGGATCCCCGCTTTCGCGGGGATGACGCCAGAGGGAGGGGCGGGGATGATCTCAGAGAGAATTCACCAATCCCCTATCCTTATGGGGATTTTGATATTCTATTGAAATATAAGCCTAATCCTAGGTCAAAGCGCCTTTCGCTCAGAATGTCATCAAAAGAGAAGATGCTTATTTTAACGCTTCCTCCTCGTGTCTATGAATCGCAAATTCAAGATTTTTTAAGGCGGTGTGTTCCATGGGTTTCAACACAACTCCAAAAACAAACTAATGGTGTTACGATATATCCTGGATCTTGTGTGCGTTTACATGGGGCCAAATATACGTGTCTCACGGATCCATTAAGGAGGAAACCAATTCTTTGTCACCAAAGTCAAACTTTGAGGTTACCGAATCAAATGACGAAGAAAAGTCTTCATTTATTACTAAAGGAAACGGCATCGGAACATCTGAGACCTATCGTTGAGACTATGGCTCAAACGCTAGGATTGTCTGTTGAAAAAGTAACTTTTAAAGATACAAAGAGTCGCTGGGGGAGTTGCTCGTCACAAAGAACGATTACGTTAAACTGGAGACTCATCTTTGCTCCCCCTGAAGTCGCGTATTATGTTTGTGCTCATGAGGTAGCACATCTCTTGCACATGAACCATAGTAAAGAATTTTGGAAAGTGGTGGAAGCGATATGCCCCACTTATAAGACCCACAGAAAGTGGCTCAAGACAAATGGGGCGTCCCTTATGGGAGTTTAGTTAAGAGGTGAGGACGGAAATTTCTTGTCTTCAGCATCTGATGCTAAAGAAAGTAAATAGATTCCAAAAATCAATGAATTTCCTTCTTTAAGTTGAGATGAATATTTTTTTCTAACTGCTGCATTTCGTATCAAGCCAAAATCAGTAGGATTTGATTCAGCGATGGAATCATACGTTTTATCAAATAGACCGGATATAACTTTAGGATCTTGAATCAAGTTATCTTCTAACTGAGTTGGGAACTCAATATTATTGAAGTAAATGTGGACATTTTCCGGCTGGGTGTCAGCTAACTTCAATACGTGATCTCTTTGATGAGAGCTAAGTCCAGACTTGGGAAGATAATTTTTAAGAGCCTTACAAAATTCCTTTGCGTCTTCATTTGCATTTACGGGAGATAAACATGTAATTAAAAGACCGATAAAAATGAGAGAACGATAAACTATTTTCATAATATAACTCCTTGAAATTTAATAATTATTTTTTTCAACTCGATTATATTTTTTTTCAACAAAAAAAACAATATGAAAAAAGTTTATTTAAGAGCACGGAATTTGGAGAGGGCTCTTTGTCTTGACTTTTTGTGATCTACCAAAGGGTAAGGATATGTTTTACCTAATTCAATGCCAGCATTATCAAGAATGTATGGTTGAGCCAACCAGGGTGTATGAAGGTATGGAGGATCAAGGCGTGCAAGCTCAGGTACCCACTTCTTAATATATTCACCTTTTGGGTCAAACTTTTCACTTTGAATGATGGGGTTAAAAATCCGGAAGAAAGGCGCTGCATCGGCCCCGCATCCAGCCACCCACTGCCAATTCACAGAATTATTTGCGAGATCCGCATCAAGCAAAGTCTCCCAAAACCAGGCTTCCCCTGTCTGCCAAGGAAGAAGGAGGTCTTTCACAAGGAAAGAAGCCACAACCATGCGGATACGGTTGTGCATCCAACCTGTGTGCCAAAGCTCGCGCATGCCTGCATCAACGAGAGGATAACCGGTCAAACCCTTTTGCCAAGCTTTTAACCCTTCAGGATTTTGATCCCACGTGAAATTGTTAAATATGGTTTTTAAAGGTTTTTCAGGAAGATGGGGAAATTGATAAAGAAGATGGTTCGAAAATTCTCTCCATCCGAGTTCGCGTAAGAAAGGAAGCCCAATGGGACCCTGTGTTTTCATGACTAAATGCCAGATCTTTCTCACACTCAATTCACCCCAATGAAGATGGGGAGAAAGGCGGGAGGTTCCGTATTTGCTAGGGATATCACGTTGTTGAGAATAAGTATTGATTCCCTCTTTAAGGAAATGCTCAAGTTTTTGATGAGCTCCTTTTTCACCAGGTTTCCAAAGGGTTTTAAATCCCTCGCCCCAGTTTTGAGGGAGGAGATGCCAGTCGCTCAGGTCATCAGTTATGAGTTTTCCCCTCCATCCTTTCATTTGTGGAATGGGTAAAGGTACAGGAATAGAGAGGGTCTGAAGAGTTTTCCAAAAGGGTGTAAAGACTTTGTAAGACTTTCCAATCTCCCAAGGCTCTGACAATAGAGAGCTATTAAAACTTTGACAGGTAATCCCTTGGTCTTTGAGAAAAGCTTTGATCTTCTTATCTCTTTCAATGGCATAAGGCTCGTAACATCGGTTCCAGTAGATGCTTGAAGCTCCCGTTTCTTGGATCAGATCTTGAAGAACGTGAAGGGGATCTCCTTGTCTAAAAATAAGGGGGATACCCCGCTTTTTGAATGAGGCTCTAAGCGCATTTAACGAGTGATGGAGCCACCAAAGAGAGGCTCCCATAGGTTGATGAGGGTCATTTATATCCCTTATAAAGAGGGCAAAAAATGGTTTCTGAGAGGCCTCTCGGAGAGCAGGATTATCCTCAAGTCTTAAATCTTGTCGGAGCCATAGTATAGAGGGGGTTGCGCTTCTCATCTAACCAACATAATTTATTTTAACACTTTTAACCAGATCAGAGGATCATATGGCCGGACATTCGCAGTTTAAAAATATTATGCATAGAAAAGGTGCGCAGGACAAAAAGCGTGCCAAAGTGTTCACAAAGATCATTCGGGAATTGACAACATCCGCTCGCATTGGACCTGATCCAGATTCGAACCCTCGTCTGAGACAAGCGATTATCTCAGCACGAGCGTCAAATATGCCCAAAGATACGATGGAACGAGCTATCAAGAGAGGCGCAGGGGGAGAAGATGCAACGGATTATGTTGAGGTTCGTTATGAAGGCTATGGTCCCGCGGGTGTGGCTGTTATTGTTGAAGCCCTAACTGATAACCGTAACAGAACAGCGGGGGAGGTGAGGGCCGCTTTTACCAAATATGGTGGAAACCTTGGGGAGACGAACAGCGTGAGCTTTATGTTTGATCGTGTGGGCGTGATTCAATACCCTGCTGGGAAAATTACTTATGATGCTTTATTTGAAGCCGCTCTTGAAGCCGGAGCCGATAACATTGAAACTACCGATAAGGGGTTTGAAGTTGAGTGTACGCTTGAAGGATTTACAAAGGTACGTGATGAACTCATTCTCCAGTTTGGAGATCCGGAAAGTGCGGAGCTCATCTGGAAGCCTCAGACAACAACGTCTCTTGATGAGGAAAAAGCAACAACCTTGATGAAGCTTATTGATGTGCTAGAGGATAATGATGACGTTCAGTCTGTGTTTGCGAATTTTGAGGTATCCGATGAGGTTATGGAGAAGATTGCAAAGGAGTGAGAGGGAATGACCGTTACCCGTATCCTTGGTCTTGATCCTGGTCTTCGCATAACGGGATGGGGTATTATTGATGTAGAGGGATCAAAATTGTTTCACGTGAAACATGGTGTGGTGAAATCAGATGAGGGAGAAGATCTTCCCAGACGGCTCAACAGTCTCTATACTCAGCTTGTTGATATTATCCAGCTTTATGAACCCCATGAAGCCGCTGTTGAGGAGACCTTCGTGAACCAAAACCCCTTGTCTGCTCTTAAACTTGGAACGGCGAGAGGTGTTGTTTTATTGGCTCCTGCTCACGCCGGTCTCATTGTGGGAGAATATTCTGCTAATAAGGTTAAGAAAAGTGTTGTCGGAGTTGGACACGCAGATAAGTCGCAGGTCGCCATGATGGTAGGACAACTCCTTCCTAAAGCAGGTGGCGTCACTAAGGATGCTGCAGATGCATTGGCTGTTGCCATATGCCATGCCCACTACCGGACGTTTCAACAGCAAGTGAGGGCTGCTCTATGATCGCAAAATTAACAGGTATTATCGATACTATTGGAGATACCTTTCTGATTATCGATGTGGGTGGAGTTGGATATTACGTATCATGCTCAAGTCGAACCCTTGCTTCTATTGGAGGGAGTGGAGAAAGAGCTGTTCTTTATATTGAAACAGTTATGCGCGCCGAGAGCTTGCAGCTCTTTGGATTTGGCTCAAGTGATGAACAAGATTGCTTTAAATTACTCACAACAGTTCAAGGGGTTGGGATGCGCATGGGACTTTCCTTGCTTTCAGCACTCAGTCCAGCAGATGTTTATCAAGCGATTGTCCATCAAGATAAAGCTATGCTCACAAGAGCGGATGGTGTGGGTCCTAAGCTTGCAAGCCGAATCCTCTCAGAACTGAAAGAAAAGGTGCCATCTGGAATTGGATTTGCAAGTAATATGAATCCTCAATCATTTGGTATTGGACCCTCAAGTGAGGAGGCTGTGTCAGCCCTGATGAACCTTGGATATAAGCGTATTGAGGCTGTAACAGCTGTGGCTAAAGCTCAGCAACAGATAGGAGAAGATGCGCCATTGAATGAATTGATTCGATCAGGTCTGAGCCATCTTGCCAGGAGTGGTACATGAGGAACTTATGCAGAACTAGCAACATACCTTACCCCTGGGCGTCATCCTCGCGAATGCAGGGATCCAGGGCAAATCATTGGGTAAGCAATGAAATCCCAACATTCCTACGGAATGAAGTTGTTGTCCTGGATCCCCGCATTCGCGAGGATGACGCCCGTGGGGTTGATTTGGTGCTAAAGTGCAGGACTTCATCATGACACAAGAATCTGCTCGTCTCATAAATGGAGAAAACCAACTCGATACAGCTGAGCTATCCCTCAGGCCCCTTCACCTGGGTGAATTCGTGGGACAAGCTCAAGCTCGGAAGAATTTAAAAGTCTTCATTGAAGCTGCCAAAACAAGGCGAGAAGCCATGGACCATGTCCTCTTTTATGGTCCCCCAGGCCTTGGTAAAACCACACTCGCTCAAATTATGGCTAGGGAGCTTGGAGTAGGATTTCGAGCAACCTCTGGGCCTGTTATTGCTCGAGCTGGAGATCTCGCAGCCCTTCTCACCAATCTACAAGCATATGACGTTCTTTTTATTGACGAAATTCATCGTCTTAATCCAGCGGTTGAGGAAATTCTCTATCCAGCTATGGAAGATTATAAACTCGATCTCATGATTGGGGAGGGTCCAGCAGCACGTTCTGTTCAGATCGATTTGCCTCCCTTCACCCTGGTTGGGGCAACGACACGTACGGGACTTATTTCGTCTCCCTTGAGAGACCGGTTTGGTATACCGGTGCGGCTTCTTTTCTATACACCAGATGAGCTTAAGGATGTATTGATAAGGGGTGCGCATGTTCTTCAGGCACCAATGACGGAGGAGGGAGCTCTGGAGATAGCCAAAAGGTCAAGAGGGACTCCCCGTATTGCTCTGCGTCTCCTGAGACGGATTCGGGATTTTGTGATTGTTGAAGGGGACAGTCAAATTACAGCCTTAAATGCTGACCGTGCCTTAAGCCATCTTGAGGTAGATGCTCATGGTTTAGATGCCATGGATCACAGATATCTTAAGCATATTATTGAGCATTTTAGCGGAGGTCCTGTGGGACTTGAAACATTGGCTGCAGCCCTTGCAGAGCAAAAGGATACGCTTGAAGATGTGATAGAGCCTTATCTTTTGCAGCAGGGTTATATTCAAAGAACCCCAAGAGGACGCATGTTAACCCCTCGGGCCTATGAAGCTTTAGGACTAAAAGCACCGACTCTTCCTTTGTTTGAGGACTAAATGACCCAAGCGCCCCCCCAACTATTTCGTGTTTATTATGAAGATACTGATGCAGGTGGCATCGTATACTATGCAAATTACTTAAAATTTGCAGAAAGAGGGCGTACAGAACTGTTACGTTACTTCGGATTTAATCAAACAAAAATGATGAAAGATCAAGGGGTTATGTTTGTGGTAAGATCTTGCTTGTTAAATTGCCTTGCTCCTGCCCGTCTAGATGATGTATTAGAAGTGAGAACTCGCTTTAAAAAGCCTGGGTTTGCAAAGCTTGAGATGATTCAAGAGATTATTTGTGAGTCACAAGTCCTTGCAACTCTTGATGTTGTATTAGCTTGCATCAATTTAGAAGGCAAGCCCGTGAAGTTAGATGAGAAGTTACGTCAACTACTGTTAACCTATGAATCCACTGTGGAGAAATAAAGATGCCTGAAGCAACAACCTTACCTGACCTTAGCGGCGTCGCTGTCGCAGCCAATGTCGTCACCCACGACTTGTCTTTGTGGGGTCTTTTTATGTCAGCCGACTTTGTAGTCAAGATGATCATCCTTGGACTTATCGCTGGATCGTTCTTTTCTTGGACGATTATTTTTAGCAAGACGTTCCGCATTAAAAACTTATTCATATCTGCCAATGGTTTTGAGAATACCTTTTGGTCAGGGGGATCCCTTGACACTCTCTATGAAAGGATTGGAGCACAACCGCGAGACCCCATGAGTGCTGTGTTTGCAGCAGCGATGCGAGAATGGAAAAGGTCTGGATCTAGCGGATCCGCGGTGACTCTTCAAGAACGGATCGATCGAGCTATGCAAGTCACTGTCTCCCGGGAGATGGATAAGCTTGAACGGTATCTTGGCTTTTTGGCGTCCCTTGGCTCATCTGCAACCTTCATTGGACTTTTGGGAACCGTATGGGGAATTATGAACAGTTTCCAATCTATTGCAGCGTCTAATAACACAAGCCTTGCTGTTGTTGCACCTGGTATTGCTGAAGCCCTTTTTGCAACGGCAATCGGTCTTCTTGCGGCTATTCCAGCGATGATTGCCTATAACAAGATTTCATCGGACTTGAATCGATATGGCAATCGTCTTGAATCCTTTGCGAGCGAGTTCGGGGCGATCATTTCCCGTCAACTGGATGAGGAACGGTAAATGGCTGTTTCACTCGTTAAACCAAGGACGAAAGGAATAAGGCGTAAGGCCCATCTTAATTCGGACATTAACGTCACGCCTATGGTGGACGTGATGTTGGTGTTATTGGTGATCTTTATGGTAACAGCGCCGCTTCTTACGGTTGGTGTTCCTGTTGATCTTCCGAAGACAAAAGCCTCTATTATAAACGAAAAAGATGAACCGCTCACCATTACAGTGGA
This sequence comes from uncultured Alphaproteobacteria bacterium, assembly GCA_964597045.1. Taxonomy (GTDB): domain Bacteria; phylum Pseudomonadota; class Alphaproteobacteria; order UBA9655; family UBA9655; genus UBA9655. The sequence goes on along the minus strand of CAZQWE010000005.1, from coordinate 56,002 downwards.
CGCGAAGGGGATTATTTATCTTCAAGAAACGCCCATTGAGATTGGTGCTCTGATTCCTCGGCTTGTGGCCATTACGGGGGAAAATTCAGAAGCCCGTATTTATGTTAAAGGAGATAAGGGTATTGCTTATGGTCGTGTTATGGAAGTGATGGGTGCTGTTAGCTCAGCAGGTTATACAAAGGTTGCTCTTTTATCCGAGCTTCCCTCCACCCCTCCGGTTAAAAAGCGAAAGTAGATCCATGCGTGATGGCGCGATTCTCTCAGGGTTTTTACACGGTGTTGTGATTCTATTACTTTTAATAGGACTCCCTGATTTATTTCGCCGTAAGCTTGAACCACCACCTGTCATTCCTATTGAGATTGTGAACATTGCTGATTTAACTCAAGCCCCAGACTTGAAGGTTAAACCAAAGGATGATGCACCCCAGCAAGAAGTTAAAGAAAAGCCTAAACCTCCCAAGCCAACACCGGTTGTAGAGAAGACGCCTGAGCCTGAGGTCAAGCCTGAACCAGATCCCAAACCAGAGCCTGAGATGACAATGGATGATCTCTTGGCACCTCTTGTTGAAAAAGAAAAGGAAAAACCAAAAGAGAAGCCCAAGGAAAAGCCGAAGGAGAAACCTAAGAAAAAGGAAAAGAAGAAAGAAAAGCCGAAGAAGAAGAAAAAAGATTTCAACGCGCTTTTGAATAATCTTGAAAAGACCGAAACGTCCTCAGAGGGCAAAACCCAGCCTGAGCAAGATGAGTCATCAATGGCGGATCATGCTGCAAATAACGTCAGTGAAGTATTATCTATTACAGAGCTAGATTTAATTCGCAGACAGCTTGCTGCGTGCTGGAATGTTCCTGCAGGCGCGCGTGATGCGAAGGATCTTTATGTTGATGTAAGGGTTGAAATGAACCCCGATGCAACTGTTCGGACGGCTGTTATCGTTGCCTCTAGCGGGGGCGCTAGTGGTTTTGGAAGAGCTGCTGCGGATAGTGCACTGCGGGCTGTTCGGAATCCAAAGTGTAGTCCTTTAAAATTGCCACTTGATCGTTATGACCAATGGAAAACCATAACGATTCGCTTTGATCCACAACATATTTTGTAGTATAATGTAAGTATTCAGGGGGTGATTCATTGTGGTTATTGAACATGATAAAGACAAACATCGATTTTACGTTCTTGTTGAAGGGCATACCTGTCTTATGGACTATACTCCCTTACCCGATGGGAAAACCCTTGAGTATTACCACACCTATACACCCCCGGAACTTCGAGGTCGAAAGCTTGCTGAAGCAGTTGTGACAGCTGCTATTGAGTATGCCAAGGCTAACGACTTTAAAGTCATTCCGAGCTGTAGTTACGTTCAGTATTTTCTAGCTCAACATCCAGAATATTCTGACGTAAGGAATGAGTAGGCGAGATGGCTTTACAACCCGTATTTAAAAGCCCACTGTTTTGATTTAATCAAAGCTTTAAATTTATCAGCATCAAAAAATTCGTGATAATCGATCTTTTCTTGTTCGCGTCTCCGCTCTTCATAGAACCCTTGAGGATTTGCTTGATAAAGGGTTCTTAATTGTTGGTATATATCCGCTGTATTATCGTCGCAATCCATACCTTCTGGATTCATATATTCATCAAAATAATGCTTTTCAAAACCCTCTAGGGTATCGCCTTTATCACCTGGGTAAAAGCAGAGGAAAAAGTTATGGGCTGAACAAAACACATTATCTCCGCCTGCGTTTCCATGGGACTTGAAAATCCGGTACTCCGGAACGTTCGTTAAATGCGTAAATGAACCAGGGGAAGCGTGTACACCACTGACACGTGTCATAAATTCTCGTGGAAATTCGTTAAAAAAATCAGAATCTTTCCACTCAGCTGGTCGATGAGCAAACCAGGCTCTTACAGCAGATTTATAGGTTTGATCTCCTAGTACTTTACGAATGCAAAAATGCTGAACAACCTGCATAGCAAGAGTACACTCCATAGAGGCATGGTTTTGAACAAGGTCATCTAAACCTTCGCAGATTTGCCCATAACTTTCTTTAAAGATAAGTGTAGGTACATTTGTTATGCAAATTTTACCATCCTTGATAGCTCTTGATGGCAGCCACTCTCCCTTCCAAAATTTGGCGTTAGAGACGATCTTTCCTTCCTCCTGTTCAGGTACATATTCCCATTTAGCATTAATGAGATCATATACACGTTGAGCTTCGTCACAGACCTCAACGTCAATTTGGTCCTGGGATTTGATGACAGCTTGTTGGTTAGCTGACTTACCATTCTTTTTTGATGTTGCAGGAACAGCAGCTGGTCTTGGAGCTTCCTGAAGTAAGGGACCCTTATAGTTGGGATCGTTAACTGCATTGAGGAGTGCATCAACATCATCATTGGCTTTTTTTGATTTGGCTCCTTTCTGCTTTCCCTTGGCTCCTTTCTGCTTTCCTTTAGAAGGTGGTCCTTTCTTTTTTGTTGTTGCAGGTACTGCTGCTGCAGATTTTGGTTTAGCCTTTGTCATTCTAGGGCTAGGATTATCATCCGTACCATTATTCATGGCTTGAACAGGAGACGCTGAATTCGTCAGTAAAGAGAGGACGAGCGCTGAAAAAAGAACTTTTTTGTGTTGCTTTATAAACATAAGTAATACTCCATAATTAAATATTATTTCACTTATATGGGATATTTTATGTAAAAGTCAAGTATATTATTTAACTAAAAGGCATCAAGTCAATCCCCGGGTGGTGTCATATACATGACTGGAGCTATGAAGAGGGTTAATAAATTAAATTGACGGCTTTTTTAAGAGGTATAAAGTGATATGTACGCAATCGCAAACGTCAGCGGTTATTTCATCAGGTTTCATCTTTGAACACTCAATTACTCAAAAATTTTAAGCCGCTGCAGGGAGGGCATCATGACAGGGAAATTTAGTAAGGTTGCACAAAAAGGTATTAGCTGTCTTGATGATTCTAAAATGCTAATTAATGATATTAGTAAAATGATTGAAGAAGCTAGAAATCATGTGGCTCGAGAATACAATTCAACTCAAGTACTACTTTGGTGGTTTATTGGTAAAAGAATCAATGAGGAAATTTTACTCTTTCAAAGAGCAGAATATGGCGAGAACGTAATTAAGCACATTTCTGATGGTTTATCACATCATTATGGCAGAGGTTATGGGAAAATTAATCTGTCTAGGATGGTCAAATTTTTTAGAGTTTTTCCGGATAAGACAATTATTTCGACACTGTCGAAACAATTGTCATGGTCTCATTTTATATTGATTTGTGCCATAGATAATGAACTCAAACGAAATTTTTATGCTGAAATGTGTCGAGTACAAAATTGGAGTGTTCGTGCCCTTAAAAAGGAAATGGATAGTATGTTATTTGAACGCACGGTATTAAGTAAACAACCAGATAACGTAATCCAATCGCAGATTTCAAAACTTCAGACTCAAGATGAAATGTCAGCAGATTTTGTTTTTAAAGATCCATATTTCATTCATTTCATAGGTGGTAAAGAATACCAATCTGAAGAAGACTTAGAGAGTTTAATCATCAATAATATAACAGATTTCTTACATGAACTTGGGTCAGATTTTTGTTTTGTAGCGCGTCAAAAGAGGATGAGTACGGGAAGAAAAGACAGATATTTAGATTTGCTTTTTTACAATCGAAAGTTGAACCGCTTAATCGCAATAGACCTAAAAATGGGTGATTTTGATCCAGCATATAAAGGACAAATGGAATGGTATCTCAATTGGCTTGATAAAAACGAGAGACTATCTCGAGAAGAAAAGCCAGTGGGTATTATTCTATGTGCAGGTAAAGATAAAGACGACATTGAATATTTGGACTGGGATCAAACAGGCATTCATGTAGCTCAATATGTTACAGACTTGCACTCGAGAGAAGTATTAGATCAAAAATTAAAACAAGCAATAAGCTTAGCAAAAGAGCATTTTAAGTAACCGGGTTCTTCTTAAACTCATGGGCGAGCATCATATACATGGCGGGAACCATAAAGAGTGTAAAGAACGTTCCAATGGAAATGCCTGAAGCAATAACAAGGCCGATGCAAAACCGACTATTGGCACCCGCACCGGTTGCCGTTATCAGCGGGACAACTCCCAAAACCATAGCAGCTGTTGTCATAAGGATGGGACGCAAACGAATGGATGCGGCCATTTCTAAAGCTTCTCGTTTGGTTTTCCCTTCTTTTTGCAGATCATTAGCGAATTGGACAATAAGAATACCATGTTTACTAATGAGTCCAATCAAGGTCACAAGACCGACTTGGGTGTAGATATTAATGGTGGCCCCACCAACGCCTAAAGCGATGAAAATCAAAGCCCCACAGATGGACATGGGAACACTAATGAGGACGATGAGTGGATCCCTAAAGCTTTCAAAAAGGGCTGCAAGTGAAAGGAATATAATGATAATCGAGAAAAAGAAGGTCACAAGTAAGGCTGAGCCTTCCTGCATATATTGTCGTGATTGTCCTCCATAATCAATGGAATATCCTTGGGGAAGGGATTCTTTTGCAATCTTTGTTAGGCTTTCTGTCGCGTGACCTAATGTTACACCTGGGGCGACAACCGCTGAAATGGTTGCTGAATTTAATTGTTGAAAATGATTGATGGATTCTGGGACAATTTCTGCTTTGAGGGAAGCCACCGTGGAAAGGGGAATAGATGTCCCGTTTGCAGCTTTGATGTAATAGTTAAGGATTTGATCAGGATTGATACGGTCTTTTCTTTCTACCTGAGGGATGACTTTATAGGATCTCCCTGCATGATTAAAATAATTCACATATCCCTGACTGAGGGCTGACTGAAGAATTCTTCCAATATCCTGCATGTTAAGCCCTAAGAGGGCTGCTTTTTCCCTGTCTATATCAAGCTTCTTTTGGACTTTATCGATTTTTAGATCCGTATCTAAAAAGGCAAATAAGCCCGATGCTCTTGCTTTTTCCATGAGGTCTTGGGTAGCTGCATTGAGGAGTTGATAATTATCTGTTGTCTCGACAACTAATTGAAAGGGAAGGCCACGCCCACTTCCGGGAAGAGAAGCTCGTTGAAAGGCTGCAACGTTTGACCCTGCAATGCTTGCAAATTTCTGTTGGAGCTCGGCCTGGATTTGGGTGCTTGTCTTTTTTCGCTCATCCCAAGGAACAAAACCAATACCTCCAAATCCAAGATTTAAACCGCCCAGCCCTTCGACTTGGAAGACAATGTCTTTTTCAGGAAATTCAGAATAGATCTGAAAGACTTGTTTTCCAAAGATTTCAGTTTGTTCTATAGAAGAGTTAGGAGATCCCGTCCATTGACTGACGACATAACCTTGGTCTTCTTGGGGAGCAAGTTCGGAGTTGGAGCTTGTATAGAGGAAGTAAAGACTAATCAAAACAAGGATAGCAAATGCTCCAAACCAGGGTAGGTGATCGAGTCCTCTATGGAGAACTGTTTTGTAATGGTCTTCAAGCCATGTAAACTGACGATTCACAAAATCCATGAAGCGTCCATCTCCTTTTTCCTTCAGGAGTTTTGAACACATCATGGGAGAAAGAGTCAGCGCAATGATAGCGGAAATGGTTACAGCAGCAACGAGGGTAAAGGCAAACTCTGTGAAGAGAGCCCCTGTTAGCCCACCCATAAAGCCGATCGGCACATATACAGCCACAAGGACAACAGTGATAGCTATAATAGGATTTGCAAGCTCACGAGCCCCCAGGATTGCCGCGTCATAAGGTTTCATCCCTTGTTCAATATGTCGGTATACATTTTCCACAACAATAATTGCATCATCAACGACGAGCCCTATGGATAAAACAAGAGCCAGAAGCGTTAGAATGTTGACTGAATACCCCATCACAAGCATCAAGAAAAAGGCTCCTATAAGAGAAAGAGGGATCGCAACAATAGGAATAAAAACAGTTCTGATAGATGCCAAAAAGAGAAAAATCACCAGAATGACAATAAGAATGGCTTCTGTAAGGGATCTCTCAACCTCATTAATCGATGATTTAATAAACTTCGTTGAGTCATAAGCAACATTCCCTTTTAAGCCTTCGGGAAGAGCCTCAAAAATTGAGGGAAGGACTTTTTTAACATTATCGATCACTGTTAAGAGATTTGCAGAAGGGGCAATTTGAATTCCAATGAAAACCGCTTTTTCTCCATTGAATTTTACGGCCGTGTCATAATCCTCAGCTCCTAAGGAAACCGTTGCTATATCCTTAAGCTTAATGAGGGTACTGTCTTTTTCTTTAACAATAAGATTTTGAAATTCTTCAACACTCTCAAGACTTGTATCCGTTGATAAATTAACAGTCACAACTTGACCATCTGTTCTTCCCACAGCCGCAATAAAGTTATTGGTAGCAAGAGCATTTGAGACATCTTGAGGTGTAATGCCTAATGCGGCCATCTTCGTCGGATTAAGCCATGCCCGCATGGCAAAGGGACGACCTCCTAAAATTTCAACGAGTTGAACATCAGGAACTGCCTGAAGTTTTGGCTGTACAACACGTGTTAAATAATCAGTAATTTTGTTATTAGGCAGAATTTCAGAGTAAAATCCAATGTACATGGCATCAAAAACATCTCCAATAGCCACAGTAATAGTTGGTTGTTGTGAATCACGGGGTAGTTGATTCAGAACAGCATTCACTTTTGTATTTATTTCTGTCAGTGCTTTTTGAGAGTCATAGTTAAGACGTAGGTTGGCATTTATGGTGCTTCTGTTCTGATTGCTGGTCGAGGTTAGGTAATCAATACCATTCGCTTGGGCAATGGATTGTTCAAGAGGGGTTGTAATAAATCCGGCAATAAGATCTGGGTCAGCCCCTGTATAAACTGTTGTCACTGTTACGACAGCGTTGGTTGTGTAAGGAAACTCGCGAACAGGCATAAGAAAAAGAGAACGCAACCCAAGCACTAAGATCAACAGGCTCACGACTGTTGCAAGAACAGGCCTTTGAATATAGAGGTCTGTAAACTTCATCACTTGTTCTCAATCGTAGGAGAAGGATTATTTCCAGGGATGACTGAGTTATTAATCGTTACAAGGCTTCCATTCTTGAGTTTCATCTGTCCAGACGTCACAATCAAATCCCTCTCTTGAAGGCCTTTAAGAATTTGCACTTGATCTCCCCTCTTTTCACCAAGGGTCACAAATCGTTGTTTTGCCTCATAGATCTGTTTTCCATCCCTGCTCTTCTCTTTTTCATTCAATATATAAACAATATCACCGTAAGGATTATAGGTGATAGCTGCCTGCGGAAGAGTAAGAAATGTCTCAGGCTTTCCAACAGTGATTTCTACTTGAGCATACATACCTGGTAAAAGCTTTTCCTCAGGATTAGGCAATGTCGCCTCAATCCCAACATTTCGTGTTGCTATATCTACTTTTGGATCAATAGTTGTTATTTTTCCTTTAAATTGCTGTCCTGGATAGGCATCTGTAGTCAGGGTAATCTCCTCATTCAATTTGACTTTTGTAATATCTTGTTGGGGGAGACTAAATTCAGCATAAATAGGATTTAAGGATTGTAGGGTGACGATTTTGTCTCCAGGATTTAAGAACTGACCAACACTAATAAGGGATAATCCTAGCTTACCTGAGAAAGGAGCCTTCACAGTTTTCTTTGCTACAATAGCAGCTTGTTGGGCGGCAAGAGCTCTTTTGCTTTTAAGATCCGCTTCATCGAGATCAACTTGCGCTTGACTTACAGCTTGCACAGCAAATTGCTTCTTATCTCTCTCAAAGGTAATTTGGGCCAGTTCTGCTTGTGCTTCCAAAGACCTGAGTTGAGCAACTTCCACGTCATCATTAAGCTTTACGAGGACCTCGCCCTTTTTTATGGTTTTTCCACCTTCAAACGGAGTATCAACAATCATACCTGCAATTTCAGTTGTGACATCCACGCCGTCAATCGTGTCAATGGTACCAACAGCCATAAGCTTGTATTGCCAGGGCTCAGCCTTGATATTCATTGCCGTCACGACAACAGGAGGCATACGAATGCCACTCATATTCTCTTTTTTAAAGATTGTGTAGAGAACAAGGCAAAGAATGAGAGCAATCGTGCTTAATAAGGCTATGCGTGCTCGTTTTGAAGTTGGTTTTAGACTTACCATTCTACGACTCTTTACTCACTTCTGGTTTTTGACATTCAGCTGGTTTTTCACATCCCCGTTTCCACCAGGCTCCCCCCATCGCTTTGAAAAGAGCGGCTGTGTTTGAGTAACGAGAAGCCAGCGCCCGAATCCGATCAATTCTAGCTAGGTGATATTGTCTTTGAGCAACGATGAGGTTGAGATAACTGATGGCTCCCAAGTTGTATTGAATCTCTGTTAGTTTAAGGGTTTCTCGGGCAGCTTTTTCCCCTTGGTTTGTAATTTTAACTTGTATCGCATCAAGCTCTAAAGCCTTTAAAACATCAGCGACATCCTTATAGGCGACAAGGACAACCTGATTATATTGAGCATAGGCTTCTTCAAAAGTTGCAATCGCTGCCTCTCTTCTCGCAATGAGTGTACCCCCTTCAAAAACGGGTTGGACCAAACTTCCTACCAAAGTCCAAACATTTGTTCGATCCTTAAACAAAGTACTCAGAAAATTTGAACTTCCTCCATAGTTTCCCGTGATGGTTACTTGGGGGAGGAGATTAGCTGTTGCAACCCCTATTTGAGCGCTGGCTGCATGAAGTTGCGCTTCTGCGGCTTTTACATCAGGACGTTGGGAAACCAACTGACAAGGAATACTTACGGGCAACTCAGTTGGAAGAGTTAATTCCTCAAGGGAAAACATATGTATTTTACTTTCGCTTGGGAGTTCACCGATCAGAATTGATAAGGTCGTTCGTGTTTGGGAGAGTGCATTTTCAAGAGGCGGTAAGCTTGATTCTGTTTGATAAAGTTGGGTCGCTTGAGCCAATGCATCAATTTTTGAGATAGCGCCGACGTTAAATCTCTTCTCAGAAATATCTAGGTTTTTCTTTTGTTCTGCGACAAGTTCTCTTGTGGCTTCGATCTGGGCTCTGAGTGAGGCTTCTGTTATAGCAGTCGTAACAATATCGGCAGTGAGAGAGATGTAGGTTGCATCTTCTTCATATTTTTGAGCTTCTTCTTGAGCGGCAGTGGTTTCAATTTGGCGGCGAATTCCCCCAAAGATATCTAATGTATACGCAACGTTTACACCTGCATTAAAAAGGTTAAAAGTTGAAGGGCGAGCATTGGGTTGATCAAATGAGGACAGGTTAAATCTTTGCCTTTCAGCATCGCCTCCAATAGTGACAAAAGGAAATAAAGAACCGACCGAAGCCCAGTAATTTTGCTCTGCAGCCCGGAGAGCAGCTTGTGCCGCTTTAAGGTTATAATTTTGTTTGATTCCTTTACATAGCAACTCATTCAAGGGTTTTGAGTTAAAGAGTTCCCACCATTTTTCAGGAATGTCTCCCCCCACAACAAAATGTTGGGCAGCCCCACCTAAGCCTGTTGTTTCTGTTGTTTTTTCAGGAAGAGGTGATTCAGTAAAGGACTCGGTTCTGGGGGCATGGGGTGCTTCAAAGTCAGGGCCAACCGCACAGCTTACCAATGCAAGACATCCTATTAATATAAAGAGTTGATGACGCACCATGAGCCTCTACAAATGAGTTCTTCTTATTATTGAGAGGATTATACAGTATTTTTTTATGTTAAGATATGGCTTTTCACACGTTGTTCAGGAACGCTCTTTGTGGATAAACTTTTTACATTTCAAATTTTATACTTTTTATTGTAAATTTGGATTGTCCAGGTTCTCCAAGATGATAATTGCGAAAAACAAGACGAGTTAGCGCCTCACCAAGAGGGACAATTCGTTCGTATACATCATTATAATCACCTGGACCCAGGATGAGTTCGTCTCCATACCATCCATTTTGTTGGGTATTTAATAAGCCCATTGATATGCGCCCACCATTCTCAACATGTATGTTGTATTGAATACGAATCTTTGTTTCAGGAATGACCTGGATTGGATCCGATTGGACTTGGTAGTTAGCTTCCTTGTTTGTGTTTGTAAGAATGTGCAAACCATTTAGGTCCAAGGCAATACTTTGTGCCATATGTGCTGATTGAAACTGTGGCTTTAAAGCTTTTAGAGTTACAGCTTCTTTCTCAATTCTCATATTGTGGATCGTAAAATGAGATTGGCCTGGGTTTCCAAGATGGTAGTTTCGAACGACAAGACGTGTTAACGTATCGGCGGAAGGAATGTCTCTTTCAAAGATTCCTTCATGTACACCTGGCTCAAAAATAACTTCTGGACCAAACCAGCCATTTTGTTGTGTATTCAATAATCCCAGGGCTATGCGACCGCCTGGTTGGACTGTAACCCTATAATGAATACGAAGTTCAGAATCCCCTTCAACAGGTATAGGATCTGTTTGGAGTTGATAGCTTGCAGCATTATTGTGGTCTGTAAGAACCGTTATACCATTTTGATCTCTTGTAATACTTTGTGCTTTGTTAGCTGATTGGGCTTGAGGCTTAAGATCGGCTAGTCCTATATTGGCGGGTTGCATGAGTGTTATGGGAAGTCTTCCAGGAAGCTCAACAGGAGGCTTGTCTGCCTCATCAAACATGCCAACAAGCGCTTTTTGCACTAGAGATATTATTGGATTCTTGTTTAATTTATCAAAAGCTTTGAGAATATCTCCCACTTTTCTTTTTCGCTTCATGTTTTTAAAAAATGTATCCCAATCAGCCCCATTCAGTACAACATGGAGGACAGAAACGCCTTTTTCATTTTTAACGATTCTGGTTACTTTGGTTGCTGGGTTATATTCATGTTGTCCCGCATGATTGATGAGGGGTTGATTATCTGCTCCCCGCCTATAATCAATTTCGTCAACAGTTTGAGAAAGTCCTTTATAAAAGGCAAAGAATGAATTTGAATGATCGCCTAATCCATTCAGGGACATATTGGCGCCTGATGATAAAATGTTTTCGAGTTTATCAGCCTGTGGATCCAAACTAAGGCTGTTATGTGATGAAACAGTAAAGTGTTTTAAGGGTTTTTGATCAGGTGAGAGATCGGGATTTAAAGATAGGACTCCTTTACGGTCATGAACTTGAGCCTTGAGGATCATAGTATCTGAATAGGAAGTTGCTTTCCTCTCAATTTTCTTATTATCTTCAAAATAGTACATGGGACGTAAGATTAGATCTTCATCACTTTCTTGAATAACGATATAAAAGGGATCACTTGGTTTTACCCCTGCTCTCATCATTTTTTCTGCAAGACGTTCATCAATACATGTCCTTGGAAAATGAGAACCTCCAATGACAAATCTTGAAGATGGCAAAGCATTATAAGCATGAAGTACAGGAACAGCTGGAAGTTTTAATTCTTTATAATGTTCAGTTTGTTCAATATCCTTTGTTTTGATAAGTGTACAAAAACCGCCCTCATCCCAATCAAGATCATCATCAGGACCAACTGCATTTAGAGAAAGGATACTTGTTGATAATGACAATAGGGTAATAAAAGAAAAAAGACTTTTGTTCATAGAGAACCTCAAAACAGTATTAAATGTAGTAGTTATGTAATGATTTTTTAAAAAATATTCAAGGTTCTCATGAGAAAAAGATTGACATTTATCTATGACTTCTTATGTTAAAGATATGGTAAAGATAAAACAAAAATTATTTATTACAATTAATCTCAGTGGACTCCTTCTCCGCTAAGGCGGAGCATTCAGTATATATTATATCAATCAAGTATTAAAAAAATTAAATATATAAAGGAGATAAAACATGTCGTTTGAAAATAAATTGGTTGCGATTGTAAATAAAGATGTTGAAATTGGCGTCGCTATGAATGCGGTGGCCCATATGACTTTGGGTCTTGGAGCTCAGTTCAGTACAGATGAATTAAGACTCAATGATTGCCTTGATAAAGAAGGGAATATTTACCCAAATATTTCTCAAATGCCTTTCATCATTTTGCGAGGGAAATCAGGCGAGATTAGAAAGGCCGTGCAAGCTGCACGTGAGGCTCAAATTCGCTTTGGTGTCTTTACGGATACCATGACTGGGGGAACCTATCAGGAACAGTTGGACAGAACGAAAGAAACACCTGAGGAACACTTGAAATACTACAGTGCCGTTTTGTACGGCCCTTGGGATTTGGTGAGTCAGATGACAAAAAAGTTTTCACTATATAAATAGGGTTTTCTTTGAGAAATTCACAAATTCGTGTATACTATAAATGTAAATTGGGAAGATTATAGCTGCACATGGCAACAGATAAGAGATCGACAACTTACTTAGAATTTGATGATAACGATCTACTCATTGAACTCTTTGGGAGCCAAGATGGTCATCTTAAACTTCTGGAAAAAGAACTGGATGTCACCATAACAACCCGCGGGAATCGTCTCGTCATTCAGGGAGAAGATGAGATTACGAGAATTGCAGGTCGGACGCTGGCTTCACTTTATTCAAGACTTCAGGAGGGGAAGGAAGTCGATACGACGGATGTTATGATTGCTTTGCGTCAGGCCAGTGATAAGGAACCCCATGAAGAAACTTATCTGACCACAAAAAGGCGCGTTATTGCAGCGCGGTCAAAACTGCAAGCCGCCTATATTAAGGCTCTTAAAGAGAACGAACTGGTCTTTGCTGAAGGCCCAGCGGGGACTGGGAAAACCTACCTCGCGGTGGCTCTAGGTGTGGAAATGATGCTCAGTGGTCAAATGGATCGGTTGATTCTCTCCCGTCCCGCTGTGGAAGCGGGTGAGCGTCTGGGGTTCTTACCTGGCGATATACGTGAAAAAGTAGATCCTTACTTGAGGCCTCTTTATGATGCTTTGCATGACATGCTTCCCCTGGAGTTTGTGACAAAAAAAATTGCGCTGGGGGAGATTGAAGTTGCACCCCTTGCATTTATGCGGGGGCGGACACTTTCGGACTCTGTTATTATTTTAGATGAATCTCAAAATACAACAGAGGTTCAAATGAAGATGTTCCTTACCCGTCTTGGGAATAATTCACGTATGATTGTGACAGGAGATCTGACCCAGATTGATTTACCGAAAGGCGTTCCTTCTGGGCTTCAGGATGCTCTTACGACTCTTGATGGAGTGAGGGGTGTGGGTATTATACGATTTACTGAAAAAGATGTGGTGCGTCATCCTTTAGTATCGCGTATAGTTAGGGCTTATGAAGGAAAGAAATCCCATAGTTAATCTCATGATCATGGATCCCCGTTGGAAGGCGTTAGAGGAAAATCTAGAAGACGATGTAGGCCGAGTATTTAACGCCATTACCCATACCTTGAGTACAGATTATTCAGGGAAAGCCGTTTCAGTCGTTTTTATGAATGATGTAGACATTCAAGCTTTGAATCAAAATTATCGAAGAAAAAATAAACCTACGAATGTTCTTTCATTCCCTTCGGATGTTCCTGATGAATGGGGTGACATTTTGCTTTCTTATGAGACAATAGAGAGAGAATCAAGGGAGAGTAGAATTTCCCTTAAGGATCATCTCTCGCATTTGATTATCCATGGCTTTTTGCATCTTTTAGGGTATGATCATGAAACGAATAAAGATGCGGAACGTATGGAAGAGTTGGAAATAAAGATATTAAATCATCTTAATATTAAAAACCCTTATGAGGATCAATGAAACGCTGGCTGAGTAAACTTAAAGGTATTTTAAAAAGTAAGGATAACGAAGGATCTCTTCGCGAAACTTTGGAAGAGCTTATTGAAGAGGAAGAAGTCGCAGATACATCCCTCGCGCCTGATGAGAAGGAGATGTTGACTAACATCTTAAAGCTCCGCGATTTGACAGCTTTTGATCTCATGATCCCCCGGGCTGAGATCATTGCTGTTCCTATCGAAAGTACGCTTGAGGAGGTTAAAGCTGCCTTCAAAACAAATATGGTGATGCGCTTACCTGTTTTCAGACAAACACTCGATGATATTTTAGGCTACGTTCATTTGAGAGATTTATTAGACATATCACCTAAGAAGTTTAAACTGCAAGCTCATCTCCATAAAATTGATTTTATCTCACCTTCAATGCGGGTCCTTGATTTACTTCTCAAAATGAGGTCGACAGGGGAAAAACTTGCTATCGTTGTGGATGAATATGGAGGTGTCGATGGTCTTGTTACCATGGGTGATTTAGTTGAAGAAATTGTGGGAGATATTCAAGATGTAGCTCAAACCACGGCTCTTGATTTCTTCTTTCGACCTGACGGGGTTGTCGTCGTTGATGGGCGAATGGACATTGAAGAATTAGAAAAGAAAATTGGTCTCCTCAGAACGGAGGAGGAGATGTCAGAAGACATAGAAACAATTGGTGGATTTATCTTACATCTCATTAATCGAATTCCCCAAAGAGGTGAACTCATTGCCCACTCCTCAGGGCTTGAATTTGAGATTATTGAAGGTGATTCAAGGCGTGTAAAGAGAATAGGTATACATGGACTTCCCCCAACTGATTCTTAAACGGTGGCCCGCGCGTCTCATTTGTTTCGTTCTAGGTGCTATTGGTGCACTTGGTTTTGCGCCTGTCTTCATTATTCCTGCTCTGATTATATCCTTAAGTGGTTTATGGATTATTCTTTCTAATCAAAGCGTCATTGCCCAGGATCCCCCTGCATCTCAAAAAAGAGTCAATGACGGCGTTATAAATATATTCTGGCTCGGATGGTGGTTTGGATTGGGTCATTTTACAGGAGGACTCTATTGGATTGCAAATGCCCTTACGGTTGACTTAGCAGCATTTTGGTGGCTTATCCCCTTTGCTCTTTTTGGCATTCCTTCTGTCCTTGCGATATTCATTGGTCTGACTTGTTTGTTAACAGCTCTTTGGCCCTTTAATGGCATAAGTAGAGCCCTGGTTTTTGCCGGTATTTGGCTTATTTTTGAATGGCTCAGGGGGATTGTATTTACCGGCTTTCCTTGGAATTTACTTGGTTATGCCTGGGCAGTAAGTCCGGAGATGCTCCAATCAGCCTCTCTTTTTGGTGTTTATGGGCTCAGTCTTTTAACTCTCCTCTTCTCTATTTCTCTTGGTTATATCGTTGGAGAAAAACCGTATTACAAAATTTTTCCCGTTCTTATTACTCTGACTATGGGGGGTTTATGGTTATTCGGGAAGGATCGGATCCAATCTCTAGGTGGTGGTAAGCCTCATTCTTTTGCCGTTCGTATAGTTCAGCCCAGCATTCCTCAAACCTTAAAGTGGGATGCAAAAGAACAAGAATATAACTTTAATCTTTTACTCACAATGACGAAGCAGCCTTCTCTCTTTCAGCTTAATGCTGTGATATGGCCTGAATCAGCTGTATCTTTTGTTCTTGAAAAAGAAACCTACAGACGTGAACTCATAGGGGAGTCATTGCCTAAAGGGGGGCTTCTTTTTACAGGAGCCCTCAGGCGCTCAGAGGGAGGGCCTGAATCCAGGAAGATCTGGAATAGCTTGCTTGTTTTAAATGATCAGGGAGATATCATTTCTCATTATGATAAAGCTCATCTTGTTCCTTTTGGTGAGTATATTCCTTTTCGCTCAACTTTGGATTCTATTTTTGGTAAGGGAACAATTAAGAAAATAACAGTGGGTGCCATCGACTTTTCATGTGGAACAGGTCCAGAGACAATTGATCTTAAGAATGGATTCCCTACATTTAGTGCACTTGTCTGTTATGAGGTAATCTTTCCTAGATCAATCGTAAATCCTGATGGGCCCCGACCGGATTGGCTCATCAATATCACAAATGATGCTTGGTTCGGGAATTTATCTGGGCCTTATCAACATTTAGAAATGGCTCGCTTTCGAGCCGTTGAAGAAGGACTTCCCTTGGTGAGGGCAGCAAATAATGGAATATCTGTTGTCATTGATGCTTTAGGTCGCACCCAAGGAAAGATAGAGTTGAATCAACGCGCAGTCCTCGATTTATGGCTTCCTGTTAGAACGACTCAAGCACCTTTATATGCTCGGTATGGAGACTGGATTACCTTGTGGTTGATCCTAGGGACGATTGGAATAGCGCTTCTTTTAGGTCTAAATAGACGTTTTTCCTAAGTGCGTTTTCACAATTTGATAGGCTTCATTGACAGCTTTTAAACGCTCTTCGGCTTTTTTATCGCCTGCATGAAGGTCTGGATGGTGAAGCTTGACAAGGGTCTTATACTTCTTTTTTAAGACATCTATAGTTATGGGAAGGCTGACTCCTAAGGTATCAAGTCCTTTTTGAACATCTTTTGGGAGAGGAGGGGTACGCCTTGCTTTTTTAACGAACGGCTCGAGCCCATCAAAATAGGAGGCGCTTTCGAGAAGTGAACGCCAGTTACCGAGAGGCCATGAGGGTCGATTCCACGTCATATCTGAAATACGGCTTTTGTCAATTTCTTCTGGAGACATTCCCTTATAAAAGTCCCACGCCTTATTGTACTCCCGAATATGATCAAGACATAACCATATATACTGACGGAGTTCAGAAGGGCTTTTGGGAGCCCTAAATTCACCTTGTTTGTCACAACTCTCATGATCGCAACTCCGGGTTTGGGTTGTTTGAGAATCAAATGAATCAAGAGGTATAAATCGTGCTTTTCTCATACCTTATATATTGTGAGGAATTCAAATAAATCAAGATATTCCTAGCATTTATTTCTGTTTCATACCCACTCTTTTAATGGTTTATGAGTAGTGGGTTCAGGTCCTGTGAGAACAACTTTGAAAGCATCCGAAATAGAATTTACAAACTTGAAACTCTGTTCATCTTCGGGTTTTGCAAAATCTTGTGCAAAAATATTGTGGGTGAGTTTCTGTAAGGGCGACCAATAATTATTAACATTAATAAAGATGATTGGTTTATCATGGAGTTTAAGTTGTCTCCAGGTAATAAGTTCAAAAGTTTCATCGAGTGTTCCAAAACCTCCAGGAAGAATAAAGAAAGCGTCAGAATTTTCAAACATCAATCTTTTTCGTGTATGCATAGAATCAACCATATGTAGCTCAGTAATAGCTCGATTGGGATCCTCAAATTTTTTTAAGTGGTCAGGCATAAAACCGATGACTTTTCCACCTGATTCCATGACTGAATTGGCAACTTGTCCCATAAGGCCTTGAACTCCACCCCCGTAAACCATGGTTATTTTATGATTGGCTAATTGCTCACCTAGTTCTTGGGCTGACTTTTTATAGATCCCATCAACACGATCAGAAGCACTACAATAAACACCAATTGACTTTATTTGTTTCATGTATATTTTTCCTCCAGAAAGAATCATAGCCACTTTGATGGAAAACTGTTATAAAATCTACTGAATTTATGAGGAGGTTGTATGACCGATTTTTTTGCTCCTATTCATAGAGCGGGTTGGCCCTTTATTGCTATATTTGCGATCGTTACAATAATTCTTATGATTTTATCCAAAACATTAGGATTTATTGGTATAATTCTTACGGGCTGGTGCATTTACTTTTTTAGAAATCCGCGACGTGTAACACCTCAAGGCGAGGGATTAATTGTAAGTTCCGGTGATGGAATTGTTGCAATGATTGAGGATGCTTATCCTCCAGCAGAGTTAAATCTTAAGAAGCAGTTACGTCCTCGGATTAGCATTTTTTTGAATATCTTTGATGTGCATGTTAACCGACTCCCCATTGATGGTATGATTACAAAGATTAAGTATCATGCAGGAAAATTCCTTAATGCTTCTTTAGATAAAGCAAGTGATCTTAATGAGCGCAATTCACTTCTCATTACAGCCCCTTCAGGGCATGAGGTCGTTGTTGTTCAAATTGCAGGACTGATAGCAAGACGAATTTTATGTGATGCCCATGAGGGTCAAGTTGTAAAAGCTGGATCAATATTTGGTATGATTCGTTTTGGGAGTCGTGTAGATATTTACTTACCGGTCGGTGTTCACCCGCAAGTTGTTAAAGGTCAACGAATGATTGGAGGAGAAACAATTATAGGTAATTTACTCTCTAAAGACCCTCAAAGAAGTGGAGAAGTTAGGTCATGAAAAAAACGTCTCCTCGACGGAGTTTGAAAGCACCTCACTTAGCACGGGTTATACCCAATGCCATTACGATAACAGCCCTATGTACAGGGCTCAGTTCTATTCGTTTTGCCCTTATGGAAAGATGGGAACTTGCTGTGAGTTTGATTTTGCTTGCTGCCATTCTTGATGGGATGGATGGGAGAATTGCACGACTCCTCCGAGCTGATAGCCATTTTGGAGCAGAGCTTGATTCGCTCTCTGACTTTATTAGTTTTGGAGTGGCTCCAGCCGTTGTAATATTTCTTTATAGTCTTCAAACTTGGAAGGGGACAGGGTGGGCTCTTGCTCTTTTCTTTTCAACGTGTATGGCGCTCAGGCTTGCACGATTTAATACTAATATAGATGAAGAGAAGCCTGAATGGGCCGCACGTTATTCTGTCGGAGTACCAGCTCCAATGGGAGCCGGAATTGCGCTCATCCCCATGATGGCGAGTTTTTCATTTGAAGAGAGTTTTCAAGCTTACCCTATGTTATTTGCAGTGAGCATCTTATTAAGTGGTCTCCTCATGATTAGTCGTTTGCCAACCTACGTCTTAAAAAATGTAAGGGTTCCCACACCTTATATAAGACCCCTTCTTATGATGGTGGCTATTTTCATGGCGGCTCTTTTTAGTACCCCTTGGTGGACAATAACGTTGGTGAGTCTTCTTTATGTTCTTTCTATTCCTGTCAGCTTGATGACGTACCGCAAGAAAAAGAATGTTGAGGTTGATGTATAAAAAAACCCCCTTTCGGGGGTTTTGTTTGACTTACCTTCTATCTCCCAAGAGACGAAGAAGCATAATAAAGAGATTGATGAAATCGAGGTAAAGTTGCAAAGCACCAAAAATAGCTCTTTTTCCAGCAACTTCACTTGAGGCTCCCTCAATATAAGATTCCTTAATGGTTTGAGTGTCGTAGGCGGTCAGACCTGTAAATATGATCACGCCTGCAACAGAAATCAAAAATTGCAAAGCTGAACTCTGCCAGAAGAATCCAACAATTGAGGCGATGATGAGTCCAATGAGGCCCATGAATAGGAATGATCCCCAACCTGTTAGATCTTTCTTTGTGGTGTAGCCGTAGAGGCTCATTGCAGCAAACATACCAGCTGTAATGAAGAAAACACGGGCAATACTTTCCGGGGTAAATGACAAGAAAAGTACTGAGAAAGCTACACCATTCAGTGCAGCATATATCCAGAAAACAGCTTGTGCTGTTGTATACTTTATCGTGTTAATCTTAAAACTTAAGAAGAACACAAGCCCAAGAGGGGCAAGAATAAAGAGCCACATGACGGGTAAAATGGCTTGTAAAATTGTAGGTGAGGAAAAAACGAGAAGAGAGACACCTCCTGTAAGTCCAAGCCCAAGGGCCATGTAATTATAAACACTTAGCATAAAGCCTCGTAGGCCTTCACTAAAGGCTAACTCACTTCGCTCAACACCTAATATTGTTTTGTTTTTTGATCGTTCAGTCATAGAGAAAACTCCTTTTCTTTCCATATTATATATAATCATTAAATGATATTTAAGCAAGATCAAAGGATTAACTTATTATTCATTTATTGGCACTAATCTAGAAACTGCCTTTAGCACTGAGAAATGCAGATGAAGAAAATAAGATTTTTAATAGTTTTATTAATAATACAAAATAATCCAGTTTATGGATCCTGTAAAAATAAAGATTTTGAAAATCAATTAAACCAGTGTTTAGCAAATGCAGGAGGGAAAGAACAAGCCGTTAAAGATTGTGTTCTTGAGTCAATTCAACAAAATGCACCACTTGCGATTAAAGATGGTTGTTCAGGATTCAAGTTTTTTTAATATTAAAAAAGGAAAAGTCAGATGAAAAATAAAAAAACAGTATTATCAGTGTTGGTTTTATTCATATGGAATAATAATTCTGCAAAAGCAGACTGTAACGCAGAAATTTTTGTAAATCAAATAAATAAATGTCTGACCTCTGTCAATAAAAAAGCCTATGAGATCAAGGATTGTCTTCGTGAAGGAATCCAACAAGGCGGTGCTGATAACTGCTCAACAGCTAAAGTTAAAGGCTGCGTCTGCAAATCCTCGACAGGGGTGGAGTGTAATATTGAAGAATTGTCTAAGCAAATGAACAAATGTCTCGATAATTACGTTAGAACGTCTGAATCAATCGTTCATTGTATTCATGCAGGTTTTCTATTTGCCAAAGGCTGTAAATCCGTGAACATGAAGGGATGCATTTGCAAACCTTAAGGTTTTCTCAACTTAAAGAATGTGTAAGAAAGAGTGATGGTGTCGATTTCATCCATTGTTGGATCTTTAACGATATCTGGATTGATAAAAAACTCAACGGGAAAAGTGGTCTCTTGACCGCCTTCAAGATGCTGTTCGAGAAAGCAAAAGCATTCCACTTTATTAAAGTAAATGCCTGCCTTGTGAGGTGTCACATTATAGGTAGCCATACCGACCGTATGATCAGATGTAAGATTCTTTCCACGATAGAAAGCAAGGCCAATTTCCCCAGCTTTCACCTTTATTTCTTTCTGCATGGGTTTAAAATCCCATGGGAGTTCAGTATGGGTATCCGCATTAAACCTTATGGTAATCACTCGGTTTTCAATCCTTGTGGGTCTTGATACAGCCACTTGAGTTGTACCTCCATGACCTGTCCTTTCACAGAACATCTTAAAAAGAGCGGAAGAAGCAAACGTTATAGCTAACATCCCAAATGCAAGACTCGAGAGGATGATGAGGGTGGTCTGGTGCTTTTTTTTCACTTCATGTACACAAGAGCGGATGCATAAAAGAGGATTGCAAGTCCAAGTAAAAACCAGAAAAGAGCTTTGTTCTTTGATTGAGTCATAACATGATAAGCTTATCAATAATCATGGAAGAAAACAAAAAAAATAAATAAAATATTGAATAAACAAAGAGTTGAACCGCTGTTTTGGGATTTGTTGAAGACTTAACTTTAAGGGCTAAGGCTAAATAAAAAGTCCCTAAAATAAATGCAACGCCTGCATAAAAGAGTCCAAAGTCTCCTCTAAAGACAGGGAATAATGTTAAAGAAATTAAAGCAAAAATATAAAATATAATTTGGGTTTTGGTGACCTCAAGGCCTGAGACGACAGGCAACATAGGGATGTTGGCCTTGGCATAATCTTCATTTCGATAAAGGGATAGGGCCCAAAAATGAGGCGGTGTCCATAGGAAGATGATACCAAATAATATCCATGGAAGAAGTGACGTTTCATTCATGACCGCAGCCCATCCGATGACAGGAGGTAGGGCGCCTGCAGCTCCCCCAATGACGATGTTCTGGGAGGTGTTACGTTTAAGCCATAAGGTATATACAAAGACATAAAAGAGGATCGCAAGAGCTAAATAAAAAGCCCCCCAGAAGTTCACAAGCGTATACATTGTGATTACAGAACCACAAGCTAAAGTGATACCAAATCCGAGCGCTTCGCCTGCTTGCATTTTGCCTTTTGGAAGGGGGCGATTCTGCGTTCTCACCATCAGGCTATCAATATCCCTTTCATACCACATATTGATGGCGCCGGCAGCACCACTTCCAACAGCGATGCATAAGATAGCAGCAAGTGCAATAACGGGATGGATTTGACCTGGAGCAATAACTAACCCTACGATTCCTGTAAAGACAACAAGGGACATCACCCGTGGTTTGAGGAGCTGCCAGTAGTCGATTGCTGACGCTTCTCGACTATTCATTACTTAATCACCGGTTGGGTTTCGAATGTATGGAATGGTGCGGGTGAAGGTACTGTCCATTCTAGGGTTGTTGCTCCCGGTCCCCAGGGATTATCAGGTGATTTCTTCCCCCATTTAAACCCATAAAAGACAATGAAGAGAAAATAGAGTCCTGCAGAAAAAGTAAGAACAGAGCCAACGGAGGCAATATAATTCCATCCCGCGTAGGCATCTGGATAATCAGGGATTCGCCTTGGCATTCCTGCAAGACCAAGGAAATGCATGGGGAAGAAGATGAGATTGACACCAATAAAAGTTAGCCAAAAGTGGATATTTCCCATCCAGTTAGGAATCAGTTTACCTGTCATCTTGGGAAACCAATAATAAAACCCCGCAAAAATACCGAATAGAGCTCCCATGGAGAGAACGTAATGGAAGTGAGCCACAACGAAATAGGTATCGTGAAGAGAGATATCGACACCCCCATTTGCAAGGGTAACTCCTGTGACACCCCCTATCACAAAAAGAATGATGAATCCAATGGCATAGAGCATAGGTGTTTCAAAGGTGAGAGAGCCTCCCCACATGGTGGCAATCCAGCTAAAAATCTTAATGCCCGTTGGGACAGCTATAATGAGTGTAGCCGCTGTAAAATAAGCATTTGTATCAACATCCATTCCAACGGTGAACATGTGATGAGCCCACACGACAAACCCTATGACTCCAATGGAAACCATAGCATAGGCCATTCCTAAGTATCCAAAGACAGGCTTACGAGCAAAGGTGGATATGACTTGGCTAATCACACCGAAGGCCGGAAGGATCATGATGTAAACCTCTGGATGGCCAAAAAACCAGAAGAGATGTTGGAAGAGAAGAGGATCACCTCCACCTGAGGGCTCAAAGAAGCTTGTTCCAAAGCCTCGGTCCGTCAGAAGCATGGTGATGGCTCCTGCAAGAACCGGTACGGCAAGGAGAAGGAGAAAAGCTGTAATCAGCATTCCCCATACAAACAAAGGAGTCTTATGCATGGTCATACCCGGTGCACGCATGTTGAAGATGGTTGTGATAAAGTTAATCGCACCCAAGATGGATGAAGCTCCGGCTAAATGAAGACTTACCAGCATAAAATCAACAGCCGCATCCGGTTGTCCTACGCTACTCAAAGGAGGATAAAAGGTCCATCCAGTCCCCGCTCCAGATCCCACAACGATAGAAAGGGTGAGGAGGATGAGAGCAGGAATCAGAAGCCAAAAGCTAATGTTATTCAAGCGAGGAAAAGCCATATCAGGAGCCCCAATCATGAGCGGAACGAACCAGTTTCCAAACCCTCCTATTAAGACAGGCATTACGAAGAAGAAGATCATGAGGAGACCATGGGCTGTAATGACAACGTTATAAATCTGAAATTCCCCACCTGCGAGTAGAGTGCCTTGGGGGTGGGAGAGCTGCAGACGTATGAGAAGAGAAAGAGTACTGCCAAAAAGAGCCCCAAAGGCTCCAAAGATAATATAGAGGGTTCCTATATCCTTATGGTTTGTTGAAAGAAGCCAGCGACGCCATCCATGGGGTTTGTGATCATCATGGACTTCATCAGCTGTAGCTGCATAAGACATGTGTTACTCTCCTTTATGAGTTTGAGGAGCGCTTTTTTTTGAGGCCACCCAACTCTGAAATTTTTCTTTTGATACAGCCTCAACAACAATAGGCATAAAGCCGTGCTTTACACCACAAAGCTCTGAACATTGACCGTAATATACACCTTCTTTTTTGACATTAAACCAGGATTCATTGAGGCGCCCAGGAACACTGTCTCTTTTCACCCCAAAGGCTGGGACAGCCCAGCTGTGGAGCACATCTGTAGATGTTGTTATCACTCGTACATTTGTATTGATTGGAACAATAACACGATTGTCTACCTCAAAGAGTCTAAGTTGTCCTTCCTTAATTTTATCATTTGGGATGATGTTGCTATCAAATTTGATATCATGATCAGGATACTCATAGGTCCAATACCATTGGTTTCCAATTGCCTTAAGGGTCATATCAGCTTTTGGCGTGACATCCATCATATAAAGAAGTTTGAAAGATGGAAAAGCAATATACACAAGAATCAGAACCGGGATTGTAGTCCAAATAATTTCAAGGGGTGTATTGTGAGCAACCTTCGAAGGATTTTTATTGCGGGAGGCACGAAAACGGACAATCACATAACCAAGGAGAAAGGCAACGAGTAAGACAATTGCCCCTTCAATACCAAGAAGAGTCAGATGAAAATTATAGATATCTTCCATTACAGGTGTTACAGGGTTTTGGTAATAAATCTGCCATGGTCTGGGAAAGTCAGCTTGAGCAAGGGTAGGGAAAAACATACCTATGATTGTGAGCGTAAAGGGATTGCCACGTCGTGACTTCGTCCCTCCTCGCAATGACTGCTTTTGTTGTATTCCTCTCATAGATATCACTCTCATTTTTCTTGGTAACATACACAATGGAGGGCCTCTCCCTCAAGAGAATTCATTGGATGTTAACCTCTTTTAACTTATACTCATTAATAGAAATATGAGTAACGAGCAGAAATGATGAAAAATCTATCACCAGAGCAAGAACACATATTAAATGATGAAGGAACTGAGCGTCCGTTTAGTAGTTCTCTGAATGAGGAGAAGAGGGAGGGAGTGTACGTTTGCGCAGCTTGCGGAAATCCTCTTTTTACTTCAGAAGATAAGTATAACAGCGGAACGGGCTGGCCCAGTTTTTGTGATGTCATTGAAGGCCACGTGGATACCAAGACGGATATGAAGATTGGTGTTCCACGAACTGAGTATCATTGCAGCAAATGTGGAGGCCATCAAGGTCATGTCTTCCCAGACGGGCCCCATCCAACGGGTCTTAGATATTGCAATAATGGATTGGCCTTAGAGTTTATTCCCAAAGAAAAGAAGTAGTTACGGTTTCTCAGCAATGAGTCCTACCATTGACTTATCCTTGGCAGGGCCATTAGAGATTGGTTCTATTCCATCAACAAAGTTGTCAAACTTGATAATAAATCCAGCCTTTTCAAATTCCCGTCTTAATACAAGTGGATCTAGAAAATGAACTTTCTCCGGTACCTCTTCCTTATACCCTGAATTGTATTTCGAGAAATGTTCCGTATAACCTGGGAACGGATCGCCCTTCTTTATACGGCTCTCATACTCAGGTACAAAAGAGGGCCAAGCAGGGTGAAAAGGGGATGCCACAAGGATATAGACTTTACCTCCTGGTTTGAGACTAGCATACATTGACTGAATGGCTTTCTCTAACTTTTGAGGGTCAAAGAAATGCAAGACACGAATGGCTAGAATGTTATCAAATGTATCCTTTGGAAGCGTCAGCGCGTCAGGAAAATCACCGGGGACAAGCTTGTAATTTTTTGCAAACTTTGCGGGGACTTTTTTTGCAAAAAGATTCAGATGTTTAGATTCTAGATCATTTACCCATACAGTTGCACCATTCTTCAAAGCTTCAAGACTTGCAAGACCTGTACCTGCGCCAATTTCAAAAACGACTGGATTTGCTTTCATTTTTGTATCATTGATAAACTCAATCGAGATGGGATCTAAGGGATTATCCATCCATCCATAAGCATTCTTTGTTTCCTGATTTTGACCAAGGATATTAAAGAAATTGAGGGTGACCTTCAAAAAAAAGAGAAGGAAAACAAAGCTCACACCTATTATCAAAATTTTTGGCCAAGTTTTGTTTATTGTTTTCACGATCTTCTCTTTTTTTTACAATCAATAGAAACTAATATAATTCTCAATTTTTAACAATGGGTTAAGACACCTCTTTCTTTTGCAGGATTACAAGATCATTCCTTATTTGATTTTGAAAAGTAAGAGGAAGTTGATTCCAATCCATTAAATCTACTTTGAAGGGTAAATTTGATTCCGCAAATTCTTCTTCAATGATTGCCTTTGTGTGTAAAGGGATGTTGTCCATAAAACAAAGATCTAAATCGGAAAGCTTTTTAGCTTTGCCCTTCGTGCGAGAACCAAAGATATAAAACGTATAGGGGTACTTCTTTAGAATATTTTTAACGATCTCAAGATACTGTTTTTCCAAATTAATCATTTATTTCCAATAAGATCTTAATAAGCTTACTGAGTTCACGTGAGAAGTTATCAAAGTAAGAAATGATTGTTTCAACGTTTGCTTCATTATATGTATGGACTGTTAAATTTCTTACTTGTTGAAAAGTAAACCAAATTTCAGGATCTTCGATAAATTTTTCAAGAGCAGCATTTCTGAATGTTTCCTTAGGAGAGGCGACATCTACTCCTCTCAGATGCAAGAATCGTTTCATGAATCGCCATGCGAGTTCATATGAAAATTCAAAGGCTTGCACCGCTCCAGCCTTATCACGATCTGTGATCATGTTTATTCTAAAATTTTCAAAGACTTTTTGAGCTTTTAAGAGTGAGCTCAAGTCAATTTTTTCAGTATTATCCATAGCTTTATTTATACTCTGGCAAAAGAAGGTCTCTTAAAGGACTTAAAAGGGCTTGATTTGTTGCGAGAATTGTACCTGATTCTAGCATTTCCTCGCCTCCCTTAAGGTCGCAAATGGCTCCACCTGCTTCTCGAACGATAACAAGTCCAGCTGCCATATCCCATGATTTAAGCGAAGGCTCCCAGTATCCTTCATAACGTCCTGCAGCAACATAGGCTAAGTCTAGTGCAGCTGAACCATATCTTCTTATACCAGCCACAAGGGGCATAACTTTATCGAGGGTTTTTTGGAATGTTTTCCGTTCTTTTTCGCTATGCAAAGCATAAGGAATTCCTGTTGCAAGGAGTGCTTCTTGAAGTTTTTGACGACCAGAAACCCTAAGGCGCCTCTCGTTCATGAACGCACCACCCCCTTTTTCTGCATAGAACATCTCATCCTTGATGGGATCATACACAATACCTGCGACAATATCATGTCCCTTTTTCAGACCAATGGAGATGGAAAAATGAGGGATTCCATGGAGAAAGTTTGTTGTTCCATCAAGGGGATCAATAATCCAAGTGAAATCCTCATCCCCTGGGACGGTACCACTTTCTTCCATGATAAAACCATAGCTGGGTCGTGCTTTCTTCAGCTCATTAAAAAGCGTTTCCTCAGCCTTTTTATCGGCCGTTGAGACGAAATCGCCTGGGCCTTTTTTTGACACTTGAAGATGTTCAACTTCACCAAAATCGCGAACAAGACCACGAGCCGCTTTGAAAGCGGCATTACCCATAACATTTAGAATTGCGGACCGGGACAGGGCCCTGAGTTGACTTACCATTAATATTTCCTAATCTTTTGCGCGCTCAACGTAGGAGCCATCTGCTGTATTTACAACAACTCTTGTACCCGAATCAATATGGGGAGGCACCATAATTCGCACTCCATTTTCAAGTACGGCTGGTTTATAGGAGGAAGAAGCGGTTTGACCCTTCACAACGGGTTCAGCTTCTACAATCTCCATCACAACCGTCTCTGGAAGCTCAGCACCGACCATATCACCTTCGTGGGAGACAATTGTCACTGTCATTCCGTCTTTCAAGAAAACAGCAGAATCACCGAGCAGATCCTTAGAAATATGAATTTGATCAAAGGACTGCGTATCCATAATGGCAATATTATCCCCTTCTTCATAAAGGAACTGGTACTCTTTTTCATCTAATCGGACACGCTCAACCGTCTCGGAAGAGCGGAAACGTTCATTCAGTTTCGTCCCATCCCGAATATCTTTGAGCTCTACTTGAAGATAAGCGCCACCTTTACCTGGTTGGGTGTGTTGGATTTTTACTGCAACCCACAGACGATTGTTATGTTGAATAATATTACCAGGACGTACGGCGTTTCCGTTAATTTTCATGATCTTTCCTTACATTTTACCTTGATAAATTTTGACAAGTGTTTCGAGCATTTTCATGGCCTCCTCACGGGATCTTCTGAAAGCATTGCGTCCGATGATTGAACCATTGCCACCGCCGTCACGAATGTCACGAGCGTCTTGATAAACGCCATTTAAATCCTTCGCAACGCCACCTGAAAACACAACAAGTCTGCGTCCTTTAAAGCAGGCTTGAACCACATGACCCACTCGGGTTCGTTGGGTGCTGATGTCAATCTTTTGAGAGACATATTCTTTTTTGGCTTCCGCGTTTTCAAGGAAATCAGTGGGAAGCTTAACCTTAATGATATGAGCCCCCATCAACGCTGCCATATGAGCCCCATAAGAAATTGTATCTATTCCTGTTTCGCCTTCTTTCGACATATTACCGCGGGCATAGGACCACACAACAACAGCAAGACCGCAAGACTTTGCTTCCTCAGAAAGTTCTCGCAGTTCTTCCAGCATATCTAAAGTGCGATTCGATCCAGGATAAATCGTAAAACCAATGGCAGAACATCCCAGTCTTAAGGCATCGGCAACGGATCCTGTGACTGCTTGATCTGCGTCATCCCCACCAGGGAGAAGACTGATTGAGCTATTAATTTTCAAGATGGTAGGGATGGCACCTGCAAATGTGCTCGCACCTGCTTCGAGCATACCAAGGGGTGCAGCAAAGGCTGAAAGGCCTGCATCCACCGCCATTTGATAATGATAAAGAGGATCATAAGCAGCTGGGTTAATTCCAAAGCTTCTCCCGGGGCCATGTTCAAATCCCTGGTCAACAGGGAGGATGATCATTTTCCCCGATCCTGCAAGTTTTCCTTGCATCAGGATGCGCGCGATATTTGCTTTTGTTCCGGGGCAGTCACTCTCGTAATTTGAAAGTATTCTTTTGACTTTAGGCGTTATTTTCATGGTTTATACAATTTCCTTGAATTTTGCTGAAACACTTCACTAAATTTACATTTAGATCCTACACTATTTTTGAAAATCTGTAAAGCTAAGCAGGGCATGAAAAAACTGTCATTTGAGGAATATTGATTCTGTCAATGACATCCATCGGATAAAACGCGATATACAAATCGGATAAAACGCGGTATAGTGAACGGATAAAACGCGGGAATAAAATTATGACTCTATACAAACGTTGGCAGCATAAAAACATTGAAGAGGCCTTAGAATCCAGGCGTGTTGTCTTACTCAATGGCCCAAGACAATGTGGCAAGACCACTCTCGTGAAAGAGCTTGTGTCAGCGGGAGTTGAATACAAATCACTTGACGATGCATTGCTTCGAGATGCGGCATTGTATGATCCTCACAATTTCGTTCAGCATAAGTTTTCAACTCTCATTATAGATGAAATTCAAAGAGTGCCTGATCTTCTTATCGCGATCAAAAAGGCAGTTGATGAAGATACGCGGCCGGGTCAATATCTTCTAACGGGTTCAGCTAATATTTACTCTATCCCAACGGTCAAGGAATCCTTGGCAGGAAGAATAAGCAAAATGAGACTACGGACCCTCACTCAAGGAGAAATGAGGGGGAGCAAACCTAGTTTTCTTCGCCATGCATTTGAACAGGATTTTGACTACAAGTTTAGTCATGCTGGGAAAGATGAGCTACTTGATATAGCTTCTCGAGGGGGTTTTCCTGAAGCACTGAAGCTTAAAGAAAGACAGAGGCATCTGTGGTATCAAGATTATATCAATGTTCTGTTAGACAGAGATTTAAGAGATATAGCGCATATCCAAAAACTTGATGTTCTTAAGCGTCTTGTTGAAATACTAGCTGCATGGTCAAGTAAATACTTAGATATATCTGCAATAGGGTCTGGCCTTGGAGTAAAATGGGAAACCCTGCAGGGTTATATCAATGCGCTTGAAGCGTCGTATCTTGTTGATCGCGTTTCGCCCTGGCGGAATACTGACTACGATCGTGTTGGGAAGAGACCTAAAATATTTATGAATGATTGTGGATTAATGTTTTCTTTATTATCCCTGGATTTAGATCAGCTCGTCTATAACAGCGATGCGGTTGGTAAGCTTATGGAGACCTTTGTCTTTAATGAACTCTCGGCACAAATTGAGGCTCATCCAGGCATGTTTGAGATGTTTCATTATCGCGATCGAGACCAGCGAGAAATTGATTTTCTGATTATTAAAGAAAGACGTTCAATCTTAGCTGTTGAAGTCAAATCGTCTTCTCTCGTCACGGGGAGCGATTTCAAACATATTTCTTGGTTTCAAGAAAACATGGCAGCGAGGAAGCCTTTTGCAGGAATCGTCCTTTATACAGGTGATCGCGTTGTTTCATTTGGCAAAGATCTGTGGGCGGTACCGCTCTCTATGCTATGGCCTTTGGAGTAGTGCATTCTTTCTCAATACTTCATAAATGTATCTTGTATTTTAATTTAAAAGACCCACATACTGAATATTATAAAGTTCAACGGGTTTAATATGGTAAAATATAAACAAAGCTGCGTTTCTCTAATTGTTCTTGCAGCTCTTATGGGAGTGTCTCAAAGTGGAGTGGCTGGGAAAACACCTCCAGGAACACCTCGCGCAAATGAAGAAGAGGATAAGAAAACTATTCATCGAAACCCGACGAATTTAAAAAATCTAGAAGCAGTTCCACAAGATGTTGTTGCAAGCCTTATTCTTCCTCATTTAGATGCACGGTCTGCTTTAAGCCTTGAACTTACATCTTATGGACTGTGCCAAGCGGTTAACAAGAGTCATCTTTGGGTTGCTACAAAAGAGAAACTGAGAAGTGGTGACCTTATAAACGTTGAAGGAGTTCTAATTGGACACCTCACAAATCCCTTTTGTGAAAAGCATAGGGCTCATGTTAAATCCACTGACGACAAAACGAGAAGAATGGTTTTATTTTGCTCCTTTCGTTTGGCAAAACTTGCAGGAATTGTTGACAAAGATTGTAAGGAACTTGTGACTTTTGTTGAGAGTCTGGGTGAGGCTTGCGAGGATGTGACTACGGTTATGAGCACTTTTGTTCATCCCGATTTGTCAGTAAATGGAATGGGAGTCATTGCAAGAGTCGTTCACGGGGCAGGGCCTAAACGCCGTGAAATTTGTGAAGCTGCGATTTATCTGATAGAGACTCTTAAAGCTAGAAGTGAACCTTTTTATGATAAAATGGCCATCGTAGAAACCATGAGTCAGGTGGATGGTGATTATATGAATTTGGTCACAGTATCATTAGAAAATGGTTTGATAACCCAGGGAGTTCTTAAAGATAGGCATCTTGGCAGAGTACTTAAAACCGTTCATGCTCTTGGTGAGAATCGCGATAAAATTTGTCCTTTAGCAAAGGAATTTGTTAACGAAAAAGATATTGCTTATAAAGTTGAAGAGCTACTTAAGAATATAAATACAATAGTAAAAAGTAATGCAGATACCGACGCTATATTATCTCTCGTACGTACTGTTAACAGCCAATTATGAGAAGGACCTTCTGAAGCTTTTGCTTACGTCTCTATTGTGTGGAAACTAGGTGAAGACCGTTCGGAGATTGTACGTCTTGCAATTGAAAATGCTTCAATAACAAATGCCTATCGAAAAGATTTAACAGTAGCCGGAGTTCTTGGCGGATATAGAGATCTAGGAAAGCAGAGAGGTGCGATTTGCGCTCTTGTTAACGGATATAGTACAGAAGGTGTCTGTCCTTATTATCTTCCAGAACTTCTTGAATTTGTAAAAGATGAAGGGCTCGAGCCAGCTGATGCTCTTTATAAGGCGGCGAAACCATTGGCGATCCATGGGATGCCGGAGACACCCTGGAGAAAAAGGCTACTCAAAGCTATACAAGATTTAGGTGAAGAACGTGAAGTGATTATCCAGCTGGCTGTAAATAATAATTTGATTACCAAAGACATTTATCAGTTTGACACTGACGTTATCAAGATTTTGAATGCTATTAAGGACATTGGTGCGACCCGCGAAGAAGTTTGCGACAGTGTCAAAGTTTTTATACGACCTGAGATGGATGTATACAATGTTGTTAAGTTCATTGAGATGATAGGCGGAATAAAGACAGATCGGGATTCAATCTGTACATTAACCAATAGGATTATACAAACGAGAGGTCTTCATCAGATTATGCCACTCATGATACAGAAAAGTCAGTGGTCTAGGAATTATCCTTATCTTGATTATTGTCGAGAACTGATTTGTGATGTTGAGTCCTTAGGTGATAGTCGAGAGGATATCGTAATGACGGCCATTCCCCTTTTTACACAAGATCTGGACCCTATTGAAATTAGAGGCTTCCTTCAAAAAACAAAAAACTTAGGTGACGACAGAAGTATTATCTCTAAGTTGGTCAAAACCAATGGTTTGCTTACCTCTTCAAACAATAATTATAAGAATGAGGGGCTTTTTCAAACTTTAGAAGCCGTGAAGAACATTAAGAAAGATAGAGAAGTCTTATGTTCTGTTGCTAAAGATTTTGTGTGGGAACAGATGCGTGCGGGTGAACTGGGAGGTTATTTTGATATTCTCAACGAGGTTGGGGAAGACTGCGCTGCAATCAATGCATTAGCAATATCTCACAATCTTCTTCCGCTAAGACCTAAAGATGATGCACGTCGAACGACTTTTTCATTTAATTCTGGGAGAGAATGCGATTACCTCTTTTTAGTGAGGAAAGCCTTGTTTGCGGTAAAAACTTTGGGGGGGAAGCGAGACCTCATTTTGTCCCTCTTGAAAGATTATTTAACAGAGGAAGCCTGGGTTCCTTTATTTCGGGATTTCAGCACATCGAGGGATCAGGAAAATGCTCGGTTTCTTGAATCATTGGGTGAACTTGGGCCGATACCTGATTGTGAAACAAGAATCAGGGTCGCCCAAGATTGTCGTTTAATTAAGCCCAAAATGAAATGGAAAGAGGTTGCAGGTGTTCTGAAGTATCTTGGAACATTACCCCTTGCGTCCTTGCAGGATCATTGCTCAAAAGCCACAGAGCAAATCACAGATGAGATGGTCTTAGCTGATGAGATCATTGATAGGGTTCAAACTGTGAACCCAATTATACTTCACGCTCCAGGAGCACGCTTCGTTGTCAAAGAGGTTAAGCCAGAGTTCAATATAGAAAGGGCATTAGATCGCTTAGGAGAGATAAAAGATGTTGTTTGTGAAGAAGTCAAAGATATTGTCTTTAAGGACACGGATGATCTGAAGCTCTATATTAAGGAGATGAGGTCTGTTCATGAATTAGGGAGGCACCCTCGCTCCGTCTGTGCTGAAGCCAAAAGATTTATACCGTATTGCAAGAATGCCAATGGATTTGGTGATTTTCTGGATCAAACGCGTAATACATTATTATACTTTCCTGAAGTTTACGAACTCTCCCATGATTTGATTCAGAAGTATAGCAAGGGTAAGAAAACCACCTTAGATAGTGTTGCAAAGCTGATTCATGTAATAAAGCGTTTAGGTCATAATAGAGACAGAGTATGCAATATTGCCAAGTCACTTACTTACAATTGGGGTGTCGAAGATTTAAATAATTTACTCGAGATGATTGAGGAAGTTTGTGCCAATACAGGCGATCAGTGTGAAGCTATCTTTTCATGGGCGGATCAGATCATCACACCAGATACGGATAAACAAGGATTTATCTACACTATAAACGATGTCTTTGGTGTTATTGATGATCCCCACAGACTGAATGTTATGTACTTGACTCAGAAGTTTAGAGTCTTACAAGAAAAATACCCGATATGTTTTCTCCTCTGTTATGAAGATAAGCGTGCAGAAGAAGTTGTAAATCGTCTAAAGGGCCTTGAAAATTGTGAAGAAGTTCTTTTGCAAGCCGAGGACAAGATGACGGATGGTATGACCATTGATGACTTGCTGAATCTTCTGGTTAAGGGTTAAGGTTAATTCTTCATGGGAAGCGCTAGTTTTTTCCCAAGCGCGAGCTTCTTACTCCAAGTGACTTCCTCGACTACTTTCCCTGCATACACTTGTTTTGAGGCTTCGATCATCAGAACACCTGAAACGGTTTTAAACCACTTATGACCCATCTTCTCCCACGCGCTGGCCATACTTAAGAGAATTCTTGATTGAGTGGGAGGGATATAAAGAACATGCTCGGTCCGTTCTGGGGTAAACATATTTTCCTTCAAAAAAAGATCTAACTGGGCCAGTGAGTAAGGGTGCCCATGACCAAAAGGGGTTTTTTCTAGACGAGCCCAAACGCCTGTACGGTTGGGAACAATTATGAGTAAACGTCCCCCATCCGTTAGGACTCTCCAGACTTCACGGATCATATCCTTAGGACTCGATGCAAATTCAAGAGAATGAACAATCAAAGCCAGATCTATAGATTTATCAGGGAGGGGCAGAAGCGTGTCTTCTGTCAACACGACGATATTTGGAGTTTGTTCACTCCAGGATAAAGCCCCTTGTTCAGCCGGCATAAACGCAACGATTCGTCTGGCGTCGTTCCTATAATATCTGAGAAATGGGGTGGGATATCCTAAAGCCATGATATCCTGACCTTTAACGTTTGGCCAGAATTCTCTGATCTTGCGACGGATCATCCGCCTTGCAACATGTCCCAGGCGGGTTTGATAAAAATTACGAAGATCTATGACGTCAAGATACATAGTAGACTAACTTTATCACATTGATTCCAAAAAGTATCCCTTGACGTTATTCATTATAAATCTAAACTGACACAGATATGGAAGCTTCACTCACACAAACAGCGATTGTTGTAACCGCTGCTCTGGCATGCGGCATTTTGCTTGAGAAAATCAAGCAACCTGCGGTTTTGGGTTATATTCTCGCAGGGGTTATATTGGGTCCTTCCCTTTTTGGATTCATTGAGAACCGAGATGAAGTCTCAAAGCTGGCAGAGCTGGGCATCTTGATGCTCCTCTTTCTTGTGGGGCTTGAATTAAGCTTGAGATCCTTTGTGAATACATGGCATGTATCCTTGGGTTGTATGGGTCTTCAAGTTGTTGGAGGGCTCGCCATTGCCTTCCCTCTTGCCCATCTTTTTGGTTGGCCATTCAGTTTAACCCTGCTGCTCGCTTTTGTTTTCGCTCTCAGCAGCACAGCTGTGGCTGTGAAAATGCTGGACACAGTAGGTGAAATGAAGACAGCGACTGGCCGTTTGACCATTGGTGTTCTCGTTGCGCAAGACCTTGCCATCGTTCCCATGATCATTATTCTCAGAGGACTTGGTTCTGGTGAAGAACTCGATCTTGGTTTAATTACAGCAAAAATAGTCGCATCGGGGGGACTCCTTGCCATTTTAGTGTGGTATCTCAGTCGTAAGGAAAAGATTCATCTTCCTTTCTTAAAAGTGGTTGTTGGACATACGGATTTGACACCTTTGGTAGGTCTTACATTTTGCTTTGGTGCAGCCGCACTTGCTGGTATTGCAGGACTATCCGCTGCCTACGGGGCATTTCTCGCAGGGTTAATTATGGGGAACAGTCAGAAGCAGCAGATTATGATTGATCGTATGACGCCGATTTATAGTGTTTTGATGATGGTATTTTTCCTATCCATTGGTCTTTTGCTGGATCTCAAATTTATCATGGAAAATTGGAAAATCGTTCTCATGATTTTGATGTTTATTACGATTGGAAAAACGGCTTTAAATATTAGTATTCTCCATCTTCTAAGACAGCCGTGGACGATTTCCTTCCTCTCCGGTGTTGTCCTTGCACAGTTGGGGGAATTTTCATTTCTCCTGGCTTTTGTAGGGAAGGAAATTGGAATCGTTACGACTTACGGCAGCAACTTAATTATATCACTTACTGTGCTTTCCTTGGCACTTAGTCCTCTTTGGCTCACCATTGCCAAGAGACTCCATGATCTTGCACCGAAGAAAACAATATCCTTATCTGATCTCCTCAAGCTTCTCTATGCTAAAGAGGTATCCCGAATAAGAAGACTCTATAGAAAGATAGGGCGTGCCAAATCTCGAGATTGAATCACAGTTTTCAGGACTTATTGGGGGAGTTGATGAAGTAGGGCGAGGACCGTGGGCGGGTCCCGTTGTTGCAGCTGCAGCTGTGTTTCTGGGCGAGGTTCCGGGCACCCTTAATGATTCAAAGAAATTAACACAAGCCAAGCGAGAATCTCTTTTTGAGATGCTCATGAATCTCAAGGATTTTAGGTATGGGATTGGAGTTGGAAGTGTGGAAGAGATTGATCGGATGAATATTCTTCAAGCAACATTTCTGGCCATGGAAAGGGCGGTTAAGGCTCTTCCTGAACTCCCCCCAACACTTCTTATAGACGGAAAGTTTGTTCCCAAATTCTCAGGATCTAAGTCGATTCCAGTGATTGGGGGAGATGGGAAAAGCCTGACCATTGCTGCTGCATCTATAATTGCTAAAGTGACCCGCGACCGAATGATGGTTGAACTTGCAAAAGAATATCCAGCTTACGGATGGGAGCGTAATGCGGGCTATGGAACGGCTGAGCATCAAGCGGCTCTCAAGATGTATGGAGTAACTGTCCATCATAGAAGGAGCTTTGCCCCTATTCGAGAACGGCTCCAGCCTTCAGTATCTTCTTCATTACTGTAGGAAGAGCATAGTTCTTAAGGTCTTGTGGTAGGATCCAAATCCCCTCAAAGTGCTCATGACTTTGGTTGATACCCATTTCCAAGTGAAAATGCGTGAAGGTGTGCTTGACCTTTGTTCTATGATCTTGCGATTTTGTCGTCTCCCAAGGAGTTGAGGGAACTTCCATCATTCCGCCGAGAAGCCCTTTATCTGGGCGTTTCCGCAGCAAGATTGCCCCATCATTCCGCTTGATAATAAACGCGGTGGCATAACGAGTAGGAAGCTTTTGTTTTGGGCGTTTAAGGGGATAGAGGTGGGTCTCCTTTTTTTGAAATGCGAGACACTCATTGCTCAGGGGGCATTTTTCACAAAGAGGAGTCTTGGGGCGGCAAATCAGGGCTCCTAGTTCCATTAATGCTTGTGTGAAGTCACCAAATCTTGTGGTAGGTAAAAGAGTCTCAAGAGCTTGTTTCACTTCTTCTGTAGGTTTAGGCTTTGGAAGCGCACTGTACCGACTCATAACCCGAATCACATTTCCATCAATGGCGGTTGCTGGTTGTTCAAAAGCAATTGAGACAATAGCAGCTGCTGTATAGGGTCCAATTCCGGGAAGTTTGAGCAGGCCTTCTTCTTTATCCGGAAAATCTTGAGCAAGAAGAGCTGCACACTTATGAAGGTTACGGGCTCTTGAATAATACCCCAGGCCCTGCCATTCAGTTAGCACTTCATCAATTGAGGCATTTGCGAGATCCTGAACGCGAGGCCACTTCTCTATAAATCGGTTAAAGTAAGGAATGACTGTCGCAACTGTTGTTTGTTGCAACATGATCTCACTGAGCCACGTATGGTAGGGGTTTTTTAGGGATGTGCGCCAGGGGAGGGTACGGCGTTCCTTATCATACCAATCCAAAAGCCTCATAGAAAACACGTTCACTTGCCAAACCTTTTTACACATTCTATTTTGAGCGTATGAAGCACCTTATCAAGAGAAGCCCCAAACGTATAGGGATATATACCCAGAGAATTGTGAAGCCCGTCTTCAAGGCTCGTGGGCTTATGGAAGGGAAAGTCATCACCCACTGGCCTCAAATTGTTGGCGAGCGCTTTGCTAAAATTGCTCTTGCTGAAAGTATCACGTTTCCAAAGGGTAAGAAAACCGAGGGCACACTTCACCTGAGTGTGACCTCCTCGGGAGCCTTGTTGCTTCAATATTCCCAGGATTTATTGCTGGAGCAAGTGAATACCTTCTTTGGATATAAAGCGCTTACTAAACTCCGTATGACCCATGATTTTGTGCCACCCAAAGAGGTGGTAAAGAAAATACCCGTACCTCTTACAGATGAAGAAAAAAGATGGGTTGAGGATATGACACAGGACATTTCTGATTCTGATTTACGAGAGTGTTTGGAGAAATTGGGGTGCAGTCTTATGACAAGCCAACAAGCCCTATCCTGATTGTCGTACGTAAACATCAACTTAAGGTAGAAGGTGTAAGATTTTGAAAATTAACAAATTGACATACACTTTTGTATATGTGAGTATAAATAAGCTTAACTAATTTATAGGAATATACATAAAATGTTAAAAAGGTATCTCCATTTGGATCTTCCTAAAGGTCAATCTCTTTTCCTCTGGGGGGCTCGAAAGACAGGAAAGTCGACCTTCTTAAAGGAAACCTATAAGGATTCAGTGTATTATGACTTTCTTAAGTCAGAAGATTACCTCTTTTATTCAAGAGCTCCTCACCTTATTCGAAATGAGATTCTCAAGCTACCTGAAGAAAAACGCATAACTACTATAATCTTAGATGAAATTCAAAAAATTCCCGAAGTATTAGATGAGGTTCATTGGATGATAGAAAATATTCCAGGAACTTCATTTATTTTATGTGGGTCTAGTTTACGTAAATTAAAACATTCTGGTGCAAACCTTTTGGGGGGAAGGTCTTGGAGACAACTATTCACACCTCTTGTCTATCCGGAGTTACCTACATTTGATTTATTACGTATTTTTAATAATGGCCTACTTCCCTCTCATTACTTGTCTGAAACTTCTCCCATTAGATCTTTGCAAGGTTATGTCGTTGATTATCTTATACCTGAAATTCAATGGGAAAGTCGCATACGACAATTAGGTGCTTTTAACAGGTTTTTAGAAGCTATAGCATTTAGTCATGGAGAAATGGTTAATTTTTCCAATGTTGCTCGAGAATGTGGTGTAACTGTTAGAACTGTACAATTATATTTTGAACTTATAATAGAAATGCTAATAGGGTTTATGGTTCCGCCCTTTGCTAAAGCTAAGTCACGGCAGCTTATTACACATAAGCCTAAGTTTTATTTTTTTGATCCTGGTATGATTCATAGCCTCATAGACCGCCAAATAAAACAATTACGAGGGCCAGAAGCTGGAAAAGCCCTCGAACACTATGTATTCTTGGAGCTCGTGGGTTATAAAGAACTGAATAATTTAACTTACGATATTAATTATTGGCGAACCAAAAGTGGATTGGAAGTCGATTTTGTACTCAATAGAGGAAAGTTTGCAATTGAGGTTAAACTCAGTACGCCTGTTGAAAAAAGAGATATTCAAGGTCTGGTTGAGTTTGCAAAAGACTATAATCCTGAAAAAGTTTGTGTCGTTAGTTTAGAGCCTAGAAAAAGACTTATGATAATAGAGGGTATTGAAATATCAGTTTATCCAATACAAGACTTTTTAGAGGATTTATGGGCTGGTAAAATTATACCTTCTCAACAATAGGTTTTCTTTAATGTGTCATTGCAGTTATGTGGGTGACTGGTCAGCCTTAATTCTAAGTTGCTTTTTTCCTGAAATTCTATAGAAATGTGGGGCTAGGTTTTTAATTACATGAGGCTCTATCTAATGAAGGTTTTTAATATTTTTTCCTGTCTTACTTTATTAACTTTTGGAGTTTGCGCAAAGGCTACTCCAGAGCATGGAATCGCCATGCATGGGCAATTGAAATATCAGAATAACTTCACTCATTTCAAAGATGTGAATCCGGATGCTCCTAAAGGAGGAGAACTCAGGGTTGCGGTTGTGGGAACCTATGATTCATTGAATCCTTACGTTATTAAGGGAACATATCCTGCGGGTTTTCAAGACATTATGATGGAAAGTCTTCTCAAGCGCTCTCCCGATGAACCATTCAGTCTCTATGCTCGGGTAGCTGATTCGGTGGAAGTCGCACCCGATCGGAGTTGGGTGACCTTCACAATTAATCCAAATGCTAAGTGGCAAGACGGTAAGCCCATAACAGCAAATGATGTTTATTTCACCTATAAGACTTTCTTAGAGCATGGTACGCCAAATCAGCAGACAAACTACAAAAAGGTTGAGAAGGCTGAAGTTTTGGGAGAGAGGAAGATCAAATTTACCTTCAATAAAATTGATGGAAAATATGATGCAGAAATGCCTTTGATTATGGGCGTCATGGGACTGCTTGCAGAACATGATCTGAAAGGAAAGGAATTTGAGAAAACAGGCCTAACGCCACTCCTTTCGAGTGGTCCCTATAAGATCGCAAAAGTCGAGCCTGGCCGTTCTATTATTTATAAGCGTGACCCGAATTATTGGGGCGCAAACCTTCCTGTTAACAAGGGTTTTTATAATTTTGATACCCTTCGTTTTGATTTCTATAAAAATGCCGCCGTTGCCTTTGAAGCGTTTAAAGCTGGTGAAGTTCATTTAAAGGAAGAGTCAGATACGGGGAAATGGGCTCAAAATTATGATTTTCCTGCGATTCAAAAAGGTCAAGTTCGGAAACTTGAGATTCCTCACCAGCACCAAGTTGGGATGCAAGCATTTGCCTTTAATACAAGGCGTGAAATGTTTCAGGATCCCCGTGTAAGACTCGCCATTATAAATGCTTTCGATTATGACTGGCTTAACAAGCACATGTTCCATGGTGCAATGACGCGTACCTGTAGCTTCTTTGATAACACCGACCTTGCGGCTAAGGGATTACCGGAAGGAAAAGAGCTTGCTTTGCTTGAACCATTTCGAGCACAGCTTCCCAAACAAGTTTTTGAAAAACCATTTACACTTCCAACATTTGAGAAAGGTTCTCGTGAAAACCTTAAGGTTTCAAAAGAGCTTCTTAAGGAAGCAGGATGGATCACTAAGAAAGGGAAACTTGTTAATGCCAAGTCAGGGAAACCTTTTGAATTCGAGATCATCCTAAATGTTCCTGAGAACGAAAAAACAGCGCTTGCTCTTGCAAGGAACTTAAAACAGCTTGGAATGAAGGTAAATGTTCGTACGATTGATGCTGCCCAATATGAAAATAGGCGCACCAATAAAGATTATGATATGGTCTTTCATTTCTGGGGTCACTCTTTAAGTCCAGGAAATGAGCAGGGTTTTTATTGGAGCTCAAAAGCAGCTGATCAGCCAGGGACAAGGAATTATCCAGGCATTAAAGATCCAGTTATCGACAGTCTTTGCCAATCTATTGTGAATGCGAAAGAACGCGATGATCTCGTTGCGGCTGTTAAAGCTTTAGATCGTGTGCTACTCTGGGGTCATTATGTTCTTCCACTTGGACACAGAACAAAAGACTATATTGCGTACTGGGATAATATACAGCACCCTCCCGTAGGAGTCATGGGTTTGCCAAACATTCATACCCTCTGGTCAAAGGAAGCAAAATAAAGGAAAGAGGACATGGAGCCTCCTAAAAAGAACCATCCATTTCATATCGTAGATCCGAGTCCTTGGCCTTTTGTTGGATCCATAGGGGCATTGATCGGAATGATTGGGCTCGTACTTTTGATGCATGGTTATGGATATCTCGTTCTGACGATGGGGCTTATCCTCATTTTTATAACGATGGTGGCATGGTGGCGAGATGTCATAAAAGAGTCGGATGATACGGAGACGTATACACGGCCTGTTATGTTCGGTCTTCGTACAGGAATGGCCCTTTTTATTACTTCGGAAGTGATGTTCTTTGTGGCTTTCTTTTGGGCTTTCTTTAATGCAAGTCTATTTCCAACAGAACCCACGGGTGGAGTTTGGCCACCAAAAGGAGTTACGCCCCTCGATCCCTTTGATTTTCCTTATTTTAACACACTTGTCTTGCTTCTGTCTGGGACAACAATTACTTGGGCTCACCATGCACTCCTCGGAAATCATAAGTCTGAAGTCCTTAAAGGGATTGGATTTACCATTCTTCTAGGGCTTCTTTTTACGACTGTTCAGGCCTATGAGTATGCTCATGCAACATTTGCTTTTAAAGGAGGAATTTACCCCTCAACATTTTATATGGCGACAGGCTTCCATGGGGCACACGTGATCATTGGAACACTGTTTCTCTGTGTCTGTTGGGCCCGTACGCGTCTGGATCAATTTACACCCGACCGTCATGTTGGGTTTGAAGCTGCAGCCTGGTACTGGCACTTTGTCGATGTTGTTTGGCTCTTCTTATTTGTTAGCATTTATTGGTGGGGTTCGGGGCTTTAGACTCACATGATGCGATTTATCTCTATTTTTCTGATGGAAGTCTTGGCTGGTGCTGAGGTTGATCTCTTCATCCCCAGTTTTCCCGATCTTCAGCGTCATTTTGGACTCTCTCCTTTTATGGTTGAACTGACTCTGGGCGTAAACTTTGTCGCTTATTGCATAACGTCCTTGATTGTGGGGCAACTCAGCGATCGGTATGGGCGTAAGCCGATGATCATGTGGAGCCTTCTTCTATTTATCATTGGGAGTCTCATGTGTGTTTATGCGGATTCCTATTGGCATCTTTTGATGGGTCGATTCCTTCAAGGAGTTGGAATAGCAGCACCTGCCGTTCTATCCTATGTTGTTATTGCTGATGCTTACCCTTTGGATCAACAACAAAAGCTCTTGGGTATTTTAAATGGTGCGATTACCCTGGGCATGGCCTTTGCTCCTGTGGTAGGAAGTTACGTGAATCTACATTTTGGATGGGTAGGAAACTTTGAAGTCCTTCTTGTGATGGGTGTGATTTGCTTTATTATGGGACAGATTTGGGTCCCTAGTCATTCTCCAACTTCAAAGGACAATATTACTCCGTTTTCACTCAAAGGATATCTTCCTTTGTTTCAATCCTGGGAAAGTATCACATTCATCTCTGTTATTACTTTGTTTATTACGCCCTATTGGGTTTTCATTGGGATTGCCCCGATTTTATATATGGATGGAATGGGTGTTTCCTTAACAGACTTTGGATATTATCAAGGGGCATTAGCTCTATCGTTTGCTGTTATAAGTTTGAGTAGTGCCTATTTTTTAAAAATATTTGGAACAAAAGCTTGCTTTTATGTTTCTCTTATCATTTGTTTGATTTCATTAGTCTTGACAACTCTTGTTGCTATTTTGCAATTCAATTATCCCTTGCTCATTACAGGAATACTTGTCATTTGGTCTATGGGTGTTGTACTACCCATTAACATACTTTACCCCATGTCCCTTGAGGTTATCGAAGGGGCTAAAGGTCGAATTGCTGCAACTATTCAATCAAGCCGTCTTTTGCTCACAGCTATGGGTCTTCAATTTGTGGGTTATCTTTATGTAGGGTCCTTTAAGCCCCTTGGTTTAACGATGGTAATAACCTTTGGACTAAGTCTTTATGGGCTTTATATTCTTCTTACGAAATATAAAATCGCTATTGGAAGTGAGAAGAAAGTTCTAACCTGATGAAACGGTCTTTTGCGTTCTTTACCCTCTTTCTCATTGCAGTATTCCTTGGACTAGGCACATGGCAAATGTTTAGGAAGACGGAGAAAGAAGCTCTCCTTTTGACACTTGCCGATAGCAAAAAGAAGCCTTTCAGTCCTCTCACATCGAATCAACTTGCTGAATTTGAACCTCTTTATGTTGAAGGTCGGTTTTTGCAAGGAAAATCCATATTCTTGCAATCAAAGACATTTCAAGGAAAAAGCGGGGTTTATGTTCTGAATCCGTTCAAAACGAGTGAGGGGAAAATTATTCTTATTCAAAGAGGATGGGCATCGATTGAGATTACAGATGCACCTGAGGCTATGCTTAAAATAGAAGGCTTTGTTCGATATCCAACATCACCAACATATTTTCAACCGAGTAATACGAAAGATAATCATTTTTGGATTGATTTAAATAGTCTTTCTCAAGAATTAAACGTTCCTCTTCAACCCTTCTATATCGTGTCGAAAAATTCATTCCATCCAGATATTAAAGTGACCGATCCTATCCCACCACCTCGAAATAATCATTTATCCTATGCAATTACGTGGTATTTACTTGCATTTCTTCTGACAATAATGTTTTTCTACAACAGAAATAAATCTAACAAAGGAAATGACTATGACAGCTCAGATAACAACTCTGCCTAATGGTCTACGAGTTGTCACAGAAGAACTTCCTGGAATAGCGACAGCTACCTTAGGCCTATGGGTTGAAGTTGGCACACGTCATGAATCTCCTGAAATTAATGGGATTTCCCACTATCTTGAGCATATGGCTTTTAAGGGCACAACGACACGTACTGCTAAGCAAATTGCCGAAGAGATTGAAAATGTAGGTGGTCAAATTAATGCCTATACTTCACGAGAGAATACGGCTTACCATGCCCGTGTCCTTCAAGAAGATGTCCCACTCGCTTTAGAGATTATCGCTGATATTATACAAAACTCTATCTTCGACCCTGAAGAAATTGAACGAGAACGGTCAGTTATCCTTCAAGAAATTGGTCAAGCCATAGATACTCCAGATGATATTATCTTTGACTTCTTTCAAGAAACCGCCTTCCCGAATCATCCTATGGGCCGACCTGTTTTGGGGCGCCCTGATATCATACAGCGTATTACAAGGGATGATTTGATCAATTATATGAAACAAGAATATACA
Source organism: uncultured Alphaproteobacteria bacterium (assembly GCA_964597045.1). Taxonomy (GTDB): domain Bacteria; phylum Pseudomonadota; class Alphaproteobacteria; order UBA9655; family UBA9655; genus UBA9655. The sequence goes on along the minus strand of CAZQWE010000005.1, from coordinate 11,914 downwards.
GCTTCTCGTATGGTATTTGCGGCAACGGGAGGTGTAAAACATGATCAAATCGTAGACCTCTGTCAAAAGTATTTTACATCCCTTTCAAATCATTCGGTCGAATCTTATCAACCCACGCAGTATAAGGGTGGGCAGTATTTTGAAAAGCGGGATTTAGAACAAGTTCATTTGGTATTAGGATATGAATCCTGTGATTTTATGTCATCTGATTATTTTGTGATGTCCGTCCTGTCGGCTCTTTTAGGAGGAGGGATGTCCTCTCGACTCTTTCAAGAGATAAGAGAAAAGAAGGGCCTCGTCTATTCCATCTATTCCTTTAATTCTGTCTTTAGGGATTCTGGATTGTTTGGCATTTATGCGGGTACGGGTCCTGATCAAATACAGGAAGTGCTTCCAACGATCAAAGAAGTGTTACTTGAATTCTCTACAAACTTAACACCCACAGAAATTAATCGGAGCAAAGCACAAATCAAGGCTGCTAACTTGATGGCTCTTGAAAGTACCTCAGCCAGGTGTGAGAAAATTGCTCAGCAAATGATGATTTTTAAAAGGCAGATAACCATCCAAGAGTTGATTGATAGTGTCAATGCAGTGACACAAGATGACATAGTGAGGGTCGCTCACAAGCTGACTGAATCTGTTCCAACATTTGTTGCTATTGGGCCTGGACAAGAAATACGGTGGATTTAAAATGTTTCACGTGAAACAATTGGTATTAAAAGTGAAAGGTTTCTGAATGACCCAAAAGACACTCGTTGTAATACCCGCCCGATTAGCTGCTATGCGGCTTCCCAATAAGCCACTTGCTATGATTCATGGGAAGCCCATGATTATTCATGTATGGGAAAGATCGGTGCAGGCGAGTGTAGGGCCAGTCATTGTCGCCTGTGGTGATCAGGAAATTTTTGATGCTGTGAAAGCTCATGGGGGGGAGGCGATCCTTACAGATCCTCATCTTCCTCGAGGATCTGATCGGGTAAAAGTCGCGGCCGATATCTTTGATCCTTCTCGAATCTTTACACATATCATTAACGTCCAAGGAGATCTTCCAACTTTGGAACCTGGACTCATTAATGATGTTCTAGAGCCATTCACGGATCCTGCCGTTGATATCACAACTCTGGCTAATAAAATTAATAATCAAGAGGATCTGCAGGATCCCAATGTTGTGAAAGTTGCTTTGACATTAGACGGTAAAGGGCCTATCGGACGAGCACTCTATTTTAGTCGCTCCCCCGTTCCTTCGGGTGTTGGACCCCATTATCATCACATAGGTCTTTATGGCTTCAAACGTGATTCTCTTGACCACTTTGCATCTCTTCCAGAAAATGAACTCGAGGTGAGTGAAAAGCTTGAGCAGTTGCGGGCCCTTGCAAACGGCATGCGTATTGATGTGAAGGTGGTGAAGACGGATACGCCCTTTGGTGTGGATACTCCAGCAGATCTTGAAAAAGCAAGAGAACTTCTGAAAGAGACTTCATCAATATAGAGAAGAATGATCTGGGGAGAACATCAATGAATATGAAGGGCGCTTATAATATTATTTTTATTATAGCTTGTTATTTCATCGTTAATGGAATTTATATTCCTGCCATGCCTAATACGGCTGAGTACTTCTCAGTGAGTGGTGAAACCATACGGACGACTATGGCTTATTTCCAGTTTGGTGCCTTCATTATGTGCATAATTGCAGGTTTTTTTGCAGATGGGGTCGGAAAGAAGAATTTCCTACTCCTTGGTCTTGGAATTGCCATCATAGGCAGCATTATTTGCTTGGAGTCGTCAAGTGTAACCCAGTTGATGATCGGGCGATTTCTCCAAGGTGTTGGGGCCGCGACGGGGTTTATGATGGGTTTTGCGCTTGCCGTCGATTTATATAAACCTGACGAAACGCTCAAGATTATTGCTCTTAACGGAATTATCGTTTCCATCATTTCCGTTATTATTCCCTATATGGGGGGAAACCTCACCCATGTATGGAACTGGAGAGCGACCTTTATTTTCATCATTCCCTTATTTTTCATAGCCTTGATAAGCAGCATAAAATTTTTTCCAAAAGAAGCTAACAGACAAACACCCTTAGATTTACGTAAGGGTTTACTCGATTATGCTAAACTTCTCACAAGCAAAACCTATGTTTGTTATGCAATGCTGAATGCCATATTTTTGGGTGCGTTTATTTTCAGCCTTAGCTATCTTCCTTTTTTTTACAAGAATTCACTTCATTTAGAAGAGAACATTATTGGTCTCCTTATAGGGACGATCATATTTTTTCCTTTTGGTTTGTGCAGTATTTATAGCGTACGTTTGTACCGGAGGTTTGATATTGATCGATCAATTTATATTGGTCTATTCATCTGTTTTATTGGTGCGGCTATTGTCACAATCACAGCCTATACCTTTCAAGAATCAATCCTTTTGAATCTTCTAGGCACGTTCATATATTATGGTGGATTTGGAATTCTCTATTCTGGATCAATTTCCAAATCCTTGAGCATTTATATGGATTTGACAACCAAAGCTTCAGCTCTTCGAACAATAATGATATCGTTTCTTTCATTTATTGGGGGATTTGTAGCGCAATTTGCGAGTGATGGAAATCTTATGCACTATGCAATAGTTCTTCTATTTGCAACGGTTCTGAGTACACTCTTTTTCCTGTTTCGGGGCAGAACCAGTTAAAGGAGGCTTTGAAAACAGAAAATCTCTCAAAAAATACGAATGTATTGATTGAGAGAAAATCTCTAGCCGACGAATTTAGGAATTGTGTTACAGATCGTTTAACGAGATCTTTTCACCATCATTTGTAGAAGTGTATTCCCAATCGGCATAAAGTCTCTTAACCGATAAAAAATTATTTCTAACAAATGTCAGTGCTTGTTTTTGTCCATTTCTTTCAGTAATCAAATAAGCGTTTCAGACAAGTTTGCAAGGTAAGGGACAAGACTTCTCACTTGAACACCAGTGGGGCTATCAAATTCTCTCTTCAAGTTGAGAACAAGTTGTACACACTTTGCATCCCCAATGTATTTTTTAAAAGTTGAAAAACTTTTTGAAGGAGAATCATCGGAACTTTTCACTTCGATACAGAGAGCTGGATGATCATTGATCAGGACAAGGAAGTCGATCTCTTCACCATCTTTCGTTCTTAAGTAATGAAGATTTGTTTTAACCCCTTCAATATCTTCTAAAAACTGTAGTCTTTTCAACAAAGCACAAGCAACAAGGTTCTCAAGCTTTGCCCCTTTATCAGGGGAACGAGCTACATCATAAAAGTAGAATTTTGGCTCTTTGATAAGAGAGCGGGCTATGTTTTTATGATAAGGGGTTATGCGGAAGAGAGCATACATATTTTCAAGCAACTCGAGCCATTGCCCCACCGACTTTGGATCAGCTTGCAAATCTTGTGCGAGGGTTGCATACGAGGTTGTGCTGCCGATACGTGGTTTAAGTAAATCAAGGAGTAGTTGAATCGATTTGATGGATCTAACCGCATATAAATCAAGAAAATCCTGTCTTAAAATAATGTCTAAATGTGTCTTTTGCCACCTTCTGTAAAATGTTACATTCCCCTCCAAGAAAGGCTCAGGAAATCCACTGCATTCCATGATTCTATTGAAGACGTCGATAGGCTTATTTTGCCAAAATTTTACGCCTTCCTCAATATCGAGAGGATGTAGACGAAAGGAAAAATACCGACCTGCGAGGGAATCTCCCACCTTTCTAAAAGTGTCTAAGTTTGCACTTCCGGTCACAATCAGGCGAGGACGATTTCCTTCTGTGTCATAAACACCCTTGAGCCACCTTTTCCAATCGGTCATTTTGTGAAGTTCATCGAAGAGGATACAATCAGCATCTCTTCTCCAGTGTTTCTCTAGGATTGCCTGCCTATCTTCACTGGCATCATAGTTCAAGTAATCAAAATTCTTGTAGAGCTGTTTTGTCAGCGTGGTTTTGCCAGATTGTCTGGGGCCGCTTAGAAGGACAATCTTTTTATCGCTATCCCTTTTAATATATGGCGTAAGTGCTCGATCCATCGTCATCCTTAAACGATTTTTGTTTCGACTATTATGGATCATATTCCCGAAAAGTCAAGACCATTCGGGAATTTACTCCCGAATGGTCGATATTTTTGCGTAACTCCCACATCTCGGGGCGGCGGGCAGAGTGTTTATATGTTAACTTCCCTGATATTCCATCGGAACATGGGGAACGGGGTCTTCATCGGGATAATAAAAGACAGATCCTGTTTCGACAAAACCCAAAGAGCCATAAAAATCCTTTAAATATTCTTGAGCATGTAAATGAATAGACCAACCAGAATACTGCGTCTTAGCAAAATCGAGAGCAGCTTTTATGAGTCTTCGAGCCGCTCCTTTCCCCCGCATCTGAAGCGTTGTTAAGACGCGCCCTATAGATAAGGTTTTTTCTTGTTTGAGCGGGATCATTCGTAAATAGGATTGAATACCGTTCTCCTCTATCCACATATGCAGTGAGTTAAAATCCTTATCATCTAAATCAGGGTAGATGATTCGTTGCTCAATAATAAAGATGTTCTGACGAAGTTTAAGGATTTCATAAAGTTCACTGTTCGTAAGTTCTTCAAATGTTTTAATTTGAATCATAATCCCAACCGGGTGAGGGCCTGAGTTAACTTATGGCTTGCAAGATTAGCCTCATCAAGGCGTTTTTGCTGCGTCTCTATTATATCTTGTGGCGCTCGTGCCATAAAGTCTTTATTTGAAAGCTTCTTTGTCACTTCAGCAATTTCAGCTGAGGCTTTCTTGAGCTCTTTTTGAAGGCGTTCTTTTTCAGCCTTAATATCGATCATTCCTTCAAGAGGAATGAGGATTGTTGCCTCAAGGACAACGGCTTGTACAGATCCAACGGCATCTTGAGGAGACAATGCTTCACTGAAAACTTTAATATGTTTCAGTCGAGCGAGCCTTAGAAGTAAATCTTCGAAATCCTTAATACGTCGATGAGTCGTGGGACCTGCATCAAAAAAGCTTACATCTAGCAGAGCTCCTGCAGGGACATTCATTTCCGCACGAACACTTCGGATTTCGGAAATGACCTGAATGAGCCATTCAATATCCTCGCTAGACTCAATATAGGTTGTTTTCTCTGCCTTTGGCCATGAAGCCCCCATTAAAAGGCCAGCTTCAGGATGAAGGTGGGCCCAGAGTACTTCCGTGATATAAGGAGTAAAGGGATGTAAAAGCCTGACGATATGATCTAAAACGTAAGCAACTGTTTTTTGTGTCTCCGTCTTTTCCTTACCCTCTAGAGCAAACTTTGGCTTGCAAAACTCAAGATACCAATCGCAGAAAGTGCCCCAGATAAAATGATAAAGCAAATGAGCGGCTTCGTTGAATTTGTATGATTCAAGAGCTTCTTTTACATCATTAGCAAGAGTTGAAATTTGATCAACAATCCATTGGTTGATAGGAACGTGGAGGGTGTGAATGTTAAAATGGGGATCAAAGGCCGCTCCATTCATATCTGCAAAACGAGTTGCATTCCAGAGTTTCGTTGTGAAATTTCTGTACCCTTCAACTTGTGTTTGAGCAAATTTAACGTCGCGTCCTGGAGCTGCAAGGGCAGCTAAAGTAAACCTTAGAGCATCAGCCCCAAACGTATTAATAAGGATAAGGGGATCAACCACATTCCCTTTTGTCTTGGACATCTTCTGTCCTTTTTCATCCCGGACCAACGCATTGATATAGACTGTTTTAAAGGGAACTTCTTTCGTAAAATGAAGACCCATCATCATCATGCGAGCGACCCAGAAGAAAATTATGTCATGACCTGTAATGAGGACATCCGTTGGGTAGTAGCGCTTTAGAGAAGGTGTTTCTTCAGGCCAGCCCAAAGTTGAAAAGGGCCAGAGAGCTGATGAAAACCATGTATCTAAAACGTCTTCATCCTGGGTTAATTCAACTTCTTGCTTATAATACTGATTTGCATCATTTTGGGCTTCTTCTTCCGAGTTTGCCACAAAGGTTTTTCCATCAGGTCCATACCATGCAGGAATTCGATGCCCCCACCAAAGCTGGCGGGAAATACACCAAGGTTGAATATTCCGTAACCATTCAAAATAAGTATTTTCCCAATATTCCGGAACGAAACGCGTTGTACCTTCTTCAACAGCCTTTAAAGCTGGTTTTGCAAGGGTTGCTGCATCAACGTACCATTGATCCATGAGCCAGGGCTCAATCACAACACCTGATTTTTCTCCGTGAGGGGTTGGGATTTCTGTCTTTTCCTCTCTATCAAATAAGCCGAGAGTTTCCATGTCATGAATAACCTTTTTCCGAGCTTCAAACCGGTCAAGGCCTTTATAGGAAAAAGGCACATTCTCATTAAGACAAGCATTGGCGTCAAAAATATTAATCATGGGAAGGTTGTGACGGCGCCCGACTTCAAAGTCATTGAAATCGTGGGCAGGTGTTATTTTAACGGCTCCTGTAAACTTTTCAGGATCTGCATGAAGATCTCCAATGATTGGAATGAGTTGATGGGTTAAGGGGTGACGAATCATCTTTCCAATAAGATTCTGGTACCTTTCATCCTCGGGGTGGACAGCAACGGCTGTATCGCCAAAAACAGTTTCGGGGCGGCTAGTTGCGATAACAATGGATTCACTGGATCCTTCAATAGGGTAACGGAAATAATACATTGCGCCTTTGAGGGGCAAATTTTCAACTTCAATATCTGATATGGCCGTTTGAAGTTTGGGATCCCAGTTAATGAGTCGTTTGGCTTGGTAAATAAGACCCTGACGGTAGAGCTCCACAAAGACATGGCGGACAGCCGCACTCAGTCCTTCATCAAGGGTAAAACGTTCTCGGCTCCAGTCGGGTGATGCGCCGAGTCGCCTCAGCTGGGTATTGATGATACCTCCAGATTCAGTTTTCCAATCCCAAACACGGGCGAGAAATTTTTCACGTCCGAGGTCTTGTCTTGTTTTGCCTTCTGCCTCAAGCTTTCTTTCCACCACCATTTGTGTCGAAATACTGGCATGATCTGTTCCTGGTTGCCAAAGGACGTCTTTCCCAAGCATTCGTTGAAAGCGAATAAGGATATCTTGAAGGGTAAAAGTAAATGCGTGACCCATGTGAAGACTGCCTGTGATGTTGGGCGGAGGCATCATAATGGTATAGGGATCAGCTTGGGGTCTTTTGCCAGTTGACATCAAGCCAGCATTTTCCCAAGTTTCATAAAGTTTTTCTTCTACGGCTTTTGGGTCAAAATTTTTCTCTAACATATTAAACAATCAGCTACTATTTTAAGACAAATTGACGTACCATTTTCTCGATATGGTCATTAGTGATTTCACGGATAAGGGAAGGCAAATGGGCATCAAGCCAGTCCTTTACCAGGGGTTTGAGTGTTTCCCGAACCATGTTTTCAAAGCTTTGATCTGTTCCCTCAAAATTCTTGGAAGCATTCGCTGGAATCTCTCTCTTTTCCTTAAGAAGTCGCATGAGGTCCTGTTGATCCAAAGAAACCGATCCTTTCTTCAAGGTTGGGTCAATCGGTTGATGTAACTCTTTCTTTGCTGTTTTAAGAGCGATCTTTTCTTGTTTTTTAAAGGAGATACTTGAATTTGCTTCATCGGGGAGGAGATGGGTTAAATCTAAGATATCTTCATCACTCATTTTTCTCATGTCATACTCATCTCGTTTATCTGAAGGGTCGGATAATATTTGCCTAATGGAGGCTAAAATTTCATTCATTGAGGGTTCATGCTTAACCTGTTCGTTCATCATGAAACATCACCATCTCTGACGTAACGTCGATCTTGTCCTTCCCAGAATTGAATCCAGGCATCTCTAAATTCTCTGTAGTAAGCATCTGGGTCGTAGTATTTAACTTTGAGATGCAGATCACGTGCTGTGAGTTTACCCATTGAAGAGAGGACAGCATAGGTTGATGTGATCAAATTTTGCTGAGCGTCCACCAGTGCGATTTGTTGTGTGATCAATTCTTGTTCAAGCTCACGAACATCAACATAGGTTTTTGTACCGACAAAAGCTTCTTCAACGATTCCTTCAACGGCGAGTTGTTGGGCTTTGACAGAGGCTAAACGACTCTTAACAGCTTCACGAGCAGCGAGTAATCCTTCCCATGCGGTTCGGGCATCTTGCTCAACCTGACGCTGGGTTCCAACAAGTTGGACTTTCTGCTGAGCAACTTGTTGATAAGCTTGCCGTACTTGAGAGTTGGGAATACCTTGCGAATAAATGGGTACTGTTACGGTAGTGCCCATTTGAAATTGAGTATTTTTTTGCACATTACGATTTATTGCTACATTATTTTGGTTTCTGTTATTACCCACCCCCGCATTCACTCCAACCGTAGGCAGGAGTTGAGAAGCTTGAATTTGAACATTATATTGAGCGGCCTCTAAGCTATACCGAGCCTGTATAATTGTAGGATTCTTAACTTTTGCTGTTTCAATGACTTCATCATATTCTTTGGGAATCTCGACGATAATATCTGCTGGCGCTAGTTTTCCGGGTGGAGTTCCAACCTGGTTTTTATAGGTAGCGATAGCTGACTCTAAATTAGCAATAGCTGAGGCAACGTTTGCTTTCGCATCCTCATACCCGGCTTCAATGAGAGCCACTTCGGTGAGGGTTTTTTCACCGACCTCGAACTGGGCTTTAACCCGCTCTAAGTTGATACGATAAAAATCCTCACTTTGCCTCAAGTACTTTAGTTTTTCCTCGGTCGATATCACGGAAGCGTGAGCTGTTACAGCATTCGTCAGTGTCTGTTGTTCAGTTGTAAATAATCCCGCTTTTCCGGCCAGTACGCTACTTTCGGCTTGTCCTAAAGTCGCTTCCGTTCTTCCCCCTTGATAGACGTTTTGTTGGATTTGAGCCAGATAGTTTGTTTGTGCCTGACGCTGATTGGGAATATTATCAAATGAATTTGTTTGGTTCCACGTTTGATTCCCGGTGACAGAAAGACTGGGTCTCCAGGCCGCATTGGCTTGAGACACCGTTTCATCTGTAGCGCGTAAGGTCGCTCTAGCAGCGTCAAGAGCAGCGTTTTGCATGTAAGCACGTTCTAAGGTTTCTTGAAGTGTAAGTGGACGTTCGTTCTGCTTGACTTCCGTTGGCGTTAGGGGACTCGCCGAAAAACAGGGATCATTCAAGAAAGAACTTGATACCAACAGTACAAATACCGGACCTAATTGCGTGGATTTCATTTTCATTTGTTAATTTTCACCTTAGACTAGCTTGTAATATACACGGATTAAAATTCTTTTACACTAAAAAACAAATCGGGTTGCAAAACGAAAGGCTTTAAGGCGTGGCGCAAATGCATCAAAGAGGGGGATTTCCGTGAGGGCTCCCTTTTTCTTAATCAATTTAACAGCTTGCATGCCTTGATCTCCTTTGCTTTTAATGGTGACAATCTCCCCCTCTTCCTTCAGTTGAGTGATAAGAGATTTAGGGAGTCGTTCAACGCAACCCTCAATCAAAATTTTATCAAAGGGTGCTTCTTGCTCCCATCCTTCAGCCAGAGGACCAAGAATAACTTCAACCGTTGGCAATTGTAAATCATTGATGATTTGCTCAGCCTCAGTTGTAAAAGATTCATCAGAATCAAGAGCAAACACCCTGGCGTCTAACTGACCAAGGATCGCGGGGCCATATCCAGTTGCGCAGGCAAGATATAGGATTTTATCTGAGGGTTGAGGATTTAAAGCATTGATAAGTTTGGCAAGGGTTGCAGGTCTCAGGAGAATGCGTCCCTTCTTAAAGGAATAGTTGCAGTCCATGTATGCCACACGTGAGAGTTGACGGGGTACAAACCGTTCTCTAGGGATAACTTTAAATGCTTCCAATATTCTAGGATTACTGACTTCCTCAGGAATAATTTGGCTTTGTACCATAATGTCACGTGTTAAGGCAAAATCAGTCATTGAGCACTTCTTTGATTTTTAGTTTTTATACTGATTTTCGAGATTAAGTGCAATGCGGGATTGCAAACTTATATCGTTTTCCCGAGTTCTAAAGCAGATTTCAAATTCACAATCCCAGCGCCAAATTCACGCGTTGGGAGTTCTTTCCCATCAAGAGAAACGCGACGAGCAGAATTAAGTAATAGAATTGCAATCTGATCAGCAAGCAGATGAGGATAGGCTTGTTTAAGAATTGAAGCGGCTCCCACAACGATAGGCGTTGCCATAGAGGTTCCTGACTTTTCTCCATATTTGCTGCCTGTAATCGTTGAGATAATTTTATCACCAGGGGCTGTAATAAAATATTTATTGGGGTTCCCATAAAAAGAAAGTCCGGGATAGTTGCTAAAGTCAGCTTTTTTTTCCTTCCCTTTCTCATAGGTTGAAGCGCCAACAATAAGAAGTCTTCCTTTGATTTGAGGGTCTTGAGACAGTTCTACAAGGCTTGAAGTGTAAGCCGTCTCCAACATGGAAATGTTATCATTTCCAGCTGCAATAACAATGAGTTTTCCTGAATTAGCTAATTCAGTGAGGGCACTACGAACATTAAGCCCGATTTCACGTCCTGTAAGGGTAAGCTTCATGGAGATATTGACAACATGAGCTTTTGTTGTAGCAGCAAGCTTAAGGGCCTTCACAAAGGATTGATCTCCACCAAATCCGCCGACCTTAATCGGAATAATTTTTACGCAAGGGGCAATACTGGCAATAATCCCAGAAACATGAGTTCCGTGGCTTTCAATCTGAAAACGTCCATTTTCGTAAGTAATCGATTCTGATACATCGCGTGTACTATGATCTGTGTTGTATTGAAAGGGGCTAAAGTTTGCTTTTAAAGCGGAATGAAGATCATCAAATCCTTCATCGATGACAACGACTGTAATACCGGATCCATCTAAATGCTGTTCATGGGCATGGAGTGCCTCGACTAAAACTTGGGGGTTTATGGAGTTGTCATGCCATATCTTATGGCCTAGATAACCAAAGAAGACGAGAACGCAGGTGAGAAATAAAAATCGATTTAACATACATTCTTCCTAAATACTTCATAATGTATATGGTAATTTTCGGTTAAGAAATCAAGGGGGCAAATGCATTAATAAATTATTAATGATATGCTGATATTAAGGGATAAAGCACAATGATGTGCCTATTTTTTTAAACTAAAAATATTGGAGACTTCACATGTCTAAAAACATTTTAAAATTATTTATCCTTGTAGGACTTTCTACAGTTGCAACAATCAACGAATGGAGTCACGCGAACGCACAAGATGCGGCACAAGATGCCAAAATTGAGGCAATTGATAAGAGCGCGCAAAAGCTTGATGAAGCCGCAGAAAAGTTAGATAATCCAAGTACCAAACTTTCTGGGGATGAGGTAAAGCAGATGGAAAGCAAACTCCCAGAGTTAGAGGGGAAAGTTAAAGATCTTGAGAGTGGCCTAGAAAAAATGGATCCCAAAGCTCCAGACTATGAGGCATCAAAAGATGCGGTAGAGTCTGCGAAGGATTCTGTCGAAGCAGCAAAAGATAAGATCCAAGAATCGAAAGAGAAATAAATTCTGGAAGAGTTGATGCGCCTTCTGTTAAGTTATAGAGAGCGTATGTGACTCGGGTGATTAGGATATCCACCCACCAAGTCATGGTGGGTGGATTTTACAGGGCATCATCCCTTTCTGGATGGTCATTTTCAGTTAAGAAAACAATTTTCAAAAATATGATTGACGGGGCTTTAAGGTGTGCGTATAAGAATGCCTCGCGTGTTGCTTAAGATTTGCAAAATTCTTAAAAATTTGTTAAGATTAAAAATCAAGCATATAGCGTGAAAGAAGACAAAACCGCAGAGAGCAGTTAACTGTTCATGTGGTTCGTTTTTTTGTTCATTGACAAGTGAATAGTAGAAGGGATACGCGGGTAGCGACTTGCGAAGC
>CAZQWE010000004.1:0-259121 GCA_964597045.1 uncultured Alphaproteobacteria bacterium | reverse complement strand
ATGGTACTTTGGCTTAAGCCACGGAAGAGTAGGTCCCCGCCAGCTTTCTGTCCCCCAATCTTCTCATTTCTATTTACAGACTTTTCTTCTTTATAAGTAAGAATATAATAATAGTGAGGAAAATCATTATGAAAATATTAATAAATATGATTTTTCTTACAGTTGTTTCGACATATCAACTTCAGGCTTTTTCTATCAAGGGGAGCCCCGGTCGTTGCAAATCGCAAAATTGGACTCTTATTGATAACCTCCTTCCAGAGCGGTCTCTAAATGGTGGTTATTCTCAACATATGACAGGCATTGACCAACAGATCGCTAATATATCTTCAGTCCAAATGGTGCAAAGTGTGGTTGACCATGTTTTAACCTTTTTTGATTTTTGTGGACAGCCGGTTGCAGGAGCAGGAGGTTGGGAAGATGCTATTGGAACGAATCTTTGTGAAAGGGTTGCAGTTTATAATATTACTCACAATAATATACTTACACATGATGGAAAATCGTCTAGTCTCTCTCCTGATGAAATGAATTTACTAAAATCTGTATATAGAGCCTGCCGCCCCTCAACTGACAGGTATTGGAATTACCCATTGATTCAGCACGTTAGTTTCCAGCCGACGCCTGAAGAGTACAACCAATTCAAGAAGTTATTTGAGGGAGATTTTATCTCTCAAAAATCGAGTCAGTAAACGACTATTTAGAAACCGGATTGGGGACTTCTACTATTTTCCATTGGTTGGTATCTATATTATAGATGTAATATCTGAATAACGTATTGTCATAACCATAAAATTGCAGATAGGGGGCTTCAAAATGAATAACATTTGGAACGTCTGCAGGGTAACTACATCCACCAGATCTAATCCTTGGAGATAGGTCGAATTCCATTTTATCATGAGTTATTTTCGTAGGCTTACTTTCAGGCTTCTCAAAATCCCATACATAAAGATTTAAATACTTTCCGCATGCATGCTTATCATCATTATATCCTCCAATTAAAACCTTATGTCCTGAGCCAAAGAACCATACATAAAGCTTCTCGAATTGATATTTACTGTCATTTGTTTCATAGCTTGGCCATCCTTTAGTAAGTGCAAAAAAAGCACGACTCAACATATCCAATTCAGATCCATTATCTCCCTTGAAACCATTGATCTGATGAACGACGTACCCCTTAAAGAAGTCACGATGGTTGTTGATGAAATTGACTAAGAAGCCTTTGTAGAGGGTATTAAGTTGGTCTTCATAAGCGTCTAAATTCTTTAGGGAAGATAGTTTTGAAACGTGAGAATCAAAAGTATGCGATGCCTCAATAAAGTCATTATATATAGCTGGAGGCACAGCATATGCTTGATTTTCTTTCCCGACTATATACTTGTATAAAGCCTGGTGAAGCTTAATAAAGGCAACAAAGCTAGGCCCAAATTCAGAGTAGGCGATATCATTCCTAAACCCATCCGTATAGACTTCTCCTAAAACTGCCAAATGAACAGGATTCTTTAAGGCCTGAGTAAAGTCATTTTGAAATTGCTTTATCTTAGCTTCTGGGTTTTCCACCAATTTTGTGTAAGGATCTATAAGTGAGGATGGGGCTCCCATAGTAGAGTAGGGGAGGACAAAAAATAAGATAGCTATTGTTCTACTCTTAAAAAACATTATCTTAACCCTTTAAATTTGAAATCGTATTTTATTCATACACTAAGTTAAAGGATATAAAAATACGATTAATTTGTGGGTTCTGCCTCTCTCTTTGCAGAACAACTGTACTTAATCGAAAATGACGTTGAAACACCGATGAAGGCAGGACTGTCAATCACTGCAGGATTTTTTTCAACCCAACTCATATATAAGTCGACTAGGTCCTTATTTGAGATATTAGTGGGAAAACAGATATCTACATATTCGTCTTGCACATCAACAATGTTTCTATAAAACTGGGCGGCATTCGATGTTGCGATAATAAAACCATAACAGAAGTTTAATGGCCCAGCAGTCTTATCCTTGCAGGCTTTAAGAAGAGCTCTGTTCGTAATACTCTCCGCATGAAGAATATTCATCATGAAGAGTAAGATGAGTAAAAAAAGATATCTTGTTTTCATTTATTTTTCCTGCTTTTTCACTTTTATATATGAGCAGTTTATATTAAATTCATTAAGATTTCATTTCATTTTTTTTGTTCTAATTTTGATATCTTTATTGCCGTAAGTTCTTTCAAAGTCTCTCCAATTTTGATAGAGTAAAAAAATGAAAACAATATACCTATTACGTCATGCTCATGCAGACCCTCAAGGGCCAGGACTATCGGATTTTGATCGACCCATAAACGAGGAAGGGTACGAAGAGGCACAAAGTGTTGCTGACTATATAATCAAAAAAGGATACACCATAGATTTCGTTAAATGTTCAGCGGCTCTTCGTTGCCAAGAGACCTTTGAGCCCATAAGAGCAAAGTTCAAACCGAGCGAGATCGATATTTCACAAGTTTATTACAATATCTCAGAAGACAAAATACTATCATATCTTCGTGAAACACCTGATGAGGCGCAGTCTGTTCTTTATATTGGGCACAATCCTGGAGTTGCGTTTTCCATCTTAAAACTTGCAAAAAAGATTCCTGATTTTTTAAAAGAGGGAATAAAACCTGCAACCTTTGTCGCGTTCCAGGTCTCAATAGGCAAGTGGTCAGATCTTAACTGGCAGCAGGGGGACATTACAGATATATATCATCCTGAGACGGGGTTTGCAGAATCTCCCGAACCAATGAAATCGTAATATTTCTTTGTTTCATTAAGGCTATCCTATTGAGCTGATTGACCCATAACCGTGCGCTTTCAAAGGATCTCTCAATATGCTTCAATAGATATGCAATGACATTGTCATCAACACTTAATTGAAGATCATTAAACTGTTTCCGAATAACCTGTCCTAGCAAATCATCATCAGGAGACTGAATTTTAATGGCAGGTATAACACTTAATCGTGAGCTTAAATCAGGTAAATCTATATTCCAGTGAGCTGGGGCGGTTTGAGAGAGAAGCAGTAACCCTCCATTAGATTGAATAATATGGTTATAAAGATGGAAGAATTTTTCTTCGCTATCCGTAAGATCGGCATTTTCGATGACGAAGAAAGGAGGAGCACTTAAAAGATTATCGAGTGATAATTTGTTGAATTCATCGCCTTTTAGCTTGAGAGCTTGACCGTAACACCCCCAGAGATGGGCAAGATGGGTTTTACCACAACCCTCATCACCGTAAAGTGCAAGTGTATGACTTGGCCAATCAGGCCATCTTTTGATCCACAAATAGGCCTCTTGATTTGAATCCGTAATAATAAAATCTCTTTCCTCAAAAGTATGAGGAAGGCTCAAAGGTAAAAGAAGCTGTTTCACGTGCTTTCTTTCATTCTTCCAAGATAGTAATGGGTTGTGCGATAGTATTTGATAAGGTGTCTCACAAGTACCCCACAAGCTGCACCCACAGGCAACGCAAATAATATCCCAATAAACCCATAGAGAACACCGCCTGCAAGCAAAGCAAAAATCACCCAAACAGGGTGTAACCCGATCCTATCTCCTACAAGATAAGGTATCAGGAGATATCCTTCTGTTGTTTGCCCAAATGCAAAGATTCCTGCAATAAGGGCCACAGAATGCCAATCAGAAAATTGGGAGAAAGCAATGCCAATACTTAGCATAAACCCTACGAGAGCTCCCACATAAGGAATAAAGGCCATGATTCCAACGAGAGGTCCTACAACTAAACTAAAATCGAGACCTGCGATTGAAAGGGCGATTGAATAATAAATAGCAAGGATCAAACAAACTAAGGCTTGTCCCTTTGCATAGCCACCAATTGTTTCGTTGATATCTAAGAATAAATCTTTAATTTTAGGTTCATAGGGTCTTGGGAGTAAGTTATCAATGGTCTGAATAATCCGGTTCCAATCTCTTAAGAAATAGAACGCCACGATTGGGGTGATAACAATTAAAGAGATGAGGTTCGCAAGGGCAAGGCTATTCGATAAAATATTTGCAAGAACACGAATTCCCCAGGTTATGACATCTCCCGTATAACTTGTCGCAAAACTCCGAAGTTTCTCAACATCATTTGGTTGAATGTATTGTGTGGCTTCATCCAAAATTGGTTGTATAACCTTTAATAATCGATCTCCATACTGGGGAACACGTGATGCAAGTCTTAATAGTTCAGTCTGAATAAATGGAATCGCAATGATGAGTATTACACCAATGATGATAAAGAACGCGAGTATCATAAGAGTTGTTCCAAAAGGTCTGGAGATCCCCCATTTTTCTAAACCCCTGACGGCTGGATTCATGGCATAGGCAACAAGTAAACCTGTCATGAAAGGAAGCAAAATACCATGTAGTAAGTAGAGGCTTCCGATAAATATGACTCCTACGCCGAGCCAAAGCCAAATATGTCGTTGCTTATTCACGTTTGCGTTAAATCCATTGAGTTTATATATCTAAACCAAAGTCTAACATAAATAATGCCAGAAATCATGGTCGTAATTGCAACGATATAACCAAGATATTGATTTAAATGAGAAATTCCAAAGAATGCATCTGCTTGGGCCAGAATAAAAATTGCATAAACCAATTGAATTACTGTATTGAGTTTACTCATCATATTGGGTTTCATCTCAATAGATAAGTTCACAACAATTAGAAATAGAATTCCCCCAACAATGATGATGTCTCGAAAAATAACCAGTAACATCACCCAGGTCTCTATAAGTCCAATCTTACCCAAAGCAGCATATACACCAAAAATAAGAACCTTATCAGCAATGGGATCAAGGTAGGCCCCTAATGTTGTTCGAGATTTAAATACCCTTGCTAAAAAACCATCAAGAGCATCTGAAACCCCTGCAATTGTAAATAGAATTAAGGCGAGGTATAATTGGTGACTGAGAATCAACGAAATAATAAAGGGCACACAAAGAAGCCTTGCGAGAGATATAAGATTCGGAAGATTCATGAATCGTTTCATTAGAAATTCCTTAGGGTATCTTTTGTTTTAACAATAAGTCCCTCTCCACTGTCTGAAAGGGAAATCCCATGTACGGCTAAGACCTGGCGTAGTTTCTCTATATCGCCTCCATACTGGATATCGAGTAGGGCATTTTGTGCAGATAATTTAAGGACTTGGATGTTGAGTACTCCTTGCGTCTCTTCAAGTGTTCTCTTTATTTTGGTCCATTCAGGCAATGATGTATAGAGAACTTTAACTTGTAAAGGTTCGCTTACTCGCATGGATTCTGAAAGAGTGTCTTTATTTTGTTTCCCAACTGGTTTGTCTTCATCATCTTCTGTTGCTAAGGTTTGCTGCGGTGCTTTTGTTTTACGCACCCATGATTGGACTTGATTCCCATCAAACTTAAAAGTTATGGAAGCAGCATAACTTTTTGCGGAAGTTTTCTCTTTATCAATTGAAAAAGTAGAGACCATGTTCATTAATTTCTCAGGAGAGGGAAGGGGAATCATTTGGTCTGGAAAATTTTCAACGATAAGCTTTTGAAAAGCCAAGGTGTGTGCGTCTTCAATAGCTTTTTCCCGAGCTGCACCTGATGAATCAGATTTTACTGAGACCTTTACATCCTTAACTGTTAGTGTTGCTGCGATCACGGACTGTGCCCCTAACAGCAAAAGAATAAAGAAGAGGTATTTCATGTTCATATCCTGTTCAAATTATCTTAAGTGATCATATCGTGAATGCCTTGCAAATTCTAGAGAATAATTGGGCGCTTCCTTCATTATGTTTATCTTAACTATTCTTTAAATTAAAATAGCATAACTTTAAGAAAAAAGGGATAAAAATGCTAACGCTTTTTCTATTAGTAACCGTCCTAATCGTCTTGATCTTTTGGGTGCAGCAAACTTCTATTGGTGCTCTTCGAAAAGATCTCACAAATCTGACACAAAGGTTCAATTTGCTAATCTCTCAGATTGAAAAAAAGGGTGGAAAAAAGAAGGGAGAACAAAAAGAAGAGCCGACTCCTCAACCATCACAAACGAAATCAGGTTATGATTGGGAAGCTCTGCAAGCAAGAGCTTCTCAAATAAATAAAGGAGAAATTATAGAAACTAAACCAACTGTTAAGCAGGAAAGGGTCTCCATCCTTAAAAAAATCAATTTTGAGCAAGCATTTGCTCAAAGCTTGCCTGTATGGATTGGAGGAATAGCCTTAGCTTTTGCGGGACTATTTTTAGTTAAATACTCAATTGAAACAGGGCTTCTTTCTCCTTCTGTACGTCTTGTATTAGGAGGTATCTTCGGAGCAGGTCTTGTATTTATTGGTAATTGGATAGAAGAAAAAGGAAATATCCCTAATGGAAGACGAATATCTCAAGCCCTTTCAGGTGCTGGCATTTCTGTTCTTTATATTTGTTTATTTGCAGCAACAAGCCTTTATCATCTTATTACCAATGAGATTGGATTTCTTGGAATGGGTGCTGTTACTGCGATTGCGGTGGTTCTTTCCCTTAAACAAGGGCCAGCCATAGCCTTACTTGGTATGGTGGGGGGATTCTTAACGCCTGCACTCATTGGATCTAAAGAACCCAATGCGCCTCTATTATTCATTTATTTGTATATGGTATTTGCTGGCCTTTTCATTGTAATACGAAAAAATAATTGGTGGCATTTGGCTCTTCCTGCTGTCTTTGCCGCTTTTCTATGGGTGATCGTTTGGCTTCACTTCTATTTTGTTAGCAGTGATGGATTGTGGCTTGGACTCTTTATTTTAGCGATTTCTCTTTCAAGCATAATTGCATCTAAACAAGCCCTTGAAACAGGGGAGCTTGATCGTTCTCAGTGGATAAAATTATCAAAACCTTTTAATTATGTGACGCTGGGTGGTTCTGTTATTCTCATGAGTGTTGTAGCAGCAAAGTCCGAGTTCGGTGAAGTTGAGTGGTCACTCTTTGCCATATTATCAGCGGGAGGTATGGTTCTTTCCTATTACAATCAAAAGATATATGGATTTGTTCCCTGGATTTCCATGGTGATGAATGCCATTCTGATCATGGTTTGGCATGAAGGTAATCCTACCTATCTATCTTCGATGATTGTTGGATTTGGTGTTCTCTTTTCTGGGAGTAGCTACTGGTTAATGTGGCGATCTTCTCGACCTTTTTCGTGGGGTCTATTTTCAGCCATCTCAAGTCTGATTTACTACTTTATTGCTTATGCAAAGTTTCATAACTGGGATCGTTATCATTATTTTACCCCTTCTGAAGGGGATTACCATCTGTGGGCTCTTCTTGCCTTCGGTTTGTTTATTATTTCTGTTGTTGTACTTGTTCAAATATTAAATCGTTTTAATGAGAGTCCAGAAGAAAAGCAAAAACTCCTTACAGTATTTACCTTAGCAGCAACAGCATTTCTATCTACCTCTCTCACCCTTGAGCTTGAGCAAGAGTTTCTTAGAATCGCATTGGCTTCTGAAATCTTGGCTATTTGCTGGATTAATAATTATGTACGAATCAATATCCTTCGATTTTTGGCCAGCCTTTTAGCTGGTGTCTTTCTAGTCTTGATATTTGAAATTGTCTTAAGAAAGTTATCTCTCCACATATCCATAGAATGGTCCTTAATCCAACTGGGAATACCTGGAATCATTTTCCTTCTTTCAAGTTTCCTTCTACGCAAGCAGGACGATGATATTGTTGTTGGCGCTTTTGAATTAATTGGAATTTCACTGTTTACATTAATGGCTTATTACATAAATCATAACCTTTTCAATTATGGAGAAGATTTAACTCTTGTAAGCTCTACATTTATCGAAAGAGGGGTCCTAACGAATATTTACTTTCTTATGGGACTTACTTGTTTACAAATAGGTAAGTGGTACGAGAGAAGATACATTTCATTTGCAGGGATCGGTCTTCTTGGAATTGCATTCCTTCGAATTATACTTTTTGACATATTTGTTTTCAATCCTCTATGGTCCCATCAATATGTAGGCAATTATCCTCTATTTAATTATCTGCTCTTTCCTTTTGCATTTCCAGCGATATGGTTAATTCTTGCAAAAGATGACCTTATAAGGCTGAAGAATGAGTATGTTGATATGGCGAGCCAAATCATCCTTCTTGTCTTTATTTTCTGCTTTACGTCACTTTCCGTACGTCAGTTTTTCCATCATCCCTATTTAGATGATCAATATACAAGTAGTGCTGAAATTTATTCCTACTCAGTTGCCTGGCTTCTCACAGGTATTGCGATCTTGATTTATGGAACCTGGACTCATAATAAAATAATGAGGAGTGGCTCTCTTATCTTTATGGTACTTACCATTGGAAAAGTATTCTTATATGATGCGTCAGAACTTACGGGACTTTATCGTGTCTTTTCATTCTTAGGGTTAGGCTTAAGTCTTATTGCACTGAGTTGGTTTTATGCAAGATTTGTATTTAAACAAATGAAATAATATAATCTCAGTTTTCGATAAAAGAATTTAATAATTTAATAGCTGGTTTGTTTTGCCTGAACGGATAGTCTATGAGAGGAATTTATTGAGTCATCTCTTGAAAACCCAAGAGAGAATCCTTAACTAATACAAAACAGTATAGAGGACGTAATATTTGAAAATGGATAATAAGGACAACCATAAATATTTAGAAGAATACAATAAGGTCATTTTGCCTCGCTTGGATGAACTTATCGAACCTTTAAGAGTTTAGGCATTTCCTATTTTACTTATGTAAAAATTATTGATAACAAAAAGTGCTTTTACATTGGAAATCATCCAGAGTTTAATGATAAATTTTTCTCATTAAAGCTTTACAATAACTTCGATCTAACGAATTGGGCAAAAGCCAGTGAAAAGGGAATCCTGCCTTACATTCGATTATGGAAAACCAATACGACCATAAATGCTGACAAAATTCGGGAAGAGCTAAAGATGGGCATGGGCATTACAATGTATCGAAAGACAAGAGAATACAAAGAAGGTTGGTCTTTTGGTGGCGCGCGTGATGAGGGAGAACTTGTCAACTTTTTGATCAATAATTACGATCTGTTGCTTAAATATATCTTATATTTCAAGAGTGTTGCAGCTGATATTATTGATACATCAGATGAAAGAAAATTAATCAATGTGAATCTGATCGAAGATAAAGAACTTCAGGAAAATACGTACAGTCAAATCATTGCAACGTTCAAGGAAGGGTTGGAAAAAGGAAAATATCTTATTGAATCCCCCAAAGGACAATTTTTCCTAACAAAGAGAGAAGTTGATTGTTTATACTATAGAAGCCAAGGAAGCTCAGCCAAAGAAATTGCTCGAGAAATGGATATTTCGCATAGAACCGTTGAAAGCTTTATCAATAACATAAAGATAAAATCACGCATGACCAATCTAAGCGAAATAATTAAACTGTCAGCAGCAGGGCTTGATTTAGAGCTCATTGGTGAATAGAATAACTTCAGTGATTAACGTGTCCGAATCTGGCCCAATGATGTGAACTTTCAAGAATTGATTCGAATTTTTATTTTATCCGTTCTAAAATCTTGAAGGATTTTCTCCTCATGATATGTTATGAGCCAAAATAAGGTATAAAGAAAATGATTGAATCACGTCTTCTAGAGCTCGACATACAATTGCCACTACTTTCGAGGCCTGCTGCGAATTATGTTCCTTATGTAAAATCAGGCAATATTATCTATATCTCAGGCCAACTACCCCTTCAAAATGGAAAATTAAAATATGAGGGGAAAGTAGGTGAGGGGGTGAATGTAACAGATGCTCGGGATGCGGCTCGGATTTGTGCGCTCAATATCCTTGCTCAACTTAAGGAGGGTTGCCAGGGAGATCTCAACCGGGTAATGCGTTGTATACGTTTAGGCGGATTCGTTAATGCAACGGATGATTTTAAGGATCAACCCTTAGTTATTAACGGAGCTTCCGATCTTATCGTTGCTATCTTTGGAGAGCAGGGGAGGCATGCCAGAGCGGCTGTGGGTGTGAACAGTCTTCCTTTTGGTGCCCCTGTAGAAATAGACGCTATTTTTGAGGTTAAAGAATAATGACAAGGCGACCACAACAAGATCCATCTAAATTATGGTTATGGGGCATTCATGCTTGTAAGGCAGCAATACTAAACCCAAATCGTAAGTGCTTTCGTATGCTGGTGACCTCATCTACCTTGAAGGATATGGGGATACCGAAAGAAAATATATCTTGTAAGGTCGAACTTACAGAAGGCAGTGTTTTTTCACGCCTCCTACCAGACGGAGCTGTCCATCAAGGAGTCGCCTTAGAAGTAGGGCCTTTGAATGAGCCGTCTCTAAGAAGTTTACAAAAAAGACAATCCGGAACGCTTCTTATTCTTGATCAAGTTACCGATCCTCATAACGTTGGCGCAATACTAAGAACTGCGAAAGCCTTAGGAGCTTTAGGTGTAATTATGACAGAGAGAAATGCCCCCCCTTTAAGTGGAGTCCTAGCAAAGGCAGCTTCAGGAGCCCTTGAACTTATTCCCATATGGAAGGTTACGAATCTATCACGTTGTCTTGATGAGTTAAAAGAGTACGGTTTTTGGACTATAGGGTTAGATGAAAGCAGCTCAAAACTTCTTTCAAAAGAAGAACTGCCAGAAAAGATAGCTCTTGTTATGGGAGCTGAGGGTGAGGGGATGCGAAGACTGACACAAGAAAAATGTGATTTCATAGTTAAATTACCCACAGATCCTGAGTTTTCTACGCTTAACGTTTCTGTTGCAACCGCATTAGCTTTGTACGAACTTAAATCATAATTAACCACGGATTAAGAATTTAGTTATAATCTTAAAAAAAACAGGGTGGGAATCATTGACATTCATCCATTATATTAATAATCGTTTTTTACCGATATTTTCAGGCCTTTATTGTTTAGGACTGGGATTTATCTGTATTTTAGGTTGGGTAACCCACAATCGTGACTTTATTCAAGTGCATGAAGGTCTTACCTTTATGGTCTTTAATACTTGTATTTGTTTTCTTCTTGTGGGGTTAATCCTTCTTTCTCTCTATTTTGAGCGGACAAGAGTTAGCTTTACTCTTGGATTAATATTAGCCCTATTTGCGCTCTTAACCATTACGGAATATCTTTTCAAGGCTGATTTATTCATTGATGAATTATTTTTTAAGACCTATCTTGTCATTGATAAAACCACACCTGGACGAATGAGCATTAGTACATCTCTTTGCTTTTTAAGTATAGGGATGGCTTGTGTTTTCTTTTCTTTGAAAAAAAAGAAAATACTTCATTATTATTTTATAATCTTCTTTATTGTAATTATCTTTTGTCTATCAACAACTTCAGTGATTGGCTATGCAATTAATCAAGTTAAAACAGAGAATTTATATAATTATATGCCGATGGCATTACACACCTCTTTAGGTTTTTTTATTTCAGGTTTGGGAATTTCAAGCTTTATTTATAAAGTTCAAATTTCTAAGGAAATGGACTTATCCAATACGCTTCCTGCATTTGCTTTCCTCTCTGCCTTAGGAATTACATTTTTACTCTGGCAAGCTGATTACCAAGAGAACATAGAAGGTGTCGCACGCTTAACACAATTCGAAAGTCAAAATATAAAGAATACTGTAGAAAATCAGATCGAAGAAAGCATTCTAGATCTTATAGAATTGAGTTCTCATGCAAGAGAAAAGGGGCTCGTTACGGAAGATTTATGGGCGAAATCAACTGAGTTTTACAAAAGAAAACATCCCTGGGTAGAAGCTCTTGTTTGGGTAGATCCCAATTTACACATTATGTATGAAGTATCTTTGAACAATAATTTAAAAATACGTTCTCAAGAGCTTACCCATCATCAAAAATTATTCGAACGTTCAATCATTAATAAAGGTGTAACGATTAGCTCTATAAAAGAACTTGCTCCAAATTCAAAGGGTATTTTTATTTGTGTGCCTCGATTCAGTGATTCAAGTCTGCAAGGATTTATTGTCGGTTTTATGAATACGGATGACTTATATAAAAATCTCAATTCCTCAACGTTTGATAATGGATTTTTGATAAATTTATACGAGAATAATAAATTGATTTATGGATCAACAGTCTTAAACAAGAGCTACAGGGATTTATCAAAAAACATAGATATAAAGTTATATGATCTCAATTGGCGGATCGAAGTTAGTCCTACTCAAGCTTTCCTTAAGAATAATCGTCAAACAATCCTTTCCTATCTTATCGTGTGTATCGGTATATTCCTTGCAATCTTATTAGCATCTATTATTCGCTCTCGACTTAATTCAAAAAAACAAGCGATTATCCTTAAG
This sequence comes from uncultured Alphaproteobacteria bacterium, assembly GCA_964597045.1. GTDB lineage: Bacteria > Pseudomonadota > Alphaproteobacteria > UBA9655 > UBA9655 > UBA9655. The sequence continues at coordinate 246,816 of CAZQWE010000004.1, read as the reverse complement.
CAAACCCAGAATCTTCTCGAAAATCAACTGAAAGATTCTAAACAATTGAGCAATGAACTATCTTTAATAAAAGATATGATTGATGCTCTCCAAACCTGTCCATCCTTAAGGAACGCAGCCCCAATCATTGTTAAATATTGTACGGTCTTATATCCTTCAACATCAGGTAATATATTCTTGTTTAATGAAGATGAGATGCGTCTTGAACCTTACGTTCACTGGGGAAGACATCATTTAAAATCACACTCTTGTGAGATAAACAAAGTAAAAATTAACAAATACTATAAGTTTGAATGCGCACTGCACACGAGTGATCAAACAAAATCAATTCAGTGTTTCCCTTTGTATTTACATAATAAACTAATCGGTCTATTAAGTGTTATCCATGGATACTATGATAATAACCATTATAATTACTTAGACGATACTGTTGCAAAACAGTTAAGTTTAAGTGTTTTTAATATAAAATTGCGTGAAGTATTAAAAAATCAAGCTATCAAAGATCCCTTAACCAATTTGTATAATAGACGTTTCCTTGATGAATCAATTCAGCGAGAGTTTTACCAAGCTAAACGTCATAATAGAACTCTATCTGTTCTCATGATTGATATTGATCATTTTAAATTAATTAACGATACATTTGGTCACAAAGCAGGGGATATGGTGATTAAAAAGATATCCGCGGTGCTACTTTCACAATCTCGTAAAGGAGACATTGTATGTCGATATGGTGGAGAAGAGTTTCTCCTAGTTCTGCCAGAGGCCTCATTGAAGGATGTGTTGTCTCGTGCTGAGCAGCTTAGGAAAGACATTGAAGCTTTATCATTCCTGTGGAAATCTAAAGAAATCGGCCCATTGACAGTGTCAATTGGTGTTGCTTCTTATCCTGATCATGCAAACACTCCAGAAGAATTAGTAACCGTATCAGATGAAGCTCTCTATAAGGCTAAAAAAAGTGGCCGGAACCGTGTGAGCATTGATAATTGATTGGACCCTATTCCCCTCTATCGTTTTCCATAATATACATTATGCGTTAAATGGATTCATCTTACTCTTTCCCTACAAAAACAAAAGTGATACCCTCTTTCCTATTAAATTTGATTCTATTAGAGAACAAGGAATGTTCATCCGTTCTCCATAGTTTAAAAGAGATCATATGAATAATGAACCTTTACAAATTATAAGCCACGATGATCATCATTCAGCCTGTTTGAGATTTCCCTCACCTTACTTGACAAATGAAAACTGGGAACTTGCTCATAATGTAGCTCAAAAGCTATTATATGTTCGAAATGAAGTTATAAAGGGTGGAGCTGGTCTTGCGGCTCCTCAAATCGGGATAAATTTACCCATTTTTATCTACTCACCTGATCGAACAACAGAAAACATTAGGGTTGTTATCAATCCATCCTTTAAGCCAGTTGGTGATGAAAAGCATATAAGCTATGAGGCATGTTTCTCAGTCCCCTTAAAATGCACTAAAATACCTCGTTGGGAAACAATACTTGTTACATATCAAGATCTGAATAAAGATATCATCTCTGCGTATCTTACAAGCTTTGCTGCAAAGGTATTTCAGCATGAGACGGATCATATAAGAGGCACTCTTACTGTTGATCATGAAAGTGCTGAAGTTGTCTCTTTTCCTGATAATGATACTTTTAAAGAGTATATGACAAAAGTCATTAAGGAAGATATGAAAAGATATTAGAACTGGAGGGTGCTATTATGAACCTAGATTCTCGCCTTGAAGCGGATTCAAAATTTATTTTAGATCTGGATCTGTGTCAGGTCAGGCTCCACCACAATTCAGCTTTCCCTTGGATAATTCTTATTCCACGAATAAATGGTTTGGTTGAAATTATTGATTTAAAGCCAGCCGATCAGATGACTCTTTTGAATGAAATAACACATGCAAGTCATGTCATGAAGCAAATCTATAATCCTCATAAGCTTAATATTGCTGCACTTGGGAATGTTGTTCCTCAGCTCCATATTCATGTTATTGCGAGATTTACAACAGATCAAGCATGGCCAGCTCCGATTTGGAATTCTGGGGTTACGGAGGTGTATGATAAAGAAACCTTACGTGATCAGGTTTCTCTGATTAAGGAGACCTTTTGTAAATTTTAATAAATTTTTATTCATTTCCTTCTATGATATAATTAAGAGAAGGTTAGATAAACTTAATAACAAGACCTTCTCATTCGAGGCAATAAGGTGAAGATCGAGCCCATTTATTTTGACCGTGAACTTTCATGGCTTGCTTTTAATGAGCGTGTCCTTGCACAATCCTATAACGAATCAATTCCATTACTAGAACGCCTTAAGTTCATTGCCATTTCTGCGAAGAACCTTGATGAGTTTTATATGGTTCGTGTGGCAGGACTAAAAAACCAGTTAGATGCGGGTCTCGATGTCACACGTCATGGAGGGCAGAATCTTGTAGAATTATTGAAGGCCATTTATGAAAGAACCTCAAACTTAATCAAAAATCAGCAGATTCAATTATCAAACCTAAAAAAGGAATTGAGGGCGCAACATTTCAAAATCGTCACCAGAAATGAGCTCAAAAATAAGGATGAGGAATGGCTTAAGAACTATTTTGAACATAATCTGTTGCCGATTCTTACACCACTGGCTGTTGATCCAGCTCACCCCTTCCCTTTCATTCCTAATATGGGCCTTGCAATTGCTTTAGAGCTTGAAGATAAAAGTGGAAAAGAAATGAAAGCGTTGATCCCTATACCTTCTCAAATCCAACGCTTCATTGCTATTCCAGGCAAATCGGAGAGATATATTATTGCTGAAGATGTGATCCTGGCTAATATCAAGGATTTATTCCCCAGATTTCATATAAAATCCCATGGATGTTTTCGGGTTCTCAGAGATAGCGAAGTTGAAATTCATGAGGAGTCTGAGGACTTCGTCCGTCTTTTTGAAGTGGCTTTAAAGAAGCGCAAGCGCGGCGCCGTCATTCTGCTCACCATTGATTCCCATATGCCAGGCCAACTCCAAAAGTTTGTTGAGGAGAATTTAAACCTGGATATTGGTGATGTCATGGTTGTGGATGGTATGTTGGGTTTGGATGGACTCGAACAATTGGTTGGATCCCATCGGAGTGATTTGAGGTTTCAACCTTATAATGAGAGATTCCCAGAGCGCATTCGAGAATTCGGCGGGAATATCTTTGCAGCAATTGAGAATAAGGATTTACTCGTTCATCACCCTTATGAAAGCTTTGATGTAGTAGTACAGTTCTTAAAACATGCCGCTCGTGATCCAAATGTGGTTTCTATAAAGCAAACCCTTTACAGAACCTCTAATAACTCTCCCATTATAGCAGCCCTCATTGAAGCTGCAGATAATGGAAAAAGTGTGACAGCTGTGGTTGAAATCAAAGCACGGTTTGATGAGCAAGCGAACCTTCAGTGGGCACAAGATCTGGAACGAGCTGGCGTGATGGTTCTTTATGGAATATTGGGGTATAAAACCCATGGAAAGATCTCACTTGTGACGCGTCGTGAGGAGACCGGTCTCAAAATCTATACTCATCTTGCAACTGGAAACTATGATCCTGAAACAGCCAGAGTCTATGATGATTTATCTTTGTTTACAGCTGATCCTGAATTAGGTGAAGAAGCGTCAAAAGTTTTCAATTACTTAACGGGTTATGCTCATCCCAGGAAACTTAAGAAGATTTCTTACGCGCCTATTACGTTACGCGATTCCCTGTCTGAACTCATTACGAATGAAATGAATGCTGCTAAGAACGGTGAGCCTGCATTCATTTGGGCTAAAATGAATGCCATTGTTGATGAGAAAATCATTGATTTGCTTTATGAAGCTTCCTGTGCGGGTGTGTCTATTGATTTGATTATTCGTGGTATTTGCTGCTTGTGTCCTGGTGTTAAAGGGCTTTCAGAAAACATCCGTGTCAAAAGCATTGTTGGTCGATTTTTAGAGCATTCACGAATCGTGTGTTTTGGAAATGGAATGGCACTTCCCTCCCCTCAAGCAAAGGTATTTATTACGTCTGCCGATTGGATGCCCAGAAACCTTGATTGGCGTTTTGAAACACTCATCTCTATTGAAAATCAAACAGTTAAGGAACAAATCCTGAATCAGATTATGATCGCTTACTTAAAAGACAAAGCTCAAAGTTGGATACTCGATGAAAAAGGTGTCTATGCGCATATTGGCGAGCTTGGAAAGGGATTTAGTGCTCACGAATATTTCATGAAGAATCCTAGCCTTTCGGGAAGAGGTCAAGCGAAGAAGGGTGTTCCGCAACTCACTTTGAGTGGTGATTAAATATTAAAAGATCCATAACCTTAGCAGCAGCATCTAGAATAGAAGTCCCCGGCCCAAAAATGGCCGAAACACCTGCAGCCATTAGCGCCTTATGATCCTGTGTAGGAATCACTCCACCGCAAATGACAAGTATATCCCCTGCTCCTTCTTTCCTCAAATTTTCAATTGTTTGAGGAACAAGGATGCGGTGGCCTCCCGCTTGTGTCGAAAGACCCAGGATATGGACATCATTTTCAATCGCTTGCTTCGCCACCTCTTCTGGTGTTTGAAAAAGCGGGCCTATATCTACATCAAAGCCTAAATCAGCAAAAGCGGTTGCAATGATTTTTGCACCACGATCGTGTCCATCTTGACCAAGTTTAGCTACTAAAAGACGTGGACGTCTCCCTTCGGACTTCGCATAGTCATCGACCCGCTTTCTTAAGGATTCAATTTGATCCCCCTTAACAGAAGCATAGAGTGAGCCATAAACGCCCTGGATCATATGGGTTGGTGCTTTGTACCTGGTAAATACTTTTGCAAGTGCATCTGAGACTTCTCCAATGGTGGCTCTGGCACGCATCGCATCAATTGCCAGTGGCATTATGTTGATAGTGTTATCACTTGCGGCTTCAGTAAGCTTTTTCAAGATGGTTTGAACCTTGGTAATGTCTCTTCTCTTTTTGACGTCTTGTAGTCTTTGAATTTGCTTATTTCTAACCTCAGATGCATCAATATCAAGAAAATCAACGGGTTCCTCATCAATCGTATATTTGTTAACACCCACAATAACTTCCTGGCCAAGGTCAAGCCTTGCTTGTCTCTTTGCTGCGGAGTCTTCAATTTGAAGTTTAGGCATCCCTAGCGCAATGGCTTTTGTCATCCCGCCTAAGGATTCGACCTCATCAATGAGAGTCTTCGCATGTTGCTTTAAACTATGGGTTAAGGATTCAATGTAAAAGCTTCCCCCTAAGGGATCAATGACATGAGGTATACCCGTTTCTTCTGCGATAATGAGCTGTGTATTACGGGCGACTCTAGCGGATCGTGGTGTTGGGAGAGCAACGGCTTCGTCATAAGAATTTGTATGTAAGGATTGAGTTCCTCCAAGGACGGCGGCAAGAGCTTCAATTGTTGTCCGAACAATATTGTTTAAGGGATCTTGAGCAGCAAGGCTCACGCCTGATGTTTGACAATGGGTTCTGAGCATGAAGCTCTTTGGATCTTTCGGGTTGAACTTCTGAATCAACTCTGCCCACAACAGGCGCGCAGCCCGTAGTTTTGCGATCTCCATAAAGAAGTTCATACCAATCCCAAAGAAAAAGGAAAGCCTCGGTGCAAAATCATCAATTTTCAAACCACGATTTAGGGCAGCCCGAACGTATTCAAGTCCATCAGCCAATGTAAATCCCAGCTCCTGAACCGCTGTGGCTCCTGCTTCATGCATATGATAGCCAGATATAGAAATTGAATTAAACAAAGGCATGTGCTTTGCCGTATAGTCAATAATATCTGCAACAAGTCTCATGCTGGGCTCCGGTGGATAAATATAAGTATTTCGCACCATAAATTCCTTGAGGATATCGTTTTGGATGGTACCTCGAAGGTCTTCTACTTTCGTCCCCTGCTCTTCAGCGGCTACAATAAAAGCTGCCATAATGGGAATGACGGCTCCATTCATAGTCATGGAAACACTCATTTCCTTTAAGGGAATACCCTCAAATAGAATTTTCATATCTTCGACGGTATCAATGGCAACGCCAGCTTTGCCGACATCGCCCTGTACGCGTGGATGATCTGAGTCATATCCCCTGTGGGTGGGTAAATCAAAGGCAACGGACAGACCATGTTGTCCAGCCTTTAAATTATCTCGGTAAAAGGCATTGGTCTTTTCTGCTGTAGAAAAGCCTGCGTATTGGCGAAGAGTCCAGGGTTTGCCCACATACATGGTTGCTTTAGGACCACGAACAAAGGGATAAAGGCCTGGAAAGCTTGACACAAATTCCAGTCCTTCTAAATCTTTTTTTGTATAGAGGGATTTAAGATCAATACCTTCGGGTGTATGCAAAATAAGCTTTTCGGCTGATTTTCCTTTAAGCTCTTTTTCTACAAGTTTTTCCCATTCCTCCCTCGTCATGGGAAACCCTTCTATTTAGATAGACTTAATCCAAAGTATTGTTGAACCAAGTCAGCGATCTTATCGCTTTCCCAATCAACTCCGCCGGCGAATCTGCCCACTTCCTTACCTTGAGCATCAATAAAGATCGCAGTTGGCAGCCCCGTTATCTTAAGGGCTCCTGTAATACTGCCTGTTGGCTCAACGTAAATGCCGAGGTTCTTATAATCGTGACGTGCGAAATAGGAGCGAACCGTAGAGACCCCACCCTTATCTTGTGAGATAGGTACAACCTTTCCGCCTAAAGCTTCAAACTTTCCCGCAAAGCTATTGAGAGTTCCCATTTTTTTTACGCAACTTGGGCACCAAGTTGCCCACACGTAAACAATGACGGGTTTGCCTTTGAATTGAGCTAACGATATTTTTTGATCATTTTGATCAACAAAAGATACGGAATATGGATCTTCAGCCTTTGAAGAAAAGAATGAAGCATTTAGGCAACAGAAATCATACCACACGAATAAGCCAACAAAGAATGCGGCCACAAATCCTGTAATAATTAAATTATCTTTCTTTTTCCAAAAAGACATATCATTCTCCTCATTTTTGAGTATACTCAGCACAAATGAAATATTAAATGAGATTAAAGATGAAAAATCCGAAAATTGCAATATATGTTTTATTGTTCGCAAGTTTTTCTCTCGTTGGATGTGGATTAAAAAGAGTCCCAAAGTTAGAGGAAGGTACGGAGATTACATACCCGGGGAAATACCCTAAACCGGATTGTGAGACGACCTTATAACACTTCCTTAACTATTCTATGTTAACGATAGCAATAGATAGTTTATAAAAAGGAAGATTCACATGCGACTCAGAACAGTAAAATACCTTGGAATGGCCTTAGTTTTTGGAATATCAGGTCTCAATGCGGCCAATTGCCCTACACTGACTCTTGCTGACTTACCAACAGCTGCTTGTTCAACGAAGCAAGCACCCTATAAACCAAGTGCAGTGGGTGGAATTTCATATCATGCCAAAACTCCTTGTCCGGCAGGAAGTGTGGGTATCAGGAAACAATTACAAGCTCTATTCAAGGGAAAAAAGGACTATGTTGCTTCATCTGAAGCCGTAGTTCCAGGCGAAGTCACATGTACATATACTTTGGACCAAGGTTGGAAGACGGCTCTGAGTACAACAGATGCTTCTCTAGTGCTGACTGCAGCGGTGAGTACGAGGGATCAAGCAAATCTTCTGGGCGTAGGTTTTGCCGGGCTCACCAGTTGCCCTGCCCTCAAGTTTGAGGATTTGCAAGGTGGATCAGTGACCATACAAAGCAAGCAAAACAATGTATCATATACGTTCAAAGTCCAAGAAGCGACCAAAGCAGGTTTTGGAGCAAAGCTTAAAGCCATGGTTGGAAAGGCACCAACGCTTTCCCCTCTTAATGGGACCTTTAAAGTGACGAAGCCCTATACAAGTACCTGTCGGTATTCTTACCATATCGGTGGACAAGAAGCTCTGCTTGAACTTGAAGGTTCAACAGCTCAGTAGCTTGTCAGTCTTGTGATGAGTTCTGTGTGTTGAGGAAATTGCTCAATGAGTTCTATTCTGCTTCCTAAGACTTCAGAATCTTGAGTATAACCTGGACTACAGGAACACCCAACGAGTGCAAAAGAATCCTTATCTTGCAGCTCAGCCGCTAGCCACACGTCTTTTTTAACTGTTGCTTGAAAAGTAACCCCTTCATGAAGTCTTGGATTCCCTAGTTTGAATTGCGTATGGGTTCCATCAAGATTGAGGACATGGATAATTACAGGAGAACCATCATAAAAGTGCCAGGTTTCTTCAAATGAATCTTTATGAAACGTTGAAAACTCATTCCTTGAAAGATGATAATAAATCGTTGAACCGGCAGGATAATTTTGATTATCGTTTTTCTTAACGGTTTGTTCTGAGATAAAGGCTTCCTTATAATGTCCCCCCTCCGGATGAGGCTTTAGATTGAGAGCTTCTACGTAGTTATATTTCATGTTCACTTAATCATCAGAATTAGAGCCGATTTCGTCCTGAGCCTGGATAGGGTTTTCTTCCATATCCTTGTACATCTCGTCAATAAAATCTTCTAGTACTTCAGCTCTTAATGGATTCAATTTATAATATTTTGTGTTGGGATGTATTGTTATGGACTCAAAAAATTTCAGCATAGCATTGTACACATCCTTACGATCAGGATAGCGTATTGCATTCAGCTGAAGTATAAAGGCGTTCAGCGGAAGAAAGTTCCAGAGCAATTCAAAAACTTCACGTTGTTTTCTAAGATCTTCACCGGCGCACTTGAGAAGCATATGAGGCGCTTTTTCCTCATCAATATAGTCATCCACTAAATCATCAAGGCTGTCAGTATTACCCAAGAGGCCTGACAACCAGAAATGTATTTTTGCTGCCTTGGCTAATTCCAACAGCTTTTCCATATTCGCATTATTCAAAGCCACACAAGCTTCTGTTAATGCATCCCCCATATTTCCGCAGCTTTCTGCGTTCAGCCTTAATTCAATTGTTTTTTCAAGCACTTCTACTTGCTTTGAATTTTGTTTGGTAAAAGCATAATATGTTCCTAGGAAGGCCCAATATAAGGGTATTCCTGAGTATTGTGAGTTTAAAAGCCGAAACCCCTGTATATCTGGCTCTTCTTCCTGCACAGTTCTTAGATAGTCAATGAAATGAGGGGCGTGCTGAAGGAAATTGGTATACTGGGTTCGGGTTTCTTCTTCTATATCATCACTTGTCAAATCGAGGCGTCTAATGATTTTTAACATTTTCTTCACCCCATCTATAAGCACTGTTGGAACAACTGCAAGGAAAAAGATCTGATTCTGACTAATTAGCTTTTTTGAAACTTTGACTTCATCAGTTGTTTGACTAGATGCATCAAGTTGGCTAATAGCTCTAGATGTTTGTTTTCTAACGATGGGGGCCAGTGCTATAAACCGGTCTTTCGCTTTTTCTGGGTCTTTCATAATGAATAAGTCATCGTCTAAGGTATCACATGCTTCAGAAACTGCTTTGCTATATTTATCATAGATTTTATTAACAATGGGGTCGTCGATAAGTTCTTCACCAAGTTTACATATATCCCACTCTTGTACAACTGGAAATGATAGCTCGGGAACAGCACGGATTAAATCTTCGAGGGTCACTACACAAGGTATGCCATGATATATTACTTCACCTTCAACTTGATCCCGTTCAAGTGGGTTTATTGGGGAGGATTCATTTAACATTGCTCCCGCCTCTATAGCAGCATAATAGTGACCTGCACGACCTGCAGCCATTAGATAACAAAATCGTTTGAACGGATCTTTAACTTTCCTTCCAGACAAGTACCAATCATGAATTAAGCCACGCACTGCCGGTGGCATTTTATTAAGGGGTCTCCAATGAGGAGGGTCAAAACTCATAATAGACGCTAAATAGTCCCTGCCTATGGCTTTGTATAGGTTAGGGAGCTGCCCTTCCTTTATCTTGGGGAGTAATTTATGAACTTTACTACAGGTTTTGGTAAACTTAAAAGCGTCTTCAGGGGGCAGGAAATGGGTCACTCTAACGATAACATCGTCAGGCAAATAAGTTAGTTGATTGGCATTAGTAGTCGTAGAAATCGTTAAAGCAGATAGAATAATAATTAATGATTTTTTCACAACAACAATCCTTTTTACTCTATATAATGTGAGCTTCATTTAACATATAAAAACATATCTGTCAAAAATCACGATTTATAAAAAAATACTATCAGAAGCAATTGAAGGTGCAGCTTTGCGTACGTATCAGAGCCAAATCCCTATGAAAGGTGTTTTTAGGATGGAAATATTTGGACGGGAATTAACCCGTAAAAAGGATTGTATGAAACCCCTGAAACTCAATCCAAGCAAGAGCTGTCTGGATTCTTTTATCCAACAAGTCTTTTTGAGGGCCTGTTGCAGGCAGAGCAGTTAATACCGCAATGAAAGCATCCAAGCAAGCAAAACAATGTATCATATACGTTTAAAGTACAAGAAGCGACCAAGGCAGGTTTTGGAGCAAAGCTTAAAGCCATGGTTGGAAAGGCACTAACACTGACTGCTCTCAATGGGAATTTCAAAGTGTCGAAGCCATATACAAGTACCTGTCGGTATTCTTACCATATCGGTGGACAAGAAGCTCTGCTTGAACTTGAAGGGTCAACAGCTCAGTAGCTTGTCAGTCTTGTGATGCGCCCTATATTTAATTATTAATAAAAAACAAGTTCTGATATTAACTAAAAATTAATTTTATAAACCGACAATACATGAGCTGTATTTGAGAATGAAAGGAAAAATACAATGATCAAAGACACTCTTAAACAAATGTTTTTAATTGGGTTTAGCGTAGCAGGACTCATTTCAATTGCTAACGCAGATAATGAACAAATGTCTGCGACTTGCCTTACTAATAAAAAGAACGTATTCGATTTTTGTCAAAGAGGTTGTAATAGTGATTTAAAGCCAGTTCCAGGCTGTAATCATTGTTTGAAGCGCTTTTTGGAAGAGGTTGCTAATTGCGTAGTCGATTCTAAAGGGGAGGAAATAAAGTATACTGCAGATGTTAAAGTAAATAAAGTAAAATGACTCTATATATAAGAACATCCTTTAGAAATACCTGCTTAGATATGGGAAACAAATAAGAACAGATATCCGGCAGTTCGTATCTGTTTACCACACCTTTTGGCTGGCTTGCCAGCCGAAGCTGCGTCGTATCGAAAGTTGGCGGAGGGGATGGGATTCGAACCCACGATACATGTTTCCACGTATAACGGTTTAGCAAACCGCCGCCTTCAGCCTCTCGGCCACCCCTCCTGATGAGATAACATTTTCTAACTTTCGAAGGGCTTCCTGTCAACGTGATAATGTTAGGATTACCTCACCCCATGTATCTAATCTGTAGATAATTCTGAAGGTGAACCTATTAAAATAGTAGGAAAGTCCTACTCCTCTTCTTCGCAATGACGCCACTTGGGTTATGAATAGAGCTAGGTTTCCCCGAAGACTAGTGTACTGAACGGGAGATCAGGCTAGATTGGTAATCCATGATTCTATTTTACTCAACTTATTGAATAATCGACTTGACTTTATTTAAAATAACATTGTATATACAAATATATTATTAATTATTAAAAAATGGTATTTAATTATGCGCAGTATGTGCTTTGCTTTATTAGCTTCTTTTACTCTTCCTCATTACGCTTTATGTATGAATAGTAATAACGATATGAATGAAAAGAGTTCTAATCAAGTGAATAGATTTTTTTCTGAAAATAATCATGATGAGGAACCCGCATCCACAGTTACGATAAAAAAACTATCTAAATTTAAGAAAGAACTCCTTGAAAACCGGGACAAGCTAAAAAACACAAAAGACTCTGTTCTAAAAGAAGACGATTTTCCGAAGGGCAATGGTGATTATGTTAAGAAGCTATTTGCAGAATGCTTCTCTGTGTTTGAGGTAATAGCTCTTAATAAGCAAAAGATCCATTTGACCGAAGATGATTTTATGAAGAGAGGTTTTTCGGATTTTGATTTGGGTATTTGTGATTATTGCAAAACTTACTACCTCAACATAGGATTAAACCAAATTCGAAGTTCAGTGCCAGACAAAGTGCAACTTTGGATTGATGACGCTCTTGAAGTGCTTGATATTTTTTCTAACTATATGGATGACTCTAGCCGTTTACTCTTAAATTATGCAAATATAACTCCTAGCCATAAAAAAAATGGAATACAAAGGTACTCAATTCACATCGATATTCCTCGTATACATTTAGAAACAATACGTGAAACAAAAAAAGCACTGTCTTTTATGTCTCAAGCTGCTATTGGAATTGACTCATTTGATGTAAGAGATGAATACAAAAATGCTTTCAAGGATGAATATAAAAAATTTTTATTAGCATGTAAGATTGGAGGGTTAGATAAAAAATATAAGGAGAGTGAGCTCCAGGAAGGGTGGTCGGCAAGTAAATATACTGATTTAGCCACTGATGATTATTCTACACTTAGAATTCCTATGAATACAATAAATAATCTAAAGACTTTGAATAATATCAAATTGCTTCTTAGAGATCCTTTATGCCTACACTATCAAGTAGGTGGACAATTTCGTAAATTTACTCCTGAATATAAACGAGAAAGATTACCGTCGGTTATAAACATGTTGAGGAGTATGGATATCATTACAAATGAACAATTTAAGAGTAAGGAAACGACAAAGAAAGTTTCTACTGTTAAAGGGAAAGATAGTTTTTTGGAAGGTACTTCATTTGATCAGAAAAAAAACAAAAATAAAAAGACAAAACAGACTACTAAAAAAACAGGTAAAAAGAAATCAGATGTAGTCAATGGTTGCGATGTGAGACCAAATCTTCGTGTGAAAGATAATTTGTCCATTTTGCCAGAAGAGAAAAAAATCAAAGAACAAGAAAAAGATACTGTACAAGGTATATTAGATAATAAATCCTTATTAGTTGAAGATAAAAACATTAAAGAGCAAGCAATATTAACAGTACAAAACAGTAACGATAATAAAATCTTAATATTTGAAGAGGAGCAAAATAAGGATTCCATAGTAGTTCAAAGAGAATTATTAGCTTCATTGCTTAATAATATCATTGAAAAGACTAAAAACAAGGGGGATAAGTTTCTCCCAATATTCATCAAAGGATGCAATATGCTTCGCCAATTCAAGAAAAGTCCTGATTTTTATTCTTCAGAAGAGGCTCTTAACTCCTTAAGTGATGTTATCAGAAATTTAACGTTGCAAATGAATGCTTTGCTTGTAGAAAAGAATGAAGCAAAGAGTATAAAAGTGCCTTCAAAATTAATAGCTCTATTTGATTATTTTACCGATCCTCTTGCTTGTCCAAATGATATTCGATTTGGAATGATCGAACCCCTCTTAACTGGGTTAGGTATAGAAATTGATAAATCACGCAACGGATCAAGGATGAACTTTAAATATGGTCACCACGTAACATCAATCCACCTTCATGATAAAGATAATGGAGTCCTTGATGGAGGAAGAATATCAACTTTGCGAAATTTCCTGTTGGACATAGGGTTTACAACGTATGACGATTAATAAGTTATGTCATTTCACTCACCTCATTCAACAAAGAAGCCAGTCTTCCTAAGGCGAGAGGTGTATTTAGACGGTGATCACCATTCTTGATTAAGGTAAAGGTTACGTTAGTACTCTTAATCCGTCTGGCAAGGCGTCTCGAAAGCATCCATGGGACGTCCTCATCGGCAGCCCCATGTATAAGGTGCATCGGGCAATGAATATCGATAGGCTTTGGTAGGACCAAATGCTGCCTCCCCTCCTCTATCAATTGTAGCGTAATGGGGAATCCTTCGTTTTCATATTGAGAGGGTGTTTGGAAAATACCTTGTCTGAGGAGTTGTTTCCTCCCCTCATCATTAAGGCCAGCCCAAATCAACTCTTCCGTAAAGTCGGGTGCGGCCGCAATGCCAAGCAAAGCTTTGACTCTTTCAGGACGCTCAAGGGCGGCTAATGTCATAAGCCATCCTCCCATACTGGATCCGATCAAGATGAGAGGTCCCTCTGTAACCTCATCGATTATCGCAAGAACATCGGAAAGCCATCTTCCTATGGTGCCCTCCAGGAAGTCGCCAGACGACTCTCCATGGCCAAAATAATCGAATCTGGTGTATGTTTGATTCCGCTTGTCACACAAGTCCTCCAGGTAGGTTGCTTTCGTCCCCTTCATGTCTGACTTGAACCCCCCTAAGAAAAGGACCTCAGGCAGGCTTTTGTTCTTTTTATCAAGACGATTATAAGCTATATAATCTGAACCCCTACTCAATTGAGAAGGCTTGGAAGATGAGCAAGCAGGAGATGTCGTCATTGAAGGCCCCTAAAAATAAGATTTCGCATAAAACATTTAAAACGAGACCAACGATCTTGCAAGTTATTCCTGCTTTGGGTACGGGAGGCGTTGAGCTTGAAGCACTCGAGATTGGTAAGGCTATTGCTCAAGCGGGGGGGCGTTCTTTAATAGCTGCCCGTATTGGAAGTTGGGCAAAGGAAGAACTGCCAGCTGAAATTGAATTTTTAGATCTTCCGCTAGATACGAAGAATCCAATTAAAATGACACGGAATTCAGCTTTACTTAAAAAGCTTATGAAGAAGGAAAAAGTGGACATTGTCCACGTTCGCTCTCGTGGCCCCGCCTGGAGTGCTTATAAAGCTGCCCTTAAGCTTGGTATTCCCTATATAACAACCTACCATGCGGCCTACAAATCTGGTAGCGTTCTCAAGAGATTTTATAACTCCGTTATGGCGAAAGGGGACCGGGTTATTGCTATTTCTCCTTTTATGGTGAACCATATTACGAAAAGCTATAAGGGATCTGGTTGGTTTGATCCGTCGAAAATACGCCTCATCAATCGAGGAATTGACTGTCATTATTTTGATCCCTCATCTGTGACACCTCAGCGACTCGAGCACCTGCTCAAATCATGGGGGATCGAGTCTGGGGAAAGAGTAATTCTTCTTCCCGGAAGGATCAGTCGGAATAAGGGGCAAGATACCTTAATTAATGCATTAGCATTGATGAAACATGCCGATGCGGTTGTTGTTTTCTTAGGCTCAGCATCTGGCCATGAAAGTATGAGAGATGCTCTTTTAAAGCAAGCGGCGGGGCTTGATCTCGAAGGCCGTGTTAAATGGATGCCTCCCTCCCCTGATCTTCCCGCGGCTTATTTAGCTGCGGATGTGATAGTTTGTCCTTCTCTTGTGCCTGAAGGATTTGGTCGAGTTATTGCGGAAGCTTTTGCAATGAAGAAGCCTATAGTCGCCTCAAATATTGGAGCACCCAAAGATACTATACAAGAAGGAAAAACAGGTTGGTTAACACCACCAGGAGATGCAGCAGCCCTTGCTCAAGCTTTGGATCATGTCCTTGATTTAACGGATAATCAGTTAAAGAAGCTAGGGGATCTTGGACGTAAAGAAGCTCTTGCTCAATATTCTAAAGAAACAATGTGTTCTGAGACCATAGCTTTGTATCAGGAAGTTTTATCGTTGATCAAAGAGTAAAAGCCGTTTAGTGTGAGAAAACTCCAAAAGGGGTACATTAGTAAAGGAGAATCTAAATGTTAAATTTCAAGAAAATCAGTTCACTTGTCCTATCAGGAATTGTTATATCTAGTATGGGTTGCATGGCAAGTTTTGATCCTAGTAAAGAAGAATTATCAACAGCAGAAAAAGTTGGACGGGAGACAGCGCGTGTTCAAGCGCAAGTTGAGGTTGCTGCGGAAGATTTAAAAAAGGGATATAAGGACAATAAGAATAAGTTCAAGCAACAATATAGAAAAGGTAAGAAGTAAGTTAATGTCTCATGACGAGCTTAACGAAGCAATCCACATGAATGAGTCGAAAGGTGGAGCGTGTTTGCTGTGAGGGATCGCGAAGACTCAGCATATGTTTTATGATTGAGTTCCCTCCACATTTGACTTATAATAATACCCTTATTTATTGTAACAAACTGAGGAATTCATGATCACGATTCGCTTTCCCGATGGCTCAAATCGGGAGTTTCCAAAAGGCATCACAGGCTGGGAAGTAGCGAAAACACTTAGCACAAGTCTTGCAAAAGAGGCGGTGGCTGTTCGTGTGAATGATCAGCTCTGGGATCTCACTCGTCCTATTGAATCTGATAGTGCTTTTGAAGTTATTAAACGTCCGTCTGAAGAAGGACTTGATATTCTTCGTCACGATGCGGCTCATGTTTTTGCTGAAGCCGTTAAGGAGCTTTATCCAGAAACTCAAATTACTATTGGCCCTTCCATCACAGATGGGTTCTATTATGACCTTTTCCGCGAGGAATCCTTTACCCCTGAAGATCTCAACCGTCTTGAAGAAAGAATGCATGAGATTGTGAATCGTGACGAGTCTGTCACCCGAGAAGCATGGGACCGTAAGGACGCCATTCAATTCTTTAAAGATATGGGTGAACATTTTAAAGCGGAGATCATCCAGGACCTCCCAGCATCTGATGAAATTACCGTTTATAGGCAGGGGAATTTCGTGGATCTGTGCCGTGGCCCTCACCTTCCTTCAACTGGAAAGCTGGGACATGCCTTTAAGCTCATGAAAATGTCAGGTGCTTATTGGCGAGGAGATCAAAAGAATGCACAGTTGCAACGTATTTATGGCACAGCATGGTCAACAGAGAAGGATCTCCAAGATTACCTCACACGTCTTGAAGAAGCAGAAAAGCGCGACCACCGTAAAATTGGCAAGGAAATGGATCTATTTCATCTCCAAGAGGAGGCCATTGGTCATGTTTTCTGGCATCCAAAAGGCTGGACGCTTTATCGCCTCCTTGAAAAGTACATGAGAGAAAAGCTCGAGGATGAATATCAGGAAATTAAAACACCTCAACTTCTCGATCGTTCCTTATGGGAAGCCTCGGGTCACTGGGATAAATACCGTGAAAATATGTTCACTCTTGAGGATGAACATCGCATTCTTGCCTTGAAACCCATGAGTTGTCCTTGTCACGTACTCATCTTCCGTCAAGGTTTAAAGAGCTACCGGGACCTCCCACTTCGCTTGGCTGAGTTTGGTTCATGCATGAGAAACGAGCCTTCCGGTGCTCTCTCGGGTTTAACACGTGTCAGAAGCTTTGTTCAAGATGATGGACATATCTTTTGCAGAGAAGATCAGATCCAGGAAGAAACACGTAAGTTCTGTGACCTTCTTTTGAGTGTTTACAAAGAGCTTGGCTTTAAGGAAGTCATTGTTAACTTTTCAGATAGACCCGCTGTTAGGGCTGGATCAGATGAAATATGGGATAAAGCTGAATCCAAACTGAAAGCAGGAGCAGAAGCTGCAGGGCTCGCTTGCGTTCTCAGTCCAGGAGATGGTGCATTTTATGGTCCAAAGCTAGACTTTATTTTGAAAGATGCAATAGGTCGTCAGTGGCAATGCGGTACATTTCAGCTCGACTTTGTTTTGCCCGAAAGACTAGAAGCTTCTTATGTTGGAGAAGACGGAAAGAAACATACACCTGTGATGCTACACCGCGCAATTTTTGGATCATTTGAGCGCTTTCTCGCTGTCTTTATAGAACACTACGCTGGCAAGTTTCCTCTATGGCTCTCCCCTGTCCAAGCAGTTGTTGCAACTGTGACACAGGAGGGTGATGAGTATGCAGAGAAGGTTTTGAAAGCCCTCAAAGCAGCGGGCATACGTGCTGAAGTGGATTTACGCAATGAAAAGATTAACCTTAAGGTTCGTGAACTCAGTCTTCAAAAGGTTCCCTACATTGTAGTTGTTGGCAAAAGGGAAGCTGAGGAAGGAACTGTGGCTTTACGAAAATTAGGTGGCGAAGCGCAAGAAATCCTTGCGCTTGACGAAGTTATAGATAAACTACGAACTGAGGCTATCCCGCCACATAAGCGGCCTCAATTGGATAAAACTGAACAAAGGAGAAGCATAAATATCTAAGATCACAAAAGACGAAAGAGCACCAACGCAAGATGGTCCTCGCGTCAATGAAAAAATAACAGCCCTTAAAGTCCGCCTCGTGGATGAGAATGGGGAAATGGTCGGTGTCTTAAGCCAAAAAGAAGCAATTGAAAGAGCCTATAAAGCAGGCCTTGATCTCGTTGAGGTTTCACCCAACGCTGATCCACCTGTTTGTAAGATTCTTGATTATGGCAAGTTCAAATTTGAAGAACAGAAACGCCGCGCTGAAATTAGAAAAAAGCAAAAAGTTATTGAAATTAAAGAAATTCAATTACGCCCTGTGATTGATAAGCATGACTTTGAAGTCAAGATGCGGAGCGCCCGCAAGTTTATAGAGGAAGGGGATAAGTTGAAGGTAACTCTCCGTTTCCGTGGACGAGAGTTGTCTCACCAAGAACTGGGCGTACAGGTGCTTGAACGGGTTAAAACCAGTCTAGAAGATATTGCGAAGGTCGAGCAACATCCTAAACTTGAAGGCAAGCGCATGATTATGGTTATGGCACCATCGAAGTAGATATAATAAATTACTTGTATTTTATAAAAAGATGTGAAAGAAGAAGGCTAATAATTGACGGCGAAAGCAAATGAACCAAAACGAGGGACGATGAATACCTACTTAAAAACAGCAAGCCTGAGTGCTTTAATTATTTCCATGGGCTTATCACACCTGTCAGCACAACGAGATGAAAGAGAAGTCGTTGTTGACCTTATCAGTCGTGTGGGTGCTCTTGAGGAAGAAAATCGTGAGCTTCGTGGGCAACTGGATGAAAGCCGTCACGAAGTTGCTGAGCTCAGCAAGAGAATGGAAACGCTTAGTGCGGATATTGACTATAGACTTAACAACCCTGAGAGTGGAACACCTCCCTTGCCACATGATGCTGGACCTTTACCGCTTACAAAGCAAGTCGAATCAGCACCAGCACCAGCAAAAAAGCCTACTTCTACCCTTGGTGACTACGAAGCAGCCAGAGCCCATCTCGAGCAAGGTGACTATGAAGCTGCAGAGAAAGCCTTTGCTGGATTTGTGAGCGCTCACCCAAAGGATGAGCATGCAGGTGCAGCTCAGTATTGGCTCGGTGTGACTTTCTTTGTGCGAGGGCAACATGAAAAAGCAGCTAAGGCTTTTGCGAAGGGCTATAAGAGCTACCCAAAAAGTCCAAAAGCACCAGACAATCTTTTAAAGCTGGCAAAATCCTTGTCGTCTCTGGATCGAAATGCAGATGCTTGTGCAACACTCGAGCAAATCTCATCAGAATATCCTAAGGTACATATTGAAGAAGTTTCTGCTGAGAAGAAGAAGCTACGGTGTAAGTAGTAACCAGTAATCAGAATAATTTATGCGCTTTTGATTACTGATAACTGAAAAGCACTAATGCTTTTCAGTATCCGAAATAAGTTTAATCGATACATACCGAGATTCACCATCACGATTAATCAGCAAGAGAGCGGACTTGCGGTTATCCTTCTCAGCTTTCTTGATACTATCGACGACATTCTGAGGCGTTTTTACTTCAGCTTGGCTGATTTCCATGATGATATCACCTGGCCTAATCCCCTTCTCTGCTGCTGCCCCCTTACGGTCAACATCAACGACGAGAACGCCTTGGACGTCCCTTGGTAAGTCGAACCTTTGACGTATATCTTCCGTGAGGGCTTGAAGAGTCATTCCTTGGATTTGTACCCCCTTGACGAGTTCTTTACCCCCATCGGGAGACGGGATAACACCTGTTTCTTCTTGCTCTTCTGCTTCTGCAACTTGCACAGGAATGGAGATGATCTTTCCTTTGCGCCATATTGTCAGCAGAGCCTTAGACCCTCCAGGGATTTCGCCAACAAGACGAGGTAGACCTCGAACATCTTTAACTTCATGATCTCCTACTTTTAGGATCACGTCTCCTGGTTGGAGTTTAGCTTTTGCGGCAGGGCCATCCTTGACAACATTTCCGACAAGAGCACCTTTCAAATCCTTAAGACCGAAATCATCGGCCACATCTTGAGTCACAGGTTGAATGTGAACGCCAATCCAGCCTCGTTTTGTTTTGCCGTATTGACGGATTTGTTCTACAACCTTTTTCGCGATTTCGGACGGGATGGCAAAGCCAATTCCCACGCTAGCACCCGTAGGTGAATAAATGGAAGTGTTTAAGCCAACAACCGTTCCATTCATATCAAACATTGGACCACCTGAATTGCCTAAATTGATTGATGCATCTGTTTGAATATACCCTTCAACAAAGTCTCCCGACCTTGTTTGTTCACCAATATCGCGGGCAAGATGGGAGACAATACCCGAGGTAACTGTTCCTCCTAAACCAAAAGGGTTACCGATCGCTATAATCCAATCACCGGTTCTGAGCTTTTCTGAATTCCCCCATTGAACGAAGGGAAGCTTTTTATCCGTTTTAACTTTCAGGACGGCAACATCAGTTTTTTTATCTCTTCCCACGAGAGTCGCTTTTAGCTCTGTATTATCATTTAGAATAACAGTAATTTGATCAGCATCTGCAACAACATGGTTATTTGTAACAATATATCCATCTGGATCAATAATGAAACCTGACCCTAGAGAAGTGACATTTCGAGGCCCATCTGGTTGCATACGATCAAAGAACTCCTTAAACATATCTTCAAGGGGCGAGCCCTTTGGAACAGGAAGCTCGCTATAAGAAGGGTTCATTGACTTGACTTTAGTCGTTGTTGAAATATTCACAACAGCCGGAAGAAGAGGAGCTACCAATTCAGCAAACCCATGGGGTGCTGTTTCTGGGCTCGGTTTCCCTTCAGCATAAATAGCTGGCGTCAACATCGTAGATAACGAAAGAGTTAATGCACATTTTTGAAGACAAGATTTAAACGACATTTTATAAGCTACTCCTTAACGATTAAAGTATTTAAAGAAATCATCACGTGGTGATAATATAAACGTTGTTGTATCATTATTCAAGGCTGCTTTATAAGCATTTAATGATCTGTAAAAATCAAAGAACTTTATATCTTGCCCATAAGCTGCTGCTGCTGTTTGGGTTACATAGGCATCACCTTCTCCTCGAAGGAGTAACCCTCTTTTTGAGGCTTCAGCAAGGATGATCGTACGTTCTTTATCCGCAGTCGCTTTGATTTCTTGTGCAATTTCATCTCCTCGTGATCGAAATTCTTGGGCTTCTTGGTTTCTCTCACTGATCATACGATTAAAGATCGCTTCACTATTTTCTGGGGGTAGATCAGTTCCTCTCAGCTGTAAATCAACAACTTCAATACCAAATGCTTTTGCAGCTGTGTTCATTTGATCTCTTATGGTATGCGCGATTTGAGATCTTTTAGGTGAGAGGACATCTACTAATTTTATTTGACCTAAAACACTTAACGATATGGATTGATTAAGTATTTTTAAGCGTTGCTCCGCTCCCTCTTCGTTTTGAACTGTACGATAAAAGAGCGCAGGATCAACAATTTTATACCGAGCAAATGTATCGACCAGGAGTCGTTTTTGATCTGCAAGGGTTGCGGGAATTTGGGATAGATCAAAATCCAGAATTCGATTGTCATAACTTCTGATATTCTGAAGAAATGGAATCTTAAAATATAGACCAGGTTCTTTTATTACCCGGATCAGTTTCCCAAATTCAAGAACAAGCGTTTGCTGTGTTTGTTGCACAATGAAGATTGATCCCATCAAGACCCCAAAGATCACAAGGAGAGGGATTGAGAAAACGATAATTGATCTATTTTTCATTGCTGTGTCTCCTCAGCTTTCTCTTTCTTTTTCTTAAGTTCAGGCAGTGGTAGGTAAGGCAAAACGCCTTGACTCTTAGCACCGTCAACAATTAACTTTTGAGTTTGTTCAAGAATTGTTTGCATGGCATCTAGATAAAGACGATTTCGAGTGACTTCTGGAGCCGCTTTGTACTGTTCATAAACGAGTTTGAATCGAGAGGTTTCTCCATCAATATCAGCCATTACCTTAGCTTTGTAAGCTTCAGCATCTTGAATGATTTTCTTTGCTTGACCTCGAGCAACTGGAACAATTGAGTTACGATAGTACTCGGCTTCATTTCGTTTTCGTTCCATATCTGCTTTAGCCCGCTGAACATCTAGGTAAGCATCAATAACTTTAGCAGTTGGTGGAGCTACTTTTAGAAGTTCAACCTGAGAGATTTCAACACCAAGTTTATAATCGTCCACAAGCTTTTGAAGCATTTCACGGAGTTGGATATTGATTTTACTCCGTCCTTCAGAAAGGATCTGAGCAATCGGAGTCTGAGCAATCACAGCACGGACAATACTATCTGCCGCAGCTCGAATTGTTGATTCAGGAGATTTCACATTAAAGAGAAAATCTCCAAGATTCATAATTCGCCAGTTAACGGCGAATTGGACATCTGCGATGTTTTCATCTCCTGTTAACATGAGGGCGCCTTCGCCGCTTAAATTTCCACCCGAACCTCCAGATGTATTTGTGTTCGTTAATATATTAATAGCAGTTACATTTCGGATAAGGGCTGTCTCGATAGGAATAGGAAGATGATAATTTAGTCCTGGATCGGTTGTTCGCACCCATTTTCCAAAACGAAGTATAGCGGCTTGTTCATTTTGTTGGACCGTATAAATTCCTGTGAGGAGCCAGAGAAAGAAAATTCCCCCTGCAATATACCATAATGTTTTGCCGCTTCCATTTCCATTGGAAGGAAATATCTTTTTGAAACGATCCTGACTTTGCTTGAAAATTTCTTCAAGATCAGGTCCTTCATCCCCTCCCCTTCGGCGCTTGGGCTTTCTTGTCCAGATGTTGTCTTCATCATCCCCACCGCCACGTCCCCATGGACCTTCATCATCACCTTTGGACATATTTCCTGCATGCTCCTTTTCATTCTTATAAACATAAGTTATAACTGATTTGTTAGTTTTAGGCAATCGGGATAGGTACCCATGTCACTCGAAAATCAAATTATTTCGGCATTAAAAACCATAAAAGACCCGATTTCTCAAAAAGATATTGTGACAAGTGGTATAGTCCAAGGTCTCCAAATGGCAAAGGATGGAAAGATCTCCTTTATTTTGAATATTAATACTGAATATATGAATGAAGGCATTCTTATTAAAGAAAAAGCAGAGAAATTATTAAAAAGCATTGAGGAAATAAATAAAATACAAATTGTACTCACATCTGATAGAAGTACGAAGTCTCATAATTCTTCGAAAGAAGGACTGCCTAATGTAAAACATATCATTGCTGTTGCCTCTGGTAAGGGTGGTGTAGGAAAGTCAACCACAGCTGTAAACCTTGCATGTGCATTGCAAGAACTCAAACTTAAGGTGGGCATTTTGGATGCAGATGTGTATGGCCCCTCTCTCCCTCGTTTATTAGGCGTCAATGAAAGACCTACGACGGATGATGGTAAAATGATGAATCCGATCAAGGCACATGGCCTTGTCTGCATGTCGATGGGCTTTATGATGGATGAGAACTCACCTGCCATATGGCGGGGTCCCATGGTGATGGCTGCTTTTTCACAAATGTTGAGACAAGTCAATTGGGGACCACTTGATATTCTCGTTATTGATTTACCGCCTGGAACCGGCGATATCCAGCTTTCACTCGCGCAAAATGTACGTGTCTCAGGAGCTATTATTGTTTCAACTCCGCAGGATCTTGCACTTATTGATGCACGTCGAGGACTTGAAATGTTTCTTAAGGTTAGCATTCCTGTCTTAGGCTTAGTCGAGAATATGAGCTTTTTTAACTGCCCTCATTGTAACTCTCGTTCAGATATATTTGAGCATGGCGGCGTTCGGAAACAAGCTGAAATTCTCGGTATTCCTTTACTTGCAGAAATACCCCTTCACATGTCAATTCGAGAGATGTCAGAACTGGGTATTCCTCTTGTCAAGAAAAACCCAGGACAAAGAGAATCGATCATTTATAAAGAGCTTGCGCAATTAGTTATAAGTAATATTAATTGTAACAAATAAATAAATATTTATAAAATGGCTTACATTGTAATAAAAGAATATATAAAAAAATAAAATAAGTCTTTAAAACCAATAGCATGTAAATATTATATATAGATTTAATAGTGCATTAATAAATTTCATGTAATCTTTCACGAATAATAAAAATACTATTTAAGTAATACATTAAATATGGGAGGCTACTATGATTAAATCATTAAAATTTGCACTTGGTGTAACAACTTGCTTAACTGGTTTGCAAACAGTTAAAGCAGAACGAAATCCTTTTGATGAAAACAGGGAAGATCGTAAATTCATAGCTAGGAGCTGTTTTTCTAAATCTGCACGTGTCATGTCCTTAATTAGAATACAAAACGGGAATCAAAATATAACTGCAGCTCCCAAAAGGACAGAATCTTCTTTTATTACTCAAGCAAAGCAAGAAGAACCTGCGAAAGTAAGCGAACAACGAGTCTTTTGTTTATTTATCCCAAGTAGAGCACAAAAATCTCATTTGCAGTTCCATTTGAGGAATAATTTGAATAGTCCGACCAAAGAAATTCAACCTGCAAAAGTCATTCCACAACCTGTAGTGGTCGAACGCAAAGCTGATGAAAAACCAGCAAATGTTGCAATAGAAACCAAGAAGGCAACGCAGGATGAAGCAGAGATGGCTCGTAGCGCCCCTGTTGAGCCGGCCAAGCAAGTTGTTTCTTTCATTCAAAATACTGAGAATGTAAACAAACCTGTGGAAGTTGTTGAGAAAGATCAGCCACTTGCACCACAAAAAGGGGAAGATATTGTTAAAGAACGTGTTCAGCCAAGTCCACTACAACTTGTTGAGGACCATGAAGTTGAAAAGTCTGTTGTTTCTCCAAGGGCTCCTCTACAGCCTGAATTTATTCAAACCATTGAAAAAGTTGAATATAGCCCAGATGTTGAAATGATAAATCAGCAGATAGAGGTTAAAGATGACCCTCAAGTTGTTGTTCCTGTCGAAAAGGCTGCCGAACAACAACCAGAAAGAGGATTACTTGCTGAACAAGTCCAACCCTTTGAAGCAGTTGAACAAACTCAATCTGTTGAAATGATAAATCAGCAGCAAGATGCTCTTGCAGTAGATCAACCTGTTGCCTCTATTGAAAATAGTATCGAACAACAAGTTGACAGAGACCAACAGCCCGAAAGAATTCAGCCTGTCGTTGTACAACTTAAAGAAGATGAACAGGATGAAGTCATTAATGAGTCTCAATTGACTGAGTCTCTCATAAATGACAAAAATGGTGGGAATAGCTCAGTAACGAAAGAACTATATGATAAAATATTGAAAGAAACGAAAGAGATATTCGCTTCTTCGACAACACTTTTTGATTTCTTTTCGCCTGAAAATCTTGATAAGACAGTAGATTTAATTAACACTAAAGAGTTCTCTTTTCTAAAAACTGGAATTCCTAAAGTTTCAAAAATCTTTGTTGATATGGGAATGAATAAAAAGCAAGAGAAAGACTTTAGAACAGCTCTTTTAGAGATGAGAGGTCAAATAGTATATCCTACTGTTAGCTTTAGTGCATATACATTTAATGACCTCGTCATAATGAAAACCTATCAACGTAACAATAATACCCTTTTGCAAAAACTAAAGGATGCTCTTGAAGCTCAGAGTGAAACACCAGTTACACAACAAGCTGAAATCGTCGTTCCAAAAGTGGAAATTGTTGCTCAAGAACCGGAAGTTTTTGTTGAAGTTGATGTTCTTGGGAACTCTAAAACAGCGCTGACTGATCTTAAAGGGCTTTTGGATAATCCAAATGTCACATTGAATGAGTCTGAGCAAGCTCGCGTAACTGCTATAAAGGGTCAGCTCAAGACTTTGTTTAATGGGAAAGAAACAACTCTTGAAGATGCTTTAGCCAAGATTTCAACTATGAAGGAAGTTAATCCTTCAGAAAAGATGGCCTTAAACATGGCTTCTAATTTGGCTAAGGGCCTTGCAACAAAACTGAAAGAGGCAAAGCCTGAGGATAAGCCTCAAGTAAACTATAATCCCCAACATCTACTTGAAATGCAAGAAGCTGTTCCAATTATAAGGGAAAACTTGGAGTTTTTAAAAGGGCAACCACAAAACATAACAAATTTGGTTAATGTATTATCATCAAGCCTACAAAAACTATTTGATGATGATAAGGCAATGTTAGGCGATCTTCTTGAACGTGTTGAAAGAATGCATAATGATGATGTCAAAACCAAACAGCAAAGTAGTTGCATACTCATAGCAAACAAAGTTGTAATTTTTCTGAAGAATAAATTGCAAGCATTACTATAGTATATAACACTCAGAAAGAATTGTGAAATCCCCAAGTTTAGGCTTGGGGATTTTTCCATCCCGTTAAGTAAATGATTTCAAATGTGGCTGGTAGATGGCCAGTTGAATCACCATAATGATTTTTATATAGTGCTTCAGCTTTATGGAATAAGCTGAAAGATGTAAATGATCGTTGACGATCACTCAAACAATTTGTAGCTCCCATCCCCCTTAAGTCTTTCATTAAAGCGTCAAGAGAAGGATAGGTTACATGAATTCGGTCCAGATCAATGACTGGTAGCAGAAAACCTGACTTTTGCATTAAAGTTGCGGCATCACTTGGATGTAGCATGGGTGAAACTCTCGGACTTGCACCTCCTTTTAAAGATATCTCTGCTTTCAAAAGACTCTCCCTTAACTCAGATAGGGTATTTCCTCCAAGCAGTGCCCCCATAAATAGTCCATCCGCAACGAGACAACGCTGTATTTCATTGATGAATTTTGGCAGGTTATTAACCCATTGAAGAGATAAGCAACTCACAATCATATCGAAAGTGTCATCCCTATAATCGAGTATTTCTGACATGGTTGTGTTTTGATGGTTTATATCTTTTAAGGGGTGTGGTGATAAATTTAATGAATTCTTAAAGTTTCTCTTGATATCTTGGAGACGAGATGTAAGCTCATCTCCAATGTGATTAAACAAAAATGCATGTTTGTGATATGATTGTTGAGCTCTCTTTTGTTTAAGTTGGTAAGCTTGCAGATCAAATAGATTCATAAACATAAGGTAACCATAATTTGTTATGTTATTGAAGAAAAAAACGAATCTTCTTTCAAAAATGTCTCTTAGCGACATATATGCTTCATTATGCGAAGAAAAAAAACTTGAAAGTAATTTTTATCAAAATGAGCTCATTAATCAGCTCCAGAAAATAAGCAATACTCTTTCCGAGAGCAAAACCTTTTCATTATTTTCCAAAAAAACAATTAAAGAGGGATTGTATATATGGGGTGATGTGGGAAGAGGAAAAACAATGCTCATGGATCTCTTCTTTAATAATGTTCAAAGTACTTCAAAAAAAAGAATTCATTTTCATGAATTTATGAAAGATGTTCATTTGAGATTGAATCAAATGACTCAGACACTAGAAGGTTCTTTACCCGAGCTTATCAAACAAATTTCGCAGGAATCGAGACTCTTATGTTTGGATGAATTTCAAGTGACAAACATATCTGATGCCATGTTAATGTCACGTCTCTTTGAAGGACTCTTTAAAGAAGGTGTTATCCTTGTTGCAACCTCGAATACCTCACCTTTAAATCTTTATGAAAACGGCTTACATCGAGATCGTTTTTTACCCTTTATTCCCTTGCTCTCTGAGTATACTGATGTATTCCATTTGAAGGGAGAAATTGATTACCGGAAAGAAAAACTCATTGGACAAAAGCTCTATTTCTCTCCTTGCGACGAAACATCAATGAATCACCTGAGATTGATTTGGAACAAGCTTACAGATAATGCGCCTATGGAAATGACTGAATTTGAAAAGGAAGCTCCTCCTCTCACTTTAGAAGGACTTTCTCGAGGAGTCGCTTGGGCTCATTTTCAAGATCTTTGTGCCAAGCCTTGCGGTAGGCTTTCCTACCTTTCTCTCGCTGATTCTATAAATACATTAATTCTATGGGGAATCCCTCAGATGACTCTTGAGGATCATAATGAAGCCGTGCGCTTTACAATTCTCATTGATATACTATATGACAAAGGTGTATGGCTTGCAGCTGCAGGAGATGTTGAGCCTGAATACTTATATCAACAAGGGGGATCATTCGATCGAACGATCTCACGATTATATGAAATGCAAAATGGCAACAGAATTAATTAATAAAGCTGTTACAACAGAAGAGAAAGGCGCTCGGCTCGATCGGTGCCTTCGCCTCTGGATCCCTCATTTACAACAGTCTTTAATTGAAAAAGCTGTTCGTAAAGGGGAGATTCGTGTTGATGGACGAAAAACAAAAACATCTGCTCGGCTTGATGTAGGCCAAAGCATATCGTTTCCAGAACAATTCCAAGCACTTGCCGATGTGCTACCTATTAAAACAAAAAAGCCTCTGACTCATAATGAAAGAAAGTGGATAAAAAGTCTCATTATCTTTGAAGATAAGGACATCGTTGTTATTAATAAGCCCGCAAATGTGCCGGTTCAAAAAGGAACAAAACAATATAAAGCCATCGATTCTTTAATGGAATGCTATTATGAAGAGCAAAAAGTCCGATTGGTCCATCGTTTAGATAAGGATACTTCAGGCGTTTTAGTTCTTGCAAGGACACTTCAAATGGCAAGATGGTTAACGCAAGCGTTCAAAGAAAGAACGGTTTCAAAAGTATATTGGGCACTTGTTTGTGGTGTTCCCCCAAAGAAAGAAGGTCTTATATCTTTGTCCTTAACAAAACAAGCTGATCCTGTCTTTGAAAAGGTGCACGTGAATGAGAAAGATGGGCTTCATGCGACAACATATTATCGTGTTTTGGAATCATTAGGAAATGATATTAGCTGGGTTGAGCTCTCACCAAAGACGGGTAGAACCCACCAACTCCGTGTTCACTGTGCTGAAGGTCTTAAAACACCCATTATAGGTGATGGTAAGTATGGGGGAAAAACAGCCTTTCCCTTAGGACGTACTGAACTATTTCTTCATGCAAGATCAATAACAATACCATTGCCAAGTGGAAAGAATATCTCCTTCACAGCTCCCCTCCCGTCTGAAATGCAAACCTTATATATAGACTTAGGTTTTAAATAAGGAAAAAAAAGCGCCCGATTTACTCGGGCGCTAGATGAAAATAACTCAAATAATTTAGAACTTATAGGTTACCCTCAAGTCAATCAGGTTGATATTGATCTTCATATTACCCATTGTGTTAACGGTATTAAACGATGGTTTAGAGTTTGCATAGCCATAAAATATCTGAGTTGATAGATTTTTTGTTGGCATATATTCAAGACCGACACCGAAGAACCATAGCTTATCTGCAGGGAAGTTAAGAGGTCTAAAGCGCTTTGGTAATGGATTTTGATCATATTCGACGAATCCTAATGCAGCAAACTTGTCGTGAAATTGCCATCTGGTATAGAATTGACCAACCCAAGCATTCTTAAAGTTCAAAGGAAACACAAGTGTTCCAATAGGCGTATTTCTTTCTGTAAAGTCAACAAAAGCCTTCTTCCAAAGCATATACTTGGCAGATAAGTTGACTAGCCAGTTTTTAGAGAAAAACTGAAGCCAGTTTACAGAAAACGTATCTGGCAAATTAGCATTCATAGATGAAAAAGATGTTCTGGTCCCAACTGGAGTAATGAAGTCGCTATAACCTTTTGAATTTACAAAGAGTTTAGAGTGATAGCTCGCGCCAACGTGTGTACCTTGTAGCAATTTCCAGATAAAACCGCCTTCCCAGCCAAATGTTGAACCATGACCTTTGTTTCTAAGTTGCTGACCGGGGGCTATCTGTGAATTAACCTTGATTTTCGATAACCAAAGAGCACTTAGCCCAAGTCCAATTGTAAATTTTTCCGTAACTTGGAAGCTTGACTTTAATGTATAGACTCTACCAAATAGTTCTGAATCGTATCCCGCAGCTGGTCCATTCTTAAATTTAAAGTAAATGGCTTCAGGATTACTAACATTGATTCCCATGGTGAGTCTTTTTAAGGATTCAAAGCGGTAACTAGCATTACCATAATAAAAGAACCTAGTCATATCTGAAGTCGATTTTCCTGTAGCATATCTGGCTGTCGGATTATTTACATTCAAGGTTTGGGAGCCGTTAAATTTAATTTTTGCATTGGCTAGGAAACTTCCAAATGTTGCTTTGAAATTTTCAATGTAATCAAGCTCAGCTGGGTTTGTATATGCATAGCTTGTGAAGACTTGGTTGGCAACGGCTTTAGCTTCTTCAGCTGGAATAGCTAACATGGTTCCAGCAAACAGCGCGGTTGTTAGTGATAATTTAATGATGTTTTGATTGAGTTTTTTTGTCATTTTTCCCTCTTGTTATTGTTGTTTGAATAAGAAATCTCATAGATCTTTAAAAAAATCAATGAGGATTTTAACTAAATGTTAACTTTTCCTTTTGCCGAAAAAGTGAATGTTGAAAAGGTTTTTAGTGTTTCACAGCATATACATTTCTAAATTGAGGATTCACTTTTTGAGAAATGTTGCATTTATGCCGCAGGGTTAAAATAAAGCAGTTAACTATATATTAAAACTATAATGCTAGAGTTGAAAATTAAATAGGGAGATCAACTATGAGCAAGCATTTACTCGTTCGTCATGAAGTTGCGGACTTTGAAAAGTGGAAACATCATTTTTATGCCCATAAGAATGTTCGTCTTCAAAATGGCATAATGGATCTCAACATTCTGCGCAACTCTTCTAATAAGAATGATGTAGCACTCCTTTTTGAAGTTAAAGATGTTGATAAAGCAAAGACTTTTACAGCATCTAAAGAACTTCAAGATCTTATGAAGGAAGCTGGAGTCATAAGCAAACCTGAACTCTACTTTTTAGATCCAAAGCAAACAGATAGATAAAGGATGCGTCCATGACACAGAAAATACTTATAAGTTACAAGGTTGCCGATTTTAAAAGCTGGAAGCCCTACTTCGATCATGTACAAATAGCAGAAAAAGATAATGGATTAAAATACATTTGCATTTTGCAAAATAGTGCGAATTTGAATGATTTAAGTTTGCTCTGCGAAGTGACTGACGCCAAGAAAGCTAATGCCTTTTTGACTTCAAATGCTCTAAAAGAAATCCGCAAAAAAGCTGGCGTTATAACGAAAGCTGAAGTGTACAACTTAACACAAAACTAGTTCAAATCAGTGAATAGGGAAAATCTCCCTATTCAGTTTTTCCTATTTTATTTACGGATTCTTAAACAATTTAAGATGAAATGTCCTTAAAGAATATAACTTGGGAGGACTAATGTCACACTATATGCTCTTTCAGCAAGAAGTTGCTGATTATAATAAATTGAAACCGTTCTTTGATACAACCGAAACCATAAGTAAAGATAAAGGAATTTCAAAAACAATTCATGTTCATAATGAGCGTAACGTAACTCTTCTTATGGAGATTTATGATATGAAAAAGGCCCAAACATTTGTAAATTCTCAGGAGCTTAAGGATTTGATGGAAAGGTCAGGTATTATAAACAAACCTGAAATCTCTTTCTTAGCTAATTAACTCATTGAGGAAACTACTTTTGTCCTAGGTAAAAGTTCATATTTGTATTGTTCTCAATAATGAATTCTTTTCCAAAAGAAAGAACTCTATCTGCTTTTTCAATAGTTGTTTGACGGTGAGCAATGATGAGCGTTGTTCGATTGGGTTTAAGAGAATTAAGGGCGAGTTGAATTCTTTCTTCGCTTTCTGTATCCAGCGCGCTCGTCGCCTCATCAAGTAGTAAAATAGCCGGATTCTTTAAAATGGCTCGGGCAATTGCAATTCTCTGCCTCTGCCCTCCCGAAAGAGAAACGCCTTTTTCACCAACATGTGTCTCATATCCTTGAGGAAGAGACTCAATAAAATCAGCCACGTATGCAGCTTCAGCAGCACGTTTTACTTCTTTATCAGTCGCATCTAGATTACTAAACCGGATATTTTCTAAAAAGGAGGTGGAAAAGAGGATCGGGTCTTGAGGAACTAAACCAATGATACTTCTGAAACAATGGGTTTCAAGGTTATTAATTGGAATGCCGTCAATGAAAATCTGACCTTTTTGAGGGTCATAAAAGCGCAAAAGCAAGTTAAATATGGTTGTTTTTCCAACACCTGAAGGACCTATTAGGGCCACTGTTTCTCCTTTATGAACCTCAAAAGAGACATCTCTCAGAACCTGAGAGTGTGGCCTGGAAGGATAAGCAAAACTAATATTGAGAAATTGTATGTGACCTTTTGAAGGGAGGGAAAGAACTTGCTTTGCATCTGAATTTGGAAGGGTTGAATTTATACATAAAAATTCAAATATACGCTCTACACCTCCAGCCGCTCGCATAATATCTCCATGGATTTCACTGAGTGAACCAGAAGCTCCACCAACGGCTGCAGCATAAAAGAGAAAAGCCGAAAGTTGTCCTGGAGTCATGTAACCCATTAAAACATTCTGACCTCCTATCCAAAGCATAATGGAAATACCACCAAAAATAAGAACCATCACCATAGCTGTCAAACGAGCCCGAGATTCAACACGTTTCATTGAAACAGCATAGGTGTTTTCAACTTTTTCAGAAAATAAGCTTGAGATGTAGGTTTCACGACAAAAAGCAAAAACTGTACGAATGGCTCCAAAAGCTTCATCAAGAAACGCCGAAACACTTGCTGTTTGAGCTTGAGCAAGTTTAGAATATTCTTTGACCCTCTTTCCGTAAATGAGAATAGGTATCAGCATAAAGGGAATAATAATAAGGAGTATCCCTGTAAGATAAGGACTTGTCAAAAACAACAATAAGATGCCCCCTGCAATTATTAAAATATTTCTTAGGGCAATAGGAAAGGAAGTGCCTAGGACAATTTGAAGAAGCGTCGTATCTGTCGTCATACGCGACTGTATTTCACCAACACTTGTTTTTTCAAAGAAGTAGATATCCTGCTTAAGTAAATGAGAAAAGATCTCTTGGCGAAGGTCAACTACGACCCGCTCACTAAGTTGTGAAACCCAATATAACCTGCCATAACTTGAAAGTGCCATAATAACAACAACTGAAAAAAGAATAATAACAGAACCCGTTAGCCCTAAGGAAGACTCTGCTGCAAAACCATAATCTACAAAATAACGAAGCGAAGCCCCAACTCCAAGAACCGTAAGTGACGCTATACAAACAGAAAGAATGGAAAGTATTAAGATTTGAGGATATCTCCCAATATATGGGATAATTTTGAACAATATGTTAGAGGCTCTTCCTGAAGGTCGTGTTACATCCACTTCTTCGTCTAAATAGGAGGGTTCACGAAACATTGGAATTACGTTCCTGCTGAAAGAAATCGAAGAGTTCCCTCCCTGTTCGTGTGCATACCCAGATTCCTTCTCGATAGGAGAAATGATGAGCTCCCGTAAATGGAGAAGCCACCCATATTTGTGAGGTAAC
This sequence comes from uncultured Alphaproteobacteria bacterium, assembly GCA_964597045.1. Classification (GTDB taxonomy): domain Bacteria; phylum Pseudomonadota; class Alphaproteobacteria; order UBA9655; family UBA9655; genus UBA9655. Next base: position 213,435 of record CAZQWE010000004.1, on the reverse strand, counting down.
TCCATGCTTGTTAATGACAAACTCTCCTTGAGGTAAGGAAACCATCAGAGTTTCATTAAGCAAATCAACATCAGCCTTTGGCCATGAAGATTCGAAGAAGTCAGCAACTTCTTCAATTATATGATCTGCGAGTTTGTGAAAATCATCCATGAGAGATGGTTTAGCATAAAGGTTAAGAGCGAAGCAAGCGGTGGCTTGCCAGCGTAGCCCAAGAGCTGAATGCTGGTGAAAGAGTGAGATTCGAACATTGATTTGCGACACAGTTGTAAATCGTTCTTGATTCAATATTAAAATAAGATATGAATAATTGCTGAGGATGATATGTCACAGTTACAAGAAACAATGCTAGCTTATCAATATCAAACGTCTAAGTTAGAACAATTTAATGCCCTCATTGAACCCTTACACTCTCTTGGAATCAAATATTTCTGTTATTTTAAACTCTTTAAGGATGGGAGATATATCGAGCTTATTAATCATGAGTCATATCTTAAAGACTTTTTTGAAAAATCACCAATTAGCCCTATATTTAGAGAAGCTTTGTCATTTCCTGAAAAAAAGACCTATTTTTTGGTTCCTTATAATCACGAAAACATCAAGCAAGATGAAAATGTTAGTCTACTTGCTCATCATGATTTTTGGAATGCATTTTGTATTTATGAAAAGGAAATCCCAGATTATATTATCGGCTATTGCTTTGGTACCGATGATAACTCACCATTGTTTTCACAGTTTTACTTAAGAAATCTACCTCTTTTAGAGCGCTTTATAAATTATTTTAAACAAAGTTCAGTTGATCTTTTAAATTTTAATGAAATTACAAACTTTGGAATGACAAAAGATCCCCTTCCCTCCTTTTATAATGATCATTTACAAGAAGACCCTTTATCGAAAAAGATTGAAACATTCCTTCATGAAACACAACTTTTCAGAAAGTATATCAAGGCAAAGGACAAACTCATACTTTTATCAAAAAGAGAAACTGAATGCCTTGAATATCTCAGTTTAGGAAAGAGTATGAAAGAAATTGGAAGAGCCTTAAGTCTTTCACCAAAAACGATAGAATTTTATCTTAAAAATATAAAAAACAAGACGAAGATCTCCACCAAAGAAGAGCTCATTGTGAGCTTTATCAAAAGTAATAATCTCTAAAAGAAACATGATATAGAGGCAGGTTTGCCGATTTTTCCCATACAGGCATTTCCCTGTATTGAACCATTATTTGAATCGAGACAAACTCTTCTAAAGAAGCTGTTCTATAGCCGGAGTTGATCATTATGCTTAGGAAAATTCTTACTCCTCTCACAATTATGTACCTACTGTGTAATCAAGCTGCCTTCTGTGGACAAGGTTGGAGTCAACAGAATTCTTCGGATGAATTTTCTTTAGGAAATTTTAGAATCCTTTCCAACGATCCGATGCGCCTTATTACAAACAGCCTAGACATCAGATCTTTAGCACGTCTTGAGAGAACATCAAAAGGATTGCAGAAGCGAGTTCAGCATGTGGCCTTTTATACCAAGGAAGAAGGAAAAACAAAGGTGACATGGAACGATGTTAAGAGAACACAAATTCCTCACGAAGAAAACATCCCTTGGCCACATTGCTTTGAGGCAAGAATAAACCTTGTAGAAGCGTGTATTGCAGCTGCTCAAAAGAATACTGAACAGGCTCGCGTTTTGCTTGATTTGGCTTGTGAGATGTATGATAGGGATGCCATTAAGTTAAAAATGAACATGGTTGAAATAGGAAGACTTGATTATATAGCGAATCCTAAAGCTACGCGAGATTTAAATGAGGTTCTTGTAAAGTTAGGGGATGAAGAGGCTCTCCTGCGAAAAATTGATGGTCTTTATGAAGGAGAGCATGGTTATTCTAAAAATAGGCGAGAGGCTCTTCGCTTAAACGAAATCCTGGTTAGTCGCGGTAATAAACAAGCATTTACGAATAAAGTAAACGTGCTGTGTGAGACAGATCCCAAAGCTGCCACTAATTTAATTGAGAGTCATTTCACATATGAAGATAGGGAAGCAATTCAGAAATCGGGCTTAGGACCTTATAAAGTTAAGAAGGGAATATATACTCTATCTTGCTTTACACAAGAGTATAAAATAGAGAATGGAATTTATACTTTAAAGCCAAACAGTGCATTATATAAATCCATCCAACAAAAAGAGAGATTTGCAATTCATCTTATGATAGAGGGCACTTTTATTGGAGGTAATGGATACACTAAGTCTCCTAAGATTGCGGTGGAATTAAATGAATATCTGGTTAAACAAGGAGATCGGGAGGCTATTCATAAAAAAGTGTATTGGCTTACTCAGGGGACTACGGACAAATTAAAAAGATGTGGTCTCACACCAGATTCTAAAGAGGCTATTGTCTTAAATGAACGTCTTATTATAGCAGGAGATAAAACAGCGATCGCTAACAAAATAAACTGGTTATGCAGGGGAAATGGAACATCTTGGTTAGATAGAAAAGATGCTGGTTTTAGTGAACCTCATGGTTTAAAAAAAGATCCGGCTGCAGCGAGAGCCATTATTGAAACTCTTGTAAAACAAGGAGATAGGCAAGCTATGTTGCAAAAACTGCAGGGTCTGTATGAAGGAAAGTTCGGGTATTCTAAAAATCATGAAGAAGTCTTTAAGCTGATGCGAGTGTGGTTGATGCCTTATTGGATGCCATACTAACTCAATCCGCATCAAAATATGGTCAATGTCAATAATAGTATTCTTTTCTGAGTGTATTTGCATAAAGGAGGTTTTATGAACTTAAGACAAATTTTTTTTACAACAACAGTTTTTGTAACTTTTCCCACAATTGGATTTACAGGCCAGACGGTTGAGCATGACCTCGAGAACAAAGAAAAAATAACATACCAGAAAGGAGTATTCAAAACTGAATCAGAACAAAAGTCTTCCTACACAATTCCACATAAGCCTGTAAAAGCTTCTCTGAAATCGACTCAATTGTGTGAGAGTAAACCCTTACAAATGGCTTTAGATGAAAAAATCCTCCGACGAGTTAACACCGGTCTTGACGAGAGAATACGAATTGAACAAACAGCAGAATGGCCCTATTTAATTCATGGCCAATTGGACCTTAAATTTTCAGGTGGATTATATGGAGGGACAGGAATACTTGTTGGCCCTCATCATCTTTTAACAGCTGCACGTAACGTTTATAATTTCGAGAAAAAGGAGTGGGTGGAGTCCATCTCTTTATATCTCGGACGGAATGAAAAAACTGCCCCGTTTGATGTCATAAAGGGGGTTAAGATTTTCACGTTCAAACAATGGATTGATGAAAAGAATGAAAACTTCGATATCGCCCTTGTAACTTTAGATCAGTCAGTTGGAAGTGAAACCGGATGGGGTGGACTCTTATCTTTAGATGATCAAGGGTTATCCGGAGAGAATGTGAACTTAACCGGATATCCTGGAGACTTGGGATTTGAGAAAATGGTCACGATGTTTCCTAAGATTCATTCTTTTTTTCCAGAACGTTTAAAGTATGATCTTGAGGCCTATAGAGGAGAGAGCGGAAGTGGAATATGGATTAATAAGTGGGGAAGCCCTTATGTAATTGGAATTCACACACATTCGGAAGAGAAATCGGGAAATTTTGCTGCCCGCTTATCTCCTCTTAAATTTGCAAAAATCACAAAATGGATTTCGAATAGCTTTTTATTAGAAAATGCCAAAAGTGTAGTTAATCCTCAATCTTCTCCCTTAAGTGAGACTATAGTACAGAAATTAGATCCGAGAACCTCAGCAATTGAGTGTTTTGAAATGGGGAAAAAATGCGAAACAGACTTTATACCGAAATATGATGAAGCTTTCGAGTGGTTTCAAAAGGCTTCAAATCTAGGTCATCCGATTGCTCCTTATGAGATCGGTCTGATGTACTTTAAAGGACAAGGAGCTCTCCAGAATGATACAGAAGCAGCTAAATGGATTCAGTTAGCAGTAGATCGGTGGAACCCTTCAGCACTATTCACTCTTGGTTGGATGTATCAGTGGGGTCGGGGCGTTCCAAAAGATTTCAATGAAGCTAATAAATGGTTTGCTTTAATGACTGAGCTTGGGATTGCTAGAGCAAAGAATGAGATTGGTCAGATAGTCATGAAGGGTCAAGGTGTTCCTCAAGACGACAATGCAGCCGTTAGATGGTTTACGGCATCAGCTGAACAGGGATATGCCTCAGGACAGTTTAACCTTGGTCGTATGTACCTTAATGGAAGAGGCGTTCAATGTGATGCGCAAAAAGCTTTCAAATGGTTTCAGTTAGCGGCCACCCAGGGGCATGCTGAGGCACAGTGGGAACTTGGAATGGGCTACGCAAATTCTTGCAAAGATTCTCAGGAAAAGAAAGAAGCTCATAAGTGGCTCCAATTAGCAGCTAATCAGGGAAATGCTAAGGCACGGAATGATCTTGGACGTATGTACCAGTTGGGTAAGTGCATTCATCAGGATTACAAAGAAGCTATTAAATGGTATCAGCTAGCAGCTGATCAGGGAAATGCAGATGCACAACATAATCTTGGAAATATGTACATAAATGGTGATGGTACTTCAAAGGATGACACAGAGGCAGCTAAGTGGTTTCAGTTAGCTGCTGCTCAGGGGCATGTCGTCGCACAGTATCAACTTGGACTGATGTTCATAGAAGGTCAAGGCGATCCTCAGAAAGATTCAGAAGCCGTTAAATGGTTTCAAATAGCAGCTAATTTGGGGCATGCTGGAAGCCAGAATTGCCTTGGTGTAATGAACGAGAAAGGTAGAGGAATTCCTCAAAACGACAAAGAAGCGATTAAATGGTATTTATTAGCCGCTAATCAGAAGAATTCATGTGCACAATTTAATCTTGGAGAGGCGTATAAGAAGGGTCAAGGCGTTCCTTGTGATTTCAAAGAAGCCGCTAAATGGTACCTTTTAGCGGCTGAGCAAGGGATTAATGAAGCCCAGTATGAACTTGGGATGATGTACTTAAGGGGTCAAGGTGTTCCTCAAAACGACAAAGAAGCAGTTAAATGGTTTCATACGGCTGCGGATCAGGGGCATATCCAAGCAATGTATGAACTTGGAAGAAGCTACGCAATAAGCGGGGGTATTAAGAACGATAAAGAAGCAGTTAAATGGTTTCAGTTAGCTGCTAATCAAGGAAATGCTAATGCACGAAATTATTTAGGATATATGTACGATAGTGGGCGTGGCGTAACTCAGGACTTCAAAGAAGCCTTTAAATGGTTCCAATTAGCGGCTAATGATGGGTGTACGAAAGCACAATATAACCTTGGAAGAATGTACGCAATGGGTCGAGCCGTTACGCAGGACTTTATTGAAGCCATAAAATTGTACCAGTTAGCTGCTGAAAAAGGGGATGCAACTGCACAGTATGAACTCGGAATGATGTTCTTAGAAGGTCAAGGTACCCTTCAGAATGATATTGAAGCCTTTAAGTGGTTTCAGTTAGCGGTGGCCCAGGAGCATGCCGGAGGTCAGTATGGCCTCGGAGTGATGAACGAGAAGGGTCGAGGGATACCTCAAAACGACCAAGAAGCTGTTAAATGGTATACGTTAGCCGCTAAACAGGACAACATGTTAGCGCAATTTAAACTTGCGGATATGCAGAGAAGGGGTCAAGGTGTTCCACAGAACTTCAAGGAAGCAGCTATTAGATATCGATTAGCTGCAGAACAGGGGAGTAATGAAGCGCGATATGAACTTGGCCTGATGTATGCAAAAGGTCAAGGTTTGACTCAGGATTTTAATGAAGCCGTTAAATGGTTTCAATTAGCGGCCGATAAGGGTCATGTTAAAGCAAAAGAAAAACTTGAATTCATGAAGAGCGAATAAAGGCGACAGTGATTCGTCATGTGGCTATTTTTCTGGTGGAGCCAGGGGGAATCGAACCCCCGACCTCTACAATGCCATTGTAGCGCTCTCCCAACTGAGCTATGACCCCATTGATCTTGCCGTGAAATTAATGGCATAGTCATAAACATGCAACACAAAAATGAACTCATCATCATCCATAGCCGTAGCCCAAAAGAAACAGAGACTTTTGCACAACAAGTCTCAAAAAAACTACAACCTCAAGATATCGTACTACTCAAGGGCGACTTAGGTGCTGGAAAGTCAACATTTGCAAGAGCCTTAATTCAATCACTGTGCGGTAAAGATACAGACGTTCCTAGTCCCACATTTACCCTTGTACAAACTTACGAGACGCATGCTTTTACTCTGTGGCATTTTGACCTCTACAGAATCCAGCATCCTGAAGAAATACGTGAATTGGGGATTGAAGAAGCCTATAGGAGTGGTGTATCCCTCATTGAATGGCCTGAAAGACTTGGCTCTTATATGCCAAAGAAGGTTATAGAAATTGAAATAAAATATGGATCTGATGAAAATGAACGCATTATCAGCTGTAAAGGCTGGGTCCCCTAAAAATGAACGCACTCACGCACGGAATCAGTTTTTAAAGGCAATTGGAGTCGATAAAAATGATATTATTCCTCTGGCATGTGATGCTTCAATGCGCTGCTATTATAGGCTTCCCCATGCAATTCTGATGGATGATCCTTCGGAAAATGACGACACAAAGCAGTTTCAAAGAGTTTCAAGACTTTTGCTAGAGTGCGGCGTATCGGCTCCTGAAGTGTATGAGGTTGATCACTCAAATGGATTTATGATTCTTGAGGATTGGGGAGACGTGACCTATCGTCATGCCTTAACAGCTGGGATTCCAGAACGCGTTCTGTACGAGGAGACCGTAAACTCACTTATCAAGCTTCACAAGAACTTAACAAAAAACACACTTGATTTTTCCTTGTATAGCTTCGATCACTTTGTTGATAAAGCATGCCTGTTGACAGATTGGGTTAATGATTCCTTTACACCTTCTCAACGTGAAGAATATAGGCATATTTGGCAAAGGCTTTATCGAGAACAACCCCTTATTCCGCATAGCCTAGCTCTCAGAGATGTTATGGTTGATAACCTTATGTGGCTTGAAAGCAGAGAAGGTATTAACCGTTGTGGGTTTATTGATTTTCAAGATGCGACATGGACACCCATAACATACGACCTGTTCTCACTCCTTCAGGATGCGAGACGTGATGTGAAGAATACTCTTGTGAGTGATTTGCTAGAAAGGTATTTGAGTCGTTTTCCAAGTCTTAAAAGAGAAGAATTTTTTACGAGCTATGCCATTTGGGGTGCACAAAGAACGTGTCGCATTATTGGTGTTTTTCACAGGCTTGCGAAAAGAGATCTAAAGCCTCAATATCTTCATCATTTGCCGCGCCTTAAAAGAAGTCTTGAGACATGTTTAGAACATCCTTGTCTTCGGGAGCTGAAAGAATGGTTTAGAGAGGTTCGAATATGAAACGTAGTGCTATGATCTTGAGCGCCGGTTTGGGAACAAGAATGAGACCTCTGACGAACAAGCTTCCTAAGCCTCTCATTAAGGTCGCTGGACAAACGATGCTTGATCGTGCTTTGGATCACCTTAAAAAGATTGGTGTCAGCCATATTGTTGTAAATACTCACTATTTTGCCCCTCTCGTCCAAGAACATGTAAAAGATAGAGCCATCATTTCCCATGAGCCTATATTGCTTGAGTCTGGTGGGGGTGTTCAAAACGCCCTCCCCTTACTTGGAAGTCAGCCATTCTTTGTTCTTAATGGCGATTGTGTTTGGATGGGCTCAAACAGCCTGACTAAAATGGAAGATGTCTGGGACGAAAACAAGATGGATGCCTTACTCCTCCTGTTTCCTCGGGAAAAAACCACAGGTTTTGAAGGTGATTTCCTTATGTCACCTGAAGGGAAACTCACAAGGCGAGAAAACTTACCAGAAGCTCCCTATATATTTACAGGGGTACAAATATTAAACCCCCTTCTTTTTCAGGGAGTGAAGCTTGAACCCTATTCACTCAATCTCATATATAACAAAGCCTTATCAAAAGGGCGTCTCTACGGAATTGTGCACCAGGGAGAATGGTTTCATATAGGAACCCCGGAAGAGCTTGCAAAATATGAACCTATGATAGAAAAACTTGAGCAGGTCTAGTTACCAACCCGCTTCGCTGATCTCGTTAAAAGATAGTCCGTAATCTGAGTGGGTAAACACTGAATGATCCGTGCAATTAAGAACGAAAGAAATGGATAGGCTATAATTGTTTTTTTATTAGATAACCCTTTAATAATTCTGTTGGATGATTCACTAACATCCAGCATCATTGGCATCTTGAAGTTAATGCTTGCCGTAAGAGGTGTTTTGACAAATCCAGGGCAAATGGTTGAAACTGTAATATTATAAGGCTTAAGCTCGATTCTCCAAGCCTGACAAAGTATTTTAACAGCAGCCTTACTTGCTCCATATGGTCCTCGTTTTGGATATCCAAAATAAGCCGCAAGAGAACTGACAACAGCAATATGGCCTTTTTGGCGTTGCTTCATTAAGGGAATTATTGGTATTATGGTGTTTAATACACCGTTTACATTTGTATCGATCACTCTTATGGCTTCACTTAAATCTGGTTCATTTAGCAAAGCCCTAATGCCAGCATTGGCAATAATCAAATCTACAGGATTTTTTTGATCAACTTCGGTAATCCATTTCTCCATCGCTTTTTGGTCAGTTACGTCGATGATCTTTGAGATAACTGTGGCGCCCCTTTCTCGACAAATCTTTTGGGTTTCATTGAGTCGGTCTTTATCTCTCCCTGTAAGGATGAGTGTCACACCAAGAGCAGCGTAAGATTCTGCTAAGTCTTTCCCAATCCCGCTTGAAGCTCCTGTAATCAGAATGGTTTTGTACATAGTGTTTCCCTGTTTTTTGAACGAGTGTAGCAGAACTAATAATTGATTTTAATAAATTATTTATAGTAGAGCGTGACTAGCTAAGCATCTGCACGCTCTAATCTTTATTCAATCGCTTAAAAATCTTAAAGAATATTTTTAGATACAAACTTGCTCTTTTTATCAAAATGTTGACATGAGGCACACAATGGATTACTATAATCTTATAGATTGCATATTCTTCTTTGATGCTGAGAAGAGCACGAAGCTTATCAAGATTCGTGGTTTTTGTTTTGAAGAAATCATTGAAGTATTAGAAAGCAAAGGACCACTTGATGTTTTTAAACATCCCAATGCTAATAAATATCCAAATCAAATGGTTTATGCGATAGAATTTAATGGAAATGTTTATCTTGTTCCTTTTATTAAGGATGGAGACAAAGTATTTTTGAAGACAGCTTTTCCCTCTCGGAAAGCAACACGAAGATACTTATACAACTAGGAGAAAGTCGATGAAAAAGAAGAGCCCACCTGTTTTTAATTTAGATAAAGACGAGCAAGAACTTTCCGATTCATTCGATCGTGGTGAATGGGTGAGTGTTGATAATCTTGAAGAAGAAAAAGCTAAGGCTCGTAAAATAGCTTCAAACACAATGCGTAAAGATGCTCGAATTAACATTAGAATTACATCCAGTGATCTTGAGCGTTTAAAGCAGATGGCAGCATATGAAGGGCTCCCTTACCAAACATATATTGCCAGTATTTTACATAAGGTTTCTGCGGGTCATTTTAAAAATTAATCCCTCTTACCCATTAACAATCAATTTTACATTTTCGTAAACTTCTGTAAGAATCCATAAAAAATATAAAAGCAGGGACCATGGATCAAACATTACTCATTGAAGTTATTACACTCATATCCGCCTATATTCTAGGATCTATACCAGTAGGCCTCTTGATTAGTCGTTTGTTTAAACTTCCGGATCCAAGAGGAGTGGGATCAGAAACCATAGGTGCGACAAATGTCCTAAGATTAGGGAATAAGTATGCAGCCAGCCTAACGCTTCTTCTGGATGCTCTTAAGGGTAGCCTTGCCGTTATAGTTACCATGATCATTGTCGAGCCCCTTGCAGGCCCTGCAGCCATACTCGCAGTTATAGGGCATGTGTGGCCCGTTTGGATTGGGCTCAAAGGAGGTAAAGGAGTCGCAACCGCTTTTGGAGCCATTCTCATTTTAAGCCCTTCTCTAGCAATTGTATGTGGTGTGGCCTGGTTAGCAATGGCCTTTACGACCCGCTATTCTTCCTTGTCTTCTCTCACAGCGGCTGTTCTGAGTCCTCTTTTTACTTTCCTCTTAAATGATGAATATGTTATAACTTGTTCAGTCATAGCAGGACTTATCTTGTGGACGCACCGTTCAAACATCACACGACTTATAACAGGGAGAGAACCACAAATTGGAGAAATCACTCCTTCAGAAATCCCCGAAGACTGACGAAGAAAAACTCGATTGGCTTCAACTTGCCCGATCCGAGAATATTGGTCCCCATACCTTTCATCAATTATTAAATAAATTTGGTGACCCTAAAACAGCCCTTAATGAGCTCCCCTATATAGCTTCAAAAGGTGGACTGAAGCGACCGTTAAAGCTCGTAAATCGAGGAGAGGTTGAAGCAGAATTCAAGGCAATTGAGGATTTTGGAGCTAAAGTTCTGCTCATCACAGATCCGGAATATCCTCACTTGCTTCGACATATAGAGTCTGCCCCGCCAATTATTACCGTAAAAGGGCGAATTGAATTTCTCAAAGAATCACTTTTTGCCATTGTAGGGGCTAGAAATGCCTCAGCCTTAGGTAAAAAAATGGCTCAACGTTTATCCAAAGAATTGGGAGAGGCTGGCTGGATTATTTCTTCTGGACTCGCAAGAGGGATTGATGCTGCAGCCCATCAAGGTTCATTAAGCTCGGGTACGGTTGCTGTTCTTGCTGGAGGAATCAATGATATATATCCTAGTGAAAATGAAGGCCTTTATCATCAAATAGCCTCTGAGGGTGTTCTGATCGCAGAATCTCCTTTTGGGACAAAACCTCAATCCACCCTATTCCCAAGAAGGAATAGAATCATTTCAGGCATTTCTCGCTATGTACTTGTCGTCGAGGCGGCGATAAAATCCGGATCCCTCATCACAACAAAATATGCTCTTGAGCAGGGGCGAGATGTTTTTGCAATTCCTGGACATCCCTTAGATCCTAGAGCGAGGGGTTGCAATCAACTGATTAAAAATGGAGCGGCCCTTGTTGAAGGCATTGAAGACATCATGAATGAAATCAGTGAGTTTAAAGGTAACGAAACACAGGAAGAAGTTGCCCCTTGTGTGTCTTTTGAAAAAACAACAGTTTCAGATAAAAATCGGAATATTGTTAACGAAAATTTAAATTATATTCCAATATCTATTGACGAATTGATTAGACAATGTCAGTTGTCGGCATCTGAAGTTGGAATTATCCTCCTTGAGATGGAACTCGCGGGACGTCTTGAACGCCATCCAGGTGACAGGGTATCCCATAAAAAAGAATGGAAAGCTATATGAACGTCGTTGTCGTTGAATCACCCTCAAAGGCAAAAACAATTGAAAAATATTTAGGGAAAGATTTCAAAGTCCTTGCCAGTTTTGGGCATGTCCGTGATTTGGTGTCTAAAGATGGCTCCGTTAGACCTGACGAAGATTTTGCTATGACCTGGCATGTAGATGAACGAGCAAAAAAACATTTAGATGCCATTGGAAAAGCGCTAAAAGGAGCTGATAACTTATATCTTGCAACCGACCCTGACCGGGAAGGTGAAGCTATTTCCTGGCATATTCTTGCTGTCTTAAGTGAAAAGGGTGCGCTTAAAAATGTAAAATCCCATCGGATTGCTTTCAATGCGATTACGAAAGAAACCGTTTCAAATGCTTTGGCCCATCCTCGTGAAATCGATGATCAGCTTGTTAATGCCTACTTAGCGAGGCTGAGCTTAGATTACCTCGTTGGCTTTACTTTATCTCCCATATTGTGGCGTAAGCTTCCAGGGAGCCGCTCTGCGGGGCGTGTTCAATCTGTAGCCCTTCGTATTGTTGTTGATCGTGAGGTTGAGATTGAAGCCTTTAAATCACAAGAATACTGGACCATTGAGGTTGAGTTTCTAAATGGGCAAAAGAAATCATTTAAAGCGCGTCTCACACACCTTGATGGTGTCAAACTTGATAAATTCTCTCTCTCAAATGAGGCAGAAGCGAAGGCGGCTGAAAAGAAAATTGAGGCAGGAAGGTATCATGTAGATTCTATTGAGAAAAAGAGAGTTCAACGCCATCCTCGTCCTCCCTTTACAACCTCAACACTGCAACAGGAAGCATCTCGTAAACTTGGATTTAGCCCAAAGAAAACGATGCAACTTGCTCAAAAGCTTTACGAAGGAATCAATGTCGGTGGAGACACGACAGGTCTTATCACTTATATGCGTACGGATAGTATCCAAGTTGAAGGCAGCGCCCTCGCGGCTTGTCGCAAAGAGATTGAAAATTCATTTGGAAATAAATACCTACCAAACTCACCAAGGGTTTATAAGACAAAAGTTAAAAATGCTCAGGAAGCGCACGAAGCCATACGTCCAACCGACTTGGGTATGAAACCTCAGAATATCTCTAAGTATTTAGATGATGATCTAGCCCGTCTCTATGATTTGATTTGGAAGCGGATGATGGCATCTCAAATGTCTAGTGCGGAACTTGATCAAACCTCAGTTGACATCATCTCGGATAGGAAAGATGTGACCCTTCGTGCAACTGGTTCTGTACTCGCATTTGATGGATTCCTTACCCTTTATCGCGAGAGCTTGGATGACGACCAATCGGATGAAGATGATGGAGACAAGATCCTTCCCCCTCTTAACGAGAAGGAGACCCTTGATAAGCAGAAGGTATTACCTGAACAACACTTTACCCAACCTCCTCCACGGTACACAGAAGCAAGTCTGGTTAAAAAGATGGAAGAAATCGGCATTGGTCGACCTTCAACCTATGCACGTGTGCTTCAAGTCCTCCAAGAACGAGGCTACGTTAGGAATGAAAGAAAAACACTGATCCCTGAGGACCGTGGTCGAATTGTAACAGCATTCCTTGTGAACTATTTCCGTAAGTATGTGGAATATGATTTTACGGCACAACTGGAGGAACAACTCGATGAAATTTCTAATGGTGAGTTAGCTTGGAAGAATGTCCTCAGTGATTTTTGGAAATCCTTCCATGAAGCCATCGATCAAGCCAAGGATCTTAAAATTCAAGAAGTCCTCGAGCAACTCCAAAAGGAACTTGACACTCACCTCTTTCCACCCACAGAGGATGGAAAAGATCCCCATATTTGTCCCCGATGTGGCAAAGGGAACTTGGGTCTTCGATTGAGTAAGTTTGGGGCCTTTATTGGTTGTTCTGAATATCCTGAGTGTAAGTTTACGAGACCCCTCGTTGCGGGGGATGAAACCGAAACTCAGGAAGAACCGTTCGAAAGACAGCTGGGAGTTGATTCTAATACAGGTGTTCCGATCACGGTTAAGAAAGGCCCTTATGGCTTTTACATTCAGTGGGGAGAAGCTGTATCAAAGAAGGAAAAGCCGAAACGTGTTTCCCTACCCACAGGCACATCACCTGAGACCATTACCCTAGAAGAAGCCATTGCCCTTTCTTCTCTACCAAGGCAGGTTGGTCTTGATCCTGAAACAAAAGCGCCCATCACAGCAGCCATTGGTCGTTTTGGTCCTTACGTAAAGTTGGGAAGTCTTTTTGCCTCTCTTAAAAAGACGGACGATGTCTTGACGATAGGCCTTGAGAGAGCTCTTGAGTTGATTGAAGCAAAGAAGAATGCTCCCCCAAGGAAAGGGCCTCCAAAGAAAGTTTCTCGTGGTAAAAAAGGATAAAACACTCCCAACTCCTCAGGAAGTTCTGGAGTACATACAGTCTTCGCCGACTAAAGTTGGAAAGCGTGAAATTGCACGTGCTTTTAACTTAAAAGGGCTTGGTAAGGTGTGGCTTAAAAACGTGCTTAAGGATTTTGCCGATAAGGGATTGATTGTCAGAGGGCACAAACGCAAGGTTCACGAATCTTCAGCACTTCCTCCCGTTATTGTCGTAGAGGTATCACAGGAGCTTTCTGAAGATGGTGAGGTTCTTCTTAAGCCTGTTGAAATACAGGAAAGTACGATACCTATTCTTTTAACGGATCAAGGGGCAGCCAAAGTTTCACCGGGTGATCGCCTCCTCGTTCGTGTAAAAAAGCATAAGGAAGGCTATTTCACGGCAAAGATCATCAAAAAGCTTATTGTAAAGCCTTCGAAAATTGTTGGCTCGGTTATACAGAGTCGAGGACGTTTTTACATTCAACCCTGTGATCGCAGGCGCCAGGATGACACAGCCCTCATTGAGGGGCAGGTAAATGTTAAGGTTGGAGAACTTGTTGTCGCTGAGCTGCTTCCCAATCGAGGAGCAAAACAAGCGAAGATAGTGAAATCACTCGGCACCCTAGATGACCCTCGGGTCATTAGTCTTATTTCGATTTTTGAAGGAGGAATTCCCCATGAATTCCCAGAAGAGGTTTTAAAAGAAGCTGAGTCTGTCAGGACCCTCCCTCTGGAGGGGAGAGAAGATCTAAGATCTATTCCCTTCGTCACGATTGATGGTGAGGACGCTCGCGATTTTGATGATGCTGTATTTGCTGAGGAAGATCCAAATGAAGGATGGCATCTGATTGTTGCAATAGCAGATGTATCCCATTATGTGAAACCTGGGAGTGCCTTAGATAAGGAAGCTTACTTGCGAGGAAATTCTGTCTATTTCCCCGATCGCGTTGTTCCCATGCTTCCAGAAACTCTTTCAAATGATTTGTGTTCCTTAAGGCCAAAAGAGGACAAAGCCTGTTATGCCGTTCATCTCTGGCTTGATTCTAAGGGGCGGATCAAGCGTAACAAGTTTGTTCGTGGAATTATGCAATCCGTTGAACGCCTTACATACAGCCAGGTTCAACTGGCCCAGGATGGAAGCCCAGATGAAAAAACAAAGCCTCTTCTTCAAACAGTTATAAAACCACTCTATAGGGCTTACGATCTTCTTAAGAAGGCTCGTGAGTTCCGTGGAACACTAGATCTTGAACTCCCAGAGAAACAAGTCATCCTTGATGGCGCTGGCCACATTACAGATATCCACCCCAGGCCTCGGCTTGATAGTCATCGCCTCATTGAGGAATTCATGATCCTTGCAAATGTAGCAGCAGCGCAACAACTAGAGGCATTAAAGGCTCCCTGCATTTACCGCATCCATGATGTACCTAACCCTGAGAAAATCTTTATCTTTAGAGAACTCATTGAAGGGCTTGGCTTTTCTTTTCCTAAGTCTCAAGCCATTACCCCTAGAGCCTTTCTGCATTTGCTCAAAGCCGCTCATGGCACACCTCACCAAGAATTAATAAGTCAGCTGACTTTAAGAGCACAAGCTCAGGCTCTTTATCACCCAGAAAACATTGGTCACTTTGGGCTCAGCCTAAAGAAGTATAGCCATTTTACGTCACCCATAAGGCGCTATGCAGATCTCATTGTTCATAGAAGTCTTACGGAAGCTTTGGGTTTAGGAACTGACGGACTGCCTAAAGGAACCGATCTTACGGCTATAGGTGAGCAGGTTTCATCGACAGAAAGGCGTGCAGCAGCAGCTGAGAGATCAGCTATAGAGAGGTATGTCACAATCTTTCTTAAGGATAAGATTGGACTCACATTTAAAGGGCGAATCAATGGGGTTACCTCATTTGGTCTTTTCGTCACCCTTGATGATTCCGATGCAGACGGACTCATCCCCATGCACTTCTTATCAGATGACTTTTATCTTTTTGAGGAACGTAAACATCGACTTATTGGACGACGAACAAGGAAGGTCTATACACTGGGCGATCCCATTGTCGTTATTTTAAAGGATGTAGATACCTTGACGAATACGATCACGCTTGCCCCTGAAAAGACTGACCAACCTAAGAGAGAAGATCGTTTTAAAAAGAAAAGTAGTCACAAGAGTTTTAAAAGAAAAAAGACCTAATTGGCAAATCCCTTAGCTGTCTTTGAAAGACCCTGCTTCACACTCACAGGGGGCTTCCAGCCTAATGTTTCTCTAATGTGAGTCGTATCAAGCTCAAGAGAACCCGTTATTTTATCGAGCATCTCTTGCCTGCCAATTAGCTTTAAAGGAAGCCAGAGTAGGAATTGGGGGAAAGGAAAAAGAATTGTTTTTTTACCGAGCCCCTCCCCTAACCCTTTAATGAGATCCTGAATCGATAAGGGTTGGTCATCGCTGACGAAATAGGTTTGACCTTTTGCTTTTGGATGAAGGGCTGCTTCAGAAATAGCATCAAGCAAATTATCAATATAGATCATGCTTCTCTTGTTATGGACTCCCCCAAAGGGAAACGGAATGCCTTTTTGGATGGCTTTAACGAGAAGTCGGATATTGCCTGCGGCATTTGGCCCATATACTAAAGGGGGCCGGATAATAACAACATCTAGAGATTTCATTTGTCTCAAGAGTTCTTCAGCCTTCAGTTTTGATTTTCCATAAGCCGTTGTTGGACCAAAAGGACTGTTTGTTCTTAATATTGATGAGCTTTTTGATGGCACATGAACATGTGTCGAACTTAAATACACAAAGCGCCCAACCTTAGCTTTGATGGCTTCCAGTGCAAGTTTTTCAGTGATCTCTGTGTTGATTTTATAATACTCATGCTCAGGGGGGCCGCTCACATGAGCAAGACCTGCTGTGTGGATAATGACATCTATCCCCTTAAGTATTTTTGGATAGTCCTTATATTCAAGAAAGTTTGGGACAACAACTTGTTGCTCAATGGACAAATCAGCCACGGATTTCCTTACAAGAGCCGTGACCTTATGCCCTTGCTGTGTAAGATAACGACAAAGGGGGCGCCCAACAAAACCATTTGCTCCTGTGATGAGAATATTCAAAATCAACTCCTAAGCTTTGGCTTAATTTGCCTCATATCACTCTATTAATCAACTTAAACATTCAGGAATAGCTAGCGTTTTGTGCACCATTCGGTATATATTAGATAAATTTAATTTATAAAAACCGTGAGGATCCATGTTTACGACCCTTTTTCGCAAAGTTTTCGGCTCAGCAAATGATCGATATATCAAGAGCTTAAATAAGTTGGTTGAACAAATAAATGCACTTGAACCAATTTACGAGAAACTTTCCGATAAAGATCTTAAAGCAAAAACAGATGAATTTAAGAAACGCCTTGCAGAAGGTGCAACATTAGATGATCTCTTGGTAGAGGCTTTTGCAACCGTGAGAGAAGCCTCTAGGCGAACCCTGAATATGCGCCATTTCGACGTACAGCTTAAAGGAGGGATTATCCTCCATCGCGGTATGATCCCTGAAATGAAGACCGGTGAAGGTAAAACACTTGTCGGAACCCTTCCAGTTTACCTCAATGCCCTTGAAGGCAAAGGTGTCCACTTGATTACGGTTAACGATTATCTCGCTAAGCGTGACTCGGAATGGATGGGGACAATCTACAAGTTCCTTGGACTCACCGTCGGTTGTATCGTCCATGATCTCGATGATCATGAAAGACAAGAGCAATATAGATGCGATGTGACATTTGCAACGAACAACGAGCTTGGCTTTGACTATCTCCGTGACAATATGAAGTTCCGTCTTGAGGAAATGGTTCAACGTCCTTTTAATTATGGAATCGTTGACGAAGTGGACAGCATTCTCATTGACGAAGCTCGAACACCTTTAATTATTTCAGGACCTGCTGAAGACTCGTCTGAGCTTTATACGCAAATTGACAAGCTCATCCCTGACCTTATTCCAGAGGATTATGAAAAGGATGAAAAAGCCCGTGCTGTAACTTTAACCGAGCAGGGCATTGAGCATATTGAGCAGCTCTTAATTAAAGCAGGATTTTTAGATGGAAAGTCTCTCTATGACGTTCAAAACGTTGGGATTGTTCATCATGTCAACCAAGCCTTAAAAGCCCACAAACTCTTCACAAGAGATGTTGATTATATGATTACGGACAACAAGGTCATGATTATTGATGAGTTTACGGGTCGTGTTATGGAAGGCAGAAGATACTCTGAAGGTCTCCATCAAGCCTTAGAAGCTAAAGAGAATGTTGAGATTCAGCATGAAAATCAAACACTTGCGTCTATAACTTATCAAAACTACTTCAGACTTTATCCAAAACTAGCAGGTATGACGGGTACAGCGATGACTGAAGCGGCTGAATTTGCTGATATCTATAAGCTTGAGGTTGTTGAAGTTCCAACGAATATGCCTGTTGTGCGTAAGGATATGGATGACGAAGTCTATAGAACAGCTAATGAAAAATATGCTGCAATTATAAAACTCATTGAGGAGTGTAAGGAAAGAAAACAACCTGTTCTTGTGGGTACAGTCAGCATTGAAAAATCTGAACTTCTATCTAACATATTGAAAGAGAAAAAAATTCCTCACAATGTCTTGAATGCAAAATATCATGAACAAGAAGCAAAGATCATCGCTGAGGCAGGTATACCTGGAACAGTAACCATTGCAACGAACATGGCTGGTCGTGGTACGGACATTAAACTCGGGGGTAACGTCTTTATGCGTGTGACCGAAGAAACCGTTGGGATGGATGAAAAGCAAAAAGAAAAGAGAGCAAAAGAAATTCAAGAAGAAGTCATTGTAAATGCTAGGATAGCAAAAGAAGCGGGAGGTCTATTCGTCATAGGTACAGAACGGCATGAAAGTCGCCGTATTGATAATCAGCTCCGGGGTCGTTCAGGTCGTCAAGGAGATCCTGGTGCATCCAAATTTTTCCTCTCGCTCGAGGATGATCTCATGCGGATTTTTGGCTCGGAACGTCTTGATAGCTGGCTGCAAAAGCTAGGACTTCAGCAAGGCGAAGCCATTATCCACCCCTGGATCAATAGAGCTCTTGAAAAGGCTCAACAAAAGGTTGAAGCTCGAAACTTTGATATCCGTAAGCAACTCCTCAAGTATGATGATGTGATGAATGATCAGCGTAAGGTCATTTATGAGCAACGCCGTGAAATCATGGAAGTTGCTGATGTATATGAATTTATTGCAGGTATGCGGGAAGAGGTTATTGAGGATCTTGTCTCTCGCTTTATTCCAGAGAATGCCTACCCTGATCAATGGGAAGTGAATGCTCTTCACGAGGAATGCTTGCGTATCTTTGGGTTAAACCTACCCATTAAGGATTGGGCAGATGAAGAAGGAATTGCTGATGTCGAGATTAAGAATCGGCTTCAGCAAGCGATTGATGAACTTATGGAAAAGAAAGAAAAAGAATATGGTCCAGAGATGATGCGTCTGGCTGAAAAGTCTCTGCTCTTAAGGCTCCTTGATCAACAATGGAAAGACCATCTCCTTTCCCTTGATCACTTACGTCAAGGAATCAATTTGAGGGCTTATGGTCAAAGAGATCCTTTGAATGAGTATAAGGGCGAAGCCTTTGAAATGTTCCAGGAAATGCTTTCAAGACTCAGGGAAAGTGTTACAGGAGTTCTTTGTCACCTCCAGTTTGGCGAATCTACAGAGCAACAAATTGTGAACGATATTTTTGAACCTGAATCTGATCAAGAAATGACCCTAACCTATGCAGATGATCCATTAAATCCTGAAGACCTTAAGACAGAGTCTATGGTAGGCGCTGAAAACTGGAATAAGACACCAAGAAATGCCCCCTGCCCTTGTGGCTCAGGTAAACGATACAAACACTGCCATGGCAAGTTGACTCAAGAAAATGATTTGTCAACTGAAGAAAAAGATGCTTAAATGCAGGAATTTGTAATTAAGGAGTATCATATGAATATTAAACAGTTAGTAACCCTTTCTCTGTCAGCAACTTTCCTCACAGCCTGTATGTCTGCTTCCGAACATAGACAAGATGTCTCAAGTGGACCATCAACCTTTTCACTTGGAAATGTTCAATCCTCTGTTCGCCAAGGAATGCCGCAGGAACAAGTTGTGGCTGCATTAGGATCCCCGAATATTGTCACAAATGATAACGGTTGCGAAACATGGGTGTATGATAAAATTGCGACGGATAGTGCTTATTCAGCAAGTTCTGGAGGGGGAACTCTTTTGGGTTTGATAGGCGCTCACAAAGGTGCTGGAGCTTATGAAACAACACAAAGAACACTTACGGTTATGATTAAGTTTGATCCTTCTCGTCGCGTCAGTTCAATCAATTATCATCAAAGCAAATTCTAGGGGCATGATGATGAAAAAATACATAGCACTTGGGTTTTCAACTCTTCTTGTTGCTTGTCAAATGAAGCCACAACAACCTCTCAAAACCCAATTGGAAGTTAGGGAATTCCAAACGCGTTCATTTGATACGAATAAAACAGACGCTGTTATGAGTGCTGTGGTCGAAGCTTTCCAAGATCAAGGATTCATGGTTAAGAATGTTGTTCCGCAAGTCGGGCTAGTTGCTGCAACTCGAGAAGTAGATGTGGAAGACAGGAATGAAGCTTTCTTTCAAACAATGATGTTTGGAGCCAACGCTGCTTGGGGAAAAAATGCAATTATAGATGCAACGGCAAATGTTAAAACTGTTGGAAACTCAACAAGAGTTAGAACAAACTTTCAAGAAAAGGTCATGAATAACCGTGGTGGTGTTGACACTGTACGTACAGTTGAAGACCCTAAATTCTATCAAATATTCTTCGATAAAGTTGGGAAAAGCATATTCTTAGAGAAGCAGCAGTTCTAATTTATCTTTTGGGATTATAAGAAAAACATTCTGGTTTACAGCGAGAAAGGACTTCTTCTGGGTTTTTTCCAAAAAAGCCTTTTCCTAAAGTGCGCTTTGCGCGTGCTCTTACACCGGGGTCCTTGATCGTATTAATATCCACTTCACAATACACAACCCAATTGCTGAATTTACTTGTTGGTGTTAGGGAAGGTTTTCCACAAGCACACGACGCCCCAGGATATTCGATGCATAAATTTGTGGCGTTAAGATTCGATTGCAACAGAAGAAAAACGATAGAGAACAAAGATAATTTGTTATGCATATCTAGCCAGTATTCAGTTAACTTTTAATGATATCTTGTCTCATAATTATTAAAATCAAGTTAAATCAACAAAAAAGGGCGTCTTTGCACTGACGCCCTTTGTTTGACTTTAATATGGCTCTATTATTTTTTTTCGGATGGAGCCGCAGGTGCAGCCGGTGTTGCTGGAGCAGCCGGTGCTTCTGGTTTTTTCTCTGGCTCGAGTGGAAGTGGCTTACCATCCTTATCAAAGAGCTTTATATTTGCTGTTTTCCGAAGCTCCTTTACAAGGGAAAGAATAGCTTCTTGAGTCATAAGTGTTTTAAGCTCATTCTTGACTTCTTCAAACTTTGGTGGTTTGGCATCGCGAATTTCTTCAACAAAAATAACATGCCAACCATAATCTGTTTTAATGGGCTCTTCACTAAATGTTCCTGGTTTTAAAGCAAATATGGCATCGCTTAGGTTTTGAGGAAGTTGAGGATCTCCTTTATTGATCCACCCGAGTTCACCACCCTCTGAAGCGGTTGTATCTTTTGACTTCGATTGAGCTAGTTTTTTAAAATCACCTTTGTTCTTCAGAGCTTTAATAACAGCTTTAGCATCTTCAGGTTTTTCGACAACAATATGACGCACATGGGCTTCTTTTTGCTGTGGCATTTCCTTGATAACCTTATCAAATTTTGCTTTTACTGCTTCATCTGTAATTTTATCCTTAACTTTGCTGAGTAAATAGGCCTGAGCAATAATATCTTCTTTTGCTTTTGCTATGTTCTTTTCAACATCTGGTGTTGTTGCAACACCTGAGGCTTCTGCGGCTTTCTTAATCAAGTAATTATCGACCATTTCATTCACAAGTATTGGAAATAATTTTTCATCAGGAAATGATTGTGCTTGCTTTGGTAAAGCGTTTTTAAGTTCCATAACTTGTGAATAAGTATATTTTTGACCATCAACTTCAGCGACAACGGGATCTGCAGCCATTGCAGGTGCTGTCATGCCCAAGAAGGCAACTAAACTTACGGTTCTTAAAAGTGAAGTTTTCATTTTTTATTCCTTAGGTGGCTACTGATAATGTAAAACTGGTATGCGCCACAGTACTATACCTCGTTTTAAACTATAGTTTTATATCATAGTATATGGGGGTATGCAATGCTCTCCATAAGAGTTCTCCATTGTTTCTTCTTGCTTTTGCAAGCCTTTCTTGTGTAGAAAAGAGCATGACCCAAATTATTGTCGCAGCCCTATATGAATTTACACCTCTCCCTGATTTTAGGGATTGGCAGAAGAGATTAAAATCTCTTTGTGATGAATTGAGTCTCAAAGGAATACTTCTCCTTGCGGAAGAAGGTATCAATGGTACTGTTGCAGGAAGCAGAGAGGCAATCCATAAGCTCAAAGAAACCCTCGAAACAAGATTCAAAAATCTGGAGTACAAAGAATCATGGGCACAGGAGATGCCCTTTCATAGAATGAAGATTCGGTTAAAAAAGGAGATCGTAACCTTAGGAGTACCCGTCAATCCAAATGAAACCGTTGGATCATATGTGGATCCATTAGACTGGAATAGGCTTATCTCAGATCCTGATGTTTTGTTGATTGATACGCGTAATGATTACGAGGTTGAAATTGGTACATTTAAAGGGGCGATTAACCCAAAGACTCATTCGTTTACGGAGTTTCCTGAGTTTGTCAAAACATTGGATAAAACAAAGGTAAAAAAAATCGCCATGTGCTGTACGGGAGGGATTCGATGCGAAAAGGCCTCCTCTTACATGCTCTCTCAAGGCTTTGAAGAAGTCTATCATCTGAAGGGAGGCATCTTGAAATATTTAGAACAAATCCCCCCTGAGGAGAGTCTGTGGAAAGGGGAGTGTTTCGTTTTTGATAGAAGAATAGCTGTTAAGCACGGACTTGATCTGGGCGAACACGAAATGTGCCATGGTTGCAGACATCCCATATCAGAAGATGACAAAACCTCATCAAAATATGAACGGGGTGTTTCCTGCCCTCACTGTTATGAAGAATTGACACCACAAAGAGTGAAAAGTGCAAGAAATCGTCAACATCAAGAAGACCTAGCTAAAAAGCGTGGACAAAAGCATATTGGCGCAGTAATGGCTTAAGCTTTACTCTTCCAAAGGGCTGCCATAAAGGCCCCCTTTATGAGAGGAAGTAACCCTAGAATGATGCCTATTGTTAGGGGTATGCTGATAAAGAGAGCCAGCCCCATTGACGGATCATACCTTGCTTGAAAGATAAAAAAAAAGGGAACGACGAACAGACAGACTAGACCCATCGTAATGTATGCCGGCCCGTCATCCGCCCTTAAGGATTCAAACTCAAGCTGACAAACATTACATTCCTTTTTAGGGGTTAAATAACCTTCAAAAAGTCGCCCTTCTCCACAGCGAGGACACTTTCGAAAAAATCCACGAATAAGGGCTGTTAATACTTTAGTTTCATCTTGTTTCATCCATCATAGTCTTACTCTGGGGATGATTAAATGTCATTAGCAAAAGAGTCTCAATTAAACAGTATGTTCCTTCACATAACTTACAATCTTATCAAATCCTTCCTTTGCCTGAGGAATGATGTCAATAAAAATGGGATAAGCATGGAACATTCCATCATTAATATCTAAGGTCACATCAACACCAGCTGCTTTTGCCTTTTCAGCAAAAAGCACACTATCATCATACAGGATTTCATTTCCCCCAACCATAATGAGCATGGGTGGAAGATCATTGAGCTCTCTATGCAATGGAGCCTCAGGATAGTTACAACAGGAAGTTCCAAAGACGATTGGACCAATATAATCAATTTGAGTGAGTGTCAGGAATGGATCCTTATCCTGATTATTGAGATAGGAACCTGAACGCGTATCTGCTCCTGTAACAGGAGACAACGCAACCGCTGCTTTAGGGAATGGCTGACCCGTGTCTCTGAGCTCAAGCATCAATGCGAGAGTAAGATAGCCTCCAGCTGAATCGCCAATGACAAAAACCTTTTCAGGATCCACGCCAGTGTCTAATAGAGACAAGAATGAATAATACGTATCATCGAGCGCTGCAGGCATAGCATCTTCTGGTGCGATCCTATAATCAAGCGCCCAGACCTCAGCTTCACAAGCCTCAGCAAGATGGCCGATAATTGTTTCATGAGAAGTACTCTCAAGCCTGACGATAAATGATCCACCATGAAGATAGAAGATGGTTCTTTTTGGAGAAGTTGAGGGGATGGCATGAAGACAAGGAATACCGCCAAGTGCTTCTTTCGTAATGGTAACATTATTTGGAGGGGATTGCATTCGGCGTAGTATCTGGGAGCCTAGGTTTACATACTTACGCATGTTTTGGTAGTCGAGCTCAGTCTGCGTACTCTTTTTGCTTTCTTTAAGGAGATAGTAAAATAGAGTTTCATATTGCTTTGTAAGTAAATAATAGCCAACCATGGCTCTTTGTATTAACATAATATACTCCCCCTATATTATATATTATGCCACATTTATATTAAAATATCATTAGTTATATTTTTCATATTATACTTTTAAAAAAAATTCCTTTGACAACTTATATTCGTTTGTCTATATAAAGCGTATTGTTTATTGGTAAGGTTGTTTGTTATGCGTAAGTTTATTATTTCATTATTATTCATCGGTAATTCATGTTTTGCACAAGATGACCCACTTAAGAATACTGAATTTAAAGCTATTATTAAGGGTTTTGCACATGCTCGAGCAAATAAGTATGAGAGCATTTCTAAACCTGAGGGATTAGAACTAAAGACCCCTATATACTTATGTTTCGATGGTGCAAATAGCATTAAAGCCAAATCTAAAATTTTAGAACGGACGACAACATTTCTGATCAAAGTACCCGTCGACTATTTAGGATTGAAAAGCAAGAAGGCCTCTAAGTCCTTGAAAGACAAAGAGATTGGAAAAGTTATATTAATTGAAAATAGTCATAATCCAGGAATTAATGGTAAATTTACGTTACATTTTATTGGTATAAACAAGAAGTACCAAGGAAAAGGCTTTGGAAGTACGGCTCTCGACTTAGTGATACTATTTGCTCAACAACTCGCAAATAAAAGTACATTTTATAATAGACTTACTCTTCAATGCGCTGATTATGATGGAAAAAAGCATTTAGGTGATGATCCTCACCGGTTGCGTTATTATCTTAATCATGGCTTCCATATTGATCCCATCACCTTAAATTACCTTCCTTTTCTTGACATGCGGTATTTTTTATTTTCTCTAGATGTTGATCGTTTTACCTCATATCTAAAAGATAACGATCCAAATGAGACAGAGGATGGCTCTTCTTCTATAGTTAATAATTATATTCACTATGCTGAACCCATTCTTTACCTCCTGAAGGAGCAATATCAGCACGCTGCCCCAATCAAAGATGATTCTCTTATTCAAATCGCAGAAAGCGATAGTTCAAAAGCCGCAACTCGAGTTTTAGAAAGAGTTCTTCATGGAGGTCGCTTAACGCCAGCACAACTTGCGCTTAGTTGTGAACAAGTGTATCTGATGCATCTAGATGTTATGAATTGGTCAGAGGCTATAAATACACGTCGTCAGCTTCTTGCTATACGAAAGAAGGATGAAAGTATGGTCTTTAATATAAGTGAAGAAAACGATCTGTTGTCACAAATTGATAAAGCTTATCACTCGATTGTAAATCGTCCCATCGCTCCAACATTTAAAATAGTAACGAAGAGTGATAACGACCAACTGAGGTCAAAAATACGTAAAGCTGTATCGGATGAAACACTTGCAGAATTTGAAATTAATCCTAACGCTTTAGAGCAGCTTGAATAAGATCTACCGTTTCATTAACGCCGTAAAGTTCAATGAATGAACCCATGCGGGGTCCTTCATCTTGCCCAAGCAAAACTTGATAGAGCGTTTTAAACCAATCTCTCAGGTTTTCATACTTATGGCGCTTACCTACCTCGAATACTTCTGTTTGAATAGATTCTAAGTCTGGATCTATTCTTTTGAGGCTTTGTGCTAAATCTTCGAGAGCCTTCCTCTCTTCAGCAGTAGGAGTTCTGTAGTGTTTATGTGGCTTCACAAAGTTCTGGTAATAGGCAATTGCATATCCAACAAGTCGATCAATCATGGGCATATCCTTTGGGTTTGCATTTTTTGCATAACGACTAATAAAGCCCCATAATACGCTCTTATCTTCCGTGTTTGTCACACTTGCAAGGTTAAGAAGGATCCCAAAACTTAAAGGAAGCTCTTCCTTAGGAGGCTTTCCATTATGGACGTGCCATGCTGGATTACCGAGTTTTTGGTCTAACGGTTGCTCTTGAAACTTCTCAAGAAAGTTTAGATACTCATCAACAGCCCTAGGTATCACATCAAAGTAAAGACGTTTTGCTTTTTTTGGTGATTGATACATATAATAAGCTAGACTTTCTTCTGGAGCGTATTTCAACCACTCTTCAATGGTTAAACCATTCCCTTTTGATTTAGAAATTTTTGTTCCATCAACATCAAGAAACAGTTCATAATTAAAGCCTTCTGGTGGCTCTTGTCCTAAGATACGGCAAATTTGTGATGAAAGCTTAACAGAGTCGATTAAGTCTTTCCCAGACATTTCATAATCTACATCAAATGCAGCCCACCGCATTCCCCAATCTGCTTTCCACTGAAGCTTACAATGCCCCCGTGTAACAGGTGTTTCGATGAGTTTTCCATCTTCTCGTTTATAAACAATGGTGCCAGTCTTTTCATCACGCTCAATTACCGGTACCTGAAGAACGATTCCTGACTCAGCATCAATTGGCAAGAACGGGCTATAAGTCGCACGTCTCTCTGAACCTAATGTTGGCAGAATGACATTGATGATTTCATCATAATGCTTAAGAACAGCAAGAAGCATTGGATCATAACGACCTGAAAGATAGCACTCAGACGAGCTAATAAACTCGTATTGAAAACCAAAAGCATCAAGGAAGGATTGAAGACGTGCATTATTGTGATGACCAAAACTCTCATGGGTGCCAAAAGGATCTGGAATCCTCGTGAGTGGCTTCCCTAGGTGTTCTCGCACCATCTCAGGATTGGGAATGTTGTCAGGAACTTTCCGCAGACCATCCATGTCATCAGAGACAGCATACAGTTTTGTTGGTATATTGGATAAAATGCTAAAAGCCTGGCGAACCATTGTTGTCCTTACAACTTCCCCAAAGGTTCCAATATGGGGTAACCCTGAGGGGCCATATCCGGTTTCAAAAAGAACAAATCCCTTTTCAGGAGTCTTCTCCCCTATTCTGCCAAGAATCTTCTTGGCTTCCTCAAAAGGCCATGCTTGAGATTTACTCGCGAGTTCAATTAAGTTTTCCATTTTATACCTATACGATTTGAACAACTTATGCTTAAAAGAAGACTAAACAATAGTCTACTTTTAACTGGAAGAAAACGGAAATAAATCAATGAAAGATAAGCCCATCATAGGTATTACCTTCGATATCCAGCAACCTGGTCATTATTCCAGTTATCCTTGGTATGCTCTTCGTGAAAACTATTGCTCATCCATAGCTGAAGCTGGCGGAACCCCCTTCCCTCTTACCCATGAATTAAATCTTGTAGACTCTTACATTGAGTTAATCGATGGCTTGCTGATTACAGGAGGCGACTTTGATTTAGATCCTACTCTTTATGGGGAAGAGAGCCAACATGAAACAGTAAAAGTTAAACCAACTCGAACAAATTTTGAACTGGCCATAACCCATTCAGCTCTTAAAAAGAACATCCCCGTTTTTGGAATCTGTGGTGGACAGCAGCTTATTAATGTGGCTTTGGGAGGAACGCTTATTCAACATATTCCTGACGAAATTGAGAACCCGCTTGAACATTCTCAAAAACATCCAGCAAGCCAACCGGCTCATAAGGTGACGATTGTCAAGAATACCTTCCTGCAAAAATTAATTAACCTTGAGTCCATAGATGTTAACAGCTCACACCATCAAGCTGTTAAGACACTTGGAAAGGATGCTGTTCTAAATGCCATAGCTCCCGATGGGGTTATTGAAGGATTTGAGGTTCCTCAATATAAATTTTGCCTAGGTCTTCAATGGCATCCTGAATTTCATGTGACACCTCAAGACAGATTAATTATTGAAGCTTTCGTCAATGCTTCCCGCAAGTAAAAATGAACGTATTGCGAAAGTCATAGCACGCGCTGGTCTTTGCTCAAGACGAGACGCTGAGAGATGGATTGAAGAAGGCCGCGTTCAAGTTGATGGAAAAGTTCTCCATACACCAGCATTTGTGGTCACAGAGAAGAGTGTAATCGTTGTGGACGGGAAACCATTAGCTAAACCAGAACAACCTCGTCTTTGGGTATATTATAAGCCAAAAGGTTTGATAACAACCCATAGAGATGAACAAGGACGACCAACTCTTTTTGAAGCTCTTCCTAAGGATATGCCTCGTGTTATCTCTGTAGGACGCCTGGATTTAAACAGCGAAGGCTTGATTCTTCTCACAAACGATGGGGAACTCGCACGCCACATTGAACTTCCTTCAACGGGTTGGGTACGCACTTACCGTGTCCGCGTTCATGGTCTCATCGACACCAAGGCATTGGAGACACTCAAAAAAGGGATCACAGTAAAAGGTATACATTATGGCCCCATAACAGCAGTACTTGATAAGCAACAGGGTAACAATGCTTGGATAACAGTAAGCCTAAAGGAAGGCAAGAATCGTGAAATCAGGCGGGTCTTTGATCACCTCGGTTGGCCCGTAAATCGGCTTATACGCATTTCCTATGGTGTATTTCAATTGGGAGAGCTGAAACCTGGAGAAATAAAGTCTGTTCCTCAAACATTCGTAAAGAAATCAATAAAATATTAATTATTTTGTGTTTAAATATCACTTAAAGGCAAAGGAGATTAAAATGAATAAATCAATTATATTAGCAACCGTATTTACACTTCTGACATCGACAGCAACTATTGCTGCAGGGGAACTCAACGTTCAGGAATTACAACAAAAGGCTGATACAGGAGATGCCGCATCTCAAAATGATTTAGGCACATTGTACTACAACGGAACACAAGTCAAACAGGACTATTCTGAAGCCATGAAGTGGTTCCAAAAAGCTGCTGATCAAGGGCATATGCTCGCTGAATACAATATAGCGAATATGTATCACCTGGGAATCGGTGTGCCTCAAGATACTGATAAAGCCATATTATGGTACAAAAAAGCCGCAGATAAAGGCGATGTGATCTCTCAATATAATTTGGGAATCATTTACGATGAAGGTAGAGGGATGAAAAGAGACCCTGCAGAAGCTGCAAAGTGGTACCAAAAAGCTGCTGATCAAGGTTTTGCTCAGGCTCAAAACAATTTGGGTTTACTCTACAAAGAAGGTAATGGAATAAAGCAGGATTATGGCTTAGCCGCAAAGTTTTTCCAAAAAGCTGCTGATCAGAACTTTCCACTGGCTTTTTTCAACTTAGGTAATCTTTATTATGATGGACAAGGGGTTACTCAAGACTATGCAAAGTCTTTTGAATTCTTTAATAAATCTGCTGAAAAAGGTCACCCTGAATCTGAATATATGGTGGGAAACATGTACCAAGAAGGTAAGGGTGTTCAGAAAGATGATGCCAAAGCTTTTGAATGGTTTATGAAATCAGCTGATCATGGACTCTACCAAGCTCAATACAACGTTGGAATCATGTACTACAAAGGCATTAGCGTTAAACCAGACAAAGAACTTGCTCTAAAATGGCTTCAAAGAGCAGCTGATAAAGGCGATAGATTAGCCCAGCAAGCTATTAATGAGATTAAATCAGGGAAGTAAACCTAAAACTTATCTACTTCCCCTGCCATACGAATGAAGACCTGCTCCCAGGTCTTCCCGTAGGGGTAGAAGTTTTTACGATCGCTCTTGTCCCACTGTGCTCGCATTTCAGGTGTGTCAATTTTAAAGTCAGGTCGACATTTCATTGTTACCGCACGTAAATCCTGATGAAGTTCACTCGTTGATGGACGCCCCCAATACCAATACCCGTTATAGATCTTATAGATCTTAAGACCAGGTTCTAGAACGAAAGTATGAGGAATCATGACCGTATGAATGGGATCTGTATATTCTTGAATATCAAGATCCTTCATAATAATTTTTTCTTCATCATAAAGAAAAGGCCAATGAGCACCCACACCTAGCCTTAAATCATTAATAAGCATAAGACCATCACAGTTAATTGTAACCATACGTGTAAATCCGACATCGCATTGAGCGGAGAACTTCACGAGTTGATGGAGTTGATTTCTATCTTTCGGGCAGTATATTCCACGACCGAGCATAAGTATCATGGGATCTTCTCCCTGAAGCAGGGATAGCTTTCGTTTTGTATTCGTATGATCAGGAAGCTCAAAATCGGGGAATAGGGCCCCAGGCTTAATATCATCACGCATAGTAATCATCTCCTGTTGTATTTTCACGAAATTAACATGAAGACCTTTAAAGAGTATTAAAATCACTTTTCGTTTTCATACCTTTTGAAGATCTATAGGAAAAGACTCTATAAGTTCGATTCTTTGAAGAAATTAATTTTTTATTATACATTTTGTCATATTATTTATATTTAGGCGAATAATAATAACGAGGAGCATAAAATGAAAGTTAAAGATATTATGAACAAAAATTGGACAATTACAAATTCCAAAACAACACTTCTTGAGGCTTCGAAAATTATTATGGATCGAAAAGTACCAGCCCTACTTGTGGGTGATCCTGAGCGTATTATCGGCTTTATAACAACAAGAGACATGATTACACGAGGAATAGCAAAAGAAAAAGATCCTAAGACTGTAACACTAGAAGAAATCATGACGCCAAAGTGTATCTATTGTCTTGAAGATGATTCTCTTGAAGAGGCATCACACAAGATGTCAAGTAATAGAATACGCCATTTAGTTGTACTAACCAAAGATATGTACCTTGCAGGTATTATTGGTGAGCATGACATTAAGTACAAGGGCCAATAAATCAAAACATAAATCAGATCTAAAACCTTCTCTGGAATGAAGCTATCGGGTTAAGCCGTAGCTTCATCCTCAAGAGCCTTTTCTGCTGTCGGACCAGAGTCTGCACCCTTTGCATTCAAGTCACGATCAACGAGCTCAATGATGGCCATTGCGGCATTATCACCATGTCGGAAACCTGCCTTGATAATTCTTACATAGCCGCCGGAACGCTTCTTATAACGCTCTGCCAGAGGTCCCATAATTTTAGCAGCAAGTTCAACGTCCCCAAGATAAGAAATTGCTTGTCTTCTGCAAGCTAAGCCACCACGCTTTCCAAGGGTAATGATCTTCTCAACGATGGGGCGTAAATCCTTTGCTTTTGGCAAAGTCGTTTTTATTTGCTCATGCTTAAGTAATGAACCCGTAAGCGTCTTAAATAGAGCCTTTCTTTCATCAGAATGCCGTTTTAACCGACGGCCGCGAATACCATGACGCATGACTTATTACTCCTTAAAATGGCTCATCGAGCTTTTTTATTAGTTCTTCAATATTTTCTGGCGGCCACCCTTGAACTTCCATTCCGAGGTTGAGTCCCATTTGAATCAATACTTCCTTGATTTCATTAAGGGACTTTCGTCCAAAGTTTGGCGTACGCAGCATTTCTGACTCAGTCTTTTGAACGAGATCTCCAATATAAATGAGATTGTCGTTCTTTAAACAATTTGCTGATCTAACAGAAAGCTCAAGCTCATCAACTTTTCTAAGGAGAGCTCTGTTAAACGGAAGGATTGATTCCTCCTTCTCTTGATAAGCTTCCTTAGGCTCTTCAAAGTTAATAAACTTCTGTAGCTGATCCTGAAGAATGCGTGCTGAAAGAGCCACGGCATCATCAGGCTTTACAGACCCATCCGTTTCAACTCGAAGGATGAGCTTATCATAGTTTGTTTGCTGTCCCACACGTGTATTTTCTACTTTATAAGACACCTTCTTTACAGGACTGAACAAGGCATCAATTGGAACCAAACCAATTGGTGAATCTGCTTTCTTGTTACTTTCAGCAGGTATATAACCCTTTCCTGTACTAATTGTAAGCTCCATAGAGACTTTAGCTCCTTGGCTTACCGTACAGATGTAATGATCCTTATTGAGAATCTCAAGATCTGCAGGTGTTTCAATGTTTCCTGCCGTAACAACGCAAGGCCCTTCGGCTTGCAACTTTACACGAACAGGACCATCCTTATGGAGTTTTGTGATCACTCCCTTAAGATTGAGAACGATATCTGTGACATCTTCACTAACCCCTGGGATGGTTGAAAATTCATGAAGAACACCCTCTATCTGAACGGAGGTTATCGCTGCCCCTTGCAGTGATGAGAGTAAGACCCTTCTGAGGGCACTCCCTAAGGTCATTCCAAATCCTGGTTCAAGTGGATCTGCCGTAATTACAGCCACATAGTTAGGATCCTCACTATGATCCAGGTTCAGTTTGTAAGGCCTGATCAAAGCCTGCCAATTCTTTTGTATCACGGGTCTACCCTCTCGGTATTAAGATTTCAATTACAGTACTTGTTAAACACGGCGACGCTTTTTAGGGCGACAACCATTATGTGGGATCGGCGTCACATCACGTATTGATGTGATCACAAATCCAGTTGCTTGAAGAGCGCGCAATGCGGATTCACGTCCTGAACCTGGGCCCTTCACTTCAATTTCAAGGGACTTCATCCCGTGTTCTTGAGCTTTCTTTGCAGCATCTTCTGCGGCCATTTGGGCCGCAAATGGTGTGGACTTACGAGATCCTTTGAATCCCTTTGTTCCAGATGAAGACCAAGAAATTGTATTTCCTTGTACATCAGTTATGGTCACAACAGTGTTGTTAAATGATGCATTTACATGTGCAACGCCTGAGACGATATTCTTTCTTTCTCTACGACGTACTCTTTGTGCGGGTTTCTGTGCCATCGATTATCCTAACTCTTTACTTTTTCTTACCGGCAATTGCCACAGCTTTACCTTTACGGGTACGAGCATTCGTATGTGTTCTCTGCCCACGAACAGGAAGTCCCTTGCGATGCCGGAGTCCACGATAACAACCCAGATCCATTAAACGTTTAATATTTAATGAAACCTCACGACGTAGATCTCCTTCAACCTTATATTCATGGTCGATGCTCTCACGGATTTTGAGAACTTCTGAATCAGTCAGCTGATGCACTCGCCTTTCAGCGGGAATGCTCAGTTTTTCACAAATTTCTTTTGCCTTTGCAGGACCAATTCCGTAGATAGATCTCAGACCTATTTCTACCCTTTTCTGCGTCGGTATGTTTACACCAGCTATACGAGCCACTCGTTTCTCCTTAATAAACTATGGGCAGTAACCTATTTTTCCTTTGCGGAGTATAGGCATCCTGCGTTGCTTGTCAACACTTGCAATTGATTTAATTGTGATTCTATCTGAGATGTAACGTACTCAAGTGATCCCATGCCATCAATTACCTTCAATTTCCCTTCATCCGTATAAAATTTGATAAGGGGTTTTGTTTGCTCATTATAGACTTCTAGACGGGTTTTAATTGCCGTAGGTTCGTCATCGGGACGTCTGAAGAAGTCATGATTTGAGCACTTATCACATTGCCCCTGAATTTGGGGATGGATTTCCTCAGTATAGGAAGAACCACAAGTCTTACATATAAACCTATGTGAAAGTCTATCAATCAGCTGTTCATCATTAACAGCAATTTGTATGACTAAATCTAAGGTACGACCTAATTTTGCAAATATTTCCTTAATCTTCTGTGCTTGGTTTAAAGTCCTGGGAATTCCATCTAAGATAACTCCCTGTCCTTTAAGATCTCCCAAACGCTTTTCAAACAAAGACAAAATAATTTCATCTGAAGGGAAGCGACCTGAGTCCATAATATCCTTAATCTCTTTGCCAACAGAAGTACCTTTTTTAACCTCATCCCGGCACATATCACCAGTAGAGAGATGAGCGAGGTTGTATTTATCCTGAAGGATACGAGCTTGCGTACCCTTCCCTGCTCCTGGAGGTCCAAAAAGAACGATGTTCACCTTTTTGCCCCCTTTAATCGAGTTTTCTTGAGGAGCCCTTCATATTGGTGAGCCAATAAATGAGATTGAATCTGAGCAACCGTATCCATGGGAACACTCACGGCGATGAGGAATGTTGTACCTCCTAGATAGAAAGGCAAAGAATAGGCAGCATAAAAGAATTCAGGAACAGCGCATACAAAGGCTAAATAAGCAGCTCCAAGGACTGTAAGTCGTGTGACGAGCCAATCTAAATATTCAGCTGTATTATTTCCTGGACGATATCCTGGTATAAAGCCCCCATTTTTCTTGAGGTTCTCAGCTGTCTCCTGTGGGTTAAAGACAATCGATGTATAGAAAAAAGCAAAGAAAACAATCAAAAATAGATATATAGCAATATAAGGAGTCCCCCCATGCTGCAATCCGCCCAATAACCATTGTAGCCATTCAGGTCCACCTGCACTTGAGAATTGAGCTATGGAGATGGGGAGTAGCAAAAGAGAACTTGCAAAAATTGGAGGAATCACACCCGTGCTATTCAATTTAATGGGCAAATGTGAACTCTCGCCTCCAAACATCTTATTTCCAATTTGACGTTTAGGATATTGAATAAGCACCCGGCGTTGAGCCCTTTCCATAAATACGATAAAGGCAATCATTGCAATTGAAAAGGCAAGGATGAACAGAATGAAAATATATGATAATGCTCCCGTTCGACCTAACTCCAATGCATTAAGTATGGACGAAGGCAGATTTGCAACGATACCTGCAAAAATAACAAGGGAAATACCATTTCCAATTCCACGACTTGTGATTTGTTCTCCTAACCACATGAGGAACAATGTCGCCCCAACAATTGTAATAACAGTTGTGAGCCTAAAGAAGAAGCCTGGATCAATCGCCGCAGATCCGGCTGCGGTTTGCATTGATTCAAGGCCAATAGCGGCTCCATATGATTGTATCACAGCAATGAAAACTGTAAGATACCTTGTATATTGGTTGAGTTTACGACGTCCTGATTCCCCTTCTTTTTTCAAAGCTTCAAACTGTGGCAGGATCGCCGTCATGAGTTGAACGATAATGCTTGCCGAGATATAAGGCATAATGTTAAGCGCCATGATAGACATTCTGCTTAACGCACCTCCCGAGAACATATCGACCATGCCGAAGATTCCTCCGCCATGGGCCCGCGCAAATTCAGCCATAACAGCAGGATTAATGCCAGGCAATGGAATATATGTGCACAAGCGGTAAACAATTAAAACGCCGATTGTAAACCAAATTCTCTTTTTGAGGTCTTCTGCTTTAGAAAACGCCTTAAAGTTAATATTCGCTGCGAGTTGTTCTGCGGCTGATGCCATGGCATACCTTTATCTTATTATTTCTTTTTCTTGGTTTCTTTTTTTTCAGCTCTTGGTTCTTTTTTTTCTTTGGTCTGAATCTTTACAGAGCCACCTGCTTTTTCAACAGCCGCTATTGCGGATTTTGTAGCCCCAGAAATTTCTAAAGAAACCTTTGACTTTAGTTGACCATTCCCGAGTAGACGAATACCATCTCGCTTCCGGGTAATTAAACCTGATGATACAATTATCTCTTCAGTAATCGGCTTTTTGTCATCAATTTTGCCATTTGCAATTGCTTCTTGCAGTTTACCAATATTGATTTCAGAAAATTTCAAAGCAAAAATATTCGTAAACCCTCGTTTTGGCAAACGACGGAAGAGTGGCATTTGTCCACCTTCAAACCCATTGACAGCCACACCAGTACGAGCTGTTTGACCTTTACCACCTCGTCCACCAGTTTTTCCTTTGCCTGATCCAATACCACGGCCAATTCGCAAAAGTTTGCGGCGGGCTCCAGGGTTATCGCGAATTTCATTAAGTTTCATCTTTTTTCTTCCTACATTTTAGAGAGCTTACGCTTCTCCTTCAACCTTTACCATATGCTTCACTTTTGCAATCATTCCGCGAACTGAAGGAGTATCCTCGAGTTCTCGAGTCCGACCTAGTTTATTTAAACCTAAACCAATCAGTGTTGCTCTTTGAGAAGCTTCTCTACGAATGGGACTACCTGTTTGTGTAAGTAACAGAGTTTTTGTATTCTTCTTTGTCATGGCTTAAACCTCCTCCACGACAGCTCGGCGCCCAACAAGTTCGCCGACTTTCTTACCTCGACGTGCTGCAACAGCACGTGGCGCATTAATCAGTTGAAGTGCTTTAAACGTTGCTCTCACCATGTTATGTGGATTCGATGAACCAATTGATTTACTCACAACGTCTTGAATTCCAAGGGCTTCACAAACGGCACGCATTGGACCACCTGCGATGATTCCCGTACCTGGAACTGCAGCTCGCATATGGACTTTTCCAGCACCAAATGTTGCTGTTACGTCATGATGAAGAGTACGACCTTCACGAAGGGGAATACGTACCATATGACGCTTTGCTTGTTCTGTTGCCTTTTGAATGGCTTCAGGCACTTCTCTTGCCTTACCCGTTCCATGCCCAACACGGCCTTTACCATCACCCACAACGACAATCGCTGAAAAGCTAAAGTTCTTACCACCTTTAACCACTTTCGCGACACGATTGATAGCGACTAATTTTTCAACCAACTCGACTTCTTCACGTTCAGTTCGATTCGGTCTATTTTGTTTTGCTTCTCTTGCCATGTTCTCTACTTCCTAAAATGAAAGACCAGCTGAGCGTGCTGCTTCAGCTAAGGCTTTAACACGACCGTGATAAATATAACCACCACGAT
Organism: uncultured Alphaproteobacteria bacterium; assembly: GCA_964597045.1. Classification (GTDB taxonomy): domain Bacteria; phylum Pseudomonadota; class Alphaproteobacteria; order UBA9655; family UBA9655; genus UBA9655. The sequence goes on along the minus strand of CAZQWE010000004.1, from coordinate 176,685 downwards.
CAAATACGACTTGCTTTATACCTGCTTTTGCAGCTCTTTCTGCGACAAGTTTACCTACAACCTCTGCTGCAGTCACATCTGATGTTTTCTTGAGCTTCTTTTTCAAATCCTTATCAAGAGTTGAGGCAGCAACAACTGTACTATGCTTCCCATCATCTATGATCTGCGCATAGATATGATTCTTTGAACGAAACACAGACAAGCGTGGCCTATCTGTTGAAACAAGAGCGATCTTATATCTATTCCGACGTTTACGACGCTCAAAAAGCTTATTCTCACGTATCATGGCTATTTCTTCTTACCTTCTTTACGAACTATATATTCATTCTCATACTTGATTCCCTTGCCTTTGAAAGGTTCAGGTTTACGGTATGCACGTATCTCTGCAGCAACTTGTCCAACTTTTTGTTTGTCAGCACCAGAAATTGCGATTGCTGTTGGCTTGTCACATTTAATTTGAATGCCATTAGGAACTGGATAAAGAATGTCATGACTATAACCGAGTTGCAACTTTAGCTTATTTCCTTCCATTGCAGCACGGTAACCAACTCCATTAATTTCTAGACGTATGGTAAATCCGTCACTAACCCCTTGGACCATGTTTTTAATGCGGTTCTTCCATGTCCCCCAAAGCATTCTTGCTTGCTTTGACTCGTCACGAGGACGTACAAGGATTCCGTCGTTTTCATACTTAACAATAACTTCTTTGCCCGTTTGAGCTGAAAGTTCTCCATTTTTTCCTTTGAGGATGATTTCCTGACCATTCAAAGTACAGGTTACGCCTTGAGGAACTGCTACGGGATGTTTACCTACACGTGACATTTTTTCACCTTAGAATACATTGCAAAGGACTTCACCGCCAACATTCAACTCCCGGGCCTTTCCATCTGAAAGAACACCCTTTGGCGTTGAAAGAACGAGAATTCCTAGGCCATTGTTAATGGGTTTTAAATCTTTAATCTTGGTATAAACGCGCCGACCTGGTTTAGAGACTCTGTCAAGATTTCTAATAACAGGTTGGTTTTCGTAATACTTAAGTTCAATTTTAAGTTGTTCAATACCCTCAGAAACCTTTTCCTGAGAATACCCTCTTATGTAACCTTCCTGCTTCAACACTTCAAGAACATTTGAACGAAGTTTTGATGCGGGGGACGTAATGACTGACTTCCTAGCCTTTTGGCCATTACGAATCCGGGTTAACATATCTCCTAATGGATCTGAGAACGACATGTGTGTTCCTCCTACCAGCTTGATTTTGTCATACCGGGAATAAGCCCGGATGATGCTAGTTCGCGTAATGCGATTCTAGACAATTTAAATTTACGATATACCGCACGAGGACGACCTGTAAGTTGACACCTGGTGCGAACACGAACAGCAGAGCTATTACGCGGCAACTCAGCAAGCTTTAGCCTCGCCTTAAAGCGTTCCTCGGGTGGTAATGACTCATTGTTTGCTATCTCTTTTAATCGATTGCGACGGCCAGAGTGTTGCTTAACCATTCTTTCACGCCGTAAATTCTTTTCTATTGCACTTGTTTTTGCCATCTCTCTCTCCTGCCCTATTTCTGACCTGTAAAGGGCAATTCAAATCCTTTCAGAAGAGCAAGCCCTTCTGAGTCTGAACTCGCTGTTGTGACGAAGGTTATATCCATTCCTCGAATTTGATCCACCTTATCATAGTTAATTTCTGGGAATACAATATGCTCTTTAATACCCATTGTATAATTTCCCCGTCCATCAAAACTCTTAGGCGAAATTCCTCTAAAGTCTCTTATGCGTGGCATCGCTATATTTACAAGACGATCCAGAAATTCATACATTCTGTCACGCCTTAATGTCACGCGTGCACCAATATTCATACCTTCACGAAGCTTGAATCCGGCAATAGACTGCTTTGCTTTTGTCAATGTTGGTTTCTGGCCTGCAATAAGCGCAAGCTCTTCGAGTGCAGCTTGTGCTTTACGATTGTCTTGAGCAGCAGAACCAAGCCCCATGTTAATAACAATCTTCTCTAGCCTAGGCACTTGGAATGGATTTTTGTATCCCAATTCCTTTAGTAAGTCTGGCTTAAGAGTCTTTTCATAATGAATCTTTAAACGTGCCATTGTCATTCCTAACTATCAATTGTCTCGCCGGAACGTTTTGCAACACGCACTTTACGTCCATCTTCGAGAATCTTTATACCAATACGCGTTGGCTTCTTTGAAACGGGATCAATATGGGCAACATTTGAAATATGAAGAGCAGCTTCTCTTTGAATAATTCCGCCTTCTTGGCCCATTGATTGCTTTTGGTGTTTCTTGATAAGGTTAACACCTTGAACAATAACACGATCTTCATCACGTATAACCTTTAGAACTGTTCCTGTACGGCCTTTATCTTTACCCGCAATGACGTGAACATTATCGCCCTTTTTAATTTGAAACTTTCTAGCCATTATATTACCTCCGGTGCGAGTGATATAATCTTCATAAACTCTTTGCCACGAAGCTCACGGGTTACGGGTCCGAAGATACGCGTTCCAATTGGCTCTCCTTGTTGATTAATAAGGACTGCCGCATTATCATCAAAACGTATAGCACTTCCATCCGGGCGACGTATTTCCTTTGCAGTTCTTACGATCACTGCACGGCGAACATCACCCTTCTTAACGCGACCCCGAGGGATTGCATCCTTTACTGATACAACAATTACATCACCGACTGCAGCAGTCTTTCGTTTAGAACCGCCCAGAACCTTGATGCACTGCACCCGACGGGCACCGGAATTGTCGGCCACCTTCAGGTTGGTTTGCATCTGAATCATCTTTTAATCTCCTTAACTTGCCGCTTCAAAAATTACTTGCCATGTCTTGGACTTTGAATATGGTTTGCATTCAATGATGCTCACCACTTCTCCCTCCTTACAACGGTTTTGTTCATCGTGAGCCGCATACTTCTTCGACCTAGTCATGAACTTATGGTAAAGAGGGTGTTTCACACGTCTCTCGACCTTTACGGTAACTGTCTTATCGCATTTGGCGCTTACAACTGTTCCTGTTAATATTCTCTTTGGCATCACAAACTCCTTAAGCCGACTTTGAACGTTGGTTCAGCAACGTCTTCATCCGTGCTATTGTTTTCCTTGCAACATCAAATTGATGAGTCTTCTCAACTTGTCCCGTTGCTTGCTTGAACCGCAGTCCCATTAATTCTTTTCTCAATTCGATAATTTTGCCATTAAGGGCTTTATCATCTAGTTGTTTAACATCATGCCATTTCATTATTCAATTCCTCTTGTCTCACGGGATATAAACTTTGTCGCAAGCGGCAGTTTCGCTGCTGCAAGTGCAAAAGCTTCTCTTGCAAGTCCTTCTGGAACACCATCTAGCTCAAACATTACTCTTCCTGGATGAACACGACATGCCCAATATTCCGTAGAGCCCTTTCCACTTCCCATACGAACTTCAGCGGGTTTTGCAGAAACAGGCACATCAGGAAATACACGGATCCAAACGCGTCCAGCACGCTTAATATGACGTGTAATAGCACGACGTGCGGCTTCTATTTGGCGAGAGGTTACACGCTCGGGAGCGATGGCTTTAAGTCCAAACGCGCCAAAGTTTAAACTTGTTCCGCCTTTAGCGTTTCCATGAATACGGCCTTTAAAGCCTTTTCTATATTTTGTTTTCTTTGGCTGTAACATCTATAAGATCCTCTAACTCGCCGTTCTATTAACTGTATGTTGAGCATTTCTCTTATCAAGCGCCATTGGGTCATGCTCCATAATGTCGCCCTTATAAATCCATACCTTAATACCTATCGTTCCATAGGTTGTTTTCGCAGTGCTCTCACCATAGTCGATATCAGCACGGAATGTATGAAGTGGCACTTGACCTTCACGATACCACTCCATACGAGCAATATCCGTACCGCCAAGACGTCCACTGACGTTTACACGAATTCCTTTAGCTCCCAACTTCATGGCCGATTGAATAGCCCGCTTCATTGCACGACGGAAGGTCACTCGACGTTCCAACTGTTGTGCGATTGAATCAGCGGCAAGCTTCGCGTCAAGCTCTGGTTTACGAATTTCCAAAATATTGAGACTGACTTCAGTTCCTGCAATTTTAGACAGTTCTGATTTGAGCTTTTCAATATCAGCTCCCTTTTTGCCAATGACGATACCTGGGCGAGCTGTATGAATTGTAACTCTTGCTTTCTTAGCTGGACGCTCAATAACAATTTTTGAAATTCCAGCTTGTGATAGTCGGTCTTTAATAAACTCTCTCAATTTTATATCTTGATGGAGAAGGGTTGAATAATCTTGGCGCGCGAACCATCTTGAATCCCAAGTTCTATTGATTCCGAGCCGTAAACCGATTGGATTAACTTTTTGACCCATTACGCTGCTTCTCCAGTTTCTGTAACAATTATGCGAAGGTTACTGAAAGGCTTTGTTATCCTTCCCGCTTTGCTTCGCCCACGAATATCTAATCTCTTCATTACCAATGCTTTTCCAACAGTTGCCTCTGACACGAACAATCTGTCAATGTCCAAACCGTGGTTGTTTTCTGCATTTGCAATAGCAGAGAGTAACGCTTTTTTTACATCATTTGCAATTCTTTTTGGCGAAAATGTCAATGCATCTATTGCATTGTTGACTTTTTTGCCACGAATCATTTGGGCGACCAAATTCAACTTACGAGGACTAATACGAATCATTCGTAAGTTTGCGATGGCGGCATTACTTGGTAATTTTCTAGGTGTCTTTGGTTTCGACATAACTAACCTCTTTTCGCCTTCTTATCCGCTGAGTGTCCATGATAGGTCCTTGTAGGAGCGAACTCACCAAACTTATGACCAATCATATTTTCCGTAACGAGTACGGGGATAAACTTATGTCCATTATAGACCCCAAATGTAAGTCCCACAAACTGAGGAAGAATTGTAGACCTTCGAGACCAGGATTTAATAACTTCCTTACGACCTGACTCACGACTTGTCTCTGCTTTCTTAAGCAGATATCCATCAATAAAGGGTCCTTTCCAAACTGAACGTGCCACTGACTTTGCTCCTTTTTACTTACGACGTCTAATAATTTGATTAGACGAGGCTTTCTTTCTATTACGTGTCTTCTTACCTTTTGTCGGCTTACCCCATGGTGTACAGGGGTGACGACCACCTGATGTACGCCCTTCACCACCTCCGTGAGGATGGTCAATTGGGTTCATTGCAACACCACGAACCGTGGGGCGAATCCCCAACCAACGATTACGCCCTGCTTTACCCAGATTGATGTTCTTTTGATCAGGATTAGAAAGAGCCCCAACAGTTGCCATACACTCACCGCTGACCTTACGAACCTCACCTGAAGTTAATTTTAATATCGCAGCTGGACCATCACGACCAACAAGTTGAATATATGTTCCTGCAGATCGTGCCAATTGACCGCCCTTACCTGGCTTCATCTCCACATTGTGAATTATTGTTCCAACAGGCATATTCTTGAGAAGCATTGCATTACCTGGTTTAATATCAGCTTTATCACCTGAGATAACCTGGTCACCCGCTGTCAAACGTTGGGGTGCAAGTATGTAGGACTGTTCTCCATCAGAGTATTTTATAAGCGCAATAAAAGCAGTACGATTAGGATCATATTCAAGACGCTCAACGATTGCTGGAACGTCCCTTTTTGTGCGTTTAAAATCAACAAATCTGTAGCGCCTTTTATGACCACCACCTTGGTGATGTGTGGTTATTCGGCCCATATTGTTACGTCCGCCCTTTTTTTTCAGTCCTTCAGTAAGAGCTTTTACGGGAGCGCCTTTCCAGAGTTCACTTCGATCTACAAGGATCAAACCTCTTTGTGATGCATTGACTGGTTTATAATGCTTTAAACTCATCTTTTATAATCCTGATCCAATATCCATTGAACTTCCCTCTGCCAATGTCACGATCGCTTTCTTCCGATCCTGACGCTGACCGATTCTTCCTCTAAACCGTTTGACTTTGCCCTTAACGCGCATTGTATTAACGGCTGTTACCTTAACCTTAAATATTTCCTCAACAGCATTTTTTATTTCTGGCTTAGTTGCACATAAATCTACATTAAATGAGAATTTATTTAACTCACTTGCTTTTGTTGACTTTTCAGTCACAATTGGCGAAGTAATGATTTTATAAAGCCTTTCCGTCTGTAGGCTTGGTGTTTTCTTTGCTACCTTACTCATTTTAGTCTGCTTTCTAAGTTACTAATTGCAGCCTTTGTCAACACGAGATGATCATGACGCAAAATGTCATAGACATTAATCCCTTGTTGAGGAAGAACGTCAACGCCAGGTAAGTTTGCAGCAGAACGTGCAAAATCTTTATTAACCTCAGCGCCATCAATAATCAATGCTGAACGTAAGCCAAGGGCTTCAAATTTCTTTATAAGATCTTTGGTCTTGGTACTCCCAATATTGAGATCTTCTACAACAAGCAATGAACCTGTTGCTGTTTTTGAAGATAAAGCCGTTTTAAGTGCTAACTGACGAACCTTCTTGGGCAAGCTATACCCATGATCACGAGGTAGAGGTCCAAAGATTGTCGCACCTCCACGGAATTGGGGTGAACGCAAACTTCCTTGACGTGCACGGCCGGTTCCCTTTTGCTTCCATGGTTTACGCGTTGTGCCACTTATTTGGCTAATTGTCTTTGTTGCATGTGTACCGGCGCGCCTCTTAGCGAGCTGCCAATGTACCATTCTTGCAAGGATGTCTTGTCTCACTGGAGCTGAAAAGATCTCAGCATTCAGCTGAATCTCACCAACTTTCTTGTTATCAAAATTACGAACTTCGTACTTCATCTTATTCTGCCTCAACAGGTTGTTCTGGCTCTTGTGCTACTGGCTCGGCTTGAGCAGGCGCTATAGGAGCTTCAGCTTCTAGTTTTGGTTTGCTTGAACCTACAAGTGCTGCAGGAAAGGGAAGATCTTTTGGAGCTTTTTTCTTCACAGCATCCTTGAGGATGACGAAGTTCCCAGGATTTCCAGGAATCGCCCCGCGAATACCAATGAGTCCATTCGTAGGATCTGTTAGTACCACTTCCAAACTCTGAATGGTTACACGCTCATCACCGAGGTGACCAGCCATCTTCTTACCTTTAAAAACCTTACCTGGATCTTGTCTTTGTCCCGTTGAGCCATGCGAACGGTGAGAGATTGAAACACCGTGGCTGGCTCTTAAACCACCAAAGTTGTGACGCTTCATAGCACCAGCAAAACCTTTACCCACAGATGTCCCTGTAATATCTACATATTGACCTGTAAGGAAATGCTCAACAGAAAGTTGGTCCCCAACCGCTAGCATTGCATCTTCAGGTACCCTAAATTCAACTAGCTTCCTTTTGGGTTCAACCTTAGATTTAGCATAATGCCCACGCATTGCATTTGAGACTTTTCTTACGTTACCAACTCCAACACCAAGTTGCAAAGCAGTATAACCATCCTTCTCAGTGGTTTTTGTTGACACAACCTGACAGTTTTCCACTTTCAGAAGTGTGATGGGAATATGTTCGCCCTTTTCCGTAAGAAGGCGGGTCATCCCTACTTTTTCAGCTATCAAGCCTGTTCGCATCGTTAGCGCCCCTAAAGTTTAATTTCAACATCAACACCAGCAGGCAAATCGAGCTTCATCAGAGCATCAACTGTCTGCGGTGACCATTCTGTAATATCCAAAAGCCTCTTATGCGTTCTCATTTCAAACTGTTCACGAGACTTTTTGTCAATATGAGGTGAACGAAGTACGCAAAACTTTTCAATATCGGTTGGGAGAGGAATAGGCCCACATACTTTGGCCCCAGTTCTCTTAGCCGTGTTTACAATTTCACTCGTCGACTGGTCTAAGACTCTGTAATCATAGGCCTGAAGACGTATGCGTATATTTTGGTTTTCACTCATTTTTACTTCCTTTTGTGCACCTCATAGTGACACAGATAACAATCCTACTTAATGATCGAAGCCACAACACCAGCACCGACCGTACGACCACCTTCACGAATCGCGAAACGGAGTCCTTCGTCCATCGCAATCGGTGCAATCAGCTCGACTTCCATCGCAATGTTGTCGCCGGGCATCACCATCTCTACTCCGGATGGGAGCTTTACTGTTCCTGTTACGTCCGTTGTACGGAAATAAAACTGTGGACGGTAGTTCGCAAAAAATGGCGTGTGGCGTCCGCCCTCTTCCTTCTTCAGGATGTAGGCTTCACACTTAAAGTTCGTGTGTGGTGTGATTGAACCTGGCTTCGCGAGAACTTGACCACGTTCAACGTCTTCACGTTTTGTTCCACGGAGAAGCGCTCCAACGTTGTCTCCTGCTTGACCTTGATCAAGGAGCTTACGGAACATTTCAACGCCAGTAACTGTTGTCTTCACTGTTGGCTTGAGGCCAATGATTTCGCACTCTTCTCCAACCTTGACAACACCGGACTCAACACGACCGGTTACAACAGTACCACGTCCTGAGATTGAGAACACGTCTTCAATTGGCATCAAGAATGGCTTGTCAATCGCGCGTTCTGGTTGTGGGATATATGTGTCAACAGCTGTCATCAAATTGTTGATCGCATCTTTTCCAATCGGGTCTTCACGACCTTCAAGGGCGCAAAGAGCGGATCCTTTAACGATGGGAATATCATCTCCTGGGAAGCCGTAGGATGAAAGAAGTTCACGGATTTCCATCTCAACGAGCTCAAGGAGTTCTGGGTCATCCACTTGGTCAACTTTGTTCATAAACACAACAAGCGCTGGAACACCGACTTGACGTGCAAGAAGAATGTGCTCACGAGTTTGTGGCATTGGACCATCTGCAGCACTTACGACGAGGATTGCGCCGTCCATCTGAGCCGCACCAGTAATCATGTTCTTGACGTAATCAGCATGGCCTGGGCAGTCAACGTGTGCGTAGTGACGGTTCTTTGTCTCATACTCAACGTGAGCTGTGGAAATTGTAATACCACGAGCTTTTTCTTCTGGTGCCTTGTCGATTTGGTCATAAGCTGTGAAGCTTGCCCCACCTTGCTCTGACAATACCTTTGTGATCGCCGCTGTCAGCGTCGTCTTACCATGGTCTACGTGACCAATCGTTCCGATGTTACAATGCGGTTTCGTCCGCTCGAATTTCTCTTTTGCCATTTTCTCTCTCCGTTTCTATGCGTATTTAGTCTTAACTTCATCAGCTATATGCTGGGGAACTTGTTCATAATGATCAAACAACATGGTGAATTGAGCTCGTCCTTGGCTCATAGAACGCAAGGTACTCACATAGCCAAACATAGAAGCAAGTGGAACAAATGCATCTATGACGCGGGCATTTCCTCGTTGATCCATTCCTGCAACTTGACCACGACGACTATTTAAGTCTCCAATGATATCACCCATATATTCTTCCGGCGTTACAACTTCAACCTTCATGATGGGCTCTAGAAGACGTGGATCAGCCTTTGGAACACCTTCACGGAAAGCTGCACGAGCAGCTATTTCAAAAGCCAGAACGCTTGAGTCAACATCATGGTAGGCACCATCGTACAATGTCACTGCAAAATCAATCATAGGGAATCCAGCAATAACACCTGTTTGAAGTGCTTGCTGCAACCCTTTTTCTACACCAGGAATATATTCCTTTGGAACGGAACCACCTACGATTGAGTTCTTAAACTCATATCCTTTTCCTGCTTCTTGAGGTTCAAAACGCAACTTGATGCGTGCGAATTGACCTGCACCACCGGTTTGCTTCTTGTGGGTATAATCCACCTCTGCTGCTTTCGTAATCGTTTCACGATAAGCAACTTGTGGTTCACCAACATTAACGTCAACTTTATACTCACGACGCATAATGTCGACTTTAATATCAAGGTGGAGCTCTCCCATTCCCTTAATAATTGTTTGACCAGATTCATAATCTGTTGTGACACGGAATGTCGGATCTTCTGCCGCAAGTCGTGATAAGGCTATACCCATTTTTTCCTGGTCTGCCTTTGTTTTTGGCTCCACAGCAATTTCAATCACCGGCTCTTGGAAAATCATAGGCTCAAGAATAACAGTCTTGCTTGTATCGCAAAGCGTGTCACCCGTTGTTGTGTTCTTCAAGCCACACAAGGCAACAATATCACCTGCCCGAGCTTCCTTAATATCTTCACGTGAGTTTGCGTGCATAAGAAGCATTCGTCCAACACGTTCCTTTTCATCCTTAATAGAGTTAAGCACGTAAGATCCAGAAGTCAGAACGCCGGAATAAACGCGTACGAATGATAGTGACCCCACAAACGGGTCAGTCATAATTTTAAAGGCCAACCCTGAAAACGGCTCATCATCCGATGGACTCCGAATCAGTTCTTGAGAACCATCCAAGGATTCCCCTTTCACAGCTCCAATATCAAGCGGTGACGGCAGGAAGTCAACGACAGCATCTAGAAGTGGTTGGACACCTTTGTTCTTAAATGCAGATCCACAAAGAACGGGAACGAACTTCGCACTTAATGTTCCTTTACGGATGCATTTTTTGAGCGTTTCTACACTAGGTTGTTCACCTGCAAGGTATGCTTCAAGAGCTGTATCATCTTGCTCTACAGCTGTCTCGACAAGCTTTTCATGGTATTCAGCCGCTTGAGCCTTTAAATTCTCAGGAATATCTTCAACGACATATTCAGCACCCATTGTTTCGTCTTTCCAACGAATGGCCTTCATTTGAAGAAGATCAACCAGTCCAACGAATTCAGATTCAGATCCAATGGGCAAGTGCATGACAAGAGGTACTGCACCTAAGCGATCAATAATCATATCAACAGTTCGGAAAAAGTTAGCACCGATACGGTCCATTTTGTTCACGAAGCAAATGCGGGGAACGTGATACTTATCTGCCTGACGCCAAACGGTCTCAGATTGAGGTTCAACACCTGCTACTGAGTCGAATACAGCAACCGCTCCATCAAGAACACGCAGAGAACGCTCCACCTCAATGGTGAAATCCACGTGCCCTGGTGTATCGATAATATTAATACGGTGATCTTTCCAGAAGCACGTTGTTGCAGCTGATGTGATCGTAATACCACGCTCTTGCTCTTGCTCCATCCAGTCCATGGTCGCAGCCCCTTCATGGACTTCACCTATTTTATGAGACTTTCCTGTATAATACAGAACGCGTTCAGTCGTTGTTGTTTTACCCGCATCAATGTGGGCCATAATACCAATGTTACGATATCGATCAAGAGGAGTTTGGCGTGCCATATTACAGTAACCCCTTTACCATCTAAAGTGGGAGAAGGCCTTATTAGCCTCTGCCATCTTGTGTGTGTCTTCACGTTTTTTTACAGCGGCGCCACGATTATTTGCAGCATCCATAAGTTCTGCAGCCAGACGATCTGTCATCGTTGTTTCAGATCGACCACGAGAGCTATTAATAATCCATCGAATTCCAAGCGCTTGAGCTCTTTCAGTTCGTACTTCAACCGGTACTTGGTAGGTGGCACCACCTACACGACGTGACCGGACTTCAACGGAAGGTTTTACATTATCGAGAGCATCATGAAAAAGTTGGATAGAGTCTTGACCTGTTTTTGTTTTGATTTGATCAAGCGCACCATAAACAATCTTTTCTGCAACTGATCTTTTACCTTGATACATTAAACAACTCATAAACTTTGATATCACCACGTCACCAAACTTTGGATCGGGGAAGACGGGTCTTTTTTCAGCGGCGTGCCTTCTTGACATGACTTAATTCTCCTACTTCGGACGCTTTGCGCCGTACTTCGAACGACCCTGTTTACGTTTTGCAACGCCTTGGGTATCGAGAGTACCGCGAATAATGTGATAACGAACACCTGGCAAGTCACGTACACGTCCCCCACGAATCATCACAACGGAGTGTTCTTGGAGGTTGTGACCTTCACCAGGGATATAGCCTGTAACTTCATAACCATTTGTGAGTCGAATACGAGCAACTTTACGCAAAGCTGAGTTAGGCTTTTTTGGCGTTTGTGTAAATACTCTCGTACAAACTCCACGTTTTTGTGGGCAGGCTTGCAAAGCAGGAACTGTGTTGCGCACTTCCTTGTCCTGCCGGGGCTTTCTGATCAATTGGTTAATCGTCGGCATTAAAACCGTATCCTTTCAAATGGTTTTCAAACATGCGGTGACAAAGAAAAAACCTCAGTCAACACACTTAAATTAAATTACTTTTAGCCAATCTTTTGAGCAGCGTCTAGACTGTTTGTCTACCACCAACTCTGTAATGGTGCGCGGATATTAATCCGAGCAAAAGCAAGAGTCAAGCATTCTCTTTTAAAACATATTTAATCCTCAAAAGAGGCTGGCAAATTAACTTATATTTAAAATTTTTACCGTAAGATAATTGCGGTAAACAGGAGAAAACCTAATATGATCCGATCTTTCTTAGTAATTACATTAACCATTTTGATACACACAACTGTCGTTTTTGCCGACAGCGTAACAGATTGGCATGCTTTTGCTGTCAAAACAGTAGGAGACCGGGGTTCAAGAACGTTTGCGATCCTACAAGCTGCAGTCTTTGATACAGTAAATGGAATTACTCCCAAATATCACTTTTATAAAGTTTTCACCGACGTGCCCGATGCTAATATTGACGCTGCAGTCGCTGCAGCTTCATCAAGAGTACTTCTAGAACTTGCCCCAGAGAAAAAGACTGAAATCAATGCCATGTATACGAAAACCATGGCCTCAGTACCTGATAGTCCTCAAAAAGAAGCAGGAATTACTCATGGACACCATGTAGCTAATGAACTTCTAAAACTGAGAAATGACGATGGGTATAATCGATTTGTATCTTATGATGACCCACCGACGACCGGTGTATTCCATCTTCCAGAAGGAAAGTCAGCAACAGGGATTCAACTTTCCTATACAAAACCATTTGTTTTACAGTCGACAAGTCAATTTCGTCTTGCTCCCCCATATCCGTTAACAAGTCAGGAGTATGCAAAAGATATTGATGAAGTTCGCACACTCGGATCTATCGATAGCAAAACGCGTACCAAGGATCAGACTGATTCAGTCTTTTTCTGGGATACGAATATAATCATGACGTGGAATATGGTTGCTAATTATGAAGCACGACATTCTGGTAAATCAGAAATTGACAATGCTCACTCTTTGGCTTTGTTTGATTTAGCTGTTTTCGACGCTCTCATCGCTATTTTTGAAACAAAGTATTATTATAAACTATGGAGACCAGAGGAAGCTATACATCGTGCCTCTGAGATATCTAATGCTCATTTTAAGCCCGATCCTCAATGGACCCCTATTTTAAAACAGTCTTCTAGTCCTGAATATGCATCAGCGCACTCAGCTATTGCTGGGGCTGCTTCCTATATTCTTATACACATTTATGGAAATAAGGGCCCCATTACCATTACAACAGAAGCTGATTCAAAAGGGACACGTACTTTTAAAAGTATAAAGGACGCAGCTATCGAATCATCCCTTTCCCGACTATATGCAGGAAATCACTCACGAACCTCAACTGACAAGGGGTTCAAGCTAGGCGAAGACGTGAGTCAATACGTCCTGAAAACAGTTCTTTTGCCTTTGGAAGGGCAATAAGCCTTACTGTTGCATCACCTGTTCATCTTGAGCTTCGTGTGTGATGGCAGCAGCTGCTTTTGCTGCCCTACCTGCTATGACTTCCTGATCACGCTCGCCTGCAATATGCTTCAAACGGTTAACAACGCTACCTGTTCCCACAGGGATCAAGCGACCCACGATAATGTTCTCTTTAAGTCCTTTGAGCTCATCAACCTTACCTGATACTGCTGCTTCTGTAAGAACACGTGTAGTTTGCTGGAATGAGGCTGCTGAGAAGAATGAACGCGTTTGCAAGCTTGCCTTTGTAATACCTTGAAGAACAGCATGAGCTTCAGCAGGACGGCGGCTCTCCGCAATAGCTTGTACATTGACTGCATCAAACTCAGCTCGATCAATTTGTTCACCCAGTAAGAATGTCGTTTCACCGGGTTCAGTAATCTCTACCTTCTGCATCATCTGACGCACGATGACTTCAATATGCTTGTCGTTAATAGGAACACCTTGCAAACGATAGACTTCTTGAATTTCGTTAATTAAATAACGAGCAAGCGCCTCAATACCCAAAATACGTAAAATATCATGAGGTACCATGTTACCATCCATGAGGATGTCACCAGCTTTTACACGCTCTCCCTCTTGAACAATAATATGTTTTCCCTTGGGAATAAGGTACTCAACGGGAGGCATTGTCTCATCATCTGGAACAAGCAATAGTCGTCTTTTTGTCTTATGATCCTTACCGAATTCAATGCGACCATCGATCTCACTGATAATAGCAGCATCCTTGGGTCTACGTGCTTCAAAGAGTTCTGCCACACGAGGTAAACCTCCTGTGATGTCCCTAGTTTTAGTAGACTCACGTGGGATACGTGTAAGTACATCTCCTGCCTTAATTGTTTGATTGTTTTCAACAACAAGAACAGCGTCTGTAGACAAGAAATAGCGAGCTTCTGCACCATTAGCAAAAAGTAAAGGATTGCCATCCTTATCTCTTAGAATGATGCGTGGTTTAAGCTCCGCACCTCTTGAAGATTGTTTCCAATCAGCAACCACGCGCTTTGTAAGACCGGTTGACTCATCCAGAGCTTCACGAACAGAAAGCCCTTCGACCAAGTCGACATAATGTACGACTCCTCCAACTTCCGAGATAATAGGCTGGGTATAAGGATCCCAATCAGAAAGCTTTTGACCTGGTTTAACTTTTGCGCCATCATCAAGGAGAAGGCGTGCACCATAGGGAAGCTTATAGCTCGCTCTTTCTTGGCCAAGATCATCCAAAATGCTGAGTTCTGAATACCTATTCATAACAATGTTCTCACCAATACTATTTTTAACAATAGCACGGTTCTTGATTTGGACAGTTCCTGCAACTGATGCTTCAATGCTGGATTGTTCAACAGCAAGCTGAGCAGCACCACCAATGTGGAAGGTTCTCATTGTTAACTGAGTTCCAGGCTCACCAATGGACTGGGCGGCAATGACACCCACAGCTTCACCGATGTTTACAGGAGTGCCTCGCGCCAAGTCGCGACCATAGCATTTGCTACAAATCCCATCTTTGGTTTCACACGTCAGAACAGACCTGATCAAGACTTCATCAATGCTTGTTTTTTCGATAGCCTCAACATGATGTTCTTCAATGAGTTCGCCAGCATTGACAATCACTTTGTTGGCAACTTGATCAACGACATCAATGGCTGCGGTTCTTCCAAGCATGCGGTCACCGAGTGGTGTAATCACCTCACCACCCTCAACAACTGCACGGATTGTAAGCCCCTTTGATGTTCCGCAATCTTCCTCAACAATAATACAATCTTGAGCAACATCGACAAGACGTCTTGTTAGATAACCTGAGTTTGCTGTTTTCAGAGCTGTATCTGTTAGACCTTTACGAGCTCCGTGTGCCGAGTTGAAGTACTCCAGAACATTCAAACCTTCCTTAAAGTTTGAGATGATGGGCGTTTCAATAATTTCACCGGATGTTTTAGCAATCAAACCTCTCATCGCAGCCAACTGACGCATCTGAGCTGCTGAACCTCTCGCACGTGAGTGTGCCATCATATAAACCGAGTTTACGGGCTCACCAGGTTTAATCTCAGATATGTCTTTCATCATAGCTTCAGCCACTTGCTCCGTACATTTTGTCCAAGCGTCTGTAACCTTGTTATAACGCTCACCATTTGTAATGAGACCATCCATATATTGCTGTTGGAATTCTCCAATCTTCTCACGGGTATCAGCTACAAGTTTTTTCTTTTCTTCTGGAACCTTAAGGTCATCTTTACCAAAGGAAATTCCAGAAATGGTCGCGTATTTAAATCCAAGTCCCATCAGACGATCTGAGAAAATAACCGCATCTTTTTGACCACAGCTTCTATAAACCATATCCACAAGTCTAGAGATTTCGGTTGAGGTCAAAAGCTGGTTAATGACCTCAAACTTTACCCCAGGATGTTTTGGCATTATTTCCCAAAGAAGCATACGGCCTGGTGTAGTTACAACACGTTGAATGACTTTATTTCCACTTTCATCAACAGATTCATAACGAGCTGTTATACGAGAATGTAATGATACAACTTTGCTTACAAGAGCGTGTTCTATCTCTGCAATTGATCCAAAGAGGGATCCTTCACCAAGCTCCCCTTCTCTTTCCATTGTAAGATAATAGAGACCAAGAACAATATCCTTAGAAGGAGTAATAATTGGCTTTCCGTTAGCCGGGTGGAGAATGTTGTTCGTTGACATCATTAACACACGAGCTTCAAGTTGCGCTTCAAGACACAAAGGCACATGAACAGCCATTTGATCGCCGTCGAAGTCAGCATTATAAGCTGTACAAACGAGGGGATGAAGCTGAATCGCTTTTCCTTCAATAAGAACAGGCTCAAAGGCTTGAATACCAAGGCGGTGCAATGTTGGCGCTCGGTTTAAGAGAACAGGATGTTCACGTATAACTTCTTCGAGAATATCCCAAACTTCTGGCCTTTCTTTCTCCACCATCCTTTTGGCAGCTTTAATTGTATTTGCAAGACCATAACGCTCTAAACGTGAATAGATAAAGGGTTTAAAAAGCTCAAGAGCCATCTTCTTGGGAAGACCACACTGATGAAGCTTGAGCTCTGGACCGACAACGATCACAGAACGACCAGAATAATCAACTCGTTTACCAAGCAAGTTTTGACGGAATCGTCCTTGCTTACCTTTCAACATATCAGAAAGAGATTTTAAAGGTCTACGATTTGTACCGGTGATGACCCGCCCGCGGCTTCCATTGTCAAACAAAGCATCGACAGATTCCTGGAGCATTCTCTTTTCGTTACGGACAATAATGTCAGGCGCCCGAAGTTCAATAAGACGCTTCAGTCGGTTGTTTCTGTTGATTACACGACGATATAAATCATTCAAATCTGAGGTTGCGAAACGGCCTCCATCTAGAGGAACCAAAGGACGAAGCTCAGGTGGAATCACAGGAATAACTTCCATAATCATCCATTCAGGGCGACTGCCGGATTCGATAAAGGCTTCAACCAATTTCAAACGCTTAACAAATTTCTTTCTCTTCAGCTCTGATTTTGTTTCAAAAAGGTCTTCACGAATCTGAGCCTGTTCTTTTTCAAGATCAATGGCTTTTAACATGTCCCGCAAAGCTTCCGCCCCGATACCAGCTTCAAAAGCATCTACACCATAGTCATCTTGAGCACGATAGTACTCTTCCTCAGAAAGGAGTTGCCCTCTCTTCAACGGGGTAAGGCCTGGTTCAGTAACAATATAGTTCTCAAAATAAAGAACCTTTTCGAGGTCCTTGAGCATCATATCCAGCAAAAGGCCAATACGGCTGGGGAGAGATTTTGTGAACCAAATATGGGCAACAGGAGATGCAAGCTCAATATGACCCATCCGTTCACGACGAACCTTTGTCAGTGTAACTTCAACACCGCACTTTTCGCAGATAATCCCCCGATATTTCATTCGCTTATATTTGCCGCATAAACATTCATAATCCTTTATAGGACCAAAAATCCTTGCGCAAAATAAACCATCTCTCTCAGGTTTAAATGTACGATAGTTAATGGTCTCAGGCTTCTTAATTTCACCAAAAGACCAAGACCTCACTTGCTCAGGACTTGCAATAGCAATCCTGATATCATCAAATTGTTGAGGCCCTGTTACTTGACCATAGAGATTCATTACATCGCGCATGCCGTTCTCCTTAATACCTATTCGATTTTCCCAAGTTCAACATTTAATCCCAAAGAGCGTAGCTCCTTAATCAAAACATTGAATGATTCTGGGATACCTGATTCAAAATTATCATCCCCTCGGACGATAGATTCATATACTTTTGTACGTCCTGAAACGTCGTCTGATTTTACGGTTAACATTTCTTGAAGTGTGTAAGAAGCACCGTACGCTTCAAGCGCCCAGACTTCCATTTCTCCAAATCTTTGACCACCCATTTGAGCCTTACCACCCAACGGTTGCTGAGTCACAAGACTATAAGGCCCGACGGATCGAGCATGGATCTTATCATCAACAAGGTGGTGAAGTTTCAACATATACATATATCCAACTGTAACCTTACGATCAAAAGGCTCACCTGTACGTCCATCATAAAGGGTCACCTGACCGCTCGTATCCAGATTTGCCTTCTTCAATTGATGATTAACATCAATTTCATGTGCACCATCAAATACTGGTGTTGCCATGGGTACTGCAGACGTTAGATTTGTTGCAAGCTCAACAACGGCGTCATCTGACATATCCTTGATTTCATTAACAATTTCTTTATCTTCATACACATGATCAAGGGTAGTTCTTAAGACGCTAATATCCTTGTGTTCTTCAATTGCCATTTTTGCCAAAGCATCATTGATTTGACGTCCAAGTCCGGCAGCTGCCCACCCCAGGTGGGTTTCAAGGATTTGTCCCACGTTCATACGAGACGGAAGACCCAGTGGGTTCAATACAATGTCCACAGGTGTTCCATCCTCAAGATGGGGCATATCCTCAATAGGAACGATACGAGAAACAACACCCTTGTTTCCATGGCGGCCAGCCATCTTATCACCTGGTTGAAGCTTACGTTTCACTGCTACGAATACAACGACCTTTTTCAACACACCCGTTTGAAGCTCATCGCCTCGACGAAGTTTTTCAACTTTATCCTCAAAGCGAGCTTGAACTTGTGCCACGCGTTCATCGTGGTGCTGTTTCGCTGACTCAAGCGCAGACATCACAGCATCATCTTCAACGGAGATCTGACGCCATTGTCCTTTGGATAAATTGTCAAGAACAGCCTTAGTAATCTTTGTTCCTTTTTTCACACCTGAAGGAGCACTTGTAACCTTTTGATCCATCAACAGATCTTCAAGAGCCGCATAGAAGTTACGATCCAAAATAGATCTCTCCGTATCTCTGTCCTTTGCCAGGCGCTCAATTTCAGCTCTTTCAATAGCAAGAGAACGCTCATCCTTCTCAACACCACGTCTTGAGAATACACGAACATCGACGATTGTCCCCTGAACTCCCGGAGGAAGCCTTAAGGACGTATCGCGAACATCAGAAGCCTTCTCACCGAAGATCGCTCGCAATAGCTTTTCTTCAGGGGTTGAAGGAGTTTCACCTTTTGGAGTCACCTTACCTACAAGGATGTCCCCTGGCTTCACATCAGCTCCGATATAAACGATACCTGCTTCGTCTAAGTGACGCAGGGCTTCATCACCAACGTTTGGAATATCACGGGTAATTTCCTCATTCCCCAACTTGGTATCACGTGCGGAGACTTCGTACTCTTCGATATGGATAGATGTGAACAGATCGTCCTTCACGATTCTCTCAGAGATGATAATGGAGTCTTCAAAATTGTATCCATTCCAAGATACGAACGCAACCAAGGCATTTGTTCCCAAAGCCAGTTCACCCAGATTCATACAAGGACCATCAGCGATGATATCGCCCTTCTCAACCCTATCCCCAACATTCACGAGGGGTTTTTGGTTAATACAGGTCTTGTCATTAGATCTTTGGAATTTCCACAGATTGTAGATATCGACGTTACTTGCTGTCATCGCACTTTCGTCCGTAACACGAATAACAATTCGAGAGGCATCCACTTGGTCAACGACACCGGTTCTCTTCGCAACAACAGCAACACCTGAGTCACGAGCCACGGGACCTTCCATACCTGTTCCCACAAAGGGAGCCTCTGTTCGAAGCAAAGGCACAGCTTGACGTTGCATGTTGGATCCCATCAATGCACGGTTCGCATCGTCATTTTCAATAAAGGGAATGAGCGACGCTGCAACAGAGACGATTTGCTTTGGAGAAATATCCATCAAATCAATTTCTGAAGCCGGAGCCACAATAAATTCACCATTCCTGCGACAATTTACAAAGTCGAGCATAAACGAATTATCTTTATTCAATTCAGCGTTAGCTTGAGCAATTGTATGCTTACTTTCATCCATTGCCGTGAGGTAAATGATATCCTTTGTAACTTTACCATTCGTGACTTTACGATATGGGGTTTCGATAAACCCATACTTATTTACACGAGCATAAGTCGCAAGAGAGTTAATAAGACCAATATTCGGACCTTCTGGTGTTTCAATCGGGCATATACGTCCATAATGAGTGGGGTGAACGTCACGAACTTCAAATGTTGCACGGTCACGGGTCAAGCCGCCTGGGCCTAATGCTGACAAGCGGCGCTTATGATTTATCTCAGACAGCGGGTTTGTTTGATCCATAAATTGGGACAACTGAGACGTTCCGAAGAACTCGCGAACAGCGGCCGCTGCCGGCTTCGCATTGATCAAATCATGAGGCATGACTGTATCAATCTCAACAGAGCTCATTCTTTCACGAATCGCCCTTTCCATTCGAGAAAGTCCAATACGATATTGATTTTCAAGCAATTCACCCACTGAACGCACACGACGATTTCCTAGGTTATCGATATCATCAATACTGCCACGTCCATCTTTAAGATCCAAAAGTACTTTAACAATGGCTAGAATATCATCCTTTCTGAGTACGCGAACCGTATCAAGTGTATCTAAGCTCAATCGTGAGTTCATCTTCACTCTACCAACAGAAGAAAGATCGTAACGTTCTGCATCAAAGAATAGGGAATTAAAGAGATTCTCAGCTCCTTCAATCGTTGGTGGTTCACCAGGACGCAGGATTCTATAGATATCAATGAGAGCGTCTTCACGAGACAAATTCTTATCTGCCATTAATGTATTCCGGAGGTAAGCACCTACGTTAACATGGTCAATAGCTAAAGTTGGAATTGTCTTAACTCCGGCTTCGTCTAAAGTATCGAGCAGAGCTGCTGTAATTTCATCACCTGCTTCAGCGTAGACTTCACCTGTTTTCTCATTAATGACATCATAGGCAATGTAATGACCGATCAAGTCTTCCTTATAAATAAGAATTTCTGATAGGCCTTCTGATTGAAGTTTCCGGGCAAATTTCAGGTTCATCTTAGCACCTTCTGCCGCCACGACTTTCCCCGTTTCTGCATCCGTTAAATCATGGGTAAGTTTACCAATCTTGACCGTTTCTGGGTGGAAAGCTGTCTTCCAATTTTTCTTGGATTTTGTATACTCAACAGTTCCATAGAATGTATTCAAAATTTCTTCTCGAGACATTCCTTGGGCTTCAATCGGGTCAAGCTTTTCACCTTTTTCAGCAAGCTTTTGACGTTTTTTCGCAGTTGCCTCATTGTCGAGAGCCATTAAAAACGTGGTAACAGGAATTTTTCTTTTGCGATCAATACGGGTGTATACGATATCTTTCGCATCAAATTCAAAGTCGAGCCATGATCCACGGTAAGGAATAACACGCGCTGAAAAGAGATACTTACCTGAGGAGTGAGACTTTCCACTATCATGGTCAAAGAATACACCGGGAGAACGGTGCATTTGAGAGACAACAACACGCTCAATACCATTCACAATGAAGGTCCCGTGATCTGTCATCAAGGGAATATCACCCATATAGACTTCTTGTTCTTTAATATCTCGGATAGACTTAGAACCCGTATCTTCCTCAATATCCCAAACAACGAGGCGAAAAGTAACGCGTAGAGGCGCTGCAAATGTCATGCCTCTTTGCTTACATTCCTCAACATCATATTTTGGTGCATCAAAATCATAGCGATAGAATTCCAATTGGGACTTTCCAGAAAAATCACTTATAGGAAAAACAGACTGGAATACTTCTTGCAGTCCAGTTGGTGTCCTTTTTTCCGGTGAGATATCCATTTGGAGAAAGTTCTCATAGGATGTCTTTTGTAGTTCAATCAGATTCGGCAAAGGAGCTATCTCCGGAATTCTTGCAAAGCTTTTCCGGATTCTTTTACGCTCAGTATAAGTTCTTGCCATTGATGCCCTCGTCAGTGTTCAGTAATCGGTTATCAGTAATCAGTAATCGGAAAAGTAGTCAGAACAGCAATCAGTGACCAGAATGTAACCTAAGTCCTTTCTGATCACTGATTACTGATTACTGATTACTTAAGGTCTACCTTAGCGCCGACAGCTTCAAGCTTTTTCTTGATTTCTTCAGCTTCAGCTTTTGGTGCAGCTTCCTTCAAAGTCTTTGGTGCACCTTCAACGAGATCTTTTGCTTCTTTCAAGCCAAGACCTGTGATGGTACGAACTTCTTTGATGACTTCGATTTTCTTGTCACCTGAAGCACTCAAGATCACTTGGAATTCAGTCTTTTCTTCACCTGGAGCTTCAGCAGCCATACCCGCAACAGCCGCAACAGCGACTGGAGCAGCAGCACTTACGCCCCACTTTTCCTCAAGCATTTTTGAAAGCGATGCCGCTTCCATAACAGTTAGTTCAGAAAGTTGTTCTACAATTTTATCTAAATTTGCAGCCATGATTTATATACTCCTTCTTATATATAGGGATACTTAAGCTTTGTTGCCATAAGCTGAAATAACCCGAGCTAATTGACCTGCAGACGCCTGCATAACACCAGCAATTCGTGTTGCTGGGGTTGATATCATACCCACGATCTTTGCACGCAATTCGTCGAGTGATGGGAGTTTAGATAGGGTTTCAATATCTTTTTGACTTAAAACCTTACCATCTAATATTCCACCCACAACACTGAACTTGTCATTGCTGTTAGCAAATTTCATGGTTATTTTTGCAGCCGCAACAGGATCCTTCGAATAAGCTAGCGCTGTAGGCCCGGAAAGAAGACTATTCAAGCCTTCGTTCTGTGTCCCAGCAACAGCCAAACGTGCCAAAGTATTCTTTGTCACTTTGTACTGTGCTCCGGCTTCACGCATTTGGCGCCTGAGATCTGAGACTTCAGCCACAGTCAACCCTGTTTGTTGGGCGACAATGACCAAGCTCGATTCTTCAAGCCCTTGGCGCAAAGTGGAAACCAGCTGTTCTTTCTCGCTACGGTCCACGATACGTCTCCATAGTTTAACCTTTGAGAAAACCCCAAAAGTTGGTTGCACAAAAACTGACACTGTCCATCAGTATCAGTCACCTTTCCCGTCCGTGAAAATCGTCACTTTCAGGCTGTGCAGCCTTATCATTCCGACTCTCCCGTCTATGTAGGGGCTTTCACATTAAATCTTACGATCCCCACAGTCTTGGACAGGCTTTTTAGTTATTAGTAATGATAGATTCGTCATTGGAATAAGATTTTCTAATGACGAATTACCAATATCCAATAACTAACTCACTGACCCTAGGTCAGCAATATCAATCCTTACAGATGGACCCATTGTCGAAGAAAGAGATAATTTCTTCACATAAGATCCTTTTACACCAGTTGGTTTAGCTTTCATAATCGCATCTATGAAAGAACGCAAGTTTTTCTCGATATCATCTCCAGAGAAACTTGCTTTTCCAATACCTGCGTGGACAATACCATTTTTTTCCGCTCGGTATTCTACTTGACCGCCTTTGGAGGCTTTAACTGCTTCAGCAACCTCCATTGTCACAGTTCCAAGTTTGGGATTAGGCATCAAGCCTTTTGGTCCCAAAACACGGGCTAGCTTTCCGAGAAGCCCCATCATATCAGGGGTTGCAATACAACGATCAAAGTTGATTTCGCCACCTTGAACTTTCTCAGCCAAGTCTTCATCTCCAACAATGTCTGCTCCTGCTTTACGGGCTTCCTCTGCCTTGGGGCCCTTAGCAAATACAGCAACACGAAGTGTTTTACCTGTTCCCGCAGGAAGCTGGGTAACACCACGAATATTCTGATCTGACTTTTTAGGATCAATATTCAAATTGATTGCTATTTCAATGGTTTCATCAAATTTGGCTGTCGCTCTCTCTTTTACAATACGAACAGCCTCTTTAATGGTGAAGGACTCAAGTGCGCTCAGACCTTCATAAGCTTTACGAATTCTCTTACCTGCCATTGTCTACCCCACTACCTCTATGCCCATTGAACGAGCAGATCCTATAATCATCTGAGATGCCGCATCAATATCGTTTGCATTCAGATCAACCATTTTTGCTTTAGCAATTTCTTGCACTTGTGCCATTGTCACTTTCCCAACAATGCCTGGTCCTGGTGTTTGTGACCCTTTTGCAAGACCTGCTGCTTTCTTAAGAAAATAGCTAACAGGCGGCGTCTTCGTGATGAAACTAAATGTACGATCCTGATAAGCCGTAATAACCACAGGGATTGGCATTCCTGGTTCCATGTTCTGGGTTTGAGCATTAAACGCTTTACAGAATTCCATAATGTTTAACCCTCTTTGACCCAAGGCAGGACCTACAGGTGGTGAGGGGTTTGCTTTTCCTGCAGGGATCTGCAGTTTTATATAACCTTCAATTTTCTTTGCCATGACTTCCTCTCTTTTGAGTTTGCGGTACGGCTTGGCGAGCCTTCCGCATGAACTTACATTTTCTCAACTTGGACGTAATCCAAATCGATAGGGGTTGACCGTCCAAAAATAGAAACGGCAACCTTAATGCGCTGCTTGTCCTCATCCACTTCTTCCACAATTCCATTAAAGGAACTAAAGGGACCATCGCAGACGCGAACTTGCTCACCAACCTCGTACGAAATTGTTGACTTCGGTTTGTTCACACCTTCTTGAACTTGTGCAAGGATTCTGTCAACCTCTGATTGACTGACGGGTGTGGGTTTTCCACGAGCACCCAAAAAGCCTGAAACCTTTGGAGTGTGACGAATAAGATGCCACACATCATCCGTAAGTTGCATTTTTATCAGCACATATCCTGGGAAAAAGTTACGTTCTGTCGTTACTTTTGCGCCCTTTTTGACTTCAACAACTTCTTCAGTTGGAACAAGCACGGCTTCAATCAGATCAGCAACGCCCTTCTTGAGAGCTTGCTCCTGAATATGCTCAGCAACTTTCTTCTCAAACCCTGAATAGACGTTAACCACATACCATAAAAATTTATCTGTCATCGGCCTACACTCCCAAACCTAAAACCCAGGACACAATCAACGATAAGACTTTATCAATAACGAGGAAGAAAATCGCACAAATGAAAACCATAATGAAAACCAAAATGGTCGTAACAATTGTTTCCTTGCGTGTTGGCCAGGTTACTTTTGAGGCTTCCTGACGTACTTGGCGTATAAATTCTATGGGCGATGTTCTAGCCATATTCCTTCGTCCTGGGTTTAATAACCCTTTCTTCTAACAGAGTTAAATCAAAAGATCAAATACTTCTTCGCGTCCAACATTTCCCAGGAATCGTCATTGCGATGAGCGGAGCCAATAAGCAATCTTACTAAATTACTCATCATCGCGAGCCCACATAATAGGCGTGGCGATCCATCTTAAAAAGAAGAAAGGTGGATTGCTCCGCTTTGCTCGCAATGACACCTATGGGATCAATAATGATTCATATTTACTTGACATTTTTATTTATATTTATTATTATTATAATAGATTAAACACTTAATACATGGAGTTTATTATAATGTCAATTCAACTCAATTCAATTGCAATCATAGTCGTCGCAGTGTCTGCTACACTCTACGTTGCTGATTCATCAGCTAAAGCAGAGACTTTACTATCCGCATTCTCTGATCATCCTTCTCTAGGATCCATTCTTTTAGCACAAGATACAAATCCAAGTGACGTATTAACAATTGATGAGATGGTGGATAGTGTTGGTGTTCCTTAGTCGGGTGGCAAATAATTCTAAGAATGAAGCTTCGTCGGTTGAAAAAGAATTTATTGAGCCATCTCTCTTCAGGGACGATCATTTTGGCTCGAACTAGATTGACCTCTGGATTTGCTTGGCGCTGATTCTCCTGATGACACAAGTATGACAGTGAGTTTATCAAAAGCTCATAAAGCAACGTGAGTTTCTCCTCTTGCCCACGAACTCACGAAAATATATTTTGATCTGGTAAACAGTGGCAGGAGAGGTGGGACTCGAACCCACAACCCCCGGTTTTGGAGACCGGTACTCTAGCCAGTTGAGCTACTCTCCTGTATCTTAGCGATTAGTTATTAGTAATTGGTGATTAGAACGCTCTAATAACCAATTACCAATCACTAATTACTATTTAATGATCGAAGCGACGACGCCTGCACCGACCGTACGACCA
Source organism: uncultured Alphaproteobacteria bacterium (assembly GCA_964597045.1). Taxonomy (GTDB): domain Bacteria; phylum Pseudomonadota; class Alphaproteobacteria; order UBA9655; family UBA9655; genus UBA9655. Next base: position 150,515 of record CAZQWE010000004.1, on the reverse strand, counting down.
CCTTCACGAATCGCGAAACGGAGTCCTTCGTCCATCGCAATCGGTGCAATCAGCTCGACTTCCATCGCAATGTTGTCGCCGGGCATCACCATCTCTACTCCGGATGGGAGCTTTACTGTTCCTGTTACGTCCGTTGTACGGAAATAAAACTGTGGACGGTAGTTCGCAAAAAATGGCGTGTGGCGTCCGCCCTCTTCCTTCTTCAGGATGTAGGCTTCACACTTAAAGTTCGTGTGTGGTGTGATTGAACCTGGCTTCGCGAGAACTTGACCACGTTCAACGTCTTCACGTTTTGTTCCACGGAGAAGCGCTCCAACGTTGTCTCCTGCTTGACCTTGATCAAGGAGCTTACGGAACATTTCAACGCCAGTAACTGTTGTCTTCACTGTTGGCTTGAGGCCAATGATTTCGCACTCTTCTCCAACCTTGACAACACCGGACTCAACACGACCGGTTACAACAGTACCACGTCCTGAGATTGAGAACACGTCTTCAATTGGCATCAAGAATGGCTTGTCAATCGCGCGTTCTGGTTGTGGGATATATGTGTCAACAGCTGTCATCAAATTGTTGATCGCATCTTTTCCAATCGGGTCTTCACGACCTTCAAGGGCGCAAAGAGCGGATCCTTTAACGATGGGAATATCATCTCCTGGGAAGCCGTAGGATGAAAGAAGTTCACGGATTTCCATCTCAACGAGCTCAAGGAGTTCTGGGTCATCCACTTGGTCAACTTTGTTCATAAACACAACAAGCGCTGGAACACCGACTTGACGTGCAAGAAGAATGTGCTCACGAGTTTGTGGCATTGGACCATCTGCAGCACTTACGACGAGGATTGCGCCGTCCATCTGAGCCGCACCAGTAATCATGTTCTTGACGTAATCAGCATGGCCTGGGCAGTCAACGTGTGCGTAGTGACGGTTCTTTGTCTCATACTCAACGTGAGCTGTGGAAATTGTAATACCACGAGCTTTTTCTTCTGGTGCCTTGTCGATTTGGTCATAAGCTGTGAAGCTTGCCCCACCTTGCTCTGACAATACCTTTGTGATCGCCGCTGTCAGCGTCGTCTTACCATGGTCTACGTGACCAATCGTTCCGATGTTACAATGCGGTTTCGTCCGCTCGAATTTCTCTTTTGCCATGGCTTTGTTCCTCTATATATCAAGGTTCATCATAAATAACTTGGAGCGGGTGAAGGGAATCGAACCCTCATAGCCAGCTTGGAAGGCTGGAGCTCTACCATTGAGCTACACCCGCACTCATTAATGTATCTGTGGTGGAGGGAGCAGGATTCGAACCTGCGTAGACGTACGTCGGCAGATTTACAGTCTGCTGCCTTTGACCGCTCGGCCATCCCTCCGGACAAATACTTATCAGGAGATAAGAGATTTAAGAGCTTCTGTCAATTGGGAATATTATGAATTTTAGTTATTCTTGCCGATCCTTTAACAAAAAAATTTTAGTATCCTCAACCTATCATTTTGAACTAGTTGTTGACAGGAGAATTGGAAAAAATAACCCTTTATTCTATTAAACGGAAACAAAACAAATGATTTTGAAGCCTTTAACCTGCATTTGAATTCTCCCTAGAGGATAAAGATTTTTCTATATCCATTAATATTTGATCAAATGAATCGACTCTTATTAACCCAAGCCTTGGATATTCCATGTCAATTATAAGGTATATGGTCAACGTAATAACGAAAGAATAACTAAGAACGTATATACCGCCAGTGCTCTTGTTGATAGTAAAGTTGTACCCAGCTAGGAAGGAACTGAGTAGAGCTAAACCAATCAAAAATAAGAAAATGACGACAGGTGGGTGAATTTGAGTATGATTAAGTCTTGTATTTGCTATATCAAACATATTATTTAACGCGGGTAGGAGTAACATGCAACTATACGACTCTTGTGATTCGCTGCACCCTTTCAAGGATTTATCCCAAATTTTTTTTTGTAACTCTTCGGATTCTATGAGAGATTGTTTTGCTGCCGTCGGTTCAGATATTCTTTTATATAGTTCAAGGCGTTTTCTAATATATTCTTTAAATTCACTTTTTATTGTTAATGAGAGGTCAGATGGCAACAAATCCAGTCGCAGATAGGCTGTTCCAATAGCATTGGTTTCTTCAATAATTAAAGCCCTTCGTCCATCAAACCTTTGCGAAGCTGTTGAAAAAGTAAATGCGACAAGTAAACCTAATAGCGCAAATATTGCCCCTTCGGCCATAGCATTTACAGTTTTTGGGTTTTTGTGACCATAACGCTCTTGCCAATCGACGTATTTACGGCCAAAATATAAAGATATAAGCATACTGAGAAAAAGACAAATAACAAATAAAATTGCGTATATTTTATATTCCATTTCTCTCTCTCCAACCAACTTAAATGGTAGGTCTAGACATGCTAGGCTTATTTAATCAGAAATAAGTTATCAATCGATTAAGAAATTTATTGAGTTGAAATCTCATAAGTGATTAGCTATCAACGAACCTTACAAAAAAAATAAACGCCTAATATTTTATTTTATAAACATGCTTCAAATACAATCGCTTGATCCATCTTTCAACCTTTAAGGGCTGAAAAGCGGTCGAATAAAATAAGAACCTATCTAATATGTTCCCAGTAAAAACCTCGACCTTTTTTCCCAAACCATTAACGGCTTCTTTTGCTACACGCTTAGGATTAATGTATTTCAAGGCAAAGGGATGTGACATGGTTTTCTCCATTAGATCCATATCCCACCCTGTTCGTTCCCAGAATTTTGTTTCAGTCACAGCAGGGCTTACTACAAGAACATCGATATTTTTTGATTTAAGTTCAAAATTTAGAGTGATTCCAAAACTCGCTTCAAAACTCTTACAAGCGGAATAGAGAGCAAAATTCGGAAAATGTTGTCTCGAGGCTAAACTTGAGATGATGATTATTCCTCCCTCTTTCTTTGCTATCATGTTTGGTAAGAAAAGATGGGTGAGTTCAACGACTGACCTGCACATAACCTCAACCATTTTAACATCAGATTCATGGTCTGACTTTTCAAATGTACCCCATGCCCCAAAGCCTGCGTTGTTAACTAAAAGCGCCACATGGATTCCCTTTTCCTCAACAAAGTTGAAGACTTCATGCGCTGAGTTTGGTTGAGAGAGATCCTTTGGTAAGATTTGTACGTCGACATTATATTTATTCGACAGATGCTCTTTTGCTCGCTCAAGATCATTCTCATGTGTCGCAACTAGAACGAGATTATAATTGTTTTCGGCAAGCTGCTCAGCAATTGCATAACCGATTCCTTTATTACCACCTGTAATCAAAGCATAACCATCATACTTTTTCATGTTCACCAACCCTTAATAAATTAGCATATTTAGTGTATTAATCTATACACTACATATTAACATAAAATATATCATAATACAAATTAATATGATTATTATTTATATAAACAAAAGTGACGAATAGTTGACGTAAAAAGTAAAAATCTATACCAATGAGATTGGTAATCAATTGGAAAGGTGTTACTATGAAGAAATCTATATATACATTATTAATAGCAGGCCTAACATTATCAACAGCCCAAGCTTGGGATGATGGAGAAAACTACACACGTCGTGGCCCCGTTTTTAAGACTCAAACGGCTACTTACTTGAAACAAAAAGATAAAAATTATAACGTAAGACATAGCCTTCTTGGAAAGACCCTCTCAGCTGCAACAGTTGAACATATAACTCCTACAGATGCTTTACATACATCATCTGCTGTGCTCCATCTTAACTACTTTGAAAACTATGGTGAGTCATCTGACGAATCCTTTTATGTAACTCCTAACCGCACTAAACTAAACGAGCAGTCCCAAGATTTCAATGGACTAGAGCAAAATCCTTGGGCTTCAATCGTCGTTAGATCTAGCTCACGTGCTATGGAAATTCTCATTTTTTCTGAAGATGGGAAAGAAGACCAAGCCGAGTATGCTCAGACAATTACGGATGCCTTGAATTTTCTTGTTTATGATCGTGCTGTAAAAATTCGCAAAGCAAGCAGCCCAAAGCTCCAAAATATAAAAATAGAAGATGGAAACCTACAAACCGAAAAACTTTTCCAAAAAATAATTTCTGAGCGTGCTAGCACCGTGTATAATGGTGTGAAACAAACGAAATTTCTCTCCATGACGCAGATTTCTGATGTGTGGAAGATGGAATTTACGTTTATAACTCCTTCAGACAACCTCTGAATAATTTTTAAATGCTACTCTGTCTTCTGGAAATGGTAAAAATAAATAATCTCAAGGATTGATTTTCCCATTACCATTTCCCCTTGACCCCTTCCGTAATTCCGGTATGTTAAGGACAATCTTTTTGGGCCTGTAGTTCAGTTGGTTAGAACCCTCCGCTCATAACGGAGTTGTCGCAGGTTCGAGTCCTGCCGGGCCCACCATTTAAGGAAATACACATGACTACAAACCAGTATATTTACGTAATGAAGGGCCTCACCAAAATCTATCCGGGAGGTCGCGAAGTCTTTAAAGACATTTGGCTGTCTTTTTATCCTGGAGCAAAAATAGGAATTATTGGTGTCAATGGCGCTGGTAAATCAACCCTCATGAAAATCATGGCAGGCATGGATAAGGAATTTAACGGTGAAGCTTGGGCCGCTCAAGGAACAACTGTTGGATATCTTTCTCAAGAACCTGAGCTCAATCCAAATCTTACTGTTCAAGAAAACGTTATGGAAGCGGTGGCTGAAACGAAAGGACTCCTTGATCGTTTTGAAGCTATTAGTGCGAAATTCGCTGAGCCCATGTCAGATGATGAAATGAATGCTCTCCTTACTGAGCAAGCTGAACTTCAAGACAAGATTGAGGCTGTGAATGCCTGGGATCTCAATCGTCAGGTCGATATTGCTATGGACGCCCTCCGTTGCCCTCCAGGAGATGCGGATGTATCCAAACTCTCAGGTGGCGAGAAACGCCGAGTCGCTTTATGTAAGCTTCTCCTTCAGCATCCTGATATCCTCCTTCTTGACGAGCCCACAAACCATTTGGACGCAGAGTCGGTCGCCTGGCTCGAACGCCACCTTCAGGAATACAAGGGAACGGTTATTCTTGTCACTCACGACCGGTATTTCCTCGATAATGTTGTGAAGTGGATCCTTGAACTTGATCGTGGCCAAGGTATTCCTTTTGAAGGGAATTATTCCGCTTGGCTTGAACAAAAGCAAAAGCGTCTGGCCGTGGAAGGTAAACAAGAAACAGCCCGTCAAAAGACACTTGAGCGAGAGCTTGAATGGATACGCCAATCACCAAAAGCGCGGCAAGCAAAGAGTAAAGCCCGTATTCAATCTTATGAAGATCTTCTCGCACAAGATGCCCGCAAGACACAAGATACAGCTCAGATCATCATCCCAGCAGGCCCACGTCTGGGGAATAATGTTATTGAGGCTCAGAACCTCTCCAAAGGCTTTGGTGACCGCTTACTCATTGATGACTTAAGTTTCAAGCTCCCACCAGGCGGAATCGTGGGGGTCATCGGCCCGAATGGTGCCGGTAAAACCACCCTCTTCAAACTTATCACAGGTTCTGAAGAACCAGGTGAAGGAACATTCAAAGTAAGTGACTCAGTCGTCCTAGGCTATATTGATCAATCCCGACATTCACTCGATGATAAGAAAACTGTGTGGGAAGAAATCTCCGGTGGTCATGATGAGATCGAACTCGGTAAGCGCAAGATGCAAAGCCGTGCTTATTGTGCCAGCTTTAACTTTAAAGGATCCGACCAACAAAAGAAGGTTGGCCAACTTTCTGGAGGAGAAAGGAACCGCGTCCATCTCGCGAAAATGCTGAAGACGGGCGTCAATGTTCTGCTTCTTGACGAACCAACAAACGATTTAGATATCGAAACACTCCGTGCCCTTGAAGACGCACTACTCGAATTTGCAGGTTGTGCAGTCGTTATCAGCCACGACCGCTTCTTCCTAGACCGTATCGCAACCCATATCCTCGCCTTTGAAGGCAACAGCCATGTGGAATGGTTTGAAGGAAACTATCAAGCTTACGAGGAAGACCACAAGCGACGCCTCGGCATGGATGCCGATCAACCGCATAGGTTGAAGTATAAACCATTGGTGAGGAAGACGGCGTAATCAATAAAGGTGCTCACCTAATGACTAAGAATAAGAATAAAAAAGAAACACCTAACAGCATCTTGAGATGGAATTGGGGAGCATTTGTCTTTTGTTGGATCTGGGGAATATTCAACAATGTCTGGATTAGCTTACTCACATTAATCCCTATTGTTGGTTTTGTAATGGCATTTGTTCTGGGTGTAAAAGGAAACCAATGGGCATGGGAAAATTCTAATATTACAGACGTTAACCTCTTTCTAAAGAAACAAAGAAAATGGAATATTGCCGCCGGTGTCTTTGCACTTATTGTTCTGTTACTCGCTGGAGCTTTTTTAACAATTGGTATAATTGAATCTAATAAACAAAACATCAAAATTTATGATAATTTGAATAGGAACAAAGAGGTCGTGTCACTGTTGGGCTCACCAGTTAAAGGGGGTTCTCCCATTTTAATTGATTCTTATTCAGAATTTCTTCAAAATGGCAAGTATGCAGGACTTTCAGCATATGAATTCGATGCCAAGGGAAGCAAAACAACTGCTCATGTCGTTGAGCTCTGGCTTAAATATGAGGACAAAGAATCTTTGGTGCTTTTAGAAATAACACCAAAAAATGGTGAAAAGCATCTTCTGATTTCTCCATCAGATAACCCTGCAACAGCCGGCGTAGTAAAAGAGTTGATTGATAAAGTTGATGGTAATCACAATTAGGAAAATCTGTTTTTTGTACCTTTCGAATATTCACGAGTTGCAATGAATTTGATTGAATAAAAAAACAGGACCCTTGACTTCCTTAATTATAGTTACTACTTCTATTTATAATTTATTATGGAGTTTTATGATGAATAAGTTTGTTCTCCTAATCGCTTTTTTACTCAGCACATTCACAAGCACTCTCTCCTTTGCCTGCAATGATCCCAATTGCACCTGTGAGGCTGAGAGCAACACAAAAAGGGCGAAAGCAATTGACGAAGGAAATGAATCTGAGGAAGAAGAACCAGTTGGTTTTCATGTTCTACCTCCCGAAGTTCTTGGAATGGTTGTAGCTCGCACAGATGGCAAAGGCGCTCTAGCATTATCAGCTACGCAAAGTGGACTCTTGGATATAGTCGTTGATGCAAGGTCACGTCTTAAATTTAAATGGGGCACTCCAACTGATGTGATAATGCACCAAATTAGGGCACAAAGTGATAGAGTCCAGGAAGTCATTTTCCTTAAAGGCACCCATATCAGCGCCGATGTATTTACTCTACTATCACATTGTCCACGACTTATATCACTCACCCTTTCCGAGTGCACTTTTGATCAAGGAAGAGATTTAACCCAATTGGCAACTTTCATAAGATTAGAAAAACTTTGGATTAGTAATTTTGGTGAAGTCGTTCCGAATCTTAACTTTTGCGCAGGCTTAACAGCTCTTCATGAATTAACGTTACACAACTTGAGAAATCTTGGTGATGTATCTGGAATTCAAGCTTTACCTAACTTAAGAATGGTGCAGACATGGAACTCAACAACTCAAGCAAGATTTAATCCAGTCATAGCATTTCGTCGGACGAATAACCTACCTGTTAACTGGCAATTAGAGTAAAGGACTACACGATGAGTTATTTAAAAAACCTATTTACTTCTCTATTGATTTTATTCTCTTTCGCCTCAATTGCGAAAGCGAATCCAACTCTGGCTGATGCTTTGGCTCAAAAACGTCAAGTAGCTATCTTTAACGTGAATGATGTATTTACGGACGCAGATAGTATTCAAGCCTTTATGGAGAGTCTCCTTTTGGCTTCTGAATATGGAGCTCTTGTGAGCCAGTATTTCGTAACAGATGACGAAGCAAATGAGAAAACTGTAAATGTTGTCTGCCGCGCGATTGAAGATGGAACTTCTTTAAAGGATGACAATTGTGTCGATATACGGCAGCATTATTCTGCTGCACCTCAAACACAGCCAATCTTTGGATACAGAGCCCAAGACACAGCTACGGTCTTGTTTCCCTTGGCTGATCACTTAAAAGTAAAAATCAACGTCATTCAGGGTGATCTCTCAGCAAATCCTACCTACAATCCTTACTATGGGAACTTTAGAAAAGACCATTGCCAAGAGGATGAAAAATACATTCATAGAATTAACAAAGAGACCGGCTCACGCGCTGTCATTGAAGCCATGAGGAAAGAACAATCTGAAGGCAAGCTTGTTTACGTTCTCAATGGGGGAAGTCTCAAACTTCTTTCAGAGATTCAAAGGCAAGCCCCTGATCTTCTTCCGTCTTTAGACGTGACGGTTATGGGTTTTCGTCAACCCATGAATTTTCCACCTTTTAATAATCCTGATCGTAAGTGGCGTCCATCCTGGAATGAAGGAATAGATAGAGATGCAACCCTACAGTTTATTAACTTTGCGTCAAACCCAGACAATCCCCATTTTAGTGCCTTACGCATTGTGGACTCGAATACAGTAGAATATGCCATGGTTTGTGATGGCTACCTTTTTCCTTCCTATAAAGACTATCTTTCAAAGCTGGAACCTTTAGTTTCTAAAGCTACCTTTAAGAACCTGCTTGATGCTGAGTTTCGACATCAACAATGGTCAGGCTATAAAACAAAGTTTATGGATCCTACAATTGTGTTTGATGCTTTTGGTCTCGTCCCTATTCCCAAGTTAGAAGTTACGATTGAAGAAAATTCAAAAGATTACAACATTCACCGCGCTCAAGGCTTCAAAGCTTGGATTCCAAGTATGGAGAATGGTGAGCACCCCTTCTCTCATCCTCGCAGGAATGAGGACGAATCTATTGAAGATTTCAAGAAAAGAGCTCCCGAATTTGCAGGGCATATAGAGAGGGTGGAAATCTATCGTGAAAGGCTTCGTGTGTCCCATGCTGAAACTTGGGATATAATCGAGACGAAAAACTAAATCTTGAAAAGAGTATTTAGTTTTATTATATCTATTACAAATGTATTTTATTAACCAGGAGAATTTATTATGACACATTTATCATTATTTAATACTGTATCTTCATTATTTGTACTATCTTTAGTCGCTATGCAAACGAATAATGCTCAAGCCATGAGAGGACGTAACGGAGATTTGCCAAAAGAAGAGAGTACATCTCCCAAGAAACCAAAGCCTGTTCAATCTTGGGACGCTACAAAAAGCATGACACCAGCTTTACCCCAAACAATTGGTGTTTCCGAGACTGATCCTGAACAAGTTCTTATTGGTAAAGAAGGGCCATCCCCGTCAAACCAAGCTTTAGTTGTTATGCACACATCAGAAGGTGATTTCCTTCTTCTCTGCAAAGACTATGATCCAAGACTTGTGGATGGTAAATATAGACCTACCCATGGCGCTCTTAAAGCCTCTTTTGGGTTTGGACTCCCAAAAGATCATTCATTTGAAAGCTCATTTCAAGCACTCGTTAAAGGGCCTGCTAATACAGCTCTCTACAATTTGTTTTCTAAGGTTGACCTATCATGTGTACAAACAGGAAAGTTTGCTTATTCAGAAGGAGGCAAAGAATGGGGACCAGCTGTGACAATTCCTGTTTTTATATCTGTAGATTTTGATATGGCCAATACGCTTGTTGCTCAGCTCAATCAGATATCTCAACAGACATTTGATAATAGGAAAAATGATTTTGAAGGTAGGTTTAGGGATTTTACACTTCTGCCACTGAAAGCATTGTTATCCACAGGAAATGACCAACCAGCTGTTTTAGATGAAAGTAAGTTGGAGATGATCATGGTAGATGGTGTTCCAACAAAACTATGGGATGAAAGTCAAATGCGCAAAAATCTTTTGCCGCATGTTGAGGCATTTCTTTCTAGTCTGAAAAAGTAAATTTCTTCTAGGATATAGAAATAAAGAAACGACCGCTCAAAAGGCGGTCGTTTCTTTATATTGCAAATTCTCTATAATATGTCTTATATTACGACATAAGGGTTGAACCATGCGTACCATTTGCATTACCATAAATGATGAATTATATTTAAACTTGAAACATTCAGTTTCTTCTCGTCAAATGAGCAAATTTGTGTGTGAAGCTGTGAGAGAGAAATTGACTAAAGAAGAAGAGCTTTATCAGGCCTATTTAGAAGCAAGCCAAGATGAAGAAATTGAAAAAGAACTTAAAGAGTGGGATGCCATTGCTTTTGAAGGTTGGGAAGAAGACTAAAAAAATAACACAAAGGTCTTTGTATTAGACCTAGACAAAACTCTCAGAATTGTCTTGCAACTTGGTTGAGAAGGATTTTTTCTACTCTTCCAAATTCAGCAGTGAAATATTTCCGCCGCTGGCCATAATGTTATAACTAAACGTTCGTTCGACAGCGAAACGGGGCAGATAGTATGGGCCTCCGGCTTTCGGGCCAGTTCCTGATAACCCTTCCCCTCCGAAGGGTTGGACACCAACGACGGCACCAATGATGTTGCGATTGACATAGAGATTGCCTGCAGCCCCTTGTTTTCTCACAAAATTGACCGATCGTTCAATTCGGCTTTGAACACCCATTGTGAGGCCATAGCCGAGCTGGTTCAGCTCTTGAATTGTTTGCTCAAGCTTATCACCCTTGTAACGGGTTACATGAAGTAGAGGGCCAAACACCTCCCGTTTCACATCTGAGATATGCTTAACTTCAATGATGGTCGGTGCAACATAGTTCCCCTTGAGTTTTCCAAGCTTTGTACGCGCAAAGGATTTATGCTTCTTAATATAAGCTTCTATATCACCGTAGGCCGCTTTATCAATGACAGGCCCCACATCTGTAGAAAGGTTTGAGGGATCCCCCACATGAAGGGCTTCCATAGCTTCTTGAAGCATAGCAAGAGTGGGCTCATAGATATCTTCTTGAATAATCAAGAGCCTTAGGGCGGAGCAGCGTTGCCCTGCACTTTGGAATGCTGAAGAAATCACATCGTCAACCACTTGTTCAATAAGGGCTGAGGAGTCAACGATCATGGCATTAATGCCACCTGTCTCCGCAATAAAAGGGATAATCGGCCCAGGTCGTTCTGCCAATATTCGATTGATCTGCTGTGCAGCTCCCGTTGAGCCTGTAAAGACAACGCCACTAATTCTTGGGTCCGCAACAAGAGGGGCTCCGATAACACTGCTAGGACCTTGAATAATATGAAGAATTTCTTTAGACACTCCAGCTTCATATAATACTTCTACAGCGACGTTTGCGATCTGGGGCGTGAGTGAAGCGGGCTTTGCGATTACCGCGTTCCCTGACGCAAGGGCTGCTGTTACTTGGCCCATAAAAATGGCCAGCGGGAAGTTCCATGGACTGATACATGCAAAGACCCCTCGCCCTCTCAGGATCAGTTGATTCAACTCTCCCGTAGGTCCTTGCAAGTCTCTCGGCGCAGCAAAGTGTTTAAGGCTTTCAGCAGCGTAATACTGGCAGAAATCTTGAGCTTCTCGAAGCTCAGATACAGCATCAGGCAGGGTCTTTTTGCCCTCCTCTATCAGAAGATTGAGGAACAGCCCTCGCTTTTCCTCCAGGATCTGTGCTGCACGCTTAAGGATTTCACCACGCTTTTCAACCGGCGTGAGGTCCCATTCTTCTGCATGCTTTGAGGCTGTTTTAAGCGCTTTTTCTAGGTCAATTAGGTCGTCATTGCGAGTTGGGGCTTCGCCCTTCTTTGCAATGACGGTCTTTGCTAAATCCAATAATGTTGCCTTATCACTCAAATCACACCCTCGAGAGTTCTTACGCTCTGGGCCATACAAATCCTTTGGCAAAGGAATCTTAGGATTCTTAGCTGGATCATGTGCCTCAAAGAAAGACCACGGATCACCAAGGATTTCCTGAGGAGGAGTTGATTTATCATAGATCTTATGAACAAAAGAGGAATTCGCCCCATTCTCCAGCAAACGTCGCACAAGGTAAGCCAGCAAATCCTTATCATCTCCAACAGGAGCGTACACCCGACATTTCACAGGGTATTCCTTACGGACAGCCTTATAAAGCTCAACTCCCATACCCTGAAGTCGTTGGAATTCAATATCTGTACGCCCTTTAGCCATCTCAAGAATGGCTGATACTGTAAAAGCATTGTGGGTTGCAAATTGGGGGTATAACGCCCCACTCCATTTCAAGAGTTCCTTCGCACAGGCTAAATAGGAAAGGTCGGTTGCTGCTTTGCGCGTATAGACAGGATAATCAGGATATCCACCAACTTGCGCTATTTTGATTTCCGTATCCCAATAGGCGCCTTTCACAAGGCGCACCATTATTGGAGCTTCACAAGCATATGAAAGCTCTTTCGCCCACTCAACAACAGCAAGTGAGCGCTTTTGATACGCTTGTACAGCAAGACCAAATCCTGTCCATCCCTTGAGTTCCTTAGACATTAAGACTTTCTCAATCAGATCCAATGAAAGCTCAAGACGCGAGGCTTCCTCAGCATCGATGGTGAGAGCTATATCCGCATGCTTTGCTTTGACGCACAGCTCAACAAGGATAGGCAATAGCTCATCCATAACCTGGGCGTGATGAGCCACATTATAATGAGGATGCAAAGCCGATAGTTTGAGGGAAATACTGTTCTTTTCAAAGAAGGTAAGCCCTTCCTTCTTTTGATCACCCAGTACCTCAATCGCGTGGCCGTAGGCTTCCTTGAAAGCTTTTGCCATAGAGTACGTTCGTGCTCCCTCCCCTAACATATCAAAGGAGAAACGATCATCCTGGAATTTTAGACTACGCTTTACAGCATCTTCAATGGTTTGACCGAGAATAAACTCGCGACTCATAAAGCGCATAAAAGTTTGAAAAGTCTTGAGGGTTAGCCCCTCAAAGTAGCTTCCCCACGACTTCGATTGAACATAGTTAATCAGATCTAAGCCTCGCCTAGACATCTCAATAACTTTATCATCGCTGGAAGAGCTCCAGGTATGATCTTCTAATCTATCTTTAAGCAGAAGCTTAGCCGTATAGCGATCTGGTATTCGGAGATAAGCCTCCGCTAAAGCCATCAGGGAACGGCCTTCCTTCTGGGTTAATGGAAAAGCCTGAAGAAAACGTTGGATATTGAAGGCCTGCAATGGCGTTTGTCTGACGTCATCAATCCATTGTGTAGCCCTTGATGCAATTAGTGGACGATGAAGTGAAACGTCTTCTAACTCCTTTAAGGAAGCCTCTATCAAAAGCTTCTCATTCTGCGATTGCAGAGTTTCAAGAGAAGAACGAGGAGATGAAAGACCTTCTAAATTGATCATGCCTTATGCAATCTGCCTTGGGAGAGGAACATTTTTAATATTCTCCTCAATTTGATCTGTCGTAGGTAAACTGACTTGTGCGCCTATTGTAAGGCATGCAAGCCCACTGGCAACCGAAGCGCGCCTCAAAGCCATTGGCAAATCCATACCGGAATCAATGCTTGAAGCGAACACCCCTACAAATGCATCCCCTGCTGCGGTTGTATCGACGGCATTGATTTCCATCGCTTTAACTTCCCAGGTCCCCTCACGCGCACAGGCAATCGACCCTTGACTTCCCAAGGTTACAACACATGTAATACCAAAATTAGCTGCAATTCTGCGAGCAGCAACTGAGGGAGAAATAACGTCAAAACCTAAGTTTAGAGCCAACGTTGTGGCCTCTATTTGATTAACGATTAAGTAATCTAAGCTTTTAATTAAATCGATAGGAACATCATGGGCAGGAGCCAAATTTAAGATAATTCTCGTGCCTATTTTCTTAGCCCGCTTAATGATACCTAAATTTTCACCTAAGGGAGTTTCCATTTGCAGTAACAGAGTATTCTCTCGCGCAAGAAGGAAGTCAGGAACGTCTTTTTGTTGTGAAAACGAATTAATACCACTCGCAACAATGACCATGTTTTCCCCACGATCATCAACCCAAATAGACGCACATCCTGTTGAGGATTCATTTGTGATCTTAACACCAGTGGTATCAACATTAGCTTCTTTTAATGAGGCAAGAATCATTCGTCCAAACTCATCTTCACCGACTTTACCAAAGAGCTTAACCTCAGATCCAGCCCTAGCTGCAGCAACCGCTTGATTAGCGCCCTTTCCTCCAGGAATGACTCGATAACTTGGACATAGAACTGTTTCACCTACTTTTGGCATATGTTCAACACGCATAACCATATCGATATTTAGTGAGCCAAAGACTACAATCATCTAAACTTTTCCTTGTTTTTATCTATTATAATTTCGATAGTTATAAAGGATGCTTTTCACAGTATGCAATAAAAATTCCTCTCAACACTAGACAAACAAACTTAAATCGTGTGTTATATATAAAGTTATCATAAAATTATAGAGAAAGGAAAGCGGTGCAGGGACTTCTAAAATTTTATAAAAACATTCTATGCCTCATAACAATATTTACGTTTGCTTCCGTTTCATCAGCTGAAGCTATTAAGAGTGCCTCCATCGTTATGTGTGGAGAAACAGGCAAGATTCATCATGAACAAAATGCGGACACGATCACACACCCCGCGTCACTTACGAAAATGATGACTCTCTATTTAACCTTTAAAGCTCTTAAAGAAAAGAAACTATCATACAATCAACCTCTTTACGTTTCTAAACACGCCTCTGTCCAATCGCCTTGTAAGTTGTATCTAAAACCAGGAAGCACAATAACGGTGAAACAAGCCATTCTGGGAATGGTAACGAAGTCAGCAAACGATGCAGCAGTTGCTATAGCAGAAGCGTTGGGGAATGGATCAGAAGCTCAATTTGCAGTCCTGATGACGAAGCAAGCTCGGGCTCTAGGCATGTCCAATACGGTCTTTAAGAATGCTTCTGGCCTTCCTCATAAACAACAGATCACAACAGCTCGAGATATGGCCACACTTTCCCATGCTCTTTATAAGCATTTTCCAAAGGAGTTTGCATTTTTTAAGGAACAAACTTTTACTTATAAAGGACAGAAGCACCGTAATCACAACCATCTCCTTGGCAAAATAGCCGGTGTGGATGGCATAAAAACTGGCTTCATAAATGCCTCCGGATTTAATTTAGCTGCATCTATGGTCCGTGATAATAAACGCATTATAGCTGTTGTTATGGGAGGAACTTCTGCAAAATCTCGTGACAAACAAATGGTTAAGCTTCTTGAAGCAACTCATAAAAATATAAAGGGCAAAAAACCCCAAAACATGGATAGATATACATCTATTGGAGATATTATTAACACAGTGGATCCCATCGTCGATAACTCACTACCCATGGAAGATCCTATACAAAAAGCAACGTATTTAACTGGGGAAGGCAACCTTCAAGGCTTGGATGAGGAAGTTGAATCCTTGGATGCTCTCCTCGAAGTTATAGACTCAAGTTACGCCAAACCCAAAATAATTAAAACAAAAGCAACAAAGCCTCAGAAAAAGAAGGCAAAGTCTGCAAAACCAAAACATAAGAAAGTAAAAAACGTACACCCTCAACATCCGAAGAAAAAGCATAAGTCACACAAGAAAGGAAAGCACCGTGCGATTTAGAATGCTTTTGTGGTTATCAATTGTGTATCTCGGCCTTTTCAATGCTTCTGTTTGGAGTATACCAAAATCAGTTATTATTATTCGACACGCGGAAAAAATACCTGGACTCAATCACCTAGATCAAAAGGGATATGAGAGAGCAGCCGCACTTCCTTATTTTTTTTCAGGAAACCCTCTTTATAACAATCCTGAACCTTCTTATGTTTTTGCAGCAGGACTCGTTGAGAGTGATTCTTCTGTGAGAAACATTGAAACATGCGCTCCGACAGCCAATCACTTAAAGAAGACCTTGAATATCGACTTTAAACCAAAACAAACAAAAGATTTAGCGAATGAGCTTTTGACAAATCCCAAATATGATAATGCCTGTATTTTAATATGCTGGGAACACAATAATATTCGTCCTTTATCCATTGCACTCGGTGCAGAAGATCCAGGCTTTTGGCCCCACAATATTTATGATCAAGTCTATAAGGTGACCTTTGATGAAAAGGGGAACGCAAAGCTAGAAAAGCACTTACAAAAACTTATGTTTGGCGATAGAGCTACTTTTGCTGATTCAGCTCCCTCTAATCCACCAGATGCACAAAAGAATGTGGATGAGGATTAGGAATTATTGCATTCTTCATCAGTTTAAATGATTTTTTTTGAGCCTAGTTGGTAAGTATAATATTTTTTAAGATTGCAAGTGTCTCTGATAATATCTAATTTAATTTTTTGGGTACGTATCATAAAAACTCGAAAGCACTTTAGTAAAATAATATAAACAAATTCAAACTGTTGTAATTACAAAACCTTTACATAATTTGCTTAAATGTAATAAGTATTACTTCCTCTTAAAACTAGCCCAAGACAATTTTATTCAGTATGCAGCTCCTATTCTTAGAAAGATTTTTATTCATCAATCCATGCATTTTCATGTATACTTATAAAAAAAGTGAAGAGGAAAGAACATGCCAGTCTTATTTTTATTTAGCTGTGAATCTGCCTTCTTCTCTTTATTAATTGGGGCTTACCTCAACTCTGCATTGTTCGGTTTTGCCTTATTAGGACTTTCTGCTATTATCATGTATGCATTATATCAACACTTTTACCGCTCAATCATTTTTGTCTGGGGAGGAACCATCCTGGCAACTCTCGCCACATTCCTATGGTTATCGGAACTCGATAAATGGCTAGGTACAGGCTTTTTTTCAATTTTTCTGAGTATTGGTATGGCTATTTTAGCTTATATATCTAATAAGCTCTTGTTTAAAAACTATAAGCTTTAAAAATCCCTCTTGAGCCCCTCACCCAAATGCACTAATCATTTGGAAAAGAAAGAGGTATTCATGGCACTTACACAAACACAGTCTGATGAGATCAATGATCATCAAACTCAAACCTATGCAACACGAAGAGATATTTCAGAAGGTTTAGAAGAAATTTTATATAAACCCCAGCCAGTCCTCGATCATGGTTTTGTTCGTGTTATTGATTATATGGGAAATGATAGTTCAATTGTTCAAGCTGCACGTGTATCTTATGGAAAAGGAACAAAGAAGTTATCGGAGGATCGAGGCCTCATTCAATATCTTCTTAGACATTCCCATACAACTCCCTTTGAGATGTGTGAGATAAAGTTCCACATTAAACTTCCTATGTTTGTGGCAAGACAATGGATTCGTCACCGAACGGCAAACGTGAACGAATACTCAGCCAGATATTCAATATTGGATAAGGAATTTTATATCCCCTCACCAGAACATCTCTCAAAGCAATCCTCCATAAACAAGCAAGGTCGTGGAGACAATCTATCAAGGGATTATGGCAAATATGTCATGGATCTCCTCAAAAAAGACTCAGAACTGGTTTACAGTCACTATGAGGAGCTCCTTAATGAGGATATCAGTGGAAATGTTCTAGATCCTCAAAAAGAAGGACTTGCACGCGAACTTGCACGAATGAATTTATCCATGAACTTTTATACCCAGTGGTATTGGAAAATAGATCTTCATAATCTTATGCACTTCCTCTCATTAAGAGCCGACTCACACGCCCAGTATGAAATCAGGGCATATGCAGATATTATGATTAAGATTCTCGAAAAATGGGTTCCCCATACCTATGAAGCCTTTGTTCAATACCGCAAAGAAGCAGCACATTTCTCAAAGAACGGGCTCAATACGTTAAAGAAACTGTTGCGTGGAGAACACGTTACTCAAGAAGAAAGCGGAATGAGTAAAAGAGAGTGGCAAGAGTTCAGAGAAAAACTTGATCTACCCGAGTAGAGATTCTATAAGGGAATTTAAATAATAAGAAAACTCAGGGAGTATGACATCTATGTCTTCCACAACGTTGACTTTAGAACAATGGGATGCAGCCATTATCCTAAAGAAAGATGGCACATTTGAAACATCCCTCCCTGAAGTGAACGGTGAATTCATTCCTGAAAATGTCATGCTGGGCGCAGCAATTGCGTTCGCTTTACAAAATTCGGAGTTGTGTAATTTAATTCGGGAGAATTTCGAACGTGAATGTGTTCCTATTCCGAGTAATCAGTACTGATTAACTTAAGAGCTTTTTCTAAAATCTGATTTATCCCTGAACGACTAACGGCTGAAATTTTATATAGTTCTTTTCCACTTATTTTCTTGAGTATTTTTTCCTTATGTTTAATTTCTTCATCCGTTAAAGCGTCGCATTTATTTAAGCATAGAATTTCCGGCTTTTTATCTAGATCTTGTCCATAGAGCTCAAGTTCATGCCTAACTGTTTTATAGGCTTCCCCAACGTCTTCCTGAGTTCCATCTATCAAGTGAATGATTGCTTTACATCTTTCAACATGCCCCAGAAACCTTGTTCCAAGTCCCACACCAACGTGCGCCCCCTCAATCAAACCGGGAACATCTGCCATGACAAATTCCTTATCATGGACGTATACAACTCCAAGATTGGGCACGAGAGTCGTAAACGGATAATCTGCGATTTTGGGTTTAGCTCGAGAAACAACTGACAAAAATGTTGATTTACCCGCATTTGGTAAACCCACCAATCCAACATCAGCAATCAGCTTAAGTCTAAGCCACACCCACATTTCTTGACCAGGCCAACCGGGAGTCGATTTACGGGGGGCTCTATTCGTCGATGATTTAAAGTGCTCATTCCCAAATCCCCCATCCCCCCCTTTGAGAAGAATAAGTGTTTGCTTTTCTTCTGTAAAATCAGCAAGCACCGTTTCCTTATCTTCTGCAAGAATTTGCGTACCGACAGGAACAGGAATAATAAAATCTTTGCCAGCAGATCCCGTTCGCCTTTCACCCATACCATGGTGACCTTTTTCTGCTTTAAAGTGTTGATTATACCTAAAATCAATAAGGGTATTGAGATTGGATACAGCTTTAAAAACGATGTCTCCACCCTTACCCCCATTACCTCCGTCTGGTCCCCCGAACTCAATAAATTTCTCACGACGAAAACTGACGGCTCCCGCACCACCATCTCCACTTTTTAGGTAAACTTTTGCTTCGTCTAGGAATTTCATTGGGTTCTCTGCTCAACTGGCGTCATTGCGACCCCACGTAGTGGGTGTGCAATCCATCTTTAAAGAAGATCAATTGCTTCGTCGCTTTGCTCCTCGCAATGACGAATAAAAAAAGGTGTTGATGTTACTTTACGACAGAAACGAAAGTTCTATCATTTGCACCACGTGAAAACTGAACATGGCCTGCCTCGAGAGCATATAATGTGTGATCACGTCCCATCCCCACATGTGTCCCAGCATAGTATTTTGTTCCTCTTTGGCGAATGAGTATGTTACCTGGAGCAACGACTTCGCCACCAAATTTCTTTACACCTAAACGGCGACCATCTGAGTCACGACCGTTACGGGAACTACCACCAGCTTTTTTCTGTGCCATCTCTTAAGTCTCCTTACTTCTTCGAAGGTGTCTTCGTTGTTTTAGTAGCCTTTGGGGCTGCTTTATTTACTGGCTTTTCCGCCTTAATCTCTGCTTTAGGAGCAGCCTTTTTAGGCTCAGCCTTCTTGATCTCAGCTTTTACTTCAGGCTTAGTTGCTTCAACCTTTGGAGCAGCAGCTTTTGGTTTTGGGGATTCTCCCTCACCTAAAATATCTGTGATTTGAACTACCGTTAAATATTGGCGATGTCCATTCTTGCGCCTGTAGTTATGACGACGCTTTTTCTTGAAAATAATGACTTTATCATCACGGATTTGATCTACAACCGTTCCCACAACTCTCGCCTTTGAAACGAGGGGAGTTCCCACCTTTGTTGTTCCATTTTTGCCCATCATAAGGACATCCGTAAACTCGATGATCTCTCCTGAATTAGCAGCGAGCTTTTCCACTCTAATAATATCGTTTGCAGAAACTCTATATTGTTTTCCGCCAGTCTTAATGATTGCAAACATTCGATTCTCTCATCTCTCTCAAAGCCAATATATGAATAGAAATACACTAGCTTACGTTCAAATAATGACTCATTCAGTACCTTTTCCTCCCAAACGTGTCAAGGCCTTTATTTAGTTAATAACACCATCATAAAAAAGTCATATCAACTATGAAGTAATTCATCTTGTAAGCACAGTGAATATGTCTAAAGTTAGCTTAGAGCTAAAGTTTCCAGTTATAAAAAAGCTCTAGATTAAAGATTCATTGTTGAGAGTTTAATGGTAAGTAGGGGGGATTTTTCCCCCCTATTTTTATAGTTCGTTATTTCTTCTCCACCTTTTCAACACAATGCCTTGACATCTCATCAAAATGATATCCTTTTGCACAATATACGCATTCAAGTTTTGCAGCATAATAATGGTCATCAATCAAGCATTTCCCATAAGGATTTGGATGTCCATCACATTTAAAAGTTTGTGGATTATATTTTGTTCCATTAGCACAGTAGGTACAATTGGCTGCCTCAAAGGAAAAACGATGCTCAGCAGAGCGGCACATCTCGAGATTAATTTCCTGTTTCAAATCTTGGATTGACTTAGCGTTCAGTTCTGAAACAATAGAACTTACAATTAATAGAAAAATAAATAGCTTTTTCATTTAAGACTCCCTTAAGCTTGAGTTACTCATTGAGCGCGAGTATAACAGTAGTGAGATAAATTACAATCATTTGATTGATCTATTATAAATCGCAGTTGCGGATTCCCTTAATTAAATACCCTTTACATATCTTATCCGGAGTACCTTTAGCTCTCAAGGAGAGCATTTCTTTATTAATCTCTCTTAAGAGAGGGCTTCCTATGCGTGTTACAAAAACATAAGCATCATACTTTAATGTAAAGTTACTGACACTCAAATCGTGAATCGAATTATCCCGAAGATAAGCGTCTGCGAGAGATAAATCTGTTAAAAAGGATTGAATTTGACCTGCAAGAAGAGCATCTACACCATCCTTTATAGAATCAAACGCAATGGCATGTATGCCTAGTTCTTGAGCTGTTTTCAAAGAACGGGAAGATTTCGTTGCCCCCACTCTTTCCCTTTCTAAATCACCAATACTTTGTATCGGAGAAGCATATTTCTGTACTGAGATTGTAACAAACGATATCATCGTTGCATTTAAAACAATCAAAATAATATAGAAGAATGACCTTTGAAATAACATTAAGAACCGACCCGGACTACTCTTCGGAACTTCATCGTGACGTCCCATATGAACGTGCACCCAAAATAAGTAGGCGACTCCTTCTCTAAAACCTCTGGGAACTCGCTGATCGTGCTGCTTCTCATAGTACCACAGAAGAATAATATAAAAGAAAAATAGCCCAAAAAAGAAAGATAGGAGTGTTCCAACTGAATAGAAGAAAAGTTTTATAAGTATTAATGTGTTATGCAAATAATCAGAGGGGGTAATCGCTATGACTTTGTCAATAAAATAAGGTAGTGTAAAATCACCCTGCATAAATCGATCAGACGTAACCGAAATAGGTCCTATAAGCACATCCACTTTCCCATTTGCAAGATCTTCAAATGGGGTTTTCCAATCCTTATAAATGGGCGTCTTAATTTCATACGCTTGACCTAACCCTAAGGCTAATTCATTCCAAAGATCAACAGCAATCCCAGAGTATTCCTCTCCATCTTGGAATGCAAAGGGATGGCCCTCAATCACTCCAACTTTTAAGGGAGGTGCCGCATTGAGACTAAAGCTGACTAAAACGTATAAAAAAAATGAAATAATCTTATCCATATTGCCCTATGCAAATTATTCTTATTTGCATATTACCATTTTTTATGTTCAACATACATCCCCTATTGCGTTTCAAATGGGAGTTTTTTATACATATTCCCAAGTATTAATGAAAGGATCCATCAACTGCATACTCCATTCACACCAAAGACTTTAAAAGATTTTATTGAGACTTTCCTTGATTCAAAGAAAGCTCAAGATATTGTTGTCATCGACTTAAAGGGCAAGTCTTCCATTGCTGACTATCTTGTCATCGCCTCAGGAACCTCCCAAAGACAAGTTGGTTCAATGGCTGAACTTCTTCGTGAAGAATTAAAGAAGAAGGGCGTTAAGAATATTCACATAGAAGGCATCCCACAATGTGACTGGGTTTTGCTAGATGCTGCTGATGTTATTGTCCATATTTTCCGACCAGAAATAAGGGCCTTTTATAATCTGGAAAAGATGTGGGGTCATGAACACGATTTTGAATCCCCTCAAGTGTCTCACTTTTAGATGAACATCCACCTTTCTGTTATTGGGAAGCTCAAGGATGCAGCCCTCAAAACACTGTTTGATGAGTATCACAAACGCTTAGACTGGAAACTAACACTCTCTGAATTTGAAGGGAAAGACGATCTCCTCCTTAAATCAATCCCTGCTGGATCCTATGTAATTCTCATGGATGAAAAGGGAGACAATATAGACAGCCAAGAATTTGCAGATCTCCTTCATAACATTCAACTTCATCATCAAGGGAAAGCGAGTTTTATCATTGGTGGAGCGGACGGTCTAAGTCCTGTGATAAAAGCAAAAGGAAAGAAAACCCTATCATTAGGTCGAATGACATGGCCACACCTTTTGGCTCGTGTAATGTTAATGGAACAACTCTATAGGGCACAACAAATTCTTAAGGGACATCCATATCATAGAGCTTAATTACTGCCCTTCTCTTAGGGCCTTATTTCGTTCTTTAATTTGTTCTATATCTTGTTCCAGTTTGAGGAGCTCAGCCGCTCTTGCTTCTTTTTCATCGCAAGCATGAAGCCCTCTTGGCTTACTTGCCTCACATCTTTCAGGAACACTGCGAATATCAGGATAATCATCACATAGATGAGAGGTCTCACCCGATATAATGGAACCTATACATCCTGTCAAAAATAGAGGACACATGTAGACTATAATTGCTTTTTTCATATCTATAAAATACAAGAATTCATAAAAAAGACAATGGAATTATGTATGCTAAATCAAGACCGTCTTATGAAATCAAGTATGATCCTTCTTCTTCTCATGATCCTAGGCATGGTGGCTATTGGAGGTATCACACGCCTTACAGGAGCTGGGCTCTCAATTGTGGAGTGGAAACCCATTGTGGGAATTCTGCCTCCTTTCACGGTCAATCAATGGCTAGCTGAATTCTCGAGATATCAGCAAAGTCCTGAATTTCTGAAAATAAACTTTGGAATGACATTAGCTGAATTTCAATCCATCTTTTGGCTGGAGTATATCCACCGTCTATGGGGAAGGCTTATAGGTGTTGTTTTAATTCTTCCAACAGTTCTCATCTTTATTAAAAAGGAATACAGATATCTCTGCCCATTTGTTACCTTGCTCTGGATCTTGGGAGCCTCCCAAGGTGTCATGGGATGGTTAATGGTTAAGAGTGGCCTTTCAGGCGATCCCCATGTGAGCCCCTACCGTCTAGCCGCTCATTTGATGCTAGGTTTTTTTATATTTGGTGTGGCTTTATGGATGTCATTGTTAGTACTGATTAAACAAAAGCATCTCCATGCTCGGAGCAAGGCCCCTCGAAATGTCGCCTGGTTAATTAATAGTACCCTCATCCTTGTTCTCGTGACAGCTTTCTTCGGGGCATTTGTTGCTGGACACAAAGCCGGCCTTGTTTACAATACTTTCCCCCTTATGGGAAACTCATTTATCCCCCAAGAATTTCTCACGACAACTCCCTGGTACGTAGACCTCTTTGAAAATCCAGTCTCTGTTCAATTCGTTCATAGATGTTTCGCTATCATAACCTTCGTTTCATGCCTTTTGCTCTGGCAATCTCAAAAATCAAATTATTTATTTACAGGTATTGCCATCTGTGCCCTCATTCAAGTTGCTCTCGGCATCAGTACCCTTCTCCTTATAGTCCCAACTTGGCTCGCAACTCTTCACCAAGTTTTTGCCTTTGTTTTATTCGGGTTTTTAGTCTCTGCACGCTTTTTATTGAAATCATCATCAAAGGGTAATAAGGTGACTGTGAGTTATGATGAGCAAAGGATCTCCTTTGATGAAAAAAGCGTCTTCTAAAATCCCCTTTTCAAAAATGCAAGGTCTCGGAAATGATTTTGTCGTCATTAATGCGAAAGACCTTCTTAAACCTCTAACACCGCTTCAAATTCGTCGTATTGCTGATCGTAGACTTGGAATTGGTTTTGATCAACTCATCCTTATTCATGAATCTGACGAAGCCGACACGGAGATATCTTTTTTTAATGCAGATGGGGGAAAAGCCCTTGCTTGTGGGAATGGCACACGTTGTGTGGCTAAGTATTTAAATAAAAAGTCAGGGAGTATCCAAACACCTTCTTTCCTTTCAAAATTTAAATGTGAGGGTGATCAAATTACGGTCTCCCTTCGTGAACCTCTATTCGCCTCTCCAATTCCCCTTCCCTATCCTTTGGATAAAGGGTACTGCGTCGATGTCGGAAATCCTCATCTCATCATATTTGTTGATGACCTTGATAAGGTTTCTTTAAAGGACTTAGCTCCTAATCTTCAACCACCTGAAGGCGTGAATATAGAACTCGCAAAAGTTATCTCTCCCGCTAGGATAAAGATAAAGGTCTGGGAGCGAGGGGCTGGAATTACTCCCGCCTGTGGATCAGGCGCAAGTGCTGTCGGTGCTATGGGTCTTAAATTAGGGCTTGTTAAGAAATCACCTGTTGTCATCGAAATGGATGGGGGAAGCTTAAATGTTGACTGGAAGCCAGGAACTCCTTTATATTTAACAGGACCCGCTGAATTTTGTTATAATGGAACCTTTGAACTTACATGACAACGGAAATAGTTACTTTTGGTTGCCGACTCAATGCCTTTGAGTCAGAGATTATTCGTGAAAACGCCCTAAAAGCTGGCCTTGAAAATGCGGTTATATTTAACACCTGCGCTGTCACTGCTGAAGCAGAGCGTCAAGCTCGCCAAACCATTCGGAAATATAGGCGTAATCATCCAGATATGAAAATCATTGTGACCGGTTGTGGAGCTCAAATAAATCCAGATGGATTTGCAAAAATGCCCGAGGTTGATCAAATTCTTGGGAATTCGGAAAAGCTTGAGGCAAAATACTTTGCTGAAGAAGAGCGAATCATTGTCAATGATATCATGTCTGTCAAAGAAACGGCAGAGCATCTTATTGCTGGTTTTGATGGAAGAGCTAGAGCTTTTATCCAAGTCCAGAATGGGTGTAACCATAGGTGTACCTTCTGTACGATTCCCTATGGGCGTGGTAACAGCCGAAGTGTGCCTTTTGGGGTGATTGTGGATCAAACGAGGCTTTTGCTTGAGAAAGGTTTTAAAGAGATTGTTCTGACAGGTGTTGATATTACAGCCTATGGTGAGGATTTGCCCGGACAACCCACCTTAGGGCAAATCGTAAAGCGCCTGCTTATGCAAGTTCCAGAACTTCCACGACTTCGGATATCTTCATTGGATTCGGTTGAAGTGGCGCCTGATCTCCTCGCTGTTTTTGAAAGAGAAGAACGTCTCATGCCCCATTTCCACCTCAGCCTTCAAAATGGAGATAATATGATTTTAAAGCGTATGAAGCGCCGCCATTTACGCGAGGATGCAATTCAGGTTTGTGAAACACTCAGAAAACTTAGGCCTGACGTAACTTTTGGAGCAGATATCATTGCCGGATTTCCAACAGAAACTGAGGAGATGTTTGAAAACACTCTTAAGATTGTTGAAGAGTGTGACCTGAGCTTCCTCCATGTATTCCCCTACTCCCCAAGGCCTGGAACGCCTGCAGCACGCATGCCTCAGGTAAAAGGAGACGTGATCAAAGAGAGAGCATCTCGTCTTCGTGAGGCAGGCCAAAAGCAATTAGAAAGAACGATGGCAAGGTTTATCGGTAAGGAATGCCATGTTTTGCTTGAGGATGAAACCTATGGTCATAGTGAGCATTTCTTTAAAGTTCATTTGAACGGGCCTGCTCAAGCGGGCTCTATTGTTAAAGCGCGTTTCACTGGGTTTGAGAAAGCTGAGGTGATCTTATGAGTTGGTTTAAACGCCTGACAGAGGGGCTGAAGAAGTCCACGACAAAGATTACGGAAGGTATTACGACCCTTGTCACCCATAGGAAGCTTGACGATGAGATGCTGGAAGAACTTGAAGATCTTCTTATTACCAGCGATCTAGGTGTAGCTGCTTCTTCGGATCTCATCGAAAAACTTCGAAAAAAGAAATATAATCAGGATATTACTCCTGAAGAAGTTCGCCTTGAATTCGCGAAGGAAATTGCGACTCTTCTCGAACCTCATACGGTTGAGCTAATACCAAAAGGTGTCGCCACCCCTTATGTTGTCCTTGTGTTGGGGGTGAATGGGTCAGGGAAAACCACAACCATTGGGAAGCTGGCTAAACAATGGAAAGACGAAGGATTCCAAGTATCCCTTGTTGCAGGCGATACTTTCCGAGCTGCTGCTATTGAACAGTTGGAGGTGTGGGCTAAGCGTGCCGGTGTACCTATTGAAACGGCTCCAGGAAAGGACGCAGCGGGACTTGTCTTTGATGCCTTGCAAAAGGCCAAGGAACGGGGTGACGATGTTGTCATCATTGACACGGCCGGTCGACTCCATAACAAATCCGCCCTCATGGATGAACTGAAGAAGATCATTCGCGTGATTCAAAAGATTGACCCATCTGCCCCTCATTCAACTTTACTTGTGCTGGATGCCACAACAGGTCAGAACGCCTTGACCCAAGTGAAGGTCTTTCAGGAAGTCGCGAATGTGTCAGGCCTTATCATCACGAAGCTTGACGGCACCGCAAAAGGTGGTGTTGTCGTGGCTATTTCCCAACAGTTTCCCCTTCCCCTTCACGCCATTGGAGTCGGTGAAAAGATTGAGGATCTCCATGCCTTTTCAGCCGAGGAATTCGCAAAGGGGCTAATGGGGGTGTAAGACGACTAAAGATCTAAATCCCCATCTTCTCTCAACTTAACTGGCCTTTTCACAGGGATGTAGTCAGGCTCCTGAATCTGATCATTTGTTTGCTCAACAAAAAACCTACGACCTTTTGGCTTATAAGCAACCCAGTCTAAACCTTGTCTTTCAAACGCCATCTTGGCTGCACCGTTATTACCTAGGCATGCCCAGTACCAACATTCAGTGGCCAATTCATCGCTTTGACTAACGCCTTGACCATTTTTAAAACTATCGCCCAAGTAATACAAACAAGCTGCATCATTACTTAAACAACCATGGTAGAAGAAGAAGGCTGCAGCTTTATAAAGATCCTCATTTCCTCCAGCACTTTTAGCTTTTAAAAGATACTCCACTCCTTGAGCTTCGCACACATCGACATCCCCTCCACAAGCAGCGAGTTTATACAACCTAAAGGCCTCCCTTCCATAAATATCCATAAGAGACCAGACATCGTAGGTTTGAATGGCTCTTGAAATATCCATTGTCCTCTGACAAATCGCTGAGAATAGTTTTGTGTTAACGACATTACATCCCTGAACATCGCCTCGAGAGGTGCTAACAAATGCATCCATTTTTACAGCTTGCCGCTTGCTTTCCTTTATTAATATATCGCTCACAGCATGGGTCATAAATTGTTCCTCCCCATTCTCCATTCGTAAAAGGAAATGGTGGAGAGCGATCCCCGGCATTTGCTGAGCAAAGCTTTTAAAGGCTTCTTTTCCATCAATCGCTCCACTGACTATATTTCTCTTTATTGCTTTTTCGAGTTCTTCTACTTTTCTATCCTCATACTTTGCTAACGCACTTATGGCTCCTACATGAAGCCTTGCAACCGCTCTTTCTAAATACTCAATAAATATTTCAGACCCTTCAGTTTCAATCATTCCAAGTTGATAGTACGCTTCTGCTTGAGCTTCAGAGCTAAACCAGTCTCTTTGTTCACCGATGACTTGATCGTACATCTCCTTAATATGTCCAGATTGAACTGCGCCAAACATATGGGTTACCTGACCAAAAAAAGGTCTTGCCTCTTTTGGTATATGGAGATTTGTGGGTACGTCATCTTCTCTATTATAATACTGATTTAATCGCGTAATGGCTCTCATCTTGAGACCTGGTAAAGCTTCTGCAAGAGGATGTTCATGGTGCTTAGGTAAGGTTTTAAGAGCCTTAAAACCCTTCTCAAAGTAAGAGAAGGCTTGTAGTGCAGCATCGTCAGGCTTTTCATAATATCCTGCAATGAGTAGTTCACCCAATTCAACATTCGCTTTAGCCGCAACAAATTTATCATCGCTTTTTGTGAGGGCTTCCAGCTCTGCAAATTTAGCCTTTATGTCAGCAGTAATCGGTTTGCCTTGCTCAGCAAACACAAGACGCGCATCTGCATCGACGCTACTCATGAGAAGGGATAAGGCTACAAGTGACGGATAGATTTTTTTGAATTTTAACATAAACATCTCCACTGTTATTAATAGGTCGATGTTACCGAAATCATGAATTCTGTCAACGTGAATAAACTGTCATTTGAGGGGCTAACCTTGTTGCGTCATCCTCGCAAGTCCACCAGGAGCAACTTCGTTGCGAGGGGGGACGCATGCGGGGACCCAGGACATCGACTCATCGCGAAGCGATGTAAAAATTTCTACTTTCCTTCGGAAAGAGTTGTTTAACCCTGGATCCCCGCATTCGCGAGGATGACGCCCATTGGGTTAGCTTAGAACTTTCCCCGGACAGCAGTGTGTGAAAGCAGGAATGATTCCTAGATTATGACAACCCACGGTTTCTATAGAGTTCTTCCCTCGTCATCACATAATCTTTCGGAGTAATATCAATATATAGCTGACCATTGAGATGACCCACTTCGTGTTGGATAATGCGGGCTACATATCCACGAGCGGTCCCTGTAACCTTTTCACCCTCAGGGGTCCATGCCTCATAGGATATATACCTGTACCGAGGAACACGTCCTACAAGTTCAGCAACAGAAAAGCATCCTTCCCAATCTTCCCAAATCTCATCTTTCAGGGGTTTAAAGGAAGGATTGATCCAAATGGTCCTCGGGAATGTGTCCTCAAAATCTGGGCCCAAAGCTTGGATTCTCTCATCCTCGGGAGCTGCAAAAATAAAGATCTGTTTATTAAATCCAATTTGGTTAGCCGCAAGACCCGCCATATCTTCCGCCTGATCAAACTTTGCTTCAAGCTGACGAATGATCTCCTTTGTTTCCTCATCTAGTGGAAATGTAACCTTTTCCGTAGGTGTTGTTAAGACTTCTGTGTGCTTACAGCCGGGATCATTAATTACAACGTAATCAGGAAGATCTTCTGGTGAGTATTGCTTTGTCATGCTTGCATTAATCAAAATTACTCAAGCAATGTCAAGGGCATTTAAACTTTTGATACATTATGTCAATTGCTAAGCTTTGTGCTCTTAAATCTCGACTTACATCATCTAAGGAATTATCCTGAATCAGAAATTTTAGACCTTTAAAATATTCAACCAGTTGGTCAAATGTCATCATCTCAGGAGCATATTTGTGATACAACTTCATTCGGTCTATTTGATAATCCATACTTGCGTACCTATCATTATCTTCCCCGTAGAAATATGATCTCGTCTTTCGATAGGCCTCAGCTAAAACAATATCCATAAGTTCGAGACGAAAATGACTGTTCAGTACTCCACAACACTGTCTCATGTTAAATAAATGATCACCCATCCTATTGAAGACTAATTTTTGAATTTTAGCCATTACAACAGCTTCAAAACCTCTATCCAACATTTTATGTCTTGCAAGCAGCTGAAACGTCAAATGTAGCATAGGATTTTCTTCAAGCAAGGTGGCATTATCTAATTTACTCGCCTCGATAAACCTAAGAAAACTTTTCTGGTAGACTTTCTCAAAATCTTTAAGCGCTATATCTTCTCTTGGATAAAGCGGCTTCGCTATGAAAATCCGTCGTGCTCTTTGCCAATTTCTATTTTTATTCACACCATTATAAAAACGAATACATGTTTTCTGTAAGTGGCAGGCTGAGGTCACATCTAAATAATCGACAATCACCGGGATATGAGGTACCAGTGCACCTTCCCATCCACCCATAAGTTTCCCTGGGACTAATACGCTCTTTCTCATAGAAGAGGATTGATCCTCCTCAAGCTTATCTCCAGCTGCAAAAGCAGAATTCAACGATGCCACAAAGATCATGATTTTGACGAGGCTCGTGAGCCCTATTTTTAATCTAAACATAAAATACCACAAAATAACAACATTAATGATTAATAAGATAAGACTAAGTAATTGCATTTTCAAGCACTACTATAGAATTTTCACAGCAACTTGCTCATGATTTTCATTAAAGGCGAGAAATTCTATCTTGATTTGCTTCTCATCTAGAAACCCTTGAAGAGCTTTCCATTCATGAGCTTCACTTCCTGGATAGTTATAAAGCTCATCAAAAACGATGATAGAACCAGACACCAGGTTATTTCCTAAGATATCGAGAACTTCCTTCGTGGAACTATAGAGATCACAATCGATGTTGAGAAACGCAATTGGTGTATCTTTAAGAATACTATCCTTGAATATAGGAAGCGAGTCCTTAAACAAGCCTTTGTAAAGCCGAACATTACTTAAGACGTAAGGGAGCTTTTCTGGATTATTGAGAGCAAAGGTGCCCTTTGGCCATATACGGTCTCTTCGCTCCCAATCCTCAGGAAGTCCTTCAAAAGAATCAAACCCATGGATAATCTGGTGAGAATTCAGGGCCGCAATAAAATTAATGGACTTTCCCGTGCAAACCCCCATTTCAAGATAGGCGCCCTTAAGTGTCACTTGATCAGAGGCATATCGAATGACTTCAGCATCGGATTGGAACACTTTTGCTACTTTAAGATATTTATTAACAAAAGCTTTTGCATCTTTATCATGCTCGTACGTCTTGTTTTTACTGACAAATCGAAAGAGCTGCGATCCTTGAGAAAGGTATGACTCGAGGGGAATCATAGCGATTTCCTGACTCCAATCATGGGGGCTGAGAAGTTCTAATTTTGTTTCATCTAGATTCATTCGTGAGAACCGTCCTTCAGTATGGCATTCGACCAAGTTGTATCTGTTGTATAGTTTGGAAGAGATAAGCGGCGCATTTTTTCTGTCTTGTCCTGCTGTCTCTTTTTTTTGGTTGCCTTTGCATCTTCTGCCACTAGAATTTCCTTAGCAATTTCAGTAGCAATGTTAAAATTAATTAAAGGATAACTAGACTTACTGGTCACAGGTTTTAAATAAACAAAGCTCCCAATCGTACTGTTTTCCCAATCAAGCTTTTGTGTAGCCAACTTATCCTGAGCTTCCTTGACTCCTGCGTGTGCGGCTTGCAAATAACAATCATAGGCTGTATCAATGTCTCTACCTGTTCCTTGTCCTAATTCACACATGACGCCAACCAAATAATAGCACAAAGCATCCTTTTGTGCAGCTCCCTTCGTAAAACTAAATAAAGCTCTCTTTTGATTTTCAAGTTTCTCTATTTTATTTTTACACTTTTTATTCCTTAGAGCATGCCCAATCTATAATAGGAATCTTTATCCTTAAAAGTTGAACTCCTCTCATTCCAGTATATGGCTTTCCTTAACTTTTTTTCTACACTGGCTTCTGTCAGATTTGTCTTGTGATACTGATTATAATAATACCTTGCTAATGTCTTTGTGGCTTATTCATGATTAAGGTGAGCCGCCTGTCTTCCAAAATCTCTAGCTTCCTTATCCGTATCTGCAAGTTTAACTAAGCGCCAACAGGCCTCAGAATGGAATGATGATAAATTATCATTTTTTACAATTAGTTGGCACGCCTTCTTTAATTCTTCCTTTTTAAGAGAAACGCACAATTCACCTTGCTCAGCTGGAGACAAGTGTTTGTATACGTCATACATATCAAGTAGCTTAAATTGGGCCTCTACATTCCCAAGTTCAGCGGCATGTTTATAGCAATTATAGGCACCTTTGAAATTTTCTTGAAAAGACGAGGTATATCCATCGACATACATGTTTCCTAATTGCATCTCAATATTTGCACGTTCTTGCACGTTAAGATCGAGTAATGAATCCTGTTGAAGTTTTTTAAATGTATCTTCAACACTAGGGGTTTGCTTATTGTTCGTTGTTTTGATTTGTATTTTACCAACAGCACTTAGCGGATTAATAAATAGGATTGAAGAAATTACAAATACAAAAAAGACATTACTAATTAACATACTACTGCTCATAAATACTCCTATAAAATACAGTACTTATTTGGCTTAATGCAATTTATTATTCAAGTCAAACGGTATCGTTAATTATTCCTCAAGCGCCTTAATAACCTCTTCGCACATCTTCTTAGCATCGCCAAAAAGCATGTAGGTATTATCGCGGTAGAAGAGCTCGTTATCGACTCCCGCATAACCTGGGGCCATGGAACGCTTTACAAATAATACAGTTTTGGCTTTTTCAACATCAAGGACAGGCATACCATAGATGGGACTCTTGGGATCTGTTTTTGCAATTGGATTGGTGACGTCATTTGCACCAATGACAAAAGCCACATCGGTCACACCAAAGTCACGATTGATATCTTCAAGCTCAAGAACGTCCTCATAAGGAACATTCGCTTCAGCCAGAAGAACGTTCATATGGCCAGGCATACGACCAGCAACGGGGTGAATGGCATATCGCACTTGAATGCCGTGTTTCTTCAAGTAATCAGCCATTTCACGAAGGGCGTGCTGAGCTTGAGCGACAGCCATCCCGTATCCCGGAACGATAATAACAGACTGGGCATTCTTCATGATAAAGGCCGCATCCTCAGCACTTCCCGCTTTAAAGGGACGTTGCTCGACTAACCCCTGTGAACCCGTTGCCTGCTCAGTTCCAAATCCTCCAAGGATCACATTGAAGATTGAGCGGTTCATTCCCTTGCACATAATATAGCTCAGAATCGCACCAGAAGACCCGACCAGCGCGCCTGTGATAATAAGCAGACTATTCCCCAGGGTAAAACCAATCCCTGCTGCAGCCCATCCTGAGTAAGAATTGAGCATGGAGATGACAACAGGCATATCCGCACCTCCGATAGGGAGAATCAGCAATAAGCCCAAAAGAAGGGCAATAAAGGTAATGGCCCAAAATAACGCATGACATTCACACGAGGCAAAAAGCCCAATCAGGACTATGAGTCCAATGCCCAGAAGAGCATTCAAGGGATGCTGCCCCTTAAACATAAGAGGATTGCCAGACACAAGTCCTTGAAGCTTCGCGAAGGCTACAACAGAGCCCGTAAAGGTAATTGCACCGATCGCAACACCAAGGCCCATTTCAATGAGTGAACCAGCGTGAATAGAGCCAACTTCACCAATGTTAAAGGCCCATGGTTCATAGAGAGCCGCCGCTGCGACACAAACAGCAGCAAGACCGACAAGACTATGGAAAGCTGCCACAAGCTGAGGCAAAGCTGTCATTTGGATTTTTTGAGCAATGATTGTTCCAATAACACCACCAATAATGACGCCTGTAATGATAATCCCATATCCTGTTACAATGGGGGATCCAAGGGTTGTTGCAATCGCAAGAACCATGCCCACAATCCCAAGAGTAAGTCCACGTTGGGATGTCTTGGCGGAGGACAAACCTTGTAAGGCCAAGATGAAACAGATGGATGAAACGAGATAGGCTAAAGCTGATAGATTTGCACTCACGGGGTTTATCCTTATTTCTTCTTATTGAACATTTCAAGCATACGGCGGGTGACGAGGAATCCTCCGAAGATATTGACGGAGGCCATAATCACAGCTGCAAAGCCAAAGATTTGGGTAAAAAGATCCTGAGCAGAACCTGCCGCAAGAACAGCTCCCACAATGATCACACTCGAGATCGCATTTGTAACTGACATCAAAGGAGAATGTAGGGCGGGCGTGACTTTCCAGACAACATAATACCCCACAAATACGGCGAGGACGAAGACGGTTAGGCCAATGAGAAAGGGTGAGAGTGCTTCCATTATTTGTCTCCTTTATAGTTCTTGCCAGCGTGGGTTAAGGTAATGGCTTGAATAATCTCATCTTCCCAATTGATTTTGAGAGATTTTGCTTGAGAGTCAACACATATAGCAAGCAAATTCAAAAGATTGCGTGCGTAAACAGAACTCGCATCCGTTGGGATACGTCCCGCCATATTAGGATAACCAATGATCTTCACGCCCTTCTTCTCGACGATCTTATTCAGCTCACTGCCTTCCACGTTGCCACCCGCTTCAACGGCTAAATCCACAATGACAGAACCAGGCTTCATTCCTTCAATCATATCTTTAGTAATCAAACGAGGAGCAGGCTTTCCCGGGATTAAGGCTGTTGAGATAGCGATATCAGACTTCCCAAGAACTTCCTTAATTTTAGCGGCTTGAAGAGCTTTGTATTCGTCACTCATTTCCTTAGCATAGCCACCAGCAGCTTCACCTGTTTCCTTTGATTCGACTTCAACAAAGGATGCTCCAAGGCTTTCAACTTGTTCCTTAGCTGCCGCACGAACGTCAAATACACTCACAATCGCTCCTAGTCTTTTGGCTGTCGCAACCGCTTGGAGTCCTGCAACTCCTGCCCCAAGAATGAGAACACGTGCAGGAGCGATCGTACCAGCTGCTGTCATCATCATGGGAAAAGCCCGTTCAAACGCCGTACTTGCTTCAATCACGGCCCTGTATCCTGCAAGGTTACTTTGTGATGAAAGCACATCCATGGCTTGAGCCCTTGAAATACGAGGAAGAAGTTCAAGCGCAAACGTCGTTAGTTTTTGCTTGTTATAAGCAGGGAGTAAGTTCTGCATTGTATAGGGTTGCAATATACCAAGAAGCAAAGCCCCTTCAGGAAGAGTTGAAATCTCCTCTTCCATGGGAGCCAACACCTTTAAGATGACCTGAGCTCCCTCAAGAACTTTCTTAACAGTAGATTCGATCTTAGCTCCTGCGTTGGCATAAGCTTCATCAGGAATATGAGACCCCTCTCCTGCTCCTTTCTCAACACTCACATCAAACCCGAGAGCCATCAGTTTTTTAACGGTCTCAGGCGTTGCCGCAACGCGGGACTCACCCGACCTACGTTCTTTGAGAACTGCTAATTTCATGCGTTTTTCTTCCGTTTTAGATTATTCGATGGGGACCCTACCATACCCTTCTGCATTTGAGGAGAGGAGAATTTATGAATTTTAATTCTTAAAGCCCATCTAAAATTTGTTGGGCCTTCATTGAAAGATCTGTACTAGGAGTCTTTAGGCTGTCCTTTAAAAAATTCTCAAATTTCTGATCACCTAGTTCTTTTGCTATTCTCAGATACTTTAGAGTACTCTCCTGATCACCTTTCGCAAAATAAGCTCGTGTAAGAGTGAAGCAAATGTCACATCTTAATTGATCATCTCCACTCACGTGTTGTTCTGCCCTCTGAAGATAAGGTATGGCTTCATCAAGATGCCCTGAAATGAGTAAAGTTACCCCATAATTAAATATCATTCGTGAAGAAGATTCTTGCTTTATTATTTTATTAAGTTCTTCATTCGCTTGGGGTGATTTCATTTTTAAAATTGCAAGATATGTTGTTGCAAGCGGAATATTTGACTCACTGAGTGAATTTAATAAAAGTTTAGAACAGCGACTAAACGTTATGGCATTAAGATCTAGTTTTAAATCAGATAAATTGGGAATAAAGTACAAACCAACTGGAACTTGATCCAGAATGATTCGCACAGCTTGAGGTGTATACATACGCAATAGTATTACTGCTATACCAGCTGATGCTTTCTCATGAGACGTTGCAGAAGCTGCCTGCCCTCTAAAAAACCATTCAACAAGAATTCCCGTAAAATTTGGTTCATTGAATTTCAAACATTCCTTACAAAAAGCTTGAGCGCCTTCTAAGTTTTCTTCCCCGAGACAAAGATCAACAAAGGTAAAAGAAACAGCCTCTTTGATGTGATCACTACCATGTTGAAATGCATATTCTAAATACTGCCTTGCCTCCTTAAGCATAGACCTTTTGCAATAGAGTAATCCTAGGTTTGCAGCATATAGTGTTTTGTTTCTTAAAGACTTTTCCTGTTCAAAGCGAGCAGTTAGAAATGCTACTGGCTCATCACGCCCTAAAAGAGACGAGTTTAGAAGGCTGATAAAACCATTATGATAGTCACCATCTTCATATTGTAATGTAGCTAGATTAAACTGTAATTCCCCATTGTGTGGCTGTTTTTCTAGCGACTTCGTCCAACACTCTTTTGTCTCTTTCGTAAAACCTTGCGCAAGAAAAACATTTCCCAAAAACGCTAAAGCCTCGGGATGGTTTAATGAAGCCGCTTTACTAAAATGGTTCTTTGCCTCATCTAAACGCCCTTGATCAAA
Organism: uncultured Alphaproteobacteria bacterium; assembly: GCA_964597045.1. Classification (GTDB taxonomy): domain Bacteria; phylum Pseudomonadota; class Alphaproteobacteria; order UBA9655; family UBA9655; genus UBA9655. Next base: position 114,112 of record CAZQWE010000004.1, on the reverse strand, counting down.
TGCTGCACGTCCTCGCATAAAGGAAATAAAAGCTGGGTTCTCTGGATGGTCAATTTTATCTAAGTCTTGAAGTATTTCTTCTAATCCCACGTATTTTTTTGTCAGGAGATAACCTTTTGCAAGATTGAGAGCTGCATACCTCGATTTCATTCCGAACAACGCCTCAAGCCTTTCCAAGCACTTTTGATTCCGGACCCCACACCCATTTCCGTAAACGTAGCAAGCAGCTTCTAATTGTCCTTTATTTTCAAAAAATTCCCCCATTCTAAAATGAGCTTTAGTGACTCCTGCTTGAGCAGCCAAATTGAGTAATTGTAGTCCTTCCTGCATTTTACCAAGAGCTAAGTAGAGTCGTCCGAGCTGATAACACGATTTTGTTTGTACCCTTTCTAAGGACTGTAAAAACATTTCTTCTGCAAGTTTTACCGCATTTGAAGCCCAGTAGAGTTTACCGAGTCTGTATAAGGCTGCTTCATAAAGCGTTGTTTTTTCTGCATCTTTCTTCATCGCAGACTTATAAAAAACGATAGCTTTATCTCTCCATTCTTGCGCTCCCCCTGGAAGTTTTTTTGCTATCCCAGCACAAAACCATGCTCTTTTATAAAGATCTGATACCTGTGTTGTTAGCTCAACTCTAGAAAAAGCCTCAATGGCGCCTTGAACGTCTCCTTCTCTATCCAATTGATTCGCCCGTTCAAACCAATTTTCTACTTTGGAATCCACAACTGTTTTTGCTTGAACTGTCACCACTGGTGGAGGAGGTGATGTCTCTTGAATGAATTGATCATACTGTTCTTTTAGATCGCGCCTCTTCTCTTGCTCACAAAGTGTTTTAAGACGACCTGAAGCACGTTTGTCGCCTCCCCTTGCAGAAAACATTAAGGTTTCAAAGGCTTCTGAAATCACCTTTTTCCGTGTCTTTGACTTACTATGCACAGCACACTCTAATAAGTAGCATCCATAAAGATAGGCAAGAGCCACATTTGATTTTCCTTCTTTTTTTAATCCATCAATATATTGAGGATTTTTCTTTCGAGACAAACTCATTAAGCCTTGACGAATCTCTTCGTCATTAAAGCTTCCTCTCTTCACACCTGCTATAAATTTCTTTGGGTCAGTAATGATTCGACTGATTTGGGGTTTACCGTTTTCATCCTTCCGAAAAACACAAACAGCGCCTGAGATGTCATTCTCATTCTCAAGATACAAGCCTTTTAATAAAGCATCCGAATACATCGTCTGACCACACTTCATAAGTCTTTCAAGATATCCACGAGCGTCCGCTCGATTCCCCTCTTTCATAAGAGCAGTTATCATCTCATAAGCGGCTTCTACAGATTCTTTATTATTTGAATTCAGGCTTTTAGCTTTCCGTATAAGGGCCTCTCGAGGATTCTCAGGCTCTTCTTCACTTATCTCGGCTGACTCCACCGAGGTTATTCTTTCTATCTCACGTTCTGGTTTAGCTCGCTTTTTCTGTTCCTTCCTTATATCCCTTAACAATGTCCTTGCGGGTTCAAATTCTTCTTTGGCGAGAGGAAGAATATCAGTTTTTGCGGTCTCAAAATCTCCCATAAAAGTTTTTAAATAGGCAAGGTATAGAATAGCATCCTTGTCTTTTTCTTCAATCATCGGCTGCAATTTCGTCTGAATTTCATCAAATTGACGCAGAATCGCAACTGCATTTTTCTTTAATTTTTTTGCTGACTTTCCCTTCTGAGGATTACTTGATAATTCTATGCGTTTTTGAAAAAGACGACTCAAGTTTTCGTGAGCTTCCAAGATGAATGTTTTATTTTTTCTCCCCGCGTAACTAGACGCAGGAATAAAAACTTGGAGTAGAATTAGGGTAAGACTTAAATATTTTTTTAACAGAACCATACAAACCTCAGATATTTACTAACTACGATTTAGACATCCCTTGAGTTAAAGCTTTAGCTGCCACACCAGTTTGGGCTGACAAAAAATTCATCACTTCTCCCATTGTCTTAATTTGCTTTGTACGCATCCTTTTGTCTTGAAGCAACTTTAAAACCGCGGGAGCTAACTTCTGGGGAGTACAATTTTCTTGAATGAACTCTGGGATCCAGGGATTAGGGACAAGCTTATCCACCTCACGCGTAAGCCTAAACTTCGGCCCGAAGGTTTTGAAAGCCATAAGAATATTCACCATACAAGCCCACGGCGTTGTTAAGGTAAAAACATACCGCGCTATCCATTCATCAAATTTATTAACTTTATAGGCAATCACAAAGGGAAGACGAGCCGCTGCAAGCTGAAGAGCCACGGTCCCTGATTTTGAAAGAGCAGCTGTCGCTTTCTGAAAAGCTTGCTCGCGCTTTTGATCCCCAATGACGATCTCAACATCCACAGGCCAGTCTTTCGTTCCTTCAGTTACGAGCTGATTCCACTTTTCTGTCGTGGGGATGATCACCTTTAAGTCCGGTAGCTCTGACTGCAACACTGTCACAGTCTCTTTGAAAATGGGCAAAAGACGCTTGATCTCTGACCGCCGACTTCCGGGAAGAACACACAGTAGATTCTCATCTCGCACTTTCTCCAATATATTGTCTTTTTTGGCAATAGGGTGTCCAACGAAAGTGGTCTGCAATCCGTACTCCTCAAAATAGGGGGGCTCAAAAGGATAGAGACAGAATAAATGATCAAGAAACTTCGATATTTTCTGTGCTCTCTTAGGAGAATAAGCCCATACTGTAGGCGCAACATAATGGATGAGCTTTGGCCTTTCTTTTAGCTTATGAACGCGCTTCATCACGCGTAAGCTAAATTCTGGAGCATCAATGGTAATCACAACGTCAGGTTTAAGCTCTTTAATTTTCTCAACCGTAAAGCTTAGACGCCCGAGTAAGTTAGGCAAATCTTTGACAATACCCCAAAGCCCCATAATAGAGAGCTCCTCCATCGGGAAAATGCTTTCAAGTCCTTGCTTAGCCATTCCTTCACCACCAATGCCTGCAAATTGGAAATCTCCGATAGACTTTAGAGAGGACATCAGGTCAACACCAAGCTGATCACCTGATGCTTCACCCGCAATGATAAAAATGAGTGGTTTAGATTTTGTCATGCTTTAATGTCTTTAACACTGACAACGCATTCGTTCAAGCCTGAAACACTAACACCTTATTTATCTTCGTCAGTACCATCATGAGATGATTTATGCTTCTTCATACCCTCACTCTTGTATATATTTTCCAAATATAGGGTCGCCTCTAGACAACCCTTATTCGATAATAACCTAAGATTTCCGAGTGCGGTCTCTGGTTCAATATTCCTCGATTCATATTGAAAATATTCAGTTACTGCTTGCGCAGGCAAATAACCTTGTTTTGCAGCTTTTGTAAGATAATGGGTTGCTACCTTGCTACGTTCTGGTTCTAGAATTCCTGCATCTCCATTCACAACAACAAGATAATATTCATATTCCGATATAGGGTTGTCTGCATCTGCTGATTTCTTTAAATATTCGAAAGCTTTTTGTTTTCTTTCATCATCATATAAACCAATCAATGTATAATAATAATAAGAAAATATATTATGGTATGAATTCCCTAATTCTGTAAGGGCATCTTTATCACCACCATTTACTCTTTGCTCTAGAATTTTTACCTTTGCAAAAGGATTACCTGCTTTAGCAGATAGATTATAATACCGATTTGCAAATTCTAATTGTTCTTCCCTCGTAAGGCATTGAAAACGTTCCTCTTCATACATTGTACCAAGAGTATAAAGTGCATCCCGATCACCTAATTTAGCTAAAGCCACTACACCTGGAAAATCAGAAAGTGATGTTGGTTTGTTAACTTCTGGCTCTCTATTCTGCAGTGGATTGTCAAAAATCACTTCAGTATCTTTAAAGGGATTTGCTGAAGGAGACCTCTCTCTTTTGTCCTTTAGGAGCTTTTTGAGCTTTGTCTTCCTTACTACTTCCTCCAGCACAAGCTAAATCTGCAGAACAAACAACAGCTACCAGAACCATAATTGAAGAATAATTATACAAGGATAATAAGTATTTTTTCATGACAACAACTCCATTCCATAAATCTAATAATTGTAAATATTTTATGTTATATAAATTGTCAATATAGAAACTTATATATTTAGGGATATACAATTGAATTTAACTATTACAAAGCGAGAAGAAATAATCCTTTTTCATCTGCTAACTTTAGAACGGCCTTCTTATCTAAAATAAGAGCCTTTCCAGCATTAAGGGCAATGCCTTGAAAGCCATTACTTGCTACTTTCATTATCGTATCTACACCTATTGTAGGGAGGTCTACCCGATCCTCTTGGTCTATCTTTGCCATTTTTATCAAGATACCTCCAGGACCTGGGCGCTGTAACTTTCCGGCTCTCTCTATTAGGGCATCTGTCCCTTCAATAGCCTCAACCCCCAACACAAGACCATCTTGAACAACAACAGCTTGTCCTACATCAACAGGACTCAGGGCTTTGAGAACCTCAACTCCTCTTTGAATATCAATCCATGCCTTCTCGTCGGGCTCCACTTCTGTAAGGGTTCCTGAAGGTACAATCAGGGCTTCCAATATATGGTCAGGACCGACAATTTGATAACCTTTGCTTTCAATAAGGTCGATAATAACCTTTAAGAAATGATCATCTCCAAGAGCATTTGAGCCAAGTTTGGCCAACCACTTCACACCTTCCCAGTCCGGCTTCATTTCTGAAAAGGCTGGGCGCGTCAGCTTCCCCGCCATTACAATCTCTTTGATCTTATTCTTCTTGAAATAATCAAGGGATTTGCCAACTTCCCCAAAGTAAACCCAGAGGTGAGGATGATCTATAACAAGGCTTTCTTCCGTTTGTCCTTTGAAAGCAAGGATGACATATGGTCTATGTTGTGATTTAAATACATCAATTAACCGTCTGGGAAGATCTCCAGACCCCGCTATCAAAGCAATAGGTTTAGGTTCCTGTTGCACGTAATGATTCTTCTGATTCATCATTGCCAAATATCCATCCTTCAGCCGGCAAGCAAAGAGGACGCTTCAAATCTTGATGAATAAAATCAAGAACCTCTTTTACTGTTCGACAATTACCATAAAGATTTTGGATCTTCTGTAAACGCTCTTCAAGAGTTCCCTCTTGATCTTTCGCGAGCAATTTAAATGCGCCACGAAGTTCATGGATATCCTTACGCTCAAACCCACGGCGCTTCATTCCTATAATATTCAAACCGCCTAGCTTTGCTTTCATTGCTGAAACAGTCGCATAAGGCATGACATCTTCACTGACACCTGCTGTACCCGAAATCATCACATGAGCCCCAATACGAACGAACTGATGTATCGCAGCAAGCCCACCTATAAATGAATGCTCTCCAATAACAACGTGCCCACCAATAGTCGCATTATTTGCCATAATGACATAATCCCCGAGGATACAGTCATGAGCCACGTGCGAGGCCACCATCAAATAACACTCCCGTCCAATTTGTGTTCCAGCAGCAGTCCCTGCATGTATGGTTACATGTTCGCGAATAATGCACTTTTCACCAATTGTGACTGTTGAAGGCTCCCCCGAATATCGCAGATTCTGAGCCGAAAGCCCAATCGCTGCAAAGGGATATATTTCAGTTCCGGCACCTATCGTTGTCTTTCCGTCAATAACCACGTGGGACTGGATCTTAACATTTTTACCCAATGAAACCTGTGAACCAATAATGCTGTAAGGGCCAACACTCACACCCTCTGCTAACTTTGCTCCTTCAGCCACAAGCGCTGTGGGATGTATTTCTATACTCATGTGATATTATCCTAACTATTTATCTGCAATCATCGCTGTCATGACGGTTTCTGCAACAACCTCATCTGCAACTTTTGCAATTCCTTTAAACTTCCAGACAGGTCCACGACGATGAATCTTTATGACTTCAAGCTGAAGCTCATCATTGGGAACGACCATTTTTCTAAAGCGTGTTTCATCAATCCCTAAAAAGTAAACGAGATTTTCATTATCGTATAATCCTAATGTATGCATGGCGAGTGCCGCTGCTGTTTGCGCCAGTGCCTCAACAATCATTACACCTGGCATAATGGCTTTCTTGGGGAAATGTCCTTGTAAAAACCACTCATCCCCATGAACCTTCATAAAACCAATGGCCCCTTCGTCAAATCGAACGTTACTAAGCTTCTCAATCAATAACATTGGAGGTCTATGAGGGATTAAACGCTGAATCTGAGTCAAGTCTAATTCACGAATAGCCGTTATTTCTGATGGGACTTTCTGTATTCCTTCTTGAGACATAATCATCTACCTCGATTCAACTTTTCGCTTTTTTTCAGCTAACTGCTTCAATACAGCAACTTGACGCAGATGTGATTTTACGGGAACTGCAGGACTACCCATGACAACTTCACCGGGTTCAATATCCCTCATAACTCCGCTCTGAGCAGCAATTTGAGCTCCAGTTCCAATCTTTAAGTGATCCACAAAACCGGCTTGTCCACCAGCTGCGACGTAATCACCAATTTTTGTGCTTCCAGAAATACCCACTTGAGCCACAATAACACACCCCTTACCAAGATGGACGTTATGAGCGATTTGTACTAAGTTGTCAATCCTCGTCCCCATTCCAATGACTGTATCAGGGCCGCTTCCTCTATCAATTGTTGAATTAGACCCAATCTCCACATAATCATGAATAATAACGCGTCCTAATTGAGGTACGGGCACATGTCCACCCATATCCCCCTTATCTCTGAAGAATCCAAAACCGTGCTGTCCAACACGAGCCCCAGCTTTAATATTTACAGAATTTCCAATGATAGCATAAGCAACCGAAACATGAGGACCTATGATTGTGTTTTCACCAATTTTAACATGATCACCAATAACGGCCAGTGCACCAATTTGCACTCCTTGACCGATCTCAACGTATTCACCGATGACTGCATGGGGGCCGATGGTTACATTATCTCCCAATTTAGCCGTTGTATGAATCACAGCTGTGGGATCAATGGTACACGTGCTCGTCTTAGGCGGATAAAAAGCATTGGCAATTAAAGCATATGAACGGTAGGGGTACTTTGAAACTACGAGTGCTTTACCCTGAGGGGCTAACTCAATCATATCTTGAGTCAAAATAATAGCTGAAGCTTTCGTTGTCGCAAGGACTTGAGCATACTTGAAATTATGGAAGACACCTATTGTTGTTGCTTCCGCCATATCAAGTGGCGCTACATCCGTGATCGACAACTGTGGATTGCCCTGGACCACTTCGCATTGGCCGATTTCCGCTAGCTTCTCTAAGCTAAAAGGACCTTCCTTCTTATAAAAGCGCGGATCTGTCATGTCACTCATTCCTAATCATTGTCATCCTTGCTTATATACGAAATATAACACAAGGATGACAATCTATTTATTATTTATGACTTCTTTGTTTGTTGGGGTTGTTGCATTTGTTGCTGCATTTGTTCCAACTGTTTCTTGACTTCATCCTCTGATTTGAATGTCATTTGTACTGAAGGCAAGAGTTTGTTTAGTCTTTCAAGAACTTTATTTGTTAAATCAAATGAATTTGCTGATGTAACAACTGTTTCCTTGTAAAGAATGAGGTTAGCGCCTGTTTCTGTACGAACCTCATCCGCAGCCTTTATGAATGAATCATAAACTTTCTTTTTTGCATCTTCAAACGCAAGCTCCATTTGAGCTCTTCTAATCTCAAGCTTTTGTTGAATTTCACGAACACGCTTTTCAAAAGCTTGACGCTTGGTTGCAAATTCCTTTTCTGGGAGTTTCTTTTGTTCCTCTGTAAGCTTTTGATCTTGATCTTTCAATTCTTTCTCATACTTTTGCATTTCTTTTTGAACTTCCGTCCTTTTTGTCTCAAGCTGATTCATAATTGATTTAGAAGCATCAGACTTATCCATTGTTGCTTGTTCAACAAGGCCAACGATAGGTGTTGGTAAAGTTACTTGTGAAGCCGTTGGTGCCGTTGGTTGTTGAGTTGCTGTTTGTGCAATAACAGGTTCTGATAATGCTACTGACGTTAATAATCCTATAAATAGTAATTTGTTCATTTCTTTTCTCCTTAAAAGCTAGACCCGAATGATACGTTAAATTGTTTAAAGCGATCAACATTCTTAATACCTTTTGACCATGGTGTATAGGAAACACCAATAAGTCCAAATGGTGAACGCCAAGTCGCTCCCGCTCCGACACCTATACGAGGTTGAGGCGTACTCCCCACAATACGAGGGGAATTTTGTCCGGTATGCCATACGCTACCAATATCTGTGTAAATATTACCTTTGATTCCAAGTTCCTTAGGAAGCCCTAAAGGAAAGACAAGTTCAACAGTGCCTTTATAGTAATAAAGTCCACCCAATGCATCGCGTGTAAAACGATCGCGTGGCCCTACACCTGATTCACCAAATCCGCGCAAACTATCTCCACCCAGTTCATACCGATCAACGACACGAGTTACTTGGCCCATTCCATTCATTACACCTGCTGAAGCTTTAGTAGCCAAAACCCATTTATGGTCATCATCTATAGGAACATAGTATCCAGTCCGAAAACCATTTTTAAAATATCTTACATTTCCACCCACCCCTGCAAGATCTATAGAAAGACCTGAGAAATATCCAGATGTAGGCTCAACAGCATTATCTCGGTTATCATAAAATAAGAATTGACCGAATGATGAAACTGTCCAATCACCCCTTTGTGCTTGAAGGAACGGTGAAGCATTATTAGGAATATCATCAATCTTATCTCGGCGAATTGTATAACTCCATGATTGCATGAGCTTTTCCATTAGCTCATATCCAAGAGAAAATGTACTACCCGTTTTCATTTGACGATAACCTGTTTGATTAGGGTTACCTCGAGTTGAGTACTTCCTTGATGAATGGAACAAATCAATGCCTCCAGCAAGAGGCTTTCCATAAAGATAGGGGTTTGTGAACCCCGTATGGAAATCCATTGCACGCCCAGAAACCATAGCGGATCCATACAGATCATAGCCTTTACCAGCAAGGTTTCGTTCATTCATCGATACAGTACCAATAATACTATCCACAGTTGAATATCCAGCAGAGAACTGTAAGGATCCTGTAGGTTTATCTTCAACTTCAACCTTCAGATCAATCTTATCTGAAGCGGATGTTTCTTCTTGTTTAATATCAACCTTTTTAAAGAAATCTAAGTTTTGCAAACGTTGTTCAGACCGTTTGAGCTTAACACTATTATAAGGGTCTCCTTCAACGAGACGTAGCTCTCTACGGATAACCTCATCATCAGTTCTGTCATTTCCAATAATATTAATTCGATTGATATAGACGTGACGACCTTCTTTGATAACAAAATCAACATCAATGGTACATGTTTCCGGATTTCGCTTAAAAGATGGCTCAATTTCAACGAAGGCAAATCCCTGCTCTCCCGTTAAATGAACAAGTTTATCAACGCTCTTCTCTACTTCACGGCTATTGAACCATTCGTCCTTTGCTATGGTAATAACACCATTCAGACATTCTTTCTTTAATTTTGGCAGTTGAACAGTTAACTTTACATCCCCAAAACGATACCTTTTGCCTTCATTAACCGTATAGGTAATATAAAATTCTTGATCATCAGGATCGAGCTCTGCAACGACAGAGTCAACCTTGAAATCAGCATACCCTTGCTCCTTATAAAATTTCCGGAGAAGTTCTTTATCGTAGTTCAGTCGATCAGGATCGTAGGTATCATCAGAGCTAAAAAAACGGTACCAATGGCTTTCTTTCGTTAAGATTACAGATTGCAGCCTTGAAGAGCTAAATCTTTCATTTCCAACGAAAAGAATCTTATTGATTTCAGTTGGCTTTCCTTCATCAATTTCAAAGACAAGATCCACACGGCTTTGTTCACGTTCAATAATCTTTGGAACAACCTTAGCTCCGTAACGACCACTGAGACGATACATGTCACGAATCTTTTGTGCAGCTTCTTGTGCTCGCGCAGGCGTATAAACCTCTCGAGGTCTAATGCCAAGTTCGGTTTTAATAACTTCATCCTTGAGGCGGTCATTTCCCTCAAAGGCAATTTGGTTTATGATTTTATTTTCAACGACTTTAATAATCAGTTTGTTTCCAACCTGTTCAATAACAACGTCTGCAAAAAGCCCTGTCGCAAAAAGATTCTTGAGAACCTCTTCAATCTTCTCATCAGTTACTTCTTCACCTGGCTTAAACTCAAGATAACTTAAAACCGTTGGGGCTTCGACCCTTCGATTCCCTTCCACTTCAATGGACTGGATAACTTCCTTTGCATGTACTTCACTTGTTAAAAGCATAACACTCGAAAGCAAAGACAGGAATTGTAACCGCTTCAACACTTAAACCCCACTTTATTTAAAGAAAATTAACATAATATCATTCCATGTCGCAAAAATCATAAGCCCAACAATTAAGGTAAAACCTATACGAAATCCCCATTCTTGTGCCTTTTCGGACAAAGGTTTCCCGCGAACAGCTTCAATGAAGTAGAATAACAAATGTCCTCCATCGAGCATGGGTACGGGAAATAAGTTGATAAGCCCCAGATTTACGGAAAGAAGAGCCATAAACCAAGCTAAAGCTACAATTCCAGATTGTGCGACATCTCCTGCCATTTGAGCAATCCGAAGAGGTCCGCCAATTCCATCACTCGATTTAGCTCCAATAATAACTTGTCCAAGGGCTTTTAAGGTTTGTTCTGATAAAGTATACGTTTCTTTAAGGGCATACCACCAAGAGTTCAACCATGAACGCTGAATGAAACCGGGTTCGGAGGAAGGCTGTACTCCCAGCAACCCAACCTTATACTTGTTGCCAAATCGATCCTTAATTTCTGACAAAGTTGGAACTGCAGTTAAGGTAAGAATGTGACCATTTCTATCCACAACAATATCAAGCTTATCGCCAGGGTGTCCCTGAATAATCATTTGAAGCTCTTCAAATCTTTCAATTGGCTCACCATCAATTGAGGTAACCCGATCCCCTACTTTTATCCCAGCTTTTTCCGCAGCACTATTTTCAATCACTTTGCCAATAACAGGTATGGTGTACCTTTGACCAACGGTTGCAAAAAGAACAGCAAAGATAAGTACAGCAAAAAGATAATTTGCGAAGGGGCCAGCCACTGACACAGCAATACGTTGCCATACTGTTTTATAGTAAAGAGATTTTTCTCGAAGTTCTTTTGTCATTTTTTCAAGAGCTTCATGATCAGGAGTACTGGCAGCATCTGCATCCCCAACCATTTTGACATAGCCTCCCAAAGGAAACCAACTCACTTTCCAACGAGTGCCAGCTTTATCATTCCATCCAAAAACTTCCGGACCAAAACCTATAGAAAAGACATCAACGCCGACATTATTATAGCGAGCAATGAGATAATGTCCGAGTTCATGAACGAACACAAGGATAGAAAGGACGATGAGAAAAGGTATAATATACCAGCCCAATCCTAGTAAAATATCCATTAAATTATGCTCCCTTGATTGAATTTCCCCCTATTTGTAGCGTCAAGCCCCTAAGAAGACAATCGATTTTTGAAAGTTTGTGAAATTCGTGTGCTTTCCTAGAAATAATGGTTTATAATGAATCACCTTTGTGAATAATTGAATAGGACTCATTTCATATGATCACAAAAATGCTGGAAACGGATTATTTAATTATAGGAAGTGGCGCAGCAGGTATGGCGTTTGCTGATGTGATGATGACCGAAACTGATGCCACTCTGATCCTCATCGACAAATACGATAAACCAGGAGGCCACTGGAATGAGGCTTACTCATTCGTAAGACTTCATCAACCTGCCAGAACGTATGGAGTCAACTCTAAACCCTTAGGGACAGATTTTATTGACGAGGTCGGTGTCAATAAAGGATACAATAATCTTGCATCGGGAGCTGAAATACTTGCCTATTATGACGAAATTATGAATAAGCAATTTCTACCCTCAGGCCGAGTTCAATATTTTCCCATGTGCGAATATCTGGACAATCATAGGTTTAAATCCCTCATTACAGGAGAGATCTTTCATGTCCATGTCAAAAACAAAACTGTTCATACGACCTATATGAATTGTGATGTACCTTCAACTCATACAAGAGACTTTATCGTTAAAGCGGGCGTCACCTGTATACCCCCTAATGCTTTGAAGTATATCAATCAACCATCCTCTGGCTTTATCATTATTGGCGGTGGAAAAACTGCCATTGATACCTGCGTATGGCTTTTAGAAAAGGGAGTTCGACCTACTGATATTCAATGGATCATACCAAGAGATCCTTGGTTGACGAACAGAGAGCGATTCCAAACAAGTAAAGAGTTCTTTTACAAATCTATGGTTTTTTTTAAGAACCTCTACACAAAAGCAAATGAAGCCAACAACTATAACGAGTATCTAGAAAAGTTATGTGCCTCTGGTGATCTCTTTAGGATAGATGAGAACATCAAGCCAAAGGTCTATAGAGGACCTATTGTATCTTATGCTGAGCTTGCTCTCATAAAAAAGATAAGAAATATTATTCGCTTAGGGCATGTTCAGAGAATAGAAAAGGATATGATTATTCTCGATCAAGGAAGTGTTCCCTCCGATCCCAATAAGATTTATATCGATTGTACAGCCCAAGGGACAAAACGACGCCCTGTTGTTCCTGTCTTTGATGGCCCTCAAATCATTCCCCAACCCTTAGGAATTTTTGAGTATCCGTTTAGCATTGCTTTAACAGCTCATGTGGAAGCTATATACTCAGATGAAGTTGAGAAAAATAGATTATGCCAAGTCGTTCCTGTGCCAAAAACAGATTTAGATTTCCTTAGGGGGCTCATCGCCACAACAGAAAATATCGCGCTCTGGAGCCAACACAAAGAATTAGATAAGTGGATTTTAAAATCCAGGCTAAGAGTCACTTCTGTTATAGCCAGCCACATAAAATTTTTTGACTTTAAAAAGAAACAATTTTTAAAGCAAATCAGTAAAGAAGTTAGTGAAGCTCTCCCAAAATTAAAACTATTCCTTAAACAAGAAGAAGAAGCGGAAAGAATGACTAAGGAAACCAGGGAAGCCGAGTCTTTAAAAAGCAGAATGAGTGCTTAAGACTCCTCTTCACTCTCGTCTCCTTCGTTCTTTTCATCTCCTTCAATCTTGTAATCTCCTCTTAACCACTTTGCGAGGTCGATTTGCGCGCATCTTTTTGAACAAAAAGGACGGTATTCATAGACTGTTGGTTTTTTACAAATTGGACATTTTGATTCAGCCATAATTTTCCTCAATTTAGTTGGTATTTTAAGCGCCTTGGAAGTGACAAACGTTTCCGTCTTCGAATCATCTCCAGAAGCCCCATATTCGAAAGCCCCCAAATTTCCAGATCAGAGGGAAGATGAAGTCCCTTGATCAAAGGCTCAGCATGCTTGGGAGAATCAATCAGGTCAATGACAATCTTACCGCTCAGGTCACGCAACCGAATTTGGTGAATCGCCTCCTTCACAGCCCGATGATTAAAGGGTGTTAGATGTCGCAAAGCTCCACCGCTATTCGTATCCACAACCGTCAACCCATGGGTCTCTTCGATATACAAACTTCCCCCTTGAGGAACTGACACTTCAGGATCTGATAGACTTTCCCAAGCCGTCTCACATCTTTCATCAAAAGCCCCATCCTTCAGATAAACACCTCTTCCTTTTGTCTTGGCGAGCAAGGAGAGTGAATCTATGGTGATCGTCTCACCGGGTCCTAAAGACCGCAAAACCCGGGTTAAGAGATCTTCCCCAGGCTTCCCTGTTCCTTTTATAGAGTCCCATTCCTTTCGCAATTGCTCGAGCATTTCTTGAAGGCTTTCATCAGGCTCAGCCCAATGTCTGACGATCAAGCCTTCCTCATCCTTAAGGTTGAATGGATAGGCATCCCGCTCTTTGAGTCTCTTCGAAAGGCTTAAACCCTTCTTAAATGGTGTATACAGGAGTGGACCTAAAGAGAGGGTAATCATACGAGTCAATCGCACGCCCTTATCTTCAATGGGGTTTTCTGTGCGGGTCACTTGCACAAGAACTGATTCACCATGGGTTAACTGAGGAAGGTTCCCTTCACTTAATGGCAGCATTCCTGGTTTCTCATCGCCTATATCGATAAAGGCAGCTCGTAAAGGTTTTTGTATCTCGATCACCTTCCCCTTATAGATACCACCCAGTTTTGAGGAAGATTTTCCTTGAATCTCAAAGTCCATCTCAACAACCTGACCATTTTCAATGCGAGCAAAACGATGGAGGTTTTCAGAGACGGTGTAATAAAGCTCAGCCACGAAACCCCAGTCCTTTGAGCAGGCAGTCTGTCTCATAGAGAGGCAGCCCCACAATGTTTGAATAGGACCCATTGATATTCTTTACAAACTTCGCTGCTGCATCCTGGATTGAATACCCCCCTGCTCTTCCTTCCCATTCCTTGGAATCCAGGTAGTCATTCATCTCTTCCTGAGAAAGTCTTTTGAAAGAGACGCGCGTCAGACCCATCTTATAGCCTTCTTTTCCATTGGGGGCCAGTACACACACACCTGTCATAACTCTATGCCTCTTTCCTGAAAGTCGAGAAAGCATAAGACGTGCCTCTTCCCTATCTTCAGGCTTCATTAAAATTCGGCGATTTTGTTCAACAGTTGTGTCAGCAGCAATCACATAAGCATCAGGCACTTGAGAATGAACAGCTCTGGCTTTAAGGAGAGCAACCCGCTTGACATATTCGCGTACGTCCTCATCCTTATGAAGAGACTCATCAACATCCGGGTGCATAATTTCTGAAGGTACAATACCAATTGATGCCAGCAACTCTTTGCGACGCGGGGATGATGAAGCTAAAATCAGTTTCATTATTTATGACGGAAAGTAATCCGCCCTTTTGTCAAATCGTAAGGTGTCATCTCAACTGTGACGAGATCTCCAGCCAGAACCCGGATACGGTTTTTACGCATACGTCCTGAGGTATGGGCAAGCACCATATGGCCATTTTCCAGCTGAACACGGAATGTCGCATTAGGAAGCAACTCAACAATTGTGCCATTAAATTCAATTAAATCTTCTTTAGACATTCCTTTACAGTCCTCTCATCATTGAATGTTCTTTATACATTAAAATCCTAGATTCGTCAAAGGTTTTGAGGGGAAAATATTCGTTTATATCATGGCCCTTGACATCACCAACACAAGAGCTAGTCTATCTCCTAACGCCAACAAATATTCAACAATAGGTGTTCTATGCATGTGCGTTTCCTTATTCAGGTCGGCCTAATATTTTCCGCAGTTACCTTTGTTTCTTCCCCTTGTTATGCACCCAATCCCCTTGGAGATGAAGAAGCGAAAGAAGTGCATCGGTATTTATCTTCAAAGTGGAAACCTGTTGAGGATTATGAAAAGCCTGTAGGCTTTGGAACTATCTTCAATTTCTTAAATCCTGAGCTATGGCCTGCCTTACCCGAGTCATATGAGTGGAGAATAAATGGGGAGAATGTTGAATTATACAAACACAAGTCGGCTTCACCCCACGAATTTGACTTTGTAACATATCGAACGGATTGCGATGATAAGGTTGACTTTTTAAGTCGTTGGGATCAAGTCACACACCACGCGTATGCTTATACGCGCCAAGATTCACCCATTCACCCAAAACATCCCGCAAGAACTGTATATCCCATAACTCAGTTTGAGTTTGGTACTGAGACATACATGAGAGGCCATTGCATTGATTGTATTGATACTTTTGGACTAACAGATAAATCACGCGTGAAGGGAATGACGATTATTGAGTCCATATCAACATTCGATCCCCGAAACTACATTCCCGAGCTAATGGTTCCCACAAATAACTGGGGAAAAGAGGTAAGATGTAATCTTGTTATGGATATTCGGAAGACAGGTGGTTGCTATGCACAATATATGTATTATGGACACACCTATACGCGTACGACCGATTCATCAGCAACAGCCATCCCACTTGGGGTTTACTTTGTCGAAATGGATAAGGAAAATACAGTCAATAGATGCTTCCATGTTCCTTGGGATCCAACCCACCCCGTCCACAGTGCTGAGGGAAAGCTTGAAAACGTACTATTACCCAATAGATTCTTTTTATCTCCTTACGTTCATAATATTCAAATTGAAAGTCAGGGGAAATGGGTACCAGAGCTTCAACTAGATTATCAATTGCCTGATCGTCCCTTAACACCGGAGGAATATCATAATCTTGTTAAAATTGCTGACCATGAGATTAAGACAATTTCAGGGAAAGCTTGTCTAATTGCTTATAATATTCGACAAGGACGAGAACGCATCGACATCCTACTTTGGTTGAAAAGACTCATTAAACATGCCATGAAAATCCATGAAATGGGTGGGTATGGTTTTCTACACAGCCGCGCCATGGAACAATTAGCACAAGCCCTGAGCACTTTTCCAGCTGATAACACTATTGAACTCCTCGAGAGTTATCTCCTTAAACTTTATGAAAATGATGAGGATAAGGCAATTAAAAGAGACAAAACAACCTTTGAAGGTTTGTCTTCCCTGAAGAATATCCGTCGCCAACTTCCTCAAGCCTTCCATCATCTTAATCTAAGTGGTGAAACGGGAAAAGATGCAAGCACTAGGGTTCATCAACATTTAATACACCAGCGTAGATTACATTTAACTGGTGTGACGACCGCTCATGCAAAAGTTATAGTTAAAAATTTTTCGCAGACATTTACACCAGAACAACAACAATACTTTGAATTTGATATTACACCAGATCCAGACCATCAAAAGTCATCAAGTGTTAATAAGCACTTTTCAACAATTGGTGCTAAAACACGTTTGATTTCTTCATCTTCTTCATCCCTATCAAACTCAGGGAGTGACACCTTATTAACAAAGAGCACGTCTATCTCCTTAACGCCACTTTTGAAAAGTAGATCAATAGCTTCTGTCGACTCCTCTTTTCTAGGCAATGATGAAGACCCAGTCGAGAGATATGTGATGGAAATCTCCAAGCTCTCACAAGAAATGAGAGCAGCATTAATTGCAAGACTCCTTGAAGCAGAACAACCAGATTTAAATATTTCTAACATCCCTCAAACGAATGATCTTGCATTAGATGATGATACTTCACACGATGAAGAAGAAAATAATGAGACACAAAACGAATGAGTTCCATGTAAACGCAACAATTGTTGCGTCACGCACATATGCTTTTTCTATTTTATTTTCAACAACTTATGATTATTTAGACTGTCTTTTATGTTGCGTGTTTCATACATCTTTAAAAAAAGATAACTCGTCAATGCGAGGAGCGGTAGGCGACGAAGCAATCTCACTC
Source organism: uncultured Alphaproteobacteria bacterium (assembly GCA_964597045.1). Classification (GTDB taxonomy): domain Bacteria; phylum Pseudomonadota; class Alphaproteobacteria; order UBA9655; family UBA9655; genus UBA9655. The sequence continues at coordinate 96,758 of CAZQWE010000004.1, read as the reverse complement.
CACAACGTATTTCGACCACATGCGATTGGAATACTAATTCAGAGATTGCTTCACCCCCTTACGGGGTGTTCGCAATGACGTATGTGGTTCACGACTCCTCGCAATTAACGAATCTGGTGAAATGCTCACCGTAACACTTGTACGGAATTCATAAAGGAAAAACCATTACCCCTGCATAAAGCAAGGATAATGGATCCACCTCCCAAGTAGAACTCTTTAAATTTTAGCGGATGACTTGTAGAATGCGCGCTTCACGACCGCGTTCTGAAGAAGAAACTTTTATTAAGACGCGAACGCCCGGCTCCAATGACTCGTACCCTGCAGCTCTTAAAACAGAGGCATGGAGAAAGATATCCCGCCCCCCATCGTCTGGATAAACGAACCCAAAACCTTTCATGGGATTAAACCACTTGACTTCTCCCTCTACGTCTTCAAGGGTTTCTGGATCAAATGCTGGACCTCTTGGTCCTAAAAAGGCGGTTGAAAATCTTGGTTCCCGGGGGGCAAATTTCACTTCTAACACACGTAAGACTTGTCGCCCCCGACGTCCCGGTCCCACGTCACAAACGATACGGTCCCCCTCTTCCACTCTTCTGCATCCAGCAGCATCAAGAACGGAAAAATGCATAAATATATCAGCGGACTCATCATCTGGAATTAGAAAACCATAACCTTTTTCAGGATTATACCATTTGACGCGAGATTCAATCCGCTCAATATCTTGGCTTAGCTCAAGATCGTGCTCATACTCTTCGTTTAGCGCTGGTTGATTCATCATTTTACAATTCCCTACTCTAATTTACTCGTAATATGTTCTTACATTAGTAGGAAAATCAAGAAATCATTCGTAGAGGTTACCCCCCTTTTTTTTTCTCGTTGCTCAAATGCAACAAATTAGATTTCTATTTTCTCCCTGTTATTATTACATTTAGCAAACAAAAAAAAAATTTCAAGTACTATTTTTACATTTTTTTCATTACGAATGAAATGCCAATATTTCGATGGCCGAATCCATATCCCTTCCATAAAGTTTTTTTCTTTAAGTCATCAGGGTTTAGTCCCAAAGAGTTAAAAATCAGTTAAAAAAAACTACCATCTGACTCCGATTATGCTATGATGAATATGTGGTTAAGAGAGTGCTTCAAAGCCATTCAAAGTTGTCACACTATACATAGTTGTCGGGTAGCCCAAACCGGTTTAAATGGGTTATATGATTTATCAAAGGAGAGTCTCATGAAGGTAAAAGATACTGTAAAATCAACCATTCAAAAACTTGAATTTTTATGTGAATCCTATGAGAATGATACTCTTGATGAAATTGAAAACATTGAAGAAACCGTAACTACTCTCAGTCAAGAAGTGAGGATGATCAATATTGCATCCGATCAGATGCTTAAGAAAGATCTGAATACCTTACAAAGTGCCCTTGCTAAACTCACATCAGCTCTGAGAAAACAACAAGAAATACTGGGCAAACAAGTTCAAGAAATTCATGTTCATCAAAGAGCATTGCATGCTTATGCAATGGTGGCGAACAATAACTGAGGATTCAGTAATCAGAATAAAAGAGTGTTATTGCGTGGAAGGCGAAGACTGACGAAGCAATCTTTCACAACAGCGTAACTCGGCTATGCGGTCGACACAACCGTCTAGAGATTGCTTCTTCGCCTGCGGCTCATCGCAATGACGCCACTTTTTTCAAACATCAACCCACAACTTCAATTTCACTAAAGAAAAACGCAATCTCTTTCGCAGCATTATCATTGCTATCAGACCCGTGAACAGAGTTCGCTTCAATGGATTCCGCAAAGTCACGACGGATAGTACCTTCATCAGCATTCGCTGGGTTTGTAGCACCCATCACAGTTCTGTAAGCCTCAACAGCATTGTCACCTTCCAGAACCTGAACAACAACAGGTTCTGTAATCATGAAGTTACAGAGATCATCAAAGAACGCTCTTTCTTTGTGAACAGCATAAAACTGCTGGGCTTGAGCAAGGGTCAGATGAAGCCTTTTTTGAGCAATAATGCGCAAGCCCACGGCTTCAATACGAGCATTCACAGCGCCTGTTAAGTTTCTGCGTGTCACATCTGGTTTTAAAATCGATAAGGTACGTTCCATGTTTCTAACTCCAATTTAAAATTTGTCCCCTCTATACTCCTATTTAACGGGATTGGAAAGAGGGTATTTTCCTCTACTTAATTGACTTTTTTCATAATTTATAATAATATTGTTCTGCATTAAATAGAATTAATTTGGTGTCACTATTTAAAACATAAGGAATAAATCATGAGTTCACTCTATATCTTTCTGGCTATACTCGCCGTCATTGTTTTGTTTTCTGTCATTATATTTAATCGACTCGTTTCATTGCGTCAAACAAGACGAAATGCTTTTGCAGATATAGATGTTCAAATGCGGCTTCGCTATGATTTGGTTCCCAATCTTGTTGAAACAGTAAAAGGTTATGCAACTCACGAAAAGGACATCTTCATTAAAGTAACGGAAGCTCGCTCCCATGTCTCGGAAGCTCATTCGCAAGAGCAACGCATTAAATCGGAGAATGACCTTTCTCAAGCCCTTGTTAACTTGTTTGCCGTTGCTGAAAATTATCCTGAGCTAAAAGCCAATGAGCACTTCAAGGAGTTACAAACAGAACTCGCTGACATTGAAAATAAGATCTCTGCTGCGCGTCGATTCTTTAATAGTGCAACCGCTGAGTATAATACATCAGTTCAGCAATTCCCTGCGAGTCTCATCGCAGGAATGACAGGCTTTGGCGTTGAACCTTTCTTCGAGAGTACAACTGTTGATCACAAAACCTTGGAAGAAGGTCAGAAGGTAAAGTTCTAGGGAACAAACCCATGGCTATTGAAACTGTTGGACTCAGAACAAGTCTATGGAATAACAACCTCAAATCCATATTTTTACTCATGCTCCTGCCTTTAGTTCTGAGCTGTTTAATATGGTTCATTATGTTGCATCTCCTGGAAGATTATGATGCAGCAATTGGGGGAACGGCTATTGCGTTATTCGCCATTGGAATTTGGTTCCTTATTGCTTTTACCTTCCAAGAATCATTAACCATGCGCATGGCCCATGCCCACGAGGTTGATCGCAAATCTTATCCTGAACTTTATAACATGGTTGAGAATTTGGCGATTACAGCAGGCATTAAAACACCGAAGATTTACATTATGGATACAGACGCTATGAATGCCTTTGCTTCAGGAATAAGCATTAATAAAGCTGTTATTTGCGTAACTCAGGGTCTTCTCACACACTTAAATAAAAATGAGCTTGAGGCAGTTCTTGCTCATGAGATGACCCATATCATCCATCGTGATATGCGTCTTTTAACGATCGCGACTCTCTTTGTAGGTGTTATTGCTATTATCTCTGAAGTCGCTTTGCGAGGCCTCAGGTTTAAATCTTCAAGCAACAAAAAAGGAGCTCCTGTTATCCTTCTTGTGATTCTTGCAGCCATTGTCGGGTATTTCATAGCCGTCCTATCAAAGTTTGCTATCTCAAGAAAACGAGAATTCATGGCCGATGCGGGAAGTGTTGTTCTTACGAAAGATAAGGATGCTATGATCTCGGCTTTAAAAAGAATTTCAGGCCACTCTGAAATTCCAGATTCTCCTTCGGATTTGCATTTTATGTTATTTGATAATACGCAAGCTTACTTAGGGCTTTTTAATACACACCCTTCCATTGAAAAGAGAATTGATGCTCTCGAGAAATATTAAAATTTTCTCTTTTAGTTTCAAAGACTAATAACTTTTTCTCCTCTCCCCCCTTTTCTTTTCTGAATAATTTCTGTACAGAAATTATATACGATAAATTATTATTGGAGATTCCTGCTCTCGCAGGAATGAAGCCATTGGGCTGTATCCTTTGGGAAAGAGCATACCCTTAGGATGTCAAGAATTCGGGTAGGCGACCGAGTGGTGAGGCCGATGAGCGTACTTGAGTACGTGACAGAGGGCGAGTCCCGAAGGTCAACGCCGCCGAAACTTGAAAGCCTATGGGTATATATTGTTGAAAGGTACTATATGTTAACACACAAACGTCGTAACAAACCCGGGGCCGGTAGAAAGCCTAACCTCATCCCAACAAAAGCGATCCGCCTTCCTCTACCCCTGGTCAATAAACTCTTAAAGATGAAGGAAACAAAGGACCTCACCTCTATTGAGGTAGGCGAAATTTTCGCAAGCCGTCCCTCATCTCGTCTCAAAATTCCGATGTATGAGTCACGCATCCAAGCAGGATTTCCCTCACCAGCCGATAATTTCAGTGAAGGAACCCTCGACCTGAATGAGTATCTCATCACGCACAAGGCCGCAACGTTCTTTGTGCGGGTCACGGGTGAGTCCATGACAGGCGCTGGAATCTTCCCTGGAGATATGCTGATCGTGGATCGCTCTCTCACGCCCATCTGGGGCAAGGTTGTGATTGCTGTGGTGAATGGAGAGATGACCGTAAAACGGCTCGAGAAAACAAAAAACAAGATCCTCCTCTGTTCAGAAAACGATAACTTTCCAGATATTCATGTCTCGGAGGAGGAGGATTTTTCCATCTGGGGTGTTGTCACGAACGTCATCCATAGCCTTCCATGACTCCCCTCTTCGCTCTTGTGGACTGCAATGCGTTCTTCGTGTCGTGTGAGAGGGTCTTTCAACCTCGCCTTGAAGGAAAACCCGTCATTGTCCTATCCTCCAATGATGGTTGCGCAATTGCCCGTTCGAATGAGGCCAAAGCCTTGGGTATCCGCATGGGCGATCCTTTGTTCAAAATCCAAGATATTGTGAAGAAACATAAGGTCCATGTTTTCTCTGCCAACTTCTCCCTTTATGGGGATATGTCCTCACGCGTCATGGAAACCCTTAAGATATTTGCCCCTACCCTTGAGATCTACTCCATTGATGAGGCTTTTCTGGATTTACGGATGCTTCAACGTGAGGATCTTTTTGCCTACGCCTGCCATATGAAAAAAATTATTAAGCAATGGACAGGTATTCCTGTGAGTATTGGAATAGCTCCGACGAAAACATTGGCAAAGGTCGCTAATCACTTGGCCAAGAAAGATCCCTCAGGCTGTCGTGTATTAAGGGATCCTCTGGAGACCCAAGAGATCTTGCGGCATTTTCCTTTAGGCGATATTTGGGGTGTGGGTTCCCAGTGGTCCAAGAAGCTCCTGCAATATAATATTAACACAGCCCTGGATCTCGGCCATGCCGATCACCGCTGGGTTCGGAAAGCCTTTAACATTGTCCTGGCCCGAACAGCCCTTGAGCTGCGCGGCACGCCGTGTCTGAGCCTTGAAGACATTTCTCCAGCCAAGAAAACCATGATTTCCTCCCGTTCCTTTGGAAAGCCTGTGACCGCCTTTGAGGATCTTCGAGAGGCCGTGAGCATGCATGCAAGTCTTCTCGCAAGAAAGCTCAGATCGCAAGGAAGCAAGACTTCCCTCATCAGTGTTTTCATTCGCTCAAATCCCTTTGATGAGAAGGGTGTTTACTATTCTAACTCCCGTCAAGTCTCTCTTATTGAGCCTTCTTTTGACACAGCTGTTTTGATTAAAGCCGTAACCTCTGCCCTTGAGAAAGTCTTTAAACCAGGAATTTCCTACAAGAAAGCCGGCGTTATGGTGCTCGACCTTTTTCCAGAAGAGCAATACACCCCTTCCCTCTTTCAAGAATGGCAAGCAAAGGAGTCTACCAAACGCAAAGCCTTACTCAAAACCATTGACCGGCTGAACCTAGAGCATGGGCGTGGCTCCGTCATATTTGCGAGCGAAGGAGTGAAGCGCAACTGGGGCGCAAAATCTGTTTGGCGCAGCCCCTCTTACACCCAAGATTGGACAAAACTCCCCAAGGTATGTTAGATAAAAAAAGATGTTCTATTATTGAGGATGCACGATGTTACGTTATTTTAGTTTTATCTTTATTTTTCTTATAACAAATCTCAAGGCCTACCAGATTAAATATGACCCCAACATAGAAGATGAACTTTCGACACGTTATTCTATTCGCACCATTTGTCCAATTAAGGAAGATAGCGATGATGAAGCTGGGGAAGAGGAAGAAGCCGCTCCACCGATTGAACTTAATCTTACCTTCGAAGGTCCTACATACTATGATCAAGGTGATACGGATGCCTGCACTTTCTTTGCCCGCGTCTGTGGGATGCTTTTTACCGAGCGAGGGAGAGACCATTTGCAGAGTTTATTTCTAGGGCAAAATGATCATTTTGTGTATGTGAAGTTTCCAACACCCTCTCTTCCTGAATGCACTAATGATGAAGCTATGGCAACAAATCTTGGAAAAGTATATTTTCTCAGAGATACGGTCTTTAAAGTTAGCCGTTCAGTGATTATTGAACACAAACCATTATCAGACTTTTCAGTGCCACCCTGGTTCAGAATTTTAGCTGCCGCTTATCATGATGCCTTTAATTACATGAGGGGACAAGAGGAGAATGAGGAATTAAGTACAGATGATGCACAAATCCTGCTTTCTAATACAGACAAAATTACTCAACAAACGGGATCCACAAACGTAGAGCTCTTAACAGGAAGACCTCAAGGCGAGCGAATGAGTATTAAAGCAATGTTTGATAACAAAACATTTCCAAAGGATTTTGACTGCTTATTAGATCAACCCCTTCTAAACTTTACGCTAGCTCATGTACGCGCTGTATACATTTCACCGCAGCGCGTTGATCTATTTGATTCACAATCTGATGAAAAAGGTGTTGTCACCTCAAAAATGTTTGATGCACGTGTCTCCATGGGTCAAGTTCAGTCATTTATCGCAAAGTCTCAGGAACACCAATCTCGGTATTTTGATCTTGTCACTGAAAGATTCAAAGTTCATGCAAATGATACTGTAGATGATGAGATAAAAACAAAAATAGACCAAGAATTGGAACAAACCATTGATAATACTATACAGTTATCAAGAAGAATCCTTCCCCCTCTTGAAGGATACAAGCCTATTGAATTGCTAAAATTATTACCCGATGAATTTTTTACACGTCTTTATGCAGAGCTTATAATGGGTTGTTTCTTTGAAATTCAGGCATTAGACTTAACAAAATAGTTTAAAATCTTATTTAGTGATCGCCATTAAATTATTCTTGAATTTTTAAAATATTATATTATCTATTTTATAGACAATCTATAACATTTTATATGAGGCATTCTAATGTTCCATTATATTCGAACCACTCATTTGACCATAGTTGCGATCATCTTACTTGCTTTAGATTCTTTATCCCTAAAGGCCAATGATGAAAATCTCTTTAAAGAGCATTTACTCACAAAAGACTCAGTTCGCATGATTTTTCAATTTATAGACTCTAAGACTGCCTCAAAAGTTCGTACAGTTTGCAAGGGCTGGAAAAAATTAGCTGATGAAGAAAATGAAATGAAAAATCCTAATTTTTATACAACTTCATCTCTCGATACAATATTTATGCAAGGGAAAGTAACGATAACTCCCCATCTAAAACCACGACTTCAAGATTATAGAAGAGTTCTTATTATTAATCGCAAAGCTTTGACAAGTCGCGAGAGTGAAAATTTTATCCGATTAGTAAATCTTGCTCAAAGTTTTAATCAACTGAATGATCCACAAGAAATAGATCCACTTCCTTCATATGTTCAAAACAGAAGAGCAAACATAAGGCAATGGACTGATTTGAGTGCAAAATCTGAGGCATACAATTCACTTTGTCAATTCAGCAATGATCCTATTGATCATGAGGAAGCATACGATCTTAATATGCAGGTCAATCCTACTCAAGCCGCAACACATTTAACAAAATGTGCAAATCCTAATGACATCGAAAGAATAAAAGATCATTATCAAAAAAAGGTTTGGAATCGAACGACAAAAATTGAACCACAAGAATCAATTCTACTTACAATTTTTTCAATAGTAGTGAATTTGTTTTCCAGTATAGATTAAATATTTATATATTACAGTAACTATGAAGAATTGCGCCATACTTCTTCAATCCTTCTAAAACAGCTGGGGACCAGGAGGCAGCTGAAGAAATCATTTGTACTGTACCCCAATCTTTAATTGCATTTGCTACAAGAACATTATTCTTAACAAGAGCTTCTGATACGGCTTGAGGAAGTTTATCAGGAACTGAATAAGAACATCCCTTAATTTGTAAAATAATAGTATTTTTAGCACCATAACCCTCAAGGGCGGTATTCGTAAAGTTCACGTTCGTTAACTTAAGCCCCGTGTATTTTATATTGATTAACTTCGCACCTGTAAAATCTGTGTTATCAATAATTGAACCGCTTATATCCGTTCCTCTCATACTTGCATCCAAGAATTTACTATTGGACATACGTGTAAGCGTTAAGTTTGTTCCATCTAAGTTCGATTGGTTAAAAGTTGTGTTATTTAGTGTCGATTTTGATAAATTGGCTTTATCAATGGCAGCGCCAGATAGATCAGTACTATTGAAGGTTGATGATGTTAAATCAACGTTTCCCATGTTTGCAGATTTTAAATTTGCACCATCAAACTTCGACAACGAATGCTTTGAGTTGCTGAGCAATGCCCCAGAGAGATTAGCTCCCGAAAAGTTCACCTCACTACCATCACTCATGGCGAGGGAAGCATTCTGAAGGTTGGCTCTTGAGAAATTTGCTTTCTCAAGATGAGCCTGAAAAAATCCCGCTTTGCTAAGGTTAGCCCCTTCTAAATTTGCGTTGTTCAAAAATGCGCTTGTAAAGATAGCGCCTTCCAAATCAGCCTTTGACAGATTCGCGCCTGACAAATTCGCTCTAGCTAATTTTGCTTTCTTTAATGAGAGGCCTGAAAGGTTTGCATTACTTAAGTCACAATTTTCACAACTATTCGTATTCATAAGTTTCTCAAGATCATCCTTATTAAATGCAATACCATCTGTTGAGAGCAAGGAAAATATAAATAATAAAGAGATAATTGGATTAATAAAAAGGGATTTCATCTAAAACTCCTTTATTTAATTATAAGATTATTATATTATTTATCAATTTAATAATTGGTTAATTTATAATATTAATACTGAGCCCCAAAAACTTGGGTATAGTATTTGTCTCCATTTGGTGCGATGCTGATGCCAACACCGATTTCTTTAAAATGGGAATCGAGGATATTCATGCGATGACCTTGGGACTTCATCCACATTATGACGACCTGTTTAGCAGAATATGTTGACTGGGCGATATTTTCACCAATGTTGCAATATGTGTACCCCACTTCATTGATACGCAAAGTTAAAGTCCGACCCTTTACAGTATGATCAAGTGTACGCGCCTGAACCATGAGTGCGGACTGGTCTCGAGCAACCTTCATAAGTTGGGCATTAATTACAAGGGGATTCAAGCCAGCCTTTTGACGTTCCTGATTTGTCAATTCAACAATTTCAGTTTCTTGTGGTGTAATCTCAACCAGTGCGGGGTTTGCATATAAGCATGACCCTGACAACCATACAATCATTAAACTAGATTTTAACAGTTCCCACATACTCAACCCCTTCTTTCTTCAAGAGCTTCCTTTTTGAATCAAGCCCCCAGTAATAGCCTCCAAGAGCTCCCCCCGTCCGGACAACACGGTGGCAAGGAATGAGGGGAGAGATGGGATTGGCTCCCACCGCATTAGCCACCGCTCGGTATGCTTTAGGCTTTCCAATTTTTTGAGCAATCTCTTGATAAGTCACTGTTTTTCCAGAAGGAATTTCGAGAAGCGCTTTCCAGACGTGTTGTTGCAGAGGCGTTCCCACCAAGAGAAGGGTAGGCGTTTCGTTTAGCTGAATCTTGGCATCCACAAGCTTATGTTTGCTGTAACGCTTCAAAATACGCTCACACCCCGGAAAATTCAGGCTAGCCATGGCGCACACTTTTCCATCAGGCGTTGAAACAACAAAATCGTTACCTGTTTTACCCGTATGAAGAATCGGGTACCGTTTGCCAAAATCTTGTTTAGAGATAAGTTCTGTTGTGATTGAGGTCATATTGATACCAGGATTTGTTACTTGTCTATAGTCCTGATATAAGGTATTTAGCAAAAAAACAAAAGAGGTTTCCCATGTCCTTAATTAGTAACCGTATGTCTCAAGTAAAGCCCTCCCCAACCCTTGCGATTAACTCAAAAGCTGCGGAACTCAAATCACAAGGAAAAGATGTTATTGGCCTTGGTGCGGGAGAGCCGGACTTTGATACACCGGATCATATTAAAGAAGCAGCCATTCAGGCGCTCAAACAAGGGAAAACAAAATATGTTGCGGTTGAGGGCATTCTTCCCCTTCGCAAAGCCATTTGCGCTAAACTAAAGCGAGATAATGATATTGACTATACGCCTGAGCAAGTCATCGTTGGGATTGGGGCTAAGTATGTTTTGTTTAATGCCTTTGTTGCCACTCTTAATAAAGGGGATGAAGTCATCATTCCTGCTCCCTATTGGGTTTCCTATCCGGATATGGTTCAGATCTCAGATGGGACGCCAGTCATTGTAACGTGTACACCAGAAAATCACTTTAAGCTTAAGCCTGAAGATTTAGAGAAAGCTATTACTTCAAAGACGAAATGGCTGATTATTAACTCACCCAGTAATCCTACAGGAATGGCCTACACAAAAGCGGAACTAGAAGCCCTAGCGGTCGTTTTAAGAAAGCATCCCCAAGTCCACGTCATGAGCGATGATATCTATGAGAAGATTGTTTATGATGGATTTGAGTTTGCAACACTCGCTCAAGTGGCTCCAGATCTCAAAGACAGAATCCTTACGGTTAATGGTCTATCAAAATCCTATTCCATGACAGGATGGCGAATTGGCTATGGAGCAGGTCCAAGGGAACTCATAAAAGCCATGACAACACTTCAATCCCAATCTGCAACCCATGCCACATCCTTCTGTCAAGAAGCTTCTGTTGTTGCTCTTGAAGGGCCACAAGATTTTATTGAAGAACGGAACAAAGTCTTTAAAGAAAGACGCGACAGGGCCGCGGCCATATTCAATGAAACCCCGGGCCTCTCCTGCCTCATCCCTCAGGGAGCCTTTTATCTCTACCCATCATGCCAAGGCATAATGGGAAAAACAGCACCTGATGGGACTAAGATTATCACAGACAGCGAACTTGCAACCTATCTGTTGGAATCAGCCAGGGTCGCCATCGTACCAGGAGTCGCCTTTGGTCTTTCTCCTTATTTCCGCATATCGACGGCAACGGATACGAATGTGTTGGTTGAAGCATGTACGCGTATTTCTGACGCTATTCGCCAGTTGAAGTAACTGAACATATTACAGGACCTTCCCCAATAAATAATAAGCTCTTCCTACCTTATTCAAACAACACACCCTACATAAAGTGCAAACTTCGTTCTTCATCAAAATAATCTCTAAGGAATAAATTCGAAACCTTAAGAGCGATTTTAAAATGGTCTCAGTAAATATTTTTATCTTCAACATCCAAGAATCCTGTCCGACGTAAGACTTTTATAGCGCCTTTAGGCGTGAGAGAGGTCACGCCTGTTTGCGTATTAATGTCAAAGGCTTCGTCTCTTTCTTTTTCTGGAACCAAAGCCAAAACCTTACCATAGAATGTTAGATCCTTTTCTGACGTCTCAATAACGGAAGAAATAAGATGTTTGCATGTAAAATATTTGAAAAAGATATCAGAGACTTCCTGTTTTGATCGATCAACCAACGTCTTAGAAACTACATGAGAATAAGGATCAAAGACAGGCTTGCTCCCTAAAAGGCTTGTTACATAGAGTACATGATGTGATATTTCAGGAATATTTTTTCCTGACTCAAGCCCAACGACCTCGCATAAGAAAGGAGTTTCAATACCTCGCATAACATTTTCATACTTCTGAAGACACAGTTCTGTGATGAAACCAGAAGCAGCTTCTTTTTCCTGGTTCATGTTACTTGTATGAGCTATAGAATTTCCATTCGTTTGCCCATGGGCTCTTTGAAGTTCTGAATAATAATTAGCGATCCCATCGTCCTTGCCCGTTTGGCAATTTTGGATTCCTGCAAGCATCTTAACAAAGTGTTCTTCACATTCTCCTGCATTAGGGTATTCTTTTCTTAAAAATTCGATGGACCTTATAAATTTCCAACTGGTTGGAGAGATTATATCATCCGAATTTTTAAACTTTAATAAGTTTTCTAGATATTGGCTTCCTAAGGATCCTGTGCGAATTTCTTCCCATGTACTCCCTGTCATCGTTAACACCTTCTCACAAAACTTAAGGTTTGAACCTTGTTTGCTTAAATGCGTACACATTGCTTTAAAATCGACTGATACATCTGGCAAATCTTTTGCATGATAGACTCTTTGTGAAAGAGTCTGAAATTGACAAATATTAAGTCTAACAGGCATATCCTCGATAGTTTCAAAATTATGAGGAACCGTACTGAATTGAGCATGCTTATCTTTCAAACGCTTAAAGAAACCATAGATACAATCTTTTGTACCTCCCTGACTTAAATGAATTCCAGCGTTGACGGTTTCGGCATACAATTCATCCCTATCCATGAGCCCCAAATCAGTTATAACCTCCGGTATAAAATCGGTCAGAACTTTGATCAGTTGGAGATTATCAGAGCGTAAGATTTTTACCCAATTATTCATTAACTCCTCCGGAGTTAGGCCTTCCTGTTGTTTATATCCTGCTTCGTGAAGTTTGTGCATGGTTTTTAGTAATAAATTTCTTGTATATTCACTTAACATAAACTCCATCAAAGGGGCTGTTGATAAAATAACATCTCGAAGCTTTAAATTGGGGATCCCATCAATCACTTTCACATCAAGACTACACAACGTAAGGGGACTAAGGGGGAATGCATCAGCTTGTGAGGGACCTCCTATTAATAAGCCTAGCAACTTTCCAAATGCAGGTATTCTTGACCAAAAGAACCAAGCCTCTTCACGATCCTTCAGAGTATTTTTTTCCCAGTAAAGAGAACCAATACGTCTCACCAATGAGACACTATTTCCTTTGACTGCCAACTGAAAATACTTCTTGGCAATAGCAGCAGGAGAGGAAAATCTCTTGACTACATCAGGAAGAAGGCTGTCCGGCAAACCATTCAGATACGCAAGTCCTATTTCAAAAAAAGCTTTATGGCATCCTAAATTAGCTGCTTTCTCCCAATAAGTTAAAGAATCTTTTTTAAAAGTTGAATTATCCCATAACTTTTTCCCATAAGCGACCATAGAACCGGCATGATTTGCCTGAACACCTAAGTCCAAGTACTTTAACAAATTAGACTCTTTCCAAAGCTGATAAGAAACATCGCCAATATTTGGAATTCTCCCGAGTGCTTCAATTAATTTGGTATGACTAAAATTGAGTTTTACGATAAACTTCGCTATAATTCGTTTTAGGTCTTCGTAAGAAGAACATGTGACCTTTTCTAAATATTCAAAGGCTTTTTCTTGGCTTTGGTTAACATTCTCACCAAAATAGTAGTCAAGAGCGACTTCAACTTGGTAGCTGCCGAGTCCTTGGTCTGCAAGATATTTTTTTTTGAAAAATAAATCCTTAGCTTCCTTACTGTCATCAGTTAATAGACTATACACTAAAGCAGGGAGATATCCTGCTTGAACCGCTTTGTTAAGATAACTTTGACTTAACTCTAGCGTTTCCTTATTACGCGTAATTAATGCAAATTTCTTCTTCATGACCATCGCACTCATAAAAAGTGCCGGGACAAAGCCACTTTCTGCTGATTTTAATAGAAAAACTTCATGATTTCTGATGTCTTCCGAGAGTTGTTCATCATCATCTTCGGCCTCAAAAAGGGGGTAGTAGAAAGCAGATAAAACATATTGGGCGATGGGGTTACCTTGTTTAGCGCGCTTTTCGAGATTTTCAAGGGTATTTTCAAATTCATCACTCTCATTATAAGGAGCTTGGACAGTAAGAACATACCAGGCATAAAAATCATTCTCTAACGCTTCTTTCTCCATCCATTCTTTCATTATGACATGAGACTTCAAATCTAAGCAAAAAAAAGGGCTATGAGCACCTAAAAATTCTTCCCAACAGTGACTTTTGATGAGTTTAAAGCATAAGTCCTTGTCCCCAGCATTGGCAAGATCTACTAATCCTCTTAATTCTTCTGGTGTGCTTCGTGTAAAAGGCATAGGTTTCAAATGATCTCTATAGTTGTATGAGGGCTTTACATTCTTATTGGGAGGAGCTAATTCATCCTCTTCCTCACTATCTCGATGATCAGGGTCAAGGCGTTTGAGGGGGTTGAGTTCAAACAAGTTATAATCATCTAAACCTAAATCTAAATCTAAATCTAAACCTAAATCATTAATCTCTTGCCCCTCAGTTTTACTATTTTTTAAATCGGCAAGGTTATTATTGGCTTCTAACAGCTCTTCTTCCTTTTCTTTTTCCGGTTCCTGATCTGAATTTTCTCGATCTCTTTTCTTTTCAACATGGTTCTTGCCTTTTGCAGCAAAAGTAGGTTCGGAAAATCCAATCAGTAAAGTCGCTGATAGTAAGGATATAAACATTTTTGAATAGCTTAAATGTATCATAATGCAACCCTATCATATAATAATAAATTAATTCCAAATCGATAATTAATAGGATATCATTCTTTCTAATAATTATTTAATTATTTGTTTTATTTAATACTATCCGTAAAAATACGTGAGTATTTTTACTCATTTGGTTTCGCATGAGCCTCATAAAACCAAAGTCTTCAGGATGCCTATGAGAGATTTTTGTGAGATATCCTCTTGAAAACCCAAGACTTGATAGGAATATTTGTTCGCTTATCCAAAACGCAGGTAAATTATGCAAGCTGGTAGAGGAGACGGCTTGCCACATCATCTCGCAATCTTTCTTCCTTTCTATCAACAGTAAGCCCTGCCATACGGCAATCTATGTTGGAATAGTTATATCAAAAGAAAGAGTTCAATCCGCTCAGCCTCCGCTATGCGGGAAAGTTATGACTCATATATAAAACGAGAATTTATTTAGTTTTTCAGCTTCTTTTATTCATAAAATCAGAAGAGGAAAGCCATCCAATTATTAGATGGGATGGCTTTTGTAAAATCTATTTATACGTTAAAATCTTAAGATTACTGTTGGACTTAAGCTCCTCAGGAATGTCTAAATCATTAGAATTGCTATTAACTATAAGTTTCTTTAATCTTTTTAGGCAAGTAAGTTGCTGCGGGATCTCTGAGAAACAATTATTCGAAAGGGATAACTCTTCTAAATTAGCTGGGTAATCTTCAGGGTTAAACTCTTCCAATCTATAGCAAAAAGGATCGCCCATGTCATCCAGGTGCAATACCTCCATAGCTGTCATTGTTGAAAAACCTTTAGGCAGTATTGGTGTGTTACCGCTTAGATCTAATCTTTTTAACTTAGTAAGTTTAGAGCAGAAATCATTAGGTAATGGCATAATATCATTTCTAACTCTGTCAGCATATTTTAGGCAGTAGTAATTGCCATCTTCATCTTTAACCGTACTAACAAATCCAGAGAATTTCATATTAGAAAAACTAAGATCTTCTAAACCCGATAAGCTCAGCAGCTCCTCAGGAAAGCATTTGAAACGGTTTCTTGCTAAACTTAATTTTTTTAATTTAGATAATTTAGTAAAACTTGAAGGCAATAATTCTAGGTCATTAAGCCCTAACAGTAAAACCTCCAGAGATGAGAGATCACCAAATTGAACTGGCAAAACTTTAAGAGGTTGGTGCCCACAAATCATGTCTGCCCCCTCAAGATCTATAACTTTTAGCTTCGACAAGCCACACAACTTCGGCGAAAGAGCTATAAATCCTTCCCTACATCTAAGTTCTTCGAGTGATTTTAATTCGCCAATCTCTCTCAGAAGATAACGACTCATAGGAACTGATGGGTCGTCGTATTTAAGATTTAGGGTTTTCTGTTCTTTAGAGTTGGATAATAAATTTTTCAGTTCCGTAGTTCCTCTAGAACTATAAAAGTTTCTAAATTCTTCATGCCAAAAAAATTTAGAGCTATCGTTATAATTGTAGTATTTGTGCAGTTTTGGATTTCCATAAGTATCTATAAAAGCAACTCTTCCTTCAGGTATATTTAACTCAAAGTCCAAGATAAATCTGCTGATTGCACGTTCTGTTCCAAATAAACCATCATTAAAAAAATGTGTATAAACTGGAGGCAAACTACAGCTACCCCCTTCATAATTCCAAGATTTATAAAAAAAACTTCGAATTTCTTTGCAGGTTTGAACCAGTTTTGATTTTGTTTCGATATCATCAACTTTAGGCAATAAGGCATAAAACATCACATCACTTGGGAACACATAATTTTGTTTTTTTTCCTTATCTTGATTATCAATTTTAAAACGTGTAACCTTTTCTTTTTCTCCTTTAGAATCATTACGCTTACTCTTCCCAGCATATAATTCCCCGGAACACAAAGCCAACAAGCTGACGGCAGTTACAATTGTTTTGGTATATTTAAACATCTATAATAAACTCCTTTTTTTAAAAAATAAAAAACAATTGAAAATATATATTTAATAGTAAATAATTCTTTCCAATAGTTAAATAAATAAGTTATTTAATTTATACTACCCGTAAGAATACGTGAGTATTTTTACTCATACCTGTTTCGCATGAGCCTCGCATCATGTTAGATGCTGGGGGGTTGTGAGGCTTACCCCCAGCAATTGTTTATTATTCGTCATCTAACTCTTTGTCGTCTAACTCTTCGACAAATAACTCGAAACGTTCCAACCAATCTTTAGTGGATTTAGATCTCATAGCCCTTTGAAGCTCGGTTCCCGATCCTAATTCGCCATCGCTGTCTTCATCGAAGTCCAAGCCTGTGACTTTATTACCATTACAGTTAAATTTGTTGTTATGTATAGCGCAAAACTTCCTCAATCTGTACAAATTATGGCTGGCAACGTTCTTATGATTATTCCTTGTGGGTTTCTCACACGAGTAGTCGTTGATATAATTAAAATCTTTCGTATCCTTCTGATCACCCTTTCTCCAGAACATTGCAACAGGATGTTTACTTGAGTCTGAATTTTTTATGATCGAATAAAATGGATGGTTCTCATCCTTAATTATTTTCCTAAGAAAGTCTTGGAGAGCTATCAGGACAACTTCCTTGCCTTTATTCTCTTCTCCTATTATGAAAAACCGTTCTGGATCTGTAGTTATGACGATTTTATCAGAAACTTTATCACTAAAGAAATCATCATCATAATCTAGTTTAAACGTACCCTTGAAAGGATTATCAAGTTCAGAAAACTTATATTTCCGATCTTCCATTCCCTTATCATTCAAGGCATAGTTACAAAATCGTCCATAAACGCTATCGCGGCCAGCACCTTTGAACCAATCTTTCATGCATTTTTCCATGAAAGGATTCGAATTCGAAAAACCGACTCCTTTATTTTTAACAAAGTCTTTTTCACACATGATCCTGTACCAGTCTTTGCAAACAAGTGCTAAATGGGTCGGCAACGTGTGCTTACTCACCTTTTCAAAAATAATTTTCTTAACATCTTTGGGTAGGCCATTTGTGAACCTTAGGGCTCTATTAGCACGTTGAGTTTGTAACTCTTTGTATTTCCTATAACAATCTTCAGGGACGTCGTTAGAAATATTATTATTGTTATATTCTATATTCGACCCTTCTCGGTAAAGATCATTGAGAATTTTTAATTTAGCTTCATCTTCTTTTAATTCAACACCTCCAACCTTTGAGTTCTTAATTCTTTGTTGAAGCTTTTCTCTTTTAGCGGAAATCTTATTTGAATTTGATTTTTCAATATCAAAACCGCCAGCAGCGTGTAAAATAGACGCTCCGGATAAAAATGCTAGGGTAGATAAAGAAAATAATAAACCGTTTCTTGTCTTCTTTGATACATATCTCATTATAAAACACTCCTTAATTCATACTATACGTGAAAATACGTTATTGTTTTTACTCCTTTGTGCTGTCTTTCGTATTGCGTTCAAGAATTTCTTCACTCGAGGCTTTCAGGCTAGAACATCCAATGAAGGAGAATGTTCCTATAGATTTCACATTAATGAGGCCTCTTGTGTCTAAGGATGTTAAATTTTTGCATCCATGTAAGACGAAATTTCCTATAGATGTCACATTAATGAAGCCCCTTGGGTCTAAGGATGTTAAGCTAGTGCACTGAGAGAGGAAGAAATTTCTTATAGATGTCACATTAAAAAGGCCACTTGTGTCTAAGGATGTTAAGCTAGTGCACATAGAGAGGAAGTTATCTCCAATAGATGTCACGTTAATGAAATCCCTCGTGTCAAAGGAAGTTAAGCTAGTGCACTGAAAGAGGCAGCCCTTTCCTATAGATTTCACATTAATGAGGCCTCTTGTGTCTAAGGAAGTTAAGCTAGTGCACTGAGAGAGGAAGCCATCCCCAATAGATGTCAGATTATTAAGGCCACTTATGTCTAAGAATTCTATGTTTCGGTTTAGAGCGAGGAAGTTATTTCCTATAGATGTACATACCTGCTGTTGATCAACCAACCTTAATTGTCTCACATTTTCAAGTAGAAAAAACCCTGGCAAATTTAAAATGCCACCCTCAGCATGCTGAATGGCAACAATGACCGTGTGAGGATTATTCTCTTTTAAGAGATGATTGAGTGTCGAATCGTTAAGATCTGACTGACTCACAACGATATTATGTGGGATAGCATCATCCAGTTTCTCAGGATCAGAAGCCCCATAACTAAAATAGGGACTTTGTGTCTTCAAGGCTTTGTTAAGCATACTCTCTCTATGGTTTTTGTAATAATCAGCTAAGGTCAAATTTTTTGCTGCATCTTCCGAGAAATAAACAGCATCTATTGGAAAGCATGCCGCTAGTTGAGCTATAAATTGGTCTCGATTTTCTTCTGGCAAATCACAGTCAAATAATTCTTTAAACAAGACAGGTGCTCTTTCTCCTTCACTGATGAAATCAGAAAAAATTACTCTGGTGTAGGATTTTCCCAGCAACAAGGAGAGACCAGATCCTCTTCTGTCCAACAGAAATCCATTCTCTTCTATTTCTTTTTTTAGAGCGGCGATTAAACGTGTGCGGAATCCACAATCAGTAACGGAACGAATAACAGCTTCATGAAATAGATCTTCAGATATTACGGGGGTAAACGTTGTGAGCTGGCTAATCAAAGGATTAATATAGAAATCATCATAGTTTTCAACCTTCATTTTGATTTCCTTGGACGCCTGCCTTAGACTACCTAGATCTTTTGAGGAGAGATGATGACATATATGCACAAAAGGAAGGTCGGGCATATCCTCTAGTTGGGACGAATTTCGAGGTGATCCAATTGCAAAAACACCCTCAGAGCTTCCCATCAATGCTGCAAGCGTTAAGAGAGAAACCAAACTTCTTTTAAAATAGAACTTATTGATCATAAAAAAAATATCCTTATTTTACATATTTAAACAAAGATGATTCAAAATTAAATAACATAGAAATAATGGATCATTTGTTTCTTAATTTGAAACAGCACATTATTTTAATTAGGTCAATAGGTAAAAATACATATGTATTTTTACTCATACATGTTTTGCTTGCCATCTTTATTAAAATATTGTAATGAGATTAAGTGATAAATAGGTTTTTTTTAAGGATCATTTTACATGGATAAATTTATTTTCTTAAGGGTAATTTTACTTAATACATTCATCAGTACGTTTGCGTTTGCATGCAAGGGTCCGTATTGTACCTGTGAAAAGAATAGTAATAATATAACTATAAATAAAACTGATAAATTAAATTCTGATTCTTCAGCTAAAACCACTCCAAAATCAACTCAAAAAGAGCTAAAGCTAGTCACTCACGAATTTGATGTTATTGGAAATATGGTTAAAGTAGAACTCCCCTTTCAGTACAAACGTATAATACCTGAAGAAACGCGATTGTTTTTTGAAGGTGAAGCACTTGTTATTGATCCCAAGACAACTCCCTTCAAAGCTTTTGTAACTGCGCCAGTTTCCCCCTGTATACTGGGACGAGTACTCGATACTCAGACAGGGAAGCTCTTGATTTTTCATAAATTCGCTATCCATTCCCTCGAAAGTCTAAAGCCATTTTATGAAGAGTTGGGGGTTAAAGATTCGAATTTAGTAGAGGTACAACTCTATTCTTGCGAACAAAGTGAAAAGGAATTCCAAATAAGAGCTTCCTACTACGAAGGACGAAATCAAACTCAAGCTTTGGAGGAAGTTGGTAACTTTCTTGGCGATACATTCAAAATACCTTCCGATAATATCGAAACACGGTTTTTTAAACACAGCTTACACAGCAAACTCCCTGATCTTGGTTATGTTATTGATTGTGAAAAAACTGTGGGCGTTACTCAAAAGGGAGAACTATTTCTAACATCGATTTTTGATGTAGAAGACGTATTTGGCTTAAGTGCAACGACTGTTCCTGGCAAAACGAAAGAATATGTCAACAGTTGTGTGGAAAAATATAAAATGAAGGAGAAAGACGTTCTTGACAGCTTGGCACTCTCAAGTTGTGGACCATTTTTTGCTGAGGTAAACCAAAGTATAAGGGAAACCTTTTTTGGAAATAATATACACTTAAAAAACAGTAAATATGGAAGTCATAAGTTCTTTTCTCATAAACTGTTAGATGTGCCTATGTTCTCTATGGGCAAATTGTGGGGTGGTGAATTACTTGTGACTGAGGTAAAAACAACAACGCCGCCGGATTTGATGAACTTAAACGATAAGTATTAAGGAAAGTCTCTAGAGTTATTGGTTGACGTCAATGGTATTACCTATGGTAAGTCTTCCATATGGAAAACACGGCATACACAATACATAAACTCAATAATTGCAATGGTTGGCTTATCATCGACAAACCCGCAGGCATGACATCTGCCCATGTTGTCGCGAAAATCAAACGATTGTTCAAGGCCAAGAAAGTCGGTCACGGTGGTACATTGGATCCCTTTGCCACAGGTGTCCTTCCTATTGCCCTGGGTGAAGCCACGAAAACTTTAACCTACATACTTGAGGGAAAGAAAACCTACCGCTTTGAGATCAAATGGGGAGAAGAAACAACAACCCTGGATCCCGAGGGTGAGGTTATTAAAACCTCAGATATCAAGCCATCCCGTACAGATATAGAGGCAATTATGACTAAGTTCACTGGACCAATCCAACAGATTCCTCCCGCTTTTTCTGCTTTAAAAGTCGATGGTAAAAGAGCTTATGCCCTTGCACGTGAAGGAAAGGAAGTTAATCTTAAGGCCAGAAAAGTCGTGATTGATTCTTTGAAACTTGTAAATACGACACCTGATACAGCTACATTTAAAGTCACTTGCAGCAAAGGAACCTACGTCAGAAGTCTCGCACGAGATATTGCCCAGAGTTTAGGAACTGTTGGATACGTCAAATCCTTAAGACGCCTGCTCGCAGCACCCTTTTCGGAGGAAAAGTCGATTTTACTAGATTCTCTTCTCAAAGTAGGGCATAACTCTGAGTTAATGAACTATGTCTTACCTCTTCAAGAAGCGCTGGCCGACATCCTGGCTCTTGAAATGGGAAGCATAGACACGGTGAAACTCCGCCAAGGTCAAAGTATTAACATGCCTCATATGGGCGAAAAAGATACAGTCTTGGTTATGTGCGAAGGGCAACCGGTGGCCTTAAGTAAGGTCAAAGAGGGTAAACTCATACCCATACGTGTATTTAATATTTAACAAAGGAGTGAGAGATGTCGATTACTATAGAGCGCAAAAAAGCCGTTATTAAAGAATATGCAACAGGCAAGGATGACACAGGTTCCCCTGAGGTTCAGGTTGCTGTCCTTTCAGAACGTATTTCAAATCTTACAACCCACTTGGGTGAGCACGTGAAAGACTTTCACTCTCGCCGTGGACTTCTGATGTTGGTCAGCCGCAGACGCCGTTTATTGGATTATCTTAAGCGTACGGATGAATCACGGTACACAAAACTCATTGAACAGTTAGGTCTTCGCCGGTAAGGCCTTCAAAGGATAAAAAAACGAATGTTTAAAATTTACAAAAAAGAACTTGATTGGGGTGGGAAGAAACTCACCCTTGAGACGGGTAAAATGGCCCGCCAAGCTGACGGAGCTGTTGTTGTCACATATGGTGAAACAGTCGTCTTATGTACTGCGGTCGCTCAAAGAAAAATGAATCCAGATGCGGATTTCTTTCCACTTACAGTCCAGTATCAAGAGAAAGCTTATGCTGCAGGAAAAATTCCTGGCGGATTCTTTAAGCGCGAAGGCAAGCCCAGCGATAATGAAACGCTCACATCTCGGCTGATTGATAGGCCTATTCGCCCGCTCTTCGTCCCTAACTTTAGGAATGAAACACAAGTTGTTTGTACTGTTCTCAGTCATGATATGGAAAATAATCCGGATATAGCTTCCCTTGTGGGTGCGTCAGCTGCATTAACCCTTTCAGGACTTCCTTTCTTAGGTCCTATTGCAGCTGCTCGTGTGGGCTATATTGATGGAAAATTCATACTCAACCCTACCCTTGCAGAGTTGCCAGAGTCAAAACTTAACCTGGTTGTCGCAGGAACCCATGAGGGCATTCTCATGGTTGAATCTGAAGCACAGGAATTAACTGAAGCTCAAATGCTGGAGGCTGTAACTTTTGGTCATGATCAATTCCAACCTGTCATTAAGGCTATCATTGACCTCGCTGAGGAATGCGCGAAAGACCCATGGGAACTGCCCGCGGAAGATCCTCAAAAGCCTGCTCTTGTAGATCGTTTGAAAGAACTTGCAAGTACCGACCTTAAAACAGCATATGCCGTAAAGGATAAATCTCAACGAAATGACAAGGTCAACACGATTAAAACACAAACCGTTGAAGCCTTAAAGGAAGAAGGATTTCCTGAAATGCTCGCAGGCTTTCAGTTTAAAGAACTTGAAAAGGACCTTGTGCGTGGCGAGATTTTGAAGTCAGGTTTCAGAATCGATGGTCGTGATACAAAGACCATTCGCCCCATTGTGTCCGAAGTTGGAATCCTCCCTCGTGCCCATGGAAGTGCTTTGTTCACACGAGGATCAACCCAGGCTCTTGTTGTAGCCACACTTGGTACAGGACAGGATGAACAAACCATTGATGCTCTAGAAGGTGAATATAAAGAAAACTTCATGCTTCATTATAATTTTCCTCCTTTCTCAGTTGGAGAAACAGGTCGCATGACAGGACCTGGGCGCCGAGAAATAGGTCACGGAAAACTTGCGTGGAGAGCTATTCATCCTTTACTTCCTACGAAAGAAAAGTTTCCCTACACCTTACGCTTAGTATCTGAAATAACCGAGTCTGATGGTTCATCTTCCATGGCAACCGTATGTGGAGGATCACTAGCTTTAATGGATGCGGGTGTTCCTATTGAAAGACCTGTTGCGGGTATTGCAATGGGTCTTATAAAGGAAGGCGAAGAGTTTGCAGTTCTTTCTGATATTATTGGAGATGAAGATCATCTGGGTGATATGGACTTTAAAGTTGCCGGAACCAAGGACGGTATAACTGCCCTTCAAATGGACATTAAAATCACCAGTATCACAAAGAAGATTATGGAAGTTGCATTAGAACAAGCTCGAGAGGGACGCTTCCATATCCTCGGAAAAATGGCTGAAGCCATGGGTGAAGCACGTTCAGAAGTTGGCACACATGCACCTCGCATGATTACATTTACCATCCCGAAGGATAAGATTCGTGAAGTGATTGGAACTGGTGGAAAAGTTATTCGTGATATTACGGAAACAACAGGAGCTAAGATTGACATTAATGATGAAGGTATCATCAACGTTTCTGGCCCTAATGCTGATGTTATTGAAGCTGCTGAAAAGAGAATCCGCAGCATTACTGATGAACCAGAAATTGGCGTTATCTACAAAGGCACGGTAGTCCGTTGTGTTGATTTCGGAGCTTTTGTTAACTTCTTTGGGAGCCAAGATGGACTTGTCCATATCAGCGAACTCGCCCCTCGACGTGTTGAGAAAGTCTCAGATGTCGTCAAAGAAGGAGATGAGGTTTTTGTCAAGGTTCTTGAAATGGACAATCGAGGAAAAATACGTTTAAGTATGAAGAAAGTTGATCAATCAACAGGTCAGGAAGTTACACCTGAATCTGCTGCAGTTGAAGGCTAAACGAAAGGAAAACAAGCGTTGAAACCGCTTAACCCAATACGTCTTTCAGGAAGTGAAGTCCTTCCTCTTATTGAAGGTGGTAAAGGGATTTCTGTCTCCAATGGAGAAAGCTCGGGTGCATGGTCTGCTGCAGGTGGTGTAGGCACCTTTTCAGCCGTCAATGCTGATTCTTTGGATGAAAATGGAAATGTTATCCCTTTTAATTATAAAGGAAAAACACGCAGGGAACGCCATCAAGAGCTTATCAAAGCATCTATAGCAGGCGGTATTACTCAAGCCATGATCGCTCATGATAGGTCAAATGGCCAGGGGCGCCTTCATATGAATGTCTTATGGGAAATGGCAGGCGTTGAGGAAATTCTTCATGGCGTTCTGGATAAAGTTAGCCCTTTAATACATGGCGTCACATGTGGCGCTGGCATGCCCTATAAAATTGCTGAGATATCCGCAAACTATGGAATTTTCTACTATCCAATTGTTTCTTCAGGCCGTGCGTTCAGGGCTCTTTGGAAAAGAGCCTATCACAAGTTTCCCGAGTGGCTAGGAGCTGTTGTTTATGAAGACCCTTGGAGAGCTGGTGGCCATAATGGCCTCAGTAATAGTGAAGATCCTGAAGTACCAGAAGATCCCTATCCACGTGTCTTAGAACTCCGTCAAGTCATGAGAGAGTTTGGACTCCACGATACACCCATTGTTATGGCAGGAGGTGTTTGGTTTTTAAGAGAATGGACTGACTGGATTGATAATCCTGAACTGGGTCCCATTGCTTTTCAATATGGCACACGCCCCTTACTGACAAAGGAAAGTCCTATCTCTGATGTCTGGAAAAAGCGGTTGCTGACTTTAAAGCCGGGGGATGTGTATTTAAACAGATTTAGTCCTACTGGCTTTTATTCTTCTGCCGTTTCTAACCCCTTCCTGGATGAACTGAAAGAACGGGCTGCTCACCAAGTTGCTTATTCAGTAGATCCTGTAGGAGATCATACGGAAGGCTTTCCAGTTGGTGCCCGTGGGCGTCTTGTATATCTAACAGAGCATGATAAGCAAGAGGCTGAAACATGGGTTTCACAAGGCTTTACAGAAGCTTTACGCACCCCTGACTCTACTCTTATATTTGTGAGGTCTGACAAGGCGAACGAAATCAGGAATGATCAAGTTGACTGTATGGGTTGCCTTAGCGCATGTCTCTTCAGCAATTGGGCCCAAAATGAAGAAGGATCCACAGGCCGCAAAGCTGATCCAAGATCCTTTTGTATTCAAAAGACCCTTCAAGCCATCAGCCATAGTGATGAGGTAGATACTCAATTGATGTTTGCAGGTCATGCGGCTTACCGCTTTGCCCAGGATCCCTTCTATGCAGGCGGCTTTATCCCCACAGTCAAACAGCTCATGGAAAGACTTCAGACTGGTGATTAGACCAAAACCTACAAAGGCTTCTGTTAATTCCCACCATGACTAATATTGTAACGTAGAGCCGCTTCAGCAAGGAACTGTGAACGATTCATATGAGAAAGCTTTGCTCTCCGATCTATAATTCCCAAAATATCTTCTGGTAAAGATACATTGATACGAATAACGCGCTTTGGTGGTATTGTTATAAGAATGACCACAGCTTCTTCTAGAGCCCCTAGAAGTCTTATATCTTCAAGTGATGAAGGAGCAGGTATGTCCTCTCCCATCTCTTGTAATAATTCTATGTGACTTGAAAGAGCTTCTTCAGCCATTATACGCGCTTCATCAAGTGTTCGACCTGTCGTTATACATCCTGGAAAATCAGGGAAGCTGACTCCATAATCTGAATGTAGTTCCTTATGTACAAGTGCAAAATAGTTCATGATTAATTCCCTTTCACTTTAATTCCTGCCTTCTTTTCAATACTTGAAAGTGTTCCACGAGGCAGATCTCTTTTTGGATGTGGCACTGTCACCAAACCGCGTTTCACTGGATGAGTAAAATGATGATGGCCTACTATTCAGATGTGTATTATACACATCCTCTTCAAGAGGTGTTAGTTTTTTTTGTAAATATAATTATTAACTCTTTCTAAACGATTCCAATTTAGGATGATATCTGAACCTATATAACTGAGGAGTTTTAAAATGAATAAAACACTATTACAGGCAGCTTTTCTTAGCTTTGCCGTGATATCCTTTGCTTCAGCTGACTGTAAGGACGAGTTTGAGTTTAAGTCAACTACAGCCTGTGAAAGCATGCAACAGTGCTTGAAAGTCTGTAATGAACTTTCAAAAGCAACAAGCTCAAGACCAGATAAAGTGAGCTTTTGCAACTTGAAGTGTGCCAATTTTAGACAAGTCTGTTGTCCAGAAGCTAGAATGCGTCGATAACTTTACAAAAAAGGGAAAGAAAAATGAATAAAGTCCTATTGCAACTTATAACTGTTTCTTGTGTTGCCTTGTCTTCCGTTCCGCAAAATGTATTCGCTCAACAATGTGAAGAGCTCATTGGATGGAAATCAACGAGAGCTTGTGAGAGCATGGAACAATGTATTAATGCTTGTAAAGTGCAGAATAGTAAGAAGCCAGATGTTGAGGTTTTTTGCCGAACGACATGTGTAAAATTTAACAAAATTTGTTGTCCCCAACCCACAATACGCCGGTAAAGACATTAGTATCGGCATTCAGTAATCAGTGTTCAGAATTTTTCTGATTACTGATTACTGATTACTATCTTATCCTTCTCGCTCGTTCTTCTTACGGGCCAGTTTGCGGGCACGGCGAACAGCTTCCGCTTGCTCACGGGCTTTACGCTCGGAGGGTTTTTCGTAATTACGGCGCAGCTTCATTTCTCTAAAAATACCTTCACGTTGCATTTTCTTTTTGAGCACACGAAGCGCTTGATCAACATTGTTGTCTCGTACAATAACTTGCATAAACCTCTAACACCTCCTTCCGATTTTTAGCTAGGGTTTCATCAGTTGGGTGACTATAATAGAATAGAACTATTAATAAAAGAGAAAAATGTATGACCCGAGATGAATTAAAAGACAAAATTATCAAGAAAGCCTTAATTCATGTTCCTTTTGATGGTTGGTCTCAAGGTGTTTTAGAAAGAGCCGCAGTTGAGGTTGGAGTTGATGCTTCCTATGCCTGGAGACTCTTTCCTAAAGGCGTCATTGAGGCTATTGGCTATTGGAGCCATTCTCTGGATCAAGAGATGCTCACTGTTCTTCCTTCACCTGATGAGCTTAAAGTGCGGGAAAAAGTTACCTGGGGTGTTCGTACGCGTCTTACACTTTTAGCCCCTTATCGTGAGGCTGCGCGAAAAACAGCAAGGGTTTTATCTCTCCCCCAACATATTGGGCAAGGATCTAAAATGCTGTACCGAACTGTGAATGAAATTTGGTATTATGCAGGTGATACATCTACTGACTACAATTTCTATACAAAACGGGGATTATTGGCTCTTGTTTATTCCTCAACTTTCCTTTACTGGCTCAAGGATGATTCAGAAGGATTTGAAAAGACATGGATTTTTCTAAACAAACGTATCGAAGATGCTCTTACAATTCCTGCCCTTCCCAAAAAGATTCTCAAAAGAGTATTTCCTTGGAAACATCATGGCTGACCGTTTAAAGCGCGAATTTTTTAATCGACCCACAATAGATGTGGCTCAAGATCTCCTGGGAAAAATAATGGTTTTTAAGGAGGCTGCCGGTGTGATTACAGAGACGGAAGCCTACATCGGTCAAGATGATCCGGCCTGTCATGCCCACAGGGGACTTACAAAACGTAACGCAGTGATGTTTGGACCTGCAGGATTCAGTTACGTGTACTTCATTTATGGCATGTATTATTGCCTCAATTTTGTAACGGAAGAAGAGGAAAAGCCAGCGGCTGTCCTTGTCCGAGGACTGATGCTCATTAAGCCCTCTCCTCTCCATCTCAATGGCCCTGGAAAACTTTGCCGACACCTCGGAATCACGCGCGATCATAATGGGATCGATCTTATCGAATCAGATACCTTTTATATCAAGGATTCCCCTTTTTCACCGCCTTTTGATTCAACCTCTCGTATTGGGATATCAAAAGGACAAGATAAGCTGTGGCGATTTGTGGTAAAGAACACATAAAACGCAAAGTCAGCAAGCGACCTTTTTGTTCATTTTCAACATCTTATAACTCTTTTCATTTTCCTAAAAAGAAAGCTAGTAAAAACTAGCTCGAATTGCTATATGAACAAATGTATGGACCTTTTATGGGGATAAGGAATCCGATATATGACTGACGTAGCTTCAACTCTTCCATCTGTAGGTCTAAGCTCTGGGCTTTTGACAAAATTAAGGGACCCTGCTCTTAGAGGAGCTTTATTCAAAATTTGTTCCTGTCTCTGTTTTTCTGGTATCAATGGAGTTGTTCGTTTCTTTACCTTAAATGCTCAAGAAACTGGGATTACCCCAATACCCGCAACCCAGTTGGCTTTTTTTGAAACCTTTTTTGGTCTCTTTTTTATTCTTCCTTGGGTTTTATCAACTGGGAAATCTGCTTTTAAGGTCACGAATCCTTATCTTTATATCGCGCGTGCTTTTGCCGCTTCCTTCGGGATTATCCTTTGGTTTACAGCCCTTTCTAAAATGCCTATTGTTCAAGTTGTTGCTTTTAAATACTGCGGGCCCTTATTTACCATTCTAGGCGCAAAGATATTTCTTGGAGAAAAGTGTGGTTGGGCAAGAGCTACAGCCATTGGCACGGCTATTTTTGGAGCACTCCTTATCACAGGGCATGAGCTCTTTGAGGGGGATGCCAACTGGATGGACGTTGGCCTTATCGCTCTCATCCCCATGACAGCCAGCGCTTGTTATGTAGCATCAGCGGTTCTTGCGAAAAAGCAAGTCATGAATGATACTCCTCAAACGGTTATTCTTTATTTATTCTTGCTTTCCCTACCTATTCTAGGGACAGCAACACTGTTTCAATGGGTAACGCCTGAATCTTGGCAATGGCCATATTTACTAACAATGGGTGCCCTTCTTGCGGCGGCCTATGTATTTCTCCAGCATGCATATGTCATTGCAGATATTACCTATCTTGTGCCTATGAGTTTCACTCGTCTCATTGCAGGTGCGGCAATAGGAACGATCTTCTTTAACGAATGGCCTACGGTTTGGACATGGATTGGTTCATTCTTTATCCTTATTGCCACAGTAAGCTTAACTAAGCATGAGGTCAAAAAGTTGAAAGAGGACGATCCTTTGCTTCAACCTCAGGCTGTATAATGACTCCGCTTTCAAAATTTTGGACAACATCCCCCCATTTTAGGGGAGCTGTATGGAAGATCTCTTCCTACCTCTGCTTTGCGGCCATTAATGGCATTGTACGTTATTTATCACAAACATCTGAGGGACTCGGTCAAACTCCCCTTCCCGCTTATGAAGTTGCCTTTTTCCAAAACCTGTTAGGTCTTATTTTCCTTCTCCCATGGATTGTGAATAATGGTCCATCATCCCTCAAATCTCAAAAACCTTTTCTTCAAGCCAGTCGTGTTTGTTTATCAGCTGTTGGTGTTATTATCTGGTATTACTCACTAACAAAAATGCCTCTTGCCCAGGCTGTAGCCCTGATGTTCTTAAGCCCACTTATTACGACTTTAGGGGCACGATTGTTTTTAAAAGAACAAATTGGATTAGAGCGCGGAACAGCCATCCTCATTGGATTTATTGGTGGAGGTATCATCTCTCATACTTCTTTTTCGACATTAGAACTTTCACTCATTGCTCTCTGCCCTATCCTCGCTGCAAGTTGCTTTTCGGGCTCCACTCTGATGCTTCGTCGATTAATAAAAGATGACTCGCCTCAACTCACAGTCATTTATCTTCTTGTTTTTATGGCTCCCGTTCTCATGATTCCAACCCTTTATGATGGGATATGGCCAGAAGTCTGGCAGTGGCCTTGGCTTCTTGCTATGGGCGGCTTTGCAGCAGCTGCAAACTTTTCTCTCAGTAAAGCCTTTACTTCTGCAGAAGTTTCCTATCTCGTCCCCTATAGCTTTACTAAGTGGTTCGCCAGTGCCTTCATTGGATTCGCTGCTTTTGCCGAAGTTCCAACTTGGTGGACTATTTGTGGAGCTATAACAATTATGTTTGCCATTGTATCGCTGAGTTATGCTGAAGTCCGACGCAAAATGGCCATTTCCACCGCTTAAAATACCTGATAAAGTTATACAATTACTAGGGAGAGCCTGATGAAACTATTAAGTTCAGCATTCAATAACTTTGAGTCAATTCCAGTACTCTATACCGCTGAGGGCGAGGATATCTCTCCACCCTTAAGGTGGCAAGAGTTTCCTGATGACACAAGATCATTTGCCTTGATATGTGATGATCCAGATGCCCCCATGGGAACTTGGGATCATTGGATCCTCTATAATATTCCTCCCTCCATCAATGTATTGCCAGAAGGGCTGGTTAATTTGCCTCACGGTATTCGAACAGGCCTCAATAGCTGGAAGAAAACAGGCTATGGAGGCCCCAATCCACCCAGCGGGTCACATCGATACTTCTTTGTTCTTTATGCGTTGGATACAATTCTTCAGTTGCCTGAGGATATTACAAAAGCTGATCTTTTAAAAGAAATGCAAGGACACATATTAGCAGAAGCAACTCTTGTGGGTGTCTATCAATTACAGAAACCGAAGTAGCTTAGAGTTCCTTTAATATCTCTTCTCCGTGCTCACCCAAATGAGGAGGCTTACGCCTATACACAGGAGGAGATTTTGAGAGACCCAGGGGTGAAGCAACCGTTTTCATACCCTCAATCATCTTTTCAATACTGCGTGCTTTAACTTGCTGATCATTAAAGGCTTCCTCAAGAGAGTTCACGGGTCCTGCAGGTATACCTATGGCCTCGAGATTTTCACTCCAATACGCAACTGTCTCTTTCCCGATAATATTGCTCATTTCTTGATTCATACTTTCCCTGTTTTTCACTCTCTCCTTGTTACTATTAAAGAGCGGGTTTGAGCAAAGATCTTCATGTTCAACAAATTTACAAAACTTCTGAAATTGCTCTTCTGTCCCAATTGCCACAATAATAAATCCGTCCCTAGCCTTAAAAGCACCGTAAGGAACGATATTAGGGTGACCATTCCCCACACGAGGCGGTTGTTTACTATCAACAAGATATGACTGTGCCGCAAAAGTCATCAAAGCCATCGTTGAGTCAAGAAGTGACATGTCAATGTATTGCCCTTCTCCCGTCTGTGAGCGTTGATATAAAGCTGTAACTATTGCGAGAGCGCTGTAAATTCCTGTTGAGATATCCGAGATTGAGATCCCCGCGCGTAAAGGGGCTCCCCCCTCTTCACCCACAAGGCTCATAAGACCAGACATTCCCTGTATCTGAAAATCATAGCCCGGACGTTTTGCATAGGGGCCCGTCTGGCCAAAACCCGTTACGGAACAATAGATGATGTTTGGATTAATCTTCTTAACATCTTCATAGCCAAGCCCATATTTGGACAATTGTCCAACCCTAAAATTCTCGACAAACACATCAGACTTTGCAATGAGTTTATAAGCTATCTCAAGACCTTCTGGCTTTGTAAAATCCAAAGTCATCGACCTTTTGTTTCGATTACAACTCAGATAATAAGCACTTACATTCTCTGCATCAAAGGGAGGGCCCCAGGTGCGTGTAATATCTCCCACACCTGGTTGCTCTACCTTTATCACGTCAGCCCCTAAATCCCCTAAGATTTGTGTACAGAGGGGACCAGCAAGCACACGGGTCAAATCAAAAACTCGGATGCGATCAAGGGCAGACACGTGATTCCTTTACTCGACTTTCAAAAGTTCAACATCAAAGATAAGTGTTGCGTTTGGTGGAATAGCTCCTGGTACACCATTTCGTCCATAAGCCAAGTTCGCAGGAACGATAAGAGTTCTCTTGCCACCAACTTTCATTGTCGCCACACCTTCATCCCATCCGGGAATCACTTCTTTTTTCCCAATATGAAATTTAAAAGGTTCGTTACGATCGAGTGAACTATCAAACTTTTTTCCGTTTTCTTGAAGGGTGCCTGTGTAATGAACAACGACAGTTTGTCCATCCTTTGGCGAAGCTCCTGTTCCTTCCATAACATCAATATAGGAAAGTCCCGATGCTGTTTGGACAGGTTTCCCCGTATCAGCCTGTACAAGAGTTGGCGTTACAGCCATAATGCCTGCTGCAATAATTGATTTCATTTTCTTTTATTCCTTTCTTTGTTGTTTTATTTCTTCCATTACCCTAACCAATTCCTTTTCAATCCCTGGTTCGCCTGCAGAATGCCCCGCATCTGGGATAATCCGATACTTCGCTTCAGGCCATTTTCGAACTAAATCATCTGAAGATACAATTGGACAGACAATATCGTAACGTCCGTGAATGATATACCCAGGGATATGTCTTATCTTATCTATATTATTTAAAAGATAATTTTCCGGCAAAAAAATGTCATTCAAAAAATAATGCGCTTCAATTCGAGCGAGACCTAAAGAAACTCTATCATCCTCAAACGAAGCAACAGTAGAATCACTCGGAAGTAATGTGGACAGACGCCCCTCATACCCACTCCACTCTTTAGCTGCAGACACATGAACAGTAGGGTTTGGATCCGTTAGTAAAGCGTAATATCCTGTCAAAATACTTCGCCAATCCCCTCTAAATTCAGGACTCAAGTAGGAAACGAATCTCCTATGGGCCTCCGGAAAAATGGCTTTTGCTCCCCAGAGCACCCATTCGAACTCTGATCGCCGACACAAAAATGTCCCTCTGAGAATTAAACCAAGACAAGGATCAGGGTTGTGTTCTGCATAGGCCAGACTTAGGGTAACACCCCAAGATCCACCAAATACATACCATCTCTCAATCCCACGTTCCTTTCTCAAGGTCTCAATATCCTGGATCAAATGGGGGGTCGTATTATCCTTTAGCTCTCCTAAGGGAAGAGATTTACCAGCACCACGTTGATCAAAAATAATGATCCGGTAAAATTCAGGGTCAAAGAAACGTCTATAGCTTGGGGACGAGCCAGCTCCAGGTCCACCATGAAGTACCAAAACCGGAACGCCCAGTGGGTTTCCCGATTCTTCCCAGTACATTTTATGATGTCCATCAAGGTCCAAATATCCTGAGGTATAAGGTTGAATCTCAGGGTAAAGCTCTGTCCTCACATAATTCTCCCACTCACAAATAATTACTTGTGTTTAACAAGGCTTGTCCCTTAAGGTCAAGATGAAGTTCCTTTTCGATGAGTCTTATTATTCGAAACAAGTCAGCATCAGAAAGATTTTTAACTCTAATGTCACTACCATTTGCTTTTGGATTGAATAAACCAGCTGCACGGCCAAGAAGTTCCTTCGCTCTTAACGCAGTTGGGTAACTTTCTTTTTCCATTGCTTTTTTATAGATTTCTTCAATATCATAAAGAATCTCTAAACTCATCTAACTCCCCTTTTGTCTATATACTATGCCAGAAAAACCAATATTCACATAATTCAAAAAAACGCCATTTCACTTTTCAGATAACCTTTTTTTAACCAAATCATGCAAAGGTTTATATAAGAAATGGAGAACTCTATGCAAAGATTCGCAATCGTCACCGGCGGCACACGAGGTATTGGTAAAGCGATTGCGATTGGATTAAAAAAATCGGGTTGTAAGGTTCTTTCTATTTACCAAAGTGACGACGCTGCAGCAAAGCAGTTTGAACAGGAAACGGCAATTGCTACTCTTAAGTTGAACGTTAGTGATTTTGAAGCCTGCAGGGCAGCTATTGCATCCCTTACACAACAATATGGCCCTGTTGATATTCTGGTCAACAATGCAGGTATTACCCGGGATTCAATGCTTCATAAGATGACATACGAGCAATGGTTTGATGTTATCCAGACCAATCTAACCTCTTGCTTTAATTTAACTCGAAACGTCATAGAGTCGATGCGTGAACGGGGCTTTGGTCGCATCATTAATGTCAGTTCTATTAACGGGCAAAAAGGTCAAATTGGACAAACGAACTACTCAGCTTCTAAAGCGGGCATTCTAGGATTTACAAAGGCTCTTGCGCAGGAGAATGCAACCAAGGGAATTACTGTCAATGCGATTGCTCCAGGTTATATTGAAACGGATATGGTCAAAGCAGTCCCTGACACTATTTTAAATCAGATCATTAGCCAGATTCCAGTGGGACGCTTAGGTAAACCAGAAGAAGTCGCGCACGCAGTTGTTTTCCTAGCCTCAGACGAAGCTTCGTTTATTACAGGCTCAACACTCACAATGAATGGTGGCCAATACTTATTATAATATATATTACTTGTGCTTATTAAATATTTGCTATATAATTTAATTATAATATAAAGATAGGGAGATTAAAAATGACAAAAGACACAAATATTCCTCCATTTATGGAAGAATCCATGAAAGCTTTTAAGGACTTCAAATTCCCAGGCAACAATATGCAAGATATGATGGCAATGTATAAGAAAAACATAGAACTCATGAATACGACCCAACAAATTGCAATTGAAGCCACAAAAGCCATGATGGAGCTTCAACGCAATTTTATGCAGAGCGCATTCGAAGAATGGTCCGATCAAATGAAAACAGCCGCCTCAAAGGGATCCTTTGATGACCCAGCACAAAAAGCAAAAAAAGCCATGGACGATACGGTAGAACATATGAAAGAACTGAACACCATTGTTGAGAAATCGAATGAAAAGATTAAAGACTCTTTTCAGAAACGCATAAAAGAAAGCATTGATGAAACGACGAACCTAGGCAAGAAGAAGTAAATTCTTAGAGTTCGCGAACATATTCCCCTGGCGCCTCACCGTAAGAAACGTCTGAAGTTGCGACAGGGGATACCTTTTTCCCAGATAAAGGCTTTAGCCAAGTATACCAATAAGGCCACCAAGAGCCTTCATGCTTTGTGGATTTCTCAAACCACTCATCAGCAGTATAAGGAAACTGAATATTTGTATAAAAGGCATACTTATGCTTTTCAGGTGGATTCATAACACCTACAACATGCCCTGCACCTCCAAGAACAAATTCAGTAGGACACTCTAAAAGATGAACTGCTGGATAAGTGCTCTTCCACGGAGCAATATGATCTTCCATCGTTGAGAGAAAAAATGTTGGTATTTCTATAGATCGCAAGTCAATGGGAACATTTCGAATTTTCAATCCTCCAGGAACCATCAAAAGATTTGCTTTAAAGAAATACCGGAGAACATCCTTATGAAGGACCTCCGGCACACGCGTTCCATCAGAATTCCAATAGAGAAAATCAAAAGCTGGGGGCGTTTGACCTAGAAGGTAATTCTTGATAAAGAATGACCAAAGGAGATCCTTGGGTCGCAACATACTAAAGATTGATTTGAGACGCTCTGGATCAACAAACCCATTTCGTTCTAAATTGTGTTCAATATACTCAAGGTTCTCATCCTCCAGGAAAAACTTCAAATCTCCAATCTTTTCAAAGTCAATGATGGTCGCGATTAATGTCTGGGAGACAATTTCAAAAGGCGCTGGGGCTTTTGCAAGATAAGCCGTTAACGCCACAAGCAAGTTCCCACCAATGCAATATCCTAATGTATTCAGTTTATTACTACCGGTAAATTCAGAGACAACCTCAGCTGCTTTATATCCTCCTTCGAACATGTAATCTTCAAATGACTTGGAAGAAAGGTTCGTCCCCGGATTCACCCAAGAAATCATAAAGACATCCATCCCTTGCTCGAGCATCCATTTAACGAATGAGTTGTGGGGACTTAAGTCAAAGATATAAAACTTGTTTATCCAGGGAGGAATAATTAAGAGAGGAACGCTATGCTGCTTCTCAGTTAAGGGTTTATAATGAATCAACTCAATAATATCATTCCTATAAATGACTTCCCCTTTTGAGGTCGCAAGTGATTTTCCAAGAACAAAGGCTTTAGGATCGGTCATATCAATCCAGTGCCCCTTTGCGAGATCGTCCATCAGTTTTTCCATCCCCTTTTCGAGAGATGCGCCTCCAGTCTTTGTAAATTCCTCAAGCACTTCAGGATTTGTCAAAGGATAATTCGTGGGGCAAATCGCATCAATGTATTGATTCACATAAAACTCTAGTTTCTGTTTCGTCTTGTCATCAATCCCCTCGAGATTTGATATGGTATTTCTGAGCCAGTTCGAGTTCAATAAATAGGACTTCTTGAGTGCTGAAAAATATGGATCACGCATCCATGCTTCATGAGAAAAGCGTTTATCAAGGCTTGTATCTTCTTCTTGTTTAGACAAATTCACCATCAATTCCTTTTGCACTTCAAAGAGATAGGCAGGATGTTTCATGAAAGCAAATACAGCCTTATTCCAAGCCTCTCCCATAGCCAAAGGAGAAATGGGCATCAACTCTTGCATGGCCTCAAAATGTGATGAGTGCAAATCCTCATGACGCTTTTGCAAAGCTTCCATCAAGGAAAACCAAGCAGCAAAAAACTTTTGTTGATCCTTTGAATCGAACATTACACAAATCTCCCTCTCTCTATTATTCGGGAGCGAAGTAAATATTGAGTTAATACACTAAGATTTTATAGGGATATTTTAGTTAAGCTTTCTGCCCTGAAATCTGTTTTCTTTTTTCTCCACAACAACACATTTTTTAGCAAGAAAGCTCTTTCCAACTTCCGTATCGTCAAGGATGAGTTGATTAACACAATCATTGCATTTCATATTTGAAAGTGCTGTGCCTGAGTGGAATGCCATCTCATCTAATGCAGTACAACTACATTCAAACCAACCTGCAGGGACTTGCTTTTGTTTGTTAGTTATAAAATTCTTGCATTCAGCTTGTAGAATTTGTGGCTTAGTGCAAACTCCGAAAATGGAGATAACAGTTATGAGTAAATATTGTTTCATAGAGACTCCCCCCTTACGATTTCTGTTTACATTGACATTAAAATCTTAACAAATTGTTACATTTAGCATACCATTAGATAAGTAACTTTAACATCGGGAGCAATTAATGACTCATTTTCTGACCCTCAATGACGTAAATCCGAAAGGCAAACGCGTACTTGTTCGTCTGGATCTCAATGTCCCCATTCAAAACGGTAAAGTCACCGACATTACACGTTTAGAGAGATCACTCCCTACTTTAAAGGAACTGACCTCAAAGGGAGCTCAAGTCATTGTGATGTCCCATTTAGGACGCCCTCAAGGGGTCGATCCCTCATTAACACTCACTCCCATCGCAGAGGCTCTTCAACAAGAGTTAGCCCCAATTCCAGTTCACTTCTCAAATCATCCTCATGACATTAAAGACGGTGAAATTCTTCTCTTGGAGAATATTCGCTTTCATGGGGGAGAGGAAAAGAATGACCCTGTTTTTGTAAAAGAAATGTCAGCATGGGGTGACATCTATGTGAACGATGCCTTCTCAACAGCCCACAGAGCCCATGCCTCTACAGAAGGTATCGCGCACCTTCTCCCATCTTACGCAGGCCGTCTTATGGAGGAAGAGCTGAATGCACTCCAGATGGCTCTCGAGACGCCCAAACGTCCCCTCCTGGCCATTGTGGGAGGTGCTAAGATTTCAACAAAACTTCCCCTTCTTGAAAATCTTTTGAAAAGAGTTGATGGGCTGGTCGTCGGAGGAGCTATGGCAAACACTCTGCTTTCAGCCAAAGGATTCCCTATTGGAGGATCTCTTTATGAGCCTGAACTGAAAGAAATGGCCATGGAAATTCTTAACTCGGAAAAAGAAATTATTCTTCCTTTTGATGTTGTCGTCTCTAACAATTTTCATAAACCGGGAATATCAACACGCCTTATTAAAGACGTCCTTCCAACAGATAAAATCTTCGATATTGGTCCTGCTACCGTAAATCACATTTACCATAAAATGAAAACAAGCCATACATTGCTTTGGAATGGTCCACTAGGTGTATTTGAAACGCCACCTTTTAATCGAGGAACCATCTGTGTAGCAGAAGGCGCTGCCCATCTTACACGAGAAGGGTCATTGATAACTGTTGCAGGCGGTGGAGATACGGTCGCAGCCCTTTCCCAAGCAGGCGTACTTGATGCCTTTACCTATGTTTCCACAGCCGGTGGGGCTTTCTTAGAATGGCTTGAAGGAAAGACCTTGCCAGGTGTTTTGGCTTTGATGAAATAAAACGCAATAACGGCTTTTTTTTACTTCTTCTGAACAATCTTTTCAAGATCAGCTACGCGGCTTTTTAAATCAGCCACTTGCTCTTTAAGACTACTAATCTCTTCCATCAATTCATTCCCTGTAGAAGACTCAGCAAAAAAAGGCGTCCGATCTTGGCCATCGAGTGACGGCGGGGTTTTTCCTGATGGAATCGTGAATGTTTCCGTTTTTGGCTCCGCTGCCCAAAGGACGGTTGGCAACAAGAGAAAACTAAAGCTAATCCATTTTCTCATTAAAGTCTCCTAAGCCTTTGACGGGGAAATCCAGCCAATATTCCCGTCTGTCCTGCGGTAAACCACATTGAGTTGATTATGAGCAATGTTATTAAAAAGAATTGCTTGTGAATCTGATAAATCAAGGTGCATCACTGCTTCACTAACCGTGAGTGAGGGAATCTCTGTCTTCATTTCTGCGATAACCAAGGGGTTGTCTTCTTCAACCTCTTGATCTGTTTGTGTATTGATCACAGCTTGGAGAGCTGGAGCTTTCTCATAAAAAACATCATGCTTCTTATAATGGTCAATGAGTTTCTTTTTGTGGCGACGAATTCTCTTTTCAAATGTTTCAACGGCTTGTTCAAGACTCAAATAGGCATCTCCCGTTTCTTGATGAGCCCGAACATAAACACCGCGTCCCAAATGCATCTCAACATCACAGCGAATGTTTATACCTTCCTTTGAATAAGTGACGGTCGTCTCTAAGGGTGAAAGACCATATTTCTTTGCGATATACCCTGTTTTCTCCTCTGACTGAGCACGTAAAGCTTCCCCAATCTCAATCTTCTTTCCTGTAATAAGTATTTGCATGTGAACCACCCCTTCCTGTTTTGATTTATCATATAAGTATACCGTATTTTAGGGTATTGCGTCAAATTAAGTTGTTCCAATTTTTTTTCATAGACATATGACTTGCAATTTTAAATCTACATAGTATGTTATCTAAGACAGTAGTAATGTCTATTAACATTTATTATTAAAGGATTTGTGATGAAAAATTATTCTCCATTATTAACAGCTTTTAAATTAGCCCTTATTTGCGGCGCCACCCTTTCTCCATTAAACCAAGCCTCAGCACAGACGGGTTGGAATGACATTGTGGATGCGCTTGAAGATAAAACACCAGCCCATTTAAAAAGACTGAAAGATCTTATTGAACAAAAACAAACGACCGCCCAGGAAGCGGGTATTGAACTTAATGAGCGTTGGAGAGGTCGAGTTACTCGTTTTGCTCGTCTTAACGACATTCAAAATATGTCTTTAGAGCAAGTCAAAAAACTCTTGAAAGACAACGGACGTTTCAAGACTAGAGATGCGCAAGTTGTAAATAATGCCGATCACCAAATGGCCGTTGTATCAAGCGTTGCAGCAACCCAACCAAGTGTTGTTAAATTAGTAAAACGGTCACATGAAGCCAAAATTAAAAAAAATGAGATTGAAGCAAACAAGCAAAAAGCACCATCTGCTGTTGTTGCAAAAGGGAGTCGCAATGTAGAAGAAGAGATTCAGGCAATTGAAGGAGTTCTTACGGCTCTACCCGATGAAGACAGGAAAGGTTATGAGAGGTTCCTCAGCACTCTTAAAATTGCAAAGGATCGTGGCATCACTCATTTCAAAGATGAAGATGATTTAAATAAACAAGTGATCTCAAATAAAGTTAATACTGATGAAGAAGAAGCTGCCAACAACAGTCCTGAACCACAAGATACCTATAAGGTCACAACATCAAGAATTAATGTGGAGGAACAGTTAGCCAATTTACATATTATTTTGGGAATTACTGAAGAAGATCGGGAAAAAAGCAGTTTGAAGGCACAGATTAAGAAACTTCAAGCAGCCCAAGCTGCCGGCGTCACAGACTATGCTGACGAGCAAGAACTTAATCACCGTCTTCCAGAATATGAAGACAATGCTCCTGCCATGAACAATGCTCCTCCTCAAGAACCAGAAAGTATCCGGTTTAGTGTTCTTGAACAAATTCAAGTGCTGACTGCAATGCTTGTTGACGCTGATCAACGTGAAGCAAGCGCAATCAAGGCGCAATTAGGAAAGTTACAGAGGGCTCAAGAGGATGGTGTTGAGTTTTATGAAAATGAAGAAGAGCTTAAACCTTATATGCCACCGGCTGCTCCTCGCCAGGTCATCTATGACGCTCCACAAGTTGTTGATGTTAGACAAGCAGATAACATAATTGTTGCAGAACAAATTGTTACCTTTCAAGAAATTCTAAATGGTATGGAAGGTGATGATAGAGGTCAATACGAAGAGCTTCTAAGACTCCATCAAGCAGCAAGCAATGTCGGTATCGTAAGTTATAGAGATCAAGATGACTTTATGAGACAGCTTGGTGAGAAAGGTCTTTTGAGACAACAGCAACCAAATCACAACGGCGGTGGTCTTTACGATTACTAACGAAGTAACGAAGTCTCGACGCGGCAATGACTTACCTTGGGGTTGTCATTGTCGCGCCGGGCTCCAAGCAGTAACATATTTGGGAATACCCCACTACTTCAGATCTACCTTTTTGCAAAGCAGCCAGTCTTTAGAATACACCGACAATGGTCTTTGAGGGTGCCGATACTTGACAAACCCTGAATCCTCATAGAGCTTCACCTGAGGATCATCTTTAAAGAGCTCAACAACAACTTGATGGGGCGTTGTCTTCTCCTCTTCTTCCTCATTCAACTTTTTTTCCGGCAGCAACGTCATCCCCCTGGCTGCTAACCTACAAATAAACTGATATCCAATTTCAATTGCAATCTTCTTCTCTTCAGACTTCAAAGAGGGATTAAGAACAGTCATCAATTGAGCAAGTCCTCGATGCTCGACTCTTTCAAGGTTTCCTTTGTCTATTTCTTTTATCCCATTCAGAAATCTTAAAATCCCAAGGCTTTCCCATAATTTAAGAACTTCATCCTCTTCTTCGATCTTATACTCCCACCATCCTTCTGGAACTTTAATACCGATGGTCTTTTTTCGACCGACATGAAGAAAGCCTAAGTGCTGTTCTCCGCAAGACAAGGAGTACATATGGCACAACTGCCTTTGATGCTGTCTTGCTAAATTATGCTGTTTAAAAAAATGAGGAATTAAATATTTCGGGATATAAGCCTCATCTTTCTCCCGATTATAATCGGCATACAGATAACTATCCGTCATTTTTGTTGAAACAATAGAATAATCCTTATCTTTATATCGATAAGTCGCCTTTACGGTCATGGATCCATCTTCATTTGTTCGGATATCAAACTCTGTCCACTTCGCGTAGGCAGATAAAGGAAAGAGAAGAAAGACAAACAAAGTTCCCCATATAGTCAACACCGCCCTCGTTTATTTAATAATGCTATAAGAGATATCATATGGGTTTGATTCTACAAAGACAAGAGGATGAAAACCTTGTGAGTCTTCATCCTCTTGATATGAACACTAATAATCCTTATTGAGCAGGTGCTTGTTTCATCAGTTTTTTGAATAACTATTTTACAAATATAAACTTTATGGTTCGACTGGAGTCACTTGACAGCTATACCCTCCCTTGTTACAGCTGACAAAAATAAAGGGAGTGGCTTGATGATTATTGGGGTTCCAAAGGAAATTAAGAATAATGAAAATCGGGTGGGACTTGTGCCTTCTTCCGTTAGAGAGCTGACCCATCATGGACACCAGGTTATCATGGAATCAAGCGCCGGAGAGGGTGTGGGACTGACGGATGAAGCTTATAAAGCCGCAGGTGCATCGATTTCCCCAAGCCATGATGAAGTTTATAAAAAGTCAGACATGATTGTCAAAGTCAAGGAACCTCAGCCACGGGAAATCAAGCTTCTTAAACGCGATCAGATTTTATTTGCTTACCTTCATCTTGCTGCTGATCAAGAACAAACCCAAGGTTTACTTGATTCAGGCTGTATTGCCATTGCATACGAAACAGTTACCTCCCCAAAGGGGGGGCTTCCCCTCCTCACACCGATGAGTGAAGTGGCAGGTCGGATGTCCATCCAGGTTGGAGCTCATTGCCTTGAAAAGGAAAAAGGTGGA
The DNA here is from genome assembly GCA_964597045.1 of uncultured Alphaproteobacteria bacterium. Taxonomy (GTDB): domain Bacteria; phylum Pseudomonadota; class Alphaproteobacteria; order UBA9655; family UBA9655; genus UBA9655. The sequence goes on along the minus strand of CAZQWE010000004.1, from coordinate 54,345 downwards.
TCAGGAATCCTCCTCAGTGGTGTCCCTGGAGTGAAACCAGGAAAAATAACTATCCTCGGCGGTGGCGTTGTGGGCACAAATGCCGCACGTGTAGCGACTGGTATAGGTGCAAAAGTAACAGTTCTTGACAAATCCATCCACCGATTGAATGAACTCGATGCCATATTTGGAGGTAAACTCACAACCCAATACGCAACCATTGAAGCCATCGAACAAGCTGTGCTTGAATCAGACCTTGTTATCGGCGCCGTTCTCGTACCAGGTTCCGCTACACCTAAACTTGTTTCCGAAGACATGGTCAAAAGAATGAAAAAGGGCTCCGTCTTGGTTGATGTCGCCATTGATCAAGGAGGGTGCTTTGAGACAAGCAAACCTACAACTTTTGCCCACCCCACCTATGTGGAATATGGAGTTGTTCATTACTGTGTGACAAATATGCCAGGGGCTGTGGCAAGAACATCAGCCTTTGCTCTTAATAACTCGACGCTTCCCTTTGTGCTTGAAATTGCCAATAAGGGCTATGATACAGCTCTTAGGGATGATCCCAATCTAAGAGAAGGCCTTAACGTTTATAAAGGTAACATTACATACAAAGCTGTGGCGAATGATTTGGGCTTGAAATATAGGGAATCGATAGAAGTAATCGGTAATGGTTACATTAATAGTATATAGGCAGCAAAGATAAATAATATGCTAGTTCTCAGCTTTTATTCTGATTACTAATCACTGATCACTGGCCCGAAGGGCCCTGGCGGGAGTGACGGGACTTGAACCCGCGGCCTCCTGCGTGACAGGCAGGCGCTCTAACCAACTGAGCTACACCCCCGCTAGGTGTGCCTCTTGAGATACCTTTCCCTCATCATATTGTCAAGGACAATTACCGCTTTCGATGCAAAAGCCAACCGGCTCCCATTACTCCAATTGCGACAGCTGTTATGATGATCGTAGCCAAGGCATTGATTTGAGGACTAATCCCAAAACGGATACTGGAAAAGATCACCATGGGAAGGGTTGATGAGGCAGGACCCGCAACGAAACTGGCTAAAACTAAATCATCAAGCGAGAGCACAAAGGCGAGAAGCCACCCAGAAATTAAGGCCGGAGAGATAACAGGAATTGTAATGGTCATAAAGACTTTTAAGGGACGAGCCCCCAAATCAAGAGCAGCCTCCTCTATGGACCGATCCATTTCTGCAAGGCGTCCCCTAATAAGGATAGTCACATACGCCATACAAAGCGTCGTATGGGCTATGGTAATCGTGAGGATTCCCCTTCCCTTCGGCCATCCTATCATTTGCTCAAGCCCTACAAAGAGTAGAAGTAAGGCAAGTCCGGTTATCACTTCCGGCATCACAAGAGGCGCTGTCGTTAAAATACCAAAGAATTGACGCCCTCGAAACCGCCCCAAACGAACAAGAGAGACGGCAGCTAATGTCCCCAATATGACTGCTAAAGTGGCCGCCATCGTTGCAACTTGTAAACTAATCCATGCAGAATGGAGCAACACATCATCTTCAAGCAATGACGCATACCATTTGGTAGAAAAGCCCTGCCATACGGTTACGAGACGAGATGAATTAAAAGAAAATACAATCAGGGTAAAGATGGGTAGATAAAGAAACCCATATCCCACTGTCATACAAAACTTAAGAAAGAACGAAAGCTTATTCTGCATCGAGGAACCTCACTTGACGTTCTTGAATCCTCTGGAATATGGCAATCGGTGTCACGAGAAGAATGAGCATTAACACAGCCAAAGCTGACGCAACCGGCCAGTCGCGATTCGTAAAGAACTCATTCCATAGAACCTTACCAATCATCAAGGTTTGAGATCCTCCAAGGAGCTCTGGAATCACAAATTCCCCAATGGCTGGAACCAGTACAAGCATTGATCCTGCAATCACGCCTGGGCGAGACAAAGGCCACACAACATGTCTAAAAGCGTGCAATGGTCGAGCTCCTAAATCATAGGCGGCTTCAAGAAGGGTTGTGTCAATCTTTTCAAGGGAAGCATATAGGGGAAGGATCATAAAAGGGAGGTAACAGTAGACAATTCCTATTACGGTTGCGATTGTTGTATCCAATATTGTGAGAGGTGTTGAAATCAGTCCAATCTTCATTAAGACATTATTGAGAAGACCATTGGGACTTAAGATCCCAATCCAAGCATATACGCGAAGCAAAAAGGATGTCCAAAATGGAAGGATCACTAGCATGAGCAAAATCGTCCGTATAGAGGGATTTGCCCTCGCTACACCATACGCCATCGGGTAACCAATCAACAAGCATCCTACGGTCCCTAAAATGGCAATAAACAAGGATTCAATATAGGAGAAAAGGTATAGGGAATCAGTCCCAATAAAACCAAAGTTTGTAAAATTTAGCTTGATTGTGAGCACTCCCTCCTCCACCCACTCAAGGAGTGGTCCATAGGGAGGTAGTCCAACTTTAAGATCAGAAAAGCTTATTTTTAAGACAATCAAAAAGGGAATCATAAAAAAGAGAAGAATCCAAGCATAAGGGATTACTAGCGCCAAATAGGACGCTGTATTAGAGTCCTGTAGTTTTTTCCAAAGTTCTCTCATGTCATCAATACAATGCTGTTTTCCGCACGCCAGTAAAGGTACACTTCATCTTCCCAGGTCACAGGACGTTCAGCAAGCCTCACAAGGTTTGGCTGTGTCGCGAGAACAATTTTTCCAGAATCAAGTTCTACGTGATAGATAGACACATCTCCAAGATATCCTATATCCTTCACAATTCCCTTCGTTGAATTCCTTTTTTGTTCAGGTGAACTCGTTGAGATCATGACCTTTTCAGGTCGTATAGCCACTTTCACATGTGATCCCACAGGCACATCCGCGGAGTGACTCACATAAAGCTCACATCCTGCCTCCTCTGACTCAACAAGGATATGGTCTGCTTCATCTTCCGTCACAAGACCTTCAAACTTGTTAATACTCCCTATGAAATCAGCCACATAATCAGAGTTCGGATACTCATAGATTTCATTTGGTGTTCCAACCTGACGAAGACGCCCATGATCCATAACGCCAAGTCTTGTTGACATGGTCATGGCTTCTTCTTGATCATGCGTGACCATGATGAATGTGACACCAACTTTTTCCTGAATTCCGACAAGCTCAAACTGGGTTTGTTCACGAAGTCTTTTATCTAAGGCTGCTAAAGGCTCATCAAGAAGGAGTAACTTTGGTCTTTTAACAAGACTACGAGCCAAAGCAACCCGTTGTCTTTCCCCTCCCGAAAGTTGGTGAGGCATACGCGTTCCATACTTTTCCATCTGAACAAGACGGAGAGCATCCTTCACCCTATCACGTATCTCAGCTTTTGAAATTCGCTCTTGTTTGAGACCAAAAGCTACATTTTTTTCAACGGTCATATGGGGAAAAAGAGCATAGGATTGAAACATCATATTAACAGGTCGATCGTAAGCTGGACGTCTCGTGACATCTACTCCATCAATATAAATCTTTCCTTGTGTTGGCATTTCAAGTCCCGCAAGCATTCTAAGGAGTGTGGTTTTCCCACAACCAGAGGGCCCCAAAAGGGAAAAAAACTCACCCTGATAAATCGATAGGCTCACAGAATCAACGGCTAAATACCCCCCAAATTCCTTAGACACCCCATCAATATGAATATAAGGCTTCGCTTTAGAATCTTGCCAAGGCTCAAGCTCTACTCTCTTGCGTTTCTTTACCATGGTCACCTTCCAATCTTGACACGCGTCCACTCACGAAGTCTCATTCGCTCATACCGTGGAGGATATGTCCTGTCTACATATAATTTCTCTTGAGCTTCTTTCGGCAGGAAAATCAGAGGATTGTTTCTTATATTCTCTTCTACATAGGCAAGAGACGCGGGCACACTATTGGCAGTTTCAAAATTATTTGTGACTTTCGCAATAATATCTGGACGAAGCATAAAATTAATGAATTCATGGGCTTCGGGTATATGATGAGCATCTATCGGTATGGCAAAGGCATCCAGCCACATTCCTGAGCCCTCTTTGGGTATTACATAGACAATGTCCATCCCATTCTCCTGTCCTAGATTATGGGCCAAGTTCATTTCACCTGAAAAGCCCTCAACGAGACAGTAATCACCAGAAGTTAAATCGCGAGCCGTAGGAACAGGTTGAAACTTCTTAATATAGGGGCGAAGTTTCCCAAGGGCTTCGCTGGCCTTCTGAAGATCTTCTTTTGTTTCCGAATGGGGATCTAACTTGAGATAATTTAAAATCGCAGGAAATACATCGACGGGAGAGTCGATCAGCATGACCCCGCAATCTGCAAATTTTGCGACAACAGAGGGGTCAAAGAGCATAGCAAAGCTATCTATCGGGGCACCCGGAAACCGCTCTAGAATCTTCTTTTTATTGATGCCAAAACCATTTGTTCCCCACAGAAAAGGAAGGGCAAATTTATTACCTGGATCCGTCTTTTCTGCCATACGTTCAAGAAGTAACGGCTCAATCAAAGACTTGTTGGGTATCAAGTCAGGGTTTAAAGGTTGATAGAGATTAGCTTCAAGTTGCCTCGCCAGATAGGGCCAGACTGTCACACCAACAACATCATACCCGGACTGCCCTGCAAGAAGCTTCGTTTCAGCCACCTCTGATGTATCATACACATCATAGTTAACCTTTATGCCTGTCTCTTTTTCAAACTGTTTTAAGATCTCAGGGGTGATCACATAAGCCCAGTTATAGACATTAACAATCCGCTGTGGAGCAGCATTGACGAACTGAACACTGAAGAAAAAACACACAAGCAATTTCAAAAGAAACGAGCGCATGATCTGGGTGTCCTTACAATGTGAATGTAATAAATTCTTTATCACAAATCTGCGATTCATCAAGTGATTTATTTGAAGATGTCCACATCCCATAATTACGAGACTCGGTCGACCGACGAATTGAACACAGTTTCAAATTAGTTCATAATTTATTAATTAAATTATGCTATTTTCACTTAATCAAACCAGGGGAAAACAAATATCTCTGGGAAAGACTAAAAATAAACAAAGGGAGTCACAAAATGAAAAGTTCATTATTTGTCTTAATTGCACTGCTTACTTTAGTTGCTCAGTCTAATCCTTCAAATGCTAAATGTTCTCATGTAGATGGTAAATGGGTCGGTTATGAAGCATGTCTTGCTGAGTATAAGAAGTGAGAAAAAGCAGGGGATAAAAATTTAAACAATTGCTTTGCAGCTTTTTTTGCTCCAGGGCAGGTGTGTGAAGGTTGCCCCAATCAACATTCCCGTTTTTGGTTTACTCAATAATAAGATCAAGAAAGACAGCAGATCTTGTCGCATCATAAAGACTAGCCTCCCCTTAAAATTTAAGGAGATAGCTAGTCTAGACCTGCTTTACTTCCACACAGACTCATTAATTGATTTGCTTCATGGGTTGTTGCCTTATCAGCGATTCGTCAAAAGCTGAAGCTATTCCAAGTGATTGCTATGCAATATTCGTTAATCTTAAGGGAATAATCACCCGTGTATAGAATGATTCCAGGAGCTTTCTTTTCATTTGGATACGTCTCATAAAAAGCCTTTATCCCTTGGACGTCTCTATTCGTTACAGATGTTTTACTTTTAATTTCAATAGGATATAATGTACCATTGTAATCCAAGACAAGATCAACTTCGGCCCCTCCCCCTGTTCACCAGTGATACATCTTTGGTGAGGGAGAAAGAGTCGTACATAGTGTTGCGATCATATTAACAAAAAAGTTTTCAAAGAGGTGCCCCAAGTTGGGGTGGAATGCGAGTGCAAGCGGAGTGGAAATACGTTGTAAATGACAAGCAAGACCCGTATCACAAAAATACCCCTTCGATTTTTACGATATTCTTTGTTAGTAGTCTCTGTATAAGTTTATGACGTTGCAAAATGCACAGTCGAGTTTTCCTAGGGTTTGGAGGGGAAGATGGTGTTTAAAGTCATTATCCTACGAATGTTGAAATACGGAAATACATTCTAATTGCCCATAGGGGATGGGCCGCCCTCACAAATGACTTACTTGTTACATTTTTGTTCAAGGCACTTTACAACCAGTGTATTCGGACCTATCGCTCCCCCCAGACAGGATGCGCGCTTTGGGAGAGGTTCTGCCATACACTTATCAAATCCTTTAATCCATGCATCTTTACAGGCTTTTTGACAGCGAGTGACTTCAGCACTGACGTATCCAATAAGGCCAAAACTCAACACAACTGTTAGAGCGATCATTTGGAGTAAATGTTTATACATTTCCGTATTCCTTACATATGAACTGTCCATACTTTATTTTATGATATTATTAAAAAAAATCATTAAATTATTTGTTTTTAAACCGTTCTTCAGCAATCAAATCTGCTGCATCGCTCGTTGGAATCTCAAGCTTTTCAGCCTTATGAAATACCTCGAGAAGCGTATCATGAATACGTTCCACATGCCGGTTAACAATTTGCTCATTATAATTAGGCCCCTCATAGAAAACATCTATGAGCCCACCTGCATTAATCACATAATCTGGAGCATAGAGAATATTCATCTTTGAAAGAATCTGTCCGTCTTGAGGCGTCTTCAACTGATTATTCGCAGAACCCGCAATCACAGTACATTTAAACTGAGAAATTGTTTTATCATTTATGGTCGCTCCTAAAGCACAAGGCGCGTAAACATCCACATCTAAACCGTATATTTCGTTTGGTTCAACAGCATTAGCGCCAAATTCTTTAACCGCCTTTTCGATGAGAGATGGCTCAATATCGGTCACATAGAGAATAGCCCCTTCTTTTGCCAAGAGTTTACAAAGAGCATATCCCACATGCCCTAGACCTTGAACGGCAATTTTCAAGCCTCTTAATTCTTTCTTCTGGACACGATGAAATAAGGCTGCTCGGATCCCTTGATAGACTCCTACAGCTGTAAAGGGAGATGGATCTCCACTGCCTCCAGGCAGACCTACAACGAAAAGAGTCGTATCATGAATGGTTGCCATATCTTCAACAGACATCCCCACATCCTCAGCCGTAATATAAAGCCCATGAATGCTTTCGACACATTTTCCAAAAGCATGAAGAAGTTCTGGTGTCTTTTCCTTATGGGAATCACCTATGATAACGGCCTTCCCTCCCCCTAACGGCAAATGAGCAATTGCAGCCTTATAAGTCATCCCGCGAGAAAGGCGCAGGACATCAGTTACCGCTTCTTGTTCATCCACATAAGGCCACATGCGAACACCCCCTAAGGCAGGGCCACGCTTCGTGTTATGAATCGCAATGATGGATTTCAATCCTGTTTCTTTATCATAAAAGAAATGAACTTGTTCATGGTCATCAAAATCAACAGCACCAAAAATTGACATTATTTAGATTCTCCCTCGAGTGTTTGCTGATTTGATCATAGTTTGACATGAGATGCAATTCTTATTGAATCCTATTATCCTCAAAGGAAACGACCAACCGTTTCCCTAAAATTGCTGCCGTTTTATCAAGTTGTCGTAAGGTTGTCCAATGATGCAAATCTTCCATATTTGATGCTGCAGGCCAAGACGTTCCTAAGGAACGTGCAATATCAGCAATCTTTCTTCCTCTTCGATTAAAACGTACTAGCAATGCTGCTTGCACACGGGATGATGGGTAGACCATATACTCTGAATCCGTCTGTTGAGGTAAGGGTATACTTATACCCTCCTCTGCACGACCTTCAAGGGTTAAAGTTAAAGCTTCAGAAGCATTAAACAAAGCTTCCTCTAAGGTTTCTCCTTCTGTTAAAGTTTCAGCAAAGTCAGGAAAAGAAACAAAAAACTTCCCATCCTCATCTTTTTTAACTTTGCATGGGTAACAAATTCTCATAATAATTTCACTCCAGTTTGACGTTCAATTGCTTTTAAGAGTCCCTTTCCTAAGTCTTTACTTCCATGAATTGGGACCGTAACTCTCAATGATTTTTTACCTAATCGGTAATGGCTGCCTTGTATTCTCAATATTTCCCATCCTTCTTTTTCCAATTTCCTTATGACGTCTCTTCCATGCATTCTTCACATCTTTATTAATATATTTTTTTTAATATATCATCTTATAAACAATGTGTCAAAGATGAGTTCCTATAAATCTCTGGTATACCCCCCTTCTCAAAAGAATGCTGTTAAAATGCTCGTACTCCCTTAGAATCCAAAAAAAAGAAATGAATGTTTTCTTTTTATTATGGTTCTTTTTTTTGTGTGGTAAATAGCTGAGTCTTCTATCCCTCATAAGCACTCAGCACAAGTCCCTTCAAGGGCAAGAAGGATGGAGTGTTGTGGTGGTGCCTCCTTCATTTTTAACCAATTTAACATTTAAGGGAGTGCATATGTTCCATGTTATTGAGCCAAAAGATTACTCTGTTTACAAGACAGAAGTTGAACAGTTTCTTACCCATCTCCAAACAAACAAAGAATTAAGAAACTCATTTTCATCACCAAAAGAATCAACATTCATTTTAATGAATGATCACGAGAGGAATATTCATGGCGGAGCAATATTACTGAAAAATAAAATTTCAACTCTTCATTCTCTGCTGAGCAAGCACATGCTTTCTTCCCTGTCGGGAGAAGTGTGGACAGCTTGTACCTGCCTATACATCGATAAAGAAAATCTATTTGCAGATTTTGAGTCTTTTTGCATTGAGTTTTATGAAGAGCTTTATGAAAAATTGAAGTCTTTCGGGAAACAAAATCAAGTGAATTACGTATATGTCAAACTCATGCCTGCCGACTATTTCTCGACTGAAATCCTTGGAAATTGGCCCTATGTCTTCGAGTTGAGCCCTAAGGACTCAAGAGATGGCCTCTTTCATGGCGTTGTTTCCCTTAAAGCTGCTCACTATGAAACAAGGCAGGACATACGAATCGTGGGTTATAATATGTATAAGTAAAGTATGAGCCCTAAACAATAGGTCGTGATTACGAGGCCTTGCAAGGTGCCTCGTAATGACTCTATTGGATACTGAGTTCAATTTTAGCTTTGTTTATTACAATATCCATAGTATATAAAAACCATCAATTTTATTATTTCTTTTGTCAAAGGACTTATTATGCGCTCTTTTATTTATCTTACCACGACTTTCCTCATTACCACATCCTCTTTAATTGCAATGAACGATCCACGACCAGATCCGGAAGTAATAATTAAAGTGAAAAATAAACCAGGTCGTCCACTACAGCCAGAAGATATAGAAGAATTTACGTTTAAATGTGTCGCTGGTCAGAGCGTATTAATTACCCCTGATGACGCAGTAAAAGAAATGGAGAAACAGAGGCTGCTCATTCATAACAAAAGCAAAAATATATTTAGTAATTTTACTTCTCCTAACCTCCAAGATTGCAAAGACATTCTTGAGGCACATAGCAGACATGAATCCGCAAGAAAGAAAGTAAAAGTAAATGTATCTTTCACTCCAAAATATATGAGACAACTTCATCGCTCCCTTGCCCTTTCTCACTTTTTTTTAGGCAAGGATTGCATGAAAATGAAAACACTAACGCTTGAGGCAGCATTTGAGCATTTTGAACAGGCCATAACAAATGCAAAGACGTTTATTCATTATGAAGATGACAGCGAGGATTGTGTCCAGTCGCTCGATGTGATGAAATGTGTCTTAGCGGAAAGCATCATGAATGCTTCCCATAACTTCTCTAAAAAGCCACGTCAGAACTATGAAGACACCCTAAATGCAGGAAAGCTATATGAAGAAGTATCTCAATCAGAGTTTGCTTATTTCGCCTATTCAAATGCTTACGAGTTTTTGATCGCTGATCCTGATAAAACCACACGAGAAGTAGCCTTTCTTAAAGAAAAGCTGAGATACTTATACCCCTCACTTGACAAGGAGCAACGGCAAATAAGCTCGACTATTAGAAGTGTTCAAGCTCATGATAAAGGCCCAACATCTGCCCCCTTCCGTGAGTTTCGGACTAATTTAAGAAACTGGCGCACCCATTATGAAGATCAGGCTGAAACATTTTCTCAAGCAGCCCGGTCTACTAACTCAGAAAATGTAGTTATTTACTTTCTTTCTGCCGCAAGAGATTTTATCAGAGCGTCCCGATTTGTGACCCATTCCACAAAGAAAGATGAATTAATGGCTAAAGCCAGCACGTGTGTTCGTGAGTTTGAAATGAACGCAGCAATATTACTGAACCATGTGGAAGATTCTTCAGTCAAAGAACCTTTTTCTTTACGAGAGATTTATACTTCTTTTTATAAAAGTAAATACTTTACGGCTCCAAATGCGTCTCCTCTTGACGACTTATATAACTTTACCTACGCAGCTATTTATGCAGGAAACTTTGAGCACGCTAAGGAACGCTGCGATCTTCTCTGCTTGCTTGAAACTGAGAATGGTTCTCTCAGTGAAAAAACCAAATACTTACGCATGAATGTTGATGCTCTTAATGGAAACTTTGACGAACTCATTGCCCATCTCGCTGGAGTTGAGAAAGCGAAGGAAGAGAAAAAATTAAAAAATAGAAGGAAGAAAGAAAGACTCAAAGCAAAGAAAATTGCAGAAATCCAAGCTAAGCAAGCGGAAAGAGTTGAATCGACTCAATCTGTACTTCCACCTGAGGCCAATAAAAAGAGGTCTGAACCTAAAACCCAAGTCAAGGAAAGTCCCTGTGAACTTAACGTAGAAACAACCCCTGAACGACCAGAAAAAATTCCAGCCGTTGTTGAAAAGAAAAAAACAAAAGGAATACCAAATCCTGCATTTACAACTCCCCAGGAAGAGGAAAAGAAGGAGCAAGCGAAGGTTCAAAAGAAAATATTAACCCCAACGACTTATGAACTTTGCAAGACTCTTCTCTCTGGAAACAAGGGAAATAAAATTTTCTCCCGAGACAAAGTGATTGCTCTCTTTACTGAATTAAATTGTGAATTTAATGAAACACGCGGTAAAGGAAGTCATGCTGTCATGAGGTATGTTGTGGATAAGGAAACTAATAAGATTATTGGGGCCTTTCCTGACTTTGAACAAGCAAGACCGGAAGAGAATGAAACCGAAGAAAGCTCAAAACCTATGAATATCACCATGCCTATTCCTAAAGAGTGGGATGGTCCCATTCCTTTTTACTTAGCGAAGAATCTTAGGAAAATGCTTGAAAAGATGGGGTATACCCTTGAGACGATCGAGTGTAAAAAGGTGGATCAACCTAAAACGGTTATGAAAAAAGGACAAAAGCCAGGGAAGAAGAATTGAAAGAAGTAGGAGTACTTCTTGACTCCCAATAACATCTCTCTAGAATACACAGAATTTCTTAGAGGGAGCTGTATAATGGATATAAGAGAACCTATTTTTAAGCCAGACCAAAGCCTTGAGCAAGTTCTCTATCCTATGACTCAATCCTTTCACGAGGGAATGCTTCAAGTTTCGGATCTCCATTCTATTTACTATGCAGAATATGGAAATCCTCAAGGTGTTCCTATTCTCGTTGTTCATGGTGGACCTGGCGCAGGATGTAACCCCATTTCAGCACGTCATATGGATCCTACGTATTATCGCATCATCCTTGTCGACCAAAGAGGAGCCCCCCGATCAGCCCCCCGCGGTGAGATGCAGGAGAACAACACGGCTCATCTTATTGAGGATTTTGAAAAACTCCGGAAACATTTAGGCATCACAAAATGGATTTTGAATGGTGGTTCTTGGGGAGTCGCTCTCTCGATCGCTTATGGTGAGGCCCATCCTGATGTCGTCTTAGGCTTTGTCTTACGAGGCGTATTTCTAGCTCGTAAGACTGAGTTGCAGAACTGGTTCGGGAAGCGTGCATTTTTCCCAGAGAAATGGGATGAACTCGTCAATTTTATACCACAAGCAGAACGGGATGATATCATACAAGCCCTCTATACACGAATCATGGACAATGACTCAAAAATACATATGCCCGCGGCCATGGCTTTTGCTCAATTTGGTTTTAGCGGACAGGACCTCTTTGGCACGTCACAGATTTCAACGGCGCTTCAAGATGAAAAGTTAGTGTTAAGTTTATCCCGCTCTTTTTCACATTACTTTATGAACAATTGTTTTTTTACGGATAATCAACTGATCGAGAACATAGCAAGGATTTCACATCTTCCTGCAATCATTGTACAAGGACGCTTGGATCTGATCACCCTTCCTCAAACGGCTTATGATCTGCACAAAAGTTGGCCGGGTTCTAAGCTGGTATTTGTTCCAGATGGAGGTCACTCACCCCTTGATCCCAGTATCAGCAAAGCCTTAGTTGAAGCGACGGAAGAGATGAAAGGTAAGCATATTTGATAATTATTTTATCGTATTCACTTAACTGTTGATAATAATTTTATTCCTGCTAAGCTTCTATCGTCTAATAATATCAAGCCTGATTCTAGTTTCTTTTTTTGTTTCTATACACTCAACAAAAAAGGGATTTCGTCTATGAAAATTAAGTCAATCATACAAACAAAAACTTCATCATCCTCAATTAATAAAATCTACTCTCAAGTCGCACCTCTCATCAGAGAAGCTCGCCAAAGTGTATCAAGATCCATCAATACAGCAATGGTGACAACATACTGGCTTATTGGCCGATATATTGTCGAAGAAGAGCAACGAAATCAGTCCAGAGCAGAGTATGGTACTTTACTTCTAAGAGCATTAGCTGAACGACTCAATAAAGAGTTTGGAAAAGGGTTTTCACATTCTTCGCTGGGAGATATGCGTCAATTCTACTTTGCTTATTCTGGAAAAAATATTTTCCACGCAGTGCGTGGAAGATTAGAAATTGAAAAACCTCACGCAGTGCGTGGGAAATTTGAATACCCCTTTTTCAAGCCCAATTTATCTTGGACTCACTACCGTTAACTCGTGAGAATATCAAATACAAATGCAAGGATTCCTCTTCTCTAATTCATTATATAATACTATTCCCTCTTTCTCCCCTCCAACACACTCTTTAAATGAACAAGAGCCGTGACCGCACAGGGCCACCCAGCATAGAACGCACTATGTGTGAGAGTAGCAACGATTTCCTTCTCTGTCAGCCCATTATCTAAACCAAGGGCAAGGTGATAATCAATCTGATCAGTACGATTTAAAGCTGCAAGGGTTGAGATTGTAATCAGACTCTTGTCTCGCGCAGAAAGCTCTGGGCGCTTCCAAAAATCATCAAATACAACGTCTTTGGTAAGTTTGACAAACTCAGGTGCGAGCTCGTTTATATCTTCAAGCATGGGTGATTTATTTTTCATTTTTGTCCTCCGTCAACGGAAGTACCCTATCATTAAAAAGGATTTACAGAAAGACATTCTCCACTTGAAGTTCCATAGAGAATCGTATAGGTAATGTTAACTAGTATTACTACCCTGAGGGACTCATGTCTAAACCAATCCCCCTTATCCTTGATTGCGATCCCGGCATTGATGATTTTCTAGCGATTCTTATGATTCTCGCAGCCCCTGAAAGATTCAATCTTTTGGGTATTAGTGTTACCGGAGGAAACGTTCCTCTTAAATATACGGTTAAAAATGCTCTCAAAGCGTGTGAGCTTGCAGGAAGACGTGAAGTCAAGGTTTATGCAGGCTGTCCCTATCCCCTTCTTCGTCCACTCGAACTCCAAGATGAAGTTCATGGGGAGACAGGACTTAAAGGATATGATCTCCCTGAGCCTACAATGAAAGTCCAGGAAACGCATGGGGTTGATTTCCTTATCGACACCATCATGAATTCGACTGAAAAAGTAACCCTAGCAACGACTGCACCTTTAACCAATGTGGCGCTTGCCATTGTGAGAGAACCCCGCATCCTCGAGAATATTGAGGAAATTGTAACAATGGGTGGATCAATGGGGCTTGGCAATATTACACCTGCAGCTGAGTACAACTTTTATGCAGACCCTGATGCAGCTTATATTCTCTATACTTGTGGAAAGAAGATCACAACGGTTAGCATAGATATTACCCACACTGCTGTAACCAGTCTTGAATGGTTAAAGCATATTGAAACCTTGGGACTTGTGGGCGAGGTAGTTTCAAAACTGCTCCGACCTATACATGAGTGGGACGTAAGCAACTTTGAAACGGAGGGCGGCGCCATCCATGACCCTTGTGTGATTGGATACCTATTGGACCCAACACTTTTTAAGGGGCAAGACGTCCATGTGGAAATTAATAAATCCTTTGACATAGGACGGGGCCGCTCCATCGTTGACTGGTGGCACAAAAGGGACCTTCCTGCAAATGCGCATTATTTTAATGAGATCGACTCAAAAGGCTTTTATCGATTGTTAACAAGCCTAATTGAACGTTTGCAACAACCGTCCAAACAGAATGTGGGCCGAGAATGAAACAAATACCTCTCATTATGGATTGCGATCCAGGGCTTGACGATGCAATAGCCCTTCTCTTTGCTATGGCATCTCCGGATGAAATTGATCTATTGGGAATTACAACCGTTTTTGGGAATGGTCCTGCCAATCAAACTCAAGAAAACGCGAGACGTATCTGTGAGCTTGCAGGAAAACGTGACGTAAAGGTCTTTAATGGTTGTCCACGCTCCATGTTCAATCGAAACCCAAAAATGGACTCGAACTATACGGATGTAGATATTCATGGAGAAACTGGACTTGGTGGGTGCAAACTTCCCACCCCAACAATGCCCTTACAATCCCTGCACTCCGTTAGGTTTATTGTTGACACCCTCCTTAATGCCAAGGAGCCAATAACCCTCGCTCCGACGGGTCCCCTGACAAATATAGCTTGTGCCTTTATTGAAGCACCACAAATCAAATCAAAGATTAAAGAAATCGTACTAATGGGTGGAAGCATCGGTCTTGGGAACATTAATCCTTCAGCGGAATATAACTTCTCTTGTGATCCTCAGTCCGCCTACGTTGTTTTTCAATCAGGTGTTCCTATTGTCATGATGGGTCTTGATGTGACCCGACAAACCCAAACATCAGAAGAATGGCTTAAATCTATATCAGATATGAAGACACCGGTATCACAAGCTGTCGTAGATATGCTCTCCTATTTCTATCGTCATAATGCAATCCTTGAGCCAGGAGTCGAAGGGGGAGTCCTCCATGACCCAAATGTGATTGCTTATCTCCTAAAACCTGAACTTTATAAGGGACGTGATGTCTATGTTGAAATTGACCTCTCACCTACGATTATGGCGGGAAGAAGTACAGTAGATTGGTATAGCAAGTTAGGACAAAAACCAAACGCCCTTGTGATTAATCAAATCGACGTTAAGGGCTTTTTTGACCTTCTTACAATCAGGCTCTCGAGGTACCCCCGATGATAGAACCTCAAATCAAGCAAAACGAAGATGTGATCCCCACCCATGTCACAGGTGTGCTTGAAATTGACACAAAAGCGATTGCTCAGAACTATAACACTTTACGTTCACTGGCTCCTCAAAGTACGTGTGGGAGTGTTTTGAAGGCGGATGCCTATGGATTTGGAGCCTTAGAAATTGCGCAAACGTTATCAAAAGAAGGCTGCCAGCATTTCTTTGTGGCCCATATTGATGAGGCCTTAGAACTCCGAAAACAACTAAAGACAGCTCATATATATGTCTTATCAGGAACCCTTCCTGGAACAGAACATCTCTTTATTATCAATGCGTTAATCCCCGTTTTGAATGATTATAACATGTTGAAATCATGGGTCCTTGAAGCACAAACTCTCAAAAGGAAACTTCCGTGCGCTCTTCATATTGACACAGGCATGCACCGAAATGGGTTTGATTTACGTGATATCAATCAGCTTCTTGAGTCTATTGATATTTTGAATGCCATTGATGTGAAGTTTGTCATGAGCCATCTGGTATCCTCTCAAAACAAAGAAGATCCCATCAATAAAAAGCAAAAAGACCTCTTTGATACGATTCGTATGAGACTCCCAAAAATGAGAGCAAGCCTTGCTGACACCGGAGGTGTTTACTTAGGCAAAGAGTATCATTACGACATTACGCGTGTTGGAAAGGGGCTGTTTGGTTTATTTTCTGGGACTCCCTCCCTCCTTCCTTGTGTGAAACTCAAAGCTCGTATTCTTCAAATTCGTACTGGATTTAAGGGAGATACAGTTGGTTACGGTGCAACTCATACCTTAGAACGAGAAAGCAAACTTGCCACTATTGGAATTGGATTTGCTGACGGATACGACCGCCGATTGAGCCAGGGAGGATATATGGATGTTCAAGGTCACAAGGCACCCGTCGTTGGACGTATCTCCATGGATTATACAGTCATAGATGTCACAGATATCTCTAAATCCCATTGCAGAGTGGGTGATTGGGTTGAGCTTATAAATGAGACGCACACTCTAGATTCGCTTGCAAATTCAATTGGGACGATCTCTAGAGAGCTTTCAACAAAGCTCGGAAAACGTTTATTCAGGGTTTATTCATAATGGCAAAAGTTCTTCTTGTTGATGATGAACCCGATATTGAACTTCTTGTAAAACAAAAATTCCGCAAGCAAATCGCGGATGGAACATTTGAGCTTCTCTTCGCCCTTAACGGTCAGGAAGCGCTTGATATCGTTAAGAAACATCCGAATATCGTTGTTGTTGTCTCCGATGTGAATATGCCGGAAATGGACGGGCTTACACTCTTGGATAAACTCAAGGATGTGAGTCCTGCCACGAAAACTATCGTCATATCGGCGTATGGGGATACGAAGACATGGCGAGCAGCTATGAACAAAGGAGCTTATGATTTTGTCACTAAACCAATTAATTTTAATGAGTTAGGTGAATTAATTGAACGTTCAGTTAATTTGTATAAAGCACCAGAATCTCCCCTTTATATCTATCAACTGTGTTTGGCCTCAGCCTTTCCTCCAAGGGTGGATTTGAGTTATCCCCATATTGAGAACATAGTCTTATGGGATGCGTTTCACCAGAATGACAAGGAGCTTACCTTCTTAGGCGTAACATGTCTCCCCTCACCTATTCCTATGGATATAGCGGTCGGCGTCGCCCATGCGCTCTTTAAGTCCGGAAATGAAGAACTACCATTTATAAATAAAAACATATCAGCTCATTTCATCATAGGGAAATACCATTTAGAGACAAATGTATTTTCTTTCAAAACGAATGGTGCGTTCAAACTTACCCACTTAAGGGGTCAAGAGCATACCCCTATAAAACCTACAGAAACAGCGCTTCTCGAGCCTGGAGATACGCTCATCTTCACATTTGATGAATCAAACTCAAGTCTATCATTTACACGGATCAATAATAGTTAATATACTATTTATTAATTAGCTGTTATAATATATTTATATTTTTGGAAATTTGTATGAAGAAAACTTTTTTACTTATGCTTACTTTATTTGCATCAAACGCCCTTCTTAAGGCAGGCTTTGATCCTGAGAAGGCAACAGAAAATGATATTCGAGGAAAGATTGCTAAGCTTGAAGAAAAGGCTAAATCTAAAGATTTGAGTGCTGAAAAAGCAGATGTTTTAGAAAAACAAATCAATACTTTAAAAACTCTTCTCTCTATTAGAGCTCTCCCAAAAACCGATCGTGATAAAGCTGTTTTAATGGATTCTGCCCATATGGCATATCGTGATTTGAAGCCCAATAAATCTAAAGCCGCTATACAAAAAGCTAATGATTTACAATACGAATCCATGAATATAATTAACCCTCATTTTGGCAAACATATGGTGGTTGGATGTTTTCATGGGTTGCATGCTGATGATCACAGTGACCACACTCATGCGGGCTCTATTACAGTCAATATTCCATATGAGTAAAACCAGGGGGACGTTTATTTTTTGATCATTATTTTCCTATGCAATTGGTACAGGGTGCGTATCCAGAATATTATAAATTGTATCCGTTTGGTATAGACCTTCAAAGCCCAACACGAGTATTGGGCGCAACGGAAGAAGCCAGAGCTAAAAGGACAAGTGAGCTCAAACTTCAAGCAATAGCAAATATTAAAGAATGGCTCACTAAAGAAAAACTACCTGTAGGTGAAATTGAAGTCTTTAGGGAAGGTGAAAATCCTTTTAATAAGCGAAAAGATACAACTGTCGTCATGATTGAGAAAGTAGGCTCTGTCGCCGCTGAACCTATTAAGGAAGAACAGCCTAAAGGCGTCTATACCCCAACACAAGCAGCGAGAGAGGCTGTAGATCAAATTAGGCAACTCCGATCAGCAGGCATCGTAACTCCTGATCAAAGCGTTGCTGAAACGGTTCAAATGATCACAGACGCTCCAACCTATAAAGCTCTACAAGGTCAGGAAGTGAAATGGATCACAGAACAATTGAAGAAAAAGATATTTTCTAAGCAATTCTATTCCCTTCATTTTTCGTCCCATTCCTAAATACTTTTATAGAATCAATATCTGCTTTTGAGTTTTTTAAAGCGCACCTAACTTCATACGTATCTTGCAAGTTCATCCAAAATTGTGGCGTCGTATCAAAGAACTTAGCTAATCTTAATGCAGTATCCGCAGTTATCCCACGTCTTTCTAATACAATTTCATTAATACGTGGAACAGGAACATGTATTTCCTTCGCTAATCGATAAGGTGTAATAGATAGAGGTTTTAAGAATTCTTCTCTTAATACTTCTCCAGGATGAACTGTCCATTCTATGTCTATCATATTGCACCTCTTTAATGATAATCCACTATTTCAACGTTATGCGCTTTTCCATTTTCAAAATGGAAGCAAATTCGCCATTTCTTATTAATTCGTATACTAAATTGACCTTTTCGATCTTCGACTAATCCTTCTAGGTGGTTACTCTTTGGTACCCTCAAGTCTTTTAAATCATAAGCACTATCTACCATCATCAATTTTCTAAGTGCTACATTGATTGCTTCCGGAGGTATTTTTTTACTTTTTCCCTTTTCCCACAACTCTTGTGTATACTTACATTTAAAACTTATGATTATTATATAATAACTTCTTCCGTTATTATCGTCAAGCGATATTATAGTTTACACATATGATATACTAAACAGAGTCTGTTAAATGATTAGGTGAAAAGATTGCAGAACAAAATTTTGTTACGTTAATGCAATTGTAGGAAACACTCATTTATAAAACAAGATATTTCAATATGCACCCCTCACTCTCCCTTGCTGTTTTCTCAAAAACCAGCTATAGAATCCCACCGAGACAATTGCGGTGAGCAGCTATGGCTTATATTGTGCAAAAATTTGGAGGTACCTCCGTTGCGACACTCGATCTCATTCGAAAGGCGGCTCTTCGCGTAAAAACAGAGGTTCAAGCCGGTAACAATGTTGCGGTGGTTGTATCGGCCATGTCAGGAACAACGAACCAACTTGTTAATCTCGTCAGGGATCTTTCCACCACTTATGACCGTGCTGAATATGATGCTGTCATTTCTTCCGGGGAACAAGTCACAGCAGGGCTTCTAGCAATCGCAGTTCAAAGTCTTGGAATTCCTGCACGGTCCTGGCAAGGTTGGCAACTTCCCATTCATACAAATAACCACCATGCCCATGCTCACATTGAAACAATTGATACAAAAAATCTTTTCAAAAAAGATAAGGTTGCTGTCGTCTCAGGATTCCAAGGGATGAGCTCAGAGGGACGTATTACCACTTTAGGTCGAGGTGGATCAGACACAACTGCTGTAGCTCTTGCCGCTGCTTTAAAAGCGGAACGGTGTGATATTTTTACGGACGTCGACGGAGTTTATACAGCCGACCCCAACTATGTCACAACAGCAGGTCGATTGGATCATATTGCCTATCATGAGATGCTAGAACTTGCGGCACAAGGCGCTAAAGTCCTCCAAAGAGAATCTGTTGAATATGCCATGAAGCATCAGGTGCGCCTTCGCGTACTCTCAAGTCTTTTTGATACACCAGGGACTCTGGTAACCTCAGATTGTGAAGTCTCATCACAAAAAAAGGAGATTAGTGGACTTGCTCACGTGCTCAATGAAGCAAGAATAACACTGACATCAATTCCAGAATCCATTTTCGCAACTTCAGAAGTTAAGAAACTCTTGGAACCTCTTCAAATATCCATTGACATGATCCATCACAAGTTATCATCTTGTGGACAATATGTTGACTTTTCCTTTACTGTCGGGGTAACTGAACTTGAGAGAACTGTTAAAAAACTTGAAGAGGAACAAAAAATTCTGCAATTTAAGAATTTGTTAAGAGATAATGATGTAGCTAAGGTATCCGTGATTGGATCTGGTCTACAAAGAGGACATAGCTCTTCTCACAAGTTATTTCAAACCTTAAGTGAGGAAGATATTGAAGTGCAAGCTGTGTCAGCTTCAGATATAAAGCTTAGTGTTTTAATTCCTAGTCGTCATGCTGGACGTGCTATATCCAAATTGCATACGGTTTACCATCTGGATAGTGAGAACTGTTAATGAGTACGATTGATAATAAATTAAATGACTTATGGTCAAAAGGAAAGATCTTCCTTGGTGTGAATCATGCCATCTTAGGGGGAGCTATGACTTGGGTTTCAGAAAGAAACCTTGTATCTGCCATATCCAATGCAGGAGGCTTCGGTGTTTTAGCCTCGGGCGCTATGTCACCTGAACTTCTTCGGACAGAAATTCAAGCAACGAAGAAGCTTACGTCTAATCCCTTTGGCGTTAATCTCATTACCTTACACCCCCAACTTCTAGATCTAATTGACGTTTGCGTTCATGAAAATGTAGGTCATGTTGTTCTTGCCGGTGGTTTACCTCCTGCAAATGCAATCAAAAGATTGAAGGATAAAGGCGTAAAAGTTATCTGTTTTGCCCCAGCTCTAATCCTAGCGAAAAAACTATTGAAAATTGGTGTTGATGCTCTAATCATTGAAGGAATGGAAGCAGGAGGACATATTGGTCCTGTTTCAACAAGTGTACTAGCCCAGGAAATCCTTCCTCATATTACCGAAATTCCAATTTTTGTTGCAGGAGGCATCGGCCGAGGCGAAACGATTGTCTCGTACTTAGAAATGGGAGCAGCCGGATGTCAGCTTGGAACCCGGTTTGTTTGTACAACTGAAAGTATTGCTCATCAAAATTTTAAAAAAGCATTTATTCGAGCCCAAGCGCGCGATGCCATAGCATCTTCACAACTAGACATTCGTTTTCCCGTAATCCCCGTTAGGGCTCTAACAAATCAAGCAACAAAAGAATTTATGGCATATCAAAAAGAACTCATTGAAAAAGTCGATAGAGAAGAACTTGAATTAAAAGAAGCTCAACTTAAAATTGAGCACTTTTGGGCAGGAGCCTTAAGACGTGCCGTTATTGAAGGAGATATTGAGAGAGGCTCATTGATGGCAGGCCAAAGTGTTGGCCTTGTTACAGGAGAACAAACAACTAGGGAGGTCATCGAGGAATTGTTAACACAAGCGAAATATGCACTTATGAAGAGGTCGACAGGGGACCTCAGACAAAGCGCAGCATGCCTAGTTTAGCCGCTAGTCGCATTCAATCTCCTCTGGAGATTCTTGTTCATAAATTGGGTGATATTTTATCAACTCAACAAACATTGCAAGTCCGATTTACGATTGCAATGAAAGTGCTTGCACAAGAAATGGGAGCAGATACAGCGATTCTTTATTTGCTAACGCCTGACCATTTCTTAGAGGTCTACGCTGCATATGATGCTTTAACCCCAGATCATAAGAAAGTTCGCTTTCGCGTTGGCGAAGGAATCGTTGGTCTTATTGCTTCAAGTGGAAAGAGCTTAATATGCGATAATATTTCAAGACACCCAAATTTTCTTCACCGCCCAGGAATAGCAGACCATATTAATTTAGCTCTTTTAGGAATACCTCTAATAACGTCACGAGGGATCGTTGGTGTTCTAACCCTTCAAAATCCACCCTCAAAACCCTTTGAAGAGTGGCGGGAAAAGGGGCTTCTTGAAGTTGGTAACTATATTGCAAATTTGCCTGAATTAGAACGATTTGCTGTTTTGAATCTCAAGGAAGGAAAAGTTGAAGGGAAACAAGAACTTGATGGAATTTCCTTTAATCCTGGTGTTGCTATCGGAACAGCCGTTATTCACCAACCTTATTCATGGAAAGAAAACGCATTCTGCTCCGATACAAAGATTGAAAGTGAAAGACTCAAGGAAGCCATCAGAACGATGATTGAATCGATTGACCGGCTTAAGGACGCTAATCCTAACCTCGATCAAAACACCCATGATGTATTATCCTCCTACCGTCTTATTGCCTCAGATCGGGGTTGGGTAAGAAAGATACAAGAATATATTCACAAAGGGTTCACAGCTGAAGCTTCTGTTCAAAAGGTCAGACGCCATACCCGTGAACGATATGCCCAAATTGGCGATTCAATTCTGAAAGCACGACTTTCTGATTTAGAAGATCTAGCCAGTCGACTCCTCAAGCACTTATCAGGAAAAGAAGGACCAACAGAGGATCTTCCTGAGTCATCAATCCTCGTTGCTCAAAATTTAGGTCCAGCTGAACTTCTTGACTACGACCGTAGATTTATTAAAGGACTTATCTTAGAAGAGGGCGTGCATACAGCCCATGTGGCTATTATTGCAAGAGCGCTTGATATTCCCGTTGTAGGGCGTGTCCCCCTACTTCTCAGCCAAATTACGGCTGGAGATAAGTTGATTGTGGATGGCACAAAAGGGAAAGTTATCGTTGCTCCTCAACCGGAAGATTACCAAGAAGCACGGGAAAAAATAGCACTGATTAAGAGTGTTCAAATTATTAAAAATGAATTGAAGGATTTACCTTGCAAAACAAAGGATGAAATTCCTGTTTCACTAACGTTGAATGCTGGCCTTCCTATTGACTTACATCATCTTGATGAAATCACATTTGATGCTGTTGGATTATATAGAACTGAAATACCCTTTATGATGCGATCGACGTTTCCAGATGTCAAAACGCAAACTGAAATTTATCGAGACGTTCTAGAACAAGCCAAAAGCTTACCAATTACTTTCCGAACCCTAGACATCGGAGGCGATAAGGTCGTCCCTTATATGTGGCGCGTTCATGACGAAAATCCTGTTTTGGGTTGGAGAGCCATGCGCGTTGCCCTTGATAAACCTGCTATATTAAGGCAACAGGTAAGAGCCCTTATTAAAGCAAGTGAAGGATGCGATCTACGTATCTTATTCCCTCTCGTCACGGATATTATGGAGTATCGAGCAGCAAAGGAATTTGTCCGAATCGAATGGGAGCGAGCTAAGGACCATCAAGCCGAACTTCCAAAATCAATATCTTACGGTGTTATGCTTGAAGTCCCTTCTATTGTTGATCAACTCGACACCCTTCTTAAAGAAGTCGATTTTATATCTATTGGAACCAACGATCTCTTTCAATTTTATTTTGCATGCGATCGAACAAATCCAACAGTTTCAAATAGATATGACACCTTATCAACGACGTTTCTTAACTATTTGAAAAATATACGAGTAGCATGCACTAAAGCAAAAATCCCTGTCAGTGTCTGTGGTGAAATGGCAGGGAAGCCCTTAGACGCCTTGGCATTACTGGCCATTGGCTATAAAACCTTATCTGCATCAGGCCCTCTAGCCATCGCCCTTAAAAAGATGATTCTCAGTCTTTCTTTGAAGGAAGCAGAAATTTTCATGGAAGACGCTCTTAAAGACTACTCTCCCTCTCTCAGGCCAACTCTTATGGAGTTTGCAAAAACCAATAAGGTGTTTATCTAAAAGTATATCAAAATATACTATTGCATTGTATTTTATCTTTTGGTGTACTGTAATATACTTTTTGAGAGGAATTATGGCTTTCTTATTAAACAAATGGATAAAAGATGGAACGGAACCTTCAGCTTGATTGGCAAGCTCTTGTCAGAGAAGCGATAAAAAGACGTAAGGAGAATAAGCTTAGCCAAAAGCATTTAGCCGCTATTGCTGGAGTCAATCACTTAGGTGTGATTAAGTTTGAAAAGATGAAGGAAAATCTAGAGCTTAAAACAGCCTTTGCAATATTGAGAGTTTTGGGCCTTATGATTAGGTGACTTCCTCAATGCTTCCCGACTTCTTCACGCATCATCGTGAAGTGGGTCGGTTGCATAAAACCAACAGTCTTTCCCTTATGGGTTAATATGGGAATACGAGGATTCATGGCTTCATACAGGTCTTCATCCAAAACACCTAAGGTATTGAGAATTGCCAAAAATGCTAACTCAGCAGCCTTCGGGTTTCCATCCTCGATCTTTAAAGCAATACCAAAACCTAAGGAAGGAATGATACCAACCTCTACCCCCCCTGCTCCCCCTTTACACAGGACCTTTCCTTGAGAGAGCTTGATGAGCTTAGTATCGAACCCATTCGTACCAGCTATCATATTGGGATTCACTTTTACAGCTTCAAGAATTCGGTGAATTGCCTTTTGCCTGGGATAATGAAGATGAGAAGGGTCTGCAAATCGAGCCATTGCCAACGCAATGTTATAAAGAGGTATGGCAAAGGCAGGTATTCCACACCCATCAACCCCGTGAGGCGCGTGGACAAGATCTACCCCTGTCAATTCACTTAAAGCATGTTCAACGCGTATCTGAGCTGCATGATCCTTTGAAATATAGCCTTCTAAAGGATCCTTTCGATGCTTTGCGGTGGTCAAAAAACCCAAATGCTTACCAGAACAGGCATTATGAATTTGTGAAGGCTTTTCAGAATGTGGAATTTGTTTCTTGCTATAAGATAAATACAGAGGCCGTTGAGGACCACATTCGAGGACTCTTTCATCTTTCCCAAGCTTATGAAACCAAGCTTCAAGAACACGAACATGCTGATCCTCCCCATGATGGGAAGCACAAGCGAGCGCTATTTCTTCTGGCGTAATGTGAAAAGCATCGGCAGCTCCGCTTTCAATAAGAGGCAAAGCTTGAACTAACTTAAGCGCCGATCTTCCAAAAATGGAATCAAAGATAGATCCCCAACTCCGAATAATGTGCCCCTGAGAATCAACAACAGCAGCGATGCCGCGATGTCTTGATTCAACATGATGTCCACGGGTTGATTCAACCATGACAGGATTAATCATTATGCTTCTCCAAATTTACTTTCAAAGAGATTTGCAAGGGCTGCAACAGCTTCTTCAGCATCCTCTCCTTCAGCTTCAATGATAATATGGGACCCAAGACCTGCACCGAGCATAAGCAAGCTCATGATTGACGCTGCAGGAGCTCTCATATCTTGAAAACAAACAATGGTATGACTTGTGAAGGTTTCGGCTAGTGTGACAACTTGGGCAGAAGCCCTGGCATGGAGCCCTTTACGATTTTGTATAATAATCTCTTGCTTATAAATTTTCGACATGGGCTTCATTAAGAAAATGAGAGGCAACATGGATGTACTTCCGACCTGCCTCTTGAGCTAAATAGACTGCCTCTTGTAAATCCTTAGTTTTTCTAAGACTTGCAAGCTTTATCAGGAGAGGAAGGTTCACCCCTGCTACAATCTCTATTCCGTCTTGGCCTAAAAGAGAATGGGCCAAATTTGAAGGAGTTCCCCCAAACATATCTGTCAAAATAACAGCACCGTCGCCTGTATCGACCTTGTTGACTGCCTGTATAATTTCTTCTCTTTTGACTTCCATATCATCAGTCGGAAAAAGACTTACTGTTTTGAGCTGGGCTTGCTTCCCCACGACGTGCTCAAGGGCTGCTGCAAATTCTTGAGCCAACTTACCGTGGGAAACGAGAACAAGTCCAATCATACGTTTTTTCTCTTTGTTAAATCTCTATGTTTTAATTTTACATTATTTTTTGTTGTTTGTAACCATTCTGAAATTTCTTTTGCAATAAATACCGAACGATGTTGCCCCCCGGTACAACCAACAGCAATGGTTAAATATCCTCTTCCTTCTTCTTCAAAACGAGGAAGAGACTCAGAAATTAGGCCCTTAAGTGATGTCATATAGGTCTTTAAAACACTATCTTTTTTGATGAATTCTGCCACTTCATGATCTTCACCCGAGAAGGGACGTAGGCCTTCATCATAGAATGGATTCTTCAAAAGCCTTGCATCAAACACCATATCCGCCTCACGAGGCAAACCATGGCGAAATGAAAAGGAAACAACAAAAATCCCTAACCCAGGAGCTTTTTTGGGCAAAAAGAATCTTCTGAGCTGCCCTCTTAAATCTGAAGTTGATAAAAGACTCGTATCAATAACGATATCAGCAGAATCCTTCAAAGGCTCAATCAAGTTTCTTTCTAAACGAAGACCATCTTTTACGGGACGTTCATGAGCCAGAGGGTGAAGCCTTCTCGACTCATTATACCGTCGGGCTAAAATATCGTCATCACATTCAAAAAACACAAGCTGTGTATTTGTATTTACATCACTTCTAAGTTTTTGAAGGAGTTGAAGAAAAGGACCTGTTGAAAAATCTCGCGTTCTTACATCAACTGAAATGGCTAAAGGTCGATGAACATTGCGATTTGCTAAAGCAACGGATTCCAGAAGCGATAAGGGAAGATTATCAATCGTCTCGAACCCCATATCTTCAAGTGATTTTAAAGCAAATGATCGACCTGAGCCTGACATACCTGTGATCAAAACCACATTTCGGATAGGAACGTTAGTAGTGGTTTGCTTTGTCTTTTGCATTTATCTTTAACTCAACTTTAATTGCACCCAAGGGATCATACTTACATAACCGAAGAACAGGTATATTGATATTATAATACTCAAAAAAGTGAGTTTCTGGCAACCTTTCTCGATTTTCTTCTTCAAGGAGCTCTACACACAAACCTAGAGACGCCTTCTCTTTCGTTGGAAATTGAATCAATCCAACTCCACGTACTTCAAGGATTCCTTTGATTCTGGGAGGCGCATTAACAATAATCTTTCCCGCCTCAAGACTTAACTGGGATTGATCATCTGAAATAAGGATAGCTCCTCGATCAATTAAATTTAGAGCGAGGGATGATTTCCCAGATCCGGACTTACCCGTAATTAATACCGCCATGCCTTTTATCTCAACGCTTGATCCGTGAATCAGTTCTGGCTTCATGATTGAACTTTCACAAATTTAGCAGCAAAAAAACCATCCGTTCCATTTTTATAAGGGGACAAAGACAGATAAGGTTCAACAAGCATAAACTCAGGATGTTGTGCGAGAAATGATTCTGCAACATCTTGATTCTCCTCACAAAAAAGAGAACATGTGGCATATACAATAGAGCCGCCTTTTTTAACGATATCAGCTGCTGTATTTAAAAGATTTTTTTGAAGCTCAGCAAGTTCATGAATATCTTTATAGCCAATATTCCACTTCTGATCTGGGTTACGTCTCCATGTCCCACTCCCTGAACAAGGTGCATCAATAAGAACATGATCAAACCTTTCATTCTGTCGCTTCAGCCATTTATCTTGCAAACTTGATAATTCACGAAGTTCAACGTTAAAAACCCCTGCCCTCTTCAACCTTTCTTTGGCTCTTTTCAGCCTCCACTCAGCTGTATCTGTTGCGACAATACGCCCCTTATTTTGCAGTTTGGCAGCAAGCGCCAATGTTTTTCCTCCAGCACCCGCACAAAGATCAAGAACTGCTTCTCCCGGTTTTGCCTCAATTAAATCAGCAACAAGTTGTGATCCTTCATCCTGAACTTCAATGAGCCCATCTCGAAAGGCTATTGTTTGAGTGATATTTTCCCGTGACTCACATCTCAACCCTAAGGACGAGAGCTTTGTAGGTAAAACGGAAAGCCCACTATTTCTAAGTTGTTTCAAAGCTTCTTCGCGGGTTCCCTTAAGGGAATTCACACGTAAATCAAGTGGCGCTTGGGTTAGAAAGGCTTTCATTTCTTGAGTTATGTCTTCACCAAACCTTCGTCTCAGCAAGGGATAGGCCCATTCAGGAAATTCTCCCTCAACCCAAGGTGCAACGACTTCTCTCTCTGGAAGCTTTACAAATATTGACTTTTCCTTATCCGTTAAGCGATTAGGTGCGTACTTATCTCCTGAAAACAGAATACCTATTTCGTCTCGTTCAGTCTTTTCAAAAAGCCATAAGTATGAAAGGACGCGAATGCGAGCTGCATCCTCTGCTCCCATAAGAAGAGGTGATAAACCTCGCTCTAATGCCCACCAATCACAGGACCCTCGATGACGCATAATCCCATAGACGAGAGCTGATATGGCTTGACGATCCTTAGATCCGATATACCTTCTGTTCTTAAAATAGGTATGACAAATTTGATCTAAGGGCTTCTTCTCCAAACCTTGCAGTGTTAAGATTTCAATTGTGCTTGAGAGGCGCGCAGATTGCTTCATCGCCGAAATCCTGTCGCAACAACAAACATTTCCGCAGAATCGGCACGACTTGCGGCTGGCTTAAAATGGCTCACTTTTTCAAAGTGTTTCTTTAAAAGCAGTAGAAGATCCTTCTCTGTCCCTCCCCTCAAGACTTTAGCAACAAAGGATCCTCCCTCAGCTAAAACCTCTACCGCAAAAACAAAGGCTTCTTCAGCAAGTCCCATAATTCTTAAATGATCTGTTTGGGGATGCCCCGTACTGGGCGCTGCCATATCACTCAGGACAACATTAACCTGACCAGGTAAAAGGCTTTTGAGTTGCTGCAATACCTGAGGGTCACAAAAATCACCACACAAGAGTTGTGCTCCTGGAATGGAATCTATCGGCGTAAGATCTATACCAACCACATGACCCTTTTGACCCACCTTCTCACAAGCAACTTGAGTCCATCCCCCAGGCGCTGCACCTAAATCTACAACCATTTGTCCTGTCTTTAAGATCTTAAACTTCTCATCAATCCCAATGAGCTTGTATGCTGCACGTGAGCGATATCCTGCAGATTTTGCCTTCATCACGAAGGGATCATTAAGTTGACGCGTTAACCAACGTTGGGAGGAAACAGTCCTACCCCTCGACTTCTTTAAACGTACACTGAGGGGACGGCCTGAAGAATTATCTTTACTCATCTTTTTAATAAATCCACAAGGATTCCTTCACGCACACCTCTGTCTGCAACACGCACAGGGTCAATTGGGAAAACATCATATATACCTTCAAAGATAGCAACACCTCCCATCACAAGATCCGCACGCATGGGCCCTATACACGGATGGAGTAATCTCTCATTCGTCGTCATGCCATAAATCGTTGAAATCGTTCGCTTTATTGATTCAGGATTCAACTTAATACCATTGACTTGAGAGCGGTCATATTTGTCTAAGTTCATATTAAGAGCAGCAAGTGTCGTCACAGTACCGCTGGTGCCAATCATTTGAACGTTGTTTTTTCTGAGTTGGGGATAAATGAAAGCCTTATCGGAAAAAGCTTTCATTTCTTGACTCACCGCCTTTCTGATTTTCCCGAGGAACTCCATGGAAGATGGCTCACTTCTCAGTGTTTCTGCAACCGTTACAACACCTAAAGGAAGCGATGTCCACTCAATGATTTCTGGAAGCCTATTTGGTAATAGTTCCATCCACATAACTTCCGTGCTGCCACCCCCAATATCAAATGCCAAAGCATAACGCGTACTTGAATCCAAAAGGTCCGCACACCCCACAATAGCCAAGCGAGCCTCTTCAGCTGTGGAAATAACCTCAAGTTCAAGCCCTGTATTTTTCTGAATCGTATTTAAGAATTCCTCTCGATTAGATGCAGTTCTGCAAGCAGCTGTTGCCACACATCTCATCCGAGATACATTGTGTGTATTAATTTTTTCAGCACAAACTTTAAGAGCTGAAATGGCTCGCAGGCTAGCCTCCTTCGAGATATGACCTTTGGTCGCGAGCTCATCCCCAAGGCGGAGGACTCTTACATAAGAATCAACCACTTGAGGTCCACCTTCAGTAACCTTGGCAATAAGGAGACGACAAGTCGTGGTTCCTAAGTCAATTGCAGCAATCGTCTCAGGTAAATTCGAATCCGTATTCCTATTCAAGGTGATCTCAACCATAGTGATTCCTTTTCAGCAGCTATAATTATATAGAGTAGAAATTATGATTTTTAAAGAGCAATCAATTGTTTTCAGAAAGATTTTATGATATTAATAGGCACTAAGAGATGTATTAACATCTTTATTATATAAAACATAGGGAACATTAAAATGAATAAAACTCAAATTTCATCCATAATCGCTGCTGCATTTAGCTTTGTTGCAATTGAAGCTGCACATGCAGAAGGTCTCTTCGATTCAAGCGATTCAACAACAGCAGAAGCGAATGCCTGCCCAGGTGGATGTCCAGGTAAAGACAAAAAAACAACTGAAGCAGGTTCAACACAACCCGCTGGCTATAATCAAAATATTAATACACAACAGCCAACACAAGATCAGTAAAGTGAATGACTTAATCGGGGTTGGTTTACGCCAGCCCCATTATGCTTATATCCAAGAGAACAAACCAAGCATAGGTTGGTTTGAAGTTCACAGTGAGAATTTTTTTCAAAAGGGAGGTCCGTCCCCTGCTGTATTAACGAGCATTAGGCAATCCTATCCTTTGAGTTTTCATGGTGTCGGGCTTTCTTTAGGATCCGCAGATGGGCTTGATCAGAACCACCTTGAAAAACTAAAACAACTCATTGACCGATTTTCTCCTGTTCTGGTATCTGAACACCTCTCTTGGTCTCGTATCGCAGGTGCTTATGTGCCTGACCTCCTGCCCCTTCCTTATACGGATGAAAGCCTTGAAATTCTTACCCATCATATTGATGAAACTCAGACCTATTTAAAGAGACAAATTCTTTTCGAAAACCCCTCCTCATACCTTGAATATAAAGACTCCACTTATACTGAAACTGATTTCATCAAAGAACTGTGTAAAAGGACAGGCGCACAATTGTTACTTGATATCAACAATGTTTTTGTCTCTTCCTCAAACCATGGATGGGATGAGGGAAAGTATATTGATGAAATTCCCTCAGAAATCGTTGGTGAAATCCACTTAGCCGGCCATTCAATAAAAAAATATGAAGATGGGACAGAGCTTCGCCTCGATGATCATGGATCCACTGTTTGCAAAGAAGTTTGGAACCTTTTTGAACAAGCGATCAATAAGGGGATTCGGGTCCCCACCCTCATTGAATGGGATACGGATGTTCCTGAATTTAGCGTACTCGAAGAAGAAGTCAAAAGAGCTAGGAGTTTTCTATGAAATATCTTCACTCTCTTCAACATGACTTTTTTTCAAGCTTCAAAGGAGAGGCATCCTTTGAGAATCACATTCTTGTAAAGGGAACAAATCCCAGGAATCGCCTCACTGTCTATCATCATACAATACGTGAAAAGCTCATGGATGCCCTGGAAATTAGCTATCCCTTGACCTGGAAACTTATTGGGGAAGATTGTGCGCGAGCAGCCGCATTTGCTTTCATAAAGACCGATAAGCTTCCCACCATAGGAAATCTTTGTGAGTGGGGAGATGAATTTCCCGATTTTCTTGAAACATATGAGCACACCCAATCCTTAGCTTACTTGCCAGACTTTGTTAGACTCGAATGGCTTATGTATAGGGCTTATGCAGCGGAAGATGCAACACCCCTTAAGGGAGAGGACTTTGCAAATCTCACACCAGAGCAATATGAAAAACTAAGTTTAAAGTTGCACCCTTCAGCATACCTCTTCAAATCACCCCATTCTCTGGAACAAGTTATGGATGTTTTAGAGGATAAGGTTGACCACATAACTTTAGACAACAAACCTTCTTTTGCCCTTGTTCTTCGCCCCCATCTCAAGGTCAATGTGCATTGGCTAAAGGAAGCTGATTTTACCCTTCTGGGCTTAATTCAGAATGGTCACCCTTTACTTGACGCTTTAGAGACATTAAATACACCTGAATTCTCTTTTAACGATTTTCTTTCCTTTTGCCTTAAAAATGGTGTATTTTCTGAGTACAAAATTAATATGTAACAGGGAATCATTATGGCAACTTTTAAGAAATCTCAATCATCTTTCTTGGTACGATCCTGCAATGCAACCATTCAGTCATTGGATCTTTTTCTCACCCCTGTTCTCCTGCTGGGCATACGTGTTTGGATTGCCCAAGTTTTTTGGAACTCAGGACTTTCAAAAATTCAAAGCTGGTCTACAACGATCATGCTTTTTGAAAACGAATATAAGGTTCCTCTTCTCTCTCCCGAGGTTGCAGCTTATTTAACGGCTACATTTGAGATCACGTGCCCACCTCTCTTGGTTTTGGGCCTGGGCGCAAGACTTGCAACTCTCCCACTCCTTGTCATAACTGCTGTTATTCAATTTACCTATTTGAATTCACCAGAGCATGTTTATTGGGCCTTTCTATTGGGTATTATCCTTTGTTATGGACCAGGACAAATATCAATTGATGCCCTCCTCAAAAGGCGCTTTTTCCAGTCTTATAAACCATACTAATGCGTATTGTAGGTGGCAGGTTTCGGGGAAAGAAACTCCTTGCCCCAACCCATGAGGGAACCCGTCCGACGTCAGACAGAACACGTGAGACTATCTTTAATATTCTGCTGCACAATCCAGCCTTTGGACCCCATGTTTTAATTAATAAAAATGTACTGGATGTATTTGCAGGAACAGGAGCCCTCGGGCTCGAAGCTTATTCGAGAGGTGCTCAATCCGTTACATTTATTGAGAATGATTCGAGATCAAAGGAGGTCCTTAAATCCAATCTAATAAACTTAAAGCTTCTCTCAACTGCCATATTGAGTATAAATGCCCTCAGCCTCGGTAACTCTACCACATCTTATGACCTTATTTTCCTCGACCCTCCCTATCATAAAGGAATGGTTCTTCCGACACTGCAAGCCCTTCACAAAGGCGGGTGGTTTAAAGTTCAAGCCGTCATTGTCATTGAAGTTGCAAAGGAAGAAATACTGGAACTCCCTGCCTTTCTGAGTCTTGTTACAGAAAGAGTCTCAGGCGCAGCGCGGATACTTTTTTGTCAGTTAACTTGAGACCTTCTCTAGAAAAGCTGGATAGGTCAATCTTTCTGCTTGTCCTTGTTTAATTAACATGGAAAGGGCCAGAACAATCTCTATGTATTTCGATTCCAAACAAATGGTTTTCCATTCCTGACCACCTACGAAAATCAAAGCAAACTCAGCCTTTGTTTTATGCTGAAACTTCCTTATAAAACGTTCTTTAACAACAGCAATCGACCCTAATGGGCAAACCTCAGCTGGAAGTTCATCAAGATTTTTCTTCTTAGCATACTTTGTAATATAGCCTATCCTATCTAGGTCTTCTTTAATTTGATATTTATTCTTTCTTTTCTTGAGATTCACATGAGAATCATTAACGACATATTCGTCCCTCTGTTGGCTTGCCACATAAGTAATCGGATTAAACACCCCTCCAAAATCATAGAATTCAGGCGTATCATCCCACGAATAAAAATACCGAATTTCAAAACGAGATTTCTTTGTATTAATGGCTTCTAGATATTTAATAAGACTTTCCTTGAAAAGAGAAATCAGTTTTCCTTCCTTCTCGTAGTTAGAATTTACTTGATTTGCTAAAATTGACCGAACGTTCAATTTTGAGAATCCGTTAAAAATAGGATCAGCTTTCAGCTCAATCAATTTCTGCTTTTTTAATATATCAATCGAATGATTTAGCACTTCTGCTTTTGACATCAGTCTTTCAGGTTCTTTAAAGAAATCTTTTACAAGGGATTCCATGCTTTTGGAAGAAGCCTGAGCTTCATCCAGAAAAGCGTATGTATAAAACTCTAATAAAGTATTCGTTGTTTTGATAATATCCCCATCATCCTTTGGTGATCCAAAGAGTGAGATGAGAAAATTCTCAGCATGGGATAACTGCATCATTCAGCTTCCAATTTATTAAGAATACTCATTTTAAAGGAATTTTATTCTTTGTCAATATTAACACTTATTAAATAGCTTTATATTATTCTTATAGTATAGGAATTTATTCCATTGGAGATATACGATGACACGTGAAGAAGAAGTGCGCAAGAAAGTCAAGGCTTTAAAGTCTTTTTACAAGGATATCATCAACTATTTGGTTGTAAACGGAGCCCTCATTGTTATTTGGTTTACCTTTGATCGCACAGGATCCTTCTGGCCAAAATATATACTCCTTGTTTGGGGAATCGCTATCGTTCTCCGCGCTTCACGAACGGGCGTACTTAAGCATTTCTTTCATAAGTCCTCCTTTCTTTCTCCCGAATGGGAGGAGAAAAAAGTCAGAGAGTATATGCGTATTCATATGCTCAAAGACCTAAAAGGACATCATAGGAAAGAGAAAGAAGAAGAGAAAGACAAGTAATTACACGTCATCACTTAACAACTCCTCCAGCTGCTCCTTATGCTGTTGCCGCTTCCACATATCGGCGTAGAGCCCCTGTTTTGCAAGAAGACTATCGTGATCACCCCGCTCCACAATCTGCCCTTCAGAAAGCAAAATGATCTCATCTGCATGTACGATTGTTGAAAGCCGATGTGCAATAATAAGTGTCGTATGTTCACTGGAAATACTCTCTAAACACCTTTGAATTTCTTTCTCGGTGCGACTATCGAGCGCGCTCGTTGCCTCATCAAATATAAAGATGTTGGGCTTCTTTAATAAGGTCCTCGCAATGGCAACACGTTGTTTCTCGCCTCCGGAAAGTTTTAAGCCTCTTTCTCCAACAAGACTTTCATACCCTTCATGAAGCTTTTGAATGAAGTTATGGATTTGAGCCGATTTAGCCGCCTCTTCTACTTCTTCATTTGAGGCATCCGGATCTCCATACACAATGTTATAGAAGATCGTATTATTAAAGAGAACCGTATCCTGAGGAACAATGCCAATGGCTTTCCTTAAACTGGACTGAGTCATATCTTGAATATCTTGACCATCAAGAAGAATCTGACCTTTTGTGATCTCATAGAAACGAAAGAGGAGACGCCCAATTGTTGACTTCCCGGCCCCACTTTCACCGACAATAGCAAGAGTTTTTCCAGGCTCCACCGTAAATGAAATATCCTTTAAAATCATACGGTGGGGATTATAGGAGAACGATACATCCTTAAATTCAATCCTTCCTCCTTTAAAGACATAGTCGGTCGCTCCTGGTTTATCCTTGATCTCGGGAGTTTGATCCAGAAGGGAAAACATATCTTCCATATTTACAATAGCTTGCTTGCTTTCTTTATAGGCAAATCCTAAAAAGCTTAAAGGCAGGAAAGCTTGAAATAAATAGGTATTCACAAGAACAAAATCACCCACAGTTAAAATGTGACTTGCTACATCAAAGGACGCCATGATCATAATTGAGGTCAAACCAAGTGCTATAATCGTCCCCTGACCAAAGTTCATCATGGCGTAGGCCTTTTTGCTTGAAATAGCAAGCTTCTCATAGCTTCTCGAGAGGTTCTCAAATAAACTTACTTCAAGACTTTCATTATTGAAGTATTTCACGGTTTCATAATTTAGTAGAGCATCTACGGAACGAGACGTTGCTTGATTATCCACAATGTTCATCTCCCTTTGAATGCGGGTTCGCCATTCCGTAAAAAGAATCGTAAATATAACATAAACAAACATGATAACGAGAACCATGCCCGCATAACGAAGATCATAGAGAAACCACATGGCTCCTGTCAGAAAGACCAGTTCAAAAAAGGCAGGAACAAATGCGTTAATTGAAAACCAGAGAAATTGCTCAATAGCTGTGACGCCCCTTTCCACAACCCGCGTGAGACCACCGGTCCTGCGATTTAGATGGAAGCTTAAACTCAAATCCTGAAGATGGGAAAAGACCTGGACTGCAACGCGACGCATCGCCTGGTTCTCAACAGGTGCAAATATGGCAATGCGTATTTCACTAAAGAAGACGCTGACGATGCGAAAGAAACCGTAGGAGAAAAGAAAATAAAAAGGAACGACAACTAAAACCTCATCACTCAGAGAATTGACAGAATCTTTGAAATACAAGGGAACAGCAAGAGCTGCAAACTTCGAAATAACAAGAGAGGCTAGCGCTAAAATAAAGCGAAAGCGTAAGCTGAACGAATGCTCCGGCCAAAGGTATTTAATAAGCCGTAAAATGGGGCTGGCTTTTATTTTAGCTATATAACTCATAACTCGCAGTATGCCTGAGAATTGGGAAAGTGGGAAGAAGGTAGGATTATGTTTTGATTATTCTCAAATGAGCTTTATGATTTTCAGCCTTATGAATTTTAATGTCAATGTCATAGTCCAAAGCATTTAAGAATTTAAATAGGCGTTCTGAAGTAAAGCGATAGTATTGTCCATTCTTCAATTTTGAAATATCTGGCTGGGTAACACCAATCAATTTTGCAGCTTGAACTTGTGTTAGA
This sequence comes from uncultured Alphaproteobacteria bacterium, assembly GCA_964597045.1. Taxonomy (GTDB): domain Bacteria; phylum Pseudomonadota; class Alphaproteobacteria; order UBA9655; family UBA9655; genus UBA9655. The sequence continues at coordinate 18,067 of CAZQWE010000004.1, read as the reverse complement.
TTCTTTTCATCAATCGCTTTGAAAACACAGTAAGCGAGCTCAGCTTTTAAAAGTTCTTGCTCAGGATTTTCAACCCCTAAATCCTTGAACACATTTCCCGAGCTTTTTTCCAACTCTATATTATCCTTCATTTTTTAACCCCTTCACAAACTTCAACCTTGCCTTAACGAGTTCAATGTCTTTTTTTGGTGTTGAAATACCAGATTTAGATTTCTTTTGAAATGCATGTAACACATAAATTCGCAGTTCAATCTGTGCCATATATATGGCTCTATACGTTCCACTCCTATGATCCTCATATACTTCGTACATTTTGCCGCCTAAACCCTTAAGGGTTTTAATATGGGGATGATGGTCCCCACATTGAGCAAAGTATAAATAATGACCTATTGCTTTTTTTACTTCCTCAGGAAATTCTTGGATGCACTTTTTAGAATCTCCAACCCAAATAATCTGTTTTATAAAACTTTTCACATTACACCTAATTATGTCATATTAGTCATATTTTGTAAAGAATTAATTGAAGCTTTAATGAATGAAAGATACTGGAAGGATTTAAAATAAAAGAAAAAATAAACTTTATAGATCTTAGATAAGATTGCCAAAAATGTGTAGCTGTATTTCAGCCACAACACTCATTCTAACTCTTCCTTAACGATTTCCCCCTATAGTTAGGAGGAACTTAGTATTGGCTACAAAATGAAGAAGAAAACGCCCAGCAATTTCTATCCTGACCTGGATGTTTTTAAAGAAACCCTAGGTCGAGAAGCTCGTGAAACCATTGCGGCCATGGACGCGGCTGGAGATGACATCGCCAGCCAACTTTCGGAAATAGATCTAAAAATTGATCGCGTAGGATGTACCCACCTTAAGACCTATTTCACTTTAAAGGATCCTCTGAATAATACCAACTCCATCAACTTATATGCAAAAGTACAGATCAGTATTGAGGTACCGGAAACAGTAAGAGGCATCCATGTTTCACGACTGAGCGATTCTGTGGCACGCCTTGCTCCCCTTAGGACATACGAGAGTATCTGTGATTTTGCCAGAATACTTGCCATAGATATCAAAGCAACTCAAAGATCCCTATCCGTTAATGTGAAGATAGAAGCAGACTACATAACCCCTGCAGATGTGGAAAGTTTAAAAGGGGCACCCTATAAAAAGACTCAGGATCATTTCCTCCTTTTAGGGGAAGTCACAGTAGGTGAGGAATGGGAATCAAAAGCTCTTGGACTGGAGTTCAAACACATCACAAGTTGTCCATGTGTTCAGCGTATTATCCAGCATGCGAGAGGGAAAAAAGCAGAGTTTCCTCATTTGACACACTCTCAAAGAGTTGTAACACGAGTTATACTTTCTCCTGTTGAATCAGAACTTCTCCTACCAGACCTTCTTAAATCCATTGATTCCGTTCTTTTTTTAACGAGAGACACGTTGCCAAGACCAGGGGAAGCCGCCCTTGTCTTCCGGTCCCATGAAAAACCACAGTTTATTGAGGATGTTATAAGACAAGTCGCCTTACAAACATATAAAGAGTTTCATAAAACCCACCCCCATTCAAATATTATTATTAAAAGTCGAAGTCTGGAGTCGATTCACTCCTTTGATATTGAGGCTGAATTAAAAACGTCGATGGAAAGCTTAGGGCTTGTTTCCCAAAAAACCAAAATGAACCATCGTGTTGTTAAGTCTAGATGGAACGCAACATAAATGAAACCCAGAGATCTCATCATCATTGGCGGAGGAGTTTGTGGCTTATCGTGTGCACTCATTGCCGCTCAAAACGGTCTGCGTCCTCTTGTTATTGACATGGGAAATTGTGGGGGACAACTTTTAACTTGGATTGAAAGCCCTCTTAAAGATATTCCCTCACATCTTTTAATTGATCCAAAGGAAGTCTTACAAACCTTAATGCGGCAATGTCATAATGAAAGTGTCGAATTCTTAGTTGATTCAAGGGTTCATGAAGTTCAGGTCAAAGATGACCACCTTCATTTGTTTATTAATAATAATCAAGAACTCCATGCTCAACGTGTTTTTATCAGTAGTGGACTAATTCAACGAAAATTGGACGTATCTGGAGAAGAGACTATTCCTTGGGGAAACCCACATACACCACTGGACCGTAAGGACACAATAACTGTGGTCATTGGTGGGGGAGATGAAGCATGTTCTACAGCTGCAGATCTTGCAGACTCAGGTGCCCACGTCATCATGATTGTTAGAGGGAATTTGAGAGCGCGGATTCGATTTGCAGAGCGTGTTATTGACAACCCTTCTATTAAAATCATGGAGAATGAACGTGTAATAAAATTTACGAGTTCAGGTGTTATATTATCTTCAGGTCAAGATATTACGTGCGATGAGTGCTTTATCCGAATCGGAATGGAACCCATTTTCCCCCGTATTCTACCTCAGATTACGACCTTTGATGATGGAAGGATTCATACGGATACTGTTGGTAAAACATCAATCTCAAGACTCTATGCAGGTGGTGATGTGACACGTCCACCCAATCAAAGATATGTCGCAATTGCAATGGCAGATGGGGTCCGGATTGGACGAAGCATTGCGGATGATTTGGTAGGTTAGGGCTCGATCGAAATTATTTATATTGAATAACTCGCGCATCATCATAGCTTTTTTAACTCTTTTATGTTACTAAATCCATGAAATGGAGGTTGGAATGTCACGAAAAGTCACTCTTATTGAAGGAGATGGAATTGGGCCTGAAGTCACAGGAGCGGCTCGTCGTATTGTTGATGCGTCAGGTGTCAAAATTGACTGGGAAATCTGTCAAGCTGGAGCTGAAATTTTTAAAAAAGGGTTGGAAACTGGCGTCCCTCAGGAAACCATTGATTCCATTCTTAGAAATAAGGTAGCCCTTAAAGGTCCCCTCGAAACTCCTGTTGGGTATGGAGAAAAGAGTGCAAACGTTACCTTACGCGCACTCTTTGAGACTTACGCAAACACGCGCCCTGTGCGTACAATGCCAGGTATCCATACCCCTTATTCAGATCGATCTGTAGATTTTATCGTGGTGCGAGAGAACCTTGAAGACCTTTATGCAGGGATTGAATACCTCCAAACGCCTTCTGTTGCTGAAGGCCTTAAGATCATTACCCGGAAAGGATCTGAGAAAATCATACTTTTTGCCTTTGAGCTTGCCCGGGCTGAAGGTCGAAAAAAGGTGCACTGTGCAACAAAAGCTAACATCCTAAAGCTCACTGAGGGAATGTTTAAAAAGACCTTCGAGGATATCGCCCCTGATTATCCCGATATTGAAGCCAATCATATTATCATTGATAACTGCGCTCACCAAATGGTTCTTCGTCCTGAAATGTTTGATGTTATTGTGTGTACCAATCTTCACGGCGATATCATTAGCGATTTGGGTTCTGGTCTTGTGGGAGGCCTTGGGGTTGCGCCTGCTGCTAATATTGGAGATGAAGTTTCTATCTTTGAGGCAGTGCATGGATCCGCTCCCAAATATGCAGGCCAAAATACAATCAACCCTACAGCTGTTATTTTATCGAGTGTATTGATGCTCCGTCACATTGGGGAGTTTGATGCAGCCGCTTTGATTGAGCAATCTATTCTTTTTACACTCGGCGTTCAAAAAGCATTCACAAGGGATCTTGCGAAATCAGATCCACTTTCAACCACAGCATTTACGGATGTCGTGATCAGCAATCTTGGGAAAAAGACGGATTTCTGGCCATCACGCCCCTATAAACCATTACATTTTAATCATATTCATGAGCCCAATGATAACGTCCCTCGCAAGGAAGTTGGTATTGATGTATTCATCGAAAGCACCCTCACACCAGATGAGTTGGGCAAAAGCCTTGAAAAGCTATGTTCTCCAACTCCCTTTGTATTGAAGATGATTTCTAATAAAGGCGTTCAGGTTTATCCTTTTGTGGGTGGTGTAAAGCCTGATACGGTCGACCACTACCGAGCAAGATTTTTCCTCAAAGATACGACAAAGTCAACAGATGCCAATATATTGGAATTTTTGTCAATACTTGGACAGTCCCTTAAGTGGATGCATGTGGAAAAGCTTTTTGAATTTAATGGAAAGCCAGCCTTTACGAAGGCACAAGGAGAAGCGTAATGGACGATAACATTACCAATATCATTGAAGCTAATTCAAAGACACTTGTCATTGGTGCTGACCACGGAGGCGTCGAATACAAAGAATACCTCAAAGAGATTGTCAAAGACTGGGGATACACGATTATCGATTGTGGAACCCATTCGGCCGAGTCCGTGGATTATCCTGATTTTATCGAACCTGTTGTGAAGGAAGTTCTCGCTGGCGCCAAAGGAGTTCTCCTCTGCGGAAGCGGCATAGGAATGAGTATGGGCGCTAACCGGTTTAATGGGATCCGAGCCGCCCTTTGCTGGGACGTCCTCTCAGCACGCATGTCAAGAGAACATAACAATGCGAATATCCTTTGTTTAGGTGAACGTCTCATCGGTAAGGATGAAGCCGTTGCTTGCCTTGAAGCTTTCCTCAACACGGCTTTTGCGGGTGGTCGTCATAGCCGACGGGTTGAGAAGTTGGATGAGTTAAGATGACACAGGAAGGTTTATTTGCTATGGTATTGTTAGGAGATTAAATGCAACTAGACCCAGATAAGTTATATTTCTTGCCCTTAGGGGGTTCTGGTGAAATCGGAATGAATTTGAACCTCTACCACTTCCGTGGCAAGTGGTTGATGGTTGATTTGGGTATTACCTTCGATCAAACACCGGGTATTGAAGTTCTAATGCCTGATACAAAGTTTATTGAAGAGCATGTTCAAAACCTTGCGGGCCTTGTTCTCACCCATGCTCATGAGGATCATATTGGCGCCATTCCCTATCTGTGGCCTCGTCTCAGATGCCCTATGTTCGCAACACCTTTTACGGCAGCTCTCATTCGCCATAAGCTTCATGATGCAGGCCTTGGTAACGCTCCCGTTCATGAAGTGCCTTTATCCAGTGGCGTTGATATCGGCCCCTTTACCGTTGATTTTATCAGCATTACCCATTCTATCCCTGAACCCAATGTCATAGCCATTCGCACTGCTGCAGGCACGGTTGTCCATACAGGTGACTGGAAGCTGGATCCTAATCCCATGCTTGGGAACACTACAGATATCGATACTTTAAAAAAGCTTGGAGATGAAGGCGTTCTAGCTCTTGTGTGCGACTCAACAAACGTCTTTGTGGAAGGCCGTTCCGGATCAGAAGGTGTCATAAGGCAGAATCTTATTGAGCTCGTTGGAAAGTTCCCTGGGAAACGAATAGCTATAGCTTGCTTTGCCTCAAATGTCGCAAGGGTTGCCAGTTGCGCAGAAGCAGCAAAGACTCACGGCCGTTATGTTGGCCTGGTCGGCCGCTCCCTTCACCGCATGGATGAAGTTGCGCGTAAGCTGAATTATCTTGATGGATTTGAGCCCTTTCTCAGCCATCATGACGCTGGATTCGTGGATCGCGCAGAATCCCTCTTAATCTGCACTGGAAGCCAAGGCGAACAACGTGCCGCCCTCCTCCGCATTGCGCGTGGAGAGGATAAGCATATATTCCTTGAGGAAGGCGATGTCGTTATCTTCTCATCCCGTCAAATTCCAGGCAATGAAAAGGCCATTCTAGACCTACAGAATCTTCTGTCTCGAAATGGCGTCCTTGTTATTACGGCTGATGAAGAAGACATCCACGTCTCAGGTCACCCTAATCGGGATGAGCTTGCGGATATGTATTCCTGGATTCGCCCCCAAATCGTTGTGCCCGTTCATGGTGAGGATCATCATATTGCTGAGCAAGCCACATTTGCACTTGAACACAAAATCCGCCATGTCATAAGACCGCACAATGGGGATCTCATGACCCTTTCTGAACAGGGAGCAGAACTCGTTGCTCAAGTGGATTACGGCCGCCTCGCCCTTGATGGCAAGCGCCTCATACCGTTTAAGGGTACGATTATGCATGACAGACACCGTCTCATGAGTACAGGACATGCGCTTGTGACCCTATTGATCAAAGGTGAGCATACGCTTCTCCAACCCCCAACCGTACTTCTCACAGGTGTCACGGAAGGTGATCAGCTGGATATTCTCACATCTCATTGTGTCTCAGCGATTGAAGAAGGCTATTTACAGCTTCCCCTTGACGAGAAAGCTAATGATGACAAAGTCTCAGAAATGGGACGAATTGCGACACGACGTGTGCTGTCGAATTATTATGGAAAGAAAACACTGACGAATGTGCAGGTGTTTAGGATTTAAGGGATAAGTAAGGACTAATGAAACAACCAATGGCGTCATCCTCGCGAATGCGAGGATGACGCTGCAGCTGAGGAGAAAACAATGTTAGAAGACTTACTTCATGTAGCCATCGCCGTTCCAGATATGGATGCGGCCATTCATCTTTATCAAGATACAATGGGAGCCTTTGTTAGCACCCCACGTGACTTGCCAGAACATGGTGTGACAGCCGCAACTGTCAAACTCTCGAACACAACCATTGAGCTAATTACGCCGTTTGGTGATGCCTCCCCCATTCGTAATTTCCTCGATCGAAACCCCTCAGGAGGAATTCACCATCTTTGCTACGGCGTCTCAAATATAACAAAAGTTAGGGATCAACTCACAGCGACTGGACTCACTGTAATCGGTGATGGAACTCCAAAGCTTGGATTTAATGGAAACCCTGTTCTGTTCTTCAGCCCAAAAGAGACACTCGGTGTGCTTATTGAGCTTGAGGAAGTCAGCGCAGCGGTTCCTAAAGGACGAATTGAAATCGAGCGTATTGGCCCTGCTCATACTGTGGCCCCCGAAAAAAGCGACAATTTAGCTGGATATCAAGCCTTTAACATCGGTGTTGAAGTAGACTTTAAATCTAAAACACCTGAAGGCAAAGAGAACGAATGACTTTCACAACGGGCGTCCTTGTCTATGTGATGATTTGGGTCGTTGTGCTTTTCATGGCCCTCCCATGGGGTGTACGCCCCCCTGAATCACCTGAAATAGGCCACGCCACAAGTGCGCCTGAGAAACCATATATTGGCCTGAAGATCCTTGTTACCTCAGTTATTTCCGCGTTTCTTTGGGTAATAGCCAATTTAGTGCTGAGCCGATAGGAATAAACCCAAGAAGATAACCTGCAGCAACAACACGTTCATCCTCATTACGACACTTTATGTAAAAAGGACGGCGCGCTTCCTTAGGGTACCAAGCTTCCTGTTCCTTCTTTCTACCCCCAAAAACATCGATTGTGCTAACCATCAGAAAACAAAAAACTATTTTAAATATTATCTTATTCTTCGCGAGTCTGATCAATATCTCCCCCATATCTATCTGATGTTTCTGCCCAGTAAAAACTGGTCCCGCGTGTATTAGGAACATGTCGCTTTTCGTTATTGGGATACGCCCTCTTGATGCAGTCTCCATAATGAATATCGTGGGGAGAACGTCCTCCCGGTCTTCCTCGTCTTACAGCTTCTTCCATTGATATAGGTGGATCCCATGCAAAGCTTTGCTCTGGCAACACAAGTGGGAGTAGTAAAGCTACGAGAGAGTATTTCTTCATGACCGCCTCCTTTATGATTAACATCATGAGTCTAGAAATCTTTGTCATGGGTTGTAAAGAGATTATTTTTTGAATTAGCCCACACTCGCCATTGCGAGGAGTGGCGTAGCCTATCCCCGGTTCGTCATCACGAGCCTGCGAAGCAGGCGTGGTGATCCATTTTTTCTTTTTAAGATGGATTGCTTCGCTGCGATGCGCTCGCAATGACGTGCATGGAGAAATATCAACTTCAAAAGAATATTATAGAATCTCATTGACTAACATGTTTATTTTGTTTAATTCATTATCATATTTAATCAGGATATTATTACTTATGTTAAAATCTAAAATAGCCTTTACTTTAACATTTTCTCTCCTTTTTTACGTTTCCATGCAAACGATGGTCTGTGCCGGAAAGAAACGCGAAATCGCCGATTTCGAAGTGGATATCAATAAAAAACAACAAAAACAATTAAAGGGAAAGCGAGAAGCAAAACGGGAACTTAAACTCGCAAAGCTTGAATGTAAAAGGCAAATTAAAAGGCATAATAAAACTGTTACTTATAAACCTCAAACAGATCAAACGACATGGGGAAAGCTACAATTCAAAGATGTTTGGGCCACTGTGGGGCGTTTCTGCAGCCTAAGAGAATTCGTGATCTTGTTTTCAACTAATAAAGCTTTCATAGCTCTTGGTGAACAACTCATTCAAGAACGTGCTCCTTTCAGTTTGCCTGCCCCTTTCTCTGTGAGAAGCGTGCGTCCTTTTACAATGTCTCATCTGATGAGATATGATTTATCAGCTGATTTTGGGAGTTTTCAAGAGTGTCTTGGGGACTTTGATCCAGGTCCTGATGATGAAGGATATTATATCCGGCGGTCTCACTATTACGAAACAGTACATCCTCTAATGGCGTCGTACTATAGGCTTCTTGAATCCAAGTCCAGCGCCTTTGTAAATGAAAAAGAACTAGAGCTGGAAAGAAAAAGATTTCTCAAGTGTCTTCACGATCAAGCCCAGGGAAATGACACTCTAGCATTAGAAATGCTTGTTTATTCTACTTTACTGAGTGAGGATCCAAAAGAGAGTCTATTAGAAAGGGTTTTTCCTAAAGCTGATAATCGTCCACAGGATGCTTTGGATGAAACCCTAGGACGTCTATATGCTAAAAAAGCTGCTCCAGACTATCTCTCAAAGTTAGCAACTTTAGTATTAAGTCAAGACTTCCCTGATAATGATGAGTTTAGAACAGCTAATTTATTGTGTAAAATATGGGGCTCTGTTGCACCACACGTGCTTGATCTTAATTGCAGTCATTATTATGATGAGAACATGCTTGAGCGCCTTAAAACCCACAAAGCTACAATTGCTAAACAGGCTATTTTGAGAGTCGTTACAAATCCAGATTGGTGTTTATCTTCCGATGGTCAATACGGATTTTGTCCGTCTATCATAGCCTTGAAAAAATTGGTTCAAGTTTATTTGATTTATGACAAATCTCGTCCATTTTTTCACCCTGAATATTATGAAGAAATTGAAAACTGCCTTCTGAGAATATTAGCCTTCAGCAGAAAAGAAGGTGAATATGATCACTATATAGAACAAAAATATAATGATATCGATTTTGAGGATGAAGATGTAAAACAAGCTGCGATGTTGAAAGATGATTCTCTCGGTCTGAATCTTAAGGGGCTAGAAAAATTTGCCTTAACCCACCTCCAAATGTTTTACTTTCAATCTGGCGATCAAAACAAATTGAAGCACATTTTCCCTCAAATACAGGAAGCTGGCCATGGTTTTTCTATGATTGGCAATGTTTTTTATCAAATGCATCAATATTCTCAAGCCATACATTATTATGATAGAGCCCTCGCTAATGGTGAAGAAATAGATTTAAGACATCTGCTGGACGCGACTGCAAGACAGTTGCAGTTTAAAATTGATTATTATCTATGGAATAATATAAAGACTGAGGATATACTTTATCATGCGTTCACTATTTATCGAAATCATGGAAATATTACAAAAGGTCTAGAATATTTACTTCATGCAATTCCAAATGATGTTACTGGACGATACGCGTATTACGCTGCAGAAGCCTATTTTGCTTTAGGGAATCAGGAAAAGTTTGATGAATATTTAACGGCAGCAGAAACTAAGAATCATATAGATGCTTGTACACTTATTAATGCAGCGAAACACAATGGTGTTACCCCTTTTGAGCAGTATAGAGAGGAGAAGAGGGATTAGGATTAATATGAGCTCGTCATTGCGAGAAGTGGCGTAGCCACGACGCGGTAATCTCATTCAGCGGCGTCATCCCTGCGAAAGCAGGGATGACGCTGGGTGGGGGGGTGCTCCACTCTCCTCGCCTTCTTGTTTACTTCTCCACTACCTCTATAAAGCCCAAATGAATCAAAAGATCCGTAACTGCATTCTTATTCAAATCCTTAACCGTAAAGTCCATATCATCATCAGGATTTTCAAATTCTACATAGTCTTCAAGCATTGGTGATAGCTCAGGTATTTCCTTTATGAAATTCTCAGGACTTTCTTTGTCTCCTATTTTAAGAACAAGTTCCTTCCCATTAATCCTTCGCAGGATACTCTCGATGAGGAATTCGGGAGTGAAGAATTCATAAAACGTATCGAGAACGGTCTGCTTCTCCATCTCAATCAACTTTTCATTCACACAACCCATATTATGGTCAAACAAAGGCTTTTCATTCGTTAATGTAAGATCTTCTCCAATAAGACCCATTAAATATCTATATTGATGAGGCGGTTCATCTACAGAGCCCTTTACTCCAACTAATTTTCTCACAAGCTTTCCATCACCAATAAGAATACCATCTCGTATTTTACGTGTTTCTTCAAGAAGCAATTCAGTGATGATTTCTTTGAGTCGCTCTATTTTCATTTGACCTTCTTGGATAAAAGCTTTCTTACCCAAAGCACTGTAAGATTGATCAATACCTCCTTCTTTCCCAGTCGTACACGTTTGGACGTTAAGCAATAACTGTACAAGCAGCTTCGATGCTGGGGACAAGCCCTCTTTAGTTTTTTCAAGGGTCTTTAACTCAGTCACAATTTCCCTCAATTTACGGCTGACTAAAGATGGTTTTTTCTTAACCTCTCCTTCTTTTTCATCAACTAAGTCTCTAAAGAACTTATCATGTAGAGCTCCGATTAAGATATGTGCATCCCTATCGGGAAAGAGCTCTTTAAATTCGAGCACGGCTGATTCATTTTCCTTAAGTTCTGCTAGCAATGAATCTCCAAGGCTGAGTAAATCCTTGTGAGTCACGGGCAAAGCCGGCACGTTCTTTACGGGCTCATTCAGTTTTTTAAGATTAAGGGAAACGACACGCCCATCACTTAACTGTTGAGGCTGCGTACGGTGTTTTACTTCTTTTTCTCTTTCCTTTAAAAGATGTTTATGACGCCAAATTGGATTTGATTTGTCATCACTTAAGTTATGTTTACCTGCAATATCAAGAGCCTCTTCCATAAAAGGATGATCATGTCCTATAAGATCACCAAGTTCATAAATGACTCTCATAGAGAGGTTGAATGGAGGTCCATAATGATGTACCTCTGCACCTCTATGAATCAATAAATCTTTAATTACTTCTAACGACTGTTTCGAATATTCAGACTCGCCACGCAAGAAGAGGCACAAAGTCCTATATCCAGAACTCTTGAGTAAGGCTTCAATAGAAAATGGCTCAGAATTTTTTAAGTCAGCATTGATTGCAGTTTGTAAGCTTGGTACTAATAATTTTCTAATATGATCTACATAGATTGCATGTAGCTCAGTCTGATGAATCGATTCGGCGACAGTTAAGAGATGGTCGTATATTTTTTTCTTATCTTCTGCTTGCACTTCACCTGAATTGAGAAGTTTCTCAGCGGAATATAACAGTTTTGCCATATACGGTTTTCCATGATCAATAAGAATGTTACGATCAACAAGATTCAGCGCCCTTAAATTCGAAATAAAACGAAGATTGTATATCTTCTCAAACGTCGCAAATGATGTTGGATCTTCTTGTTCTGTTGAGTCTAGGAAATATCTCACGAAGAGATCTTTCAGAAGGCTTTTACATTCACTGATAATTTCACCATCCAAGCTCAAATCCTCTTCATCTGCCCGCATTAAAATGGCACGGTAAAGCCCGATTTGTTGTAAAATGTCAGCCGTACTTAATTCCTTGGAAAGACATTTAAAAACGAGTGGTGATAGATCAAAAACAAGCGAGAATGTTAATTCATTATTCATCTCAAATTCAGTAAAGATAGACATGAACTTGGCAATGTACTTCACTAAATCTGCATCCCTCTCCACAGCACCCAGTAATCTTCTGAAAAGCGGAGAAAACCCATACACTCTTTGTGAATGACTCGGGATTATTTGTCGTTCATGCACTTGAGCCTTCTCAAAATAGCTCAGCACATAACTCATTGCTCGTTCGGTAGTATTTTCAGAGGCGCACATAAAAAATTGAAGAACTTCCCAAGTTGTACTGAGCTTATCATCAATATTCATTGCCAAAGCACCACGCTTACCTTCAATAATCTCTTCAAAACAAGGCATTAAAGCTTTAGCAATTGTGTTGGTATATTCTTCAAGACTGTGGAAGTATCGACAAAAAGATCCCAAAATAGCAAGCTGGCGTTCAGCTCTATATTTCATGCCTTCATCTGAACTTTCTAGATGAGGAAGTATGTGGGGTATATATAGTTTACAATATTCGTTGATCAGTAAATCATCCCCAAGCTGTTCGGAAACTGTTAAGGAATTCAAACTTGTGAACTCATCTTCGAGAGGCGGCAAAGCATCTTTGGAGAATGTAACGGATTTGAGAGTCATTAGAGCTCGATTCCTCAGAAAAGAATGAAGCTTTTCTTTGCATGCATTTAATGTAACAGAATCTCCTCCTCTCATTCGCATTGTAGAAATATAACTTAAGTTATTATTAATCGATTCAAGTGAGGGGGCAGTTGATAGATAGGCTTCTGTAAAAGAAAGCATTTTCTTCAAGCTCTGGAGTTCTGTATCATATAGAAAAGGGCGAAAATCCATGATACCCGCATGAATTAATCGTAAAATTCTAGGATGGAGTTCATCCTCTCCAAGGTCTATGTTAGGAAGTTTCTCCATTACCCTTAGGACAAATATTATTACCTGACTATAGTAACGGTTGAGGATTTCTTCTTTTTGTAATCCCCTAATAAAAATTTCTAGCTTTTTTTCATCGTTTAAAACGCTATCTATAATCTTATGGAACGAATTGGGATTTAGGGTGAGAGCCACATTGAGTATAAGTTCTACATCTTCATCCGTTTTAAGATCGTGGGCCAAACAAGTGCCTAAATCTATTGCTATTGCATCATCTGAAATATTTCGACTATAGAAAATGAGGGCCCTTTGTCTTAAAGGCAATTCCTCTGAGGCAAGGAGTGTCTTCATTTCTGCTGTTGGTGGCTTTTTTTCGTGAGGATTATTTCCTCCCCAACTTTGAATTTTATTTAATAAATCTCTTTGTGTCTTAAAATCCAGGCCCACCATTTCCGAGACAAATGCTTTAAAAGCCTCTGCTGAAAAGGGATTTTCCGCAAGAGTCATCGTTTCAACATCTTCTGCCTTATAGGTTTGTATAAGCATTTGAGCAATATACTTACCCAAATATGGCCTTTCATGAGAAGCTGCAAACCATGTTTCAAGCAGCGGATAAAACCCATATGTTCTGTTATTACTGGATGTGTTAATTAATATACTTTCCAGCGTTTGGTTTTGAGTAACTTTCAGAAAATGCGGATAAACGTGCTGTGCTGTTTCTTCTGAATGCACCATTAAGAATTTAAGAATTTCCCAAGAGGTTCTCATATAGCTTGAGTCAAATAGGGTTGCCGCATTCGCAGAAGTAAGTGCATCTTCTTTGAGCCCCGTTAAGAAGGGCATCAGATGCCCTTTAATCTCGTTTCTTACGTCATCAAGATGAGAATTTCCAATACTCATCGTTCCTAATATAGCAAGCTGCCTCAGGGCTTCAAACCTGACTTCTTCATCAGGATTTATCAAATGAGGGAGAATAAAGGGTATTTGTGTCCGACAATAGTCAGAGAAAAGAAGCTGGTCTTTAGAGTGTTTTGAAGAAGTTAAATGAGCTAATGCATTATATTCCTTCTCCAGAGGATATAAGCTCTCAGACGAGAGTTCTCTCGTTTCCAGTTCCTTGGCTATTCTTTCCCTCAAACACATTTTCAACCTTTCAAGAAATGCTTCAGGTAAATTGCCAAATACCGCTTTATATTCTTGAATAACTGATAAATTTGAAGCAATGAGTTCACTTGAGGGTTGAGTCTCAAGAAATGCATCAAGAAAGGAAGCACATTTTTTGGGATCCGAAAAAGCATAGACAAGTCCAGAATTTTTTTTAACACAACTGAAATCTAGTAATCCAGCGCTCACAAATTCGACAATTCTTGGATCAAGTCTCGCATTTTTTTCAGTCCGCATATCCATGGCACTTGCTAAACGACTCACCAATAGACCAAGGGATGCGTTTTGTTTTTCCTTTCGTTGACCTGAAGTCAAAGCCTTTATAAAAGTCTCCAATTTTTGTTCATCTGAAGAAAGGCGGGATACGACTTCATCAATTACATCTGGAGAAAGCGATGCAGATAAGCTTAGGATGATACCTACGCTTTGTTCGAATTTATCATCATCAAGTAATGTCTTAATTAATATTCGGGATTGATCTTTTTGTAATGAAAGACCCCAATATCTAATTTTTTCCATTATTAAGCCTTTTCTAACAGAATCAGCTTCTGAAAATCCCGATTCGACATCCAAGAATATAGCGGGTGAAAAGGGTATTGTATAAAGAGAAGGAAGTTCAATCTCATCAAGGCATGGAATTTGAGCCAAGGCTTGACCTATATACTTTCCAAGATAAGGATGGGTATGGGACTTTCTAAACCATTCAATAAAAAGCTGATTGAGATGATGCCCATAAGAAAATCCATTCACTTGAGCATCCTTCTTTACATTTTGAAATACCCTTTGAAAATGCTTGAAAGCTTGAGCTGCTGTTTCTTCAGAATAGAGCATAAATAATTTAATTAGGTTCCAAGATATTTTCTGGGTGTCATTAACAAGCAAAGACTCGGGAGTGACTTCAGAAAATGTATCTTCTGAAAGCTCTCTAAAAAAAGGAATGAGTTCATAGCCCACCTCTCTAACAATATCACCTGCTTCAGGTACGACTAAAGAAAAGTTACCTAATCGCGCAAGAAGTCTTTGAGCTCTATTCTTTTGTACTTCATTAGCGCTTTTTAATTGAGGCACAATAAAGGGAATATGAGTTTGGCAATAAGCCGAAAAGAGAAGTCTATCTTCCTTACGGTTTGATGTTAATAAATAACTTAATGTTTCAAAGTCATTTTCCACGTTATATAAATCACCCTCAGGTAATTTAGGTGATTCTAACTCACTGACAACTTTCTCTCTCAAAAAAGTTTCCAATCTCTCGAGGGCTCCTTCAGGTAAACTTTGCAAAAGGTTTGGATTACCTTTAATGGCAGTAAGGTTTTGCATGATCAATTGTGATGACGAATGAGACAAGAGATAAGCTTCTAAGAATTTCTTTAAAGCCTTTGGATTCGCGATCGTCTGAGTAAGGATTTCATTATCTCTAAAATCGAAGTACCCTTCTATAACAAAATGTTCAATATAAGGATGTAGATCATCTTCATCTGACTTTAGTCTATCTAAGCTTTTTACTAAAAATCTTAATAGAATACCTCCTTCCTTATTCTCTATAATTATATTCATCAAGGTAGATAAAACATGATCATTCAAGACAATAGAATCGCATACTTTCTCTAGAGATTCTGCCGTAAGCTTGCCGCGACATAATTTTATGAGATCACAGACATCTTCTTCTGATTTACAATCACGAACTAAAGTTTGAGCCATTTCTGTCAAAACAGCCTGATCATTGAAAGTTTCAAACTGTTGTATTTTCGTTCTTTTACGCACCGGGTTTGCAGGATTGTTTATAAAATCAAGGGCTATATCCGACTGATTAAAACGCGCTAGCCAATACTTTGCCCTAGGTTCTTTAGCATATTTTTTATAAATCAAAGGATTGAGGTCATCTTCTAGACTTCTATGTTTAACACTCAGAAAGGCCGCGAATTGTTCTTTTAATTCTTCTGGAATAAATTCCGAAGTAAATACTGTTGAGAAAATATCTCTAAAACTATTATATTCATATAATGTACAATACGGCGCTTGAACTAAACGTCGACACCCTTCTTCAAGTGTAACTTCTTTAGCGCGCATTTGTCCTAAAATCTTCTCCTGAGAACGATGTGTATTCGGGATGAGAGAGTCCGAAGATGTTAAATGTATATGCTCAATCTTTCTGACTTTTACTAAGGATTCCAAGCCTTCATAATCTTGATAGTTTTGACACAGAGGAAGAAGACTTATCACACTTTCACGTACATCCACATCTCTATCCCAATCATACATAAGAGCACTCGCCCTCAAATGTACGGGAGTTTCCTTTGATTGCACAAACGCCTTTCTTGCATAAACGATATCCTCATCATCACACTTTCCCATAGCGAATAGGACTTTAAAACGCGCTTGAGGATCTTTTGATGATTCTAGGAAAAGTCTTCTTTCCTTATTTAAATCCAAAGCTCCGTTATATCCGTGTTTTGTCAGAAGATATTCCTTTATCGCAGGATTTGTTGTGTGTTGAAAGACAAGATCAGTATTAACTGGATCTAATGACGACCACCTCATTAACACAAATGTGTTTGCAAAATTTTGTTTCAACTCAGCAGAGACCTCTTCGGATGTAAAAATTTCGCGGATGAGATCTGAGTATGGTTTAGCGTCTGCCTTTAGTTTTCCTGCTCGAACGAATGCCTTACAACCTTCTACCAAAGACATCTTCTTTGTTTTCATAGATTCGAATATTCGAGTTTGTTCATCCTTCCTTTTTGGAATAGAGGGAAGCATAACAACCGCTCTCTTTCGAATGGTCTCTTTTGAATGGAAGATGAGATCATCAAGACCTGCAGAAACTGAGTTCGTAAAGATTGTGGAAGCGAGAAGAATTGCGGTTACTTTTTTCATAAGAGGACACTCAAAATATATAACTTTAAAAATCATGGTCTATTTACTATAATTAAATAGGATCGTCAATGTAAATTGGGAAAAACCCTTTGGCTGGTGCCGTCGGAGAGGATCGAACTCTCGACCTCACCCTTACCAAGGGTGTGCTCTACCACTGAGCTACGACGGCTGTTGCTGGGCAAGATGCCATAGGGAATGCAATCGATCAAGAGTGTTTATGATGGAGATATGGGCTTTTTCCAAATTTGACAAAGAGAATAGCTATGTTATGGTAAGTGATAAATTTGGTGTATTATGGTAATTCAGAACAATCTAACATTGGATACTTTTATGTCGATAGATGTCGTCACAAAAATTATGGATCATCCCTCTAAAATAGAGCGTCGTAAATTAGAAGAAGCTCGCAAAAAGCGACTTGAAGCAGCTTTGAGAGAGAACATCCGCAAAAGAAAAGCACAGGTCAAGGGACGATCTGAGGGTGAAGAATCAACAAATTGAATATCAGTTAATCAAGCAAAGTTACTTGATACACCATGTCCCCCAATTTGTCGGAAAGCGTTTTTGTTTTCATCATAGGCTTCCAGCGTTCCTTCAGTCATATTAAAATTCCATGCGTGGAGGAAAAGAGATTTTTCCTTAACACGTTCCTGAATCCAAGGAAACGTTTGTAAATTCCGCAAGGAATTTACAAGGGAATATTGACCGCAAAGAATCACCTTTTGATCCATAGGTTTTGCGGCATGATAGTCCTCTATTGCATCATGGGCAGCCCCCGCAAGGCTCATCCATTTCGTGAGGAAACTCTTCGGTCCGCACTTCTCATGGGAATGCTCAAGAAGAGACTGAATCCCTCCGCATTGAGTATGGCCAAAGAGAATCACATGGCGTATCCCCAGAACACAAATCCCAAACTCAAGGGCTGCACTTGTTCCGTGATAGCTCAAATCATCCTCGAAAGGAGGCACAAGGTTTGCGACGTTTCGAATGACAAACAAATCCCCCGGTTGACAATTCATGACAATTGCAGGATCAACGCGAGAGTCGGAGCACGCAATCATCAGAACCTTGGGGCGCTGCCCATCACGCACTAATTCCAAAAAGGATGAATCACCTTTGCCAAAATACTGTTTGCGAAATTGCTCATAACCTTCAATAAGTGTATCAATATCTTTTGTCATGCAATGCCCCTTTAATTACTGGCGTGTACCTTTCCCATTTTCCTTAGTCACAAGTGCCAGTCCGCCTTCGCCAAGGCTTCGTCGGATAGCCTCCGCCCTAACGGTCTCCCGGCTGGCTTGCCAGCCGAAGCCCGTAAGGGCGAAGGCTGGAGCGGGTGAAGGGAA
>CAZQWE010000003.1:0-282984 GCA_964597045.1 uncultured Alphaproteobacteria bacterium | reverse complement strand
TGCATAAGAATTCGTCATGATTTCACGACCGATCTTGACGGCCTTGACCATAACTTCCATATCCCTTGGATCACTAAAATAATTCGGATTTAAGAGAGGGGGACTAAGGGGATTTGCATCCTTAAGGGTGACCTCCCCCCGACTTTCAACATTAACAATTCCAGGAATACATGACGCACCATATCCGATATAGAATTTTGGAAGAGGCGAATTTATATCTGCAACACCATAATTATAATGGAATTGAATATCTGGTTGTTCCAGATCTAAGGTTGACTTTGTGAAACCACCTGTATCAGCATAATTGGTTGTTAGATATCCAGACTTCGTTTTCTTGTATTGAGAGTATTCATATAAAATTTTATAAAAGTATTTATATCCTGGAACTGTTTGTTTTGTTTTATTTCTGTAGTCTAAATGAACAAGCAAATGATCTTGTAGGTTTTTACCCACTCCCGGTAAGTCCAGAATAACCGGAATACCTTGTTTTTCTAATTGCCTTCTATCACCAACTCCTGAAAGCATCAAGAGATGAGGAGACGTAACAGCTCCAGAACTAATGATAACTTCCTCAGAGCATCTCGCATCTTGCGTTTCTTTATTTCGTATATATGTAACCCCAATAGCTTTTTTTCTTTCAATTAGAATTTTTAAAACTTGGGCTCCTGTTACAACTGTCAAATTAGATCTGCTTAAGTTAGGTGTTAGATAGGCTCTGGCAGAACTGCACCTTTCCCCATTCTTCATGGTGACATGATAGGTTCCAAAACCTTCCTGAGAATCCCCATTAAAATCTGTGTTTAAGAAATATCCCTGCTCCTTAGCTGCTTGAATAAAAGGATCCGATAATTCATGAATATAATGCTGTTTTGTAACATTAAGAGGACCTCCCACTCCATGAAAGTAAGATTCTCCTTCTTCAAAATTCTCAGCTTTCTTAAAGTAAGGAAGAACGTCTTTGAAGCTCCATCCTTTATTACCCATCGCTTCCCAACCGTCGTAATCAGCAGGATTTCCTCTAATATAAATCATGGCGTTGATTGAGCTCGAACCGCCTAAGGTTCGCCCTCTAGGCCAATATAGTCTACGGTTGAACATATGTTCTTGAGGCGTTGTATAATAATGATAGGAAAGTTTTGGATGATGGAGCAAAAGAGGGACAAAACCTGGCGTATGAATGAGGCGACTTTTATCCTGAGGCCCAGCTTCAAGAAGCAAAACCTGGCAACTTGGATCTTCACTTAGCCTGCTGGCGAGCACACATCCAGCAGAGCCAGCTCCTACAATGATGTAATCATAGACTTTCATAACACTATTAATAAGGACTTTAAGTTAATAAACGATGAATCCCCTTGCAATTTTTTGAAAGAACCTTCAGTTTAAGCAAGTGTTTAACAGATGTGTTACTAGGATGCTTGTTATGAACTTTTCAAAACACCCGGCCCTTTGTCTTATCGAAGATTTTTGTAATTCCTTTAATCAACGTGACATAGGTGGGTTGCTTTTTCTTTTTACGAAAAATTCCAATGTAATGCTCTGGGAATCTGACTCTTCTACGAAGAGTTTTGATAATCTCAAAATTACATTTGAGAAACATTGGAAAAGGTATGAAAAATGCACCCTTTCCGTATCCTCTGTAAAATTATCCGAGCTCCCCTCTTGCTGGGCTATGGGCAACTTTACTCTTACTTCAAAGATTGAAACAGATTTTTATAAATACGAAAATTTAAAAGGAAATCTTAGGGGTTTAAAGGAAGGAAATACTTGGAAAATAGAAGAACTTAGGATGATGGAAAAGTTTTTTCCGAGTGAAATTGATCTTCCTACCGCCCAAATGCAGCCAACCCCGTTTGAGCTTTACCTAACATAAGGGTATGAATGTCATAGGTTCCTTCATAGGTAATAACGGATTCAAGATTCATCATATGACGGATAACATGATATTCATCAGATATGCCGTTGGCACCCAACATATCCCGAGCTATTCGAGCAATTTTTAGGGCTTTTTCTGTATTATTCCGCTTTAAAAGGGAGATGAGTTCAGGAGTGCACTGTCCCTGATCTTTAAGCCGTGCAGCCCTTAAAATACCTTGAAGGCCAAGGGATAGATCCGTTTGCATATCCACAAGTTTGGCTTGAACCAATTGTTGGGCTGCAAGGGGTTTTCCAAACTGAATCCTCTCTAAAACATAAGACCGTGCTTGATGCCAACAAAATTCTGCGGCACCTAAAGAACCCCAAGCAATACTATAACGAGCATCATTGAGGCACCCCATGGCGGCCTTCAGGCCTTGTGCTTTAGGGAGCACATTCTCCTTTGTAACAAATACATCATCAAGGACAATCTCCCCTGTGGGAGAGGCTCTTAGACTAAACTTACCCTCAATTTTGGGAGCCGACAAACCCTTCATTCCTTTCTCAAGAACAAACCCTTGGATACCCGCGTCATACCTTGCCCAAACAATGAAAACATCGGCAATGGGACTATTTGTGATCCACATTTTGGATCCATTTAGAACCCAACCTTCCCCTTTTGGTTTTGCGTGTGTTTCCATTCCAGCAGGATCGGATCCATGACCTGGCTCTGTGAGCCCAAAACAACCAATTAATTTCCCTTTAGCCATACCCGGGAGATACTTTTGTTTTTGTTCCTCATCCCCGTACTTATAGATAGCATTCATGGCAAGTGAAGACTGTACACTAAAAAGTGAACGGTAACTTGAATCGATCCGTTCTAATTCACGTGCTACCAGACCGTAAGAGGTGTAGGAGCTACCAACACAGCCATATCCTTCGATGGTCATACCAAAAAATCCAAGCTCTCCAATTTCTTTAAAGATATTGGGGTCAAAGATTTCATGACGATTGGCTTCTAAAATACGAGGCATCAACATGTCTTTTGCATATTTTGCTGCCGTATCTCGAATGAGCTTTTCTTCAGCACTCAGTTGGTCTTCAAAATCAAAAGGATCTTCCCACTTAAAGGAACTCATACATCACCTATATCAAACCGAATCCCTTGAGCAAGCGGCAGTTCATGGGAGTAGTTAATCGTATTTGTTGCACGTCTCATGTAATTCCGCCACGCATCCGTACCTGATTCACGACCCCCGCCCGTATCCTTTTCACCTCCAAAAGCCCCACCAATTTCTGCTCCACTGGGGCCAATATTGACATTGACTATACCGCAATCACTCCCCCTTGCAGAGAGGAAGATTTCGGCCTCCCTCACATCATTGGTGAAAATGCATGAAGCGAGACCTTGAGAAACTGCATTATGATCGCTCAGAACTTTCTCGAAATCCGCGTAAGGCATTACATAAAGGATAGGCGCAAATGTCTCTGTTTTCACAACCTCAGTTTGCTGTGGCATTTCGACAAGGGCGGGACGAACATAATATCCATTCGTGTAAAGCTTTACCCTTTCGCCTCCATGAACATGCCCGCCTTGTTCTTTTGCAGACTTGAGTGCGTTTTGCATTTCATCATAGCTTCGCTTATCAATCAGAGGACCTATGAGCGTTCCTGAATCTAAAGGATTTCCAACAACAGCGTTATCAAAGATGACTTTGAGATGCTCGACGACTTTTGAATAAATCGATTCATGAATAAAAAGCCGTCTTAAGGTTGTACACCTCTGTCCAGCGGTTCCAAGTGAAGAAAAAGCTATGGCTCGAAGAGCAAGATTAAGATCCGCAGAGGGAGTGAGTATCATAGCGTTATTTCCGCTTAATTCGAGCAATGAGCGACCGAAACGACGGGCGACCTTCTCCGCTACTTCTCGCCCCATTTTCGTGCTTCCTGTTGCAGAAATGAGAGGAATGGATGGGGAATCGACGAGGAGTTGCCCCACCTCTCGCGTCCCAAAAATAACCTGTAGAAGGTTTGGCGGAGCCTTTCCATAAGCTTTCACAGCACGCTCAAATAAATTCGCTGAAGCCAGGGCCGTGAGAGGTGTCTTTTCCGTGGGCTTCCAAATGACTGGATCCCCGCAAACAATTGCTAAAGCAAAGTTCCAAGACCAAACAGCAGCTGGAAAATTAAATGGGGTAATCACCCCAACAGGACCCAAAGGATGCCAGGTCTCCATCATCCTGTGTTCCGGCCTTTCGGAAGCAATGGTCAGCCCATAAAGCTGACGTGAAAGACCTACCGCATAATCACAGATATCAATCATCTCCTGGACTTCACCCAGGCCTTCTTGAAGAATCTTTCCATTTTCAAGGGTGACAAGTGTGCCCAGAGCCTCCTTGTTTTTCCGCAGTTCATCAGCATATAACCGGATGAGTTCACCTCTTTTAGGGGCGGGCACAGTTCGCCATTCCCTAAAACTATCAACCGCTTTCTCTATTATTCTTTGAACCTCTTGAGGAGTATGAGCTTGAACGCGCCCCAATATCAGCCCATCAATGGGTGAAGTTGAGGTCATATTCCCCTGCATCGTCTGCAAACCTAAGATTTTAAAGATCTCTTGTCGGTCCATCATCTGTTCTCCCAGGTATGAGTTTATCACAGAAAAAGTGAAAAAACGATGAAGGGTAATCGAATGATTTTATGTCACTGGGTCTAACATGTAACATATACCCATTTTACCTTGCAATTTGAATATATCATGTTCAAATTGCAAGGTATTTTTCTTCAATATAAGGAATATACGAGATATTTAATTTCAGGCTGTTGATCTAATGCACTACCGCCGTCTCGTAGGGACTATCCAAAGAAAAGGCAGGGATCTCAACCTCAAAATGCTCCCCCTTTTGGGTGATCATATAATAGCTTCCTTCCATGATCCCTGAGGGCGTTGAGAGGGGTGTGCCACTTGTATAATGATAGGAAGCTCCGGGTTGAATGATGGGCCTTTCACCAACGACCCCCTCCCCTTTCACTTCATGAACAACGCCCTTTGAATCTCGAATGCGCCACTGGCGACTTAAGAGCTGAACCGTCTCGGCCCCTTGATTTTCAATCCAAATACTGTAAGCCCACACATAATGATTATCGGCCGGCAAGGATTGATCCTCAAGAAAGGTCGGCTCAACCGTAATGCTAATATGATGGGTTTGTTTTGTGTACATGATATTCTTTTATCATGCTTCAATAACTTTCACATCATAAAGAATTTGCCTTTGATCTCTTGTTACTAAAGTCAAACCTTCAATAATAGATTGGGCTATTAACAATCGGTCAAAAGGATCATTATGATGAAGAGGAAGTTGTCCAGCCAGAATAGCATGAGGAATTGAAACAGGGAGATGGACAAAATCACTTAAACGTATCGCTCCATCTAAATCATATGGAGCACGTAATTTCCCCAGAGCTTTTTTTATAGAGATTTCCCAAGCACTCGCTGCACTCACAAAGATGCTGTTTGAATCATTTTCGATTAGTTTTAATATATTTCGCGGAATTCGTTTATCATCATTGAGTCTCCATAATAATACATGCGTATCGAGTAGAAGATTCAATCATGCTCTCCCCGAAAGGCTGCAGCTAAGTATTCGGGCAATTCATCAAAGTCATCAGCGATTACAACTTTGCCTGCCCAAGGTCCTGGCTTACGCGGTTTGAGCTTTTTTTGAAATTTTACAAGCTTAACCGTTGGCTTACCAGCTTTACAAATGATAACTTCTTCACCGTTTATAGCCTTATTGACAATTTTTGACTGGGATTCAGTGTTATTGATATTTGAAGCCTGCATGTCACTCACCTCTTATCAAGAGTCTAACAAATTGACTACAAAATTCAAGAAAAATCAATGATAAACAAAGATAGGAACGTCCGTTGATTGCAGAAGATCCTTCACGCAAGAGCCGAAAAACAAATGAGAAATTCCTCCATGGCCGTAAGCTCCCACAACAAGGAGAGAAGGCTTAACTTCCTCAAGGACCCCCAAAATAGCTTTTGATGGTCTGTCTTTTGTTATAACGACTTGGGGTTGGGCTTGTATTCCATGATTTTGACACAGCTTTATAGCGGCATCTACTTTTTCTTGAGCTTCTTTTTCATGAGGGCTTGCATAAACAATATGAACTATTTTTCCTTTAAACATGCCCAAAAGAATAGCCGTGTGCAAAGATCGAGAAGCAGCAAATGTCCCGTCAAAGGCGACCACGACATGCGTGCTGCTTTGATTTGGCAAGGTTGGACCAGATACGATAACGGGTCGTGGATTATCCTTTATCAATTGCTTAACTGACCCTGCTGTTTCAGTTGATTGACCAAAATGAAAATCAGCATTTTTCCCAATAATAAGCAGGTCTGCATCAATCAAAAATTGTTCTATTTCACTCACGGGAAATCCAGAGGCATCAATAACTTTGCAAGGAATACTTTGAGACTTACATTCATCAGTAAGTGTTTTTTCTAGATGATGAACGCGTTTTTTCGCGTCCTCTAGCAGTTTCTCATCAAGCTCTGCTTTAAACGCCGCACCTCCTAAAGGAAGGGCTTCTGGAGTGGCCACCCACATCTCATCTACAACACCAATTCCTGTAATCGTTGATTTATGGACCTTAGCCAATTGTTGAGAGAATTTCTTAGCTGATTCACTTGATTCTGAATCATCAAGGGCAACCATAATATTCTTGATCATTAAACACCTCCTGCAATTAAAGGATCTTATCATAAAAGAGGAATTTCAGCAAATTGCGAGAACTTTAGGTCACGCCTAACAATTTATAAATTTCATCTTAAATGAATATTAATTCTTATATGTTAAAAAAACTCAGACAGAAAAAATCATTAGAACCAAAAAAGGAGACGCAAATGACAGACCATGTATCAATCCCCGTAAAAGATTTAGAAAAGAGTGGAATTTATTACGACAAAACCCTTGCCTGTTTAGGTTACTCACGTATCTATGCTGGAGACGCAGGAGATATGGACGTGATTGGATATGCTCGAAAGGACAAAACAGCCGTCGAGTTTTGGTTATTTAAAATGAAAAGTGATACAGACAACAAGGGACAGTATTTCAATACTCCTGGACTCCACATTGGTTTTGGATCAGCTGATACAAAAGGGGTACAGGAATGGCACAAAAAATGTCTAGAGCTTGGTGCTACAGACAATGGAGGAGCAGGTCTACGTTATCCAGGTCACTATGCTGCTTATATTATCGATCCTAATGGATGGCATACGGAAGCTTGTTGTCATACAACGGAAGAATAGAAACATAAACTTTCACCTCACCACCTCCACTTTCAAGTGGTGGTGGGGAAGAATAGAGAGAAAATCTTATGAATACTTCCCTATCTTCCTTATCTAATAATAAATCGTCAGAACGTCTGCCGGTCATCTTTATTGGTCATGGCAATCCCATGAATGCAATCCTTGATAATGCTTTCACCCGTTCAATGGCTGCTTTAGGGAAACGACTGCCCCGACCACAGACAATTTTGTGTATTTCTGCCCATTGGATGACAGAAGGGACGTGGATTACCCATATGCCACACCCAAAGACGATTCATGACTTCTACGGGTTTCCACAAGAACTTTTTGATGTGGAGTATCCAGCCAAAGGAAACCCCGAATTAGCAGCGTATATATCCAAGGACATTCAAAAACCAAGGATTGTTCAAGATGATGAAATGTGGGGCATCGATCATGGAACTTGGTCAGTTCTAAAGCACATTTATCCCAAAGCTGACATTCCCGTTGTACAGCTAAGTCTGTATATGGCCCGTCCCCCCGAATATCATTTCGAACTGGGGAGGCAATTAAGAAAGCTTCGCGAGAAGGGGGTTCTTATTATTGGCAGCGGAAATTTGGTTCATAATCTCGGTATAATGAACCGAACACCCGATGCAAAACCCTACGGTTGGGCCATTGAATTTGATGATTGGGTCAAAAAGAAAATTGAATCTAAAGATTACAAGTCTATTGTAAAAGATGCACTTTCATCAGAAGCTGGTAGACTGAGTATACCAAGTATGGATCATTGGTATCCACTGCTTTACACCTTGGGAGCCGGTGAAGAAAACGATCACTTAAAATTCGAATATGAGGGGATTGAAAACTCTTCAATCTCAATGAGGTGTTTAAGTTTAAGCTAGACTTAACAGCCCTTCTTGATCAAGGGATTTTGCAACAGAAGGCCTTGTTTTTAAACGCTTATAGTACGTTAAAAGATGGGGAAATTTTGAGAGATCGATTCTGTTATTCTTCGCCCAAAATACCATGACGAACAAAAGAGAATCAGGCAATTTAAAGATATCTCCACACAAGAACAGTGAATCACTTAATTGTTTGTCACAAACCTCAAATTGAGAAAGAATTTCAGGTATAAGTATCGTTGAAGGTGACTGTGGGTTTTGTAGCTGGTGAAACCTGGACCCGATCTCTGATGAGATAAACGAGAGCCACATCAAAACCTCATACCGCCCAATAACACCAAAAGTGGGGAGAAGATTTCTCATATTATGCTCTTCAGCAAGATACTGTAGGATCACGGGAACTTCTGTTAAAATAATGCCGTCAGAAATTTCGAGAGCAGGCACTCGTCCTTTGAATGCAAGGCCAAACGTTTCACCTGGGTTTACAGCCTTATATTCAGCATCAACACCAATCTCATTTAACACAATCCGGATAGCTAAAAAGCTTGTTCCGCGTTCGTAATATAGCTTCATTCTATAACCATATTTCAGCTTATACTTTAAGGGTAACATTAGACACTTAATTTAATATTAAACCGAAAATGCTTTTGAAATATTTATTAAGTATTACTCAGCCTTAAGCATGTATTGCCCAAGATGCCCATCTTTAACCACATTTTTACACTATTTTGATAATCTGATTTTATAGGGTGTATGTAACGTATATATGGGCTGGTATGATTTTATATTTTAGATTTTTAATAAACATTATTTGGACTCTTCTGCGAAGAAAAACAATTGATCCGCATAAACCACTAGAGCTTTCATTCCACGTATTACCGACAGATATAGACTTTGTTATGCACATGAATAACGCTCGCTATGCATCCTTTATGGACATTGCGGTAATTCAGTTTATGATTCAGGCAGGTATGTTTCACCATATGAGAGCTATAGGAGGAGAGCCTAGAAAGAGCTCAACCTTTTATCGTTTTAGAAAGCCACTTAGACTTTTCGATAGATTTACCTTAAAAATTGAGATTATTTGTATGGATGAGCAGGTGCTCTATTGGGACTATAAATTCATCAAAGATGGTTTTGTCGTTTGTCATTCCATAGAAAAGTCTGGTGTGTATATTCCTGGCAAGGGTATGGTTTCCCCCCATGAATTTTTCAAATCCTTTCCAGACGTAAAGGACTTTCCATCGCCACCCGCCCATATTTTGAAACTCATGGAAACTGAGACTGAAATGAAGACTTTGATACCTAAGAATCAACCTGTTGATAAATAAGTACCACCATAAGGCTTCAGTCTTATAGCCACTTATTTGAAAATGTTTATACGTTTTTAATTCCAATACCAGGTAGTTTAGGGACGGGGGAAAAAGAAATCCGGAACGGACCCTTTGAAACTGGCGGAGGGGGTGGGATTCGAACCCACGGTACGCTTTCGCACACAACGGTTTTCGAGACCGCCCCGTTCGACCACTCCGGCACCCCTCCTTGGAAGTGAAGCTAGCGGACAGAGACGAATCGTTCAAGGGGATTCTATAGACAACAAAAAAACCGGTGCCTATAGGCACCGGTTTTTATGGTTTCAAAGCCTATTAAGCCGCTTTCTTTGAACCTTTACGATGGGTTCCAAGACCAATGGACTTAGCAATATTCTGACGACGCTTTGCGTAGTTAGGAGCAACCATTGGGTAAGAAGCTGGAAGATTCCAACGCTCACGGTATTGCTCAGGTGTCATATTGTATGATGTTCTGAGATGACGCTTTAGCATCTTCATCCGCTTACCGTCTTCAAGACATACGATGTACTCAGGTTGAACAGAATCTTCAACGGGTACCGCTGGCTCTGTACGGGTTGTGAGCATATAAGATTGCTTGGAGCTTACGCTGCACAAGCTGTTTTGGACTTGGCGCATAAACGCAGGAAGCTCGTCGGTGGATATTTCATTGTTAGAAACATAAGCCGCAACCACTTCAGCAACCATTGCCATAAGTTCTAAATTTTCATTTCTTTCAGTCATTTCAAGTTTCCTTTGTTAGATTCGAAGTCTTATTACTACAATTAAATGATGATTGCAATACTTTTTTTAAAAATATTAAAAAAATCTAACGTAAAGACTATATTAGCATTAAATATAGCTTCTTTGTAATAATAAAATCATACTCCATCTTACCTTAAACATCTCAATTCAGAATGTAAAGATCTTCTATAAGCAATCTATATGACCAGCAACCCATTATATTAACCATCTGTTTTTAAAGATAAATCGGAGATTGATTTTATAGTAAACTTGTATATAATATCTATATTTACTAAAGGAGTCACTCATGTGGATAAGAAAGCATTCTCAAGTATACAATAATATCACCAAAGAAAAAATTTGGGATTTATGGAAAGACGTCAATAATTGGCACAAATGGGACAATGACATTGAGCATGGAAGGATTGATAGTCCTTTTGCTGTAGGAAATTACTTTTTTATAAAACCAAAAGGCATGTCCGAAATTAATCTTCAACTTGTGGAAGTAGAAGAAAAGAGAAAGTACACTGATCTTTATAAATTCTTTGGGGCAAAGCTCTATGGTTCTCATGAAATCGAAGAGTTGAAGGAAGGCGTTCGCTTAACAACTTCAATTAAAGTGACAGGTCCACTGAAATTTATTTGGATAAAATTGGTCGCTCGAGGTATTGTGGATACATTGCCAGATCAAATGGAGGCTTTAGTTAAACTTGCAAAAGAAAGGTGAAACAAGTTCAGTATTCAGTGTCGAAAAACCTGAAGATAGTCCTGGATTTTTGTTATGGCAAACCACAATTATATGGCAACGATTGGTCAAAAAAGCCCTCGATCCTTATGATATATCTCATGCCCAATTTGTGGTTCTTGCTATTTTATTATGGTTTGAAAAAACAAAACAGCATCCGACTCAAGTCATTATTGCAAATTGGTCAAAACTCGATAAAATGACCATATCAAAATCATTAAAAATATTAGCAAGTCAAGGGCTGGTTAAGCGATCTGAAAATGCAAAAGATTCAAGGGCTAAGTCTGTTTATTTGACGGTTGCAGGCCGAAATTTAGCAGCACAACTCGTTCCAATGATCGAACGAGTTGATATTGAGTTCTTTAAAGTATTAGATAAGAAAGAACAAAAAGGCCTCACAATACAACTCAATAAAGTGATTTTGAAGCAAGAACAGGAGTAACATGGAAGAGTCAAGCCTCTTTAAAAAAATGGATTCTAACAAGACAAGGATTAGTGTTATTGGCGCTGGACTTGCGGGCCTAACGGCGGCATACCGTCTACAAGAAATGGGTTATCTTGTAGATATTTACGAAGCACGTCATAGACCTGGGGGACGAATTCTAACAGCTCAAGTTGGCAGAAACTTTGAAGAGCTTGGAGGCAAGAATTTTCTCGATGGGGGTGAACCCAACCATAGTCTTAAATTAATCCGTGACCTTGGACTTGTTCCTCTTAATTACAGCCATCCCTTCTACCCTTTATACGTTTATGGCGAGGAAACGTACCCTCTTTTTGAAATTTTATGGAATCAGAGAAACACTGATGGATTGCTGGATAGGATGCGACAAGTTGCCTCTACGGCTTCCAATCTTGAAGAAGTGATCAAGGGAGTTTATGAGGATGAAGATATTCAATTGATTTTTAAAGGCGCCATCACAAACTACGAAGGATCCGCTCCCATACAATTGGATTCATCCTCCTACGATTCACTTTATAAGCTGAGTTCATTCTTTATTGAATCCATGAAAGAAGCTCACAATGGCACTCCACCAACTATCAATTGGTTGTCGCTAAAGGGAGGCAACGCTCAACTTCCCCTCGCGTTAAATGCGGGCCTTAGAAACAAAATTAATTATGGTCAAGAGTTAACGTCCATATCAAAAGTCGATGGAAAGATTAATCTTAAATTTAATAATGAGCATAACATTCAAACTGATATTCTTCTTATGGCCATTCCTTGTTCCATTTTTGAGGATGTGGCTATATCAACGGATGTAATACCTCAAACAACTTTAGAACGTCTTAAAGAACTTCAATATGGAACGAATGCTAAAATTCTTTTTCCTTATTCTTTAATAGATGCTGTGCAAGACATTTTTTCAACTCCCAAAATGGTGAGCTGGACTAACTTTGAAGATTCAGTAAGAACCATCTATCTTGGGGGGGAAAATGGAATCGTAAATTTAAAGCAAGCCCACACTTTCCTGGATCAAGCAAAGAAAATCCTAAGATCCCTAAATGAGAAAGTAACATTCCATTCAAAGGAACTTGTGCAGGCAAAAGACAGTCAATACGTTGTTTATAAAGAATGTGTTTATAAAAGCTGGGCTCAAGATCCTTACTCTAAAGGCTCCTACCTCAATCGCGCACCTGGTACAGCCACTTGGCTGAGT
Source organism: uncultured Alphaproteobacteria bacterium (assembly GCA_964597045.1). GTDB lineage: Bacteria > Pseudomonadota > Alphaproteobacteria > UBA9655 > UBA9655 > UBA9655. Next base: position 270,458 of record CAZQWE010000003.1, on the reverse strand, counting down.
GAGGTTGAAGACTTTCAAGATGAAAAGGTAAGAAAAATCTTCAAACCCATTGAGAACAAAATCTTTTTTGCTGGAGAACATACAACAATTCTGGACGCTTTTGGGACAATGGAGGGCGCAATTGAATCGGGTGACAGAGCGGCTCGCTTGATTTTCAAAGCCTTAAAAGCTTAAAGCTCCAAGTGCCTCGATTTTATTACTCTTCCAACTGTAATGGCATGGACTTCTTTAGCGCCTGCTTTAAGTAGAGCTTTGGAGCAGGCATTTAATGTTGCCCCTGTTGTGTATACATCATCTACTAATACAACTGAGCGCCCCTTAATCTTTTGAGATTTATTCTTGTATACACTAAAAACTCCCTCAACATTTTTGAGTCGTTTTTCCTTTGAGTCATGTCCTTGAACTCTGGTTCTCTTATTTCTGTATAATAAGGTTGGTGCATATTCCCACTTATTATTCTTTGATACTTCAATAGCCAGCAAAGCCGCTTGATTAAAAGTCCTCGTAAAAAGACGTGTCCAATGCAAAGGAACAGGAATACAGATGGGAGTCTTTTCTTCATTATATAAGGGCGCCATCCACTGACCAAACACTTTTGCTAAATTAAGGTTATCTGTGTGTTTAAACCTTAATATCAAATCTTTACTGTCTTCGTTATAGATAAAGGCTGAGCGGGCCTTTACAAAATAGGGAGGTGAATGTGAACATCCCCCACATAACGCGTCTTCATCAATATCAAACTCAAAAGGGAGGCCACAACATATGCATATGGGTTTTGTGATAAAGGAAATGAGAGGCCAGCAAGATGGGCATAAACCTTCATAATTCTCAACAATTGTCCCACATTTAATGCATCTTCTCGGGATGAGAAGATCCAAAAACTTCTTAAAGGGGAAAAGGTTGAGACGCATGATGGTAAGCAGCCTCCAGTGTGTTTCGTAAAAGGCAAGCCACCGTCATCGGCCCAACGCCGCCAGGAACAGGTGTTATCGCTCCTGCCCTTAAGAAGGCCTGATCAAAATTAACATCACCCACAATTTCACCTGAAGGTAGACGATTGATACCCACATCAATGACCGTCGCCCCTTCTTTTATCCACTCTCCTTGAATGAACTGTGGCTTCCCAATGGCTACGATTAAAATATCCGCCGTCTTACATAACGACCGTAAGTCCAGTGTTTTCGAATTTGCTAACGATACTGTAGCTCGATGATTTAAGAGTAACATGGCAAGAGGTCGGCCAACCAATAGGGAAGAACCTACCATACAAATGCTTTTACCCTCAATAGTTGTATGAACTGTTTTTATTAGTGAGAAGCAACCTAATGGTGTGCACGGAACAAACCCGCCCCTTACTCCTTGAGATAATTTACCTGAGTTGAGAGGATGTAAACCATCAACATCTTTCTCTGGATTGATGGATGAAAGGAGGTGGAGTTTATCAAGATGGTTCGGCAATGGAAGTTGCAGAATGATTCCATGAACCCTCTCTGTTTCATTTAAAAGGTGAATACAATCTTCAACTTGTTGGAAAGTTGTATCTTCAGGGAACCAATGTTCTTCGAAATCATAACCGATAGACTCAGCTTGCCTTCCTTTAGTTCTTACGTACATCAGACTCGAAGGATTTTCGCCTACTCTAATAACAGCTAAACAAGGCCTTATGCCCGTTTCACGTTCCAGATTCTGTGCAAGTATAAATAACTTTGTTTTGAGTTCATCTGCCAGTTTGCGACCATCAATGAGCTTAGACACCGCTCACCATAATCTTTATGACTAGTCGACTGAGCATAGCTTGAATAAGCCATACAACGATAAAGAGAACCAAAGGAGATAAATCAAATGAACCTGTATTTGGAAGGATCTGTCTTATTTTTGAATAAAGCGGCTCCGTTGCTCGATATAAAAAATCCATTATCATGACAACAGCATTGCTTGTTCTATTGATGACATTGAAATTAATAAGCCAAAACATAACAACACTTGCGATGATTATCCATTTATAGATAGCAAGCACTGCAATCATTACATCCAAAATAGGCAAGAAAAGAATATCCATAGTCCTAAAGTCTTCCGTTTTTTCTGAGCATTATACCGAGATAAATTCTAAGGTGCTATTTAAATTTATAAAAGGCTTTCCTTCATGGTTTACATTTGTTAAAAAACAATTAAAATTCTTTTAAAATTTATGCTAACCGGGAGATATAAAGTGTTTAAGAAAAAACTATCAGTTGGGATCCTATCATTTGTTACTCTTGGTCTAGTGGGATGTGAAACCACAAATCCTGAAAATAAAATGAACATAAAAAAACCTATGGCTTTTTTGAATAGTAACAAGGAAGTCCCTCCCCCAGTCGCCCATGCTTTCCAGCTCCTTAAAGAAGAAAAATATGTTGAGGCTTCTAAATTCATCAATATGGCCCTTCAATCTCAGCCTAAGAGCCTTGTTTTTCATATTCTCAATGGTTTAACTTATGAAAAATTAGCTGAACGAGGAGACGCTGCAGGAGTTGAACTTGCAGCAGTGGGATATCAAAACGCTATTAATATTGACCCTTCAAACGTATTTGCCATTACACAACTGGGAAAGATTAATTATAAAGCTAGCAAGTTTGACGATGCTCAAGAAAATTTCGCAAATGCTTTGTTGGTTAAACCTAATGATGTCAATTTATTACAAGAACTCGCAGCAGCATCTTATTATTCCCACGATATCGGAACTGCACTTGTTGCCATTGATAAAGCTCATCAATTGAAACCTGATGATGCTCTCATTAACCGATCAGCAGCAATAATACATGCTGCCCTAGGAGATTTCCCAAAAGCGAAGCAACATCTTGCAGCGTTCGAGAAACAGGCAGGAAATGATCCAGAATTAAATAAATTAACCTCCCGATATAATGATTGGGTTGAACTTTACAAAAGCGGCAGAATTAACTTAGCGGCCGCAACTGATCCGACTTCCACACCCTCACCAGCTGCCTCTGCGGACTCTGGTCAAAAAATGCCGTCCTCTCAACCGTCTATTGGAAAACCTAAAGAAAGTGGGGCTCCCTCTGCTGGTGGAGACTCATTTGCAGAGACAAAAGCAAAAGGTGCTGCAGAGATAACCGAAGATGGTGAAGCGAAACCAAAATACGGTCATGGCTGGAAGTTTAGACATCCGCAAGTTATCGTTGATTGTTACTTATTAACCATTCTTGAAGATGCCCGAACCTCAAAAGGGAATAATATAATGGAAAACCTTTCTGTTACTCTTACGCCAGGCGGCATCACCAAATTTAGAAATTATATGAGAGGAACGGGTGTCAATACACCTCAAAGAGGTGCTGGAACGAGCAGCTTTACTGACAGTGCGGCTCAAGGATTTCAATCCAATGTCAACCTTCCCGCAGGCCAAGCACCTTCAAGTTTTATTACGCCTTCTAACGTTTCGATCTTGAGCAATGCTGGCTCTATGGCTGGAAAAGTTTTTATTGGGGGAATGACGTGGGCTGGTTTAACATACAGCCTTAACATTGCTAATGCTGTCAATCTTAGAACTCAAGTCGTTAGCCGCCCCACTTTAATGACTTTCTTGAACAAAAAAACGTCTTTCTTTTCGGGAGACCAGTTAGTTCAAGGTTTAGCAGGCCAATATGGCGGTAACATGTTAAAGTTTAATATTGGTTTACAAGTTGACATCACACCGACTCTTATTGAGGGTGATGATGTTGAACTTGATGTTCGTGTTGAGGGAAGCATTCCAACAACAACCACGATTGTCCTCACGAACGGTCTGGAAACTTCATTAACCCAATTGGAAACCCATGCAAAAATGAGACTTGGTGAGACCCTCTTACTGGGTGGCTTGTATGTAAACGCAGACATCTCTTCACAGGATGGATTCCCAGGACTTCAAGATATTCCTGTTGTCCAATACTTCTTTGCGAATGAAAGCACAAGAAGTCTCAGAAGATCAGTCATGCTGCTCATCACACCTCGTTCACCAGATATGATTAAGAATGCTGTTGATCGGGATCTTGCTAGAGGAAAAGTTCGGCCTAACCTTGAAGAGCTCGCAAATCGTCATCCTGATTGGTTCGGGGCTCACGTTAACTTAAGTCCTGTGATCCATATGTTCTCACAAGATCCAGTTACTTATTACGAATTCAGAACGGGAGACGTCCTTCCACCTAGCTTTGGTTGGGAAGTTCCTTTTGCTGATAAGTTAGGTGAACTGTTTAGTTTCGTGTATTTCTAGAAACAACCGTTCAAGAAGACTGTTGTAGAAAAGGCACGAACTAAACTTTGATAAAGAAAACGAGCAACGAGTTCGTTGACGTCGGTCAGGACCTTATATTTACTAAAAAGTGAAGAAAAAAAAAGAGCCGGGTTAAAAACCCGGCCAAGTTTAACAGGGAGGCTTCACGTCTGGGAGACGTAGGATCGACATTGTCGACCCCCGGGTCCGTAGACCCTTCCTCTAGGCATCGCGCCTAGAAAGATAACTCAGCCCAGGTACAGGGAGGTGTTTCCTGAGCTGATGTTCTATATATAATTGACCCCCTTTATTTAAACCAGCATAATTTTTGCATCTCAGGTATGTTTATTTCGCATATCATAAACTAAATTTTTTTTGTGATTTTTTTCAACTATATAATCTTCTCTTAGTGAAGACTAAATTCAGGTCTGTTTTTACGTGGGATTGCCTGGCATGTCCAAGGCCTCTGACCCTGAATATGACGGCCCCTTTCAATCTTATAACCGTCCTTTGTTATCCATATCGCATGACTTCCCTCCTTCCACAGATCATACTTATCAAGGACAAGGTAAGCTTCCTTACAAGGGGTTTGAGTTGGTTCAAGATGAATCAAAATTGCCCCTGGAATACATTTTTGCGCATTCTGATTTTCTGTAATAATAACAGCTCTCTCTTGCGTATGTGCATAACACCCCATTCCATCACAAGTAAGAGGCTTTAATGAATCAGCCGCTAAGGCCTGCTTCCAGGATTCTGCCGTAAACTTTCCCTTACGATTTGAACTCACATAAAGAAGTCCGTCTTGATATAAACCAACAAGTTTCGCCCCCCCATCAATCAAAAGATCAGGCGGGGTCCCTGAGAACATGAGCAATAACCCTATTATCAAGGGGAGGAGTCCCCATCTTCGCCAATTTCCCAACCAAAGGCTTATCCATAAACCTCCTCCTAAGAGGAGAAGAAAGGAAAGAACGGGTGGACTTGCGATCCATATTTGAGACCCTGTCCAAGATGAAACACCTTCAGCAATGGCTATAAGCCCATCCAAAGAGGTATCGAATACCTTAAGAGGATACGTTCCCCACCCTAGAGGAGAAAGCAAGCAAGTTAGTAAAGCTGACGGCATAATAATCATACTTGTCAGGGGTACAGCTAAAAGATTGGCTTCAACAGCATGAAGACTAAACCGGTGAAAAAGAACAATTGTAAACGGTAATGTGGCAAGGGTTGCAAGAAATGAGGTAAAAGCAAGTCCTCCACTATATACAATGAACTTACGAATATACCCTCCTTTTGTGATATAATGGGCTAGAGGATTTTTCCATGCCTCATATCCTGTAATGAGCGCAACAACAGCCGCAAAGGAAAGTTGAAAACTAGGACTGAGTAGTGCTTCAGGCGTCACAAGCAGTATCAGAAATGCAGCAAATGCAACTGTTCTGAGAGAAAGAGCCGATCTATTGATCAGAACCGCTCCCATCACAAGCGAAATCATAATAAAAGCGCGCTGAGCGGGGATGCCAAATCCTGAAAGAATTAAATAGAGGAGAGTCATGAAAATTGTACCCACGGCTGCAATCTTCTTGCTGTTATAGTAAAGACAAAGAGTCGGAATGAGAGCAATCCCCCGTCTGATGATTAAGAAAACAAGACCCGCAATAATCGATAAATGAAGGCCTGAAATTGCCAAAATATGGGCAAGGCCCGAGTTAATAAACACATTCCGAATATCCTCCGGAATGCCAGCTTTATCGCCCGTAATGAGAGCGGCAGCAATCGCGCCTTTGGGAGGTGGCAAATGATCTAGGAAATAAGCTGTAATCTCTTCCCGTCGCCTCTCAAGGGCTAAACCCCAAGTCCTCGTTTCACCAATAATTTCTGGGGATGAAAGAGCAAAGCCTGTCGCACCTATACCATTAAAATAGGCTTGTCTTCGAAAATCAAACCCCCGGGGTAAGGTGGGTTCTGATATGGGTGTTAGCTTCGCTCTGATGCGTATGATTTGACCTGGCCACAATCTTTCTTTTTTGCCCTTGAGTGTCAATCGTACCTTACCTGGTAAGGATTCAGGCGTTTGAGCTTTTAAATCTGTGAGGATGAGTCTTTGATAGAAATCCCCTGCTTTCGTCGGTTTATGCTCAACTTGACTCACAACACCTTCGAGAAGAAGGGGTTTTAAAGGATAGTGAAGCATTTGTGTATTTAATGAATGTGCTCTGTATTGTGACACAGAAAATCCCAAGGCAATAAACCCTAAGCCCAAGAGCAGTAATCGAACAACCTTAAGCCTTGCAAAAACAAGTGTTATTATGAAGAACAAAAAGCCTGCATATCCCCAATAAGTCGATGGCTCAAAAGGGAGAGAAAAGTATATGGAGATTCCAACACCAAACAAGACAGGAAGCCAAAGGGGCCACCGATCAAAGTCATTGAAGAATGAATCACTAAGATATTGAAATTTCAATGTGCTTTTCTTCCTTTCGTTAAATGTGTATAATTCAAAGAAACTTTTAATGATCGATGGGAAAAGATGAATAAAATACTCTTAATCGTACCAATGCTTATTTATGGAAATATATGCTGTGCGAAACAAGAAAGTCTTATCTCAACAACTCACGAAATCAGCCTGAAAACGTGGCCTATTTATAACCTAACTGAAATTGTTAAAGAGGTAAAAGACTTTGTAAAAATTCCTGTCTTGGTACCAACTGTTATCAAAGTTGAGGAAGGAAAGCTCTATTTTGCAAGTACGATGCAAGATAATGCTTCTCCAAAAAATGAGTATTTTATCACGATTGGTTATACCCCAGGCTGTAATGCGCACGTCTGCACACTTGGTTATATGAGGGCGAGAGAAAATGAAAAAATAGAAACAGATCAAGGGGTTAAATACGTTAATGATCAAATGACATTGTTTGATATACCCAAGACAACTGTTAGCCTGAACAACAATATCAAGGGATATTTTACGCCTGCGTTTGAGGCTGCAACATCTGTTGATCCCAAAATCCAATGGGAATATAAAGGCGTTCTTTATACTCTTAGCTGGGCCACAGCCACCCAAGATGACTTGGTCAAAATGGCGAATTCAGCAATAGAATCGAGAAGTTCAAACAAATAGAAAACGCCCCAGGGGAAACCTGAGGCGTTTCTTTAAATAAGTTCAGAATGAACTTACTTATCAGCTTTAATGTCAACAAGCTTCTTCAAAAATCTCTTCGCACGTGCTTCTGTTTTTCCAACACGATATGCAAGATATTCTTTTCTTTTGGCTAAATCACCTTGAAGAGCGGCTTGAACGCTGGCTTCTTCTTTCTTACGCTTAGCAAGCTTTTCTAGCTTACGCGCTTCAGTTGTTTCCTTCTTAACGTGATCGCGCTTTTTGTTACCCTTTTGGTACCAAGCTTGAAGATTGACCATACGACTGTTTAAGAAGGTGTCGATTTGCTCTTCCGTTCCGTTTGCTAAAAGCGCCTTAACTTCCTTACCGCCTTCAATCCCTTTTCTGTATTTGAAGGTAAACTTAATTTTAGTATGCTCTGCAATGGCAGCCTCAGTTGGAACCTTTTCAATTTCCCTCTTTGTTGTGACATAACGGGTTTTAAGGTCCTTCATATCCATATCGAGATATGGGTTATGGGCGTTTACACCAGTCATAGTCAATGCTACTACAGCACAAGTTGTTATTAAGGATAACCTTTTCATCAATTTACTCCTTCGTAAGTGTTAATCTACTTTAGTAGATTTTTAATTACACATTGTTTGTATACGGAAAGTCAATAAGTATATTTTAAATAAATATTTATTAAAATTTTATTTATTAACTATGTAATAAATCTCGTCAACTTCTTCTATGCGACTATTTGAAGCACGAAGGGTCGCGAGCACATCAAATACACCTAACTTCTCTGATACCAGATGATACCGGATAAGGCAGCGGTTTGGATCCTCAAGCCCTGCAACATCTTTTACATGAATGACCCAGCTTCCTCCCATGATTTTAATTGATTCAAGTTGGAGCTGCAGTTCGCTTCTATTTTTGACAAGGATTGCCCCATTAACAATTTTCCTGAAGTTATCTGCAAAAAGCGTGGAAATGGTCTCATCAACATTATTATTGGACACACCTACATGGCTTTGAAATTCATTATATTTTTTCGCGAGTTCTGTTGCTTTCATGTTAAATCATCCTGTCTAAACCCAAACTCTGAGTAAAACTCACCCGACAAGATACACTTTATCGATTGGTCAATAAAAGGAGAAAGTTTGGGAGGAAGTTTCTTTAAGCTAAAGAACCTCACGTCATCCGCCTTATGAGGCTCTAAGTTCTGGATCATTCCGGAAAATTTCTCTGCTTTAAAAAACATATCTTGTTGAAAGAATATATAGCCATCCTCTTGGGTATGCTTACGGTACATCACATGAGCGAGGCTGATATCTTCTGGTCGAATGCGAACCCCCACCTCCTCTTCTGCTTCGCGAATCACAGCCTGAAGAGGTGTCTCATTTTCCTGAAGTCCCCCCATGGGCACCACATAAAGACCATCCTCAATCCCAGTATTATGGCGCCTTAAGCAGAGAAGCTGCCCTTCATGTATCAGGACAAGAAAGACACCGATTTTCACTTTAAAACGTTTTTGTTCACTTGCATAAAAGGTGGATTGAATAGCAGTCTGGGTCATTATGATTATTCCAATTTATACTGTTTCAGCAATGATCTAATAATTTCTTTCACACGCGGATCTTTAAGGTCTTCATAAAATGTATCTTCATTCACACCCTTCATTTCCTCAGGAACAAAATGCCTTTCAATAAAATAAGGGGCCGTCCACTTACCGGGGTGACCTTGATAGTTCTTATATCGTTTTTTCCTAAGTTCAGCTGCAGGAAGATTGAGGAGATCGTTTAAAACATGGCTGATTTCCGCCTCCTGTACATCCTCACATTGAAGTTCTGCACCCTTAAGGTATTCATATAAATAATTTTGAGTCTCAGGAGGATTTTCATATTTTTCTTTAGGATCCTCACAGCCACGAGCAAATTGAATGCAGAGAATAAAAAGGCTAAGAATAGTTATGGATCGTTGAATCATCTGTCTTACCTCAATAGTTAAAGTACCCAACTTACAAAACATACCCCACTATCCTAAACAAAATAAATAAAATTTTAAATCTTATAATGAATACTGAAAATATCTGAGGCTTAGGACAAAACATATGGGAAGAGGAAGATTAGAAGCTTTTAGCGACGGAGTCATCGCAATTATTATCACTATCATGGTTCTTGAATTGAAAGTACCTCATGGTGATAATTGGTCTGAACTCAGTAAACTTGGACCCGTATTCTTGAGTTATGTCTTAAGTTTCGTGAATATAGCCATTTATTGGAATAATCATCATCATTTACTTCATACTGCAGAACATGTTTCTGCAGGAATTTTGTGGAGTAACATGCATTTTCTTTTTTGGTTATCTCTTATGCCTTTTACAACGGGCTGGATGGGTGAAAATCACTTCGCTCCCTTACCTGTTGCCATTTACAGCTTTGATCTACTCATGTGCGCCATTGCATATACGACTCTTCAAGCACAGATTATCAAGCTCCATGGGAAGGACTCACTCCTCGCCAAGGCCGTAGGCCGAGATAGAAAGGGAAAAGCTTCTGTCCTTGCCTATCTTATCGCCATTCCTCTAGCCCTCATTGGGTATTCATGGTTAGCCGGAGGCATACTCATTGTCATCTCCCTTATTTGGTTTGTTCCAGACAAAAGGATTGAACGGAATTTTTAAAGACAGTTTCAAGTTTAACTAAGGACTTTACTCATGGGCAAGAACCTTACTTTAAGGCCGCTCGGTAAGGTGTAGTCTATCAAGTTCTCTCCCTTGTATCCTTGAGATTCATAGAATTTGATACCAGGGAGTGTAGACATGAGCTCAGTCTTATGGAAGCCAAATTTCTTCGCTTCATTCTCACACGTGTCCATAAGCCACTTCGCGAGACCTTGCCTTGCATAATCTGGATGTACAAAGAATGCCCGAATCTTAGCCGCATCTTTCCCTGGATCCAAATATCCGCTTTCACGAGCTTCACAAGCATCACTCCCAAACAGAGTTCGCCGCCTGCTCCAGCCTCCACAAGCGATGGGCGCATCACCTTCCACAATGACAAAATAACTTTGGTCTTCAACGAGTTCTGTATCAACGCCAAATACATACTTCATGAGGCCATTAATCTCTGCAGAGGAATAGTCTAACTTACTCAACTCAACTGCAGATGCTTGAATGAGAACATTTAGAGAGTCAATATCTTGAAACTGGGCGGGACGAATGATTCTAGTCATTTCACAGTTCTAAAAGTGAATGAATTTATGCAAGTGACTCTTGCGCAAGTATGGACTTCAAGGTATTTGTTAAACATGACTCAAAATAAAAAAATTATCACGTCCGTAGTCTCTTCTTCCATCGGGAATATTCTTGAGTGGTATGAATATGCCCTCTATGCTTATTTCTCGACAGTTATCAGCACTCTTTTCTTTCCAACAGATAATCGTTTTGTTTCCATGATTTTGACCTTTTCTACCTTTGCTGTTGGACTTGCTGCAAGACCTCTTGGTGGGATCATTTTTGGGTATATCGGTGATAAAATCAGCCGGAAGAAAATGCTCACCATAACCATCCTCCTTATGTCCATTCCCACACTTTGTATTGGACTGCTCCCAACCTATAATCAAATTGGCATAGCTGCCCCATTCATCCTCATTCTTTTGCGCATCATTCAAGGTGTGGCCCTAGGTGGCGAGTTCGGAGCATCGTGCGTTTATTTGTATGAATCCGTCCCCCACAACAAGCGCGGCTTTTTTGGAACCCTGGCCCTCACTGGCGTTGGTACTGGTCTTGTCCTCAGTGCGTGCACCATCTTTATTGTTGAGTCATGGGTTTCTCAAGAGGACCTGTATTCTTACGCCTGGCGTGTTCCCTTCTTTATCAGTGTTGTTGGGAGTTTGCTTGCCTTTTATATGAGGCGTAACTTGCTCGAAAGCCCTGACTTCGTGATTGCGCAACAAAGTCAAGAAATCCTTCGCAACCCCCTGGCTGAGCTTTTTAAGAATCACAAATCAAAAGTCCTGGGTTTGTTTGCAATCTTCCTTACCACCCAGATCTCATTCTTCGTTGTCTTTATCTTTGGTAAAACCATGATGATCGATTTCTTAGGCTATGATTCCCATACAGCCGGCCTCTTCAATCTTATGACACTTGTTAGCTACACCATCTCAACAGTGATTTTCGGCTATCTCTCAGATAAAATGAACAAGCGTTATATTATTCTTCTAGGCACCATTGGAATCTTTGTCTCTGTTCTTCCCTTCATCAATTCCTTGGAAAGTGGCTACACCTCCCTCATATTTGCCATGTCCCTTCTGATGGGCGTGTTTATTGGTGCAACTGAAGGAACTCTCAACCCAATTGTGGCTGAATCATTCCCAACGAATATCCGTGCAACAAGCGTGGCTTTCTGCTGGAACTTTACCTCCATTGCTTTCGGCGGTGTGGCCCCTATTATTTCTATGTGGCTCATCCAAAACGGCGGAGGTGTAACCAGTGTAGCATATTACTTAATGGTTGCTTGTTCAGTCACAATTGCTGTAACGATTGGAACGCTGATGAAAACGAAAGTTATCCCTTTTGCACCGCAAAAAGCTTAAACTTTGAAATAGATCCTATCACTTACACATCCACCATTTCCAAAGACATTCGTACGACCGAGCATAGAAAATCTTAATAAGCTAAATATAATAATTATTAACTAATTATTAACACTTTTTATTTTATTATATAAATATAATATAAGTTAGTTATAATTTATATTTTGGTAAAAAGGGGTGATTTTCATGGCTTCGGTAGTAATTGGTGGAATAACATATGAAGTTATTTTTGGTACAATTTCAAGTAATGTGATTGATCTTTCAGCTCTCTCAGGTAATTTTCTAGTATTTAGCGGAAATGGAAATGATACGGTTATTGGGGGGCTATCGGGTAATAATATTATAGCCGCTGGCAATGGAAATAATACTATTTTAGGTGGAAGTTTACACGCAGGATTTAATACAACAATATTAGCCGGCAGCGGACATAATACCATATTCGCGGATGTTGATAGAATTGATTTTAATGTCCTCAGCGCACCGGTTGCAGGAACAGAAGCAAACCCTTTCATTATCCCCTTTGTATACGGTAATGCATTAGTCATTGCGGGCGATGGCGGTAATTATATTACAGGCGATGGTCAATTTAACGAAACTCAGCAAAATACATCTTATGTTGGATTTACCGTTGACGTTGGAACGATCACATATATTTCAGGTTCCGGTAATGACACGCTTGTAGGATTAGTAGGAACGGTTGATCATCATGTGAACAATGTAAAAGGATTGCTTATTACAACTCATTTTGGCCAAGTTAACCTCTTTGGAGGTGGTGGTACAGATACCTTGGTAGGCGTCTTCAATAATTATCTTAGTGATTATAAAAATAGTTTCGTCATTTGTCATGATAACAGTGGGGATAATTTTCTCTCCGCTGGGTCTGGAAATAATGACTTACTTGTAGGTGATACGCTCAACAGAGTCATGACCTTAGATGGTATGTATGCGACTATGTACAAAAGTAGTCTTACAGCCGCAACATATGAATGTGTCTGTGGAGATAACACACTTATAGGTGGCTCTGGTGCAGGCGACGTTTTGATTGGTGACTTTCAGAACTTTAGCAGAATTGCCACAAACACCGTTGCTTCGGCACTCCCCTATTCCCTAGAATTAAAACTAGTTCTAGGTGATAGCATATTAATTGCAGGAAGTGAGGGCGGATCACTCATTGGTGATGTCAAGAACCTAACTTTAGGAATGGATGCTAAGGCTCATGAGTTAATTCTATTCGGTAAGGATACTTTAGTGGGTGGTTCTGGAAATGATGTCATGGTGGGAGATGTTCAAAATCTTACACTTCTTACAAACAATAATAACATTGACTTAAAATATGCTGCTGATAGCTTTTCCTTTGCCTTAAACAAAATTGCAGGCGCAGATCAAATCTTAGATTTCAATGCAGGGGGCGTCAAAGACATTTTACAGTTTACAGGTTTATCCAATTGTGGTGATGGCGCTTCAGCCGTCAATGCTATGATCAAAAATATGGTGAATGACGGAAGTGGTCATTTGATGATCAATTTCAAAAACGGAAGTTCAATTGACTTTACATCCATTAACTATACGGGTCAAACGAGCATTCTTGATGTTGTTGATTCAGCACATTTGCAAGTATTTGGTTAAAGAGCGTTCACATGGGCTCTCACAGATTCCTCGAGGGCCCTTAGGTTATATCCTCCTTCAAGGGCTGACACAATCCGATCTGAAGCATATGTATCAGCTATTGTTTTGACTGCTTTTGTAAGCGTCTCATAATCATCACTTTTAAGACGTAGACCCCCTAAAGGATCCGCTTCATGGGAATCAAAGCCTGCTGAAATCATAACAAGCTCCGGTTTAAATATCTCCATTTGCTGAGGCAGAAGAGTTTGAAAAGCATGGAGAATTTCCTCTCTTGAAGTCTCTTCATTTCTTATGGGTATGTTCATCATCGTCCAGACTCCTTCATCTTCCTCGGATCCTGTCCCAGGAAAGAGGGGAAATTGATGGGTGCTGAAATAAAAGATGCTGGAATCCTTGTTGAAGATCTCTTGAGTCCCATTTCCATGATGGAGATCCCAATCCACAATGAGCACGCGCTTTATGCCATATATTTTCTGAGCGTATCGTGCCCCAATCGCTATGTTATTGAAGAGACAGAATCCCATACCACGATCAGAACAAGCATGATGTCCAGGTGGGCGAACCAAACAAAAAGCCGTCTTATCCTCACCCGTCATCACAAGATCAACTGCCGTCAACACTGCCCCAACAGCGCGCAGAGCAGCCTCATATGACTTGGGACTAATAGCCGTATCCACCGTATCTGTGCTTAAATAAAAGAGACCGTGCTCAACATCATTTTTCACCCGCTCAATATAAGAAGCTGTATGGCACAGGAGGAGCTGATCAACCGTTGCATCTCGAGGGTTTATGATTTTATGGCCCTCAACACCCCTTAATGCAGCATCAAATCTATCGGGCCTTTCAGGATGGTAAGGACCTGTGTCATGCTCCCTGAAGAGAGAATCTGTGATGATGCTTACCATTTTTTTCTTCTTTTAATTTTTTTCCTTATTATACTTTAGATACTTATCTCTGCAAGGAGAGCAAGAAGATGAAAGAAAAAAATACCGTTCACTATTCCCGGCGTAACGTTCATAAAGGAAAAACGAACTGGGATAGACTACAAAATTTGACAGAAGACGAGATTGAAAGAGGAGCAAGCGCTGATCACGATAATCCTCGTTGGACGAAAAAAATGCTTAAATCAGCACAACTCAAAAAAGTGAACTAACTTTTCTTCCAACAGCCCTCAATATGATCATTGACCATCCCTACAGCTTGCATAAAGGCATACATTATCGTACTGCCAACAAACGACATTCCCCGCTTCTTAAGGTCCTTAGAGATCAAATCACTGGTAGGTGTTTTACTCGGAAGTTCATTAAAGTAATGATAGTTGTTTTCAATGGGTTTTCCACTCACAAATCCCCAAATATATTTATCAAAGGATCCAAATTCTTTTTGAATCTCAAGAAAGACCCTTGCGTTCCTACGCGCACTCTCGATTTTGAGCTTATTGCGAATAATCTCAGGATTCTCAGCACACTTTGCTAAATCCTGATCTGTCATAGAAGCTACCTTTACTGGATCAAAGCTATGGAAAGCCTTACGGTATCCTTCCCGTTTCTTGAGCACTGTCTCCCAAGAAAGACCTGCTTGTGCCCCTTCCAAAATAAGCATCTCAAACAAATGCTGATCATCATGAGAAGGCTTCCCCCATTCCAGATCATGATAGTCAGCCATAGGCAGACCTCCGCTCTCTCCAAAGCACCTTTTTTTATTAGGCATCAAAACCTCGAAGTTATGATTTAATAAGAAAAAATCCTGTAAGCTCGCTAATCGAGCTTTACAGGATTTATCAATTAATTAAATAACAATCAAGGATTAGGAAAAAATCTCATCCTTTTTTGATATAATCTTTTGAGAATCGTAAACAAGTTCAACGTTTCGAATCAGATCATCTTCAAACGTAATGAATGCAACCCCTGGTAAGGTCCCAATAGGTTCAGGAAAAAGTACATCGTAAACAACAATGGCTTGGTTATTCTCAGCCATTACAGAACGAATGTTCAAGCCCTCCAAAAGGGCAGTAAAATTGCGAACGACTGTTAAATATGTCTCCTTACCTTTAAATTCATCTAATGGTCCTTTAAAGTGAATATCAGGATGAACTCCTTTTTCCAGATGATCCATATTTTTCTGACCCATCGCTGTGTAGAATTCTCTTGCTATCTCTTTGTATCTCGTCATTTTTCAATCTCCTTCTTAAGATAATTTCAATATAGTTTACTATATTTAATATGTTAAGTGTTAAATTTCTTGATTGAATTTGTGAGACAGCGTAGTCTTCCCGCAACAACGGGGGCTTGAAAATATGAATAAGCAAAAACGGGCTTACAATTCTGAAAATCGGCAAGCTCAAGCTTTACAAACAAGAAACCGTATTTTAATGAAAGCTAAGGACCTTTTTGCAAAAGAAGGCTTTGAGGGCGTTACAATTGATGAATTAGCACAAAATGCGAATGTCTCGACCCCTACGGTTTATGCTCTCTTTGGATCAAAGCGTGGAATTCTTCGCTCGCTCATGGATGAAGCTCTGCCACCTGAGCAATATCAGGCCCTCATTGATGAAGCTCTTTCAACTGATGATCCTCGAAAGGTCCTGCTTATGGGAGCAAAAATTGCAAGATTGATGTACGATGCTGAGAAAACCCAAATGGATTTCTTGAGAGGCGCTTCGGTGATTTCCCCAGAATTTAAAGATTTGGAACATGAAAGAGAAGAACGAAGATACCACAGACTTGAACCAGCCATAAAAATCATAGAAAAAGCCTTAAAACCAGGCCTAAAGCGAGAAAAAGCCAGAGATATTTTTTGGGCCTTTACGGGTCGCGATATGTATAGGCTATTTGTTATTGAAAGAGGATGGAGCTCAGATGATTACGAAGCCTGGCTTGGAGAGCATATGATGAAAAGCATTCTAAAACCCGAGGCTCTTGATTCATAAATTACTGAAAGATAGCGTTTCATCAATTAGAAACTCATGATAATCTGCGCCCATGACAAATCAAAATCCCATATGGAATCCTACTGAAAACTTGATTAATCAAGCAAATATGACGCACTTTATACACGAAGTGAATAGGCGTTTTGGACAGAACATTTCAAATTACAAAGAACTTCATACTTGGACGATTCAGCATCTTGAGGATTTCTATAGACTCCTATGGAATTTTTGTGGAGTTATTTCCTCTCATAAAGGGAGCCAAGAAATCCATCAAACTCCTGAGCTTTTTAAGAGTCGTTTTTTTGAAGATGCAACCCTTAACTTTGCCCAGAATCTCTTAAGAGATCGCCCTTCAAATGACATTGCACTCATTTTTTGGGGAGAGAACAATATCAAGAGGAAGCTAACCTATGGTGAGCTTTACGCCCAAGTCGCGAGTGTCGCTGCTTATCTTAAATCTCAAGGTATCGGGATGGGAGACCGGGTTGCAGGCTACGTTCCCAACACACCTGAAGCCGTTATTGCGATGCTCGCAACAACCTCGCTTGGGGCCATATGGACTTCAGCTTCCCCGGATTTTGGCGTGAGTGGCCTCCTTGACCGATTTGGTCAAATTGAGCCTAAGATCCTGTTTATGGCCAACGGGTATTGGTACAATAAGAAGTACTTTAATACCTTAGATAAAATTGAGGATCTCCTTAAGGGTTTACCCAGTATTAATAAGGTTGTTGTGTTCACTATATCGGGAGAAAAGCCTGAGCTTCCACCCCATTCAAAACTTATACCTTGGACGACTCTCTTGGAGAATAAAAATAGTGAAATAGATTTCGTGCAGGTTCCATTTAATCATCCCGTCTATATAATGTATTCCTCAGGCACTACAGGCATTCCTAAGTGCATTGTTCATGGGGGCGGCGGTACTCTCCTCCAGCATCTCAAAGAGCATCAACTCCACTGTGATATTAAGCCTGGAGATCGGCTCTTTTATTTCACGACTTGTGGATGGATGATGTGGAATTGGCAAGTATCAGCCCTAGCTTCAGGAGCTACGCTCTGCCTTTATGATGGTGCCGTTACAGATCCCATCCTTTGGGAGTACGCAGAAGAAGAAAAGATCACCCATTTTGGCACATCTGCCAAGTACATTGATTTCCTTCATAAAGAAGATTTCTATCCTCGGAAGCACTATGATCTTTCACATTTACGGATGATCACTTCAACAGGTTCTCCCCTCATGCCAGAGAGTTTTGATTATGTTTATGAGCACATCAAACCTTCAGTTCATCTTGCCTCTATCTCGGGAGGAACGGACATCATTGCTTGTTTCATCCTTGGCAGTCCCATAAGTCCTGTGTGGCGTGGAGAACTTCAAAGCTCTGGCCTCGGAATGGACGTTCAAGTCTATAATGACGAAGGGAAACCTATCACAGGCCAAAAAGGGGAACTTGTCTGCCGAACCCCCTTCCCTTCCATGCCTGTTACTTTCTGGGGAAAGGACGGAGATCAAAAGTACCATGCAGCATATTTTGAGAAGTTCCCGAATGTATGGTGCCATGGGGATTATGTTGAACATACAGACCATGGTGGATTCATCATATTTGGCCGCTCAGACACGGTTTTGAACCCAGGTGGCGTTCGGATAGGGACAGCCGAGATATACCGTCAGGTAGAGCAAATTCCTGAGGTTATGGAGAGTCTGGTCGTCGGCCAGGATTGGAAAGGGGATGTCAGGGTTATCTTGTTTATTGTTCTTAAAGACGGTCTTACCGTAACCCCTGAACTCATCACAAAAATCAAGCAAAACATCAGAACAGGAGCCTCCCCGCGCCATGTCCCTGCAAAGATCATACAAATTACTGAAATCCCTCGAACAAAAAGTGGGAAGATTGTTGAGCTCACTGTCCGAGAAATCATTCATGGCCGTCCTGTAAGAAACCTTACAGCGTTAGCTAATCCTGAAGTCTTGAAGCAGTTTGAGGGTATTGAGGAGCTGGGGAGGGATTAGTCATATCAGAATACCCTTGAAAATCCTCCTTATTACGGCTAATATGGAATTAAATTCCAAATTAGCCGAGAGTCAACAATGAAATTTATCAAGAGAACCTTAGCTCATACAATTGAACAGGCTTCCACTACATTTCCAATTCTGCTCTTAACCGGCCCACGTCAGGTTGGAAAAACAACATTACTCGAAGCTTGTGCAAACTCAAAATATAATTATGTAACTCTTGATGATCTTGAACAAAGATCTCTGGCGCAAACTGATCCAGCTCTTTTTTTAGAACTTAATAAACCTCCCATCATTATAGATGAAGTCCAATATGCTCCTCAACTCTTTGCAAATATCAAAATGGAAGTGGATAAGGATAAAAGAACCGGTCTCTATAGACTTACTGGGTCTCAGAAGTTTCATCTCATGAAAGGTATCTCTGAAACGTTAGCAGGGCGTGTTGCCATTCTAGACTTACTTGGCTTGTCTCAAGCAGAGTTACAAGATCGAGCAGAGACGTCGGAACCTTTCATACCTACCATGGACTGGGTCAATAAAGCTGCGACTCAAGCAAAAAATTTAACTGTGCAAGATGTTTATCATGCCATTTGGCTAGGTTCCTTCCCTAAATTAATATTGAGCAAAGAATCATCAAGAGATCTTTTCTATAGTTCATATATACAAACCTATATTCAGCGTGATGTTCGTGACTTAACCCGAGTTGGTGATGAAATGGCATTTTCCAGATTTTTAAGATCCGCAGCAGCGAGAACTGGACAGTTACTTAATTATTCAGAAATAGCTAAAGATGTTGACGTAGATGTTAAAACCATTAAATCATGGCTTTCAATTCTTGAAACGTCTGGTCTTATTTACTTATTACAACCCTATCATACAAATTTAACAAACCGTCTGCTTAAGACACCTAAACTTTACTTTCTTGATACAGGACTTGTGACATACCTAACACGTTGGTCTTCTCCTTCAACTCTTGAAGCAGGAGCCATGTCGGGTGCCATTCTTGAGACATATATGCTCATAGAGATCATTAAAAGCTATTGGCACAATGGAAAAACACCTCATTTTTATTTTTATCGTGATAGAGATAATAAGGAGATCGACTTGCTCATTGAACAAGATGGTACTCTTTATCCCGTGGAATTTAAAAAGACTTCAAGCCCCAGTCTTAATGCAGCGAATCATTTCTATGCACTTGAAAAGTTAGATTTAAATGTGGGGCCTGGCGCCATTGTTTGCCTTAAGGACAAGCACGTTCCTTTATCGAGAAAAGTCACAGCAATACCAATTGGATATCTTTAAGCAGCTCTGTTCTGCCTTTAATACCTCGAACCCAAGTCGGCGTCTTCTTTCGTGCCCTTAACAATTTGGGTGAGTTCATTGCAGCGGATGAGCTTGCCGTCCTTGACTTCAAAGATCGCCATCACATTGGCCTCAACCAAAGAGCCATCCTTTTTCACAGCATGAGCCGTGTGGCGGGTTGCCACCTTGTTTCCCTGAGCAACCATATCATGGAAAACAATTTTAATAGATTTGCAATCCTTCCTTAAGGTCTCCAAATGAGCTAAATCCTGGTCATAGTTCAATGACTTTCCATCGGCTATCTGAATGTAATCTTTAGAGATATACTTGTCATAGTCGGCCTTAGTCCAGTTTTGGTTTTCTATCAATGTTTTAAAACAATTCATTACAACAGCTTTTGGATCTTCTTGTGGAGACGCATGCGCCAAGGGGGAGGTTGCAAGAAGCAGGGGAATAACTAATAAATTTTTCATAAATTACAATCCTTTATAGTAATTTAATTGAACGTTCATTCAATTTTCTAAAGTGATTCCTATCTCATCTCTTAATATCTTGTCAACAAAAAATTGACCGAACGTTCAGTTAATGTATAATAACCTACTATAAAGGAATGAAAAATGTTGAAAAGAAAAGTCACAGCTAACAAAATTTTGGACTCAGCTGAAGAAGAGTTTCTCGCAAAAGGATTTAGTGGGGCCTCTATAAATACGATTGCAGATCACGCAGACATTCATAAGAGTCTGATTTATCACCATTATAAAAGCAAAGAGGGGTTGTGGAAAGCCGTCAAATCCAGGGTTCTCTCTGTTCACAATGAAAAAAACCCAGTGAGTGAAGATCTTTTTCGTGGCACCTTCCAGGAGTTTCTTACAACCTTCATCAACCATCGCTTTGACTTTTATAACAAAAATCCAGAAGTGGCTCGCATCATTGCCTGGCAACGCCTTGAAGAGAAAAGGGAGGATCTGGAGACCAATTTTGGCCCTCTTCGCACTCAAATCGAGGAATTCCAAAGGCAAGGCCGTATCCGAACTGACCTCGATCCAGAGATGATTGAGTACCTCATACTCAACATCACAACCCTCCCCTTCATGGCAAAGTCTAAACTTTTTGAGAGGAAGAATAAGAAGCAAAATAAAGAGATATATGTGAAATGGGTTATTGAGACTCTGACTAATAGTATTGAAGGAGATTAATTAAAAGCCTTTGATAACGGATTTCCATCGAAAACACTGGGAAAGAGTCAAGCCATAACGATCTATAGTGTGATAGTTGTGTCGTGCCATACAAGAGCTAATTCAATTGTGGATGGGTCATGATTCGAAGTAGAATTTTAATAGCTTCAAGATCTCCATTTTTATATCGCACGTAAAGACTCCTTTGGTAAGGTTCAAGAGATACCATGAGACGTCTTTCGGCCTCATATAGAGCTTCTTCAAGGCCCAACTCACAGAAAAGAGCCAAGTCATTATTTGTTAAGGTGCGAAAATCAACCTGATCTTCACTCTCATCCATAGGCTCACACTCCAGTTCAATCCTGGCCTTTTTTAACACCCTAGATTGTTCTTTCCTTTCAAGAACATCCTCTCTGTGCCCTTTCCCTGCAGAACAATCATCGAACTTTGTGAGGAAAACGGACAGAACACAAAAACGAATAATCTTAATATTTATCTTCATATGATAAACCTTTGACGAGAAAAATAACTCTTAAAATACAGAATTTCGTAAAAAATTAAAACTTGTTTTGTTGGTTTGGTTTTGTTAATAAGCATTATGGTTATACGATATTTATTGATTTTACTTACTTTATATTCCTTTAGTTCTGAAGCTTTAGTTGCTGGTTTGACCGACAATAATGAAATTCAAACGACTCCTAAAACTCGCAAAGCACCCATTTTATTTCTTATGGGCTCAAAGGGCATCCACAAAAGAATTGAACGGGATGTTGAAACTCATCTCACTAAGTTATTATTTATCAAGCTTGATGGCATCATTCATATCTTAAGCCATCCACAGATTAAAGAATATCGCACATTTCAACATCAACTCATGGAACGCTTTGGGGTTTTATTTCTAGATGATTTAAAAGGGAAAATAGTTGAGGCAATCCCTCAAAAGGATCAAATTAGAACACATTCAGGAGACTGGTACCCAATAGCTTTTCTAAATGATGATTGGGAAAACCATATTCCACCATCTGCGCCTTTTAGTAGATGTCATCCCGATCCTCGTAAAGAGTTTAAACCGACCCCAATTTCAGAACTTCAAAAAATCAATTTGAAGGGCAAATTGCTAAAACTGAAAACTCCTTCCCTCATCATACACTCAAATAGCGAGAGGCTTACAAAGAAACCGCAAGTTATAGTGAATATCCTTAAGGAACAATATCTTATGACTTATGAAGCCAGAAGCAAGGAAGATGGACATTTTCATCCTCTTCAACTCAGCGCAGATTTTCAAAACGTCATGGCGATGATGTACTCCCCTCAATTTGTTTATGGATTAGAAGAGCAAAACGTTTCAATATTAACGGAGACACTTGAAAGACTCCATCCCATTGAACTCGGCATTGTTGCAAAGCAATTTCCTTTGTTTAGAAAAATTCAAGCTGAGATTACAGCCGCCACACAGGAACTTTCTTTAGAACCTGAAGGCATGAGTCAGATAGTGAATAAATTAGAAAGACAAATCGATTGCTTAGCAAAACTTGATACTCAATTAAGATGTTCAGATTCTATACTTAAGAGAATCTATTTTGAAGACGAATATAAAAAATGGTTAAAGCTACTCGCAGAGATTTGCAGGGACAGTAAACAAGTGTATAAGGACACTCCTATAGAGCTGTAGGTAAAGGGAATGAACTCTTGAGACTCACTCTATTATTACTTACCACAGACCATTTTTTCGACCGGCTTCCATTCTTCTATCCATTGTCGAATTAAAATAAATCGTGTCAGCTATCATTTGTCTAACCTCTTTTTCAGTAAGATCTTCTTCCTGTTGAGGATTAGGGCCAAGTTGTTTCATAATGAATACTTCTGGCTTTTCTTCTTTTGAAATACGTCTCCCATTACCTCCGCCAGCGTGAAGACATGAAATAGAATATAGAAAAATCAATAGAATATATATTGTATTTCTCATGTCATTCAATCCAATTTGTTCATACTTCATTTATTTATGATATAAACACTAACATATATTTATTAAAATATTATTAGAAATACGTTTCAATACTTCATTTCACGCATAGGGATTCACTGAGCCGAATAGAGGACGTAATCGTTTATCTATATTATTAAAACAATCAGAAAAAGAACCGTCATTGCGAGAAGCCAATGGCGACTTTTGTTACGAAAAGCTGGCTTAGGTCTTGTGCAGCCCGCCTTCGCTAAAGCTACGTCGGGCAGCCTCCGCCCTAACGGTCTCCTGGCTGGCTCGCCAGCCGTAGCCCGTAAGGGCGAAGGCTGGTGCCCGCTGCCAGACTCGAACTGGCACGACCTTTCGATCGACAGATTTTAAGTCTGTTGTGTCTACCATTCCACCAAGCGGGCACAGGGCTGACATTACCTGTTCCAGGGTTCCAAATCAAGAGGGGTTTATAAACTGATGATTCCCAAACAGATCACGATCATACCCCCTAAGCAGAGGAGAAGGCCTTTCGTGCGTGGTTTTGGAAGATAATCGCGTATTTCAGAATATTTAGGGGACAAACCTTTTTTAAAATAAGGTCCTCGCGCCATTTATGATTTCCTCTGAGACATGGGAACATAATGACGAGTAGTATGGCCTGTGTAAAGCTGACGAGGCCTACCAATCTTTTGATTCGGATCTCCGATCATCTCCATCCATTGGGCAATCCATCCCACCGTTCGCGCCATCGCAAAGATAACTGTAAACATTGAAGTTGGAATGCCCATAGCTTTAAAGATAATGCCCGAATAGAAATCCACATTCGGGTAGAGTTTTTTCTCGACGAAATACGGATCTTCGAGAGCGATTTTCTCAAGCTCTTTCGCAAGATCTAGGAGAGGTTCATCCTTGTATCCAAGCTCCTCCAACACTTCTTGAGAAGCTTTCCGGAGAACACTCGCACGAGGATCATAGTTTTTATAAACCCGGTGGCCAAATCCCATTAGTCTAAAGGGATCATTCTTATCCTTGGCTCTCTTTATAAACTCAGGAATCCTATCTTTACTACCAATCTGCCTGAGCATCGTTAAAACAGCCTCATTCGCACCCCCGTGGGCAGGCCCCCAGAGACAAGCAATTCCCGCTGCCATGCAAGCAAAAGGATTGGCCCCGCTCGACCCTGCCATCCGAACCGTTGAGGTCGACGCATTTTGTTCGTGATCTGCATGAAGAATCAGGATTTTATCAAGGGCATTGGCAACAACAGGATTAACTTTATAAGGCTCTGCAGGCGTTGAGAACATCATGTGAATGAAATTCTCAGCATATCCCAAGTCATTTTTTGGGTAAGCAAAAGGTTGACCGACGGAATACTTATAGGCCATGGCCGCAATTGTTGGCATTTTTGCGATCAAGCGATGTGAGGCAATTTCTCTCTGGCGAGGATCGTGAATATCAAGACTGTCATGATAAAATGCAGACAAAGCTCCCACCACTCCAACCATCACGGCCATCGGGTGAGCGTCCCTTCGGAAGCCACTATAGAAATTCCTGAGCTGTTCATGCACCATGGTATGGTGAACGATGTTATAATGGAAGGCGTCATACTCTTCCTTTGTAGGCAATTCACCTTCCATGAGAAGATAAGCAACTTCCAGGAAATTGCTCCTTTCTGCAAGCTCTTCAATAGGATAGCCCCTGTGAAGGAGAATTCCTTTTTCGCCATCAATAAAGGTAATTTTGGAATCACAGCTCGCGGTTGAGGTAAAGCCTGGATCGTAGGTAAAGCAACCTGTTTCAGTGTAAAGCTGCTGAATATTCAAAACGGACGGCCCCAGTGTTCCATGGAGAACGGGAAGGTTAATATCCTTTGAGCCTCCAGGTTTGCCTGGTAGAAACTCAAGATGGGCAAGATTATTCTCTTCCTCTAGAAAAAACGGTGCCATGATTTGAGTCTCCCTTTCCATACGGCTGATTGTACCAGCGTTTTCTCCAGCAGAAAAGTGCCAAACTCAGGCACTATATCCACCATTGATAAATCTAATTAAATCATCGATATCTTGAGCTTGTTTTGTGTGACTCATACTAATCCATTTTGTGACGTCACCTATAGAGATGAGTCCATGAAGCTTTGAGTCCTCAAGCACAGGTAAGTGCCTGACTCTCTTCTCTGTCATAATGGCCATGGCTTCTTCAGTCGTTGTTTTTGGTGAAACACAGATAACCTCAGTATTCATCACTTCATAAACCGGCGTAATAAGGGGATCTTTCTTCTTAGCCACGACACTTACAAGAAGATCTCTCTCCGTAAATATACCGACCATCTTGTCACCTTCCATGATCAAAAGGCCACCGATACGGGCATGGACCATTCGAAGGACACACTCATAAACTGTATCCTTTGGCTTTCCCTTTACAACATTAGCCCCTTTTCCTTTAATGAGGACATCAAGCGTGGTATGCATTTTGCAATTCTCCCTCTGTATTTACGACTATACTCATTTAGCATTAAAATTTTGTGAATTTCGGAATTCTTCTTTCATGGTTGAGGCATTTCAGGTATTCTCACGCCATGATGAACTCTTATCTCAATGCTTTTGTTAGTCTTTTTGTCATTATTGATCCTGTGGCATTGGTCCCTGTTTTTATGTCATTGACAGGAAGAATGACAACCCATGACCGCAATAAAAGCGCGAGTCGTGCATGTTGGATTTCCTTTATTCTTCTTCTCGTATTTGCTTTTGGGGGAGAGATTCTCCTCAAACTCATGGGAATTAGTGAAGCTGCCTTTCAGATTGCTGGAGGCTTTTTATTAATGATCGCGGCTGTTGAAATGGTCGTTGCCCATCACACGGGTATGACTTCAACAACGCCAGGTGAAGAAAAGGAAGCCATTAGCGGTAAAGACATCACCGTCTTCCCCCTTGCGATTCCTCTTATTTCAGGTCCTGGCGCTCTGACCACGGTTGTCCTTCTGATGCAAGAGGGTGAGCCGTCTTATATGCACCAAGCGATTTTAGTGGGGATTATTCTGCTTGTTATGTTAATAACCTTTGTTTTCTTGAGGTCTGCGAGTTTTATTCAGAAGATATTAGGCGTTACAGGTTCCAATGTGATCACCCGTGTTTTTGGAATAATTCTGACGGCTCTTGCGACCCAGTTTATTATTTCTGGTATTAAGACGGCTTTCTTTTAAGAGTTAGACTTTCCAACCAAGCGATTGACTTGTCTATAGAAGTATGAAGGGCTGAATTAAATCCTCCAACAATGTTCTGCAGAGATGAACTTTCAAGGCAGATGCTCTCCTCAAATAGCTGGGAACTCAATATTGTTCTTTGTTGTAGATCGACGAGTTTCATCAATATTTTGATATGAATTTTAGGTTTATCAGCTTCTAAATTTTCAACAGAAAAATCTATAATGTCTGACTGAAGGATATACTGGGCTTGAAGACCTGAACTCAGACGCGTAACATGGGCTCCACCCCAACGTTGACTGAAGCTCTCAATAAAAACCTCCTGCAGAACTTTAGGGAGGCGGTCAGGCCATTGACCATCTGCTAAATAATCCCTTCTATAGGGCGAAGGAGTTACGGAAATTCTGTCTGTATTAAGACTCGCTTCACTCAAGGGAACATCAACAGCTAAAACATCTAAAAAAACAGGAGAATGCTCAACACACTCACTTTTGAGTGTATAAAGAGGTAGTGGCTCACTTCCTCCCAGGATGGAACAACCTGCGAGTAACCCAGTTAAAAGCAATAGAGCGTGTCTTTTCATTTGTTTCCTTCGTCCTTTTCTCCAAAATACCAGAAATCCTTCTGGTCGTCGAGTAGGACGAAAAACGTCCATGCAGTATTAACACTTGCCCTGAAAACAATCGGGCTGTATTAAGAAAATGAGTGTTTATATATGGAGGGTAAAAAATGGATAATCTTAGTCTGTCAAGACGTAAGTTTCTGACGCTAGCTTCATCTTTCATGGCCGTTACAGCTGTGGCTCCTTTATCAGCTGCATCACTCGTTGTTCCTTCACGGAAGCTTGCCTTGCTTAATATTCATAATGGGGAAGATTTCGAGGGTGTTTACTGGAAAAATGGGTCTTATGATGAAAAAGCTCTCAAACACCTTTCCTATTTGCTACGAGACAGACGAAATAGCAAAGAGCATCCCATGGATCCTCAACTCTTTGATCTCATGCATAAGCTTGGGTCCACCTTGGGAAAACAGGATCCCTTTCAAATTATCTGTGGCTATAGATCAAAGGAATCGAATGAAAAGATGCATAGGGCCAGTAAGGGTGTTGCAAAGAATAGCATGCATCTCAAAGGGAAAGCCATTGACCTCAGGATGGATGGCGTTCCTCTCAAGGAACTATCAAACGCTGCAAGATCTTTAAAGGCCGGCGGTGTAGGTTATTATCCAAAGTCAAACTTTGTGCATATCGATATAAGGCCTAAGGTTGCATTCTGGACTTAATAAATTTTTCATATTCTTTATCAAATATATTGAATCATAAATTTCATGTGCTAATATCTCCGACAGAGGGTTAAGACCCTCATTAAAACCAATAATAATGGAGTACTTTATGAAACAAGTTTTATCTTTCTATGATCTTAAAGAAGCGACACAAGAGAAACAATTGCGTTGCGACCTAGCTGCAGCGTACAGAATCTTTGCCATGCTGAAGATGGATGATTTAACATACACACATCTGTCTGCACGGTTACCTGGGACGGATACTTATTTGATTTATCCCTTTGGAGAGTTATTTGAGGAGGTCACGGCTTCCTCCCTCTTAAAAGTCTCAGTTGAGGGCAAGGTCCTTGAAGGTCAGGAGGCACAATATAATCAAACAGGATATGTTATTCACGGGAACATTTATAAAGCACGCCCTGACATAAATGCAGTTTTTCATCTCCATACCACAGCTGGTGTTGCCGTTTCTGCCATGGAGTCTGGTCTTCTTCCCATAAGTCAATTTTCCTTCCACTTTTATAATCGCCTAGCCTATCATCCTTATGATTCTTTAACACTCGAGAATGATCGACAAGGCTGCAGTTTGGCAGGGGATCTCGGGGAAAAGAGAGCCATGATTCTGCGAAATCATGGAACACTGACTTGTGGAGCCACAATTCATGAAGCCTTCCTTTATATGTATTTCTTGGAACAGGCCTGTAGAGTTCAGGTTGCTGCACTTTCTGGAGGTCAGAATCTTATCATCCCATCACCTGCAGTTTGTGAGAAAGCCGCAATCGATGTCCGCGAGTTCGAGCCAAATTTTGGTATAAGGGACTTTACAGCTCTCATGCGAAAGCTTGATAGGATTGATAGATCGTATAGGGAGTAGTCATACTCCTTTTAAGCTTTGTATCCTTGCTTTATATTCCTGAGGATTCCCATTAAAAATGGATGTCCCTGCAACAAGAATATCCGAACCAGCCTCAAGTACTCTTGGGGCTGTTTGAGGAGTAATACCTCCATCAACAGAAATCCTTATCTTTCTGCCTGAATCTTTTATGATAGAGCGAACCTCCATTATCTTTTGCAGACCACTTTCCAGAAAAGCTTGCCCTCCAAAACCTGGGTTCACGGTCATCACCAGCACGAGATCAACTATGGGAAGTAAGGGACGGAGTATCTCAACAGGGGTTCCAGGATTTAAGCAAACTCCGGCCTCACATCCCAAGTCCTTGATTTCTTGTAAGGTACGGTAAATGTGGGGACCTGATTCGGGGTGAACGGTAATAAGATTTGCACCAGCCTTTGCGAAATCCTTGAGAAGTGGATCCACAGGCGCAATCATTAAATGAACATCGAAAGGAAGTGAAGTCCAAGACCGAAGCTTCTCAATGACAGGTGCTCCAAAACTCAGATTTGGTACGAAGTGGCCATCCATAACATCCAAATGAATCATGTCTACATATGGTTCAACGGCTTTTATTTCCTCACCAAGTCGTGCAAAATCTGCTGCAAGAAGAGAAGCTGAAACTTTTATCTGTGACATTCGACCCCATTTTCCTTCAATACATTCTTTAGAGAAGTATATCAGAAGGAGACAAAACATGACAGGGAGAGATGCTTAACAAAAATAGTTAAGCGGATAAACTCAAAAAATAACTGATAGTATCTTTGTCCCTCTTTATTAATAATACTCAGGTATATTGTATAGACCAAATATATATTTTTGTTAATATCATATTAATTATATTTATTATAATATAAACTTATAAATCTTATTGTGAGGATGAAATGAAAATGTTTTTTCTTGCTGCAACAATACTTACACAAGTAACCGTTGCCGATGCTCTACCTAATGATGAATCTGATATCATTAATGTTGCTGGTTTTGGTTGGGGAGGTAGAGTTCAAATCCGTAGTGATGGCACTAGCACTTTTACCCCCAATGAGACTCCCCCGGCTGCTCAACCGGCTGCTCCCCCGGCACCAAGCAGTCCCGCTGTTAATAAACAAGCAGCTCCGGATTCAGACAAATCAGAGCCAGGTGGAGATGAGGGATCTATGGATTCTAAATTTGGCAATGATGATTAGTTTCAACCTGGGAAGAAAGTAGAAAAGAACCCCTTACAATATCAGCCATATTATGCGAGAGGGTGTTAGTAAGCGAGAAATAGAGTTACACTACCACCTCCTTACAGTCCAAATCTGAATCCAATTGAGCGATTATAGAAGGTCATTAGTAAAAATGTTCGAAACTACAGATTCTTCAAGTCTGGAAAAAAGTTTCGAAAGGAAATAACTCATTTTTTCGAAGTCACTTGGCCGAAGATAGCATTGTTTTCAATTCATCGGATTTATGACAACTTTCAAAGGTTCAGCTCAACACTTTTAATTTGTTTTGTTTCTAATATCTTACAAAGCAACAAATCGCTCCAAAAGGTGAAGCATCATCAGGTTGATGGACCCATAGTCTTGTGACAGAAGCTCATCCTTAGATTGGGTAAAGCGGCTGGACTTTAGATCATCAGGCACATTAGAAATAAGATCTTCAATACCCTTTTTTGTTATTTCCATATGGAACTGAAGACCGTAAACACGAGGTCCATAGCGGTAAGCTTGAACCGGACATCCTTCGCTTGAGGCAAGTAATATAGCTCCTTCCGTAAATCCTGGCATATCGTTGTGCCAATGGATGACAGGAAACGAAGCAGGTAACCCTTGAAAGAGAGGATCTCGTTTTCCATCTTCAGTCAGCATAATGGGATAAACGCCAACTTCCTTCTCAGGGCTTCGTCCTGTCCTCCCTCCCAAAGCTTCCCCAATGAGCTGAGCCCCTAAGCAAAATCCCAAGGTGTGCTTTTTGGCAGCAACCGTCTCTCTGATAAAGTCGATCTCTTGCTGAAGATAGGGAAGTTGAATCGCATCCCGCGGGCTTTGGGGGCCACCCATTGAAATCAACCCATCAAACTCATCGGAGTTGGGAAAGGTATCCCCTTGATAGGGCTTAAGGATTTGAAAGGCAAAGCCCTTGTCTTGAGCCCATTCTTGAATGATACCTGGTGTTTCAAAGTCTACATGTTGAATACATACTATTCTCATGAGTTCACCTTCATTTTAGCCTGTTTCCAGCGACTCGTAATTGGGTCAAATGAGTCCTCTATCAGATATTTTGCCCACGAGTCTCAAATTGCTCTTTAGCTATCTTTATTCCCTATACTGAGGTTCAGTGAATTTATCAATTTGATTTTAACATTCAATATATGAATAAAATACATCTTTCATCATAGCGAGGAGGGAAGAAGCCGCGTTAAAGTGATCCATCGAAAAAAATATAATTGAAGGATTACTTCGACAGATTACGACCTCTAACTAAAGACAATCACTGAGAAATGTCAGGTTTTTGTCATTTCTTCTTGTCAAATGCTCAAATTTTCCTTATTCTTTACAAGATTTAAGGAGAGAAACACATGCGTTTTGTCGTACATTTCTTTTTATTCTTAGGATTGCTCTCGCTCGATGCATTTGCGGGAGAAGAAAAGTCTGCCTCCAAATCAGCTGAAATGCAAAAAGCAGAGGCTCCAAAGAAAGAACAGAAAGTTGAAAAAACTGATCCAATAGGTGACCCTACTGCTAAGATTGATCTTTTACCCGAAATGGGAATTGGCAACAAAGAGGCTCCTGTCATTATCGTCGATTATTCATCCCTGACCTGTGGTCATTGTGCTGAGTTTCATACGGATATTCTCCCCAAAATTAATGAGAAATATATCAAAACAGGACTGGTTCGTATCATTTTTCGCGATTATCCATCGGATGCCATTGCACTCACTGCAGCTCAATTAGCTTGGTGTCGCGGGGAAATGAAGTATATGGATTCGTTAAAAACTTTTTATTCAAAACAAAAAGACTGGCTTCTTGCCGATGATCCAAATGAAGCCCTCAAAAAAGTGGCGCTTCAAAATGGTATAACTCAAGAGCAATATGATTCTTGTCTAAAGAATCAAAAGCTGTTGGACCGTATTGTCCAAAGTCGCTTAGATGGTCAACGGAAGTATAATATTATTGCAACACCCACAATCGTTATTAATGCAAAGGTTTATCAGCATGCTCTCAGCTTTGATGAGTTTCAGAAAATTGTAGATCCTCTTCTTAAAGGAAAAGACAAAGGCAACACAATTAAGGTGAAAGATACTGCAAAGTCAGCAAATAAAAAGAAGAATTGATATCAGAAATATTTTGTAATATAAAAACTTTTTCGGACTAATATTATGGCAATGTCGAGCGAACAATTATACGAATATATTATCAATGCTTTTCCAGATGCACAAATAGAGATAACAGATCTGGCTGGGGATAATGATCACTATTCAGCAACTATTATTTCTCAAGTATTTCAGGGAAAAACACGTGTTCAACAGCATCAAATGGTATATGATGCACTTCAAGGTCAAATGGGCACGAAACTTCATGCTCTTTCACTGAAGACAGAAGCAATAGCGGAGTAAAAGAATGTCTCTCATTTATGATCAAATTCGAAAAGATATAGAATCCAATGATATTGTTCTCTTCATGAAAGGAAATGATAAATTTCCAATGTGTGGATTTTCAGCGTCCGTTGTTCAAATCTTAAAGACACTGGCTGTCGCCTACAAAGCGGTTGATGTCATGCAAGATACAGAACTTCGAGAAGGCATAAAAACATTTACAAATTGGCCAACCATTCCTCAACTCTATATTAAAGGTGAATTTATAGGCGGTTGTGATATCGTTCGTGAAATGTTTCAAACGGGTGAACTTCAAGGGCTTTTAAAGGACAAAGGACTGATTGCCTAAAGAGACAAGTTTCCACCCAATTGAACGATGGGTAATAGCTCTACTCGAGCTTCCTCCTCAATTTCCTCACTCACCCACTGATCCTTCGTTGTTTGAACCCAAGTATCATTTTTGATTAAAAGGGTTTCAAACGGATTTACATCCTCAAAGACTTCATCATATCCTATATTGAGTTGAGGAAAGAATGAAACTTGGGGAATGTCAAAATTAAGTGGCTTAAGTTTGCGGACTGCACTCATATTAAACCTCCGTATTTACAATAAATTATTCTACATTAAATATATTGATATTGCGTTAATTACGAATCTGTTTCCATGTTATCACTTCATTAATCCTTTCATGATATGAAAAAGGAATGATCATGAAAGGGAAAATATATGCAAACCTATAAAGCTCCCCTGCGAGATATCTCATTTGTTCTCAAAGAATTATTGGGTACCGATCAACTGCGCTCTCTTCCAGGATATGAGAATATCCAAGATTCAGACATTGATGCTATATTAACAGAAGCGGCCAAATTTTGCGAAAATACACTCCTCCCCCTAAACAGACCCGGCGATGAAGAGGGTTGTCATTTTGAAGATGGGACCGTTCGAACTCCCAAAGGCTTTAAGGAAGCCTACAAAGAGTTTATGGATATCGGCTGGCTCTCCCTTAGTGGCGATCCAAAATATGGGGGACAGGGTCTACCGGTCACCATTTCTAACATATTTAATGAAATATCGATTGCAACTAACCTCTCATTTTCCGTGTATCCCCTTCTGACAACAGGCGCTATTCATGCGCTTGAAGTAAGCGGGTCTGATGAACTTAAGCAAAAATTCTTACCTAACTTGATTGCAGCCAAATGGGGTGGGACCATGTGCTTAACGGAACCTCATTGTGGTACGGACTTAGGTCTCCTTCGCACAAAGGCTGTTCCTCAAGAAAACGGTAGTTACAAGCTTACGGGTACGAAGATTTTCATTACATCTGGAGAACATGATCTAACGGAGAATATCGTCCATCTCGTCATCGCTCGAACACCGGAAGCCGAACCAGGAATCCATGGGATTAGCCTATTTCTCGTTCCTAAATTTCTTGTGAATGATGATGGAACTCTCGGTGCACGAAACGGTGTAACGTGTGCATCTATTGAGCACAAAATGGGAATTAAGGCATCCTCAACGTGTGTCATGAACTTTGAGGATGCCACCGGTTATCTCATCGGTGATCTTTATAAAGGCATGCAGAATATGTTTGTTATGATGAACAGTGCGCGCTTAGGTGTGGGAATTCAAGGACTTGGCATTGGTGAAATTGCATATCAAAATGCGCTAGCTTACGCTAAGGAACGCCTCCAAGGCAGGGCTTTAAGTGGTCCACAATATCCTGAGAAACCCGCGGATCCCATCCTTGTCCACCCAGACGTTCGCCGTATGCTCCTCACCATGAAAGCCATTAATGAAGGAAATCGGATGATGATTACCTGGGTGGGACTGGAGCTTGATCGATCGTTTAAACTTCAAGATCCTGAGGAAAAACAAAAAGCTGATGATCTTGTTCAACTCATGACTCCAATCGTAAAGGCATTCGTAACGGATACGGGCTTTGACATCGCCAATATGGGCATCCAGATCTATGGGGGACATGGGTATATACGGGAAAATGGAATGGAACAGTTCGTAAGGGATAGTAGGATTAGTCAACTCTATGAAGGGACGAATGGCATTCAAGCTATGGATTTGATCGGAAGAAAACTTGCAGTGGGAAATGGAAGGCTGGTGAAAGCTTTTTTTGGAATTGTTCAAAACTATATAGAACAACACAAGAACAATGAACAAATGAACGAGTTTATTGAACCGCTTGAGAAAGCACTGGGACGTCTACAACAAGCCACTCTAACGATAGCCACAAAAGCCATGCTGGATCATAACGAGGCTGGCGCTGCAGCCACTGACTATCTCAAACTATTTGCTCTTGTGACTCATGCCTATTTATGGAACCGTGCTGTTGAGGTCTCCCTCCCAAAGGCTTCAGGTGAAGAACAGGCCTTTTATCAAGGGAAAATTGATACAGCGCGCTATTTTATGCAAAAGATCCTTCCACAAACAGGTGCGCTTTTTGCAACCTTATCAGCAGGTGCAGGGTCATTAATGAACTTCAAAGATGAAGGCTTTGGGCCGTTTTAACTTAATGTCTTCAACCCTAAATAGCTAACGCCAACGAGAGCGGCAGTTTCTGAACGAAGGATATTGGAACTCAATGTAACGCCCTTACCTTTGGATCTCAAGAGATCGAATTCTTGAGAGGTGAATCCTCCTTCGGGACCCACGAGAAAGGCTAGAGGTTCTTTAAGTTCAAACGTATTAAGAGCAGGAGCGGTTAGGCTTTCATCCCCAAAAATAAGTTGCCTTTCAAGTGGCCAATTCTCAAGAAGCTTTTTCAGAGGGGTCAGAGGCTTAATATCAGGAATATTTAACCGACCGCTTTGCTCTGCAGCCTCAATCACATGCGCTTTCATTTTCTCAAGGTTAACCTTTGGGATGGATGTTCTTTCACACAAAACAGGACAAAGACAGTACACACCTAGTTCCGTTGCTTTCTCCACAAGAAACTCTTGCCGTTTGGGTTTTAAAGGAGAAAAGAGTAGCCAGAGATCTTGTCCTTTAACTTGCTTCCTCGTTTGTTCTTGGACTTGAAGCGAGGCAGATTTCTTTGATGAATCGATAAGCTTTGCTTTCCATTCCCCATCAAGGCCATTGAAAACGAGAATCTCATCTCCTTCCTTGAGGCGCATAACTTTGAGCAGGTAATGACTTTGAGTCTCACCTAAGGAAAGCACATGATCTGCAGGGAGTACATTTTCAAGATAAAGCCGAATCATAAATTTATGTCTTACATATCCCTGAAGATCAATTCAAGTTTCAATTTGGATCGAATAGGATATAATCCTAAAAAATAAAAAGAGGACTGAGTCATCACACAATCCATTTCCCCATATATAAGACTTGCTCGACTCCATAGACCTGTTGGAATATTGCTCCTCCTTTTTCCAGCTTGGTGGGGGCTTGCTCTTGCAAGCCAGAATACTCCTCCCTCAAATCTTCTATTTCTTTTTGCACTCGGTGCTATCTTCATGCGCAGTGCCGGGTGTGTTTATAATGATTTAATTGATAAGGAATATGACGCAAAAGTGAAACGAACTGCAGTAAGACCACTTGCGTCTGAAGAGCTATCTCCTTACCAAGCAAAAGTCTTTCTTGTGACTCTTCTCCTTGGGGGTGCACTCATTCTCTTTATGCTCCCCTATCCTGTTATATTAACAGGATTTATAGCTCTTATTCTTATTTTTCTTTATCCCTGGATGAAACGAATTACCTATTGGCCGCAAGCCTTTCTGGGACTTACATTTAATATTGGCCTTATCATGGGATGGTTGAGTCTTGAAAACACATTGTCGCTCATCCCGTTGATGTTTTATGCAGGGGCTATTCTTTGGACTCTCGGGTATGACACAATCTATGGTTTTCAAGACATTCAAGATGACTTGATGGTCGGTGTGAAATCCTCCTCAATTGCAGTGGCTCAAAAACCGAGAATATTCCTCTCTGTTGTTTATGGAGGGACTCTATTTCTCTGGGGATATGCAGGAGCCTTAGCAAAACTCCATTGGATTTATTGGGTTTTTTGGATTTTTATTTACCTCCTTTTGTTTTGGCAAGTCTTAACTTTAAGAATAGATAACCCTCTCAACTGCCTAAAACGTTTTGAATCCAATATATATATTGGACTTCTACTTTATCTAGGTATTGTATTTTCGTACCTAATCGATTAAAAAAAAACAAATGATTAGAGTTAATCGATGAAAATTCTTGATTTATTTTCAGATAAAGCAAGCCTTTCTCTTGTGAGTCGCTTGTGGAATGAATACATAAAACCCTACCGTTTTCATATATTTGGCGGGCTTATATGCATGGCCATTGCAGCTCTTACAACTGCATTCCTTGCACAAATGCTCCAGCCTCTCTTCGATGATGTGTTTGTCGCCCGTAACACAGATATGCTTTATCAAGTTGCATTCATGGTTCTGGCCATCTTCATTGTGAAGGGTCTTTCAAGTTTTGGTGAGTCTTATACCATGATTTATGTGGGACAGAAGATTATTGCTGACATTCAAAAGCGCCTCTTTGACCACTTTATCACAGCTGATCTTGCCTATTTCCACGCTCGCTCAAGTGGCGAGCTTGTCTCACGATTTACCAATGATGTTAATCTTATGCGAAATGCCGTCACAACAGCTCTTACTGGTATGGGGAAAGACACACTTTCTATTATCTTTCTTGTGGGATTGATGTTCTATCAAGACTGGCTCCTTGCAACACTCGCCTTTTTTGTCTTTCCTGTGGCTATTGTACCTATTGTTAAAATTGGTCAAAAAATGAGAAGAGTTTCCCATAATACACAAGAAGAAATGGGGATGTTTACCGTTCTTCTGCACCAAGTCTTTCAAGGCATGAGGATTGTGAAATCTTACGCTATGGAACCTTATGAGAAGAAGAGAGTCTCTCGTCTCATCGATAATCTCTGTCGATTGAATATCAAAGGCGGCCGTGTAAGATCAGCCGCTCATCCGATTATGGAAACACTAGGAGGCATCGCCATCGTCATTGTGATCCTTTATGGAGGATCTCAGGTCATCGCAGGGAACCGAACCACTGGCACTTTCATTTCCTTTATTACAGCACTTCTTTTGGCATATGAGCCCATGAAACGTCTCGCTGGCCTTAATGCAAACCTCCAAGAAGGTCTTGCTGCAGCCATTCGTGTGTTTTCTGCAATTGATCTAAAACCTTCTATTGTTGCTCGATCAAAGGCAAACAACCTCATTGTAAAAAAAGGGAATATCAGTTTCAAAAATGTTGGGTTCTCTTATCCAAACGGTAAGGTTGCTTTAAAAGACATTACATTGAGTATTCAGCAGGGCCAAAGAATTGCTCTTGTTGGACCTTCGGGATCAGGAAAATCAACTCTTCTTAATCTTATCCCTCGATTTTATGACGTCACATCAGGTTCCATAAAGATTGATGGGATTGATATTCGGGATGTAACATTAGGTTCATTAAGGTCACAAATCGCCCTAGTCAGTCAAGAAGTCATCCTGTTTGATGATACGGTAAGGGCCAATATTGCTTATGGGCGCCAATCAGCGAATGAGCTTGAAATCATTGGTGCCGCAAAAGGCGCTGCTGCTGATAGCTTCATTAAAACTCTACCTCAAGGCTATGAAACCATGGTGGGAGAACAAGGTGTTAGGCTTTCTGGAGGCCAACGTCAACGCTTGTCCATTGCAAGAGCTATGCTCAAAAATGCCCCCCTTCTCCTTCTCGATGAAGCCACTTCATCCCTCGATACGGAATCTGAACGTCAAGTTCAAGCCGCCCTTGACCGACTTATGGACGGGCGGACGACGATCGTTGTTGCACACCGACTTTCAACGGTTGTGGATGCGGATATGATATATGTGGTGGAAGATGGTGAAATATCCGAAATGGGAACCCATAAAGGACTTCTTAAAAATAATAAAACCTATGCCCGTCTTGTGGAGCTTCAATTTGAGACAGAAAACTTTAGAGTTGCCTCATAGGAGATAAGTGATTGTCACTCTTAAAGAAAATTCGAAGGTCATCAACAGTCCGTAGGCTTGCAGCCTTTTTCATTACCCAATACGTCAGACTTATTTGGCTTACAGGGAAATGGACTTTTTATGGGCGTGAGCATCCAAGCCCCTACTGGAAAAAAAACAAACCCGTTATCGCCTGTTTTTGGCATGGAAGACTTCTCATGATGTTCAAAGTTTGGGGAGGACAACACAAACTTCACATGCTCATCTCAAGCCATCCGGATGGGGAAATTATCGCAAGAACCACACAAAATTTTGGCTATGGCTGGATCGCAGGGTCTTCAAACAAAGGCGGTCGGCGAGCTCTACTCAATTGCGTCAAAACCTTGAAACAAGGCGAGTCAGCAGGTGTAACACCCGATGGCCCCAGAGGTCCAAGATACAAAGCAAGCTTAGGAATTATTCAAATGGCTCGTCTTGGAAAAGCTGCAATTATGCCGATTGCCTATTCATCAACGAGAGGCTCATTTATGAAAAGCTGGGACCGTTTCTTTCTTCCTTTTCCTTTTGGAAAAGGAGTCGTGATTTACGGCCCTATGATTGATTTGGAAAACAATGATCGAGAGGATGAAGACTTAAGATTTGAACTTGAAACAACGCTTAATTCCATTACTCAACAAGCAGATCAGTATTGTGGTCAAATGGGGGGAGTATGAGCCTTCTCAGAAGTACCTATTATACTCTTTCCTGGATCGTCTCTCCCCTTCTAATTCCTTATCTTTCCTGGAGAATTCAAAAGGGACATGAAGACAAGACACGTCTTCAAGAACGCTTTGGAAAATCAAAGGTCAAGAAACCACATAAGCCATTGCTTTGGGTTAACGCTGTGAGTGTGGGTGAAGCTATGGCGGCTCTAACCATTATTCAAACCATTCAAAAGCAGTATCCAGGAATCCATGTTTTGCTGACAACCACAACACCCACCTCGGCCAAAGTTGTGAGTCAAAGACTTCCCAAGCATGTCACCCACCAATTTTCACCTATAGATACACCTCAAGCGGTAACAAGTTTTCTGAATCATTGGCAACCTGATCTTGCTATCTGGATTGAGTCTGAACTCTGGCCCAATCTTCTCCATGAAACCCAATCTCGAGGTATTCCAACCCTACTCCTCAACGGGCGCATTTCCTCGAAAAGCTTTAAGAATTGGAAAAAACTTAAGAACCTGATTTCTCCTCTTCTTTCAAGACTTGAGCTCTGTGCAGTCCAATCGGAAGAACAGGCTGCCTATTTTAATCAACTCGGTGCAAATAATGTTTGCGTCATGGGAAATGCAAAACTATTAATGCCTCCTTTACCTGTTGATGAAACAAAACTGAAAGAGCTTAAGAAAGCTATCGCAAATAGACCCCTTTGGCTTGCAGCCAGCACCCAACCGGGGGAAGATGAGATTGTTCTCAAGGCTCACCAACTCTTATTAAAAGAGTTTCCTGATTTGCTGACTATCATTGTTCCTCGCCACATTGAAAGAAGCGAATTCCTGAAAACGCAGGCCCATCAAATGGGTTTCTCTGCTTCCTTAAGAACGGAAAAAAAACCTCTGAAAGATATACAAATCTATATTGGAAATACGCTGGGAGAAATGGGACTTTTTTACGCACTTTCCCCAGTCGTCTTAATAGGAGCAACCCTTATCCCGAAAGGAGGGCATAATCCCATTGAAGCCTCTCAAATGGGAGCTTTTGTTCTTCATGGCCCCCATGTCTTCAATAATCCTCAGTTATATCATACTCTTAATTCTCTCAGCTTAAGCCAAAGTGTTCAGAACGAAAGGGATATCGCAGCATTTGTTTCCTCAAAGCTTGAGCAACATAAGGAATCCTATGATGAGCCAGATCCACTAAAATCCTATCGAACCAAAGGAATTGAGCAACTCATGAAGCTTCTCAACCCTCACCTCAAATATTTAAATGAGATTAGAGAATGATGGCCCCTGCATTCTGGTATGGGAAGCCTGGTTTTCTCGCAACTCTTTTAACACCGCTGGGATGGGTCTATGGAAGAGTAGGTCATATATTAAGATCCTTCACCATACCCAAGAAATACTCCATACCCATTATCAGTGTTGGTAATATCATCAGTGGGGGTTCAGGAAAAACACCAACGGCCATTGCCCTCTGCCAGTTGTTACAAAGTAAGAACCATAAGGTTCATTTCGTGACTCGAGGATATGGAGGAAATGCACTAGGTCCGTTGCTTGTAAACCCAGAGGTTCATACTTTTCTTGAAGTGGGGGATGAGCCTCTCCTCCTTGCACATC
The DNA here is from genome assembly GCA_964597045.1 of uncultured Alphaproteobacteria bacterium. Lineage (GTDB taxonomy): Bacteria > Pseudomonadota > Alphaproteobacteria > UBA9655 > UBA9655 > UBA9655. The sequence goes on along the minus strand of CAZQWE010000003.1, from coordinate 230,305 downwards.
ATGCACCCACATGGGTCGCGAAGGACCGACCACTCGGTGTTGAAGAGGCCATAGAGAATGGGGCTGAAATCATTATTCTTGATGACGGACATCAAACACATTCACTTCATAAAGATATTTCCTTTGTGGTTGTGGATCAACATCAAGGCTTTGGGAATGGTAAAGTGATTCCTGCTGGCCCCTTAAGAGAATCTATAGAGGAAGGTCTTAAACGATCGAGTGCCATCATTGCCATCGGAGAAGAAAATCAGAGATTCTCAGAAGAAACCTTTCAAGCATTTATTAAGACTCAACCTTTAAAGATATCAAAAGCCATTGCTTTTTGCGGCCTTGGATTTCCACAGAAATTTTATAACTCCCTCAAAGAGAAGGAAGTTGAGCTAATCGAAACTCATAGTTTTCCTGATCATCATCCCTATAGAGAAAGCAATTTGGAGACTCTCTATAAACTCAAAGAGCCTCTTGTTACTACCCGTAAGGACTGGGTAAAACTCCCAAAAGATTGGCAAATGAAAGTTCATGTTTTGGACATGGAGATTCAGTTCGTTGATCCTGATGAACTGTATAAATTTATTTTAAAAGGAATAGGAAATGGTTCGGCAGACAATTCTCATGATAGCTTATGTATGTCTTATAACAAACGCTAAAGCAGACATAGAGACAGAGTATAAAAAGAAGTGCAGTGCCGTTGAAAACATTGGGCCTCCTCCAGAAGACTTTGCGGATCAGAAGTTAGTTGCCCTTACGGATTGTGACGTTGATGACCTTTATTATGGTTTTACAGCAGCTCCTGATTATGTAAAAGCGCGTTACTGCGCAGGAGCTGAGAATCGAGTTGATATCCTCACCATGCTCTATGCCAATGGATATGGTGTAAAAAAGAATCTCGATATTGCCATGCATTATGCGTGCGCTTTTGAAGGAGCACCTGCTGAACTCGACCTTCGCTTAAAGCATCTGGAAAGGCTTAAAACCCTAAAAGAGAATGAGCCCTTTAATATTTGTGATGATCTCACAAGTGGCGCTATGATGGGTTATTGTGCTTCTCTGGCTTCAAGAAGAGAAGACGTAAAGAAGCAGAAGGTTGTAGATTCATTCATCTCAACCCTGACTCCTCAAGAAAAGCTTGCTTTCGAGAAGTTGTATGATGCTTTCAAAACTTATCAAGAAAAACGAACAAGAGGAGAGGTTGATATTAGTGGAACAGCTAGGGCAGCCATGATAATAGGAGAAGAAGAAGACTTAAAAGACCGATTTATCAAAAGAGTAAACGATAGTCAAAAATGTCAGATCCCAATGGCTTCTGAGGCTGACTTTAAAGAGGCTGATACCAAATTAAATGAACTCTATAAAGAATTACAAAAGCTGAGCCCTGATTTTTTCTATTCCGATACCTCAGGCATCACTCCTGATTCAATCAAAAAAACACAACGCGCGTGGATTAAATACCGTGATTCCTGGGTTGGGTTTGGTCGCCTTAAGTGTTCCCAAATCAGTGAAGATAGTTGGAAAGCATTAATCACGAATGAGCGGATCGGGGAGTTGAAAGATTTACTGGGAGTGGATTAAGCTTAGGGTTTTCTCTGAGACTTAACGTCAGAAAATACTTTTATATCTGAGACATCAATCTCTTGCTGAGAATGCCATAAGTTATATTGCAATTGAAGATTGAGCCAGCTTTCTGGTGTAGTATTAAATGCTCTCGCAAATCTTATCGACATATCGGAACTAATTCCAGCTCGACCATTAATAATAGCTGAGAGAGTCTTTCTCGTTACTTTAAGTCCCTTCGCTGCCTCAGTAACCGTCAGATTAAGAGGATCAAGATAGAGTTCTTTTAATACTTCCCCTGGATGAGGCGGGTTGTGCATTATCTTCATTTTGTCTCTCCTAATGGACCTAATCTGTATGTAATTGAACACAATCAAAAGTCGTCATTGCGAGAAATGGCATAGCCATGACGAAGCAATCCATGTTTCTTCTTGTTAAATAGATTGCCACGTCGCTTCGCTCCTCGCAATGACGAGCTTGTGGGAAAGCTTTATGTTAGAATCATCCTATTGTACCCCGTAACGTATCAGGTATCAATTCCTATTTCTTAAAAGTCAATGATTAGATTTCAAAACCAAATCTATCATATATATTTAAATGATTTTTTGATTCTGAGTCAATAATTCTTCAACTCAATCTGGGGTCTACCCTTCTTTTTTCTTGCAATCCGCTATTATTTAAGAAATGATCTGTATAGGAGCAGTCGTTCCTTCATATTTTCTTGTTCTGAAAAAATCTTAATCAAGGAGAGCTAAGCATGACTATAGACATCCTTTCGAATGAATATGCAACATTTTTAGAGGAACTCAAGAACCGAGTTGCTACAAGTCGTTATAAAGCAGCTCGAGCGGTTAACACCGAGCTGATCTTACTTTATCACCACATTGGAACGCAAATTCTAAACAAGCAAAATACTCAATCATGGGGTGCTAAAGTTATTCAAAATCTGAGTAAAGATCTCTCTAATGCCTTTCCAGAAATGAAAGGTTTTAGTGTTGCTAACCTTCATAACATGAGACGATTTGCAGAGCTATATCCTGAATCTGAATTTCTCCAGCAGGTTGCTGGAGAATTGCCTTGGTATCATCATGTAATCTTAATGGAAAAAGTGAAAGAGCGCGAATTCAGACTCTTTTACATGAATAAGGCAATCGAACAAGGTTGGTCGCGATCCGTAATGATCCATCAAATTGAATTGGGTCTCCATAAAAGACAAGGCAAAGCCATCACGAATTTTAAAGATACTCTTCCCTCCCCTCAATCTGATCTCGCACATGCTACCTTAAAAGATCCCTATGTCTTTGACTTTTTAAGCATTGGCCAAGAAGCTCATGAAAGAGAAGTTGAGAAAACGCTTATTATTCATATTGAAAAGTTTCTCATCGAACTCGGCTCAGGCTTTGCGTTTGTGGGCAGACAGTATCCTCTTGAAGTGAGTAAGCAGGACTTTTTCATTGATTTACTGTTTTACCATTTAAAACTTCGTTGCTTTGTGGTCATTGAGCTCAAGGATAAAGCCTTCAAACCAGAGCATACGGGCAAGATGAACTTCTATTTATCCGTTGTTGATGATCTGCTTAAGCACCCCAGTGATAGTCCTACAATTGGACTGATCCTTTGTAAAACGAAAGATGAGGTCCTTGCGGAGTATGCCTTGCGAGATATGTCAAAACCGATTAGTTTGGCAGAATACCGTCTTACCAAGGCAATCCCAGATGAAATTCAAACAGCCCTTCCCACAATTGAGGAACTCGAAGCTGAATTGTCTAAGGATTATAAAGAGGTCGATCAAGGAGCATAAGCTCCCTTTACAGTTATAAGGAGCAGTAGGTGACAAAGCAATGACGAGGCTGGAACTTGAAATTGCTTAACCTAATAAATACTGAATCACGCTATTTAACCGCAAACGGCCTTCGAAGGTTGGGATCAGATGTGTTTCAGAACGCATGAGTAAACCTTCACGTTCCAGTGTCATCAACGCTTCATTTGAATACGCTTCATCAAGGGTTAAACCTGTCTCTTCTGTAAGTCGCGCAAGACTTAAACCTTGAGTTAGACGCAGACCCATCAATGTGAACTCTTGAAGACGTTCTTTAGGGGTAAGACTGACTGATGTGTCAAGCCCTTGCCCCTGCCTCTCAACCGCCTCAAGCCACGTCTCTGGCGCTTTAAAACGCGTCAAAGCCCACTTTTCTGTCCCCTGACTCTCACGTCCATGGGCACCAGGTCCAATGCCTATATAGTCTCCAAAGTTCCAATAGAGAAGATTATGAAGACACTCCTGGGAGGGTACGGCATAATTTGACACTTCATAGGCGGGGATTCCTGCCTCACTCATCATTCTCTCCGTTTCTTCATACATAAAGGCTGCAGGATCTTCCTCAAGCGTCATTTGCTCACCTCTTGCGAGGCGGGTTGCAAAGGCTGTTTGAGGCTCAATTGTTAATTGGTACAAAGAAAGATGGCCACCGGCTAAAGCCAGAGCTTCCTTCAACTCTGCTTTCCAAGACTCAAGGGTTTGATGGGGGCGTGCATAGATCAAATCAAAAGAATAACGAGGAAAATAGGCCCTCGCAATTTCAATAGCTTTGAGGGCTTCTTTTGCAGAATGACGTCTCCCTAAGAAAGCTAAGGCCTCATCATTCAATGATTGAACGCCAAGGGATAAACGGTTCACCCCCGCCTCACTATAAGCCTTAAACCGACCCGCTTCTACGGAGTTTGGGTTGGCTTCTAACGTAATCTCTATCTGGTCATGAGTGAAAAGTGACTTCGCTTTTTCAATGACGGCTACCACTGTGTCTGGATCCATCAGTGAGGGCGTCCCACCCCCAAAGAATAGACTGATAAGCCTTTTGTCCGATTGGCCTTCTGCAGAGGATTCAAGCTCCTTTAGCAAAGCTTCTTTCCACCGCTTTTGATCAATACTCTCGCGCACATGACTATTGAAATCACAGTAAGGACATTTCGAGAGACAAAAAGGCCAATGGACATAAAGCCCAAGATCATAAGAATGAATCATTATCTAACTTTCGAATACCTAAGCGATCAACATTTTTAACTGGCGGTTCATAACCGTTAACATAGCAAAATCTAAAGAAGCCGCATTTTTTAAGTCTGCTAATACTGACGCCGCAGAGGATGCATTCAGAAATGTTTTAGAAATTGCCCCATCAAGACCAAAAAGCTTTTCTATATTCTTTTCCTTACTCAGTATCAGATGTGTTAGTTCTTTTTGAGTCTTATACAATTCCTCAATAAGGGCATTTGCTGCCTCTTGATGCCAATGGGTTTCACCTGAAAGATTAAAGGTTTGTTTTCTGATCCATTCAAATCCAAGTTGCCCACCAAGCGCGAAATAAACTTTTGCAACTAATCTGACATCAATAGTGGATTGCTTGCTCAAAATAATAATGTCTGGTGCAGATACTAAAAATTCTAATCCTAACAATCGGTTTGCAAGTGAAGGGGTCAAACCTTGATCCACATAATCCTCTATGCGCGTTTCATAGGCAGTTCGTTGATCCTTTGAAAATAGAGAGGAAAGCTCCGATCGCAATATCTCAAACGAAGGTTTAAAATATTTCAACTTGCTTTCAATATCATGGTTGATTTCATATTTTAAAAACCAATCTGTAAACCTTTTGACATTCTGGTATATATCAATCATTAGCTTGGTTTGAAAGTCGACGGATAATGTCTCCATTGTCTCTAGCTCGCGCCAAAGTGTAATAAGGTCAAGGAGATCTCTCACAACAACATAGGCTCTCGCAACATCTGCCCCTTCAACACCCGATAGTCTCTTCATTTCATGAATAAATGTTACCCCCATCCGGTTAACAATACTGTTTGTAAAAAGGGTCGCTGTTATTTCACGTCTTAAGGGGTGGGATTTAATTTCTTCTGCATAGATCTTTTGGAGCACTTCAGGAAAATAACTAAAGAGTCTGGGTTGAAGAATAGAAATATCCGGGATTTCAGAGTGAATAAGTTGGTGATTGAGAGAAATCTTTGAATAGGCTAAAAGAACCGCGAGTTCAGGTCTTGTTAAACCTTGCCGATCGGCAATTCGACGACTGATTTCAATCTCATCTGGAAGACCCTCTAGAGCACGATTAAGGAGTCCCTCGTCTTCTAAATCCCGCATCAAACGTGCTTGCTCTTCTAGAAGTCGATTGCCCTGGTAGTTTAAAATACTGATAATTTGATTTTGCCAGAAGTTGTCTTTTAAAACGAGTTTTGAAACATCATCTGTCATTTGCTCTAAGAGAGTGTTTCTCTTTTGCAGCGTCAGCTCACCTTTAACCATGACTTGATTCAACAAGATTTTAATATTTACTTCGTGGTCAGAGCAATCAACTCCTCCTGAGTTGTCAATGGCATCGGTGTTGATGTGGCCTCCTTTTTTAGCATATTCAATACGCCCAAGTTGGGTTACGCCCAAGTTCGCTCCTTCTGCGATAACACTTGCTCTTACCTCATTACCATTAATACGAAGAGAATCATTTACTCGATCTCCCACTTCAGCATTAGTTTCACTCTTTGACTTTATATAAGTTCCGATTCCGCCTAACCACATGAGATCAACTTGAGCTTTTAAGATAGCACGAATCAACGCATCGGGAGTAAGTGATTCCTCCGTAATATCTAAGAGAGCCCTTATCTCCGGAGAGAGATTTACGGATTTTGCTTTTCGATCAAATACGCCCCCCCCTTTTGAAATGAGAGAGGGGTTGTAGTCTGCCCAACTTGATTGAGGCAAATCAAAGAGTCTTTTTCTTTCAATAAAACTTTGTTCAGGGTTAGGTGATGGATCAATGAATATGTGGAGGTGGTTAAACGCAGCTAAAAGTTTTAAGTGACCGGAAAGAAGCATTCCATTGCCAAATACGTCTCCTGACATATCTCCAATACCAACGACTGTCAATTCATAGGAAGTCGCGTCAATATTCATCTCACGGAAATGACGCTTTACAGATTCCCAGGCTCCTCTTGAAGTTATGGCCATCTTTTTATGATCATATCCAGACGATCCACCAGAGGCAAAGGCATCTCCTAACCAAAAATCATATTCAGCAGAGATCTGGTTCGCAAAGTCTGAAAACGTTGAGGTTCCTTTATCTGCTGCAACAACAAGATAAGGGTCATCCTCATCCCGCCTTACAACATGCTTTGGATATACAATTTCTGTCCCTTTAATGTTATCCGTAATATCCAAGAGTCCTTGAATCATTGTTTTATAACAAGAAATCACCTCATCCATAATGGCAGCCCGATCGGCCTTAAGAGGCAGATGCTTCACAATAAACCCACCCTTAGACCCAACAGGAACAATCACAGCATTCTTCACCATTTGAGCCTTCATCAGGCCTAGAACTTCCGTTCTGAAATCTTCCTTACGATCTGACCAACGGATTCCTCCACGAGCAACTTTACCACCCCTCAAATGAATGGCTTCAACGCGCGTTGAGTACACAAATATCTCGTACTTGGGACGAGGAAGAGGCATTTCATCAATGGCTGTACAATCGATTTTAAAGGAGAGATAAGGCTTTGGTTTATTATCCTTTTTTTGATAATAATTCGTCCTCAGTGTTGAATTAATTGCATTAACAAACTTATTGAGGATGCGGTCTTCATCAAGATTATCCACTCTCAACAAGAGGTGTTTAATTCTGCTAAGGATTTCTAAACGAGCATCTTCCCGATCTTCTTTGGAATCTGGTGAAAACAACACAGAAAAAAGTTTGATCATGAGATTGCAAATTTGAGGATATTTTGCCAGAACATCTTCCATATAAGTCTGACTAAATGTCGTTTGGAGCTGCCTTATATACTTCGCGTAAGCTCTAATCAGTTGACATTCTCTCCAGTCCAACTTTGCTTTTAATATCAGCCTGTTAAAGCCGTCATTTTCGACTTCTTCTCTCCAAACTCGACTAAAACCTTCGAGAAAGTTCGCTTTAACATGTTCTAATTCGTAAGGTTCACCTTCTCGAGTTTCCGTCTCAAAATCATGGATCCAAACTTTCGTATTATTTGCAAGTGTCACAATAAATGGGATTTCACTTAAAACCCGAAGGTTCATATTCTCTAAAACTGGGAGAACATTTGAAAGAGATACAGGTCCATCGAGTGAGTATAATTTAAAGTTAAGAGAGGTTTCTTGACCTTCACCATCTAATGAAAGATTCGTTCTGATGCGAGATTTTGCCAGAGCATGTTCAATTTCATCAATATCAACTATAGCTTCCTTCGGTGTAAACTTCTCTTGATATCCCTTTGTAAATCCATTCCCAAATTGATCATATAACTTTAAGCCTTTCTTTTCTCCAAACCCATCATATAAGGCTTGCTTCAACTGATCCTTCCATGTCAGTGAGGCTTGGATGAGAACCTGCTCGATAGCGTTAACATCATAGTCCCAACTCCCCTTATGCTGGAGTTTAAATATGTAATGAACACGAGCAAACGCAAGTTCTCCAAGTTGGGTTTGCCAACTCATCAACTTAGCATCCATTTCATTCTCTAAAATAGAAGCAATTTTAGATCTTAGATCACTGTCATATCTGTCCCGAGGAATGTAAACTAAACAGGAAACAAACCTCTCAAATTTATCTGTTCGTATAAAAAGAGTGAGACGCTGACGATTCTGAATTTGAACAACCTTCATACTTGTTTTAAAAAGCCAGTCCTCATCGGCTTGAAAAAGCTCGTCTCTTGGAAATGACTCTAATATGTGGATTAACGCTTTACCATCGTGCCAATTCTCAGATAATCCCGACTTCTCTAAAATTCGTGAGATTTTCCTTCTTAACAGAGGTATATCGCGCGCACTTCGACTATAAGCAACGGACGTAAAAAGTCCGACAAATTGATAAAGTCCAATCATTTGTCCCTTTTTATCAAAGCGTTTTATGGAAATGGCATCCATAGTATCACGCCTATGGATGACAGATAACTTCGATGTCTTGTTAATAATTAAGGAATTTGGCTCATTTAGATATTTAATATTAGAAGGCGTCAGTTCAACTCCTTCGAATATATTATTTATTTCTTGATCTTTAGGATTACGTAGTACCCCCATACCTTCAACAGGTTGCAAACTCTCTTTTAATGTCTTTTGCCCTGGAACAAGCTTGTATTCACAAAAACCAAGAAAGGTAAAGTGATTGTCTTCAATCCAGCTCAAAAAAGAAAGAATCTCCTCAAGTTCACCTTTTGATACGTGTGGAGGGACATCTTTAATGCCTTTAATTATCTGGGACAGCCGGTTACGCATTGACTTCCAGTCTTCAACGGCACATCGCACATTTTCCAGTACACCTAGAATGTCTTCTTCTAACTTCTGACATTTTTTTGGAGACAAAGTCTGAGGAATTTCGCAGTGAATAAAGGACTCATAAGAGTCTTTATCGTGATCTGAAACTGTATCAATGATGCTCTCTAAAACCTGTTTGTTATCTCTTTTGACTTGCAAAACAGGATGAATAAGTAAGTGTATGGGATAGCCAAAACTATTAATAGCAGCCGTGACAGAATCGACAAGGAATGGCATGTTATCGTTGAGAATTTCAACGATTGTTTTGGGTTGAGTTTTAAGTTTAGTTTCTTGTTTTTCCGTATAGATCCGGATTTTTGCTTTATTCTTTTCCCTCATTTGAATAAAGGTCCATATATTAAAGACCGACTCTTCAAGAGTGAGAATAGATTCTTCCTTCAAATCTTCCATGGGAACATTTGCAAAATAACCTTTTACAAACGCTTGTGAAGCTTTTTTATATTTTTCTGCAACTTTTTTTCCAATGCTTTGCGCAAGTAGATCGAGGATATCTTGTATGGTTTCCATGAGAAATGCTGCCCCCCGAGAAAATGTTGCAGTCCGCCTACACTCCTTCTGAGTTTCGTCGGACAGCCTACGCCCTAACGATCTCCAGCTGGCTTGCCAGCCGAAGCCCATTAGGGCGAAGGCTGGAGCGGGCGAAGGGATTTGAACCCTCGACCCCAACCTTGGCAAGGTTGTGCTCTACCCCTGAGCTACGCCCGCAAACGCTAAATCCAATTGGCGTCATCATAACCAGGATCATGTCATTTTCAAGAAGAAAATCGATTTTATCCCATTTTGTTTTTCTTAAGCGTTTGCACCCCAACATAAATTGATAAATTTAACAAAAAATTAACTCGATAAATTGTAAGATGCTCTATCAAATTAACGCTTTAGAAACATAAACTAAAATGCTCAAAACAGTTAAGGTACCGGCAAAATTTGAAGATGTATTCGCAAAAGCAGAAATAAATGTAAGTCGCTTTTTTGAAGACCGAGAAACAAACATTAGCGAAGCCACAATAAAGATTGCTGGTGAGCGATATTTACTTGTTAGAGCCTCCTCTTTATCTGTTGATTTCTTTGAGTGTGTTATGAGCTTATATCGTGACAAAGATCGTAAAGCAGCCCTTCAAACAACTCAACAACTCCTCTTCGATATTAGTCATGCCATTGGCATGAAAGATGCTGAACATTTTCATAAGTACATGAATCTTAAAGATCCGATAGATAAACTAGCCGCTGGACCTATTCATTTTGCTTACACAGGTTGGGCAAAAGTTAATATTGATCCAAATTCATCCCCAACACCTGATGAAAATTACGTCATTTATTATGATCATCCTTATTCATTTGAAGCTGATTCTTGGATTAAGTCCGGAAAGAAGAGTGATTTCCCTGTATGTATTATGAATGCAGGATATTCATCCGGTTGGAGCGAACAAAGTTATAATGTTCCTTTAGTTGCTGTTGAGTTAACATGCCGCGCTAAAGGAGATGATAACTGCCATTTTATCATGGCTCATGTGAATCATATAGAAGAACATATTGAGAAATACCTTAAAAATAAGCCTGAACTCAAAAGGAAATCAAAATTTGAAATTCCGACATTTTTCAAAGTCAAAAAAGCAGAAGCGGCTTTGGTTGAAGCTAATAAAAAATTGATCGAAACAAATCAAGAACTTCTTGCAAAATCTGAAGCTTTACTTCAAAAAACACATCTCATAGAAACATTAAGTGAGCTCGGTGAACTTCTTCCTGCCTGTACAAAATATGATGAGGTTTATGAAGTTTTTTCTAATTATTCACAAAAACTATTCCCTAATTTTTCAGGACAGTTATTCCTTTTTACAAATGGGAAATGTTCTTTAGAGTGTGTATCTTGCTGGGGTGAAAAAGGAAGCCAAACGAACTTGTCCTTCAGTCCTCAAGATTGCTGGGCACTCCTCCAGAATCAAGTTTACACTGTACAAGAGACAAAACCAAAACCAAGATGTAATCATATTCTAAGCAAGGGGGGATATATTTGTATTCCCATTATTGTTGGCAATGAAACAATCGGACTTATAACCCTTACATTTGACAAAGAAAAATTGTCCTATGAAGAAGTGACTATTCTGGCAAGACTCGCCAGCGACTTAGGCATTACGATTTCTAATATTCGTTTGAGAGAATCCTTACACGAGCTTTCCATTCGTGATTACCTCACGGGCCTCTATAATCGTAGATATATGGAAGAAATGCTCCAAAACGAAATTATTAAAGCCAAGAGAACAGATTCACGTTTTGGTCTTATCATGTTTGATATTGATAATTATAAAAAATTTAATGACACCTATGGGCATGAAGCTGGAGATGTAGTCCTTACCTCATTAGGACAGTTCCTTAGAGATCATTTTAGGGAAAGTGACATTATATGCAGATTTGGCGGAGAAGAATTCATTATTATATTAAGAGAAGCTAATGAAGCAGAAACCTTTGAAAAGGCTGAATTACTTAGAAACAGCGTAAAGAAATTACCTATCAAGTTTGGAAATCAAACCCTTCAAGAACTTAATATTTCCATAGGAATTTCAGTTTATCCTAATCACGGCAAAATAGGGAAAGACATCATCGAAGCCGCGGATGAGGCACTCTATAGAGCAAAGAAAGAGGGTCGAGACCGTCTTTGTGTTGCGAATAGTACGTACCTTTAAAACAACCGAATAGATAAGGGATAGTGGTATACAACTCCATCTTGTGCTTTTATTGCCGCGATAATCACAAGTATAAAAAAGAGGAAAAATAATATAGGAAATATTATAAGTCCAATATATACAAATATTAATAGCAATGAAACAAAAGCGTATATTGTGAAGCTAACTTGAAAGTTTAAAGATTCTTTCCCTTGAGCATCGATAAATGAGGAGTCTTCGCGCTTAAGGAGCCATAAAATAAGAGGTGCAATAATATTTCCAAAAGGAATGATAAATCCAGCGAATGCTCCAAGGTGACAGAACATTCCCCAGTTTCTTTCTTCCTTGGTCAACCGTGACTTACTTGAAGCTGGTGCTTTGACTGTTGGTTTTGATTTAGCTTTAGAAGCCTTAGGAGCTGTTGTTTTTTTCGTTCCTCCCTTTTTAGATTTTTCAGCCATCTGATTTTCCTTTAATATTTTTTTAATACTAGCATTTTTTAATTATAATATCAAAGTACCTTTCAAACTATTAGCGAACGCTTTTTCAATTGTAACATCAACAACTTGACCAATCAATTTTTCATTTCCCTCAACATATACGGATTGATGATAAGGCGTTTTGCCTAAATACTGGTCTTTGCGTTGCCCACATCTATCAAACAAGACGGGTAAACTCTTTCCAATGGTGGCCTCATTAAAGCTTTGCTGTTGTTGGTTTAAGAGATCTTGAAGACGTTGCAAACGTTCTGATTTTACGTCTTCAGGAATTTGATTTTCCATTGAAGCACCAGGTGTTCCAATACGTGGACTATATTTAAAAGAATAAGCTTGAGCGAAATGCACTTCCCTCACAAGATGTAATGTATCTTCAAAATCTTGATCCGTCTCACCAGGAAACCCAACGATAAAATCTGAGGACAAAGCCATATCCGATCGATGCTTTCTTATATTCTCAATTATTTTAATATAATGCTCACGGGTGTGTTTACGGTTCATCATTTCTAAGATTTTGTTAGAACCTGATTGAACTGGCAAATGCATAAATGGCATTACTTGGGGAACATCTCGGTGAGCCCTCATGAGTTCCTCATCCATATCACGAGGATGGGATGTCATGTAACGTATACGCTCAAGCCCTCTTATCTCAGCTAAGTGTTGCATGAGTTTGCCGAGGCCCCACTCATTCCCATTCTTTTCACCATGATAGGCATTTACATTTTGACCCAGTAAGGTAATTTCCTTTGCCCCATCCTCCACAAGGCGCTGAGCTTCATTATAAATGTCCTCAACGGGTCTTGAATATTCAGCTCCTCGCGTATAAGGAACAACACAGAACGTACAGAATTTATCGCACCCTTCTTGGATCGCAAGAAAAGCCGAAGCCCCCACTTCTGAATGAGCTTCGGGCAAATAGTCGAATTTAGATTCAACTGGAAACTCCACATCGAGAACGCCTCGACCAGGCCCCATGGATTTATCTTGAGACCGGTGAGCTCTCGCAATCATTTCTGGAAGACGGTGATAGGTTTGAGGACCAAGCACAATATCAACGTAAGGAGCTCGCCTCATTATCTCAGCCCCTTCAGCTTGTCCTACACATCCCCCAACTGCAATGATCATCTTATCATCTTTTAAAGGACGCAACCGTCCAAGATCAGAGTAAACCTTCTCATCTGCCTTTTCTCGAATATGACAGGTATTAAGAATAACCACATCCGCATTTTCAGGCGTGTCAGCTAAGTGGTACCCAAGGGGTTTTAAAATATCAGCCATACGTCCAGAATCATAAACATTCATCTGGCACCCGTATGTTTTAATGTACAGATTCTTACGTGACATATTTCACTCTTTGATCAAGGATGGGTGTTGCAAAAGCATTGACAAGCCCTTTTTGAACGGCTCCATAGCTCTCTTGTGCCAGCTCTTTTCGAGAAGGAAAAGCTTGAGGATTTAAAGGCTCATGAAGTTCAACAATGACTTGAATTTTACCGAATTGGGCAACCTGCCACAAGTGAGGGAGCAAGCCAATTTCAGGACTCGCCCATCCACACAGTTTTCTCAAAAACTGAGGCATTGTCAGTCCATCCCATCCAGCATAACTTATCGATACGGGTTGCACGATTGTATTTCTTTTTATGGCTACATCAAAGAAGGAACTTCCAAAGGGCAAAACACGACATCCATCTGAAGTTGTTCCTTCTGGAAATAAGATAAGGCTTTCACCATTATCTAAATGCTCAATCAGTTTATCCGTACCTATGGCAATCGCGTTTCGACTCCTATCAATGTAAATCGTTCCTTGATTGGTAGCGAGCCATCCCATGATAGGCCACCTAGCAACTTCTTGTTTTGCTACAAAACGTGCGGGTATAAATGTCCCTAAAACCAAAATATCGATATAACTGCTATGATTCGCAACAAAAAGAGTTGGTGAAACTGACGACAGTTTACCCTTAATAATAAGCTCATGTCCTAAACATTTTCTCCATGTGGAAAGATAAAATCGTCCAAAACGAAAACCTATTGTTTGGTTTATTTTAAGCAAAGTCCAGTATATTGGAGTGAACGCAAGGAAAACAGCGATAATCAAAAAAATACGCCAAAGTGCGAGAAGTCGTGCATGGGGCATTAGATATCCTCATTTATGAACGAGGTTGTATATCTTTGTTGATACCTTTCTGTCACTGTTTCTCGTTTGACAATGATACAAACATCTAAGCAGTTAAAGTCATGATCAATATAAATACCTTCTCCAACATACCCGCCCACACGTAAATAACCCTTAATCAATGCAGGCATTTGACGCATTGCAAGTTTTGTATCAACCTTATCTGGTGTCATCATATTCATATCAAGATAGTGTTCAGGCAGAGCCTTCGCACGCAACTCAGGTGGGGCTAAATGGTTATGATACAAATAAGCAATGGCATGTTTATACTGTTCAAAATCTGTACCTAAAAAGCTACCACATCCAAAACACAAAGAAACGTGAAAGAGCTGAATGTAAGCTCCAATCCCACGCCACAGAAGCTGCATTGTTGGTTTTGTTCTGTAACTCCTACGCACACATGACCGTCCAAGTTCCATAATTTGCCCTGGGAAAGCAACTAATTTGCTAATCTCAAATTCATTAGCCGTGTAATATCCACCATATCTTGCTGCCGCCTCTCGCAGCATAAAGCGATACGTACCAACGACCTTATTATGTGCTTGATCGATGACAAGCAGTACATCACAAAAATCATCAATGGGGGAAACATCCATTTTGAGGTTTTCAACAAGAGCATCAGGCTTAGCACCACACTCTTCATAAAACACTTCATATCTCAGTTTTTGAGCTGCACGAATATCATCCTCAGACTTCGCGAGACGCACCTCTAAATTCCCTGCTTTCAAAATGGGAAGTGTTTTTGCAAATCGATCAAAAGCTTTGCTTTCAACTTTAGGTGTCATGTTGTTCAACTTCATTTCCTTTCAGGGGAACACCATACAGCTCAAGACGGTGTCCTACAAGTTGATACCCTAAGTCACGCGCGATTTCCTTTAGAATGGACTCAATCCTTTCATTATGAAACTCTATAATATGACTTGTTCGCGTATCAATAAGATGATGATGATGTTGACAAGAAGCTTCTTCATATCTTGATTTTCCATCACCAAAATCATGCCGGCTTAAGATATTCGCTTCTTCTAATAAGCGCAAGGTCCGATAAACTGTCGCAAGACTTATTTTTGGGTCTATTGTTGTTGCTCTTCTAAAAACTGCTTCAACATCAGGATGATCCTGAGATTCAGACAAAACGCGCACAATAATACGTCTTTGGTCTGTCATTCGCAGACCTTTTTGTTGGCAGCTTTTTTCTAAATCAGTGGAAATCATAAAAACCTATAATATAAAATTGAGTATAATCAATAATTATTACAAATATAAATTAAATCATATTACCTTTACCTAGCCCAATATCTCGAGCTAAACGGCTTCTCTTCTTTGCATAATTCGGAGCAACCATTGGATAATCATTGGGTAGTCCCCACCGTTCACGATATTGATCAGGCGAGAGATGATAAACAGTTCTTAAGTAACGCTTGAGCATTTTCATCCGACGACCATCTTCGAGACAGATGATATAATCCGATTGAATAGACTCATTAATCGGAACAGCAGGTGTCATCCTGCCATGCTGAATATAAGAATTACTTTTTCCAACTTCGGTTAAGCTCCGATGAACTTGTTCAATAAAGCTTGGGATTTCAGAAGAATTGATCGTATTTTTTGAAACATAACCAGAAACAATCTGAGCAACTAAGAAGGTTATATCCATTGATTCTTTTTTTTCTGTCATTTTCTTAAACTTTTTTCCATTAAATTTTGTCTTATATATTACAAATTAAATAAGCATACAATGTCTTTTTTATTTATCTTCAATAAAATCTTTTAATAAAGATGAGAGCGGAAACTTTCTTACCCGATTCTCTCTTATAATACTGGGAACGTTTATTCACAAACTCAAAACCATGAGCTTTATAAAATAGTTGAGCTCCCTCGTCATCTTCTGCAACTTCAATAAACAGATTGAGTATCCCTTTTTGTTTCAATTCAGTAAAAAGAGAGTCGAGAATAAAACTTCCTATTCCTTTTCTCTTAGAGTCACCTCTCACAACAATTGTTAATATTTCTGCCTCATCAAGAAGCTCTCGCCAGAGGACAAATCCTACGACCTCATTGTTAGCTGTTGTTTTAAGACCTTTAATAGACGCTTCTCTTAGAAAATCTTCAAAGTCCTTTATTTGCCAGCCTTTATAAAAGGCTTGTTGGTGAAGCATCGCAGCAACTTGCGCGTCCTTAAAGGTTAACTTTGAGATAAGCATGAATTTTGATTAATCGACACATCTGCCTCTCTAACATAAAAGGGGAGAGGATCTGAGAAATATTCGGGACCTTTAAAGAAAGCCAAAGCGAGACATTGAGCTCCCTTTAATTTTGATTTAATTTCTGTGTATTGAAGATCGGCGATAAGATCATTCACTCCGCTCCCCGTAATCACAGGCTGTTCTTTTGTACTTAGGATTTCTTCAAGATTTTCTCGGGTTAAACTCAGGGGATTTTCAGGAATTCCTTTCTTGAAACGCTGAGCATAAACATCCTGACGCCTTGATTCAATGAGGACCAAAACGTCATCAAGTGGTTCCAAATTCATATATGTTATTCGAAAACCATCTAAACCCTTAAGGGGAACGTTCCAACCCATGGCGAGGCCCTTCGCAAAGGCAAGACCCAATCGTATCCCCGTAAATGAACCTGGACCTTTATTCACAATGATTTGGTCAACTTTCTTGCCTCCAAGGGCTTTCCTTACAAGATCTGGAAGCAAAGAGGCTTGCCCTTTATCCGCATGATCTTCAAGAAAGCTCTGTTCATTTCCATCTTCCCAAACAGCAACAGAGGCAACCCAACCAGCCGTATCAATTGCCAGAATTCTCATGCATCATTCCAACGTCGATGAATCCAAAGCCATTGACTCGGGCGTTCTTTAACCCATTCTCCAATCATTGTATTGATGTGAAGGAGCAAGTCATACATATCCTTGTCAGTATCTTCACTCGGCTTAAAATCAATCATAGGATAGAAGGTCACACGAAATTTAGATCCTGTCAGTCTTTCAGACCTTGCTGGCAAAAGGGGGCAACCCTGCCTGAGGTACATTCTGGCAACTCCCTTAGCTGTCATAGCTTCTCTTCCTAAAAAGGGCACGGGAAGACCTTCGCCCATTTTTTGATCCACCAAGAGAAGCACATGATCTCCACCTTTTATAAGTGATAATAAGTCACGTGGTCCTTTGCCTTTTTTTGAAATGACATCTTTTACTGATTTGTTGACACACTTCATCATTAAATAGTTAACGTAAGGGTTGTTAGCTCCTCTGACCATCAAACTGAGGTCAAAACCAATGGACTTAGCAGCGAGGGTAATCATTTGCCAATTTCCTGTATGAGCCGTAAACATAATGCCGGGCTTACCATCGTTTTGAAATTCCTTAAGATTTTCAAGCCCAACCACCTCAATGTCCTTAAGGTTTGTTCCATCCCAAAAAGCATTCGGGTGATTATATTCTGCTGCGAGTCTCGCAAAATTTTCCCACATTTCTTCGACGATTTTCTTTGACTCTTCTCGCGTAATCTCAGGAAAACACTTCTTTAAGCTGGAGTGTGCTCGTTCACTTAAAGGAAGTAACGGACCAACGGTACGCCCAATCCATCCTCCAAAAGGCAAAGCAATCTTGGCGGGCAAAATATAATGAAATAGAATAAAGAGAATCCATACAAAAAAGCCTTCAATCAAATGACGAATTTTTTTTAAATACCGTTTCACTCTTTCACCTTAATTACGTAAATAAATACTCTGTATTTAATAAGCATATTATAAAGAAGTTGCAAGAGATGAATGAATTTATGAGAAAGCGTCATTGCTGTAAAGGTTACCTCTCCCCTTGAAGCTTCATAAACAACTTGCGAGCATCTTGATCGACTTGAGCCATCATAGAGAGATGAGTCTTAACCCGTTCCGCATCTTTCACGTCATCTGTTTTTAGTGCGTATTGTAATCTTTGGAAATGAGCTTCTAAGGCATCGACTTCAGGATGACCTGCTATTGCAGTTTGAATAAAAAGAAGAAAGACAAATAACTTATTTAACATACATCACCCGACCAGCATCATATATGGCGCTATTAGGAAGAATTTGCAATTCATTTGTTGCTCCAAAAAAAAGCCCCTTTTCTGTTTTCAGTTAGGGGAATTTTAGCTTTTCTGGTATAGTTTAAAGCTGAAATGGAGGTGTTTTGTGCACGATTTAGGAAGCGTTTCTGAAGCTGTCAGAAAGACAGTACGTGACTTTGCCGTCAAGGAATTGGCTTCCCGGGCATATGAGATTGACGCACACGATGAATTTCCACTCGACCTTTGGCCAAAATTGGGAAAACTCGGCCTTTTGGGTATTACGGTTGAAGAAGAGTTTGGCGGATCAAACATGGGATATCTTGAACATGTGATTGCCATGGAAGAGATATCAAGGGTTTCTGCATCCGTTGGCCTGAGTTATGGAGCCCATTCAAACCTTTGCGTAAATCAAATAAGACTGAATGGCTCTCTTGACCAAAAAATGAAATTCCTTCCTAAACTTACGAGTGGTGAGCATATTGGTGC
This sequence comes from uncultured Alphaproteobacteria bacterium, assembly GCA_964597045.1. GTDB lineage: Bacteria > Pseudomonadota > Alphaproteobacteria > UBA9655 > UBA9655 > UBA9655. The sequence goes on along the minus strand of CAZQWE010000003.1, from coordinate 211,551 downwards.
TCTCGCCATGAGTGAAGCAGGATCAGGCTCAGATGTGATGAGCATGAAGCTTTCTGCCAAAAAAGAAGGAGAAACTTACATCCTGAACGGCACGAAAATGTGGATCACGAATGGCCCCTATGCTGATGTTCTGGTTGTCTACGCTAAAACAAATCCTGAGGCGGGATCCAAAGGAATTACGGCTTTTCTTATTGAAAAGGGAATGAAGGGTTTTACAACAAGCCAAAAGCTCGACAAGCTAGGTATGCGCGGCTCGCCAACATGTGAGCTTGTCTTCACAGATTGTAAGGTCCCAGTCAGCCATGTCCTTGGGGAAGTCAATCACGGTGCAAAAGTTTTGATGTCCGGTCTTAATTATGAACGAATCATTCTTGCGGCCGGTTCATTAGGAATCATGCAAGCCTGTCTTGATATAGTTATTCCTTATGTGAAAGAGCGCGAGCAATTTGGAAAACCCATTGGCGAATTTGAGTTTATTCAAGGTAAAATTGCAGACATGTACACAACGACGAATGCTTGCAGATCTTATCTTTATGCGACTGCAAAAGCTTGTGATGCAGGACATGTCACTAATAGAGATTCGGCGGGTGTGATTTTATATCTCTCTGAACGCGCCACACAAATGGCACTAAGTGCCATACAATGTTTAGGGGCTAATGGATATATGAATGAATTCCCAACGGGTCGCCTTCTCAGGGATGCAAAACTTTATGAAATAGGAGCAGGAACTTCGGAAATAAGAAGAATGCTCATTGGACGTGAATTATTAACGAAAGGAAACTAGATGACAGAAGATGTGTATATACTCGGTGCGAAGCGCACGCCTAACGGATCTTTTCAAGGAACTCTCTATCCTCTGAAAGCGCCCCAGTTAGGCTCAATCGCTATTCAAGGCGCACTTCAGGATGCAGGACTTAAGCCAGACCTGGTGGAAGATGTATTCATGGGATGTGTTCTCCCGGCAGGTGTGGGCCAAGCACCTGCAAGACAAGCGTCAATTGGTGCGGGCATTCCCAAAAGTGTTCCGTGTACAACCATCAACAAAGTATGCGGTTCAGGCATGAAATCAGTCATGCTCGCAGCTGCTGAAATTACAGCGAGAGACATTGACCTTGCTGTTGCAGGTGGTATGGAGAGCATGAGCAATGCCCCTTACTTACTTGATAAGGCGCGGGGAGGATACCGCATGGGTCATGGCACCATCATCGATCATATGATTTATGATGGTTTAGAGAATGCCTATGATCATTTGCACATGGGTGTCTTTGCGGAACGAACCGCAGCCAAATATAAGTTTTCCCGGGAAGACCAAGATAACTTTGCCATATCTTCCGCTCAAAAAGCGATTAAAGCAACGGAAGACGGCTCCTTTTCTCATGAAATTGCCCCCGTCACAATTGAAGCAACAAACACGATTGTTGACATAGATGAAGGTCCGACTCGCGTAAAGTTTGACAAGATTCCCACTTTAAGACCGGCCTTTGATAAGGAAGGAACGGTGACGGCTGCCAATTCAAGTTCCATTAGTGATGGTGCGGCAGCCCTTGTTCTTTCCAGTCGTTCTTTTGCTCTTCAGCATGAGATCAAACCCAAGGCAATCATAAGAGGCTATTCATCTTATGCCCAAGAACCGGAATGGTTTACGACCGCTCCTGTTTCTGCGATTAGAACCCTTATGGCTCAATTGAATTGGTCCGTGGATGATGTGGATCTCTTTGAAATTAATGAGGCCTTTGCTTGTGTTGCCATGGCAGCCATGGTGGACTTAAAGATTCCACCTGAAAAACTCAATGTCTTCGGGGGAGCGTGTGCCTTAGGACATCCCATAGGGGCGAGTGGCGCTCGCATCATCGTCACCCTCCTGAACGCGCTGACAAGAAAGAACCTTCAGCGAGGTATAGCGAGTCTTTGCATTGGAGGCGGCGAATCAACAGCGATTGCCATTGAGAGAGTGTAAATGACCTTTCCTTCAACTTCCTCCACAGAGTTTCAAGAAAATTCTATCCACATGAAAAATCTTGTGAATGACTTTAAAATGAAACTCAAAGAGGTTCAGAAAGGAGGGGGAGAGAAAGCGACTCATAAACAAAAGGAAAGAGGAAAACTTCTACCCCGAGAAAGAATAGAAAAACTGCTCGATATAGGTTCACCCTTCCTCGAAATAGGGGCCTTGGCAGCTTACAATCTCTATGGAAACGAAGTTCCATCTGCTGGAATCATTACGGGCATCGGACGTATCCAAGGCCTTGAGTGCATGATCATAGCTAATGATTCAACTGTCAAAGCTGGTACATACTATCCCCTTACAGTCAAAAAACATTTGAGAGCTCAGGAAATTGCAGAAACGAACCACCTCCCTTGCATTTATCTTGTGGATTCAGGAGGAGCTAACTTACCCCATCAAGATGAGGTGTTTCCAGATCGAGATCACTTTGGTCGGATCTTCTATAATCAAGCACGAATGTCTGCAAAGAAAATACCTCAAATTGCTGTCGTGATGGGTTCCTGTACAGCAGGTGGTGCCTATGTTCCAGCTATGGCCGATGAAACAATAATTGTGCGTGGCCAAGGAACTATTTTCTTAGGTGGCCCTCCCCTTGTCAAAGCAGCCACAGGTGAGACCGTCACAGCTGAAGAGCTAGGAGGTGCTGAAGTTCACACAAAAATTTCTGGCGTTGCAGACCATTTGGCAGAAAATGATACTGATGCCCTTCGCATTGCCCGAGAGATTGTCTCTACTTTAAATATCAAACATCGCGGAGTTACGGATCATACACCAGAGGATCCTCTCTTTCCCTCAGGAGAACTCTACGGCATCATCCCTGCTAATCCCCGACAATCTTACGATGTAAGAGAGATCCTAGTGCGCATTGTGGATGGCAGTAAATTTGAAGAATTTAAGAAAAACTATGGAACAACATTAGTGTGTGGCTTTGCCCAGCTTTGGGGAATGCCCGTTGGCTTCATTGCAAATAATGGTATCCTATTTTCTGAATCAGCCCTCAAAGGCGTGCATTTCATTGAACTCTGTTGTCAACGAAATATCCCCTTGATTTTTCTACAAAACATCAGTGGCTTCATGGTTGGGAAAAAGTATGAAAATGGGGGAATTGCAAAGGACGGTGCCAAACTTGTAACAGCTGTTGCCTGTGCAGAAGTTCCTAAAATAACCCTCATCATTGGAGGAAGTTTTGGAGCAGGGAATTATGGCATGTGTGGGAGAGCCTATAGCCCCAGATTTCTCTGGATGTGGCCAAATGCTCGCATCTCAATCATGGGAGGAGAACAAGCTGCCCATGTTCTTGCTGAAGTTCAAAAAAATTCAGACCCAGAATTTAAAAAGAAAATAAGAGATCAATATGAAAGCCAAGGGAATGCCTATTATGCCACAGCGCGACTTTGGGATGATGGCATTATCGATCCTCAAGACACGCGTAGGGTTTTAGCCTTAAGTTTATCAGCTTCTCTCAATGCCCCCTCAAAACAAACACACTTTGGAATCTTTAGAATGTAGGAGATCTTATGGAGAACTCAGTTATATTATCACTCGATACGGTCAACGTCGTACATCTGACCCTAAACCGTCCCGAAGTTCATAATGCCATGAATGAAGAAATGGTTGAGTCTCTTATAAAGAATTTAGAAAATATTCATAACATGACAGAGGCCAGAGCTTTGATTTTAAAAGGTAATGGAAGTAGCTTTTGCTCAGGCGCAGACCTTTCTTCTATGAAAAAATCTTATGAATATTCTCAAAAGAAAAACTATGAAGAGGCAACTAAACTTTCAACCATGCTCAACCTCTTAGATACACTTGAGATTCCAACAATAGCCTATGTCCAAGGAATTGTGATGGGGGGAGGCCTGGGACTTATCTCTTGCACAGATATTGTTCTTTCAGATTATCACACCGTATTTAGCTTTCCTGAAGTCAAGTTAGGCATCGTACCTGCCGTTATATCCCCGTATGTTTTAAGAGCGATTGGACCACGCCAAGCAAGTCGTTATTTTTTAACGGGAGAAAAATTTGATTCCAAAACGGCGCAACAAATTGGTCTTATTCATGAAAATGTTGAACTTGATCTTGTTCAAGAGTCTCTAGAGAAAATGATCAATCAGATCCTTTCAGCTGGTCCACATGCAGTCAAACGAGCGAAAAAGCTAATTCGTGAAATTTCAGGATCTGTACCGGAAGATATAAGAAAGATGACATCTGAGTTGATAGCTGATTTACGCGTCCTTGATGAAGGTCAAGAGGGTCTATCTGCTTATCTAAACAAAACTCTTCCGACCTGGGTTCCTAAATGATCAAATCCGTCCTTATTGCGAATCGAGGAGAAATTGCCTGCAGAATCATCAACACAGCAAAAAAACTCAATATTCGTACAATTGTTGCGTACTCGGATGCTGATGCCACCTCACTCGCCGTTGAAATGGGTGATGAATCTTATAACATTGGTCCTCCTTCACCTCTTGAAAGCTACTTAAATATTAATAAAGTAATAGAGGCCGCCAAGAATACCCAGGCTGAAGCTATCCATCCCGGTTATGGATTTCTTTCAGAAAATCCAGCATTCGCGCAAGCCTGCCAAGAAAGCCATATACTTTTTATTGGCCCTTCTCTCGATGCACTAAAAAAAATGGGCTCGAAAAGGAAGGCTAAAGACATTGCTCAAAGTATAGATATCCCTACTATTCCAGGATTTGAAGGAGATCAAACTCTGTTGTTTGATGAAGCCCAAAGGATTGGATTTCCCCTGATGATTAAACCTGTGATGGGAGGGGGAGGCAAAGGGATGCGACGCGTCGACCGCTTGGAAGATTTTCTTCAAGCACTGGGAGCCTGTCAAAGAGAAGCTTTATCAGCCTTTGGGGATGAGGAAGTCCTTCTTGAGAAAGTTATCCCATCTCCCCGTCATGTGGAAGTGCAGATATTTGGAGATACGCACGGCAATATTGTTCATCTCTTTGAACGAGACTGTACGCTCCAACGCCGTTATCAAAAAGTCATGGAAGAAGCTCCTTCCTTGCTTAATCCGGATACAAAAGACAAACTATTTAAAGCTGCACTTAAAATGGGACAAGCCGTAAAATATGTCGGTGCTGGTACGGTTGAATTTTTGGTTGACCCTAAGGCCAACTATTATTTCCTCGAAATGAATACGCGACTTCAGGTAGAACATCCTGTCACAGAAGAAATAACGGGACTTGACCTTGTCGAATGGCAATTCCGAATTGCCTCGGGTGAGGAACTTCCTTTAAGTCAAAATGAGATTAGGGCAACCGGACATGCTCTGGAGCTCAGACTCTATGCTGAAGATCCAAGCCATCATTTTATTCCCTCAGTAGGTCCCCTTTGGGTTATAAATACCCCGCAAGGCAATCGTATTGATAAGGGATATAAAGAGAAAGACACCATCTCACCTTATTATGACCCCCTCATAGCCAAGTTTATTGTTAAAGGAAAAAATAGAAAGGAAGTCTTGGAGAAGACAAAAGAATCTTTAGCAAAATTTGAAATACTAGGAATTAAAACTAATATTAATTATTTATATAAAATTATTTCTAATAACAATATTATAAATAATAATTACGATATTACATACATAGACAAGCATCTTTCCCAAATGGCAGGGCAAGGACAAGTTCCTGAAGATGTCTATGTGATGGCCTCTCTCATTAAAATATTAACTCAGCGCGAATCCCATGAATCTCCTTGGGATGAGAACGATAAATGGACTCTCACAGGTTATTCTCCCCAATCCTTTGAATGGGCTACAGAAAATGGACCAAAACAAATAACTTTAACCTATTCATCTCAGGGGTGGGTTCATTCTTCGGCAAAACCTCTGACTGTCAAAGTCCACGAAAATATACTCTTTTATGGGCATAAAAAAATTCCTTTTTGGAAAATCTCAGGAAAGATATCTTTCATCTTTGAAGGTGAAACATACAACCTTGAATTAGTTCAAGAAAAAAACGAACAGCTACAATCGGAACATCAACTAAAGGCACCCTTAACAGGTAAAGTTTCTCTCATTGAAGTTCAAGAAGGAGACCATATAAAAAAAGGACAACCCTTGATTATACTTGAGGCCATGAAAATGGAACACCTCATTAGCGCCCCTCAGAGCGGCATCATCAAACAAATAAATTATAGGGTTGGAGATGTGGTTCATGAAGGAAGTCAACTCATTGAAATAGAGGATGTAGAAAAATGTTACCCAAATCAGTCAAAATAGTTGAAGTCGGACCACGGGATGGGCTCCAAGCCGAATCCGTAACTCTTTCGCCTGAAAAAAGGATTGAATTTATAAACCTGCTTTCTGATACCGGCCTCATGGCTATTGAAGTTGGAAGTTTTGTCTCCCCCTCTTGGATTCCTCAACTCGCCCATAGCGATCAGGTTTATCAAGAGATTGAGAGAAAACCTGGTGTTGATTATTCTCTTCTGGTCCCTAACCAAAAAGGGTATGAAGAAGCGATCCAAAACTCTGTACAATCAATCTCAGTATTTACGGCCGCTTCAGAAACTTTCAATACGAGAAATATTAATGCGTCAATTGAAGAAAGCCTCGCTAACTTTGCAGATTTCATCCCCAAAGCAAAAGCTCTGAATATGCGCGTACGAGGGTATATCTCTTGTGCAATCGCATGCCCCTTTGAAGGCCCGACTCCTCCTGAACGTGTAGCTGATATAACTGAAAAGTTATTAAACATTGGCTGTGATGAGATTTCTCTTGGAGATACGATTGGGGTCGGTACACCTGCACAAGTTCAACAGCTGCTTCAAAGAATCCATGCACCTAAAGAAAAGATCGCTGTGCACTTTCATGATACCTATGGTCAAGGCATTGCAAATATTTATGCTGCCCTTGAAATGGGAATATCCATTATAGACAGCTCAGTCTCAGGACTTGGAGGATGCCCCTATGCTCCAGGTGCCTCAGGTAATGTCGCAACAGAAGATGTTGTGTACCTTCTCAAGGGTTTAGGCGTAGAAACTGGAATAAATATGACAAAGTTATTGAAATCGGCAGAATTTATTGATAACAATTTATCCAGAAGAACTGAGTCGAAAACATCTTTTGCTCTCCGTATAAATAGATAACATAGGGGCAAAATTACAGCACTTGACTCTTTCATAATATGTCCTTAATTCTGGTGTATTAAAGTTCTTAATTATAATTATCCCAAATCAGGGGAGGATAAAGAATTGACAGCGAAAGATATTGCAATCGCAACTGGTCTTGTTTTGTTAATGTCAATAAATCTTATAGTTCAGAAAATTGGTGTTGGTGAAATTTCAATATTTCTTTTAAGTTTTTTACGCGTTGCCCTCGTAACACCTTTGTTATTTTTTTATCCAAGGCCAAAAAAAAGCATATGGCAATATTCCTTATGTGGTTTTTTTGTCTTTGCATTTTACTTGATCCTGTTCAATTTGGGCCTTAAAGAGACAGGGGCAAATGTATCGGCTTTCCTAACCCAATTGCAGGTATTCTTTGGAATCTTAGCCTTTTATTTTATCTTGAATGAAAAACCAACGTTAATACAAGCTTTTGGAATCTTCATATCTTCACTCGGAGTTTACTTTCTCTCGGCTTCTTCATCGGCAGAAGAATTCCCCCTTTTAGGGGTGTTATTTATGATTGCTTCCTGTGCCGTATTTGGCGTAGGAATGGCTTTGACAAAGAAGTATAAAATTGGTGGAAACTTGGGGGATGTTGTTTGGATGGCATCGACTGCAACAATACCGCTCATGATAGCCTGCCTCGTTTTCGAAGGTTTTAATCAAACTTATGATAATATAGTCAATATATCATTGATTGGATTTTCAAGCGCTTTATTTGCATCTATTGTTATCACACTATTTACTGCATGTATGTGGTTTGCTTTACTTCAAAGAGCCCCAGGATCAAGTGTAATGCCGTTTATGCTTCTATGCCCTTTATTTGCAATCATCCTATCTTATTTTACGCTGGAAGAGAGTTTTAGTTTTCATCAGTTTGTGGCAGGGTTTATAATCCTTTTAGGTGTTGTGTTAGCCCAGAATGTGCACATGCGAATTCCAGTCATTATTTATTGGGTGAAAAATAGGATTGCTTTATGATTGATATTGAAAAATTAAGATCATTTTATTACGTCATTAAAGAAGGCTCCCTTTTAAAGGCAGCTAAAGCATTGGACAAAAATCATACAACATTAAGCAAACATCTGACGGAGCTTGAACAAAGTTACAATCTTAAACTTTTTGTCAGGAAAAGAAAAAGACTAGAGCTAACAGATAAAGGAAAAGCCCTATTTAAACTAACTCAAACGACCATTCCCAATCTCGAGAATGGGGCTTCACAGATTTTAAGCCCGAAGGAACAACCAAATAGCTTGAGAATTATTACAACAACTGGAATTATTGGCGTTTGGATTGTTAAGAATGTTAAGAGACTTCTTAAAGAATTTCCTGACTTGAAGGTTGCAATCATTACAACAAATGCAGATATCGATTTTGAAGCTTCAAAAGCTGACGTTGGAATTCTTCCCAAGCAATCCATCCCTGGACTTTCTCAAAGGAAATTACGAACGATTCATCCTTATTTGTATGCTAGCAAAGAATATGTTGAGGAATATGGTAAACCCAAAAACTTACAAGACTTAAAAAATCATAAGTTGATTAGTTTTTATTCTGATTACGAAGGAAATATTGGCAATATAGATTGGCACCTCACAAAAGGGCTTCAAGACCATGCCATGCGAAACAGTTATATATCAATAAACTCAGGGTTTGTTGTATTTGAAGCCACCTGCCAAGGCCTAGGAATAGCTCCCTTTTCGGAAGAGTTTGAATATATTGAAAATTCGAACCTCGTTAAGCTACTTCCCAACGATCCGGGACCCGAGATATCATTATATTATATTACCCGAGCTGAATCTGTACTCACTAAAATACAAAAAAGATTCCTAGAAATCTTGACAGAAAACGCTTAGGGCATATCTTATTGATTTTAAAGAAATCTTTTTTGTTTTCTTTTAAGAAAAAATGTCATAAATTCTTAATAAGTGGTTAATGGTATAAACATCTAAAATAACAAGGAGCAAAGCAATGAGTAAGAAAATAAACAAGAATTTTGTTCATGGACTTGGGCTCGTTTTGAGAACAACCATCACATAATTAACTAATGAATGAATTAGATATAAATAATTCAGTTTTTACCGAGGCTTTACCTGTAAGAGGTAGAGCCTCAGGTTTAATAGGTCGGTTTAATACCTCACTTCTCAACAGTTTACTTTATTTATTGGAAGTCTGTGAAGATTCTGTTTCTCCTGAAACATACCATCAAGCTACACAAAACATAAAATCACTCAACCCTGCAAAGAAAGTCTCTGGTATTTTAAGCGCTCTTCACAGAGATTTATATCTATCCATAGAATCGGAAGATGAAGAAAAAGTATCTTTTGTAATTAATAAGTTAGCTAACGATCGCTTTCAAAGGGAAGAAATTCGCTTTCTTAGCTTGGAACAATTAGATCCCTATTATGCTGAGTTACTCAGAAACATCTGTCTTCAAGAAAGAAGAGAAAAGGTGGAATATAAGACTTTAACTCAAGACGAATTTGACACGATGGAGAGGTCCATTCGCAAAGGGCTTGAGGCTTTACGGAACTACTGCCCTGATTACTATGACGAAACTGAAACTTTAGTCAGTGAAATACTTCTCTTAAAAGGCGAGAATCTCAAACAAGGATCAAGTATTGACATGATCGGGACCATTTACAAATGTTACTTTTTTAAATGGGAAAAACTAATAGATACAATTGAGTTTCTGATTCATGAACAATCTCATCTTATTCTTCATATTTTGAACCTAGAAGATCAACTTATTCTCAATCCACTGGAGAGACATGTTGCCCCTCTCAGAAATGAAATGAGACCTTTGATGGGAATATATCACGCGACTTATGTCATTGCTCGCGTAATAAACGTCATTGAGCGCCTTGCCGAGCTCAAGAAGATTCCAAATGAAGAAATTGAATATTGTAGTGAATTCCTTGAAAATTATAGGAGTCGCTATAGGATGGGCTATGAAACAATTAAAGCCCATGCCCAATTGACTCCTATGGGTCAAGAGATCATGAATTCAGTAAATAAACTCGTTGAGATTCCTTACGCTGCCTGAGCAACAGGTGCTGTCATTCCCAGTGCTGTTAAGTAAAGATCGAGGAGTTCTTCCTGCTCAAGGCGTTCTTGGGTTTCCATCTTACGAATTTTGAGAACCTGGCGTATGATTTTCACGTCAAATCCAGTCCCTTTAGCTTCTGCAAAGACTTCGCGGATTTGCTCTGCGATCCCTGCTTTTTCATCCTCAAGACGTTCAACTCTTTCAACAAATGATTTTAACTGCGCTGATGAAACGCCACCGACATCACTCATGCTATCCTCCAAAAAATTAAAGTTTCTTTCAGAGTAATTTCTACCACAAAACCCACCGAATTGGCGTCATCCCCGCGAAAGCGGGGATCCAGGACTAACAACTCATTCCGAAGGAATGTCACAGTATTTTCCTGTTTCATTGCTACACAATGACTTGCCTAGATCCCTGTTTTCGCAGGGATGACGCCGCAGAGGTTAATGATGAAAAATTACCAACCTTAGATGCAACCCTAGAACCTGTGTCTCTGAAAATCAAGGTCTTATTGCTTTAAATGGACTTTTTTAGAAATGGTTGGTTTCACAAAATTAGTGTAAGATATAAATGTAAACTTTGATTATTGTGCCCGCAAATACCCACCTCCCGACTTGTGCCATTTAGTGTGACAAAAGGACTTTTGCGAGGGAGGATTTGTTAAAATCGTCCAAGTTGGTTTGTAGAGTAATCTGACAAAACGCATTAACAGATTATGCATGCCATTGGTTTCATTAGATTTTATTCTTCGAAAATCCAGCTTTGCTAAATTTGGCACAAGTCAGGAAAAGTGACTATTCATCGTTTACTGTATTATCCGTAAGGTCTTGAAACCACTTAAGTAAACTAGGATCCCCAGTAACATCCACTGAAGCTTTTCCATTATAAGTATCTGAGGAAAGAGTGACGGTTTTCCAAACTTTTACGTTTTCTGTTTCTATATTATTTGGAATCAAAAACTTAATTGCGTTTTGTGAATGATTTGCTGAAATAACTCCGTTCCCTAAATTGGTTAAACCGTTATATCTCATTGATAGTGAGCAGGGTTTATCATTTGATCTTTTGATTACAAAAAATGGCAAACTAAAACTTCCTTTTCCGCCCCTCGTACCAGTACTGTCCCTGAGCAAGTATGGTGCATGTGTCTTTTTTAAGATATCTAGCATGATTGAATATTTACATTTACTTTTGCAATCGACATAGAAACCTTCCATAAATGCAAGTCCTGTCCCAGGTCTCAACATATCGTATGTTTGAATGAATGTTCCAACCGGATCAACTAAATGCCTTAGGGTGTAACTGGAAACGACCATATCTAATCGACCTTTGAATGTAGGGAATTTACTACCAAATATTTCAGATATGTCTTCTACTTTAAATCCCCCAAGTTCGTATAGCGTGCAAACTCCACTTGTCTTTACTTCTGGTGAGAAATAGTATTCACCCCTTACTCCGATTATATGTGCATGTATCTTCCTCTTAAAATCAGTACTATTTATAAATTTAGATAGATGTTTACCCCATGAAAAATTACCTGCACCAATATCCATAAAGTAAAAATCAGTTTGCTCTGGGGGTGCAGAAATAATTATTTTCTTTGCAACAAAATGATCGTCTTCGAATATAAAATACTTATCGCTTCCGTGAAAATTCCATAGCGTCTCATTATTAGAATAGCATACTTTTTCATAAGCTTTATGTATTTCTTCTATAACCTCAGGAGGTCTGTCTTTAATATCAAGAGGTTTAATAAAAGGATCCTCATTCTTTTGACCTGCTTTTGCTTCTCTTGCTTCGGAATACTCTGATTTTTCTCCTGGATATATAGAGTTCCACATTTCATCAGATTGAATTTTATGATTTAGTATTAAAAGTTCCTTTTTATATGATGTAATCAAAGTTTCTTTTTTATTAAATTCAGCAATTTCTAGCTTTTTTTCTACTTTTTGAATCTTTCTTTTAATTTCTTCGTTAGTTGCCGTGTCTATGTTAAAGCCACCTTGTGCATGTAGATGAGACATGGTTAAAATAAAAGTAGAACTTAACAAAATAAATGAACGATTCATAAAATAACCTTTTGTATAAAAATATGTTTTTTATCAAATAAGAATTAAAAAAATAAATTCAATAGTTAGATTCTAAAATATTTAACACCACTACTGTCCGGTCATAAATCGCATAAATACAATAGTCTAGGATCATCTTCAATTGAGTTTTGTTTTCTTCAAAGTTAAGGAGTTGATTAAATATAGTTTTTTCAAAAAGTGTTAGGCTTAAAATTTGTAAAATTGTGTAAAGGGATAATTCGCTTTTCATAAAACTACAATCGCTATCCAAACCCACACTACCCCCCACGACTCTTGCTATTTAGTGAGACAAAAGGACTTTTGCGAGGGAGGATTTGTTAAAATCGCCAAAGTTGGTTTGCAGAGTAATCTTTTTTCTTGTGAGAGTATCTTCGATGTGTGCCTGCAGATACCCACCTCTTTACATTTGATTCATTGGGGGTTTGACGTACCTTCAGAAAGAAATCATAATCCCAAGAATTATTTAAGGAGACCCCAACATGCGTCGTCATCGCTCAGCAAAAATTGTAGCCACTCTAGGACCTGCAAGTTCTTCTACTGAGATGATTGAAAAGTTGTTCCTTGCTGGCGTTGATGTTTTTCGTCTTAATTTTTCCCACGGAAGCCATGAGGATCATGAGAAAAGACATTCAGCTATTCGCGCACTTGAAAAGAAGGTCGGACGTCCTATTGGAATTCTCCTTGATTTGCAAGGACCCAAGCTACGCATTGGGACATTTCAAAAACCATCAATTCTAGTTGAAGAAGGTCAAACCTTTATCTTAGATAAAAATTCAAATCCTGGAGATGAGAAGAGGGTTTTTCTTCCCCATCATGAGATCTTTGAGGCTGCAAAGGTCGGAGCGGACCTTTTACTTGATGATGGAAAAATTAGGTTGAAAATTACAAAAGTAAGCCCTGATCAACTTGAAACGAACGTCATAAATGGCGGTCCTCTCTCTGACAGAAAAGGGCTTAATGCTCCTTCAATTCTTTTACCTCTTTCACCTATGACGGAGAAGGATCGCATTGATCTTGCTTTCGGACTTGAGATTGGGGTGGATTGGGTTGCCTTGTCCTTTGTTCAAAGCCCAAAGGATGTTTTAGAGGCAAAAGACCTTATTGGCGATAAAGCAGGAATTGTTTCAAAGCTCGAAAAGCCTCAAGCCATTGACCACCTCGATGAGATTGTAAAGCTCTCGGATGCGGTTATGGTTGCTCGCGGCGATCTCGGGGTTGAAATGCCTCCCGAAGAAGTCCCCACCATTCAAAAGAGAATAATTAGAAGTTGCAGAAAGGAAGGCAAACCTGTTGTGGTTTGCACTCAAATGTTGGATTCCATGGTGAAATCACCAACGCCAACCCGTGCGGAGGCTTCAGACGTTGCAACAGCCATCTATGATGGGTCCGATGCCGTCATGCTTTCCGCTGAATCTGCATCAGGGGAATACCCGGTTGAATCAGTGACAATGATGAATCGAATTATAACCCGTGTTGAGCAAGACCCCATATACCGAACAATGCTTGATGCGAGCACCTCGGCACCTGAGGCGACAACCTCCGACGCCATAACGGCAGCGGCCCATCAAGTTGCAAAGACCCTTCATGCAGCAGCAATCGTTACTTATACAAGTCGCGGAGGGACAACCTTAAGAGCGGCTCGTGAACGTCCAAATGTACCGATCTTGGGAGTAACCCCTAACATTGAGACAGCCAGAAAACTTGCTCTTATTTGGGGTGTTCATCCTGTCATCGGCAAGGATGTTGATACTTTCTCTCGTGCAGTTGATGAAGCCTGTCATCTCGTTGAAGCCGAAGGCTTCGCACAAGTTAATGATAGGATCGTTGTAACTGCGGGCGTACCCTTTAAGGTTTCTGGGTCAACAAACATCCTTCGTATTGCCCGGCTTTCCCGTCAAGAGGTAAAATGAGTGAAGATAGTCTGAGAGGACGTCTCAAAAGATATACCCATGTGACGACGGCTGTTGGCGGCTTAATGGCTCGTCTTTTTGGAGATAGGTATCTAGGCGTTTCAATTAATGGTCCCCAACATGCGGATGATTTAAAACAAACCCTTGGCAATCTAAAAGGACCTCTCATGAAGATTGCTCAAATTCTTGCCACAATACCTGATATGTTACCTCCTGAATATGCAACCGCTTTTCTTGAGCTTCAATCAAACGCTCCTCCCATGGGATGGCCGTTTGTCAAAAGGCGAATGCAAGCAGAACTCGGACCCAATTGGCAAAGTCAATTTAAGGAGTTTGAACCCAGTGCGGCAGCGGCAGCTTCCCTGGGTCAAGTGCATAAGGCAATTTCCTTAGATGGAAAGACGCTTGCTTGCAAACTCCAATATCCTGAAATGGGTTCAGCCGTTGAAGCCGACTTAAACCAATTGAAACTCATTTTAAAAACATTCGAAATCTATAGTGGTGCTCTCGATACTAAAAACCTTCAAGCAGAAATTGCAGACCGTCTAAGAGAAGAACTGGACTATTTACTTGAAGCCAAACATATGAAACTTTTTGGTGAAATCTTGAGGCCTTTCCCCTTTGCAAAAGTACCCGAAGTTATAGACGAGTTAACAACACCCCGCCTCTTAACTATGACATGGCTATCTGGAGATAAGCTCCTGACGCTGAAAGAGTCTTCTCAGGATCTCAGAAACCAAGTCTCCAGTTGCCTTTTTAAAGTGTGGTATGGGCCTCTCTATACATATGGTGTCCTACATGGGGATCCACATTTGGGGAATTATTCCTGGGATAAGGAAGGTTTTTTAAACCTGCTTGATTTTGGTTGTGTTCGAATCTTCAAACCTTCACTCATTCAGGGCATACTGGACCTTTATAAGTCCCTACAGACAGGTAATAAGGAGTTAGCTATTCATGCCTATGAAACATGGGGCTTTAAAAATTTAAATAAGGATTTGATTGAAGTCTTAAATCTATGGGCAAAATTTTTATATGAACCCCTTTTGGATGATCGTATTAGACCGATTGATGAATCATTTTCTGGACAAAAGGGACAGAAAGTAGCTGGGAATGTCTTTTCTGAGCTTAAACGTATGGGGGGTGTAAAACCACCTAGAGAATTTGTTTTCATGGACCGCTCGGCGGTGGGTCTTGGAGCTGTATTTATGCATCTAAAAGCTCAACTTAATTGGCATGATTTGTTTGAAGAACAAATTAAAGATTTTTCTCCCAAAACATTTCAAAAAAGACAAAGAGATGTCTTAGAAAAGTTCGGGTTACAGGAAAGCATAATCTAAATATTATGTAACAAATTTTTATACCCACTGACAAAAATTAAAGGTATGAATAGAAGTTATTCTAATAAAAAGGGATTTAAATGAGAAAACTATTCGGCACAGACGGAATAAGAGGACAAGCAAATGTTGAACCTCTTACCCCACAAACCCTTACACGATTAGGACAAGCTATCGGTCTTCATTTTATGCGAGGAGATCACCGTCACCGCGTTGTTATCGGCAAAGACACACGTTTGTCTGGCTATATGGTTGAATCAGCTTTAGCCTCAGGGTTTGTATCGGTCGGTATGGATGTAGCCCTCGTCGGCCCTCTTCCCACCCCAGCTGTCGCCATGTTAACACGTTCTTTACGTGCTGATTTAGGGGTCATGATCTCCGCATCCCATAACCCCTTCGCAGATAATGGAATTAAACTCTTTGATCCGGAAGGACTTAAGCTTTCAGATGACGTTGAAAAAGATATCGAAGCTCGCTTAGAAACAGGACTTCCTCTTGTTCAAGCCCCTTATCTAGGTCAAATGATGATCCTTAAAGATGCTATAGGCAGATATGTTGAGTTTGTGAAAAGCAGCATTCCGCGTCAAGTACACTTTGAGGGTTTACGTGTCGTCGTCGATTGCGCCCATGGTTCGGCCTATAAGGTCGCTCCTCTTGTCCTTAAGGAATTAGGCGCTACCGTTATTCCCCTTTCCATTTCTCCCAATGGACAAAACATTAACGAGGACTGTGGCGCGACCCATCCTCAAGAGATGTGTCAAATGGTGAAAGAAGTAGGAGCTGATGTCGGCATAGCCTTTGACGGGGATGCAGATCGGGTTGTCTTCGCTGATGAAAACGGAAATTTGATTGACGGAGATCAAGTTATGGCGCTCATTGCGAGTGACTGGAATCAAAGAGGATTACTCAGAGGTGATGGTATTGTCGCAAGCTTAATGTCAAACCTAGGACTTGAACGATTCTTAGAAACCCAAAACCTTTCCCTCATCCGAGCAGCTGTAGGAGACAGATACGTTTCTGAAAAAATGAGAGACAAAGGCTGTAATGTTGGCGGTGAACAATCCGGTCATATTATTCTTTCTGATTACGCAACCTGTGGTGATGGGCTCTTGACCGCTCTTCAAGTGCTTTCCGTCATGGTTCACAAGCAAAAACCAGCAAGTCAGGTGATGAATCTCTTTACACCTCTTCCGCAAATATTAAAGAATGTAAAGCTAACACCTGCAATCCTTAAGTTACCTGAGGTCATTGGGTTTATAGAAGAGACGCAGAAAAAATTAGGCAATCAGGGACGGCTCATTGTTCGCGCATCTGGGACAGAATCTCTTATTCGAGTTATGGCTGAAGGTGAAGAAGAACATCATACTAAAGAAATCGTTGACCAGGTCATTAACAACCTAAATATGTTCGCACAAAGAGAAGTGGCTTAGGTTTCTTCTTCCCATGGAAAGATAATCCACGTATCTTGGCTCACTTCTGTCATATAAGTATCAACAAGATTCTTACCCTTTGGCTTTGCATAAATGGCTGCAATATGAGCATCAGGAAGCATTTCTCGAACAATTTTTGCCGTTGTTCCCGTATCAACAAGATCATCAACGACAAGCCATCCTTTACCCTTTTTTTCAACATGACAAGGTTTAATGATTGTGGGTTCTATTTGCTTATCATCTTCACCATAGCTAACGACACTAATGGTTTCTATTTTTCTGATACCGAGTTCTCTCGCCATCACAGCTCCTGGAACAAGACCACCTCTCGTAATTGCAATCATTCCTTCCCACTTTTGGCTGCCATTTAAACGCCAGGCTAGAGCCCTCGCATCACGGTAAAATTCTTGCCAAGAAACGGGATATTTATGCGACATATTATTCTCTTTCAATTATTTTTTTTTTATTCTGATACTTTAAACGTATGTACCAAATTCCTCCACCAACAATAAGTAGACCTAAAAGGATTTTAGGAAAGAGGTGGAATTTATCGACGATGAGGTGGGCAAAGAAAAAAGCAGCCGTACAACTTCCAACTGACCAGATAACAGCCGCAATCACATTCAAGATCAAATATCTCAACTGAGATACACCACTTGTTCCAATAACAATGGGGCTGATTGTTCTAATACCCCAAATAAACCGATTACTTAAAATAAAAAGATTTTGATATCGTCTTAACAGAGTAAATGCTTTATCTGCACGGGGTCTGAGAGAGGGATAACGATCTATGATTTGATTTCCATAATTACGACCAACATGATACAAAGCTTGATCAGCAAATAGGGTTCCAACAAAAGAAACTAAAATAATCTTTGAAAGGGATAAGTATCCTTCATGGGCAAAAAAGCCTGCTATAAATATGACAGACTCTCCTTCAACCAAAGATCCAAGAAATACAGCAATATAGCCCCAATCTTGGACAAAGTTTACGAGCCATCCATATAGTTCTGTTAGATTTTCCAAGTGATACTCTCAATGTTATAGTGCAAGATATATACCATGTATGCTCAGAATGTAAAAGTCTTTGCTACCTATGTTTTAAATAGTATTTCATTTAAAAAAAACAAGTGTTACCCATAAAATTTAAGTTTCCTTAAGGGTCGCATTTAACTCATGATGTAAGGGAAAATGTACCCAAAAAGTTGTTCCCCGCATCTCAGTTGATTTAAAACCAATCTTTGCACCGATTGAGTTTGTTATTTGTTTAGCGATATAGAGGCCAAGGCCCGCCCCATCTGAAGAGCTCCCTGGAACTTTAAAATACTTCTTAAAGACATTTTTATGATGCTCTAACGGAATGAAGGATCCTTCATTATTGACGGAGAATTCGATAGCGTTTTTTAATTCTCTAAGTTGTATTGTGATGACCGTTGAGGGTTCGGCAAATTGGAGCGCATTTCTGATGAGGTTATCGAAGAGAATTTCGATTTGATTTTGATGACTTGTGATAGGACTTAAGAAAGGGGGTTCCTGAAAATGAATTGTCAGTTCTTTTTGTAGAATTTCAAGTTTTAGAGATTCAATAAGATTGGTTACCACTTGAGTAAGGTTGACCTCAATATTACCTGTTTCTACAGTCAATTGATTGATCTGAGAGTAATTCAAGAGATCCTGACAAAGTTTCTCTAAGGTTTCACATTTCCTGCGCGCAGCATAAAGAATTTCCTGTTGTTTAGGTGTTAAGGGACCAGCAACTTCCTGTACACAGGTATGAATAGCCATATGAACATCAGAGAGAGGTGATTGAAATTCATGAAGGAGTGTTTCATAAACTTCTGTTTTACTTAAATCTGACATTTGCTGACGAGTTAAATCCTCTA
Source organism: uncultured Alphaproteobacteria bacterium (assembly GCA_964597045.1). Classification (GTDB taxonomy): domain Bacteria; phylum Pseudomonadota; class Alphaproteobacteria; order UBA9655; family UBA9655; genus UBA9655. Next base: position 192,726 of record CAZQWE010000003.1, on the reverse strand, counting down.
GAAATATGAAGATTCCATCCAAACTCCCGTTCTGTTCATTTACGTTCCGAATTGGATAAATGAGAGGAAGATACACATACCTTTTATTTTCAAAGGTTAAGGATATGGTCTCATTTGATCTGTCTGGAATAAATACCGCTTTAGTCATGAGAACAGTATTTATAATATTATTTAAAACGTCTTGTGATCCCTCATCTATTGTAGCAAATGGATTGGTAGTTTGATTATTTTCTGAAATACCTAAAACTTTTTGCGCAGATTGGTTGCTAAAAATAATATCTTTCTTACTGCTTAACAGTATTATTGGGCTTGGAATACAGTCTATTCCTGATTTTAAAGTATGATAATCTCTTAAAACATGTCCCAAAGAACTCCTATGATATTCATCCAATCGATGAGTCATAAGATTAAATTCTTCTGAAAGTTTTTCAATTTCATCCGACCCTTTAATTTTAATGAGGGTTCGACTCCCTTCAACACCAATTTCTCTCATGACTGCAGCCATTTTATCCAAAGGATTCAGCAAGAGACCCGTTAAGTACCAGGAAGCAAAGAAACTGAAAATTAAGATAAGCGCAGGTCCTAAGGCTACAAAGACAAGCATATTGTAAATAAATATAGAAAGATTTGATTTCTTTCGCATAAGCTCATCTAAGTTATAGTCAATAATACGCCTTATTGATTCTTTAAGTTGCGCATGAGCGCTATCCAATTCCTGCTTTATAATCAATGGATTGTTGCCAACTTCCTTATAAGCCTCCCAATTTTGACGTAATGTTGATGTTACATTCTCTTGCTCTGGCTGTTTTTCGGGAATCTCTTCTAGAGTAATTAATTGCTTTGCAATCTTAACATCGAGCTCCTTGGATGTTTTGATGTCCTTTTCATCGCCCGTTAAACTATCCACATTAATTGTGTGCAACTCCTCTAGCGCAACTTGAAAGCGTTGCATAGCTAAAATGCTTTTGAAATTATCTAATAAAATGGCTTCGGATTTTTTTTCAATCGACATCAGAGCAAAAACAAAAAATATCGTAATTAAAACAATAATGAGTACGGATGGGAGTTGAGCAACAACAATCTGAGATCTTAACTTCATAAGTTAACCTCATCTGTAATTTTATTATAGAAACTCATAATGAAGAGATCGTGTTTGGTAGTCTCACGAATAAGCTTAGTTAGTGTATCGATACGAAGGAGTCTTTTCCACCACCTTTCTTCAATCCGCCCAATAATGAGCTGGCCAATATTTTCTTTATTGGCAAAATCAATCCAAGCCTCAATTCTATTGTTAGTTTTAAGGTGAACGATATGGGCTCCTAAGTCTTTCGCAAATTGGATATCTGAAAAGAGATATCTTTGCTTTTCCAAATCAATTCGTTGGGGTTCATCTTCAGGTGTTTCAGCAAAGACCAAATGCCACTCCGTATTGGTTCTTCCAGCAAGTCTAGCGACTTTTTTAAAAAGTGTTTTTTGACTTCTATTCTGAGGCAGAAAACAAACCATCAATTGATTTGTCATAAACAGAGCATCTTTTAAATTGAGGGTTGGGGAGACGGCCTGTTCAATGATTTCTGCAACTTCACGTAAGGCAATCTCTCGTAGTTTTGTAAGATTTTCTTCTCTAAAGAAATTTTTCAGTGCGACAGTAATTTTATCTTCACTATAGATTTGCCCTGATTCAAGTCGTTGGATAATATCTTCAACCCCCAAATCAACGTTTATGACTTGATCTGCGTATTTGAGAAAACTATCAGGGACAGTTTCATAAATGGTTACACCTGTAAATTTTTTGATGACGTCTACTAAACTTTCGAGGTGCTGGATATTAAGAGCACAAATCACATTAATTCCGGCCCTCAAAAGCTCAATAATATCTTGATATCTTTTTTGATTTCGACAAAGAGGAGCATTGGTATGGGCCACTTCATCAACAATTGCAATTTGTGGTTTACGTTTTAGAACGGCATCCAAATCCATCTCTTCTAGAACGACGCCTTTATATTCAATTTTCTTCCGAGGAACAATCTCCAGACCTTTAAGGAGTTCTTCTAGTTTTTGACGCCCATGGGTTTCGACATAAGCTATAACAATATCCGCTCCCCGAGATTTAAGGGTGTGTGCTTCCTCAAGCATTCTATATGTTTTACCAACGCCCGCAACGGGCCCTGTATAGATTTTCAGACGCCCTCTATTGGACTTCTCGAGGAGTTCAAAAAAATCATCCTGATCTATCTGTTGTTTTGTCATTGTGTTATCGGTTGTCCAAAAAATTGATCGAGGGCCAAATTTAATTTAAGTACATTTACACGTTGGCTTCCTATAAAACCAAATTGAGGTTGTTGAATCTGATCTGTAATAATAGCTAAAACTCTCTTTAAAGATACATCTCTTGCAAGTGCAATTTTAGGAGCCTGCCATATGGCTGCTTGAGGGCTTATATGAGGATCAAGACCACTACCAGAAGCCATTACAAGATCGACCGGAATTTTTTCATCACTTATTTTCTTAAGGTCTTGGGTTTTGAGATGAATACGATTTAAGAATTTTTTTGATGTTGGCGACTCATTTGAACCTCCTGAAGCCAGACCATCATAACCGGCTCCAGCAAAGGAAGGCCGACTCAAGAAGTAGGCAGGACTTGAAAAGTTTTGACCAATAAGTTCAGAGCCAATAACTCTCTGCTGTTCGTCAAATATTAAGCTCCCCTTCGCCTTATGAGGAAATATTAAAACGGCTAATTCGTAAATAAAGTATGGGTAGATAATTCCCGTTAGTATGAGCGTTAAAATTGCGACTCTGAAGCTTGAAGAGATGTCTCTGTTCATTAAACAATCCCCATTTGATTTAGAAGCATATCGATTAATTTAATGCCAATAAAGGGGATAATTACGCCACCTAATCCGTAAATCAGTAATGAGCGCGCTAGTAAATGTTTGGCACCTATTGGTCTATACTTTACACCCCTAAGGGCAAGTGGGATCAAAGCGACGATACTCACGGCATTAAAAATGACAGCCGATAATACAGCGCTATGGTGCGATGTTAAGTTCATTATATTAAGAGTGGAAAGCTCTGGAATAGATAATATAAACAAAGCAGGAATAATCGCAAAATATTTTGCGACATCATTGGCAACTGAAAAGGTGGTTAAGCATCCTCTCGTGATCAACAGTTGTTTTCCTATTTCAATGACTTCAAGAATTTTTGTTGGATTACTATCTAAATCAACCATATTTGCGGCTTCTTTAGCGGCAAGTGTTCCAGAATTCATTGCAATCCCAAGATCTGCTTGCGCAAGTGCAGGAGCATCATTAGTACCATCTCCTGTCATGGCGACTAAAAATCCCTTCGCTTGTTCCTCTTTAATAAATTCCATTTTCTTCTCTGGAGTTGCTTCTGCTAAATAGGTATCGACTCCCACCTCCCCAGCTATTGTTCTTGCTGTTAAAGGATTATCACCTGTAATCATAACTGTACTAACGCCCATAGCTCGAAGACGAAGAAACTTCTCTTTAATCCCTGGCTTAATAATATCTTTGAGATGAATAATACCAAGAACTTTATCACTCACTGAGATGGCAATTGGCGTACCTCCTTGAAGAGCTATTTTCTCTACACATTGAGCAAGATCGGCTGGGATCTGACCATTCTGCTTTTTTATAAATCCAATCACCGTATCACAGGCCCCTTTGCGATAGGACTTCTGACCGATATCACACCCACTCATCCGTGTTTCGGCACTAAAAGGGATAAAACTGATTTTGCTAAAATCGATATCCTTTACAAAATCACCATAGGTGTTTTTTACAAATTCTAAAATGGAACGCCCCTCTGGAGTACGATCGGCAAAGCTAGAAATTTGAGCTGCAGCAGCAAGATCATTTATTTTGACACCTTCGAAAGGAATTAATTCAACAGGCATACGGTTACCAAGTGTAATCGTTCCTGTTTTATCAAGAAGTAAAATATCTATATCTCCAGCTGTCTCAACCGCTTTACCACTCATAGCAAGAATATTTTTGCTAATTGCACGCTCGATTCCAGAAATACCTATTGCTGAAACAAGCCCTCCAATAGTTGTTGGTATAAGACAAACAAGAAGTGCTGCAATAACCGTTAGGGATAAATAATTTCCACCGTAAACACCAAATGGGACGAGAGTAAAACACACAATAAGAAAAATTAATGTGAGACCAATTAAGAGAATTTCTAATGCAATTTCATTTGGTGTTTTTTGTCTTTTGGCCCCCTGAACGAGATTAATCATACGATCCAAAAAGCTTTCTCCAGGATTTGATACTACTCTTACAAGAAGATCATTTGAGATAACCCGCGTACCTGCAGTAACTGAAGACCTATCGCTATCACTTTCTCTAATAACAGGCGCTGATTCACCCGTAATAGCTGATTCATCAACAGCTGCTATACCCTCGATGATCTCTCCGTCTGCTGGGATAAATTCACCCGCTGAGACACGAAAATGATCATCGCGCCTTAATTCACTTGCCGGTACTTTTTCTTCATTGTTATTGTCTACAACCCTCCTCGCCATTATTTCCTTTGCTAAGGATTTAAGACTAGACGCATGAGCTTTTCCCTTACCTTCTGCAATCGCCTCAGCAACATTGGCAAAGAGAATCGTGAACCATAACCAAAATGAAATCCAAGCCGTAAACCAATAAGGTTCATGGTGAAGGGGTGTAAAAAAATAATCTCTTATTAAATTGAATGTTGTTACAACTGAACCAATAAACACAACAAACATTACAGGATTTTTTTGTAAATAAGCGGGGCTTAATCTATATAAGGTTAATTGAACAATTTCCTTGAATAGACTGTGATTCCTTCTTTTTTTAGCCATCACAATCCCTGCCAAATCCGTGAAATTAATTGTTCAGCAATAGGACCAAGTGTCAAAACAGGAAAATATGTGAGGGCCCCAACGATAAGTATTACGCCAAGCAATAAGCCAATGAAGAGAAATCCTTTTGTTTCAAATGTGCCCGAACTCACAACAACGATTTTTTTATTAACCAATGACCCAGCTATGGCAAGCCCCAAGCAAATGGGGAGAAAACGACCAATGAGCATAGTTAAAGATAACATAAGATTATACCAAACAGTATTTCCATTAAGCCCAGAAAAGGCTGAACCGTTGTTTTGAGTTGTACTTGAAAAAGCATATAAAACTTCACTTAATCCATGAGGTCCTGGGTTGTGAATCGACGACAACCCAGATGTTGTTATAAGGGTTAAAGAGCTGCCCAGTAATATTAGTAATGGATAGAGTGTGATGATAAGTGTTGCTAAGCGAACTTCTTTGCCTTCAATTTTTTTACCTAAATATTCTGGGGTTCTCCCAACCATCAAACCTGCTAGGAAGACACTAATAATTACATAGATAAGCATCCCAAACAGACCCATACCCACACCTCCAAAAATGACTTCCCCAAGCAATATATTTGAAAGCAATACAAGTCCACCAAGAGGGGTGAAACTATCATGACTACAGTTTGTTGCCCCACAAGCGGTTGCGGTTGTAAAAGTCGCATATAAAGCAGACCCAAAAGATCCAAACCTGACTTCCTTGCCTTCCAAATTCCCTTGTTCTTGAGATAAAGGAAGTGAATCAAGAAGAAGGTTAGGCTCTGATTCGAAATAGGATGTCACTGCGGCACCTAGAAAACCTAAGATAATCATAACTGAAAAAATGGACCAACCTTGCTTTTGATCTCTCGTCATTCTTCCATAAGTATAGGTTAAAGCTGCTGGAATACTTATAAAGCATATGATTTGCAAAAAATTACTTAAGGGTGTTGGATTCTCAAAGGGATGAGATGAATTTGAATTAAAAATCCCTCCTCCATTTGTCCCTAATAACTTAATAGCTTCTTGTGAAGCTACGGGTCCCATGGGCAATATCTGTGCTCCTCCTTCAAGCGTTTTTATTTGAAGGGCCGGTTCAAAATTCTGCATAACGCCTTGTGACACAAGTATAAGAGCAAATAGTATTGAGGCAGGCAAAAAAACGTAGAAAAGGGATTTTACAAGATCTACCCAAAAATTACCCAAAGTTAAGACAGAACCTTCTAAACGTTGACGCGTTATTCCTCGTGCAAATGCAAAGAATGCAGCCATACCTGTACTCGCTGACAAGAAGTTTTGCCATGTCAAAGCTGTCATTTGTGTAAAGGTACTCATTGTTGTTTCACCAGAATAGGCTTGCCAATTCGTATTGGTTACAAAACTAATTGCAGTATTTAAAGCTAAATCCCACGAAACTGACGGCAAATTCTGAGGGTTTAAAGGCAACAATGGTTGTAGTGATTCTATCATAAAGACGATAAAGATGCCGATACCATTAAATATCAGAAGTGAAGTCGTATATGCTTTCCAATCTTGTTCTTCGGTATTAATAAGACAAAGCGCATAAAATCTCTTTTCAAGAGAGAATAAGATTCTTGGAGATGCTTTGCTTTCAAAAACTGTATATAAGTACAAACCTAAAGGTTTTGTTATCAACAAGAGAATAAGGAAGAGTATTCCTATTTGAGACCAATCAGTGAGTGTCATTCTATTTCCTAAACTTCAATTAAGGAATAAAGGAGATAACCTGCTAAAAAAACAGCAATAACAATACCAATTGAATAATCGAAGCCCATCAACTTAGTTCCTCCCAGGAAATTCTTTTCTTTTTAGTTTACATCAAACGCATGATTTGTGAAGACCTTCAGCATAATCGATTTGAATTTGTAAAAAACCACCAGCCAAATATGTGACTGGTGGTTGTACAGAACGTTAATACGTTATTTAAAATGCCCCTACGCGAAGTGTGACGCTGACAACATTTGCAGTACTTCCACTACGGCTTGAGATATATTGCCAACCAGCGTTCGCTGAAATGTCTTTTGCAAATTGGAATCTTAAACCACTACCCACTTTCCATCCATCTTGAGACCTAAATAAAGGTTGGCGTGTATCTGGATGAATTAGCTGATTCTTCTCGAAGTTATGGGTTAAGCCTACCTGACCAAAGGGAGAGAGGCTCAGAACATAGCTTGTGGGGTTTCTAAAGGCATATGAAAAGTCAGCAAAGAATGAGGCTGAGTTAGTATGAGAACTTTGCTTAGGTGTAACTCTATTATTTGTATCAGTGCTTGCTTTACGGTAAGAGTCATTGTGTGCATACCCAAACTGGAATGACCCGGTTAATGCACCAATGTTGCGTGAAATGTTCAGCGATGGTGACACCGAGAATAGATTTGTCTCTCCCTTTGAAATCACTGGCGTTGGCGCTCGCCGACGTCCGAGCGGGAAACGAATGGTACGACTCGGTGAATTTGAGTAACCAACCGTAACGCCTAGTGAAGTACTTGGATTAAAGCTATAGGAAAGCGAACCAAACACGTTGTTTGTATCGCCTTTAGTCTTTGATGCTGTTGTATATCTTGTAAACGGAGTCCGGCTCTTACTATAAGAGTTTGAGTAAAAGAGCGAAACTTTTAAGGCTTGAGTAAGTTTGTAATCAATACCAATCAAGCCAGAATAGCTATTCCCTCTTGATTGGGATGTAAAGTAATTATCTTTTGAGTTTGTTAGCGACCCCGTACCCCAAACAAAGAATCTCTTTGGTGTTCTTTTAGGTTGCTTTGCCTTGGCTTGCTTTCCCTTAGTCTTTGACTTGCCTTTCTTTTTAGCAACCTTTCCCTTCTTTTTAGCTTTAGGCTTAGTTGCTTTATTTGTTTTTTTACTTGGTTTCGTTACCTTTTTTGCGGACGCTGCTTTCTTTTTATCTGCTGTAGTCACAGGTTTAGCAGGAGTTGCTTTCTTTTTGTCTGGTGTAGTCACAGGTTTAGCAGGAGCTGCTGCTTTTTTATCCGGAGTTGTGGCTGATTTACCGGGTGCTACGGCTTTCTTATCTGGAGTTGTGGTTGATTTACTAGGTGCTACTGCCTTCTTATCTGAAGTTGTCGTAGACTGACTATTAGGCTTTGTCTTCGTATCAGGTGCTGCAACTTTCTTACCTGATGCAGCGGGTTCTTTAGCTGTTGTTGAAATTGCTTTTGATGAACTAGATTCCTGCTTATCCGCTACCATAGAGATTTGGCCAGCATTTTCAGTTTGCTCAGTTGAAGCCGTTGCCGTTGTTAGTTTCTCACCTACTGGGTCCGTCCAACTCTCCGAAGGGGCAATGAATAACGCACCCACGAATAAACAAACGAATGAGAGCTTTGATGAGAGCAATCCTGAAATCCCTGCTTTTTTTTGCATTTTATTTTCTTTCTTTGGCCAACTTATTGGCTATTTTTATATTTTGTAATATCTATATCATGATGGTAAAAACACATTCAAGCATAAATAAAATATAAATTTCTCTATCCCTATTTTTTATTCCAGGCTATATTCACCAAAAAAACAGGGTTAAATCATTTTAAAGAATGAGAAGAAATAGGAAATAAAATGAAAAAATTTAGCATCTTAGCCATTACCATATTATCTCTTTTGAGTTTGCCAGCGATTCAAGCACAACCCCTAGATGATCCATTCTGTGACTGTGAGATTGATGACCCAGACTGTGACTGTGACTTTGAAGAAGAAATGGAGGATGAGGAAGAATTTGCTGAAGAAACAGAAGACTTCCAGGATGCCAATCAATATCTTATCGAATTAATTCAAGTTATGAGTCTCATGGATGAACCCCTCTACGATCAACCAACAGAAGAAACCGTTGACGAACAAGAAGCTCTTGAAGAAGAAGTAGAAGAGCCAGAGGAAGAAGAAGTGGAAGAGCCAGAGGAAGAAGAAGTAGAAGAGCCTGAAGAAGAACCCGAAGAAGAAGAAGAAGAAGAATCTGAGGAAGAATCTGAAGAATAAATTAACCTGAGCTTTCAGTCAGAATGGATAGTGAGGTTATCCTTGGGAAAGGTCATGAGAGACATTCAAGTAAAAAATAGTGACTTTTTTCTCATTTTAATAAGTATCATGTTACTCTTCAATCCTCCTGTAATGGCTGAAAAAACCTATGCCACAACGGATGAGTTTATCATGGACTCTCCTGTCCCATCCACGCCAGAACGTGTTTCTTTAGATTTTAATGTGAATACGAATGTTATAAAATCAGGTAGCGTTACAAGTCTTCCCGCTCTCTTATCAACAATTGGTGTTTTGCCTGATCTTCAGCTTTATGCGAACTTTCCTGTGAATTTAGCCGTTCCCAAAAAAGGGGACTCTCAATACGGATGCGGAGATGTCAGGTTAGGTGTAAAACTCAGATTTCTCAGAGAGACCGAATCTTTACCCACAATTTCCATTTATCCCAAAGTTACTGTCCCCTCAGGCAATGCTGACAAGGGGCTCGGTAATGGAGTTTGGGCTGGACGCTTTCCCTTATGGATTCAAAAGCGTTTTAACAATTGGACGATTACAACAGGCGGAGGAATTTTTATCAATAGAGCTATAAACGCCAAGAATCACCCCATTGGAGGACTCCTCATTCAGTATCAAGTGACTCAATTTCTTATGCTAGGAAATGAGTTCTTTGCTCAGGGAAGAACCAGTAAAACCTTTGGAAGTACTTTAGTCTCGAATTTCGGAGGAAGCTACTTCTTTAACGACCATTCTTTCCTTGCTTTTAGTGCGGGATGTAGTATCGCAGGCCCTCGAAAATTTGTTTCTTTTTTAGGCTATGGTATTACATGGGGACCTTAAACGGTGAGGAGAAGTCTTGCGCCGAGAGTCATTAAAACACCACCCGTAATGCGATCAATCCAATGACCAAACCCCATAAATTTTTCTCTTAATCTTCGATCAGAGAGAGAAAACGCAACAAAACTAAACCAGCCTAAAGTAAAGGAAAACATAATCATTGCGTAAATAAGCAGGATTTCGATAGGTGTATCTGGCGCAACAACAACGGAAAATAAGCTCACAATAAACAACATACATTTCGGATTTAAAGCATTGGTTAAGAATCCTGACCTTAGGGCAGCAAAAGGAGAGATATCTGGTTTATGAGTGACATTTTCAGATTTTGAAAGGGTCTTTTTGGCTCTTAGCCCTTGGTAGCCAATATAAATTAAATAGCTGGCACCTAACATTTTAACTCCAAACATAAGCCATGGACTTTGGGAAATAACAAGGCCTATCCCCAACAAAGCATAGGTGATATGAACTGTAAGACCAAGGGCGATGCCTAAAGCTGTTAGCATAGCCGTTCTCCTTGAATAGATAAGACTATTTTTCACAACCACTGCAAAATCAGGTCCAGGACTGATAATTGAGATCATGACCAATCCTGTAATACTTAAAATAGATGGTAGATAATCACAAAACAATTGAAACATTTTCACTCCTCATTGTTCATTGAATATAGTTATAATGACTTAAAATTACAACCTACTTCCTCTTTTCACATTTAGAAACAAACAAGCTAGTGCCATGAGCAACATACATAAAGAAGTCTGAAACATGGATTTATCATTTGCAATACTTCCTATATATCCACCTATTGCAAAAGAGGACATAAGGATGAGGCCACGCGCGGCAGAGGCAGAAGCTCTCATCTCATCAAACTCTTGAAGAGCTCTTGAAGTCGTCGGAGCCCAAATGACTGATTTTCCACACAAATAAACTCCTGCAAAAAAGATAATGAAGAGAGCCGAATGGGGAAAAAGAAAACTAATGAGTAAAAGAGCTCCACTTCCAATTAGAGTAAATATAATTCCTATGTAAAGTGTTTTCTCAAATTGAATCCAATTAAGTAACACTGGTGTTATAAGCGTACCCATTACTATGAAGAAGGCAGATGAGGAAATATAAACACCAAATACATCAGGAGTTAAATTAAGTGTATTTTCATAATAAAAAGGTATAACTGTTAAATAAGTCCATTCTCCAACACTTACAAGACAATAAAATGAAATATATAAAAGAAACGTTTTATTTTTTAAAATTGTCTTATAGGTTTTAAAAGTTTTAATGACAGACAGTTTTTCATTTCCTCTATTATTTTTTTTATCAAAACGGATCATCGTAAACATAAAGAAAGTGATCGCACCAATTAGAAAAATAGCGATAAAGTTACCCTGCCAACCAAAGAATGTGTGAATGTAACCTCCAAGCCCGGGAGCAATAATAGGAGATATGGCGGCGACACTTCCAAATAAGGATAAAGCCTTTGCCCCTTCATCCCCTGGATATAAATCTTGAATCAATGCCCACCCAACAACCGGAGACACAATAGAACCCGCACCTTGGATGAATCTTGCTGTTAAAAAGAAAGACAAGGAAGTTGAATACATACAAAGAAGTGTTCCAATCAAGAACACGCCTATGCCAAGAAGTAAGATGGGCTTACTTCCGTGATGATCAGAGAGTATTCCTAAAAAGGGAGACAACATCACCGCACCTGTCAAATATATAGGCATTGCAAGTTGAATATCTTCCTCTGTCGCACCAAAATATTCCGTAAGGCTTGGAAGACTTGGCAAAAACATATCCGTTGCAGCAAGTGTTGCAAAGGCCGTTAAAATTACACAAAGAGTCTGAAGGGCTCGTGAAGACATAGACTAACTTGACTCCTGTCCAGGACTGATAAGTTTATTTATTTTTTTGAACGACTGTTAACGAGTATCATATGAGACTTAAAGCGATCATTATCTCCAGAATCTTTCACCCATTTTTCTAATTTATCAAGCGAAATTTCCGAAATATTCGCACCTTTTTTAACCAGATAATTCGTAAGGGATTCAGAACCATAGCGCATGCTGTAAGCAAGTGGCTTAAATCCGACGACTACTTTTAAGTCATCACCTTTAATTAAAACTGAGTTAACGTCTGCCCCACTATCAACAAGGAATTTCACACTATCAAGATTATCCAATTGTATGGCATAAAAAAGGGCTGTTTTTCCAAAGTTGTTTTTTCCCTCGAGCCCTGCCCCCTTTTTAATCAAATATTTTAATATTTCCGGCCGATTAGCTGCTTTAATAAGCTGAGATTCATCATCCACAATTGAGTTCACATCTGCACCAGATGCGATAAGCCAGTCGAGCACATCGATTTCGTAATTATTGAGGATGGCATATGAAAGCGCTGGATTCCAGTCAGCTTGGGTAAAAGACTTTGTTTCATTCTGCACGTCTTTAAGGGGAACTTCTCTTTTGCTGAACAATTTGTACGCAGGCTCACTTGCTACCTCAACAGGGCTATCATATTGATATGTAACATAAGAATTTAGAAAATTGGCTGTATAGGGAGCGTATCGATCTAAATACTCGAATGACTCATAATATGTTTTAAGATCTTGAGATAGCTTCTCAAAATCTGACTTTAAGGTATGAAAGGTTTTCCAATTCCAAGGTCCTTTGAAGGCCCATTTTTCTAATGAAGGGTTGACCAAAGCAGAATGAATATCTGATTCTGCATCATGTAAGTTATTAGGGGCAAAAGATAAATGATCCAAGAGACGATTTTGACCACATCGAAAGGCTTGTATTGAAGTTCCTCCACCCATCCAATACTCAACGTTCAGAGCTTCTACAGAAGAATTAAATGCTTCAAAACTTGGAAGATTTTTGATTGAATCACTCGCTAATACGTTTACAGAATAGGGCTTAAAACATGTACCAGTATCATAATTTTGAATTTCTTTTTCCTTTACGTAAAGCCACAGGGGAACAGTTAAATCTGGAAATTCATCTCTATCAGAAGGTAAAATAAAACCATTAAAACTGGCGATCTCAACAGAGCCATGTTGACGCAAAGCTTCACTTGTATCTCCGAATTTAGATAACAAAGTTTTTACATTTTGTTTCAAAAACTGAGCTCTTTCTGCTGGATCAGTTATATTTAGGGAATTAAAATAGATTAAATAACCTTGGCAAGTGAGTGTAGGGCAATCTTTAAGAACTTTCTTTGCATTTTCGATATCAATTGCAGGCTCGCCTTTATTAATTTGGCTGAGAATGGGCTCTTCTTTTTTCTTTATTTTATTCTTGAGAGTCTGTAACCGAGCGGCATAAAATCCTTCAAGTGTTGTTTGATCAATAATTTTACTTCGCTCTTTTAGCCACTTCTTTTGATCAAGCAATAAAGTAGATTGTTCCTCCGGTGTGGAAAAGTCCTTCAAAATATTATAAAGAATATTCAACTCTGAATCTAACTTTTTTATATTTTTATTATTTATTAGAATTGATTGTAGTTCTTTTTCAGAATAGGCTTCTAAACTTTGAATCCCAAGAAGAAAAAGAATAGGGTAAATCCATTTCATAAAAGTATCTCTTTATATAATTAATGAGGGGAGATCTTTCCAATTATGGAAACACTTCTTTGCCCCTGCTTCTAGTAGTTTGTTTTCCATGTCTTGAGGATTGTCTGCAAACTCAAGAAACCCAAAGGTTTCAATCCCAGCGCCAACTGCCGCCTTAACTCCCGTTGCGCTATCTTCAATGGCGTAGCAATCCTTTGGGTTAATTCTTAACTGTTTCATGGCTCTTATGTATACATGGGGTTGGGGTTTTTGAGTATCGCCCGCTTCAAAAAATGCGTCTCCAAAGAAACGTGCTAGTTTCTCGCCTTGTCCATTGGTTGCATACCTCATAGAAGCAAGCCCTCGCTGAATAGGATTGTTGGAAACAAAAGCAAAGCGGTAACCAGTCTTTTCTAAAACATCGAGGGTTTCAACAAGATTATCAGCCATTTGAACGCCAGTCTCCTGAAGCATCTCCATGAGTCGCCATTCCCGATCTTCATAAAGAGTCTGAAAATCAACCTGTATATTATAATATTTTGATAGATTCAAACAAAGGGACTCTCTAGCGAGTCCATGAAAATTTTGCTTAAATTCCTCAAAAGTAAGTTCTGACTTTATTCTATCTCTATAAAGTTCATTAAATCGTTTAATGAGGAGGGGAACTGCTAAATGTTCTGTTGCCATTTGGCAATTATCGAAATCGATAAGCAACCACTTTTTATGCATTCCTAGACTCCAAAATGAAGAGCTTTTATAAACTCATGGGCTTGATTTTCTCTATTATAAATTTTTGAAGCCTTAAGACAAGCTTTCTGAAGAGTCTTCAACTGTTCCTTATCTGCAGATAATTTAATCACTTGTTCAGCATAGACATCAAGTGGCTCAGGATAAATATGTAACCCAAATTTCTCTTTTGTTACGAGCCGTGAGGCTTCTCCTTCTGGTGCAACGAGCAAGACAGGTAAACCTTGCCCCATAGCTTCGTATATTTTAGACGGAATAACGGTCTTAAAAATATTGATATCTTTAAGATGTACGAGAGCAAGATCGCACACACTCCACCATTTTTGAATTTCTGATTTAGGTTGCTGGGGTATAAACAGAACATTTGTTACGCCTAATTTTTGGGCATAAGTCATTATATTTTCTTTCTCAGCTCCCTCACCCACAAATAAGAAAACGATATCCTTATTTCTTTTTCGGATAATGTTAGCTGCGTCCACAGCTCTTTTTAAATCATGGGAGAGGCCATGAGTCCCTATGTACCCAAGAACAAATTTCCCTTCTAAATTGTACTCACTTAAAAGACCCCCATCCTTTTTAGTAATCGGTTTAAATTTTCTAATATCCACTGCATTCATGATGACTTTGATTTTACTTGGATCAATTCCTCTCAAAACCAAATTATCTTTAAAGGATTGTGTCTGTCCTATCACAACCACAGCTTGTCTGTATAAGAATAACTCGATCTTTTCTAACATCTTATAAAGAAATGAATCACCCATGAGTCCCAGTCCTTTTATGGATTCTGGCCAGAGATCCCCTATCTCAAACACAAAAGGAACTCTCTTTATTTTTGATAACATCCATGCAGCAATCGCCGTAAAAAATTGAGGAGACGTGGACACAACGACATCAGGTTTAGGTTGAAAAGGCCCTACAATGACTGCCATGACCATATAGGATAAAAAGTCTAACGTTCGGAGTATAAAACCAGCATTACGGGTAATATAAGTCTTCACGCGAACAACATGAATATTCTCCATATTTTCCTTTTGTACCCACTTGTTTTTATAGCCTTCATAAATTTTACCAAAAGGAAAATTGGGGACGCAGGTTAAGACGGTAACCTCATGACCATCCCTAACCCAGTAGCAGGCCCGCTCAAAAACTCTCGTTGAGGCCGCATTCACTTCTGGAGGAAAATTATCTGATAAAAAGAGTATCTTCATTACCACTCGATTCCTACAGTCTGAGAATGAGGCAAGTATTGATTCGAATGGGTGATTTTAATGCATTGTCCTTTCACCTTATGATTAAATCCGAGAGCGTAATCATAAGGTTCAACTTTAATATTTGAATTTTCAGGAAGTTTCAATTTCACCTTTGTTTTCGACTTTTGAGAGATTACATTTAATACATCATTCTCTTGATCCTCAACCGCCCAGTCGGGGTGAAGATGGAAGGATGACTCAAGTTTCGCATTCCCCTTCCCTGAGAATGAATCCATAATCTGGATTGTTTTCTCAGACATGACCCATTCACGTGTGTGGATGATATTAGGATAACCATCATGTGAAGCAGAGACCTTACTTTTATTGCATTGAATATCAAAAACCTTAGCTCTTTTGGCCACACGAAAGCTTGACCATACTTGTGATGAATTCAGATCATTCACAGTTACCGTATTATGGGCAGATGTCCCTCTTTGATGGAGTCTTTCGGCACATGAATTATAGGTTGAAATCCCTTGATTAACAAAGACTCTTTCTCCCATGAGAGAAAGCTCAAAAGATAATGTTCCCGCATGCGCATGACCAGGAAGATAAGAGGGGCCGAGAGATCCAACGTCAGCTAATATAAGAGCTTTCTTATTTTCGATCCTCGCGAGTCCACTCTGTTTCAAATAGATAGTGGAGTCAGATTTCTTCGGCACTGGCAACCCTAACATTTTAGCATAGGCATAAAGTTCCTCCGGCTCCGGGGCAACTCCAAAGGTTGTATCATTAAAAAAAGCGATTTTCTTATCAGGATGGGAAAGAGCATCAAGCCAATGAATCATCTGCGGTAATAAGGCTTTCAATTGATTTCCAAGACTTTGTAATTCATCCGGAAAGAGAAGACTCAATTGATATAAATCTAAAGCACCTTCAAGGATAAGCGCATGATACATGGGAGATCTTTCAAAATGTCCCCCATCTTCAAGAATTTGTTCTTTTAATTCACTTTCTAGAATCTTACAGCCCGTGTTGAGCCACCGCTTAGCATCGTCTGTCTCAAAAAATAAACCAGCGAAAACAAGAGCCTTTGCGTTTTCAAATAAGTGATTCCCAAGAAGATGATATTCTATCTTCTTCTCAAGAACCAAACATTGTTGATAAAGACTCTTTATAAAGCTATCTTCTATCTCTTTGTTAATTAAGGAAAATTTTATCCAGCTCACAATTCTCAACGACAAAGGATAGGGATCCCAACCCACACCTTGTAACAGCGGATTTTGATCAATCCATTGATTGATCATCCTTTTTTTGACATTTAAAGAATCATCACTCAGCACAACTGACATGTAATGAAGATTGTATAGCCATAGTTTATCTCTATTCGGATCGTTCCAATCTACAGCCTTTTCTATTGTTCCCTCTTGATTTAAAAGAGAAAATGTTAAAGGCTTCTCTCGAATGATTGAAGACTTTGGTAAGGTGATTTGTTTCCATTTTTGAGGAAAAGCTCTCAAACGCGGCTGTCCCTGTGAAACAATAGATTCACTCTTTACAGGAAACAGTCGAAGATATAATCGGTACCAAATTTGAATGGGCTTCAAGTATTTAAGCGTATAATAATAGAGCCCTAATTTCTTTACAAACACGCTTTCTTTCCTACCTCAATCGTCACACGTGCCACTTCCACTATTTCCTCAAAAGGAATGGGAGAGTCTTTTCCCTCAAGAATGGCCTGATTAAATGCGTTAATGCAATTTTGTTGACCTTTATCTTGAAGAAAGCGCCTCATTTTTGAAAATGACTTCCAGCCCATTCCTTGTAAGGTAAGAAAGTTGTTCATCACGAGCGTCTTACCTTCTGCAAACACTTCAAGTCTTTCTTTAGGAAAGGATCGATGTCCATTTGCTAGATAATGGATTACGCCAAAAGACCCATCCTCAAAACCTAGGGAGATGGATCCACAATCACTTTGAGCGAGACTGCTTTGTTTGAAACCCACAAATTCATGACGAATTATTTTTGAACCCACTAAATAGCGAAGGAGATCTATGAAGTGACAACCTTCTCCAATGATGCGCCCTCCTCCTTCCTTCAAATCCTGAGTCCAATGTTCTGGTGGTATTTCTCCAGGATTAACCGTCATGATAAAGGATTTTTGAGCCGATGTTGAATCAAGCAGTTCTTTCATTTTCTGGACGAAAGGTGAAAATCTTCTGTTAAATCCAATCATAAGTAAGGGTTTTGAACCTTTAAGTCCTTTATACACGGTCTCAATCTTATCAACTTCCTCAAGCGTTAAGGCGAGTGGTTTTTCAACAAACACATTTTTGCCAGCTTTCAGTGCCTTACAAACCAAATCCGCGTGTGAACTGTGTCGCGTGGTAATGTAAACCGTATTGATTTCCTTGCACTCAAGAATTGTTTCAAGATCAGTCGTTGATTTTAAGAATCCAAATTTACGAGCAGCGTACGCCGCATTCATTCCCCCCGATGAACAAACCGTGTTGAGAACTGCTTCTGACTTCTTTAACGCGGGACAAAGAACACGAATCGCATAATTCCCAGATCCTATAAACCCGACTTGTATTTGACCTGCAGCAACCCGTTCCTGACTATGCTGGACTACTCTTTCAGATGCAGATAAAAAGTCTCTTTGGCTATCAAATTGAAGAATAATTCCTAGGGAATCGCCTTGATACAAAGCCTTATAGGCGATTTCTGCTTCGGTCACATTAAACCTGTGGGTGATAAGATCCTTAACGTTTATCTGCTGATCTGCAAGCAAATCAAGAAAAGCCTCCATATTCCGTTGAGCCGTCCACCTGACAAACCCAAAAGGATAATCCTGCCCTTTTTCTTCATAAAGAGAATCATACCGTCCTGGTCCATAAGAACAGGAGACTTGAAAACTCAGTTCTTTCTCATAAAAATCTGACCGCATCAAATGAAGACCTGTAACGCCAACCAGCACAAGTCGTCCCCTTTTTCGACACATTTGTGCCGCGTTATGTATGGGATCTTGACTATCAGTTGAAAGCGTCAAGATCACCCCATCAACTCCACGATCGTTGGTTTTTTGTTTAACAAAGGCAACAACATCACTTTGTTTTGAGAGATTAAAGGTTTCAGCCCCAAATTGTTTTGCTAGTTCAATTTTCTTTGGGTCAAAGTCAATCCCAATGACGCGACACCCATTAGCGCGTAAAAGCTGAACCGTCAGTAACCCAATAAGCCCTAAACCCATAACAGCGAATGTTTCACCAATGGTTGGCTTTGCAATACGGATTCCTTGAAGAGCGATGGCTCCAATAACAGCAAAGGCAGCTTCTTCATCTGAAACATTGTCTGGAACCTTACAACTCATATTGGGAGAGACACGAACAACCTCTGCATGGGGGCCATTTGAGACAACGCGATCACCAACTTTAATATGTTTTATGGCACTTCCGATCTCAAGGACTTTACCAACATTGCAATAACCTAAGGGAAGGGGCTGATCTAGTTTGCTCTGAACTGACTCGTATGTTGTGAGCAGACCATCCGTCTTAACTTTATCAATGACCATTTTGACTTTTTCAGGCTGTTTCTTCATCTTCCCCAGAATTCCGGAGCGCCCAAAATCAACTAACATTTTTTCAGTTCCGGCAGAAACGAGAGTCCTTGCTGTTTGAATCAGAAGGGACTGATGTGTCGAAAGGGGTGTGGGTACATCCTCAACAAAGGTTTCACCCGATCTAAGATTTTGAAGTATTTGTTTCATGGATTTTTAAACCTATTTCTGAGCTTCAATTAACATAAATAATCCGTTCCCCTTAAAGAAGATTTTAATAAGCCATCTTGGCCAAATCATCCGAGCACAAGTTAAAAGAAAACCTTCATGGCCTTGCCCAGCACCTGATGTTAACAAATCGCCATGGGTTAAAGTCGTTGTCACTTTTACATTTCTAAATAATTTAAATAGTTTTTGTGCCCCTTGAATTGTATAGGCTTTTGTCCCTGGACTTTCTAAATAATGAGAATATATGTAATCCATACCTAAAAAAGGCTTTCCCTTTAGAAGGGCATACCTTACCCACAGCATAAATCCGACTATTGAATACTTCTGATAAATCATAATTTTTGCCGTACCGCCAGGTTTTAAAACTCTATGAACCTCAGAGATTGCTTTTTCAGTATCTGGACTATGATGTAAAACGCCCCATGAATAGACGATATCAAACGTAGACTCTGTGAAGGTAAGGTTCTCAGCATCGCCAGTTTGTAGCGTCGATTTTAAGCCCCAATGATTAAATCGCTGCTGAGTCATTTCTATGGCTCGATTTGTGAGATCAATGCCATAAAGGTCGGCACCTGCCTTTGCAAATTGTGCGTGATCTGCCCCCAAACCGACGCCAATTTCAAGGACCTTTTTACCTTTGCTTTTTTCAAAGTCCGCAAATTCCAAAATATAGGGCTCTAATTGATATCTTACGTTTGTGTGGTTCTCAAACCCCTGATGTTCCTGAGAATCTAAATACAGTTTTTCACCACAGGAAGCTTTGTTCCAAAACGCGTAAACATCATTTTTTGTCGAAAGAGGCTTCATTTCTTCTCCTTCAGAACGCTGTCTAAAATTTTCTCCACATGCTTATCCCAGGTATAGTCTCTCATCACTTTATCATATGCATTTTTCTTCATAAAGCTCAACTGGGAAAGATGTTCGATACTATGGAGAATCGCTTGCCCCAGTTGTTCGATACTCCCTGGTTCACAAAGGATAGCTGAGTGATTCTTCTTAACTTTTTGAATTTGATTAATATGAACAGCTGGACTTAAGACGTCAGAAATCTGACCAAGGTCTGATGCAATGATAACTTTTTTCATGGCCATATACTCAAATAACTTTGTGGGTGATCCAAAGAAACTTTCCCCCGTGTTAGGAGGAGAATGCGGAGATAAAAGAATATCAGAAAGAGCGAGGTACAACGGCCCCTCTTCCTGTGGTACAAGTCCAATCAACTTAACAAAATCGCTGTAAGAAGGAATAGAGGATAGGATTTTCTTGACCTCAGGCATACAAGCTCCATCACCCACCAGTAAGAACTTTACTTTATTATCTTTCAACCACGCAGGATCTAACTCGTAAAGATAACGAATTGCTTGAGCTAGAACCTCAACTCCATGCCATTTCCCAAACGTTCCCATAAACGTTAAAATGATATCATCCTTTGAAAACCCTAACCTCTGACGTTCGCTTAACAATTCCTTAGATGTAAAGAGATCCGGATTATGCTTAACCGGATCAACACAATTTGGATAGCAAACAATTTTCTCCTCTGGAATTCCACGCCCCACGAGTTCATCCTTTAAGACCTCGGAAATTGTTATGATATAATCAGCATATCTTATGCATGCGTTTTCGATAGCTTGAGATATAAATTCGAGGAGCAAACGTTTACTCCAATTTCTTTGCACCCAAACCTCCGACCCATTATACTCAAGAACTAAAGGAATACCTGAACGTTTTGAGAGAAGGATAGCACTCAAGCTATTTAATGCCATACGATGGTATATGAATTTATAGTTTTTAATAGGTAAATTTTTAAAAATTTTATAATTAATACAATCAAATATATATAAATTTAAATAGAACAAAAAAGACATATAATTGGGAACGACTGATTTAATATGCCGCCTTATAGACTTTGATAAGGAAGGAGAACAATCTAACCCTGCATAATCAATGGTATATCCTTTATTTTTAAAGCCACTAATCACCCCTTCCACATGGGCGACTGATCCCCCGGCTTTGACTCCAAACCAAAAATTTGTTTTTAAATATAAAATCTCATTTTTAGCATCTTCCTTAACCTTTTTTCCTTCATATTTGACATTTAAGGTTTGGAAATAGAGTTTGAAACCAGAGTAAATCCCTTGAAGCGTTGCCCACCCTGTTTGGAGAAATGACGCTAATGCATCCTTCTTTTTTAAGGAAAAGGTTGATAAATCACTTCTTACAAATTGAATCTGTTTCGATCTTGAAAACAAAAACAAGAGAAGAAAAATATTCAAAATCTTTTCCGATTCTGCATCTTCTAAAACAACACGCATTTGAGAAACCGTTCTCAGTAATTTTATTGTTTTAGAGATTCCCGCATTTTTTAGAGACGATAAGGTAATTTGTTCAAATGATTTCCCTTCAGATTGAACAAGTCTATCCATCATTCCTGATGACAGTGGCGACGGTACAAAAACCCTTTGCATCATTTTGATTATCCTTCCACCATTTTATTAGAGCTCTCTTTTCTTATGATAACTTTTAGACCCACTCTAGCCTGTCCTTCATACTTAAAGACAAGTTTCTGAGATTTTTCAACCACTCCATAGCTGGGTGAAATAAGGGTAGGCTCTAGGTCAACGGTCCAAGGACTCGAGCTTTCCCAACTCATTTTAAAGATATCCTTTGTCCCTTTTAAAAGAAAATATCCTTCACCAGATTCTACACGAATAAGAGGATGTAGATGAAAAGGAATTGAAATTTGATTTGACCCCTTGCCCTCAAAAATATCTTCAATTGTCAGCTCATCCTTCTGATGATCCAAATGAATCATACGCATAGGCTTCACTGGATATTTGAGTTTATTATATCCTGTATGAGAACCCTTAAAGAAAGAAGACTCAGGTGAAACTTCCCATCCCTCAACCTCATGCTTTGCATCATTATGGAGATTCCATAGGTAATCGGGACGAATAAAGCGATTAATTTCCTCCCCATCAATTTGAGGGGTATTATGAGAAGGGGTTGACCGAAAAGCATTCCGTGCCCGGTAATCCGCCGTATACACATAACTTCCTGGATCAACAATAAGCCGGGTATGATTTAAGACAGCTTCAAAGCTTAAGAGATCATTGTGACCATGCCCGCCTCTCCCTTTAAGACCCAGAGGTCCACAATCAATGAATACGTGATTTTCCTCGTCCCGAAGGATATAAAATCCTCCCTCTGAAAAACGTTCAGAACCTAACAAGGACAAAGGTAACTCACGGGGCTCAGGGGTTTCTCTAAAAATCCAAAAGAGTTCTCTATTTGAGCCACTCCACATATCCATGAGTTTCTGAGAGGAAAAAGTAGTGCCAACCAGACCAATTATATATCTGTGATCATTTAAATCCTGATCTCCAAAGGGAAGAACACGAGCATCATCCCCGTCTCCCCAGAAGGGACAAGATCCATCTAATCGTGAATAGCAGGCGGTAAAATAAGCCATTTTCTTAAGACGTGAGGCATATTGCGCCGGAATATCTAAGTTCTGCTTAATGCGGTAAAGAGCGGGAAAAAAGAATAGCTCTTGTACAAGTCTATGATAAGGAATAGAGGCTTCGAAATCCACACCGTCTTCAAAGACTTGAAGCTCAATTTCCTCCTTTAATATATCCCATCCTAAGTTTTCCCACGCCTTCTCTCCAAAGAAAAGACCTGCAAATACAAGACCTGCCGCATCTGCAGTATAATGGTTTCCATTCACATCCGACTTTTCAAGATGACGACTTGTGAAGGTACCATGAAGATACAGACTCTTTAAAAATTCTGCGCGGAACTCTTGATCCTTCCAGGATTGGCTGTCTTTGAAAACATGGAAAAACCATGTCCATACAATAAGCCTCAAGGCCACATCCATCGTACATGCCCAATTTACAGAAAATGCATAGGGATTTTCCTCAAGCCAACTTTCAATCAATTCCTTTGTCTTCTGAGCATAGATCTCATCTTGAGTTAAAAGATAGGCCTGACCCAAAGGAATCATCCATTGCATACGTGAGACTTCCCAAGGAAACTTCACATCTGTTGGATTTTCAAGATCAGAATAAGATATGGAACGAAAATACTTTTTTGGCCAAGCAAAGGAGGTTTTATAGTCCTTACTCCATTCAATGGTTTCACCGAGAGAGATCAACCCTGATCCCAAAAGATTAACTTTATGTTCGATAACTTCAGCTGCTTTTTTGAGAATTCGAGCTTTTGAATCACTCGTTTTTGCCTCGTATACTTCTTGAGACACAAACGTGCAATCAATTGCATATGGCTTCTTTCCAAGCTCCGACCATAACTCATCTATCGAGAAGCTTTTGAACTTTTTTAAAAAGTAAGCTTGCGTTACAAACCTTGGATATAAAGGTTCCCAAAAACGTCCAATTTCTGCTTTAATCTCGTAAAGAATTCTTTCAACAATAAACTTTGGAGGCTTTTTGAGAACTCTTTTTACTTTACGTATAAATTCATTCATTAAATACTCTTTTGATCAATCCAGTAATCATACCAAGATGTCAAATTAAATAAAGTCCAAATATAAAGACTATTGTCCTTACGACCCTCTAAATGATCCGTTGTTAACTTGCGAATGTAGTCCATATTAAAATAGCCACGCTTAAGAAGCCCTGACCCTAATATTGAGGATGAGACTTGTTCACCAAACTCACCCCTGAGCCATTGACTCATTGGCGCTCCAAATCCCATTTTTTTCCGATAAATAATATTATGGGGGATCAAACCCTCTACAGCTTTCTTGAGCAGATACTTGGCTTGGTTACCCTTCACCTTATGGGACATGGGAATGTTCATCGAAAATTCAACCAGGTTATGGTCAAGGAAAGGAACACGGGCTTCCAAAGACTTAGACATGGTGACCTTATCCACCCGCATGAGGAGAAGCTCCGGCAAGCGAAGTTTAAATTCATTATAAATCATGCGTGTCAGAATATCATGGGATGGTCTTTTTTTCTTTAGAGAATCTCCAAAAGACTTGATGATATTAAAGGTATCCGTTTGCAGATAACTTTGCGGCAAAATTCCACTGCCCATAATCGTTGAATCAATGGTTGTTTGCAGGCCAGATCCAGAGGCAACGAGTTTATCCTTCATCCGGTCCCAAAACACCGTTGCACCACTCCAGAAATGCTCACGATCACGGGATGCACGATTCACAATATCGGCATAAACATCCCAAGAATAATTCATATTTGCAGCGACATTAAACAACCCAGACCCGACATTTTGGAGCACTTGAGGGAGTTTCCTGTAGGGCGTCCAATATTTCTTATAAAGATCCAAATACCCCATATAACTTGCATAACCGCAGAACTGTTCGTCCGATCCCTCACCCACCTGAATCACAGTTGTTCCGCTATCTTTTGCAAGCTTTGAGACGAAATAAAGAGGAATACAAACCCAGTCAGCAATAGGCTCATCCTGGTGATGAACAAGATCCCCTAGGTATCCCTTCATATCTTTCTCATCAATGAGGATTTGATGATGATTTGTCTTAAATTCTTTCGCCACTTGATCTGCATATTCGAGTTCATTTAAGTGATGATAGTCTTTAAAACCCACGGTAAATGTGTCAACGGGACGGTCCATAAGTTCCGCCATAAGCGCAACATTCACGGATGAATCAACTCCTCCGGATAAGAACACACCAAAAGGCACATCGGACATCATGCGCTTATCAACAGATTCTCTAAGCAAGGTTTGAATCTGAGAAATGTAATACTCTTCCTGCTTTTCTTCCGGCATTTTGAGAATAGCCGCATCATGGGGCTTTTCTGTTACATCCCAATATTGATGGGTCTTAAAGTTCCCTTCAGGATCAATCTCAAGGTAATGGCCCGCCGGTAACTTAAAGATCCCTTTAAACATCGTAAAAGGAGCGGGAGTTGTGAGAAATGAAAGATAATGGTACATAGCCACAGGATCCACATCCCTAGACACTTTTGGATGGGCAACGATTGCCTTAATTTCTGACGCAAATAAAAAGACACCATTCTGAAGAGAAAAGTAGAGAGGCTTTACACCAATTCTATCTCTGACAAGAAAGAGCTTCTGTTTTGTCTCATCCCAAATCCCAAAACCGTAATCTCCTTCAATGCGCTTGAGGAGACCTTCAATGCCCCACTCCTCATACCCATGAACAAGCACTTCTGTGTCAGAATGATCTGTTTTAAATGTATGACCTTTTTTGAGTAACTCTTTGCGAAGGGAAGCATGGTTATAGACCTCCCCATTATAAGTAATCCACACCTTGCCATCTTCATTGCACATCGGCTGGGAAGCCACCGCATTCAAATCAATAATCGAAAGGCGACGATGAGCAAGCCCAACTCTTTTATCTGAAGATATCCAATTACCCGCTCCATCAGGACCACGGTGAATCATGGTATCTCTCATCTTTGTCAAGACGGATTCCTTTACGGGTGTTCCCTTCTCAAGAGAGACGATACCTGCAATTCCGCACATGTTTTTACTCCATTAATTAATAAAGCTTTTCTTCAACTTGAAAGCTCATCCACGTTGTTTGACGCTGATCCTCATAAGAAATTGGCCATTCTCCCCCGTGAAGTAAACAGTTTCCGAGAGCTTCCAATTCTTCAACATGACCCTTCTGAGGCGTTGTTGAGGACCATCCTTTTTGGGAACTTCCTGATATTTCAAGAGTCTTATAGTCATCCATTGAAATAACAAGGCCGTCTGAAAATATATCCATACGTTCTTTTGGATAAGATTTGCTACCCAAAGCTGTATACGTCAACGTACAAACAGACCCATCCTTATACCGGAAAGTCGCAACGAAATTGTCATTCTTTGCCCATTGTTTACCCGATGGTTTAATGCATGCGACGTTCACTTCTTCCACCTGACTTTCTGTCAAGGCATTAAAAAGATCGTAAATATGGCACCCTTCACCGATATTCCGACCGCCACCTTCAGCACCGTGCACCCAATGATCCAAGGGAATAAAGCCTGCATTCATCCGATAATCAACAATCAGTGGTGTTGACCTTTTAGCTATGACTTCTTTAGCTCGTTTAATGGCCGGGGAAAAACGTCGATTAAATCCAACCATCAAAAGCGGTGGTTTCTTTGCCTTCGCAAAAAACTTGTCAACTTGATCAAGTTCTTTCTGATTTAAGGCGAGAGGCTTTTCAACAAATACATTCTTACCCGCTTCAAGTGCGGCAAGTGTCATCGACGCATGTAGATCATGGCGCGTTGAAATAATAACGAGGTTCACATTGGGATCCTTAAGAAGCTCGTTATAATCCGTTGTGGCATAGGGCGCTTCATATTGACTCGCAATAGCTTTTGCATTTGAACCGGTGCGACTCATAATCCCTTGTAACGAAAAGACATTTTTCATCTTACAGAGGTTAGGAAGATGCACCCCTTGGGCAAATCCTCCTCCACCAGCAATTCCAACGCCAATTTTTCCTTTTAAATCAATTGGTTGTTGAATGATATTAATTTTTCTGACTGGTGTTTTTTTCGCGTCCGGATACTTTAATAATACGGCAAGGGGACTATCGGCTCCTTTTTGAAGAGCTTTATACGCCTCTGATGCTTTTTCAATGGGATAGGGTTTATCATAAAAACCCTCCAGAGAAACGCGGCCTGTTGCCAGAAGTCTCAAGTAAGTTTCCATATTTCGATTTTCAGTCCACCTTACGTAAGGAAGAGGATAATCCTGTCCACCTTCTTCATAGGTCACATCATACCGACCCGGTCCGTAAGAACACGAAATCAGAAAATCAATTTCCTTCTTGTAAAAATCTTCCCTTCTGAGATTAAGCCCCACATCGCCCACAAGAACCACACGTCCTTTTTTCCGACAGGCGTTCATGGATTGATGAATAATTTCATCGGAAGAGGAAGCTGCTGTAATAATGACGCCATCCGCTCCAAAGCCATCTGTTAAGGCATGAACACGGTCCACATAATTCGTGGCATCCAGTCCAATATCCATCCCCTTATCCAAGGCCTTTCGAATACGGTCCTGATGAATATCAACCCCAATCACACGGCAACCATTCGCTTGAAGAAGTTGAGCAACAATCTGGCCTAAAATACCAAGACCGATAACAACAACGGTTTCACCAAGGGTGGGGTTAAAACGACGCACACCTTGAAGAGCAATGGCTCCTAAGGTTACTGTTGAAGCATTTTCTACATCCAGTCCTTCTGGTATTTTGACAGCCAAATTAACGGGAACATTAATGACTTCAGCATGATTAGCAATTCCCGCACCTGCACAAGCCACAAGATCTCCCGGTGAGAATCCTTCTACTTGAGCGCCGACTTCCAAGACAACTCCCGCTGCCGAATAACCCGTTGGGGAGCCCGCATTGAGCTGACCACGAACGCGTTGGACGGTTCGCTTTAATCCTTGCTCTTTCACTATTGCGAGAACTTTCTTCACGTTTTCAGGTTGCTTTAAAGCCCGCCTATAAAGGGGAAGTCCTGACATTTTGACACTTGCCATTTCTGTTCCCACACTGACACAAGAGGTGAGCACCTGAACTAAAATCGTCTTGGGATCAACGCAAGGAGCTGGAACATCAGCTACATTTACCTCACCTGAACGAATAAGAACTTGCTTCATAATGTCCAAACTCCTTGTAAATCAATCACGTGATGGCTCGCGACATGGGACCCAGGAATGTTGTAAAATTCAGTGTGATTAACGAGCATCAAAGCAATCTTTGAGCTTTTTAACGCTTCCTCACTCTCCACGAGCTTAAGGTTAGGCAGCTTTTTCAAAGAGGCCGGCAAATCTGTAATATTAGGCTCTACAACATAAAATGTTTGCTTATCATTCTTTTTGGCGAGATGTTCAACGATCTCCACAGAGGGGCTTTCCCTTAAGTCATCAATATTTGGCTTAAACGCAAGACCAAAACACGCAACGGGAGGATGACTCAAATCTTGTGAGGCTTTCTCTACTTTTTGAATCACGTGATGGGGTTTGTAATTGTTCACTTCCCTTGCTGTTCGAATCATCTTCGCTTCATTTGGACAAGACCAAACCAGAAACCACGGATCGACAGCTATACAGTGCCCGCCGACACCCGGTCCCGGCCGAAGAATATTAACGCGTGGATGATGATTGGCCAAGTTAATGAGTTCCCACACATTAATCTTGAGGCTATCACACAACAGGCTGAGTTCATTTGCAAAAGCAATGTTCACATCACGAAACGCATTTTCCGTAAGCTTTGACATTTCAGCTGTTCTGGCTTCTGTTGGGATGCAAGCCCCTTTCACAAACAACTTGTACAGACTGATGGCTTTGGCCGTACAGGCAGGAGAAAGGCCACCAATGATTCGGTCGTTTTCAATTAACTCACGTAAGGCATGGCCTGGCAAAATACGTTCAGGACAATAGGCAATACTGACGTCTGGATTCTCTTTATCTTTATGAGGAAAAGAAAGATCCGGTCTTTCGTTCGCTAAAAGCTCTGTCATTTGCTCTGTTGTACTGACAGGTGATGTGGATTCGAGAACCACAAGAGTCCCCTTCTTTAACAAAGGAGCAATGGACTTAGCTGCCGCAAACACATAAGACAAATCTGGCTCATACTCACCCTTAAATGGTGTGGGGACGGCAATAACATAAGCATCCGCTTCTTGAGGCTTCAAATAAGCTTTAAGACGGCCTGATTTTACAACGTCTTTAACAAGCTCTTCCAGACCCGGCTCGACAATATGAACCTCTCCTTGATTTAAGCTTTCAATCACCTGAGGATTAATATCGACGCCTAAAACGGTCGCACCGTGAGACGCAAAGAGAGCAGAGGTGGGAAGACCTATATAGCCAAGACCTAATACGCAAATTTTTTCAAATGACATGGGTAACTCCTACCTTAAACGGCAATTTTCTGAGGGGGTGAAAAAACTTTCAGATCCTCAGATTCAAGTCCATAATGATCAAGCAATATATTCATTATTCTCTTTGATGCAAGACCGTCTCCATAAGGGTTGTGGATTCTTGTAAAGGATTCATAGGCTTCAGTGTCATCAAGAAGATGATTTACATTCCTTATGATTTTTTCCTTATTTGTTCCGACAAGCAGCACAGTACCCACATCAACTGCCTCTGGTCTTTCTGTGACATCGCGCATCACAAGAACTGGCTTTCCTAAGGATGGCGCTTCTTCTTGAACTCCACCTGAATCTGTTAAAATGAGATAAGATCTTTGCATTAAGTAAACAAAGGGGAAGTAATCAAGGGGTTCAATAAGGGAAATACGGGGATGATTTCCTAAAATCCGTTTGACAGGATCTTGAACATTGGGATTCAAGTGGACAGGGTACACAATCTGAATATCTTCCCTTTCGGCAAGTTCTCTTACACTTTCACAGATATTAATAAAACCCTGACCAAAGTTCTCTCTTCTATGACCTGTCATAAGTATTAATTTCTTCTGGGGGTCAAGGAAGGAAAACTGCTTCTCAAATGCTTGCTGCTGAGTCACATTCTGCTTAAGAATTTCACAGGTCTCAAACAGAGCATCAATGACCGTATTACCTGTAACAAAAATTGAATCCGGACCTATCCCATCTTTGAGCAAGTTATTTTTCGACACTTCCGTTGGAGCAAAATGCAAGTCTGTAATCTTACTTGTGAAAACACGGTTCATCTCTTCAGGCCACGGAGCTTGCATGTTCCAGGTTCTCAGTCCCGCTTCCACATGAGCCACAGGAATTTTGTTATAAAAAGCACCGAGTGCTGCCGCAAATGTAGTGGTTGTATCCCCTTGCACAATCACCATATCTGGTTTTACTTCTGCGTAAACCTTTTGTATTGCGGTTAAGACTTCACAGGTCACACCTGTTAAATCTTGATTGGGTTTCATCAGGTTAAGATCGATGTCCGGTGTAATCTTAAATAATTCCAGTACTTGATCTAACATTTGACGATGTTGGGCTGTCACACAAACTGAGACCTTAAATGAAGTTTCTTTCTTTAAAATATTAATAAGAGGAGCTAATTTAATGGCTTCAGGTCTAGTACCAAAAATAAAAAGTAGTTTATTCATGCTAAATCCTATTTGATTCAGGCCTCTTATAACAATGCTGTTTAGTATTGTCATCTTTTTTTTCCACAGGAAGCAGAAAGAAAAGCGCAGGAGAAGAAACATATCTATATACAAGAATACCCCATGCCCAAATCTGTAAATCCTTCAAGGGCAGAAAACAGCCAATATTAGAAAGATTGAGAACACCTATTAGTCACTATCATTCTTGTTAAAAAAGTATATTAGAACTTCTAATCATTGCATATATGTTATTTTTATAGTAGTTTAAATATACTATGACAGAGCTTAAAGGATTTGATTCAAAATATAGGCGTTACTTCTCCAAACTTGCTGGGAATGGAGCAAAACCCTTTACAATTAAAGAAGCCGCACTTCTCCTTAATGTTCCATATGATTCAGCCAAAAAAATACTGAATCGTCTCGCAAGATCAGGGTGGCTCTATCGCATCAAGAAAGGACTTTACATTGCTGCTTCTCCAACGGTGACTATACCTGATCAAATTGTGGAAGACCCATGGATTCTTGCAAACTCTCTTTTCGATCCCTGTTATATAGGAGGATGGGATGCAATTTCCTTCTGGGATTATACAGATCAAATTTTCATTCATACTTTTGTTTACACAACCTGCCCTCAAAAAAAGTCAACTCAAACATATTTAGGACATACTTTCATTGTTCGCAAAATTCCGAAAGAGGACTTCTTTGGACTCAAAACAGAGTGGAGGAATAATGTTAAAATTAAAATGAGTGATCCATCTCGAACAATAATTGATCTACTGGAGGCCCCTCAACAATTTGGGGGAAGTTCGGTTCTTAACGAGATCTTGACTGAATACCTGAGATCTGATCATAAAAACATTCCTCTCCTTGTCGATTATGCTTTAGCTATAAAGAATAAAGCTGTAATTAAAAGACTTGGGTATTTGTTGGAGAGAAAGGGTCTTCTATCCTCAGATTTAAACACTAAACTTCTCGCAAACTTATCGCCGGGAAAAGTGAAGTTAGTTCCTACTCAAGATTGTTCAAGTCTCGTTACCAAATGGCAACTATGGATACCTAGAGAATGGAAGGATAAAAGGGAATGATATCTAAAGATGAAGTCCTCCAAAAAGCTTCTGCCCACAATGTCAATCCGATCATTATTGAAAAGGACTACATCTTGGGTTGGATTTTAGCGGGAATTTCAAATCATCCTGTTTTGGCTTCATCCTGGGTTTTCAAAGGGGGTACCTGTTTGAAAAAATGTTACTTTGGGAACTATCGCTTTAGCGAAGACCTAGACTTCACACTCAAGAAAGAATCTATAACAGATCCGAACTTTATTCGATCGCAGTTAACAGACGTTAGGAATTGGTTGTATGAGAACACAGGTATTGAAATTCCTGAGATTATTCTGGACATCTTTCCGGATTCAAACGAAAAGACATTGAGAGGAAAACTGGGGTATGTTGGACCTTTAGATCAACGGGGTTCTTTTACACGAATTAAACTGGATCTGACAAAGAATGAGTTCCTCGCAAAACCGTCTGTTAAATCGATGATTTTCCACCCTTACGAAGATCAGCAGGACTTTTCCTATCACACACAGGCCTATTCCTATGAAGAGATATTTGCTGAAAAGATTCGAGCGTTATTCGAAAGAGCACGGCCACGGGACTTATATGATGTTATTAACCTTTTTGAACGAAAGGGGGAGTTCAGTGTGGAAAGAACTGTCCTCAAGGATATTGTGGAGAGAAAATTTTCCTATCGAAAACTACCCGCAATAACTGAAGATTCTTCAATAACAAATGCACAAGAACAAGAATTGATCCAAGATTGGAGAAGGATGCTTGAGCACCAACTTGGCCATTTAGATCCAGTCCAAGACTATATTAAAAAGTTACCAAAGGTCATTACCTGGATCTTATCATAAGTTCTCCTTACTTATTCTCTTTTAAAAAAGTTCATTTCAAAAATATTTTTTAACCGCTATGATTACGCCTGGCTGACTTAACATAATGACTGCTAATGCCTAATATTTACACAATTCCACCGGGATACTCATTCTTAGATAGCTTTGCAAAAGGCTTGTTAAAATCATTTGAAAAGGATCCTTTTGCGTTCTGTAAAATGGAAATCTTCCTCCCTACACGAAGAGCTTGCATTGAACTTGGCCGTGTATTTATGCGTCACGAGAAGGAAAAGCCCATTCTTTTACCCAAACTCTCAACCCTCGGTGATTTGGATGCGGAGGAGTTGGAGTTTTCACAAAGTGATTATACGGGGAAGCTTAAACCGCTTATTCCTTCTTACAAGCGCCTTGGACTTCTAATGCAACTTATTGATCAATATTCAAAAAAGTCTGACTTGCCAACATCTCCTGAGCTTTCCTTAAAGTTAGCGAAAAGCTTAGTGCAATTGATGGATCAAGCTGCGATTGAGGAAATTCCCTGGGAAGGACTCATCAACCTTGTTCCTTCGGAATTTGCCAGTCATTGGCAACTCACCCTTGATTTTCTTGAGATTATCACCACTTATTGGCCAAGAATTGTTGAGGAAAAAGGATACATCGAACCTTATGTCCGGCACCACCAGCTCGTTGATTTATTAATTCAATCTTGGGAAAAACATCCTCCCCAACATCCCATATTAGCAGCAGGATCCACAGGCACCATGCCCGCAACAGCGCGCCTTCTTAAAGCGATTGCAGAGCTTCCCCAGGGGGCTGTTATTCTTCCAGGATTTGATAACGAAATGAGCAGCGAAGAAGCTGTAAGTTTAACACCTTGTCATCCTCAATATGCCCCGTCGAAACTTATTCAGAAGCTTCAATTAATCCCTTCTCAAGTTCCTAATTGGCCAGATCTTGATGGCAACTGTAATAAAGATAGGGCCAGATTATATAAAGAGACTTTGAACATAGGGTCGTCCTTGCGCTTCACTCCTCCCAATGACGGTCTTGAGGGAATTTCTTATATCCCCTGTCCTTCGCCTCAAGAAGAAGCGTTAACCATTGCTATTCTTTTACGCAAGCACCTTGAGACGCCTCATCTTCGGACAGCTCTAATTACGTCTGATCTTAAGCTTGCTGAACGTGTCACGTGGGAGTTGAAACGGTGGGGAATTGAGATTGATAATTCAAGCGGGGACAAACTTGAAATCACTCCACCAGCTGTATTTGTTAAGCTTTGCATGGAGTATGTTGTCAATCTTCAGGATCAAGTGGCCTTACTTTCATTAATGAAGCACCCTTTATTTCAACTGGAGAAGAAGGCGGATGTTCGAAAGTTTGAGATGGCATCGTTGCGAGGAGCCACATCTGGCGTCATCCCCGCGAAAGCGGGGACCCAGGGCATTAATCCATTGCGAAGCAATGAAAGAATTTCTACATTCCTTCGGAATGAGTTGTTTTTCCTGGGTCCCCGCTTTCGCGGGGATGACGCCAGAGGGTGCGGGGATGACAACTTATTTTTTAAAACCCACCTCGAAAACCACCTCAACTTTGCAGAAACCCTCTCAACAGATGAGCAAGGAATCTGCCAACTCTGGAAAGGGGCGAAAGGAGAAGCACTACGGGCTTTCTTTGATACCCTGATTGAATCAGCCGATGATTTTCCAGACTGCACAGTCAAGGAATATACGGCCTTAATGGCTGAACTCCTCAAAGGACAAACTATTCGTTTTCGTCCCCAAAAGCACCCTCGCCTTGCAATTTTGGGGCCCATTGAAGCTCGTTTATTTTCAGCCGATGTAATGATACTCGGAGGCCTGAATGAAGGGTCCTGGCCTCCACAGATTGACGTTGATCCCTGGCTAAATCGCCCTATGAGAACAACCCTTGGCTTTCCTTCGCCCGAAAGACGGATTGGTCTTTCTTCCCATGATTTTGGACAAGCATTATCTTGCCCCAAGGTCTATCTAACACGCGCTCTTAAAGTCGATGGCACGCCAACCCTGGCTTGCAGGTGGCTCGAACGTTTGGAGGTTTATTTAAAAGGTCAACATCTTTCCTTACATGAAGATTTTCAAACGCTTATCTGGGCTCAAAAAATCGATCAACCAGGAGTCGTAAACTCATCAACGCCTCCTTCTCCAAGACCACCCGTTGATGCTAGACCGCGACGACTTTCCGTCACTCAAGTTGAAACCTGGATGCGAGATCCTTACGCTCTTTATGCCCGCATGATATTGTCTCTCTCCTCCCTTGATCCCCTCAACGCAACTGTTGACGTATCAGACAGAGGAACGCTCATTCATGCCGCCCTCGATCAATTCTTTAAAATTTGCCCTGACCCCCATCAAAAGGATGCTTTGGATATCCTTTTAAATATTGGCAAAACCCTTTTTGAACCCTATACGAATGAACCCTCTGTCCGCCTCTTTTGGTGGCCAAGGTTTTGTGCACTTGGAGATTGGTTCATCACTTATGAAAGAGCTAACCGTCTCATGGGTACACATACATTTACTGAGGTAAAGGGTCAATTGACTCTTATGACAAATCATGGGCCTTTTGAGCTCATTGCCAAAGCGGATCGTATTGATCTTTTGCCGAGTGGCCTCTTGCGCATAATCGATTATAAAACAGGAACGCCACCCTCAAATACTGACGTACTTCTTGGCTTTTCACCACAGTTACCATTAGAAGGAGCTATTGCCTTAGCAGGGGGTTTTGAAGGTATTTCGTCATCAGGGGTTGAAAGCCTCGAATTTTGGTGGCTTAAAGGTGACACTAAGGGAGGAATCATTAGGACTGTTCCAGGTGATGCTGAATTGATTGCTCAGGCTTCTGTTCAAGGACTAAAGAACTTGATAGAAACATTTGAAAATGAGGAAACTCCCTATACGGCACGACCTCTCATCAATAAAGGTTTGACTTACAATGATTATTCAAACCTTGCTCGAATTGGTGAATGGGGGAGACTCTAATGCCCCAAAAATCCCAACGACTTGCAGCTTATCCTTATCATTCTTCATGGGTCGCAGCCTCAGCAGGTTCAGGAAAAACAAAGGTTCTCACAGACCGTGTTATCAATCTTCTCCTCGAAGGATGTCTTCCGGAGCGAATCCTTTGCCTAACTTTTACAAAAGCAGCAGCTGCAGAAATGGCAGGACGTGTTAGAGAACGCTTAGGAGAGTGGGCGATATTGCCCCGTGAAAATCTTATTCAGTCTCTTGAAACTCTTCAAGGCACGCCTCCATCTCCAGATAAAGTTGACCTTGCAAGTCGTCTCTTTGGGATGATCCTCGATACTCCAGGAGGTCTTAAAATTCAAACTATTCACAGCTTTTGTGGATCCCTTCTGAAACGTTTTCCCCTTGAAGCTGGTCTTTCGCCTTTTTTTGAGGTTATGGATGAAACAGACCGAGTGACTCTTCTCAAATCTGCGTCACAGCTTGTGATGGAAGACCCGAATCTCGCGGAAATATTAAAAACTCTTATCCTTCGGTTCAGTGAGACCAGCTTTAAAGAGTTTAATGCTTTTTTTATTCAAGAAAGGAGTTCCTTTCCCCATCTCGAGTATGATCAAATTGACAAGAGTTTTCAGACAAAAAACCTGACGGAGTCTCAACTTATTCAAGAGCTACTCCACCATATCCCCAACCAAGAGCTGAAGGAATCCCTGCCCCATCTTGCGGAAGGGTCACAAACGGATCAAGAAAAAGGGTTCGCACTCGGACAATTTTTAAGCTTTACCACCGCTGAAAAAGAAGAACGATTTGAAGAGTATTTAGAGTCTTTTCTCACTCAAAAGGGGGAAAAAAGAGCACGCCTTGTCACACAGAAAATTGACCCTCTTATCAAGGATCTTTTTGAAAGAGAAGCCTTAAGGCTTGAAGGATGGGTTCAAAAAAAGAATGCTCTTGAAATTGCCCACGTTTCAAAGGCTTTGTTTATTTATGGTCAATCCTACCTCAAAATTTACGAGGATTTAAAAAAGGCCCGATCGCTTCTTGACTACGAAGATCTTATTCTTAAAACCGTTGAGCTTTTGAAAAATCCAGGATGTCATTGGGTTCTTTATAAGTTAGATGGAGGCCTTGATCATATCTTGCTCGATGAAGCTCAAGACACAAGTCCCTCCCAATGGCAAGTGATTCGAGCCATTGCTGAGGAGTTTTATGCCAATGCTGCGGCTGATCCCCGAAATCGAACTCTCTTTATTGTGGGTGATGAGAAGCAATCCATCTACAGCTTTCAAGGCGCAGATCCACTCGTGTTTACAAAGATGCAGCAAGATTTACGGACATTTGCTGAAGATTCAGGGAAGGACTGGAAAGATATTGACCTCAATATCTCCTTCCGCTCAACACCTGAAATTCTTGAAGTTGTTGATGCTGTCTTCGAAAACGATCCTCTTTCCTCAAGTACAGCTGGTCATCTTCCCTTTCGAAAGGATTCACCGGGTCTGGTTGAGGTTTGGCCACTTATTCAAGAAGAGGAGGAAGATGACTTAAGCGCTTGGTCTCCCCCCCTTGCCGTGGAACGAAAAGAACCGGCTCAAAAGCAGCTGGCTCTTCTGATCGCTAAAACGATTCAGTTGTGGATTAAGGAAGGATCAGCAAAAGCGGGAGATATTCTCATACTCGTCCGCAGACGTACCGCCTTCGTCGATGCTCTTATCAGAACACTAAAAGATCATCACGTGCCTGTTGCAGGTATTGACAGACTCTGGCTTCTTGAAGGAATCGCTATTCAGGATTTATTGAAAATCGCAGAGTTTTTGCTTCTGCCTGAAGACGATCTTACGCTCGCGACTGTTTTAAAAGGCCCCCTTTTCGGACACAACGAAGAGGATCTTTTTCGACTTGCCTATGATCGTGATAAGAAGTCCCTTTGGAGGCGACTTCAAGAAAATCCTGGCTTTAAAGACACTACAGATTTGCTCAAGGAGCTTTTGGGTAGGGCCGATTATCTTACGCCCTTTGCCCTCTTTAATACGATTTTAGGACCTCTTAAGGGACGAGAAAAATGGGTTAGGCGTTTGGGATCCGACGTTCTTGATTCTCTAGATGAATTTTTAAACTTGTGTTTGAGATATCAAGCTGAAAATACGCCAAATTTACAAGGGTTTCTTTATTGGATTTCTCAAGAAGTCATTGAATTAAAAAGGGATCTCGATCAAAGTGATCAGGTTCGTGTCATGACGGTTCATGGATCCAAAGGACTTCAAGCTCCTATTGTCTTTCTTCCCGATACAACTCAAATTCCGACTGACCTCCCCTCAATTGGTTTTTATGACAATATATTGTCATGGCTTCCACCTGGAACAAAAGATGTACCTTTTACAAAAATGATCAAACAATCCTTGAGGGAAAAACAGCAAGAAGAATACAGAAGACTTCTCTATGTGGCGTTAACAAGAGCCCAGGATGCGCTTTATGTTTGCGGCTTCGGAGAAGACAAAGACGATTCTTGGTACCGGACAGTTACAACAGGAATGGAAAAAGTCGGAAGCCAAGTTGAGTATGATTTTATAAAAGGAATGGGTTGGCGTCACGGTCAAATCCTTCAAAGGAAATCATCAACAAAAGAAAAGAAAGATATTCATAATTTTAATCTTCCTTCCTGGTTATTGTCAGCACCAGCACAGGAGACAATGCCTCAGGTCATTAGACCTTCGGATTATACAGTCTCGTCATTGCGAGGAGTCGAAGACGACGAATCAATCTCTGAATTATCGTCTAGAGATTGCCGCGTCGAGACTTCGTCTCTCCTTGCAATGAGGCCTGATGGTATGACGGATTCAACGCTCAGAGGAACCCTCATCCATAAACTCTTGGAACTTTTGCCAACGCTCCCCGAAGCAGAGAGAAAAGCCGCTGGCATTAGATTTTTAAATAAAATTGAAGGCGCTCAGAAAATGACGGAAATAGCATTAAATGTTATCAATTCGTTTCCTGATTTATTTGGCGCCAACTCTCAAGCCGAAGTGCCGATTATTGGCATGATGGGAGAGAAACAACTTTCAGGACAAATGGACCGAATCGTTATGGGCGAAGATCATATTCTCATTATCGATTATAAAACCCATGAAAATCCACCAAGTCTAATTCCTGAAGATTACCTTTATCAAATGACTCTTTACAAAGATGTCGTATCCAAAATTTTCCCTGGAAAAACAATAGGTTGTGGCATTCTTTGGACACAAATCCCGAGGCTTGACTTATTATCTGAGAAAGAAGAAAATATTCAATATGTCCATTCACCTAAAGAAAATGTTTGGAAATATAAATGATGGGACAAGCCAAAGCTGAACATTGCAGCAATGTTTTTCAGTTTAATAGAGATAATCTCGAAAGAATAAACAATATTTGTTCCCCCCTCAATGATCACTTCGGAATTGTTGGATTTGGGCATGGACGCTTTTTTGATAATGGGAAATATCTGTTTATATCGAATACCCCCCTTATTCTCGAATCAACAGTAGGAAGTGATTGTTTTTTTAGATCCGATTATTTTAAGAAACATCCAAATTTCTTTTGTAAATATGAACCATTTAAAGATGTTTGGCCTGAAAATGCTGGAGACCACTTGATTGATCTATATAGAGAAAATGGATTTTATAATGGATATTCTATTGTCTCTGAAAATGAAGGAACGAATGAATCAACATTTTTTGTAACCAAAAATGACGATACTCATATCAAAGACTTCTATAAAAATCATTCCTCTGTGTTAGATTCCTTTCTTGATCATTTTAAGAGTATAGCACCTGACATCTTTGACCTCACTGATGAATCAAAATTAGGCTTTTCGCCTTATGTCAATGAAACCTATCCTAAGATTGAAAAAATCTTTTTAAAATCAACTCCTTGGGAAAGAATACTTGATAACTTTTCTGCGTCACTTGAGTCCCAGTTTAATGATGAAATTGAAACAATTATGAAAATCCACTTTTTGACAAAAAGAGAAATTCAATGCCTAATTATGTTATCCAGAGGAGACACGGGAAAAGAAGTGGCAAGGAAGCTAAACATCTCCCCAAGAACCGTTGAATCACACATCAATAAACTACGCATTAAAACAAATCGACAAACAAAAGTAGAAATTATTCATTGGTTTAAAGAAGTATTTAAACCTTTCTTAAATGATAAATCTTCTAGGATTAATAGCACTTTTTGCTGCAATATCTAACTACTCAATTCTCTTAACAGCTTCTCCCGTTATCTCTTTCACATTTACACATCCTGCAAGAGCCATCGTGATTTCAAATTCAGCTTTTAGGTTTTGAATGAGTTCACGTACGCCGTCTTCCCCCGCAATGGCTAATGCATAAACATAAGGCCTCCCAACCATTACAGCATTTGCACCCAGAGCTATCGCCTTGAACATATCGGCTCCCCCGCGAACACCACTATCAAGCAGAATTGGTATACGACCACCCACAATTTTAACGATGGGAGGAAGAGCATCGATTGTAGGAATACACCCACTAAGTTGGCGACCACCATGGTTTGAAACCATAATCCCATCTAAACCGTAATCAATTGCCAATTGAGCATCCTCAGGGCTAAGAATTCCTTTAACGATTATGGGCAATTTGGTTTTTGATTTAAGTTTAGCAACATCTTTCCAAGTCAAAGCTGTGTTGTTAAATAAGCTTGTGAAAACCTCAAGAGTCTTAATAGGTCGTTTTGTTTTTATATTGTTCAGGAAGCCACCAGGCGCTTTCCAACAAACTCTCAACATATTTCGCAATAGTTTTAATGTTATGTTGGGTTGTGGTCCCGAAGTTTCTTTTCTTATTGCCTGCTCAAGGAGCTGTTGAAACACTGGGTCACTTGTATACTGAGCAAGACCACTAAAGGTCTCAAA
Organism: uncultured Alphaproteobacteria bacterium; assembly: GCA_964597045.1. Taxonomy (GTDB): domain Bacteria; phylum Pseudomonadota; class Alphaproteobacteria; order UBA9655; family UBA9655; genus UBA9655. Next base: position 152,885 of record CAZQWE010000003.1, on the reverse strand, counting down.
TGCTGAGTAAGCAAGAGTGAGATCATCCGTTCTCCACCCGATAAGTTTAGTATCTACTGTCACAATTATGGCTGAGCAACCAGATGATTCTGCACGCTTTATAAGGCTCTGGTTATATTCATCTGAGTTTGTCCAATACAATTGATACCATCTTTTTCCCTTCCCCATGGCAGCAGCAACAACCTCCATAGGGGTTGATGCCATACTTGAAAAACCCATGGCTATATTTTCACTTGCAGCTGCACGGCCCACAGCAACTTCTCCTAGAGGACTTGCTAAATCTAATGCTCCCACGGGACTTAAGATAAGAGGGTAATCGTGCTTTTCACCAAATAATTCAATTGAGGTATCATATTCAGAAATATCCTTTAAAACCCTGGGAACGATTGACCATTTTAAAAAAGCATCCTTATTTCGCTCAACCAGATGTTCACGCCCTGCCCCTCCATGGATGTAAGCATAAGGTCCTTTAGGAATGTATTTGTGGGCCACCTCATCTAAAGCATCAAGACAGACAGGAATCTTAGGTTTATACCCTTGAAGTCCTTTGAAGAATATGTCTGACATTCTGCTGATGACTGTCTTTGTTTTCATATGCCCCCCTTACTGATCTCAGTATATTGATGGGGAGTAAAGAAATGGTGAATGTGGTTTTTGTAGAGTTAAGAATAATTTTTTGAATCAAGATGCTCATATTCATGTTTTCTTTAATATGAGCATAACGTAAACAAAAAACCTTCAATTGACGAGAAAGCTCAAGAAGCTTAGAGTGTCTCCAAATAATGCAACTGATAAGGACCTATTATGACTATTATTAAAGTAACTGATGCCTCATTTAAAAAAGACGTTATGGAATCATCAAAGCCAGTGATTGTAGACTTCTGGGCAGAATGGTGTGGTCCTTGTAAAATGATCTCTCCCATTCTCGATGAACTTGTCCAAGACATTGGAGATACGGCAACTATTGCAAAACTTAATATTGATGAAAACCCGGAGACACCTGCATTGCTTGGTATTCGTTCCATTCCGACCCTCATGTTGTTCAAAGGTGGTCAACTGTTGGGAACAAAGGTTGGAGTTCAATCAAAATCTGCATTGAAAGAGTGGATTGCGTCTGCATAATCGGAACCTGAATGGCTAATTTATTTATACTTCCCCATTTCTTAGGCGACACCATTTTGACAACGGGTGTTATTAACGCTTTTAGAGATCAACCTTCAGTTTTTGTTGCCAATAATGTGACTTCTGTCCTTCTTGAGGGTTATCCGAATATTGAAGAAATTATCATTAAGAATAAGAAACCTTGGAAACGTCATTGGCTTGAGCTCTGGCAGGAACTTAAAAATCGGGAGTGGGATACAATCATCGATTTAAAGGGTTCGGTACTTCCTTATTTTCTGAAAGGGAAAGACAAGCGCTTTTGGAAATCCCCAGATGGATCTTGTATGAAACCCGTTCACGTCAGCAAAACCTTGGGGTTTGATCAACCTCTACCCCCGACCTTATGGCTCACACCAGAACGTATTGAAAAAGCGAAAAAGAAGCTGAAACGCCCAACACTCTCTGTCGCACCCGTTGCGAATTGGGTCGGAAAAGAATGGCCCATGGAAAGGTATATCGATCTTCTGAATCTCTTCTGTAAGACATATCCAGAGGCTCAAGTTGCCGTCTACGCTGCCCCTCACGAAAAAGAGAAAGCCATGCAGCTCATCAATGCTCTTCCTAAGGACCAGTGCCTCAACACCCTTGGAAGTGATCTCATGGATAGCATAGCCCTTATCAAAGGATCTCGTTTATTTCTTGGAAATGACTCAGGCCTGATGCATGTGAGTGCAGCAGCAGGAACGCCTACCATTGGATTATTTGGGCCATCTAATGAGAAAATTTATGGCCCCTATTCCAATCTCAACCCCTCCCCCCATCTCACCCTGCGAGGAGAGCCTTTTGTGAAACACGTCCCTCAAGTTCGGGAGGACACCAATTGCTATATGACAGCCTTAACTGTCCCCATGGTTTGGAAGGGTGTGAAGAAGATCTGGGAGCGGTAAGGAGTTAAACTGGATCCTCAAATTTAAAAAATTTGATTTGAGGATCCATATATTATGTCAAAGTTCATTGGAATTCATCCAATGTCATTGACATCCGTGTTGTATCCTAGTAATCTGCCGTGTATGAATATTGACACATTGATCACTTTGGAAGAGTCGAAGACCCTTGAATTTAAGGAGAATTTGGATTCGAAGGACCGACTTCTTGCTTCTGTCATTGCGTTGGCTAACACCTCTGGCGGAAAAATCGTCATTGGGGTTCAGGACAAGACTAAGAATATTGTAGGCGTTCAAAATCCTTATGCTGAAGAAGAACGTCTCGTCTCAATGATTTGCGATAGTATAGCGCCTTTTCTTTTGCCATCAATTGAAACTCTAGCTTGGCGTGATACGCATATCTTGCTCATTGATGTCCCTCTAAGCCAATCACGTCCTCACTATCTCGCGAACAAAGGGCCAGAGAAATCGATCTATGTACGTGTAGGTTCAACAAATCGACTCGCAGATATTCATATGATCCAAAGCATTAAGCGTTCAACGAGTGGTGGTTCTTATGATGAAGAACCTTATGTGAATGCTGAGGTAGGTGATTTAGACAGATCAGCGATCATTGAAGCCTTTCAGCAATTTCGAACCATTGAGACTCGTGATTTGCTTTCATTAGGTGTTCTCACAAAAATACAAGGGAAGACATGCCCAACCATAGGAGGCCTTTTGTTTTTTGGAAAAAATAAGCAGAGATTTTTCCCTGATGCTTTTCTTCAAGCTGGCTATTTTCAAGGAACCAGTAAGTCAGTCATTTTGGACTCTCAGAATATTGACGCGCATTTTCATGAAACGGTTCAACAAGCTCTCAACTTTGCAAGACGAAACCTGCGTGTGGGTTTACGAATTGAAGGTGTGACACACGAAGAACATTGGGAGATTCCCCAGGTTGCATTAAGAGAAGCCCTTTTGAATGCTCTCATCCATACAGATTATAGTCTTCGCGGTTCTCCTATACGAATGGCTATTTTTGACGATCGCATTGAGATTGAGAATCCGGGGCTCCTTCCATACGGTCTCTCGATTGAAGATATTAAATCAGGATTTTCAAAGCTCAGGAATCGCACAATTGCGCGTGTTTTCCGAGAGCTTAAGAAGACAGAACAATGGGGAAGCGGAATACGGCGCATTATAGAATCTTGCATTGAGGCAGGTTTAGAAGTCCCTGTTTTTGAAGAAGTGTCAAGCGACCGTTTTCGTGTGACGTTGTATCGAAAACGAGTCATGCCTGTTTATTTAGACGAAACTGAGAAGCGAATTCTGGATTTTCTGGAAAAGGAAGGGCCTCACTCCACAAAATATATTGCTCAACATATCGCACTCACAGAGCGTAATACGAGACGTCATCTTGCAAAACTTGTTAAGAAAGGGAAGTTGCAAACGATCGGGCGCAGTCAAAAGGACCCCCAAAAGAAGTACATTTTTTTGAGTTAATAATACTCACTCCGAGGCGAACCCTTCATCAAACACGTCCCTCAAGTTCGAGAAGACACGAATTGCTATATGACAGCCTTAACTGTCCCCATGGTTTGGAAGGGTGTGAAGAAGATCAGGGAGTGTGAGTCCAATTAACTACTGCTTTAAGTATTGACTCGCAACAGTTTCGGCAATCTGTACCGCATTAAGAGCTGCGCCTTTCCTCAGGTTATCACTGACGACCCAAAATAGAAGTCCATTTTCAACAGATTTATCTTCACGAATACGACTGATGAAAATATCATCCTCACCTGGTACTTCAACAGGCGTGACGTACCCGTCCTCTTGATGATAATCAACGACGGCCATTCCAGGGAACTTTCGCCAGAGTTCCCTTGCCTCTTTTGCAGATATAGGCTTATGAAGCTCAACAGATACGGCCATTGAATGACCAATAAAGACGGGAACCCTGACACAGGTAATGGCCATACTTAATTCCGTTTCAAGAATTTTCTGAGTCTCATTAACAATCTTTGCTTCTTCAAAAGTCGTCCCATCCGGCTGAAACAGATCTACTTGTGGAATAACATTAAAAGCAATTTGCTTTGGGAATTCTTCTTTAACAACGGGTTGATTCATATAAATCGCACGTGTTTGATTAAAGAGTTCATCCATAGCAACACGACCAGCACCCGACACAGATTGGTAGGTCGAAACAACAACTCGTTTCACGCCAACTTTATCATGAAGGGGTTTCAAGGCCATGGCTAATGGAACGGCCACACAATTTGGATTGGCGATAATATTACAATTTCTATAGGTAGAAAGAGCATGGGAGTTAATCTCTGGAACAATGAGAGGAATTTCACTCTCTTGCCTAAATTGGGATGAATTATCTATGACGATACAACCGGCTTCTGCAGCAATAGGCACAAACTCTGCGGAAACCAGATTACCTGCTGAAAAGAAGGCAAAATCATAATCCGTAAAATCAAAGTCTGTAACAGGGAGAACATTCAGAACTTTATCCTCTCCGAAAGAGACGCGATGACCTAATGATGTCGTTGAGGCTGTCGCTTGGATATCGTCAATGGGAAACTGTCGTTCAGAAAGAGTGTTCAGAATTTCACGTCCCACATTACCTGTAGCTCCGACGACAACGACACGGTAACCCATAGATATCTCCTACATTCTAATTAGATTTGATCCCCAAGCATACCCTCCTGCGAAGGCTTCACACAAGACCAAGTCTCCTTTTTTAATACGTCCATCGCGAATCGCTTGATCGAGAGCGAGAGGAATTGAGGCGGCAGATGTATTCGCTTGTTTTGATCCTGTATGAATAACTTTTGAGTCGGGCAACCCGAGTTTCTTTGCTGTCGCATCAATGATGCGTTTATTGGCCTGATGAGGAACGAGCCAATCAATCTCATCCTGAGAGATTCCATGTATTTTTAATATCTCTTCTACGGCTTCACCCAAACGCGTGACCGCATTCCGAAAGACTTCCGATCCCTTCATTTTAATCGTCCCGGTCGTCTGTGTTGTGCTAGGACCACCACTGACATATAGGTCATCATACCCACAACCATCCGTACGGAGTAAACTACCGATAATCCCTCTGTCCTTTGTCTCATGTGATTGTAAAACAACAGCTCCTGCACCATCCCCAAAGAGAACAGCCGTTGACCGGTCATTCCAATCAAGAATCCGACTCATTGTTTCCGCTCCAATAACCAGAGCCGTTTTTGCCATTCCTTGTTTCAGGTAAGCATCTGCTGTTGCAAGCGCAAAAACGAAACCACTACAGACGGCGGCTTGATCAAAGGCAAATCCCTTAGTCATTCCGAGTTTGGCTTGAATTCTTGCTGCTGTTTGAGGAAAGGTATGATCAGGCGTTGATGTTGCAAGAATAATCATATCCACATCTTGGGTTGTGAGCCCTGCAGCATCCAAAGCTCTTTGAGCCGCAACGACCCCTAAATCAGACGTGTATTCTCCGGGAGCCGCAATGTGCCGTGCAGATATTCCCGTCCTTTCAACAATCCACTCATCGGTGGTATCAAGCGTTTTAGAGAGTTCATGATTTGTAATTTGCTTTTCGGGCAGATATCCTCCCGTCCCTAAAATAACGGATCGGAATGTCATTGATTCGCAGCCTCTTTTAGAGGAACTTCCGTCGCAAACTCATTGTAAAGATGCTCAATCATATTTGAGCTAACCATATCTACAGCTGCGTCAATCGCATGAGCAAACCCGAGAGCATCTGTGCCCCCATGACTCTTTATCGCAATACCATTGAGCCCCAGCCAAATAGCTCCATTGAACCGCCTGTAATCAAGACGAAACGTCAATTTTCGTAGCATATGAGAGGCAAGTAAATATCCAAGGCGGGCAAGCCAAGAACTTTTAAAGGCCTCCTTAAAATAATTTAAGGAAAGCTTCATAACACCTTCTCCCGCCTTAAGGACGATATTACCTGTAAAACCATCCATGACAGCCACATCAACTGTCCCGCGTGCAATATCGTCTCCTTCAATATAACCATAGAAATTTTCTTGAATAGAAGAGGAACGAATTAAATCGGAAGCTTCCTTAACAATCATATTGCCTTTTGTATCTTCAGAACCAACGTTAACAAGCCCAACACTCGGTTTGGGCAAATGGAGAACATGACGCGCAAAAGTTTCACCCAAAATAGCAAACTGTTCTAAATTCTTAGGAGTACAATCAACATTTGCTCCTATATCTAGGATGACAATTTCCCCCCTTAAAGTGGGTATGACCCTCGCTAAAGCGGGCCTTTCAATACCAGGCATTGTCTTCAAAAGGAATTTAGCAAGAGCCATATAGGCCCCAGTATTACCAGCTGAAATCACACCTTGTGCTTTCCCATCAACGACAGCTTTAATCGCTTGACGCATACTGGCATCTGGAAGTCCTCTGAGGACTGCACTTGGTTTTGTATCGGGCGTAATAACTTCCGTACAAGCCACAAAAGTTACCCTTCCATTCAACGTCTTCTCAGCAGAAATCAAAGGTTCAACGACCTTTTCTTCTCCATAGACTAAAAAGTGAACAGCAGGATAACGTTCAGCAGCTATAGCCAAACCTTTGATGACCATCAAAGGCGCTGCATCTCCACCCATTGCATCAACAGATAATATTATAGCCACTTACACTCCTCCTTAAGGGAAGATGGGTTAAGAAACAGATGTTTCTGTCGCTTGTCCTAATACTTGACGCCCTTTATAAAACCCACAAGAAGGGCAGATATGATGAGGAAGCTTACGATTACCGCAATTACCACATTCAACACTTCCCACTGTTTTAAGAGCGTGATGAGCTCGACGCATCCTTTGTCGAGAAGGGGTGGTTTTCTTTTTAGGAACTGCCATTTTACTACCTATCTTTCTGATCTATCATAGATTGCTTATTTAACTTAAAAAAAGGCATACAGCAAGTATTTCCTATTTCAATGTTAAATGGTACAATCCTAATTAATATGCTTGTCCGTGAAATTCAAGCCTTAAGAAAGAAAAACAAATGAAAAAAAAGCACCTCATACACTTCTTTATCTTTGTAAGCTGCATTCAAACTGTTTCTGCTCAACCAAAAATACCCCAGCAAAAACAACCCTTACAGCAGACAACCAATGTGGAACAACCGCAAAAATTTTCAAAAAAAAATATAACAATAAAATCGCCTGTAATTCATTTTTCTCCTGGATATGCCACAAAGGTTTTTGGAAGCGGCTCTCAGGAAGCACGGAATGGTGTTCTTAATTGTAACCTTCTTGTGAATCAGGTCTGGCCTTTTCCAAATGCACAAGTTTCTCCCGTTTGTTTAGAAGCAACAATCAGCTGTGTGAGATTTGGCTTGTTTGTTAAAGGACTTGAAAAATCTCCGGAAGCTCGCCTTGCGCAAATTCAACAAAGTCTGATTTATGCTCAAAACGAGGTTAATGCTAAATTACTTGGGTGTGTGCTTGCCCTTGAAGGAACAGTAGACGGGACACTGACACTCCCCCAGTCTTCAGGATATTAGCTTTACCTTTTCTTAATCTCCGCGCGTAATAATAAAGGTGGATAAGCGGGAGATACATAGTGTATGAACAAATTCTGACTGAAGTCAGTGATAATATTTTGACTATCACTTTAAATCGCCCAGATAAGATGAATGCCTACACTCTTAAAATGGGGGATGAGCTGATCGATGCTTTCACTAAAGCCAATCAAAATGATGATGTTCGTTGTATTATTGTTACAGGTGCAGGAGAGTGTTTTTGCGCAGGTGCTGATTTATCTGGAGGAATAAAATCTTTTGATATCAAAGAATTAGCAAACATAAAAAATCAGGACATTGAGTGGAGTCAGCCTCAATTTCGCGATCCGGGTGGTTTAATTTCTCTAAGTATTTTCAATAGCTTAAAACCCGTTATTGGAGCAACGAATGGACCTGCAATAGGCATAGGATCCACCATGCAGCTGCCTATGGACTTTAGAGTGGCTTCAGAAAGTTCTCGGTTTGGATTTGTTTTTGCACAAAGAGGCGTCGTTCCTGAAGCGTGTTCAAGTTGGTTCCTACCAAAAATAGTCGGAATTTCTAAAGCCCTAGATTGGACTTTAACGGGGCGGATTTTTGATGCTGAAGAAGCCCTCAAAGCAGGACTTATCTCCTCAATTCATAAGCCTGACAATCTCCTGTCTGATGCACGAGAGTTAGCTGGGCAAATCATTCAAAAAACCTCACAAATCTCCATTGCTTTAATTCGTCAAATGATGTGGCGTTCACTCGGCAGTGACCATCCTATGGAAGCCCATAAGATCGAATCAAGAGCTTTCCTTTCCATGGGAATGAGTGATGAAGCCAAAGAAGGCGTTATGTCCTTCCTTGAAAAAAGACCCGCCCATTTCCCTGGAAAAGTTTCAAAAGATATGCCTGCGATATTCCCTTGGTGGAAAGATAAACCCTATAGTTAATCTTATGAACAACCGCTGGTTGCGCCACAGGTATCACACTTAAAACACGTACCATTGCGAACGAGTGTAAAATTTCCACATTCACCGCAAGCATCTCCCGCATAGCCTTTAAGACGTGCTTGGTAACGTCTTTCTTCAACTTCAGTTGAGAACGTTGTTTCAGAGCCTGCTCCCATGATAGGCGTTACGGAATCTGTTCCTGTAGCTTCATGAAGCAAGTAAGCATCTTGATCCCGATTGGCAACTTTGGGGGGCATGACAAACAAACTATTTCGAATATAACCATTGCTGGTCATACTATTAACAACGTCACCTTTTGCCTTATCTTTCGTAACAAGTGCACCTTTTTCCGCATCAATTCGACCGATTGTATCAGGTCTTAAGTCAGTAGGTTCCGCGTGAGCTAAATCCGTACGTCCCATATAGGAAATAGCGAGTTCACGGAAAATATAATCGAGAATGGACGTTGCCATTTTAATTGTGTCATTACCTGCCACAGGTCCTGAAGGTTCAAAACGAGTAAAGACAAAGGCATCAATATACTCCTCTAAAGGAACGCCATATTGTAAACCAATCGAAATAGCCATGGCAAAGTTATGCATCAAGCTACGGAAAGAAGCTCCTTCCTTGTGCATATCAATAAAAATCTCACCCAACCTACCATCATCATATTCACCTGTTCTCAAATATACCTTGTGCCCCCCCACTTCTGCCTTTTGGGTATACCCTTTTCGTCTATTGGGAAGCTTCTGTCTTTGAGCTCGGTGCATAAAACGTTCAACCACACGCTCAACGACTTTCTCAGCTATAACTTTGGCCTGTTCGGTCTGAGGCAGTTCATAAAGCTCTTCAATCCCTTCATCATCAATGAGACGAGCACTTAAGGCTTGTGATAACTTAGACCCATCTCTGTAAAGAGCATTGGCTTTCGTACCCAGTCGCCATGAGAGAAGATAAGCATCCTTACATTCTTCAATGGTGGCGGAATTAGGCATATTAATCGTCTTAGAGATAGCACCTGAGGTAAAGGGCTGAACCGCTGCCATCATACGGATATGATCATCAACTGAAAGATATCTTGTCCCCTTACGTCCACAAGGGTTTGCACAATCAAACACAGGAAGATGTTCATCTTTCAAATGAGGAGCCCCCTCAACCGTCATCGTTCCACAACAGTATTCATTTGCGGCTTCAATTTCTTGCTTTGAAAACCCAAGATAGGAGAGGAGATCAAACTGAACATCATTAAGCTGTTCGTCTTTTACCTTCAGGGTTTTCTTTAAGAAATCATCACCCAAAGTCCATCTGTTAAAAACAAACTTAATATCAAAGGCAGCTTTTAAGTTATCTTTTAAAATGGTGATTTCTTTATCAGAAAATCCTTTTGTTTTCAATGACTTAAAGTTAATTTCTGGAGCGTCTTCCAAAGTTCCATGACCCACGGCGTATTTAATAATATCCTCAACTTGACTATCCGTATACCCTAAGACTTGCAAGGCTTCGGGAACTAACCTATTGATAATTTTGAAATATCCACCGCCTGCCAGCTTCTTAAACTTAACCATCGCAAAGTCTGGCTCTATACCTGTTGTATCACAATCCATCACGAGACCAATGGTTCCTGTTGGGGCAATACATGTCGCTTGAGCATTTCTATATCCATACTTTTGACCAAATTCGATGGCATTGTCCCATGCTCTACGACTTGCTGTGATAAGTTCTTCACTTGGACAATCTTTTTCTTCTAAAGGAACGGGAAGGATCTCAATCTCCTCATAACCTTTTGTTTCGCCATAAGCAGCTCTGCGATGATTTCTCATCACACGAAGCATATCTTTCTCATTGAGATTATAATGCTTAAAGGGACCTAGTTGCTTGGCCATTTCTGCTGACGTTGCATAAGATACTCCCGTCATTAATGAGGCTATTGCACCTGCAATTGAACGTCCTTCCTTGCTTCCATAGGGAATACCGGACGCCATGAGCAAGCCTCCAATATTAGCATAGCCTAATCCTAAAGTTCTAAATTCATAAGATAATGCTGCAATTTCTTTAGAGGGGAATTGAGCCATCATGACAGCAATTTCAAGAGCAATTGTCCACAAGCGCACCGCATGCTCAAAGGCAGGGACGTCAAAGTGGAGATCTCCAGCTTTTGCTTTCTTTCCATGATGATTCATAAAAGCAACTAAGTTGAGAGATGCCAGGTTACAAGCCGTATCATCTAAGAACATATATTCAGAGCAAGGGTTAGAGCCACGGATACGACCGCTCTGTGGGCATGTATGCCATTCATTAATCGTTGTATCAAACTGGAGTCCTGGATCTGCTGAAGCCCAAGCAGCTTGTCCAATTTGATCCCACAACTCACGAGCTCTCAACGTTTTGCATGGACTGCCATCTGTTCTACTCAGCAAATCCCAGTCTTTATCTTCTATAACAGCTTGAAGAAATTTATTATTCACACGAACAGAATTGTTTGAATTTTGACCTGATACCGTACGGTAAGCTTCTGAATCCCAATCCGTATCATAGACTGAAAACGACATTTCCGTATAACCCTGACGGGCAAATTGAATCACACGCTGACAATAGTTTTCAGGAATCATAGCCTCACGGGCTTCCCTAATGGCTTTTGTGAGGGATGGGTTTTCCTTAGGATTAAATCGTTCATCCCCCTGACCGTCTTGGCAGGCTTGAAAAATGGCTGAAAGATGTTTTTTAGCAACTTTAGATCCCACAACCAAATCAAGAACTTTCTGTTCCTCAACGACCTTCCAATTTACATATTCTTCAATATCGGGATGATCAACATCAACGACGACCATCTTTGCAGCTCGTCTTGTCGTCCCCCCTGATTTAATAGCACCTGCCGCACGATCGCCAATCTTTAAGAAACTCATCAATCCTGAAGAAATTCCTCCGCCAGAAAGCTTTTCCCCAGCCCCCCTTAAATTAGAGAAGTTTGATCCTGTCCCAGAGCCATACTTAAAAAGACGAGCTTCACGAACCCATAGATCCATAATCCCTCCTTCATTCACCAAATCATCATTGATGCTTTGAATAAAACAAGCATGGGGTTGAGGATGTTCATAGGAAGATGTGGATGCCGTCAGTTCACCTGTTTCATAATCTACATAGAAATGGCCTTGTGCAGGGCCATTAATCCCATAAGCCCAATAAAGACCTGTATTAAACCATTGTGGTGAGTTAGGTGCACACATCTGAGCACAAAGCATATAACGCATTTCATCATAGTAAGCCTTTGCATCATCTTCTGAGTCAAAATAGCCGCCTTTATACCCCCAATAGGTCCAACATCCGGCCATCCGATCAAAGACTTGCTTTGCAGTCATTTCACTCCCATACCGCTCTTTTTCAGGTAATTTAGAGAGAGCTTCCTTATCTGCTTCTTGACGCCACAACCATTCCGGAATCCCTTCTTCCTTTACTGACTTCAAGGCCCGAGGGACACCCGCTTTACGGTAGTATTTCTGAGCAATGATATCGCAAGCCACTTGCGACCATTCTTGTGGAACCTCTATTCCTTCAAGACGAAATATAACGGAGCCATCTGGATTTCGAATCTCACTATCCGTTTTGCGAAAGTCAAAACTGCTGTAAGGATCTTGGTTTTCATTGGTAAAATGGCGCGTTACTTTCATCGAGGAATCCTTTTCTCCCGTACATTGTTATTGCATGTGAATTTCCAAGAGATTTCTCCCCTGGTAACACAATATATTGTGTCTTCGTTTGGATAAGACCACTATATGCAGTTATTGAGAGACGTCAATCACCATTTTGCTCTTGACAGCATTATTTTTTTGGAAGGGGCTTTAAGCGATCTCTAAATCATGTTCTTCAAGGCGCTTTAATTCATCTCTAAGTCTTGCGGCTTCCTCGAATTCCAAGTTTCCAGCAGCGGCAAACATTTTCTTTTCTAGACTTTCCAGATAGGCTTTACGTTTTTGCGGGCTCATTTTCAGGAAAGGATCTGACTCAATAGCAAATGTTGTATGATCCTTTTCATAAACGCTACTCAGGATTTCATGGATCGATTTCTTAATGGTTTCTGGGGTAATGCCATGGGCCTCATTATACACCCTTTGTTTTTCACGGCGTCGGTTGGTTTCCTCAAGGGCGGCTTTCATAGATCCTGTTATACGATCCGCATAGAGAATCGCACGGCCATCAACGTTTCGCGCTGCTCTTCCAATCGTTTGAATGAGGGATGTTTGGGACCTGAGGAATCCTTCTTTATCAGCGTCTAAGATGGCAACCAACCCACATTCAGGAATATCTAAACCTTCTCGAAGTAGGTTAATTCCAATAAGGACATCAAAAACACCAAGCCTTAAATCTCTAATAATTTCAATACGTTCGAGCGTTTCCACATCCGAGTGGACATACCGCACTTTAAGACCGGCTTCTGTCATATATTCGGTTAAGGCTTCAGCCATTTTTTTCGTAAGAGTTGTGACTAAGACACGAAGTCCTTTCTTAGCCATAGCTTGGCTTTCTTGGATTAAATCTTCGACTTGTGTTTCGACGGGTCTGATAAGGCACACAGGATCCATGAGTCCTGTGGGACGAATCACTTGCTCAGCAAAGACACCATGTGTTTGGTCGAGTTCCCAATGACCTGGAGTCGCGGAGACATAAATTGTATCTGGGCGCATCGCATCCCACTCCTCAAACCGTAAGGGACGGTTATCCTGACATGAGGGCAGGCGAAAACCATAATCGGAAAGGGTTTTTTTCCTGACCGCATCTCCCTTTGACATCCCCCCAATTTGAGGAACACTCACATGACTTTCATCCACAAAAAGCAAGGCATCTTGTGGGAGATATTCAAACAGTGTCGGCGGCGGCTCTCCCGGTGCCCGACCCGTAAGAAAGCGGGAGTAATTCTCAATACCTGCGCACATCCCTGTTGCGGAAAGCATTTCCAGATCAAACCGTGTTCGTTGCTCAAGACGTTGGGCTTCAAGAACCCTTCCTTCCTTATCAAATTCTGCAAGTCGCTCTTTCAGTTCATCCCGAATACCTTGAATGGCTTGCTGCATTGTAGGACCAGGAGTGACATAGTGAGAATTAGGATAAACTCTTATGGACTCAAGTATTGCCATCTTCTCTCCCGTTAAAGAGTCAACTTCAACGATCCCCTCAACCTCATCTCCGAAAAGAGAAATTTTCCAAGCCCGATCTTCATAATGGGAGGGAAAGATATCAATCCCGTCTCCTCTGGCACGAAAGGTTCCCCGATGAAAATCAATATCATTTCGTTTGTACTGTAAACTCACAAGATTACGTAATAACTCAGCACGATCAAGATGATCACCGACTTTAATGTTGATAACCATTTGACTATAGGTTTCAACAGACCCAATACCGTAAATACACGATACACTTGCCACAATGATAACATCTCTTCTCTCGAGAAGCGCTCTTGTGGCTGAATGCCGCATCCGGTCAATCTGTTCATTAATCGTTGCTTCTTTTTCAATATAGGTATCGCTCCTCGGAACATATGCTTCTGGCTGGTAGTAATCATAATAGGACACAAAATACTCAACTGCATTCTCTGGAAAGAAAGTTTTCATCTCCCCATAAAGTTGTGCAGCCAGTGTTTTATTAGGTGCCATAATAAGAGCGGGGCGGCCCTCTTTTGCAATGATTTGGGCCATTGAAAATGTTTTTCCAGATCCTGTAACCCCTAAAAGAACTTGATTTCGTTCAGAAGATTGCAAGCCAGCTATAAGGTCTTGAATAGCTTTAGGCTGATCTCCTGCAGGTTCAAAATCAGAGATAAGTTTAAACATCAATGCATCCGTTAATTAAATTGTAACCTTATTCTTTCAGAATAAAGCCTCAATTGAGAATTTTAAAGTAAGTCGAAAATGACAAAAAAACAAGAAAAACAGGACATTTTAAATAACTGGAATACATTTGTTGATTCATTTCAAGAACAGCATAAACAAATGACAGAGACCTATTTTAAGGGCATGAATCAATCGCTACCTGTTCCTCCCACATTAATTGGAGATGCATTTATAAAAGTCTCAAAATCATTGCTTGAAAATCCCTCTGAACTTTTTAAAGCTCAAGGAGAACTTATAGAAAATATAAATGATCTGTGGCAAAAAACATTAGACAAGAAGGAACTGCCTGAAGAAACAGTTCTTGATAAACGTTTCCATCACGAGGCTTGGCATACGGTACCTTACTTTCGATTTACAAAAGACTATTATTTAACCATGTCAAAATGGCTTCAAAATCTTGTGAAACATGCTGAAGGACTTGACCCTCTCACAGCCAGTAAAGTGGATTTTTTCACGAAACAATTTATTGAAGCTGTTTCACCTACAAATTTCCCCCTAACCAATCCTGAGGTTCTTGAAGAACTCGTAAAGACACAAGGGGAGTCACTCAAACATGGCATGGAAAAATTCATGGAAGATCTCGCCTCTGGTAAAGGTATACAACTCACAGATCCCACACAATTTGAAATAGGGAAAACACTGGCAACAACAAAAGGGGATGTGGTTTTTAGAAATGAACTGATGGAGTTAATTCATTACAAGCCTCTTACAGCTGAACAAAATGAGATCCCTTTGCTCATTATTCCTCCCTGGATTAACAAGTTTTATATATTTGATCTGAGTCCCCATAACTCATTTGTCAAATGGATGCTTGAGCAAGGGCACAATGTATTCATTATCTCCTGGATCAATCCAGGCCCTGAACTCGCTCATAAGTCTTTTGAAGATTATCTTCTTGAAGGAACGTATCGAGCTGCTGATTTCATAACATCAATGACCAAACAAAAGACCCTTCACACAATGGGTTACTGTGTTGGGGGGAATCTTCTTGTCGCCTTTGCAGCTTATTTGGCTCAAAAGAAAGCTCCCTTCTCTCTTCAAACCATGACACTTCTTGCAACAATTATTGATTTTTCAAAAGCCGGAGATTTAAAGATATTTATGGATGAAGATCATCTTAAATATATTGAAGACTCAATGGATGCAAAGGGGTTTATGGATGCAGAATCCCTCAAGTCATTCTTTAACATGTTGAAGCCTAATGATTTATATTGGTCTTTTTTCATTAAGAATTATCTCTTAGGACAGGTCCCCCCTGCCTTTGATTTTCTCTATTGGAACTCTGATTCCACCCGCCTTCCTGCAAGTCTACACAAGTTTATCTGTCGGAAATTTTTCTTTGAGAATCAACTGATGAAACAAGGAAAGTTGAAGTTGAATGATACGCTTATTGATTTAAGGGCTATAAAAACCCCAACCTATATCTTATCGACAATTGACGATCATATAGCGCCATGGAAAAGTTCTTATCCCCTCACCCATCTACTTGAGACACCCTTCAAATTTGTTCTGGCCACATCAGGACATGTTGCGGGTGTGATGAATCCTCCATCAAAAAACAAGTATGCCTACTTTGAAAATGCGGACTATTCTCTCCCCCCGATAAGTTGGTTAAACACGGCCACTCAAACTTCCGGTTCTTGGTGGACAAATTGGCAAGACTGGATAGGCCCCCAAAGTGGTCAAAAGATTAAACCTCAAAACCCGTTTTATTCTCTTGAAAAGGCACCTGGTTCTTATGTAAAAGAGAAGTAGGTAATTTTTGAGGCCTCCATGCAAGACAACACAATGCGTAAACCGCAACCTCTTCCTGAGGGGTTTATATACTTGAGTGATATTGATCCAACCATACTTCAAGATGTGAAGTATGCAGGTTTCCACAACTTTGTTGGACGACCAATCCCAGGATATCATGCACCTGTCATTATCATGACCGAAGTTGCTGCACTTGCTTTAAAAGGTGTCCAAGAAGACCTAAAACCATTTAACTTGACCCTTAAGGTTTATGATGCTTACCGACCTCAAGATGCTGTTGATTCCTGGATCAAATGGGCCAATGATCTGAACGATCAGGTTATGAAGGATGAGTTCTATCCAGATATCAATAAAGCTGATGTCTTTGATTTAGGGTATGTCGCAAAGCGTTCGACCCATAGTCGGGGCAGTACGGCTGATGTCACGATTGTTCCTCTTCCTGTACCTTTCGAGCCCAAATGGAAGCCTGGAGATCCCTTACTCGATGGACGTCTCCCTTTAGGCGAGCGTTTCCCTGATAATTCAATTGATATGGGCACAGGCTTTGATGTGTTTGATGATCTCTCTCATCCCTTGAATCCAAATCTCTCTGCCGAGGTGAGAGCGAATCGCATGCTTTTGCAGAACCTGATGAATAAGCATGGATTTAAAGGAATAACAACGGAATGGTGGCATTTTACCTTAATTGATGAGCCATTCCCAGACACGTATTTCAACTTTCCTGTGGTGTAAATAAAGCTCCTCAAGATTTTATTTCACTACATATTTCAATAGAGAATTGACCCCCTTTAAATTGATCTATAGAGTCAAAAAAATTTTATTGAATATATGAAGTGAAGATGAGCACATCAATAACACATACTATGGATAATCCACAAAGCCGTAGCCTTTCTTTAACACGCAGTTGGTTTATCTGGGGATGTGCGGCACTCTTTTACGGATATCAGTTCATGCTTCGCGTATCTCCAGGCGTCATGGCAGATGACCTAAGAATTGCATTTAATGTTGATGCTTGTGCTTTAGGTTTGCTCACGGGTTGTTATTACTACACTTATTCCTTTCTCCAAATCCCAGTTGGCAGCTTAATGGATCTCTTTAAACCCCGACGCATGTTAACGATGGCTATCGTTCTTTGTAGCATCGGAACTCTCGTTTTTTCCTATGCAGACAATCTCTATATTGCAGCTTTTGGTCGCGCTTTAATTGGTGCGGGCTCAGGATTCGGTTTCCTCAGTTGCCTAAAGCTCGGAACGATTTGGTTTCCCGTTCAAAAGCTTCCTCTTGTCGTTGGCCTCACCGTTTTATTAGGTACTTTTGGAGCTGTTTCTGCAGGACGTCCTATGAGTTGGCTTGTGTCTGAATTTGGCTGGCGTCATGCCTTATGGGTTATTGCCATTGTTGGTTTCGGTCTTGCTGTCATAAGTTGGCTGTTTGTTCGTGATAAGGCACCTAAGCAACTAGAAGAAGAGATTCAAAAAGCTCACAAGGACGACCACACTGGGGAAAACTCCAAAGGCGTTATTAAAACAATCTTAGAAGTCATAGAAAAACCACAAAGCTGGTTGATTGCTGTTTATGGAATTTGCATGTATGTTCCCTTAGCTGGGTTTACAGATCTTTGGGGTCCCTCATTCTTTAAAGAAGTCTATAAATTTGATAACGACACGGCTGGCACGGTTAACTCAGCCCTTTATATAGGTTTAGGTTTAGGAGCCCCTGTTTTTCCATTTTTATGTAAAAAACTCAATGCCTACAAAGCACCTGTCTTTATCTCAGCTTTGGGATCATTGGTGTTTTTATCAATTATCTTTTATTTACCTATATTACCAACCTGGTTATTAACTGCTTTATTAGTCATTGCTGGGTTTTTTCTTGCAGGTCAGTTTTTAGCATTTCCCATGACCTGTGCCCTAAACCCCCTTTCGGCGAGCGCAACTGCTGGAGGATTCCAGAACATGATCTGTATGCTCAGTGGGGTGTTTTTTCAACCGATTATTGGATATCTTTTAGACCTTACATGGCAAGGAGGATATGCGAACGGTTTAAAGTCGTATACAACCTTTGAGTATACATTTTCCCTCTCATCAATCATTATCTCTCTTATTATTGCCTGCTTGATTGTGATTCCCATCGAAGAAAAATATGTCAAATAAAGCTAAGCTCTACTGAGTGCGCGCTCGTACTTAGTGGCCTTCGTAGACAGGATTCGATAGGCAAGGTAAGAAAAACCTTTTTGCATCCAACCAGTAGGGTTGACACCAATAGCCTTACAGAATAAAGCCATCGATCGATCAACATGTCCTTTTTTATACAATCTATAAACCGATTTTCCATACATTTGGGTATAATAGGTCCGATCATAGGGATTCGTCTCTTGGTTCGCCGTATAGTAAGCAAATGCAAGCTCATCATCCTCATTCTCAAACAATCGACCCACAGCGATCCTTAAGCTTTTGAAAAATCCTAATTTTTCAACGCCTTGGTATCTTTGAAGATGGGTATAGAAAAGCTTGTAATGCCGGAGTTCATCGGCAGCTATTTTACCACAGATTTGTTTCAGGAGCGGTTCATTCGTTGCATCCTTCAAAGCTGAATAAAGAGAGCTGGTTCCAATCTCGACCATACAACGACTGAGAAGTTCTCCTCCTCGAGATCCACGTTTGGATACTTTTGCCGTTACATCTATAGGATACCCTGCAACATAGGCCTTAAATCTCTCATCAAAATCGTAAGAAGGATCCGCAAGCTTCACCCATGCAGCAAGAACTCTTCCATGCTTCACCTCATCTTTCGTCCAGGATTCAATTTCCTTAATAAATAGGGTATCACCTTTAAATACGCTCTTCAGATAAAGACCATAATCAGATCCGTTGTGCTCGACTACACTACCTGCCTTTAACAAGCGTACAAGGTTAGGATCAACTTTACTGGGGTCAAAAAGGGTCCAGTCGATATCCTCAAAATTCCATTTCTCACTCATGCTTCAACTCTTTTGATTCGTTATAATTTCCATTAGCTTAGCTCTCGCAATGTCAAGCTGTTGACCCGTTTGCTTTCTTTCATCTACGGTTTGACTATCTGCTACATCTTCTAATAGATTTTTAATCTCAAGTTCAAGTGTCTCTTTACTAATTGACTCAAGAGGCGTCCCTTCTGTTACCAGAG
The DNA here is from genome assembly GCA_964597045.1 of uncultured Alphaproteobacteria bacterium. Taxonomy (GTDB): domain Bacteria; phylum Pseudomonadota; class Alphaproteobacteria; order UBA9655; family UBA9655; genus UBA9655. The sequence goes on along the minus strand of CAZQWE010000003.1, from coordinate 133,592 downwards.
CTGTACATTTTTCAGGTGTAATTTGAGCAAATCCACCATTTACAAAAATTTTAACCCCAATTTTTCCCTCTTCATAAACGGTCACAACCCCAGGTCGTAAGAGGGTTAGTAAGGGAGCATGATAGGGAAGCACACCTATATCTCCCTCCTCTCCAGGAATAACGACCATACTGACGTCCTTCTCATAGAGTATCTTTTCAGGAGAGACGAGTATGAAAGAGAACTTTTCCATTGGTTAAGCTGCCTCTTTCGCAAGGCGTTGTGCCTTTTGCAGTGCTTCTTCCATCGTACCCACCATGTAAAATGCCATCTCAGGGAGATGATCATACTCACCTTCCACAATTCCTTTAAAACCAGCAATTGTTTCTTCGAGACGAACAAAGACACCGGGTGTCCCCGTAAATACTTCTGCCACGTGGAAAGGTTGGGAGAGGAAACGTTGAATTTTCCGCGCACGAGAAACAACGAGTTTATCCTCTTCAGAGAGTTCATCCATTCCAAGAATGGCTATGATATCTTGAAGCGATTTATAGGTTTGAAGGATACGCTGAACATCTCTCGCGACAGCATAATGCTCCTCCCCAACAATCCGTGGATCCAGGATACGAGACGTTGAGTCCAGAGGATCCACCGCAGGGTAAATCCCAATCTCTGCAATCTGCCTGTTAAGAACGGTGGTGGCATCCAAGTGTGAGAACGCCGTAGCTGGCGCCGGATCCGTTAAGTCATCGGCAGGAACGTAAATGGCTTGAACGCTTGTAATGGAGCCTTTTATAGTGGATGTAATCCGCTCCTGAAGCTCGCCCATTTCTGTTGAAAGTGTGGGTTGATATCCCACAGCAGAAGGAATACGACCTAAGAGAGCTGATACTTCGGCACCTGCTTGGGTAAATCGGAAAATGTTATCAATGAAGAAGAGAACGTCTTGTCCTTCCTGATCTCTAAAGTATTCAGCAACCGTAAGACCTGAAAGGGCAACACGAGCACGGGCTCCTGGTGGCTCATTCATTTGACCATAAATAAGTGCAACCTTTGAGTTCCCTTTCTCAAGATCAATAACACCGGATTCAATCATTTCATGATAAAGGTCATTACCTTCACGTGTTCTCTCACCCACACCAGCAAAAACCGAATAACCCCCATGGGCTTTTGCAATGTTATTGATGAGTTCCATAATGAGAACTGTTTTTCCCACACCAGCACCACCAAAAAGTCCTATTTTCCCTCCTCGCATATAGGGAGCTAATAGGTCTACAACCTTAATGCCAGTTACGAGCACATCCGTATCTGTAGCTTGCTCAACAAAGGGAGGCGCTTCTCTATGGATAGGATCATATTGCTTTGCATTAATCGGACCCAGTTCATCGATGGGTTCCCCTACCACATTGATAATCCGCCCTAAAGTTCCAGGACCAACAGGAACACGTATGGTGTGGCCCGTATCGCTCACTTCCTGACCCCGAACAAGACCTTCGGTCCCATCCATAGCAATTGTCCTAACTGTTTGTTCACCAAGGTGTTGAGCCACTTCCAAAACAAGACGCCTGCCGTGGTTATCCGTCTCTAAAGCATTTAAAATTTCAGGCAATTGACCGTCAAATTCTACGTCAACAACGGCACCAATAACTTGAGTTATCCGCCCTTTTGATTTCTGTGTTGCCATACCTATCTCCTTCTCAAACTACAGGGCTTCTGCCCCAGAAATAATTTCAATTAACTCACGGGTAATAATCGCCTGCCGTGTTCGATTATAGGTCAAGGTGAGTTTCCTTATCAATTCACCCGCATTGCGACTTGCACTATCCATGGCCGTCATTCGCGCTCCCTGTTCACTTGCAGCATTTTCAAGGAGAGAATTGTAGATTTGTACTGCAATATTGTGAGGGAGTAACTCATCTAAGATTGTCTCTTCAAGAGGTTCATATTCGTAAAGGGCTGCCATGGAAGTTGTTGATGTTTGAACTTTCACAGGAATGATTTGAGATGGGGTAACTTCCTGAGTCATCGCTGATTTAAAACGATTATAGATCAATGTGCATACATCAAAGTGTCCATCGTCAAACATCTTTATGAGACTGTCGGCTATAAATTGTGCCTCGGAAAACCGCAAGCGCGGGTGACCAATTTCAGTGAAAGACTCAACGATATAATGGCCATAATCACGGTGTAGCATATCCCGCCCTTTTCGACCAATGCACAGCAACTTTACAGTCTGCCCTTCGGCTTCGGAAGAGGAAATGAGACTTTTTGTAAAACGAACGATGGATGAGTTGAAGGGACCGCACAGGCCACGATCTGATGTTGCCACAACAATGAGATGTGTTGTCTTTTGTCCCGTACCCGTAAGGAGGGGATGGGGCGATTCCAAAGCCTGAGCATTTGTAGCAAGTTCTTCAAGCATATCCTTCATAAGATTTGCATAAGGACGGCCCGCCTCAACCTGCTCCTGAGCCCGACGCAACTTTGCTCCTGCAACCATCTTCATGGCCAAGGTAATCTTTTGAGTCGATTGAACAGATTTTCTGCGAACGCGCAGTGCCTTAAGTGTCGCCATCAGACAAAAACTTTGAGAAACTTCTTAAAGAATTCATGCAAGGCTTTATCTGTCTTTTCTGAAATCATGGCCTCAACACGGATTGACTCAAGGATCTCTGGATTTTCCTTGTGCATGGTTTTCAAAGCCGCTGCCTCAAAACGACTGACATCCTTAACAGGCAAGCTATCAAGATAACCCTTAACACCAGAAAACAAGGAAACGACTTGTTCTTCCATAGAAAGAGGAGAGTATTGAGATTGTTTCAAAAGCTCTGTTAGACGACTCCCTCTCGCAAGTAACTTTTGTGTTGCTGCGTCAAGGTCAGATGCAAACTGAGCAAACGCTGCCATTTCACGGTATTGGGCGAGTTCCAGTTTGATGGATCCTGCAACTTGCTTCATCGCTTTCACTTGTGCAGCTGATCCCACACGACTGACAGACAGTCCAACGTTAATGGCGGGTCGAATTCCCTTATAAAACAAATCTGTTTCAAGGAAGATTTGTCCATCCGTAATTGAAATCACGTTCGTCGGAATATAGGCAGATACGTCACCAGACTGGGTTTCAATGATCGGGAGTGCTGTAAGAGACCCTCCCCCATTCTCATCATTCAGCTTTGCAGCACGCTCAAGGAGACGGGAATGAAGATAAAAAACGTCCCCTGGGTAAGCTTCACGACCGGGAGGTCTCCTCAAAAGGAGAGACATCTGCCTGTAAGCAACAGCTTGTTTTGAGAGGTCATCATAGATAATCAATGCATGCTTCTTATTGTCGCGGAAGTGTTCCCCCATCGCACATCCTGTATATGGGGCTAAAAACTGCATCGGAGCCGGATCAGAGGCCGTTGCCGCAACCACAATTGTGTACTCAAGAGCGCCTCTTTCTTCCAAAGTTTTCACAATTTGAGCCACCGTTGAACGTTTTTGTCCGATAGCAACATAAACACAGTAGAGCTTTTTTGATTCATCAGACCCTTTGTTGATTTCCACTTGGTTTAAAATGGCATCAATGGCAAGAGCAGTCTTACCCGTTTGCCGATCTCCAATAATAAGTTCGCGCTGCCCACGCCCAATGGGAACCAGGGAGTCAATCGCTTTAAGACCCGTCTGCATAGGCTCACTCACAGATTGCCTTGCAATAATTCCCGGTGCTTTAATTTCAACCCGGGCGGGCCTCACCTTCTTCAACGGACCTTTCCCATCAATAGGATTTCCCAGACCATCAACAACGCGACCTAGAAGTCCTTCACCTGTGGGAACCTCGACAATACGTCCCGTTCTCTTAACCGTTTCACCTTCACGAATCTCTTGGTCAGATCCAAAGATAACAATACCCACATTATCTTCTTCCAGGTTAAGAGCCATGCCAAGTAGACCTGAGGAAAACTCAACCATTTCACCCGCTTGCACATTATCAAGTCCCCAAGCCCTTGCAATTCCGTCTCCCACAGAGACAACTTGACCTACTTCAGCAACTTCGATTTGCTCATTATAGTTCGAAATTTGTGCTTTCAAAATTGAGGAAATTTCCGCAGCCCGCAATTCCATCTCTTACCCTTTCATTACTTGTCTAATTTTCTGTAATTGTGTTCCGAGTGAGGCATCGACCATGGTTGATCCAATGCGTAAGATCACACCCCCTAGAATATTCTCATTTATAACCTGCCTCAGAACGACTCCCTTACCTATTGATTTCTGTAGATTTTCCACATCCTTTTTTGTGAGTTCTGTTGCAGACTCGACAACCCCATGAATGTGTCCTTCAGCACGCTCAGCTCTTCTTCGAAAATCCTCAAGAATAGGAACAAGGTTTTTCAAACGCCTGTTTTGAACCAAAACATCTAAGAAATGTGTTGAGAGTGGGCTTAGCTTTAAGGCTCTAGAAAGCTCTTCAATGATCTTTTTTTGAGTTTTAAGAGACATCACAGGACCAATAAGTTGTCTCCATCCTGCCATATCTCTTGAAATACAAGTCTTGAGTTTTTCTATTTCTTTAAGGATGGATGGGACAGACTTTTCTTCCTGCGCAAGTTCAAAAAATACGCCGCTGTACCGCCCCGTGATTTCGTCTCGACCCGCCTCAACAGTCGACATAGCTTTGCCTCTAGGATTTTGTTAGTTCTTTAATGGTGTATCATAGACAAGCTGCGGTGAAAAGAGTAATCAGTGGTTACTCTTCCCGATAGGTCTTCTCAAGACGTTCATGACGTTCTTGAGCCTCTAGACACAATGTCGCAATTGGACGCGCATCAAGACGAGCAACTCCTATAGGAACCCCTGTCTCTTCACAAAAACCATAAGATCCATCTTCAATTCGCTCAAGGGCTTCATTGATTTTAAGGATGAGCTTTCGTTCACGATCTCTTGTGCGAAGCTCAAAAGAACGATCGGTTTCAGTTGAGGCACGATCATTTACATCCGGTTCATTCAGGGATTCTTCTTGCATATGATGAAGGGTTTCTACCGTATCCTTTTGCAACTCCTCACGCCACTTCACTAGCCTATCTTTAAAATAAGCCAACTGATTTGGATTCATGTAGGTTTCATTTTCGCTGGGTTTATAGTTTTGTTGCATGCTCAACTCCCTTTGACCAATATTATTGAGGGTTTATAATGACTGAATTTAGAAAGTCAAGCAATCTTAAAGTTTAATTCCGAGCAGACAAAAAACGAGTGGACGTTCTACAAATTAATAGGCTGTTAACAAAAAGCTCTGCTGCAAAAATGTTTTACCCAGCTGGATACCTTCTGGATCAATTTGATGATCAAGCCCCGGGCGGGTTTCGAGTTGAGGGGTAAGTCCTAATTTTCTGAGTTGATCACCAGCTTCTCCAAAAAGGGAATAGGGAACCCCGGCATCGGCATCCCCATGAACCAATAGGATATTTGGTAGGTGAGGTCCTAATGTATTACCTAAAGGAGGATAAAAAGCACCTGAATACCCAATGATGGCTCTAATTCCTGGAAGATGGAACATCAGCTCAAGCGCGACCATCATTCCTTGAGAAAATCCAACCACGGCTAGATCCTGCGGCAAGAGACTTCTCTTCTGTAGCCATTGATTGAGAACCTTTGCCAGTAGGGCTGCGGACTTTTCCAAGCCAGGGCGTACATTGGCAGGGTTAAAATCAATCCATGGAAACCATCCATACCTTGATGACGACTTCCCAAAAAGTTCTAATCCATGGGGCGCAATGAATTCAGCATTTGGCAATGCCTCAGACCAGTTCTCTCCAAGATGGATCAGGGAATCCCCATTAGCTCCATAGCCGTGAAGAAAGACAACTAATTGCTCTGGCTTATTCTTTGATTTTGGGAGTATTTGAGGGCCTGGCATCATTGATACAATCTCTTGCTTTAAATATGTAGGAAGACCTTACCACCAAATAGGGAGGTTAGTTAGGCTTATATCCTTTATGAAACGCAACAATTCCACCCAAAAAAGTATCAACTGATACTTTTTGAAAACCGACCTTTTTCATCATGTTAGCTAACTCTTCTCGGGTGAGGAATGTTCTAATACTCTCGCTTAAGTATTGATAAGATGCTTCATCATTAGCCACCCACTTCCCGATCTTTGGAATTATTTTAAAGGAATAGAGATCATAGAGTCTACCAAGGGGTGGCTCAACCTGACTAAACTCCAAACAAGCAAAGACGCCCCCAGGTTTCAACACACGGTATGTTTCTTTCAAGGCTTTCTCTATATGGGTTACATTCCTCAAACCAAAAGCAATTGTTGCCACATCAACGGCTTGATCTTTAATAGGCAATTCTTCAGCATTCGCGCACGTCCAGTTTAGGTGGGGATGGCGTTTTTTCCCAACCCCAATCATGGCTTGATTAATATCTGTTGCGATTAAATCAGATGTAAAACCAAAGCGCTTCAGGCGTTCCTGAATGGCATTTGCAATATCTCCCGTGCCCGACGCCATATCAAGATAGGTTCCATGCTGATGAAAGGGCAGACTTTCAACAAAGGAGGATTTCCAAAAGCGGTGGATCCCAAAGCTCATGAGGTCGTTCATAAGATCGTAAGCGTTTGCCACACTCTCAAAAACACCGGTCACTTTCTCCGTTTTTTGAGCTGCAGTAACCTTTCTAAATCCAAACTTAATATCAGACATTTAAGTCACTCATTATCATTTCTTTTGTTTAATCCTACCCTTAAGTGAGGTAGAATGTACAAGAAAAATAATAAAAATAATGAGAACATGCAGTGGAGGAAGACAGTTTGAATCAACGTGAAAAGGCTTATGAAGCAAAGTATTTACACGATGAAGAACTGAATTTTAAAATTAATGCCCGCAGGAATCGTCTTTTTGGTGAGTGGGCAGCAAGTCTCTTGAACTATACAGGTGAAAAAGCAGACACCTATTGCGATGATGTCATTATGGCAGCATTTCAAAAGAATCATAACATGAATGCTTTTGGGAAGGTTCTTAAAGATTTAGAACAAGCAAAAGTTGATATTAGTGAACACCGCGTACAGAAGGAGTTTGAGCGGTGTTGGGAAGAGGCCAAAGAGATGATCATGAAGGATAAAGAGGAATAGATGAATACAGAACAAGCAGAGACGATTGCACTACAAGCCCTTGCCTACCTTATAAAAGATGAAGAACTCCTTGAACAATTTTTAACGACGAGTGGCCTTTCTCCTGATGATCTCAAGAAAAAGTTTAATGATCCCCAACTCTTAGGGGGTGTTCTTGACGCAATCTTAAGTGATGATGCGGTTCTTCTTGCCTTCTGCAATACTGTTTCCTTAAGTCCTGAGACCTTAATCAAAGCACGAAAAACCCTACCAGGCGGTTACGAGATATACGGATCTTAAGGCTTGATCTCAGTACAAAAGAGTGGCATATATGCCACAAATTATGGATGTTTCAAATGGAATTAGGTTTACCAAAAGGTTCTAGAATTGTTGTTGCCATGTCCGGTGGGGTGGATAGCTCTGTCGCTGCTGCCCTCATGCATGAGTCTGAATATGATGTGATTGGTATGACCCTTCAACTCTATGATCAAGGAGCCATGGCCGCTAAAAAGGGCGCTTGCTGCGCAGGTCAGGACATTTATGATGCGCGCCGCGTTTGCGATAAACTTGGGATTCCCCATTACATTCTGGACTATGAATCCCGTTTCAGTCAGTCTGTTATGGACGATTTTGCAGATAGTTATCTCCGTGGTGAAACGCCCATCCCTTGTGTGCGCTGTAATCAAGAGGTGAAGTTTAAGGACCTACTTTCCACAGCAAAAGGCTTGGGAGCTGAAGCTCTGATCACAGGACATTATGTTCAAAGACTCTTGAGCAATAAGGGAGCTGAGATGCACAAAGCCGTGGATCTCACGCGAGATCAGTCTTATTTTCTTTTTGCAACCACACAAGATCAGTTGAACTTTCTTCGGTTTCCCTTAGGGGGAATGCCCAAATCAGAAACCCGTGAGCATGCTTTAAGGTTTGGTTTAGAGGTTGCTGATAAGCCGGACAGCCAAGACATCTGCTTTGTGCCAAATGGATCCTATGCAAGCGTTGTGGAAAAACTCCGCCCAGGTGCACTTGAGGAAGGAGATATTGTCCACATCGATGGACGGATTCTAGGACGTCACAAGGGAATCATTAACTTCACAGTAGGTCAACGGAAAGGCCTAGGTATCGGAGGGGGTGAAGTCCTTTATGTCATAAGACTTAACCCTGAAAGACATCAGGTTATTGTTGGCCCTTATGAAGCCCTGGCAACATCTGAGGTTCAGGTGAAGGACGTGAATTGGCTAGGAGAGGATTCCTCAGGAACCATTGAATGTGAAGTGAAAGTCAGATCAACACGTCCTGCTATCCCTGCCACCGTTCAGCTGGAAGGCTCATCCGCTACTGTTAAATTTCATACACCGGAATATGGTGTAGCTGCAGGCCAGGCTTGCGTGTTTTACAAAGGCACACATGTGTTGGGTGGCGGGTTTATTAAGCACTCAAAAATCGATTGAAAAATTCTTCCCAAGGAAGAGCCTCAATATTGTTATATAAAAGACGAGATCTTTGATGTGTACTAACGACTATCCCTTTAGCTTCTGGGTAATCTTCCAGGAAGGATTGCAGTCCTTTCGTATCTGCATTTGTAACTGAAGTTACTGATTTCATCTCAAGTGCAAAGATGGGTTTGTTACCTTTTGCAACAATTAAATCTACCTCAAGGCCTGTGTTTGTCCGCCAAAAATAGAATTGGAACCCTAGTCTATGATAGGCATTTAAGGCTATGAGTTGCAAAACAATAAACTGCTCAAACCGACGACCCCTGACTTCAGGATTAAGTTGTGATGTTTGATGACAAAGAGCATTGGTAACGCCCATATCAAAAAAATAGTATTTTGGATGGGAGACGAGCCGCTTCCTAAGACTCGCAATCCATGGATCTATACGGTGAGCAATGAACGTATCTTCAAGAATCTGATAATATTCTTGAACACTATTCGTTGTCACACCGCACTCTCTAGCTATATTACTATAGTTAACAATTTGACCATCATTCACCGCAGCTATGTCAATAAACCTAACAAAGGGGCCAATATTGCGAATTACACCTTCGGCCTGAATTTCCTCCCTTAAATACGTATCTGAATAAGACCTTAGAAATTCATTACTTTCTTCCCCGCTTAAGGCATTCGCCCACAAATAAGGCAAACATCCCTTTTGCAGAGCTAGCTCTAAATCAAAATGAGATCCTAATTCCTCAAATGTCAGAGGAAATAAATGATACGTAATTGCTCTTCCTGCTAAAAGATTCGCTCCTCCTCTCTTAAGCTTTCGAGCACTTGAACCCGTCAACATAAAACGAATCCCTTTTGTCTCAATCAAATCATGGACTTCATCTAGAAGAGACGGAATCTTTTGAATTTCATCAACCACACACGTAAACGTTGCATATTTCTTCTGATGGGCGAGAACCTCTTGCCTGAAAGTTCCCACTTCACGGAGATAAGAATAATATGTCTCTTGAGGCAGCAGGGTTATATAAAGATCTTGAGGATCTAGGAGGGAATTTACAAAAGTGCTTTTTCCTGTTTGTCTAGGTCCAAACAGGAAAAAGCTTTTATTTTTCAATGGTTTTAATGTTCTATTTATCATACTATAAAATTGTAAAGCAAATTTATAGTATGGTCAAGAAATGTAAAACTGATTATTCATAAAAGAGCACCTTTTTGATCTCTTCTCTTTCATAACCAATTAACTCGAGAAGAGCGTTCTGAACTTTCCTCATGAATTCTATATCACAAACAAAAAGGGGGCCTTTTGTGAGACGATTAGCGTCAATTGATCGAATCTGATCCATTAATAAATCAGAGTCCCTCTCAAGCTGTTCACTTTTGTTGATACGGAGTCGGAGAGGTTCAGCATCTTCCACCAGATTCGTCGACAAAGGAATAACAATGACTGAAGGGTGTCTTACATCGAGCAAAGCTTGAGATTGCGCAATAAGGACAGGTCTGACTTTACCAGGTTCTGTCCCAAATCTTGGATTGAGATCAGCTAACCAAACTTCCCCAAACTTAAGCTTCTGGGTCATGTTCGATCTCTGAAAACTCAGCGTTTATCTTCATGCTCTCTTCCCGAACGCGTAAACTTGCTGCTTGCAGTTTTTGCCTACGAGCCTCATCCTCAATGTTGCGACTCAATTCTACAATAGCATTCTTGATATACTCACTTCGGGTCATATGGAGTCTATGAGCATTCGTATCCATTCTCTGGAGAATATTGTCTGGCAATCTTACAGTAATATTTGTCATGCTAACCCTCCTAATTTTTATAATACAAAATGTATTACAAAAATGCAAGAAAAAAGACACGGTAAACCCATCTATTGAAGTTCTTTCAAAATCTGATCCGCAACCATATGAGAAGCGCTAAATCGACAAGATGGGACATTCTTAACAGGTGCCATCAAATTCTTATAATTTTTCAGAATAGTCATTCCTTTCTCTCTTAAGCTTGTCACATAGGCACTATGGACTTCACTCATTGCACCATTTTCGTAAAGAATGACCTTTCCTTCAGGAAGGATATCAATAGCCTCAGAGGCCATTGATATTGAATCACCAGGAATCAATAGAATTCCATTGTTTTTAAGAAGTGCTCCTAAGGCGAGATCAAAGGAGTTATAAGGTGATTTATTATCAAATTGAAAATCAAAGATTTTTATTTGATTTGGATTCACCTTTGACAGTAGCTTTTCCATAAAATGAGTCGTTATAAAGTCAAGTTTCCCATCTCGATGGGCTTGTTTGATTTCTTGATCCTTCGCGTCGTATTTACCCGTACGAGGACCATTCAAGACAACAATCGTTGCTTTATCCTTGGTGGCTCGAGCAATAACAAATTCCGCCAAGTCTTCCGCATCCTTTAATGAAAAATGATTAATTTTATTATCCTTATTAGGCGCATCTCCTCCAAGCATAACAACAAGATAGGACTCAGCTTTTGGAATTTCTTGCTTATAGTTTTCGTAAGCTTTCACCACAACATCAGGACTCTTATTATGGCACACACCTGTCGTTTCTATAAGCTTTCCCTTTAATAGAGTCTTTTCATCTTTTGAGATATAACTCGGAAGAACAAAAAAATTGACTTTATTAATGAGACTTTCTTTCTTGTAATCATTCAAGAACATGTGAGAGGTCAGAACGATCAATAGACGTTCTTGAGGATTTATATCCTTAATTCCTTGAACGCCGCCTTCACCCGCTCCCAGCACGACAATGTTTTCATTGCCTTTACTTTTCTCAATGATTTGTTGAATATCTTGAGACGCAACTTTACTTGTATCAATGTCTTGCGTTGTGAATCTTTTCGGATCCTTTGCTATGATCGCCTTTTCAATACCCAGTACCTGATTATGATCCCCAGCGTTTCCATGGTTTGAAAGAAGAATTAATTTATCTGCTTTCAGAGGAAGAACCAGCGCAAATATGAGGTTTATTAAAATTATTATTGTTCTCATAGAAATATTCCTTTTTATAGAAGCCCGCCTTCGCCAAGGCTCCGTCGGGCTGCACTCCGCTTGGCTGGCCCGCCAGCCGAAGCTGCTTAGCAGCGAAGGCTGGTGGGCGTAACAGGGATTGAACCTGTGACCTCTACGATGTCAACGTAGCGCTCTCCCGCTGAGCTATACGCCCTCGGCATTTGATATACCCTCGATTAGGAAGATAAGCAAGACCCTTTACTCTCCTCGCACCCTCGGATTTGTAAAGTTAGTTGCATAAGCTTTTGGCGTCAATTCTGAAAGAGTTGGATTCATCACTGTATATTTAAAGCCATTTGCATTGGCGTAGTCCAGCGCTTCACCAAGTGTTGGGAAGGTAAGGTGAAGCTCTTGCCGCATATCAATGGCTGACACCCACCCACTCAAAGGTTCAGGAAGCAAAGGATCCCTGGTTTCAAACTTAACCCACCACTCAGTCATATTTGCTTTTCCCGATTGCATTGCTGATTTTGGTGGTTGATAAATCCGAACAGTCGTCATAGGCTCCTCATAATTAATAATTCATCATATCCTAGACAAAAGGGTTAGAAAAGCATGATCCATTTTCCTGAGTATTCATCCGTTATTAGACGAGGTTTTATGCTCGTTCTTTCTTCCCCTTCAGGTGCAGGCAAAACAACAATAGCGCGTGAAGTCCTGAAGAAGGAAGATAATTTGGAACTGTCTATTTCCGTTACAACACGTCCCAAACGCCCTTCTGAAACGGAAGGAAAAGACTACTATTTTGTTGATGAATCCACATTCTTTCATATGGTCGAGCGGGGAGACTTCCTTGAACACGCCTTCGTGTATGGTTATCATTATGGAACACCCAAATCTTCGATTGATAACCATTTAGCATCCGGCATCGATGCTCTATTTGATATTGATTGGCAAGGAACACAGCAACTCAAACAAATCTCAACTGGAGATCTTGTCAGTGTTTTTCTCCTTCCCCCAACCATGGCAGATCTGGAAAATCGTTTAAAGAAAAGAGCAGAGGATCCAGAAGAGATCATCAAAAAAAGAATGTCAAAGGCCACCCATGAAATCAGCCACTGGGCTGAATACAATTATGTCATTATTAACACCTCCCTTGAAGAAAGTGTCTTTTCAGTCAGATCAATCATTCATGCTGAAAGACTTAAAAGAAGACGTCAAATAGGCCTTGCTCAATTTGTGACCCAATTACGAAATCAGGAAATTAATGAAACGTAAGTTCTGTTTTTGCTATCTGGAATTTTGAGATACCAATAACATCCGATTGGGCGACCTTAACACTATACAACTTTCCCTCGAGATTTTTTTCCCAATACACTAAAAAGGAATGGAGCCGAGGAAAGTCTGGAGATACATCCAATTCTTGCCAAATATAACTTTGAATAATGTCAGGATAATCAGGAATTCGATATAATATTTCTGCTGTTGTTAACCTAAACCCTTGAAGTTCAAGTAAAAGATCTGGTGTGGAATGAACCCGCATCGTACCCCCCCACAATGCAACCACGCCACAAGAGGAGTTAATAATGGTAGCAGGGCCGCAAATATTATTAATAAACCCTCTTACTTTTATTCTCTCATGAATGTATTAATAATGTATTAATTAATTTTCTAAAGACCTAGCTTCATCAACAAGCATAACAGGAACTCCATCACGAATAGGGTAAGCAAGTTTTGCCTGTTCACTAATGAGCTCTTGGGTTTTCCCATCGTATTTTAAAGGACCTTTCGTCAAGGGGCAAACAAGAAGCTCCAAGAGTTTTTTGTTTATTTTTATTTTTTCTTCAGCTTTATTTTTCATTTTAATTCTCAATGTATTACGGGCTCTTGACCTTTAGAGAAGGAGGAAGACATTTCCATAAGCGCAATCATAATATCACACCTCTGAGCAAGAGTTGTTGTTTCAAGAAGGGCCTGTTTCTCTAAAGGCTCAAAGGGACATGCCATGGTCAATGAACTAATGATCAAATCATCGCTTGCGTGATCAATCTCTTCCCAATTGGCAAAGATCTCTCTTTCTTCAAGATATTTCTTTAAAAGATTGAGAAGACGTCCACGATTGACAAAAGGATCCACATTGATCGTTTTCAAATCCCCTTCATAACCAACATAATTAACACGTGCCTTCTTCAGAAGGCCTACTTGCGTTACTTCCTCAATATTGAATCGACAAATGCCCTCTAACGTTATGAACAATTGGGTTCCTTCTTGAAAGGATACGATGCGGCCCACACACCCTTTTAGGAAATGTTCTCCCGCTTGATTCTGTTGAACCACACCTATAAGTCTATGCTTTTCTTGAATAGCATCATCTACAAGGGCTTTAGCTTCAATATCACCGAGTAAAAGGGGAAGCTGAGCCCTGGGTAATAATATAATACCCTCAGCAGCATATAAGGGAAGAACAGAAGGCAAATCCTGTAATTGCATTTGAATAACCTCTTTTACACTATATTTAAGTATATAAAGAGTTATTTTTAAGTTGACAATCCCACAGTGTACACTTTTCCCGTATTACTGAGAAACTGCTGTACACATTGTAATTGACTTCGGATTAATAACGACATTTTTCCCTGGCGTAAAATCAAATGAGATAGGCTTGCTTGCAGGAGCACACCGTGTTGTTGTATCAGGTCCAATAACAATTAAGAGTTTTTGGGGTGTTGTCACAGTCGAAAGTTGAGGACAGGGAATCGCTGGCGTATTAATGGCAAGTTTTATTCCAGTAGCTTGGCATATAACTACATTACTTTGCGTTCTGATGATGAAGTCTAAAGGTCTATTCAAAAGCTCCTGACCCGGAATAATTAAAACCTGGTTAAGAGCTTGGGCGCTTCCATCCAAGAGAAGCCAAGTACCACAACCAACAAAGAGATTTAATAGAAATTTCTTGATGAACATTGCCTCTTCCTCCACATAAGAATCGTGTAAATTTCACACTTATTATTTTCTATTTTATACAACAAACAATTAAGAATGTCCTAAGAAAAAGATTCCCATCAATAATTTTTTGGATCCTTAGAGATTTATTCCCTCAATAATTGTTTTTTGCAAAAAAAACCCAAAAATGCGCTATATCTTAGAAATAACGAAATTCAGAAAGGCTTTTGCTGCAGGCTTTGGGTGTTGGGTTGCTAGATAATGCACATTGTAGTTTTCGCTCTCCATTTCTTCTCCTGTAAGCAATTGAACAAGCTGTCCTTTTTCTACATTGTCTCTCGCTGTAAAGTCAAAAAGAACGATCAACCCTAAGCCTTGCAAAGCCGCAGATATAAATGCCTCGTGAGCATTAATCACGAGGCTGGGCGTGACAAGGATAGACGCCCCACCCTTAAGCGTAATCATCAAATTATCTGGTCTGTTTCCATGACAAATGAATTTGTGATCATGCAGTTCTTTAATTGACTTAGGCTCGTCATGGACTTTTAAATAGCTAGGAGCAGCATAGATATTTGGGCGTGAGGTAAAAAGCTTCTTCTGAATCAGGTCATTATCCCAGTGGCGGATAAGACCAAAACATAAATCAATCCCTTCTTTTTGCACATCAGGGATTCGGTCTGCCACATCTAAGGTAATGAGAACTTTTGGATACAAAGAGATAAACTCTTTCAAGTAAGGTGTTATATAGGTATCCGCAAAGGCCGTTGTAGAAAATACTGACAAATTACCCCGTGGCTCATTTTGAAAGGACTGAACCATATCTTCCAAGTTATCCATATCTTTAAGCAGCCGCTTACAATGGGTATAAAACATCTCTCCCACATCAGTGATCTCAAATTTAGTGCTGGTCCTATAAATGAGCTGAATACCAAGCCCATCCTCAAGGGCCTTTATCTGCTTACTGACAGCGGTCGGCGAAAAGTTTAAATGGCGGGCAGCAGAACTAAACCCCTGCTTCTCAACCACAGTTACAAACATTTTAAGCTGGGTTAGGTTCATGTATCACAACTCCTGAGTTACACGACTTAGCATAAACTAAAAGTTTAAGCCATTCAACTTCAGCCTCAGTTCCAAGTTTGAACAAATTAATCAACTATCACTTTGTCATTGAACACTAATTTTTTCAAAAGGAGAATCGTAATGAAAAGTGCAATTAAAATAAGAGTGATATTCGCGGGCATATTCAATCCGGAGCAACAATTTAGGAAGCTAACTGATCTGCTTCCCTATCAAGACATGGGCTTTGAACTCAGTCTTAGCTATAACATCGCTGGGCCAATCCATGGTCAGACAGATATTGAGCATTCACTCGCTCGTGGCACCATGGTGTTACAAGCTATAGAGGCTGAGAAAGAAGGGGTTGATGCCATCGTCATTGACTCTATGGGAGACACGGGGCTATTTGAATGCCGGGAAGCCGTGAATATCCCGGTTGTCGGTATGTCTGATAGTTCATGCCGTGTCGCGCAAATGTTGGGGAGAAAGTTCGGAATTATAACTGCTGGCAAGTGGCATGGTTATGCGTTGGAACGCCTCATGAGAACATATAACATCTTTTCTCAGTTCGTAGGGTTCGAGCCATTGAATGTCCAGCCATTTACAGATTTTACAGATTCAAATGATGGTCTAAATCAAGCCATTCTTTCTGCCATTGATAACCTCATAGAGAAAGATGCAGATACAATTATATTGGGTGGCAGCTATTTCATAGGAAGAGACAATACCATTTCAGAGTTACTAAGGGGTGAAAAATATAAAGACCTCATTATAATAGACCCATTACCCTTGGCCATAAGGTTTGCCAGAATGTTAGCATCAGCCGGACTTTCTCACAGCAAACGCATCTACGCGACCCCAAAATATGCCACACCTGTCATTGGCTATCCGATGATAACAACGACGCCTGGTGCTGTTGAATAAGGTGGTGAATTTAAGCTAAGAACCACCTATCAACTGTTCTCATAAACATATTAAAATTACTTATTTCCCTTGTTTAATTTTATCGGCAAGGACTTCCCCAACCATATAACTTGGACGTGAGGTATTATATCCAGGTACGGATGGGAATATGGATGCATCACAGACGCGAAGACCCTCAACACCGATAACCTTTAAGTTATTGTCCACAACGGCCATAGGGTCATCTTTTCTGCCCATTTTGGCTGTACCACTTGCATGGTGACCAAAAGCTGAATATCTAATGATGTAATCCTTAGCTCCTTCAAGACCCTCAAAAGCAGGTCCTGGGTGAATTTCTTCAGGACCATAGGCTTGTAATCTTGGATCACTCATGAGTTTCCTAATAAGCAATATGGATTTTGCTAGTCTTGTTACATCCTCATCTGATGCAAATAATTGAGGATCAATTATGGGTTGCTCAGTTGGATCCGTACTTGCAAGTTTCACAGAGCCTGAATTGGCTTGAACCTTTGTAATTTCAACTAAAAATCCAAACCGAGGCTTTGGATTTGTTGGGTCAAGTTGCTGCAATATCATACCAATATACCCGGCTTTCAATGGATCCGGATCATTATAGATTTCGTGATTAAAGTTGAAATCCCGAAAGTATGTATGAAAGGTGTGGATATGCAAATCAGGAAAACGTGGATCACGTTCTTCAAGATCGCTAAACCACTCCCATACCACGGGGGTTCCATTTTCAGTTAAGGATTCCATGTCTGCAAACTTTTCCCACGAAGGATCTTCGAGAGCTAATAAAGCAGCTTGATTAAGCCAAACTCCATTAGGAAGGTTTTTCATGTCATAGCTAACTGTAACTTCCATATGATCCTGCCAGTTGCGTCCCACACCTGGAGCGTCCTTGATAACCTTGATCCCCAGTTTTTCAAGTTCAGCCTTAGGGCCAATTCCGGACAGCATTAAAATCTGTGGAGTATTAATGGATCCGCCACAAATGATCACTTCTTTTTTAGCCTTGTATATGACTCTCTCTACATTTTTACTCTCAGGATTATGTTGTTTATCTACGCTATACGCACGTGGTGCAGGGATAACTTCGACCCCTACGGCCCGACTTCCTTCGAAGACGATCTTAGTCACAAGGTGATCGAGTTTAATTTCGAAATTGTTCCAACCCTTTTCTTTGTTTTCTTTATAGCGTGGTAAGAGTAGATCAATAGCTACATATGAACGTCGACCGTCATTGTGGACTTGAGTATCGTGTGGCCCTATGCCAGAAAAATCATTAGGATCATCGTAGAAGTCATCACGATACTTTGCCCCGAACTTATCTTTTGCAACAGCAATCATATCATGATGGAACTTTTCTCTGAGTTTCCCCTGCTTAATATGAAGCCAACCCTTTTGTCCGTGCGCTTCCTTATTAGATTTAGGTACGTCAAAGTTTTCAATTTTTTTGAAATAATAATCAAGACTTTCACCGCTCCAGGTTGGATCCCCAACTTCTTTCGCCCACTTGTCATAGATTACTGGACTACCTCTGCCATCAACCATGGCATGGTGGTTTGTAGATCCCCCCAGCCCAGTTCCCCGTGGATAGGCATATACTTTACCCTTTTGGTCAGTTGTTTCGAAAGCCCAATTGGAAGGAGATCCGTCAGGTGAGATCTCTTTTGGGAGATCAGCCAAATAAAGCCATGTAGCTGAC
This sequence comes from uncultured Alphaproteobacteria bacterium, assembly GCA_964597045.1. Taxonomy (GTDB): domain Bacteria; phylum Pseudomonadota; class Alphaproteobacteria; order UBA9655; family UBA9655; genus UBA9655. The sequence goes on along the minus strand of CAZQWE010000003.1, from coordinate 115,478 downwards.
GATGCAATATGCTGATGATCTGTTGAATCAGGCCCTGCCTCTATCAGCAAAACCTTGTTGTTTTTATCTTCTGCAAGCCTTGCAGCGAGAACGCCGCCGCCCGCGCCTGCTCCGACAATGATATAATCTGGTTCAAATGACATAATATCCTCCATTAAATAAAATATAATTATAATATAATATTCCTAAAATAATTATGAGCTTTTTTTATTAAAAAATCGTAAACATTATATTTTTTTTGAATAGTTTGGAAGGTGAGTAATTTATGATCTTAGAAGAATTTATGGCTGGGGGCGAAATAATAAGTCATATTTGTTGAAGCCAAAGCCTCAACAAATATGACAATCTGTAAACGACTATTTCGGTCCCCAAAGGCCGAGGACGGCGCCTGATGGATCCTTAAAAACACTATAGTAACCTTGATCGTTACCAACCTCTGTAATAGGAACAATAATTTCAGCACCTAAACTTTTAGCTTTTTCAGTGTAGGTGTTGATATTATCCACATTAATGTATGATACCCATTGTGGAGTCACATTTTTGTCAATTTGTACAATTCCTCCGCATTGACCTTTTCCCGCATCAATAATTACATAAGGTTTGCCATCTTGTGTGGGTTTTTGATTCATAGACCAGTTAAAAAGTTGTCCATAAAATGTTTCGGCTTTTGTTGTTTCTGGAGCTAGAAGTTGAATCCAACCTGTTTGATTTGTCATTATGTATCCTTTTCTTTTTATATACCTAATGAGTATGACATAATCTTAAAATACATTCAAATCGAATACGATAAAGAGTTATTGAAAGTGGCGGATGGGGTGGGATTCGAACCCACGAAACGCTCTCACGTTTGCCGGTTTTCAAGACCGGTGCCTTCAACCGCTCGGCCACCCATCCACGTCAACAATCAAGTATAGAATTCGCATCCCTTCGTCAAGGTTCTTATAACCAAAGCATTTCATGAATTCGGGTAGGCAACCGAGGGTGAGCCCGATGAGCGTAATTGAGTTACGTGACAGAGGGCGAATCCTGAAGGTTAACGACCCCGAAACTTGAAAGGCGAAGGGTATATCTTGCGATCTTTGAGAAGAATCTGTAGGATCCTCATAAACATTAAAAACTGACGGAAAACTATGATTCAATCTCTACAAAAATTCTCACAATCTAAGATAGCTAAAATTTTCTTAGCTGTTGTCGCCTTAAGTTTCGTTGCTTTCTTTGGGGGGGGTAATTTTTTCAGACCCCATGATCCTACAGCAACTATAGCTGAAATCGGACCTCTTGCGATTAGCCGTTTTGACTTCACACAAAAGGTAAGAGAGCAAACACAGCGTATCGCAAATGAAACGGGAGAAAATCTAACAACAGAACAGTTACTCGAAAGTGGACTTCCTCAAATGGTTTTAAATCATATGATTCAAGAGACTCTTTTGAATCTTGAGGCGGATAACTTGGGGCTTGTTGTGAGCGATGAAACAGTTGTGGCTCAGCTACAGTCAATCAAGGCTTTTCATAATGAAAGTGGACAATTTGACAAGAATCGTTTCAAGCAAATATTAAAATCAATGGGTCATTCAGAGGAGACTTTCATTGAACAAATGCGTCAGGAAATTGGCCGTTTCCAACTCTCAAATGCCATTATGGTTGGGGCTTACCTTTCCGATGATATAGTGAATCATTTATTTGAAGCCCAGTATCAAAAAAGACAAGCTTCTCAACTCAATATTTCTCCTAAGGATGTTCCTGCCCCTCAACCGCCTTCCCAAGAGGTCCTCGAAACCTTTTTCAAGGCCCATGAGCAGTTCTTTGAAACACCTGAGCTAAGGACTATTTCTGCACTTATATTAGATCCCTCTTCTATAACGAAAGACATTCCCGTCAGTGATGAAGAAATGAAAATTACCTATGAGGCTAAGGCGGCTAGCTTTGGAAATAAGCCTTTTGATCAAGTCAAAGATCAAGTCAAAGCGGATGTCCAAAAAGAAAAAGCACTTGAGGAAATCTATAAAGTAACCCAAGACTTAGATGATAAAATAGCCTCAGGCGCTACCTTCGAAGAACTTGCCACTCAAACAAAAGGGGCAAAGCTCGTTAAGTTGGAAAGTGTTACTGTGAGTGGAAGCGATCCCATTGGTGTACCTTCCCCTAATCTTCCTCAGGATACGGAACTTGCAAAGGATATTCTTCAAACAGCCTTTGGTTTAGATGAAGCCACCGATAGTCCTTTTTCACAAGGGAAAAATGGCTCTTACTATACAGTTAGAATAGACAAGATAACCCCCAAAGCGATTCAACCTTTTGTTGAAATAAAAGAGCGCGTTCTCAAAGTTTGGACAGAGAATGAGAAGCTGAAAGCAGCCCAGGAAAAAGCAATGTCCTATGCTGATTCCTTCAATAAGGGTGAACAAAAAGCATCTATGATGACTCTTCTCCCCAATCTCAGTCGGGGTGAGCCAAATGTAGAGGTCTCTGAAGAAATCCAAGAAATTGTCTTTTCTTTAAGACCAGGAAAAGCCGGAATTGCCCAAACCCGTGACGGATTTGCCGTCATCGTTCTCAATACAATTATTCCGCCGACAAAAGAAATGAAGCAAGAGAAAATAGCTTCCTTTAAGGAGTTAATGTTAAAGCAGTACCGGAATGACTTGCTAACCGCTTATCTGAATGCGTTAAAGATACGCTACCCTGTTAAGCTCAACCAAGCAGCTTTTGCAGCCTTTGCGGGTCAGTAACGTCAATAGCACGTGAAATAGACATCATTTCTTGTCTTGTCAAATTGAATCGCCATGTGATTTCAGAGAATTACGCAACAGCTTGTTGCGTAGTTTAAAAGGATGCATTCGCTTATGGGCATTGATTTTCAATAATAGATATTATAATATATATACAGTTCAAAAAACATAGATAACGGTTATAATGATAGCTTCTAATTTTCTAACCCCACATCAAATGTCTATGCATTTAGCCAAACAAGCCAGAGCAAGAAGACTTTTCCAAAACAGGAGCCAAAAGAGCCTGTCCGAACATTCCGGCGTAAGCTATAGTGTGATTAAGAAATTCGAATTAACAGGATCCATCTCCTTGGAATCCCTCCTAAAAATTGCTGTGAGTTTGGGATCGCTGGATGATTTTTATGATTGTTTTAAGCTAGACACACCGGAAAGCTTTCCTTCAATGGATGACTTACTCAAACACAAAAAACGCAAGAGAGGGCGGAAGTGACGTTGAAAGCGACCCCTTACCCCCCCGTAAATCTGATTCACGTTGGATTTATGAAGGGCTCAACTCAAATCCCCATGGGGCGTTTAGTCTTGCATAAAAGGAAGATATTGTTTGAATATGATCGTGATTTTTTAAATACAAATCTTGATGTCTCTCCTTTTAAGCTCCCACTTAAGCCAGGATTAATACCTTGTGACGACCGGGTTTTTGACGGCTTATTTGGCGTTTTTAATGATAGTCTCCCTGATGGATGGGGTAGGCTGTTGTTAGATCGTAAGTTGAGGCATATGGGGCTTAATCCAGGGGATCTTTCTCCCTTGGATCGACTTCGATTTGTTGGGAAACATGGTATGGGAGCTCTTCTTTATGAACCACCTGTAGAAGATCATCAACCCCACACTTATGATGATTATGACGTGATTGAGACGATGATGATGCAGTTTCAAGATCAGGAGGATGATCGATTTGTGGATGATTTGTTGTCATTGAATGGTTCATCGGCCGGGGCTCGACCAAAAATACTTGTACAAATTAATCAGGAAGATTGGCTCATCAAATTCAGGTCGTCTTTCGATCCAAATGATAGTGGAGCTATAGAATATGCCTATCATCTTATGGCAAAACAAGCGGGCTTAAATGTGCCTGAAGCCCATCTGTTTCCTTCGAAAAACTGCCCCGGTTACTTTGGCGTTAAGAGATTCGATAAGGTTGGCAGTCAACGAATTCATATGCACACAGTCAGCGGATTGCTGCATCTGAATAATGGGGTTCCAAGTCTTGATTATGAGACCATTCTTCAAGTTACATTAAGGTTAACCAAAGATGTGAGAGAAGTTGAAAGACAATTGCGTTGCACAGCTTTTAATGTGCTCGCTCATAATAGAGACGATCACTCAAAGAATTTTTCTTTTCTTATGAATGCAGACGGCCTTTGGGGTGTATCACCAGCTTATGATATTACATTTTCCAGCGGCCCTGGAGGTGAGCATTGTACCACACTCATGGGAGAGGGGAAAAACCCAACCTACACGAACCTAGTCAGCTTAGTGAAAACTGTCGGTCTTGATATTCAACGCATAAAGGAAATAAGTGATGAAGTTGGGGAAGCTGTCTCTTGCTGGGATACTTTTGCAAATCAAGCGGGTGTTTCTAAAAAGTCGTCCCTCCTCATTAAAGACCGTCTGAAACAGATTAAAGATAAGTTTTATTTCTGAAAATTCCAAGCAATAGGGGTTCTTTTAATGGTTTTTATAATTCCATTCCCCTTCATTAATTCTTAGAAACAAGGAGCTGCTCAAGCTCAGGTAGATCGACCCTTTTCCTGCGCACCTTTTCGGTTGGAGCAAGGATGACGGCTTCCCCTGTAATGACTTCCTTTCCATGTTGATTGGTGCACCAGCAATCCATGATCATATGAAAATGAGTTGGATCCTTTTCCCTGACTTTAACAGTTGCTGTTATCAGATCTCCAATAAGAACCGGCTTAATAAATTTCAAAGTTTGGCTTAAATAAATGGTACCCGGTCCCGGAAGACGGGTTCCAAAGACGGTTGAAAGCAAGGATCCTCCCCACATGCCGTGAGCAACTATGGTGTGGAAAAGATCCGACCTTGCATATTCCTCATCAAGGTGGGCGGGATTAACATCGCCTGACATGAGAGCAAAGAGCAGGATATCTTTCTCCGTGAGAGAATGCTCAATAGAGGCAGTCTCCCCAATTTCTATTTCATCAAAGGTTTTGTTTTCGATATAGCGATCCATGATTTCTCCTTACTTTTCCATGACGTATTTACCCGGGGCTTCCCGGAGAATTTTATAGCCTTTTCCAGGGGCTCCCATTGAGGGGGGTTTTGTTTTGCTAGATGAATTTGCCTTAAGCCACCTCTTCCAAGCCGGCCACCACGATCCCCTATGGTGAGGTGTTGACTCCATCCAAGAGTCAGGTGATGGATGAAGATCTGTGCTTGTATGGGTTGAAATTTGATAACTACGATGAGGATGGCCTGGCTCACTTACAATTCCCACGTTATGCCCACCTGTCGTGAGGACAAAGGTGATTTCAGAATCCACAAAGAGATGAATCTTAAAAACGGATTTCCAGGGTGAAATATGATCCTTTCGGGTTGCCACCGAAAAGAGGGGAATATCAATATCATTCAAGGCAATAGGACGCCCCTTCACCTTAAAGGTGCCGTCTGTGAGACGATTGCTAAGAAAAAGCTCTCGAAGATACTGGGAGTGCATTTTATATGGCATTCGGGTAGCATCCGCATTCCAAGCCATCAAATCCGTTGCGACAAGGCGTTTGCCAAGGAGATATCGTTCCACACCCCTTGACCAAACAAGATCATAGGAACGAAGCATATTAAAGGTTCCAGCCATTCTTGAGGCATCCAAATACCCTTTGTCCCACATCACATCTTCAAGAAAGGTAATTTCACTCTCATCTATAAAGAGAAGGAGCTCACCCGCATCTTCAAAATCGACTTGGGTCGCAAAGAAGGTTAAGGACTTGAGACGATCATCTCTTTCTCTTGCCATAGTTGCTGCTGCGATGGTTAGCAGGGTTCCTCCCAAGCAATAGCCAACCGCTTGAATTTTTGTGCCTGGAACGATTGCAGAGATGGCTTCAATCGCCTCCATAATTCCGAGTTGAACATAGTCATCAAATCCTAAATCCCTATCCTTTGAATCGGGATTCTTCCAAGAAATCATAAAAACCGTATGGTGATTATCGACCAGATATTTAACGAGTGAATTCTGAGGTGATAAATCAAGAATATAATATTTCATGATCCAAGCTGGAACGATTAAAATGGGCTCCTTATAGACGTCCTTCGTCACAGGTGAATACTGGATGAGCTCAATAAGACGGTTTTGATAAATAACTTTCCCTTTTGTGCAGGCTAAGTTCTTACCAACTTTGAATTTATCCATACCCTGAGGACGTTCTTTTTTGAGGACACGGTTCGCATCCACAATCCAATTTCTAAACCCTCGAAGAAGGTTAACACCTTTATACTCAATAGTTGCACGAACCACTTGCGGGTTTGTTGTCGGAAAGTTAACGGGTGAAACCATATCCAAGATCTGCCTTGTCATAAAAGGAAGAACTTCTGCATGATGATGACTAACACCCCTAATAGAATGGGTCGCGTGATTCCACCAATCTTCAGAGAGAAGAAAGGACTTGGCATAGAGACTGAATGGCCAGTTCTGCCAGTTCTCATCTTGAAAGCGCCGATCCCCCATTAGGCCTGAATCCGTCTTAATTCCTAGAGCATAGGAATAAAGACTTGCCCAATTTTGAAGACCCAGTGCCCAGAGTTCGGCTTGTTTTCCTGGAGAAATCAGGAGATGGGTCATCCAATCAAAATAGGCACCTCCAATGGAAGCTGGTGAGATAGGCCATAACTTCCCTAAAGCTGAATGGAATTCGCGATCAAAAGTAACCGTATAGTCTGATGTTATCTTGTCATTACCCATCTTCATAGCCATGTATTTTTACATACAAGTCTTAAGATTTGGATAATGAGAATCTACTCAAAGAGTCTTCCGGGTTCCGTCCGAGCTTGAATCCCTACTGTGTATAAGTGCAGTACATATGAGACTCAAGCGGCCTTATGACTTCGGCCAGCTAACAGTGTACATTATGCAGCATAACAAACCTCTGATTTTTGGAATATGATTTAACGGTATTACTCCGGCAATAAAATTGTCTGTAGAGTCTTGTGTAAATAAAAAGTGCCCCCTAAAGCGGGAAAGACCCTGAAACCCTTGGAAAGATTGGTAGGCGCTACGGGATTCGAACCCATGACCCTCTGATTAAAAGTCAGATGCTCTACCGACTGAGCTAAGCGCCCGAAGACCCTGCAACATATAAGAGCAGGCAAGAGAGGTCAACCCTAAATATCTATACCCAAAGGATTTCAAGAATTCGGGTAGGCAACCGAGTGGTGAGCCCGATGAGCGTACTTGAGTTACGCGACAGAGGGCGAATCCCGAAGGTTAACGCCGCCGAAACTTGAAAGACAAAGGGTTTATGCGAGCTTACGTTGTCTTTCAACAAATACAATCATAAATCCGGCCGTAATGATAATCCCACAACCAAAGAGAAGCGACTCCGTCGGCCAGTTTTGATACAAAATAACGTCAAGAAGGATGCTCCATATAATGGCCGAATAAATCATAGGGGCAATCACTCCTGCAGGGGCATGTCGATAAGCAAAGGTCACACAAAGCTGTCCAAGTCCTCCTCCAAGTCCTAAGCTTATAAGGGCAATCCATCCAGAGAAGTCAGGTGTGACCCATACAAAAGGGAGGGCAAATAAAAGCACAATTGCAGGCAGGAGACTGCCCATAAAGGTTATTAAGTAACTTGAATGAGTTTTTGAGAGCATTCTACCAAAAAGATTAAAGGCTGCCTCCATAAAGGCCCCCATGATGACAAAAAGAGTTCCCCAATGGAAAACATCCCCCCCCGGTTTTGCAATGATGAGGACGCCGATAAATCCAAGCGCAACCGCACCCCATTGGGGTAAACCAACTTTCTCCTTCAATATGGGGTAGGAGAGGATGACGAGAAATAAGGTTGAGGAGAAATAGAGCGCCATTGAGTTTGATAAGGGAAGCATTCCAATACCCAGAAAGAGTAAGGAGAGTCCTATGGAAAGCAAAAAGGCTCTTACAATATGGAGTTTCCATTCTGTAGGATTGGGCCTATGCCATCCTCCCCGTGTGACCAGGAAAATGAGTGAGGGAATGGTTGCAAACAAACATCTAAAAAAAACCAATTGGATGGGATCATATTTTGCCGTGGTATCTTTCACGATCGCGTTCAAGATAGAAAATATGAGCATGGCTCCTAAGATATAAAGTATACCGCGTTTTGTTGATAAATGGTTTGATTCTGACATAGGTCTGACCTGTTTGTTTTTTTGTTCAATAAACAGAATCAGGTCAGTTTGTCAAATACTGTGACGCTCGCTTAATTATGCTGGTTTGAAGGGACCATAGAATACGGTCTTCTCTATTTTATCCAGCATCAATGAGTTTCTTGTAACGATATTACCAGACTGAATATCATTATAAGTCGATCCCGGATATCCTCCTTCTGAGTTTTGACCTGCTACAGCTGTTATGACAGGCCAGACATTAATTGTTACATTACCATAATGAAGATCATCAATTGCTTTTTTCATGACGCCCGTATCTTCTAAAGATTTAAGTGTTACGGGATCAACAAATAAAGTCGCAACGAGCGTCCCCCAAAGCCTTTGATTGGCAAATTTTATGGCATTCCTTAGAAACTCCTCTGGCGTGTCTCCTTCAAGACTAACCTGTCCCGCAAAAGTCATCCAGAATTCACGTGTAAAGGCTGGTTCATTTTTTGTAGGATCGAGATCTGTCGCAAAAATTAATGGTTGGGAATCCTTCGTCCACTCCCCAAACTTCAATGCATTGGGATAACACTCCAGAGCTTCTTGAATTGTTTGGTCCGTGCCTGGATAATAATTGATGCCTTGTTGGGACTTTTCCATCAAGTCTTTGAGTTTATTCATTAATATTTTAGACCCCTCCCAGTTTTTAGGAAGAATCACAACTCGTGTTGCAAGGCAAGCGTAACCGTTTGCTATAGTCATCATTTGTAACAAAAGCTCAGCATGGTAATCAAAGTCTTCCTCACTCCAATGACCTGGAATAACGATCACTGGACTCACATCACCAAGCTCACCGCTTACGGGTTTATTGTTGACACGCAAGTCTTTTTCTTTGTTTTTTTGTCCCACTTCACCGGGTCCATAAACGATGTTTTCAAAAGTTTTGTCTGAACCCGTCATTATAATATCGTCAACTTCAGGATGAGTTGAAAGAATTTTGCCTTCCTTACTCCCCCCTGAAACAATACGAACGAATCCATGTCTAATAAATGGATCTAAAATTTTATTCAAAAAAGGACCTAAATATTCCAAAACAGGATTAGCCTTAATAATAATAACCTTCTTTTCATTAAAGAGTTTATGAAAAGCATCACGAAGGGTGAGATGGGCAACATTACCTGCACCAAGTATGAGGGATAATCCTCCTTCATAATGGGGATCTTTATAGACCGCCGCCTGAAGAGAGGGTAATTCCTCAACATAGGTGTTATGCATGAGATGAATTTCGGCCCTTACATCAGGAAACATTTGTTTATCTGTTTCAGTACGGGGAAATGAATCAATGACAATACGATCTCCATCTTGCCTAGCTGGAGCCATAGGTTTTGTTCCACCATGTTCTTCAAGTTTTTTTAGTGACGTTATATAATCCCTAATAAGGAACTCGGCCCCAATAGGACCTAAAGGGGCTGACTCGTTCATAGAGTAATGGCCCTCAGGAACATGTCTTGCTTTAAGATCGAGCTGAATCCACTCATCGCGGTATTTCACCACATTAGCAAGGACTTCCTCTAATAATTGAATTCGACTCGAAAGGGGAAAGTCTTGTGCCCATTCTAATTGGTGTTCCTTCAAAACTCTTAAATCTTCTTCAATCTCTTCTTCAGAAGTATCAGGGATATTGCCTGTTTCTAAAGAGAGGATTTGTGAACCTTTAAGTATATTTGAGTCTGAATTAAAACGGTTTAACATAACAACCTCTCAACAACAATACATACATATAAGATTATTTTATAATATATTTTATTAATAAAGATTTAATTTTTTAATAAATTATGAGTATAATTGCTTAGACATCATTTAACATTATTTTGTGGATGGTCGGTCAAATAAACCTAATATTTTCCTACGGAAAATAAAGGTTTATTTACCAACCATGACACCTTTTTTGTGGTTAGGCGATGAGTAACTTTTATTGAACCGTTGCCTTCGTCGTAGTCTTTTCTTGTTGCGCTTGTTCTTGAGCCACTTGATTTTGGTAAAGGGCTGCAAAGTCAACAGGTGTCAAGAGAAGGGCTGGATACCCACCTTCTTGAATGGTTGTCGCAACGATATTACGCGCGAAGGGGAAGAGAATCCTTGGGCATTCGATCATCAAAATGGGACGGATGTATTCCTCAGGGACTTCATCTCCAATTGTGAAAACGCCAGCATATTCAAGATCAAGCAAGAAAACTTGTGAGTCTTTACGCTTAGCATCAACTTGTGTTCTAAGTGTGACTTCAAAAGTACGATCCTTCACGTTATGCGCTTGAGCTTCAATGTGAACAGAGATGGAAGGTCGATCATCCTGCCCTCCATGATTATCCAAGGGTGTAGGATTTTCAAAAGAGAGATCCTTAACATATTGACTCAGAACAGCGAGAGGAGCTTGTGCCTCTTGGTTTTGAGTTGCTTGTGTATTTGTTGTCTTTGTCTCTTTCGTTGTATTTTTCTTTGCCATCTTGCTACCTCTCTTAAATTGATGATGCTATTTATGTCTTATAAACAAATCATGGAAAATAGCCAGAAAGATTTTGTTAGGATTTGTGATAAGATCAAACCTGGCGATTTCACACAACTTATGTTAAACAGCATCTCATTTAAAGGTTAAGAAACGATGAATCATTTGCAAATTGTTATACTTGCTGCGGGTCATGGGACCCGAATGCTATCAGATCTCCCTAAGATTCTTCACCCTTTAGGGGGAAGACCGGCTCTTCATTATGTGCTCGATTTAGCCCATCAAATGACCCCGGCTGAAGTTGTTCTTGTTGTCAGTCCTGCATTAAAAGATCTCAAAACACCCTTTACTCATAAAATAACCATACAAGATCCGGCTCAAGGGACGGGAGATGCGGTTAAATTCGCCCTTCCCCATTTGAAACCTCAAGGACATGTTATGGTTCTTTTTGGAGATACACCTCTCATTCAAAAGAAAACCCTCGATAACATGCTTAAACTCGCGGAACGTAAGCCTGAGAAAGCTGTAATTTTACTCGGAATGTGTCCTCGGGATAAGCAAAATTATGCACGCCTCATCCTCAATGACACGGGCGACCTTGAAGAAGTTATTGAATTCAAAGACTTAAAAGTTGAGCACAAGGATATTGCCCTCTGTAATTCAGGTGTCGCGCTCATTCGAGCCGATCTTCTCGAGTCCCTCCTTTGCGAAATCACACCCCATAATGCAGCTGGTGAGTATTATCTAACAGACATCGTTAAAATAGCACGAGGCAAAGGCTTTACCTGTGGTGTCGTTGAGGGAGCCGCTGATGAGTTCATGGGCATCAACACCCGTGCGGATTTAAGCCATGCTGAAGCCCTTCTTCAAAATCGCTGGAGAAAACAGGCTATGGCTGAAGGTATCACCCTTATTGACCCTCAAACCACTTACCTGAGTTATGATACAAAGATTCAAAATGATGTGACCATTCACCCTTGTGTTGTTATCGGCCCAGGAGTCACAATTGAAAAGAGCGCCGAGATTCTCTCATTCTCAAAACTAAGTGACGCCCACATTGGTCCCAAAGCTATCGTTGGCCCTTTTGCTCACCTCAGAGGAGGGGTTCATCTCCATGAAGCAGCTGAAATCGGGAACTTCGTCGAAGTGAAAAAATCCACCTTTGGTCCAAAAGCGAAAGCGAAGCACTTAAGCTACATTGGTGATTCAGAGGTGGGAGCAAAATCAAATATAGGCGCAGGGACCATTACCTGTAATTATGATGGCTATAAAAAATCAAAAACCCTTATTGGATCTGGTGTTTTTATTGGATCAAATAGTTCTTTAGTCGCACCCGTCTCGATTGGAGATAATGCAATCGTCGGAGCGGGAAGTGTTGTAACTCAAAATGTGGAGAGTGGAAACTTAGCTCTTGCCCGCAGTGCTCAAACAACCATTGAAAAGGGCGCTGACAAATTTCGTGCGAAGCGCAAATCTGGAAAGGATCTTTAAGTATGTGTGGAATTATTGGAATCGTGGGGAATCACCCTGTTGGTCAGAGACTTCTTCATGGCCTTGAAAAACTGGAATACCGTGGTTATGACTCAACGGGAATTGCTGTTATTTCCAATGGGAAAATAGACAAGCTTCGCGCTGAAGGAAAACTCATTAAACTCAAGGAGAAGTTTTTAGAGTCTCCCCTTGAAGGTCATAATGGGATTGGACATACCCGCTGGGCTACCCATGGTCAACCCTCAGAACTTAACGCTCACCCTCATTCAAATCCTAAGGTTGCTTTGGTTCATAATGGAATCATTGAAAATCATGCTGACCTCAGAAAAGATCTTGAAAGTAAGGGATATATCTTTGAAAGTGAGACAGATACTGAAGTCGTTGCCCACCTCATTGCCAACAAAATGGAGACAGGATTTACCCCACAAGAAGCAACCGCCAGTGCTCTCAAACTTTTGAAAGGCTCCTTTGCTCTGGCTATTTTGTTCTCAGGATACGACAACCTCATGATCGCTGCCCGTCAGGGAGGAAGTCCACTGGCCATTGGATATGGTGATGGAGAGATGTATGTGGGATCGGACGCTATCGCCCTTGTCTCTCTAACCCAAAAAATTGCCTATCTTGAAGATGGTGATTGGGCGGCTCTCTCTCCTGAGTCGGTCACCATCTATGATTCAAATGATAAGCCTGTTGAAAGAGCTATTCAAAAGAGTCAGATCTCAGAAAGTTCCATCGGTAAGGGAACTTATGAACATTTCATGCTCAAAGAGATTTTTGAGCAACCCAGAGCCATTGAATCAACGCTCAATACGTACTTAAAAGAAGGGGTGCTACACCTCCCCTCAATCCCTTGGAAAGACTTCTCTCGTATAACAATTTCTGCTTGTGGAACAGCATGTTATGCAGGACTCGTTGCAAAGTACTGGTTTGAAAGATTGGCTCGCCTTCCTGTGGAAATAGACGTCGCCTCAGAGTTTCGGTATCGGACCCCACCTCTCCCCGATAAGGGCTTGAGTCTCTTCATTTCCCAATCAGGCGAAACCATTGATACGATTGCAGCGTTAGATTACACAAAATCACAAGGTCAAACCGTTGTCTCCATCGTAAATGTTCCTGAAAGTTCTATTGCAAGACGGTCTGATGCGGTTCTTTTAACCCAAGCTGGACCTGAGATTGGGGTTGCTTCAACCAAAGCCTTTACAACCCAATTAACGATTCTAGCTCTCCTGGCTCTTGATGCGGGTCATAAGAGAGGCACAATTGATCAACAGACATTCGAAGATTCTCTCTTTAGTCTTCGGTTTCTCCCTGCCCTAACCGAAAGTGTTCTCACCCATGAAGCAAAAATAAAAACGCTCGTTAAATCCTTGTCTAAAGCAAAAGACGTTCTCTTCCTTGGACGAGGCGTCAGCTATCCCATGGCCCTTGAAGGGGCTCTTAAACTCAAAGAAATAAGCTACATTCACGCCGAAGGGTTTGCGGCTGGGGAAATGAAACATGGCCCTATAGCCCTCCTCGATAAGAACGTGCCTGTCGTTGTTGTTGCACCTTGTGATGAACTCTTTGAAAAGACAGCCTCAAATATTCAAGAAGTTGCCGCTCGCGGCGCACCTCTCATTATCCTGACAGATAAAAAGGGCATTGAACAACTCGGGGCTTTGCCCGCTGAACTTTTCGTCGTGCCTGAAACGAGTTTCCTCACAGCACCCCTTGTGTATAGTATCCCGCTGCAACTCTTGGCATACCACACAGCTGTCCTCAAGGGAACGGATGTGGATCAACCTCGCAATTTAGCGAAATCAGTAACGGTGGAATGAGAGTATACAAGTTTTAAAACTGTAGATGAACTTGTCTACACGTTTTCGTCTAACAAGTCAGCAATATCGATTATTCGGTAAAAAAAACGTGTCTGATAGACTTGCTCAGTCACACCCCCGAGATGGAACAAAACAGGAGCAACGCCGAACCCTCTCGGTGTAGAGAATCTCTTGAGCTTATCGTTCACACTCTCAATAATCTCAAGCCCGAGTTCGCCGCGTTTGAATTTAAACTCACAAGCAATCAAACTTTTCGCATTTGTTTGCACAAGATAATCAATCTGGCACCCTTTATGACGGGTTGATCCTTTTTGAAGATAAGGGTTATCCCCTACAATATCTGTTGGATAAACTCCCAAAACTTTTAAAAGAAGTGGCCGATTTTGCAACAACAAACTTTCTACCTGAAAGCCCATTATTGCGTCCCATCCTGTCAATTTTCCAATGCTCATGGTTTGGAAGCTCTTTTGATTAATTTTTGCAAGATTAGGCTCGATGTATTTGATATAAAATCTCAAGTAAGGATCACTTAAACGATATAAACTAATTTTAGTAATATGACCTGATTTTAAAGACCACTGGTAGTGACTCGTTACAAAACCTGCCGTTATGAGATTCTCAACAATGCGAGTAAAAGAACCACTCATAGCATAGCCAACCGTCTTTCGAAGTTCGCCTAATGTTTTCATTCCAGTAGCAAGTTCATGAATAATGACTTTGTAAATAGATCCTTTTTGGTGAAACAAATCATGAAAAATATTGTTAAACTCTGTTGTTAATAATCCATTTTGAGTAAAACATAATCTCTTTATTGTTTCATCTGCCATTTCTGAACCTGAGACTTGTTCTAAATACCACGGAATTCCACCCACAACGGATAGAATTTTATACATTTCATAAGTTCCCCCCTTGAATCCAATAACATCAAGAAACTTAGCACATTCAGGCAAAGTCAAGGGTTGCAAGTCTATGACTAAAGAAATGCGACCAAAAAAAGAGGTGCTTTTTAGAATGTTCTCTTCAATCCACGTGGAAACAGAGCCACAAAAAATGACCGTTAGGTTCTTTTGATTTTGCATGGATTCGTCCCACCATGCCTTTAATTTTGGAATGAAGGTTTGGTCTTTTGAGCCCATCCACGAAATCTCATCGAATAAGACAACTGTTGGTTCGTCTGTCAAATAGTGAGATAAATGATTAAAAGCCAAACTCCAATCTTGAAAATCATGCAATGGTAATGAAAAATATTCTGATAATTTCATCGCAAATCTTGCCCGTTGATCTTGTGCCGTCATGTTTTCTGTTGGGGCAATCCCAGAAAAAGACAAAAACCTCTTGTTCTTTGCATACTCTTCGGCAAGCCTGCTCTTCCCTACACGTCTGCGTCCTTTAATAACAACTAGATTTGCTAGCCCTTTTCTGTGAAAAGAATCTCTCAATTCATTTAATTGCTTGAGCTCATACTTTCGTCCTACAAATAATTTCATCATATTCTCCTTGCGCAACTTATACATATGTATAACATGCGCAAGCATGTATATGCAATCTCCTTGCGCAACTCATACATATGTATAAGTTGCGCAAGGGGGTGGAATCCTACCTCACCCGATGAAGAGCGTAAGCGGCTAGTGCTTTTAATGATGTGGCTTTTTCACCAAATATATCAATGGATTGTGCTGCTTTAAGGCTCGCTTCTTCTGTTTTCTGAAAGAGACGCTCTGGTCCTAAAAGAGAAAAGAACGTGAGTTTCTGGGCGTCTTGGCCACTTGGCTTTCCAAGAGTTTCCTCTGAACCTATACCGTCCAAGAGATCATCCCTCATTTGAAAGGCTTCTCCAAGGTACAACCCGTAGTCCTTAAGGGCTTGTCTCTCATAGGATGATGCATTGCCGAGGATGGCACCTGCTTCTGCGGCAAAGCTAAACAAAACTCCCGTCTTGAGCCTTTCCATCTCTAGGATATCATTTTCATGAATAAGTTTTCCTTCTTGACCCAAATCTCTCATTTGCCCTGCAACAAGTCCTTGTGAACCTATGGTTTTAGCCAAAACTTCAATGAGCTCAATTTTGATTTCGGCTCTTTCTCCAAGTTTTGCCAGGTATTCAAAGGCAAGAGGTATGAGAGCATCCCCAACGAGAATGGCTGTAGCTTCCCCGTAAGCCTTATGACAGCTGGGTTTACCCCGTCTCAGATCCGCATTATCCATAGCAGGTAAGTCATCATGCACAAGGGAATACCCTTGGATCACCTCTAAGGCAGCTGCCACCTTCAGGACAAGATCTTCAGATACATCAAACAGACGAGCTGCTTCATAGAGAACATAAGACCGTATACGTTTTCCCCCTCCCAAAACAGCGTACCTTATCGCTTCATGGAGACGGGATGTGGGTAAAGGTAAAAACTGGTCCAGTGTTCTTTCAACCGCTTCAACGACTTTTTGAAGACGGTCTTCGACCGCTTTATCCTTCAAAACTTGCAGGCTTTGTTGAGAGAGTGCCATCTGGACCTACCACAATTTGTTCAACGCGAAGACGGGCGTCCTTGAGTTTCTTTTCACAATGGGCTCGAAGAGCTGCACCCCTTTCATAAGATGTAATGGAGTCTTCAAGGGTCGTTTTACCCTCTTCAAGCTTCCTTACGATCGACTCAAGCTCACGCATTGCGTCTTCAAAAGTCATATTTTCAATGGACATCAGTTGTTTCTCCTACCGTGTGGGGACGATCCTATCCCCTGTATAATCATAGAAACCCCGCCCGGTTTTTCGTCCTAACCATCCAGCTTCCACATACTTTACAAGTAACGGACAGGGTCTGTAGTGAGCACTGCCTCTTGACTCATAGAGAACATTCAAGATGGACTCACAAGTATCAAGTCCAATAAGGTCTGCAAGGGCGAGAGGACCCATAGGTTGATTTGTCCCTAAATGCATGCCTTTGTCAATGGCCTCAATCGTACCGACGCCTTCAAAGAGGGCATAAATGGCTTCATTAATCATCGGCATAAGGATACGGTTGACGATAAAACCAGGGTAATCCTCGGATTCAGCAACTTGTTTATTAAGGGAGAGAACAACCTCCTTAATCGCATTAAACGTTGCCTCCGATGTGGCTACTCCACGAATAAGCTCCACAAGTTGCATGACAGGGACAGGATTCATGAAATGCATGCCCATAAATTTATCCGGACGGTGAGTCACATTTGCGAGGGCTGTTATTGAAATGGAAGATGTGTTTGTTGCCAAAAGACAGTCGGGTGTGAGGATAGGAACTAGTTGTTTAAAGATAGACTTTTTAAGCTCCTCATTTTCTGTTGCAGCTTCAATGATCAGATCACAACTCTTAAAGCCTTCAAGACCGATATACCCGTGAATTCTATTATTAATTTCGTCCTTTTCCTTTGAGGAGATCTTATTACGCGTGACCATACGTTCTAAGTTCTTGGTTATCAAACCCATTCCTTTTTGAAGGGCGTCTTTTGAGACATCGCTTAAATAAACCAAATAACCTGCCTCAGCACAAACTTGCGCAATGCCAGCGCCCATTTGTCCAGCTCCGATGATACCAATTGTTTCGATCATGTCAGTCCTTGTTGGGATGAGAATGTGAATTTAATACTAGACGAAATGGGGGTTTTCCTCAAGGTAATATGGGAGTAACCCATAAAGACACTTATAAACACCCATAAATCAGCGTTTCACTTTCCCATTTCCAAACCTGTTCCTTTTGGGTAGGGTTCATCTATGTTGGATGTAAACGAATTAACCTATGGTTGGGACGAAAAGCCCCTCTTTACCAACCTTTCTTTCACACTTAAGGAAGGGGAAATGAGTGTGATTCGGGGAGCAAATGGTTCAGGTAAATCAACGCTTTTGAGGCTTGTTGCAGGCTTACTTCCACCCCTCTCTGGAAAAATAACGAGATCTCAAGAACTTCTCTATATCGGTCATCGGCTTGCCCTTTATAAAGAAGCAACTCTTAACGAGCAATTAAGACTCTGGCCACACGTTTCCAAGGAAATCATTGATAAGTCATTGAATTTATGGAATATTGAACGATCGTTCAATTTTAAGATTTCCGAGTTTTCAGAAGGTCAGCAGAAACGGATTAGTCTTTTAAGGCTCAGTCTTTTTCCAAAGAAACTATGGATCCTGGACGAACCCCATGCTGGACTTGACATCGAAGGAAAAGCAACCCTTCATAAATGTATGGAGACTCATTTGACTGAAGGGGGAAGTATAGTCCTTGCAACACATGAGGACATGGACGCCTCATCAAAGGAGATCACCCTATGATCTCCCGGGAAATCCGCATTCTCATTCTGCATAAAGGAGCCCTCTTAAACGCCCTCAGTTTCTTCATTCTTTGTTTGTTTTCAATGACTTTAGCAATTAGACCGAACGTTCAATTCATTTCGGAAACCACTCCAGCTTTGATTTGGATACTGGTGATGCTCACAACGTTTTTCTCCACACCAACCTTTATCAGACAAGAGGCTCAAGAAGGACTCCTCGATGAGATCCTTCTACAGCCTTCACCTCCAGCTCTAACACTCATCGCAAAAGTGATCGCTGAAACCCTTTGTCTTGGACTGCCCCTCATCCTCATCAGCCTTCTTGTTAGTGAGAGAACATTTTCCTTAAGTCTCCTCATCAGCTATCCCGCCTTAAGCGCTCTTTCCCTTTGGGGAAGTTTATTGACTGTTCGCTCAAGTGGTGGCGGCATATTGCTTTCTCTCCTCATCTTGCCTCTCGCCTTGCCTCTTCTGCTCTTTTCCTTATCGGCTACGGAGACGGCAAGATTAGGACTTGATTCTTTTCCCTCTTTCTGCCTCCTTACCAGTGTGTCACTTCTCTTGTTTATCTTAGGGATTGCTGCAGGAAGTAAGGCACTTAGACTTGCTGTAGAGGGATAAATGATTCACACCTGGGCCCAACCAAAATTCTTTTTAAAGGTTTCAAGGTATCTTTTGCCCCTTTCTCTTATTTCAATGGGACTCTTGTTGGCTGCAGGTCTTTACACAGGGCTCATCACCTCCCCTCCCGACTTCAGACAAGGAGACGCTATGCGGATTATGTATGTCCACGTCCCGGCTTCATGGATGTCCCTTCTGATCTATGCATTTCTGGGAGTTATGAGTCTATTCGTTTTGGTCTGGAGATCACCCCTTGCTGAGATCCTGTCTGTTGCTTGTGTTCCTATTGGAGCGCTCTTTACGGCCTTGAGCCTTGCCACAGGGTCCCTTTGGGGAAAGCCCATGTGGGGAACCTATTGGGTGTGGGACGCACGTCTCACATCCGTCCTTGTCCTCCTTTTTCTTTATGGAGGATACTGGGCCCTTTACAAGTCTTACAGACGGCCCGATCAAGGCATACGGGCGGCCTCCCTCCTCGCCCTTGTGGGTCTCATCAATCTTCCCATTATTAAGTTTTCCGTTGAGTGGTGGAACACATTGCATCAACCGGCAAGTCTGACAAAGCTTTCCATTCATGCAAGTATGATGATGCCCCTTATTCTCATGGGTGGAGCTTATTTTTGTTACTTCTTGAGTGTTTTGATTCTGCGGACGCGAACTGAGATGAACAGTCGTAGGAAGAGGGGGAGAAGGTAGGATGACTTTATATACACAAAGAGCGTCATCCCTGCGAAAGCAGGGACCCAGGGCTAATAACTCATTCCGAAGGAATGTAAAAGGCTTACTACATTTCATTGATAACGCAATGACCTGCCTGGGTCCCTGCTTTCGCAGGGATGACGCCAAAGGGCTTAGGGATGAAGCCAACTGGGAAGTATTATGATAAATACTTCTTATCTCCCCTACATTCTTGCAGCCTATAGTCTATCCCTTCTCAGTCTTGCCATCTTCTTTTGTCTCACTCTCGCCTCATGGGTCAGATCTAAATGAAACCTAAACATCAGCGTTTGTTGCTCATTTGTGGAGCCCTTCTGGGGCTTTCTGTTGCAGCACTTCTGATGATTACAGCCTTTAAGGATACGCTGGTCTTTTTTTATACACCCTCCGATCTTCTCGCAAAGCAGATACCATCCCAGCAACGGATTCGCATTGGTGGTCTTGTGAAGCCTGACTCAGTTTCTCATAAAGGAGAGGACGTTCATTTTGTGGTGACGGATCATAAGGAAACTCTAGCCGTCAAGTATACTGGTCTTCTTCCTGACCTTTTTGCTGACGGGCAAGGTGTTGTTGCAGAAGGATTTTTGGTTGAACCCGGTCTTTTTATGGCTGACTATGTTCTTGCAAAGCATGATGAAAATTACATGCCCAAAGAGGTTGCAGACCGTTTGGAGGACTGCTGTGTTAAGTGAAATTGGACAATTCTGTCTTGTGATGGCTCTGGGGTTTGCAGGGGTGCAGGTGTTTGCTTCATTAAGAGGCGTCATTGGGAGGGTTCTGTTACCTCTCCCAATGACGAGACTTGGATCCGCCACCGCATACCTTCAAAACACCTTTGTCCTTGCCGCATTTATAACCCTCATCACAGCTTTTCTTCTCTGTGATTTCTCAATCCTCACCGTCGCCCTTCATGATCATAGCCATCTTCCGTGGTACTTTAGATTTGCGGCCACCTGGGGAAACCATGAGGGATCTCTTCTCTTGTTTGTGTTGATTCTCTCAAGCATGAGTAGTGGTCTCGCCTTAACCCTTAAGGATCCACAGCTGCGCGCCCGGTCTCTGGTTATCCAAGGAATGCTAACCATTGGTTTTCTTCTTCTCCTCATGGTGAAATCGAATCCCTTTGATCTGCTTCCCTTTCCTTTAACTGAAGGGGAATCCCTTAATCCGATCCTTCAAGACCAAAGTCTTGTTATGCATCCCCCCCTCCTGTACCTGGGATATGTTGGATTTTCTGTCCCCTATTCCCTGGCGATTGCTGTCCTATGGGGGAGGGACAGCCAAGAGACTTGGGAAGCCGTTGTCCGGCCTTGGACACTCCTTGCTTGGGCTGCTTTGACGGGTGGGATTACCCTGGGCAGTTGGTGGGCTTATTATGAACTGGGCTGGGGAGGCTGGTGGTTCTGGGATCCGGTTGAAAATGCGTCTCTCATGCCTTGGCTTGCGGGAACGGCTCTCGTCCATACATTAAGATCTGGATCTCTTTTTCGGTGGAGCCTTTTCCTCAGCATCCTTACGTTTTCATTAAGTCTTTTGGGAACGTTCCTTGTCCGATCAGGACTCATCACATCCGTACATTCTTTTGCCCAAAGTCCAGATCGAGGTCTCTTTATCTTAAGTTTGTTAGGCTTTATTGCAGGGTTTGGACTCATGATGTGGGTCTGGAAAGCACCACGTTTAAAAGGCGTTCCTTTGAATCTGATGACAAGGCAAGGAATGCTTCTCCTCAATTCCCTCTTTTTATGTATGGGTTTGATCACTGTTGTTCTCGGAACTTTTTATCCTCTGTGGAGTGAATGGGTGCACGGGCAAACACTCTCTGTGGGAACGCCTTATTTTGAACGAACTTTTATTCCTCTGATGATTCCTGTGCTCATTCTGATTCCCATTGGCTCACTCTTGAGAAGGGAACCAGAATCATTATTTTCGCTTTTCAGCACTCCTTTGACCGCCGCCTTCGCATCACTCGTCCTTCTCCTTTTCACCTACTCTACGGTCTCTATAAGTGCACTCACGGGCATAATCGTTGCGGTTTGGGTCCTTGTGGGAACCCTTCAAGCTGCCTATCAAAAGAGACTGTTCTTAGGTCCAACCTTCGCTCATCTTGGCGTTGCCATTTCCCTTCTCGGGGTGAGTGTTGCGGGTGGCTTCAAGACTGAGGAATCCCATATTCTCGGCCTTGAAGAGAAGATGACAGTCGGGGGAGTTGAGCTGACCCTCACGGATGTTCAGCTTGGCGAGGCCCCCACCTATCTCTTTGAAAAAGCAACATTACTCCATAAGGGAGGAACTCTTACACCTGAGAAAAGAGTTTACAAACCACAGAATTCCTTGCTCAGCGAAACAGCCATAACAACAAATGGCCTTCGAGATTTGTATGTTATTCTTGGCCCCTATCAGGGAAATCAGAAATGGGTTGTGAAGGGATCCTATCTCCCCCTTGCTCCCTGGATTTGGATCGGCGGCGGTTTTATGGTGTTGGGTGGGATAGCCTCACTTTGTAAACTCGTCATAGTAAGGAGCGTAGCGACGTGGCTGGGTTTGGCTACTCGCAATGCACTTTTTATTTTATGTCACCTCTTACCCATCGCCGTATCTGCAGATGACGGACGCGCCAAAGACCTCCAAGGCGAAGTGCGGTGTCCTGTTTGTCTCGGTCAAGCCATTACGGACTCGGATACGGAAGAGTCGGAAGCCCTGCGCGCCTATATTGTTGAGCAACTCAACCAAGGAAAATCAGAAGAAGAAGTTCGCGCAAAACTGAGAGAAACCTTTGGGGATGAAATTCTCTTTCGCCCCCCTTTTGAAGAGAGAACCTTCTTCCTTTGGCTTGCGCCATTCTTCCTGCTCTTTATGGCATTGGCATGGATTATGTGGAGAGTGGTGAGGAGTCGGAATCTTTAACCAATCAAAACCAAACTTAGCCTTTGGAATTGTGTGGTAAAATTAACTTTACATCAATCAAAACCAAGAGTAAACTTAGGATATGCATGGTCTAAAGAGAAACGCTGAAAATAAAGCCCTGGAAATTTTGAATATGTTTCCTGCTCTTGTGATATTAGGAGCCCGTCAGGTTGGCAAAACAACTTTGGCAAAGAAATTAACGAAGGGTTGGAAATACATAGATCTTGAAGATCCAGATGACTATGATCTAGTCAGTCGAAATCCTAAGCTCTTCTTTAGGCAATATCCTTCTGGTGTCATCTTTGACGAAGCTCAAAATTACCCCGAACTTTTTAAAATATTAAGAGGCGTTATTGATGATCAAAGGCAAGAAAAAGGCCGCTTTATAATAACTGGTTCAAGTAGTCCTGAGCTCTTAAAACGATCTTCCGAAACATTAGCTGGTCGAATCGGCACTCTCGAGCTTGGCACCCTTAAAGCGAATGAATATTACCAGAAGTCATTGAGTTCAATATACAATATTTTTAATGATAAACTATCAATCGAACTAATGATTTCAGGACCAGCACCACTTTCCTTAAAAGAGATCCATCATGTTTGGTTTAAAGGGGGATATCCTGAACCTTTATTAGATAAAAAACCCCAATTTTTTAATCAGTGGATGGAAAACTACAAAGATACATACATAAATAGAGATATAGCATTGCTGTTTCCAAGACTTAACCGAATAGCTTACCAGAGATTCTTATCAATTCTATCAAATTTGTCAGGAACAATCATAAACAAAAGGGATATAGCTCGAGCCATTGAAGTAAGCGAAGTAACGATTAAAGAATATATTCAGATTGCAGAAGGAACATTTCTGTGGAGAAACCTACCGAGTTTTGAAAAGAATATTGTTAAAGCCGTTACTAAAATGCCGAAAGGATACATTCGGGACACAGGACTTTTGCATTTTCTAACTCGGACAAGATCCTTTGAAGAATTATTTGAAACTAAATCGGTTGGATTGTCCTTTGAAGCGTTCGTGATTGAAGAAATAATAAAAGGATTAAAGGCCACTTTAGTCACAAATTGGGAGCCTTATTATTATCGCACGAGAAATGGTGCAGAAATTGACCTTATCTTGGAGGGCCCATTTGGATTATTACCCATCGAAATCAAGTATGGAACATCTGTGAGACTCAGGGATTTAACAACTCTTATTCAATTTATTGAAGAGCACCATCTACCCTTAGGATTGGTCATTAATCAAAGTGAGTCGATAGAGTTGATTACACCTAAAATCATTCAAGTTCCCGTTGGATGGATATAAGGAGATTAAAAACTACTTCCTGCTCTTTATGGCATTGGCATGGATTATGTGGAGAGTGGTGAGGAGTCGGAATCTTTAACCAATCAAAACCAAACTTAGCCTTTGGAATTCAGGGGCAGTATAGGAAAATCATATAGAACACTATATGATTTTCATATAGAGAATTTTTCTGTAGAAGGCTCTTACCCTGGACTTTTGCCGTCATTTGATGACGTTCCCATTGCATGGCGTATCATGGCGTTCTTGAGTGGCTTGCAGTGCTTGACGAGTCCAAAACCAAGAGAGCGAACGCGCGCAAGAGGCCTGCTTTGATGGGAAAAAACCCTGACCATTCCGTCAGTTAAGGCAGTCATGGTCAAAATATCGATTCGCCTTTTCTTTTGATATGACTTTAATATCGTTGCAGATCCTAAATCGAGCCCCAAAGAGTAGGCCTTCCCTAGCACTTCTGCAAGAACAGCCACATCTCGGAGCCCCACATTTAAACCTTGTCCGGCAACGGGATGGAACACATGAGCAGCGTCTCCAACAAGGGCGAGTCGCTTATCAATAATTCGTTTTGGTAAACGCACCCCTAAAGGATAACTCCACCTTTGGCTTGAGAGTTTGAGTCTTCCTAAGGCATCCCCGAATAGGGCTTGAACCTCTTCCGTAAACTCTTCCGGCGTTAAGCTTAAGAGAACTTCAGCCTTCTCTTTCTCTATAGACCAAACAAGCCCTGATTCCTTTCCCGGACGCGGCACAAAGGCGAGAGGCCCCATGGGCAGAAAATGTTCAAAAGCAACGTTGTTATGAGGAAGGCTATGCTTCATATTGCAGACAATGGCTATTTGATCATACCCCCATTCAAATAAGGGTATACCTGCCCATTCCCGAAGACTGGAGAATTTTCCATCGGCAGCAATACAAAGGGGAGCTTTTAAAGATTTTCCATTATCCATTTCGAGTGATGCAAGGGATAAAGATATATCAAGTTTTACGACTGATGTGGGAGCATAGATTTTAATTTTCTGAGAAGATAAAATTTTCTCATTAATGCGAGACTTGAGGAGAGCACTATCCACAACGAAGCCTAAGGGGCCTCCTCCTACATCCGACTCTCCGTACTCAACCCATCTTGGTAGAACCCCATCCGACGTATGGATATGGGTAATGGGAGTTGCTTTATCAGGCCAAATTCCTAGTTTTGAAAAAAGGTTGAATGAGCTTCGAGAAAGAGCAAAGGACCTTCCATCAGAAATCAGTGGTTTTTTTGGATCAATTGAATCGACAAGAGCAACATTTAAACCTTGCTCGACAAGTGAGCAGGCAAGCGTTCCACCCGTCAACCCTCCACCTACAATGATCACATCATGTTTCATAGGCAAAGTATACATTGAGATGGAAGAGAAGGAAAGGTAACATAGACAAGACTTGCATCCTGAAAAACTTGTGCTAGACTTCATAAAAATTCAACAAGAGAGTAACTATTGTATGGAAAAGTTCCCCATGACCGCTGAAGGACTTCAGCGCCTCGAGAAAGAATTGAAACACTTGAAAAATGTTGAGCGTCAAGCCGTCATTAAAGCCATTTCGGAAGCCAGAGAACATGGTGATCTTTCGGAAAATGCTGAATATCATGCGGCTCGTGAACGCCAAGGGTTTATTGAAGGCCGAATCAAGGAACTTGAAGATAAAGTTGCTCGCGCCGAAGTTATTGATATTACTAAGCTTTCAGGCAAGGATATTAAGTTTGGCGCCAAGGTTACCCTTGAAGATGATGAAACGGGTGAACATATTACCTATCAAATTGTTGGCGTCGATGAAGCTGACATTAAGAAAGGGTTGCTCTCGATTATCTCCCCCCTCGCACGTGCCTTAATTGGCAAAACGGAAGGCGATTCCTGCGATATCACAACACCAGGTAAGGGGCATAAGTCCTATGAGATCATTGGGGTTAGGTATAACTAATCTTCAGGGTCACCTCTCCCCTTGTGGGAGAGGTGACCGAGCCTGAATAATTACCAAAATACATGGTTCATTCCCAAATGATTGTGTCTTGCCCCTGTATCCCGTCCTTGACTTTGTCTAGGTATACCTCAATCACTTTATTTCTTTTGATCTTGAGGGTTGGAGTCGTCATTCCATTCTCAGGAGTCCAATGATCTTGAGCGACATAGATGTGACTAATCTTTTCAAATTTTGTTAGATTTTCATTGATCTCATCAAGAGTGATTTGAAGCTCACTGGCCACAACTTCTCGTCCCCTCGCCTTAGCAGCATCAGATAGACTCACAATCATAACCGGTTGGGGAAGATAAAGTCCAATCAAGCACAGTTGCTCAATATTGGTATTTTTCGCGAACTTATTTTCAATATGGACGGGTTCAATAAATTCACCCTTGTCTGTTTTAAAGGTATCCTTCACACGGCCTTGAATGAACAAATATCCTTCATCATCAAGGTAACCTTTATCACCCGTTTTAAAATATCCATCCTTCGTGAATGCGTCTTTTGTTGCTTTAGGATCGTTATAATATCCTGTCATCATAACATCAGATTTAATGAGGATTTCCCCATCCTTTCCGATTTTAATATCAGAACCATCTCTGGGACGTCCGACGGATCCATCCTTACTTACTTCTCGGTTATATGTTCCCCATATCAAGTTTTCTGTGAGGCCATAACCTTCACGAATATTTATCCCCAATTTGCGATACCACTGAATGACAACCGGTGATAAAGGCGCTGATCCTGATATAATCAAATCTTCAACTTTATTTAAACCTAAGGCCTTTTTAATTTTTCCTTTTATCAAACTAGAAATCACAGGAATTTTGAGGAGTGTATCAAGTTTTTTCTGAGGGAGTTTATGAAGGATCCCCATCTGAAATTGCACCCAAAGTCGAGGAACAGCTATAAAAACGGAAGGAGAAGCAAATTCTAAATCTCGTGGAAAAGTCTCCAAAGATTCAACGAAATACACTCTCATCTTAAAAAATAAGCTTGCTTGCTCTATAGCTAGGCGTTCCATACAATGGGCAAGCGGGAGGTAAGAGATAAGACGTCCATGTACAGGATATGTATAGTATCCCTTCTCGACCTCTTCATTAAGCCAGTATAGAAGAAAAGCCAACTTTTGAAAGGTATACATAACCCCTTTTGGATTTCCCGTTGTCCCCGATGTATAGAGAATCGAATAAAGATCATCAGGATCGGGCCTATAGTTTTCTTTAATGGGTGTATATTTTTCTAAAATATCGTTCCACTGAACATCGGCTGGCATACTGTTTTTATAAGGAAAGGCAACTCGTTTAATTTCCTTTGGTAGAGCCTGTTCTTGCATAGCCCAGTTATCAAGCTTTCCAACGAAAATCATCTTTGCTTCAGAGTGGGCCAAAATATAAGCAATAGTTTCGGGATGCTGGGCCGCAAAGAGAGGCACGCTCACAAGACCTGCCATCACAATGGCAAAGTCTGTAATAAACCATTCCGCACAATTCTTGGATAAAATGGCAATTCGGTCACCTTTCTTGAACCCTTGTTGCTTCAGGAAGTTTGCCACTTTACGAGCCTGTTCCATGGCTTCTGCCCAAGTTATGTCATGGTACTTCCCGTCTATCGGTTGGCTTAGGTAAACACTATTTGCCAAATTTTTTTCATGGTCATACAAGTAGTCTGTAAATAGTTTCTGGTTTTCCATAATTATTTCTCCTTGTTTAATTGTGTCAGACTAAAGTCATCTACATTAATGATATTCATGACAGCTTTATGAGCCTCAAGAAGGGCCTTTTCGTCCCTCACTGTAATGAGATTATTCTTTTTTGCATAAGCGACCCGATCAAGGTAAGTATACCCCTTTGATTCTTTTGCTATTTTTTTATTTAAATCTTCTACTTTCTGGGATTTTAGTAAAGCCTCTTCAAGCTGGGTGATAATGTTTTCCTTCGTCGCACTCAAATAGATTCCCTTTGCAATTTGCTCTCTAACAGACCTTGATTCTTGAACAAGGCGACCCACTTGATGATTCAGTTTATCGAGTGGGGGATTATACCTTTTGCCAAGGGGAAAAATAAACAACCGTAGCCAAACCCTGATAAATGGATTGGGAAAATTGTGTAATATGGAATTTAAGGATTGTTCAGCACTTGATAAGGACCACTCCATGGTCCATTTCACAACCGGAAGCAGCTGTCCAGGATATCCTTGATCATGGAAGAGTTTTAGCGTGGCTGACCCCATGAAGAGCATACTAAAAACATCAGCAAATTTTCCAGAAAGGGATTCCATACGTTTGAGTTTTCCCCCCAAAGTCATCAAGGCCAAATCGCTGACTAAAGCGAAGGCTGCACTGAGATGGGTGAGATACTGGAGGTATCTTTTTGTATCATGTTGATGGGAGGGGACAAAGGAAATCCTTCCTTTAGTGAGTCCAAGAACGAGGGCACGAACATGATTACTCAAAGAATAATTTAAATGCTTCATCACGAGTTTATCAAACTCACTCACGTTCTTATTTTGAAGAGCAATCATTTCCTTGAAAACAAAGGGATGACAGCGAATAGCCCCTTGTCCAAAGACAATCAGAGAACGGGTCATCGTATTCGACCCTTCAACTGTGATGCTCACGGGAGCTCCAAGATATTCCTGGACAATGTAGTTATGAGGACCATTTTGGACACCCTTCCCCCCATGTAGATCAACCGCGTGGATCGCTGATTTTTGAGCAAGTGTCGTAGAATTATACTTACTGATGGCCGCAGAAATAGCGGGATTTTCACCTGCTTCAAGTTGG
Source organism: uncultured Alphaproteobacteria bacterium (assembly GCA_964597045.1). Taxonomy (GTDB): domain Bacteria; phylum Pseudomonadota; class Alphaproteobacteria; order UBA9655; family UBA9655; genus UBA9655. The sequence continues at coordinate 86,947 of CAZQWE010000003.1, read as the reverse complement.
GAAAAGGTAAGAAGACGAGTTGCGTCAGCAATGTAGGCGTACCCGGCAAGCTCGGCCAGCTTATCCTGAACCCCTTCAAATGATCCAATATTTATCCCGAATTGCTTACGGATACTTGCGTAAACGGATGTGACATAAAAACTGTATTTTATGCTTCCTACGGCGCCTGTCGGCAAGCTTGTTGCACGTCCCCCTGCCAAAGAATGGGTCAACATCATCCAGGCTTTTCCGGCCATCTTTGTTCCCCCAAGAAGATAATCCATGGGAATAAATACATCCTTGCCTTGAAGGGGACCATTCGGGAAAGGTGTTCCTATAGGATAATGATACCGGCCTTGGGTGACACCTGGAAGATGGGTAGGAAGGAGGGCAATTGAAATCCCAATGTCCTCTTTATTCCCGAGAAGATGATCAGGGTCATATAAACGAAAAGCCAAACCCAACAGAGTTGCGATAGGACCAAGAGTAATATACCGTTTGTTAAAGTTTAACTTAATTCCTAAAACCTCTTTACCGTTAAATTTTCCTTTACAAACAATCCCATAGTCTTCAATGGACGTGGCATCTGATCCGGCTATTGGACTCGTTAAGGCGAAGCAGGATATTTCTGAACCATTTGCCAAACCGGGAAGAAACTGTTTTTTTTGCTTATCTGTTCCGTAAATCATTAAAAGTTCTGCGCACCCAATGGAACTTGCAATGGTAATGAGATAGGATAAGGGCCCAATACGATTCCCCATTTTCATAATCACGGACCAGGTTCCGGTTGTTGAAAATTCACGCCCCCCGTATTTTTTGGGAATTTTAAAACCCATAAAGCCATTTTCATTGGCAAACTGATGCATCTTCTTTGGAATGGCTAGATCCTTATGCCACAGATCCCAGGACGATCCCATCTGACAGAGTTTTTCAACGGGACCTTCCAGAAATTCTTTTTCTTCTTCTGTGACTTGAGCCGATTTATAGGCAAACAGCTTTTTCCAGTGAGGCATCCCAGAAAAAAGCTCAGCGTCCCAACTGACAGTCCCCGCCTCGAGTGCAAGCCTTTCCGAGTCAGAAATGGTTGGGAGTTTATGTTGAGCTATTTTATAGGCGATTTGGGTAATGAGTTTTTGTCTTAACTGGGGAATATTAAGTATTATTAATGGTATTAATATAATAGACCATATTATAATGAGAGATAATAATGATAAATTTGAATAATAACTGACCCCTACAAGATAAACGACAAGGAAACCATCCCAAACCAGTAAAGGCTGGCGATGATAGGCTAAGATCCCCGCCCCAATAATAAATACAAAGATGACTGATAGGAAATCCATCCGTATCCTCCTTATCTAATTATATTAGGTAAAAAAATTTAAGATAAGGTTAAGGCAGTTTTTATTGTTCTTAAGGGTAAAAAAATGATACACTAGCAAAAATTAAAATGTAAAAGAGGGTCAGATGACAAAATCAGAATTAGTCCATAAGCTCAGCGAACAGTTTTCAAATATGTCCCTTAGAGAAGTTGAAAAGGCTGTGGATATCATTTTTAATGAAATCAGCAATGCCTTAGCAACAGGCGGACGCGTTGAGCTGAGAGGTTTTGGTGCTTTTTCTGTTCGCCAGAGAGACGGCCGAACAGGACGCAATCCTCGCACAGGAGAAAAGGTCGCGGTTCAAGCGAAGAACGTCCCCTTCTTCAAGGCAGGAAAAAGCTTGCGTGAGCGCATTAATAGTGGCAAAAAATAGGAATTAATGTCCCTTCTTAAGCGAGTGCGTTGTCAATAGTACGGAAGTTGACCGATTTTATCTAAAACCTTCATTAAAATATATTTACTATTTTTTAATAGAATATATTGTATTATTAGGTTAACTCTAAATGTTAGAGTTTTTAATTTTATTTAATGGAGGTTATCATGAAAACGATTTTATTTTCTCTGGCTCTTCTTATGATCACGTCAACCCTGGCAAAAGCTCAGGAGTCTGTAACGGAAGAGTCTGTAACGACCACGACTGAAGAAAGCATTGAAGTTATTACTGAAACCGCAACTGAACAAGCACAGTAATAAAGCTCGTTTATAATTAAACTACTCATCAAATGTCACGTTCGGTGAGTAGTTGAATTTTTTTTAAAATTTCTCTTGCAAATTTCATCGCTTTATTTCATATTCACGTTGCCTCACTGAGTAGGTAATTTAATTTGGAGAAAATAAAATGAAGTCAATCGCATTAACATTAGCAGCTCTCGTTGCTTCTTCAACAGTATTATTTGCAGCTGGTACAGATTCTAAGTCTGCAACACAAGCAACAGAAGAAGTTATCATTGCTGATACATCTGAGACACAAAATCCAGATGAAGTTTCAAAGAAAGAAGGACAAAAGTAATAACTTATTAAGTTATTACTTAATTCTTTTAAAAAAGGGGAACGTATTTCGTTCCCCTTTTTCTTGACTGGGGCTCACCCTAAAATTCATGCTCTTTCATCTTCTGAAGAAGGAAATCCACCAAGACTTGAATTCGTTTTAGATTAGCAAGATGGGAGGGGTAAACAACATAGCGGTAAACTGTTGTATCCGTATCCTTTAAAATTTCAACAATCTCTGGATCATCTCTCACAATGTATTTATGAAGTGCGGCGATGCCTAAACCGGAACGAACCGCTGCACACATGGCCTCCCCATTACTGATAACAAGGTAGGGAATTCTTGGTTTTTGGGCTCCTACCTTCAACAACCAATCCAAATCACTATAGAGATGGGGCATTTCCTTTCCAAAGGCAATGAGTCGATGATGATCGAGATCCTCAGGTTTTTGGGGTGTTCCAAACTTTTCAAGATAGGATTTGCTTGCATACAATCGAAACCGGTAGGGAACGGGATCGCTATGGATCAACTCAGGATTATGCATAGGAAGAGCAATAATGCCAACATCTGCTTCACGCATATTCAGGTCGACTTCTTGATTGGTCAGATGGAGAGAAACTTTAATATCAGGATAAAGGTCAAGAAATTCTCTGAGATAAGGGGCAAGCCACAAAGATCCAAAAACAAGAGTGGTCGCAATGCGAATGTGTCCCCGAGGGTGGGTTTTCAATTCGGCGATCGTTGCTTGTGTCATTGAGAGTTTGGCAAACACACTGACAACCGTATCTTGCAGTTTTTCACCAGCACTTGTTAAAACCAGACCGCGAGCAACCCGATTAAAAAGGGTCGTCCCTAATTCTTCCTCAAGGATGATGATTTGCCGACTGATAGCAGATTGACTAATATTCAGGGTTTCGGTTGCTTTCGTAAAGCTACCAGCAAGTGCAACAGCATGAAATACCCGTAGTTTGTCCCAATCCATGTTTTCAATCTTCTCTGACTCTTTCTTTATCATACCGATTGGTGGGGGATTTGCAAAAGATTCTTTGACGTAGTTTCATGGTTTTTATCTGAAGGGGCATTCCCCAGCCGATTGTCACACCATCTGCAGTCACTTTAAGGATTCTAAAGGGGTCGACAAACTTGATATTTTTTGGCGTAATCGGTTTTCCATTCATCCATAGGGTCCAATGTGAATCATCCATAAATAAAATTCCTGTAAGATGAAGACTCTTTTGAAACACGGAGTTGAGTTCCTCCTCTGTAAAAAAGAGTGAAGGATGGGTTAGGCCATTCTGGGTTAAACACAAGACAAGGAAAAGAGGCATAAGTTTCATCCCGGATCTCCTTGGGAAAGCCAATCAAATGTGAGTTTGCCTTCAATACAGGGAAAATTACTCCCATCCCGGCGAGTGAGTTCCAATTCTGATAAAAAAAGTATGCCTGGAAAATCCTGAATCATTGTCTCAATAAAAGAGTAAATCTCAGAGTCGGAATAAGAAAGGACACGAATGACGATTTCCGTAACTTTATAATTTATTCCAGTATCCAGGCTAAGTTGCTTTTGAGGTTTAAAGGCATACTCAATTTTCTCAAAGCCATGGCTTATATCTTCTATGAACCGGCCCGCATAAACCCTTGATTCGGGTTGGGTCCATTTTTTCGTTTTTAATTGGGCAAGAGTACTTTTATGTTCAAGAAGAAAGGCCTGATCAATTTTAAACTGTTTCATTGTCTTCTCGAGAAACTCATTTTGGAAAAGAATGTGGTTATATTCATTTTCTTTTGATGTGCGAAAGAGATGGGAGATCCAAAGCATTCCAACAGAGCACAGTAAACCAATGATCATCTGATTCATGGAACACCTATCCTCAAGGATGCGAGGGGTGACTTACCCTTAATTCCCGTATAAAGCTCACGTGATGAGCTCTGATAGGGTGTTTCTAAAAGCTCAAGCTGGGCATGAGGAAACATTTTTTTAAGTGAAAGGATGAGGGTTTCAAAGTCACCATTAGCATCCTTTTCATTTAAAAAGATGACACGAAGGCTTAGCTCTTTTCCTTTTGACCAAGAGTATTCAAGAAGACGTGAATTCGTTTTTATAAGGAGTGAAGAAAGATCATGAATTGTCTTCAGGGAATCGGGGTACAAGGATTTTAGAAAGAGATAATGCTCAAGGGTTTCCCTAGAAAGCCTATTCTTTTCTAAGGAATCCATATTTTGAAAACCAGGAAGGGGTTGGGGTTTCTGGTATAAAAAGAAGAACCCGACTCCTATTTCAATAAGATTCAAACTCACCATGAAAAGGATAAGCCTCTTGAGCCACCAGATTCTATCCTTCACTTTTGTCTTAAACGGAAGGAGCGGAGATTTTTGTTGAGTAATAAAATCAATAAGGAATTCAATCTTTTCCAAATGTTTCACGTGAAACATCTCATAAATATCGGGGTAAGTACGGCTCAGAAAATCAAGTGATTTTCTGATGTCCTCTCCTTTATATGTTACGCGAGAGAGAAGCATTCTCTTTCCCTTATAAACCGTCTGTCGTTCGTGACCGTCTGACAGGGGATAGGTGAGAATACGGTAAAGGGAGGACTCACTTGCGAATCGATTCCCCTCAAGGGAAACAAAATAAACACCCCCTTTTGCCTTTAAAATGAAAGGAATAAGTGGATCATCTTGGTGTATGTGAACAAATTGTAAGTACCTGGTTTGATGGTCTTCAAAAATGTGAAAGGATCCAAACGGCTTACATTCCCTCTGCTTTTGAAGTTTAAATCTGAGAAGGTCTCCCCATGAAAGAGGAGGCAATCTTTCTTCACTGACTTCTTGATGAGACCGATCTATGAGAAGTCTGTACTTTATATGAGGATGATCTTTTAAAAACCCTTGAATCTCGTTCCATGCTCCCTCTTTTATAATCCTCATTTCCTTATCAAAAAGGAAAGCCTTCCGATCGTTAAGATATAAGGGATAAAATCTTCTCAAGCGGAACTACTCCATAAGGGTTAAGGTGCTATAAAGTGGGTGGAAAATTGATAATACAACCCAACCTAAAACCAGCCCCACAACCATAATAATTGAAGGTTCAATCAGACTAATAGCGCCTTCAATTTGCCTTTTGAGTGAGGTATCCAATACATCCTTAACATGGGAGAGAGACGAGGACAGATGGCCCGTTTCTTCTCCAAGCCGAATCATGTGAATCACAAGGGATGGGAAATATCTAGTTTTTTCAAAGGCTTGAGATAAGCTCAGGCCTGCATTAATAGATCTTTCTATCTCGAGCAACCTTCCTGAAGGCAAGGATTTCTGGGCGATTTGCAGACAGCGCAGGATGTCCACACCACTCTCAAACAGAAGAAAGAGCGTATGACAAAACCTGGTGATCGCAAACTTTTGTTGAAGAGAGCCAATAAAGGGGATCTGAGAAATCAGGTTTTCTTGCCCCCTTTTTCCAGAAGGGTGAATTTTAAAAATAAGGGTAAAAAACCCCCACAGGAAAAAGGGAATGCTGAATAAAATAGTTAAGTGATTTGAGATAAATTCCGAGCTTAAAAAGAGAAGTCTTGATGAAAAAGGTAAGGTGTCGGATTGATTCTTTATAAAAGGAATGAGCTCTGGGACAAGAAATGTCATGAGTAAAGTGATTAAAAGAAAGGCAAAACTTATCAGAACTATGGGATATCTGAGGGCTTTTAAGGTTTGTGTCTTGATCTCATCAACCCATTTTTGATGTTCGCAAAGGAGCTTCAAGATAAAAGACAGACGTCCTGTCTTCTCTCCAACCTCAATGAGACCAACAAATACACTATCAAACACAAGGGGATGCTTTGCAATGGCCTCTGAGAACAGGAGACCTCCTTCAATGTGGTGAAGGACATCACCCATGACTTCCCTCAGTCTTTTGTTTTCCGTACACTTGACGAATTCTTGCAAACTTAATCTTAAAGAAAGTCCTGCATTTTCATAAAGTTCGAGATGGATGCAAAGATCCATGAGGTCTCGCGTTTTAATATATTGAAAGGGTTTCATGGCCCCTCCCTTATATCTATAACGCGAAGAACTTCCTCAAGGCTCGTGTCCCCCTTGAGCACACGCAATTTTGCGTCACCCTTCATGGGGATATAGCCTTTTTTTAAAGCATAGGATTTAAGTATTTGATTTGAATTTGTTTTCAAGAAGATCTCATCGAGTTCGGGATCAAAAATAAGAATCTCGGCAAGGGCAAGGCGCCCCTTAAACCCCGTAAATCGGCAGTCTTCACATCCTTTAGGAATAAAGAAGTGTTGAGGTTTATTTAAGTTTAAGAGCTTGGCTTCATGAAGTCCCATAAAGGCTTTTTGTTTACAATTCAGGCACAGCCTTCTCACAAGCCGTTGAGCCACAAAGGCAAGCATATTCCCATATAACATGGGCTTCGTTAAACCTAAGTCAATGAGACGGGGTATGGCTCCAAGGGCATCACTCGTGTGAAGAGTGGAAAAAACCTGATGGCCGGTCATCGCAGCTCTTAAGGCCATTTGAGCCGTACTTGTATCCCGTATCTCCCCTATGAGAATCATATCAGGATCTTGTCGTAAAATTGACTTTACTCCCTCTGAAAAATCCATACCAAATTGGGGTTTGATCGTTGATTGGCGGATGAGGGGGAGTTGGTATTCAACTGGTTCCTCTAAGGTCATAATGTTCAGTTCTGGTTTGTTGATGTGGTTGAGTATGGAATAGAGGGACGTTGTTTTACCGCACCCCGTTGGCCCTGTAATAATAAAAATACCCTCAGGTTTCTTCAGGGCTTTCTTTATGAGGTCGATGACTTTTTGGGAGTAGCCTAATTCATCTAAGCTAAGAAGGGACCTGGATTTATCTAAAATACGAACAACAATGTTTTCACCGTGAATTGTCGGGTGGGTCCCCACTCGGAGATCAATTTCCCGGGGTCCGAGATAAAAGCTTATCCGCCCGTTTTGAGGTCGCCTCGGCTCCGCAATGTTCAATTCGGCCATGACCTTAAGACGAACACAAATTGCAGGCCAATAGGAGGCGTGGAGCGTTGACATTTGAAAAAGAAGACCATCAATACGGTACCGTATTCTCATAAAAGCACCTTCCGGTTCAAAATGAATATCCGACGCCCCCTTCTTTATGGCATCCATAAGAATGGCATTGACGAGTCGAATGGTAGGGTTGGCGAAATCATCTCGTGTGAGAGTCGACTGAGATACATCTTCAATCTCTTTTAAGAGACCACAAATGGAGAGGTCATACCCGTAATACCCATCAAGGGCCTCAATAAGTTCAGATTCACTAGCAATCAGAGGGACAACTGTTTGGATGTCGGAATGACTGTTTTTCACAGCATCAAGGGCTGTTAAATTATGAACATCGGGTGTTGCAATCTTAAGAACACCTGCTTCAAACGATAAGGGAAGACAGGAGAATTTTTCGGCCACAGGTCTTGGGATGAGCCGTTGAAGGCCGGGATCAATCAACACTTTTCCTAACTCAACTTTATCAACCCCTGTTGTTAAGGAGATGGCTTCTGCAAGGGCAGATTCACTCATAAATCCAAGATGTATCACTATTTCTTCTAAGGATAATCCTTTGATTTGCTTTTCTTTTTCAGCAATTTCAAGTTGATCTTGGGAGAGCAGTCCTTTTTCCAAAAGCACTGAAGTAAATCTTTTAATTTGATCGCCGGTCGAATGCCCCATAGGTTTCTCCCAATCCCGTTTATATTTTTATAATTTATTGAATTATAATAAAAAGAAATACCAATTGACTCCTTTTTGCAGCTTAGCGGGTCTTATCAAATCTTTCAATATTAAAATTTTTGTCAGTGTGAGGTGTCAGATGGGGTTAAAAGGTAAGGGTATCAACGACTCCCCAACCTCACAAGGGCTGGGCTGTTTTTTGACTATGTTCGTTTACACTACTAGTAAAAATAACCAGGAATTCAACCAGGAAGTTTTGACGTGTGTTTTTCTTCCTAGTAGATCTTCCTAGTAGATTGCCTAGTATGAAGATAGAACAACTCCTGCACAAATGCTGGTCTGCCTTTGCCAGAGTTTAAGGAAATAGCAAATCGCTTCAGGGTAACAATATTTACGAAGAGTGTAGAATCTCTCAAACAAGATAAAATTGATCAAGAAATACTCAAGTTTATAAAAGAATCAGAGGGGTTATCAACAACAGAAGTGGCAAAAAAAGTAGGACTGTCAGCACGTGCAGTTAGGGAACGATTGAAAAATCTCGTTGAGTTGAATCTTCTCTATACTGTAGGCACTGGACCTTATGACCCTCATAAGAAATTTAAAGCCAGAGATTAGGCGGCGTTCGTTCTTTTTGGCTGCGCCTGATCTTTTGCAATTTTCCTTTTTCAAGTCGTTTTCAAGATGCCGTCTTGTATTGCGTCTGGGGGGAAAGGGCTCATCGATACCCGTATTTTTTTATTCACCATTTAAACGACAAATAAACGACACTTAAACGACAAACCCAACCACAGTTTATACAACAGGTAGTCACACACCGCATAGAACTTTAGTTCTTACTAAAATATCTGTTGAATCAGATTTGGACTTTTAACATTAAAGAGTCCTGCGGGCAGGTTAACATTTGACTGCATTTCCGAAAGGATAACCCGCGTCTGAACACCGTTCGCGTCAACAACTTTCCATTCGGTGAGCCTTACGGGATCATTATCAAACACTAGGGTAATATATCCTTCTTCAGGTTCTTCCGTTCGAATGAGGGTAATCTCTGTCGTATCTCCTTGGGGCACAACACTTGTAATGGCCACATCTCCGCTGAACCGAATTTTGGGCCTTAAAATGAAGGCTGCAGGGGTCTTTTCTAAAGTTAAATAGGTGGTCTCATCCGCTTCACGGTCATAGTTAATCAGCCATTTCCCATCAGAAATAACGACAAGTTCGGAGGGCGGATTATACTGGAGCCGCAGTTTCCCAGGCCTTGAAATTTGGATCGTCCCCGTCAGGGTACGACCTTTATTACTGACTTGTGTAAAATTTCCGGACAGGGTCTTAATACTATTTAGATAGTTTTCAAACGGTTCTGTCCCTTGAAAAGCGCAAGCAAATCCTTGTGTTACGAAGAGGATCGCAACGATATAAATGTGTCTCATCATTCTTCTATACCTTCTTGAGATCCCCGTCCCAGGACCTCTCTTTTACCAACATGATTCGGGCGACTCACAATGCCTTCTTCTTCCATTTTTTCAATAATACGTGCGGCTCGATTATAACCTATTTTTAAATATCTTTGAATAAAACTCGTTGAGGCTTTTCCTTCTCTATAAATCAAAGCGAGTGCTTGACTGTAAAGCTCATCTTCCTCATCCCCTTCCTGACCTTCAAAATTCAGTTCAGGCGAGAAGTTATCGGTTGTGATATCTTCAATATAGGAAGGTTCACTTTGGTCTTTCAAGAAACTAACAACTTTCTCAACATCAGCGTCTCCCACAAAGGGACCATGAACACGAGATATTCTCCCCCCCGCAGCCATATATAGCATATCACCCTGACCGAGGAGTTGTTCCGCACCTTGTTCACTTAAAATGGTTCGACTATCGATTTTAGAGGTCACTTGAAAGCTAATGCGTGTTGGAAAGTTGGCTTTGATCGTTCCTGTGATCACATCGACGGAAGGACGTTGGGTTGCCATAATCAAATGAATTCCTGCCGCACGAGCCATTTGAGCGAGCCTTTGGACTGCGGATTCAATTTCTTTTCCCGCAACCAACATGAGATCTGCCATTTCGTCCACAACAACAACAATGAAAGGAAGAGGTTCCATGGGCAAAGGCTGTTCTTCAAAAATAGGACGTCCTGATTCTGGATCAAATCCAGTTTGAACTTTACGAGAAATCACATCACCCTTATCTTTCGCTTGAAGGATTCGCTGGTTGTATCCTTCAATATTCCTTACAGAAAGCTTTGACATAGCCTGGTAACGGCTTTCCATTTCTCTGACAACCCATCTCAAAGCAACGATCGCCTTCTTCGGATCCGTGACCACAGGTGCTAACAGATGGGGAATGCCATCATAAATGGAAAGCTCAAGCATTTTGGGGTCAATCATAATAAACTTACACCGCTCTGGTGGAAGACGATAGATGAGGGACAGGATCATGGCATTCACCGCAACGGACTTACCCGAACCCGTTGTTCCCGCAACAAGCAAATGGGGCATACGTGCTAAATCAGCAATAATAGGAGCCCCACTAATATCCTTTCCTAAAATAAGCGTGAGTTGTGTACTAGACCGTTCATATTCGGGACAGGCCAAGAGTTCCCTTAAATGAACCGTCTCTCGCGTTTTATTTGGCAGTTCTATCCCAATTACATTTTTCCCAGGGACAACAGCAACGCGAGCTGAGACAGCACTCATTGACCTTGCGATATCATCAGCGAGACCAATAACCCTTGAGGATTTCAAACCAGGTGCAGGCTCAAGTTCATAAAGAGTGACTACTGGACCTGGTTTAACACTCAGGATATCTCCTTTGATCCCATAATCATTGAGCACGGCTTCAAGGGTCTCCGCATTCTCTTGAAGGATTTTCTCATCAAAGGTAAGGTTTTGAAGGGCATTTTTTGGTAAATGAAGCAAATCTAAGGGGGGAAGTTGATAGGGATCTCCAGCAATGGTTGTCTTGGGTCTTACGGGCTTTGGGGCTGCAGGGCTTTTCTTTTGCACAGGTTTTACAAAATCCATAAGACGAAGACCTCGATCTTTCGGAACTTTCTTTTCTTCAATAACTTCTTCCTCTTCTTCATCAGAACGTGTTTCAATTGTTCTTCGCTTCTCCTTTCGCGAAGGTCCTTTTTCAGGGAGGAGGCGAGAGAGAAAATGAAGGACAGAGTTGATATGAGAAAATCGAAAGCCACTAATGATCAAAAGAAGGATGAGGCTCACGGAACATAAGCTTATGGCTTGCGCGATAGGGGAAATAGGAAAATGGGGTGTATTTTTAAAGATAAGATACCCTAAAGATCCTCCCCCTTCCCAGTAAGCCGCTCCTGTAATGAGAAGTATTGAAGAGCAAAGAAAGGTCATCCCTCTCCAGAAAAAAGATAAACGAGGGGGATGGGAGAACAAGTACAAACCAGCTCCTATGGAAAAAACAACAAAAAGATAGCTCATGGGGCCAAACATTTGGAAAAAAAGATCACTCAAGACAGCACCAAAAGAGCCCAAAAAATTTTGTGTTTCACTGTCTACCGCAAGGTTCCATGAGGGATCGGTGGGGTTATGGGTAAGGAGAGAGCCAAAAAGAACAAGACCAAATATTAATAAAGAAAATCCAGCTAGCTCATAAAAGCGGCTGCGGATAAAGGAGGTAATCAGATTTTGTGAACTCACGATAGCCATATGTGAGGAATTACACGAGTTCGGATTTCCGGTCAAGAAAAAGGGAGTTTTCCACGGCAGTCGGGTCTAAAGAGTATAGCATTGAAAAAGCATGTATTGAGGAGGTAGACTTTTAGAAAAAGGTGCACTATAATCTCAACCTAGTCAGCTTTTTACATAGTGTTGTATTTGTTCCCGGGTTATTTTGATTCACTCCCAAGATCGTTTTGGGAATGTTAATTAGAGGCTCCCGATCTCTGTTTGTTTTTTGGTTAATTACTTTTGATAATTTTTTGTACCATTAATTTAAAAAGTGCTAGCTTTTTTTTGAGAGATGGTGTAGAAACGTATCAAAGATAAAATTATCTTTATTAACTTGGTTCTACGTAAATAAAAGAGAGTGTATGGATTCACAACTTAAAGAAAAAATTATTCAGCGAATGGAAGCAAAAAATTTTTCCATAGCTGAGCTTGAGAGACGTGCTGGTTTAAGCATTCATTCCGTCAGAAACATACTCAAAGGTCGCATCAAAAAGCCAAGTGCTCAGTCGCTTCAAGCTATTGCTGAGGCTCTAGATTGTTCGATTATTGACTTAATGAATAAGACAACGGCATCTTCGGAACTTCAAGGCTATGAGCTTGAAAGTAAGTTTAAAAAGAGCCCACCCCTTGAGTATCCGAGTTTGATGAAAGACTGTACAAGTACGGTCCTCAATTTGATCAAAAATGATGAAGTTAATGTAACCGTAGACGTTTATCTTGATATCGTTAAAAAGGTATACTTCTATTCATCGAAAGAAGAACCTCGAAAAATTGATGTAAGATTTGCTGAATGGTTAATTGAAACTCAATTCGGTCAAAAAAAATCCGCCGTCTAAGTGAGGGTAAAATTGGACTCGAAGTCAAACAGGTATTCGGAAAGGCCGATAATGAAGCCCTTGAATACGCATTTTTCTTCGGGTCCAACCTCAAAGAGACCGGGATGGACAGGGATAGATAAGCTTGAACCTTTGGGCAGATCTCATCGATCAACCTTAGGTGTTGAGCGCATATCTTTTGCCGTTGATCTCACGCGACAGGTTTTAGAAATTCCAGAGTCTTATCTTATTGGAATCATACCTGGCGGGTGTACGGGAGCTATGGAGACAGCGCTCTGGAACCTTCTTGGACCGAACCCGGTAGACTTTATCAGTTTTGATGTTTTCGGAAAGTTATGGGTTCAAGATGGACTGCAGGAACTCAAGCTAAAGGATAGCCGTACCCTAAGCGCAGAACCCGGATATCTCCCCAACCTTTCCCAAGTCAATCCTGCCCATGATGTTGTCCTGACATGGAATGGGACAACAACGGGCGTTGCTATTCCAAATGGTGAGTGGATATCGGATAGGCGGACGGGGCTTGTCATTTGTGATGCTATCTCAGCTCTTTTTGCAATGAGGGTGCCGTGGGATAAACTCGATGTGGTGGCATTTTCCTGGCAAAAAGGGATTGGAAGTGAAGGCGCCCATGGCATGCTTGTTTTAAGTCCCAGGGCCGTTCAACGTATCGAATCTTATACGCCTCCCTGGCCCATTCCCCGGCTTTTTAGACTCAAGCAAGAGGGTGCATTTGCGAAACGTATCTTTGAGGGCATGACCATCAATACCCCTTCCCTTCTCTGTGTTGAAGATTATACCCAAGCTCTTCTTTGGGCCAAGAAATTGGGAGGTCTTGACCCTCTCATCGAAAGATCCAAAAATAATCTTAAAGCGGTCGAAGACTGGGCTCACCATACCCCCTGGATCGAGTTTATGGCAAAAGATCCCGCCTCCCGCTCTTCCACATCAATTTGCCTTCGTTTTCCTGAAGATCCGGAGAACTGGACCCTCCCCAAAAAAATCGCACACTTACTCGAAGCTGAGGGAATTGCTTTCGATATACTCGGACATTTAGGCTCCAAACCTTGCCTCAGAATCTGGGGGGGTCCAACCATTGAGACGAAGGATATCCAAGCCTTACTGCCCTGGATCACCTGGGCCTACGGGGAAAGTCACTAAATGGAGTTTCAAACCCCTCTTTTAAAAGGTCACCTTATCAAGAGATACAAAAGGTTTCTGGCCGATATTGAACTGGAAGGATCAGGTTTCATCACGGCCCATTGTCCCAATTCTGGAGCGATGCAAGGGCTGACAGAGCCAGGAACGCCCGTCTGGGTTTCACGGTCTCAAAATCCTAACCGTAAACTCCCCTACACCTGGGAAATGGCCCAGGTTGAGGGTGAATATGTGGGCATGAACACCTCTAATCCCAATGAACTTGTGGAAGAAGCCCTGGGTGAGGGTTTGATTCCCGAACTCGCTGGTTATGAAAGCATGAGGAGAGAAGTCCCCTATGGAAAAAATTCACGCATCGATTTCTTGCTGACAAATGCCTTTGGTTCCCAAACTTATGTTGAAGTTAAGAACGTTCACTTGAAACGAGGTCATGTTGCGGCTTTTCCAAGCTCGGTGACAGCACGGGGCGCGAAACACTTACGTGAATTAGCTGACATGGTCAGAGCAGGCCATAAGGCTTATGTTCTTTACATTGTCCAGCGTAAGGACTGCACAGGTTTTGAAATCGCTGCAGATATCGACCCTCTTTACGCACAGGAAACAAAAAAGGCCATTGAGACGGGGGTTATTCCTTTAGTCTACGCCTGTAACGTGAGCCCAGAGCGTATCAAAATTGATCAGAAGATTTAGGGAACAGGGCTACCTCATGAAATTTTGACAAGTGAGGCGCACTCGTGTCTTGGGAAAGTTAATGCGCGTGACTTGCCATGGGTTGAAATGGCGTTTTTTAAAATTTGACGGATTTTAAAAATGCCGTAATATCATAAATGTAAACTTTTAGAAGTGCGTCTGGTGTTTACACTCCTCAACAAACTTCCCATCAATGACTCAACCTTAAAGGATGAAGCCATACGAGCAAGAATAAAAGTAAGACTTGCGAGAATCCGCCTAGGCAATTTAGGAGATTGGAAATCCCTTAAAAAGGGTTTGTATGAGATCAGGATAGATGAAGGCGCCGGATATCGAATTTATTTTACACAGACCTCTTCACAGAAAATTATTCTGTTGGGGGGAAGCAAGAAAACACAAGAAAAAGATATTGAGAAAGCCAGGGAATACCTGCAAAATTATAGGAGTTTATCATGAGAAAAACGATCAGATATACAGATTACTTAAAGGAATCTTTGCGAAATACCAAAGAAGCCGCGGAATACTTGAATGCTGCCTTAGAAACAGGCGATCTTCCCTTATTTACCTTAGCCTTAAAGGACGTAGTTGATGCTTTAGGAGGTGGAGTGACTCAAACATCTCACAGAAGTCACTTAAATCGCGAAAGCCTTTACCGCATGCTTTCCAAGAAAGGGAATCCTCGTTTAACATCTCTCCATTCTGTTATTGATTCTCTCGGTCTTGAAATTCATATCACGACAAAAAAAGGGGTTTCCGCCTCTCATCATCACTCACCAAGAGTGTAGAGTCTTACAGTCTTTTTACTCGATGATCTCAAGAAAATCTCAGGGGTTGAAATGGCGTTTTTTAAAATTTGACGGATTTTAAAAATGCCGTAATATCATAAATGTAAACTTTTAGAAGTGCGTCTGGTGTTTACACTCCCCAACAAACTCCCCATCAATGACTCAACCTTAAAGGATGAAAGCCATGAAGCAACTCGCTGTCTTACGGAAAGAATTTATGGATCTGACAAAAGATCCTTTGATTGCCATTGTCTTAAATCAGTTTTACTATTGGTCTTGCCGCGTTCAGGATTATCTCTCTTATATAAAGGAAGAAGAAGAGAATAAGCCCAACCCTCAATGTGGATGGATCTATAAAACCTCAGAACAGCTTATCGATGAAACCTTGACGGGTGTGGACAAATCCACCATGTGTCGTTACATCACTTTCCTGCTGGATAAGGACTGGATTGCACGACGGCCGAACCCCCACAATAAATGGGATAAGATTCCCCAATATCGCTTGAACAGAAGGAAAATTGAAGCCGACCTAAACACGCTTGGTCATGTCCTCCCACACGAGAAAAACGCGAGTTCGCAAATTGCAACATCGACGTTGCAAACTGCCACGACATATACTTATACAGAGACTACTAACATAAATAATAAGCAGAAGGACGAAGCGCCAGCGCTGCTTGATAAAATGATGGATGTTTGGAAAACAACCATTCTTCATGATCAACCCCTCTTGACGGAAAAGAGAAGGAAACACATGGAATCTTTGCTGAAGACAGAGTTCCTCCATGATCTTGAGGAATGGAGTCGATTGTGCAATCGGGTGAAGGATTCTTCCTTTTTGATGGGGAAAGGATCAAGGGGGTGGCGCATACGCTTGGATTGGCTTCTGAGACCTGAGAATTATCAAAAGGTCAAGGAAGGACAGTATGATGACGAAGATCAACCCCTTAAGCTTGAGAGCTATTCTCCTCAACACCCGAAAGTGGCAGAAGTGCTTGAAAGCATTAAAGATCCAAAGTGGAAAGAGTGGTGCACAAAGATGGCACAAGGTCTGGTGACAGCGAATGGGTACGTGATCGAAAATCGTTTGTCTTTGAGGGATTTGGAATCCATCGCAGACGCTTGGTTTATTGAGTATGACGACCACCTGGTATGGATTGGAAGCCATGATCCACGTGTTCTGAGTAAAATTGAGGATTTGCGATTAAAAATCAATTGGTCCTTTAAACAAGACTATGGTGAAGGACGTAGCTTCCGAACACGCCTTATACCCTCGTAAACAAGCTTCAACTTAATAAAAGAGGTTACTATGAAAGATTGGATCAAAAAACTCATCCGCGTGCCTGAGAAAAAAGCGAGCGTAACCGCCCCCTTACTTGTCACCTCAGGCCTAAATCAACCGGTATGGACCCCAAGGCAATACGATACACTCACGGAAGAAGGGTATCAGAAGAACATTGTTGTTTATCGGTGTGTGTCCTTAATTGCGCGAGGAATTGGGAGTGTTCCTTGGAAACTCTATAAAAAGGATTCCCCATTAACGGATCACCCCCTCCTCAGTCTCTTAGAATCCCCAAACCCACAGATGGGTCTTTCTCGGTTTATGGAAGGTCTCATTTCCTATCTGATGCTTTCAGGAAATTCTTATATCGAAGCTGTTCAACACGAGAATGAAATCTTTGAGCTCTATCTTTTAAGACCTGACCGTGTCCGTGTTGTTCCAGGCGCAGGCGGTGTCCCTCACGCCTTTGATTACACTCTCAAGGGAAAATCCCTCCGCATTCCTGTGGATTCATTGAATGGACGCTCCAGAATCCTTCATATGAAAACCTTTAATCCCCTTCATGATTGGTATGGCATGAGCCCGATCGAAGCCGCTGCTCACTCCATAGACCAACACAATGCGGTTGCGGGTCATAATTTAGCCCTGCTTCAAAATGGAGCACGACCCTCTGGGGCCTTCTTTTTGAAGCCCAACAAACAGGGTGAAATCCTATCTGAAGAACAAAGGTCAACCCTGAGGAAGGATCTCAAGGAACTCTATGAGGGTCATGGGAACTCAGGCAGAATCTTGATTCTTGAGGGTGACTTTGATTGGAAGGAAATGGGTCTGAAGCCTAAGGATTTGGATTTTATTCAAGGGAAATACTTATCAGCAAGAGAAATTGCCCAGGTGTACGGTGTCCCTCCCATGCTGGTGGGGGTTCCTGGTGATGCAACGTTTTCAAATTATAAGGAAGCCAGGTACCACCTTTGGGAAGACACTCTCCTTCCCCATCTTGAGATGATTAAAGGAGAGTTGAACAGGTGGCTCATTCCTTTCTATGGAGAGGATCTCACCCTTGATTATGACGTGGATTCGATCCCGGCTCTGGCTCCCAAACGGGAAGCGTTATGGAAAAAACTTGAAGATGCCTCGTTTTTAACACTGAATGAGAAAAGGGCGATTGTGGGCTATGAGCCGATTTCAGGAGGGGACCGGATATGAAAAAGGCGCCCTTAGGCGCCCTTTTACGTAATTCCTTAGTGTGGGCAGCAGGTGCATTCACAAGGAGGTGGTGGAGGACAGTCTGGCTTTGGTGCCTCTGCACATGGTTTTGAACATGGCTTTGTACAATCAATCGCGCAAGGCACGGGAGCTGGTCCGCCGAAATAATACAGATAATTTTGCTTTTTTACGTTATCTGCAAAAGCTGCTCCAGAGGCAACTATAGCAGTAAGTAGAAAGAATGCTGATAACTTTTTCATGATTTTTCCTTTTTAACATTATGCGTTATTAAGCGTCAAAAAGGTAATCGGGAATGGGGAATAAATCAAGACATTTAAAAGTGAAGAGAAACAACAGTGTACCGATCCCTTTCGAGATCGGTTACACAAATTGTCTTTGTAACTTACCCAAAGATGCCGCGGATTTCAGGGCAGCAGGGCTTACAAGGAGGAGGACACACAGGTGCACAAGGTGTAGGACAAGGTGCACAAGGAGCAGCACATGGTGTTGCACAAGGCGCTGCACAAGGAACTCCAAAGTAGTAAAAGTAGTTTTGACGTTTTTCTGAGTTTGCACTAGCGCCTGTAGCTAGAGTTGCGAACACAGCCAAGAAAGCCAATGTTTTTACGGTCTTCATTTTCGTTCTCCTTAGTTTATCAGTTATTTTATTCTTATTATTATTCTTCATTCATGAGTCTAATCAGAAATTGATAATATTTTATTAATCGACATCACTTTTTTTCAACGAATAAGAAAAATATAAATAATACAATTGGTTATAGATAGTTAGGAGACCTTCCATGATTATGAATCCCCATCAAAAAGGGCGCATCGCTGGCTATGCCAGTTATTTTAATAACGTTGATCGCCTGCACGATCGGGTGGCACCAGGAGCATTTCAATTGTCTTTGAAGTCTGCAAAAAGGCAAGGAAGAATGCCTAAAATGCTTTGGCAACATGACCCAAAGCAACCCATCGGTGTGTGGACAAGACTTTATGAAGATGAGCGGGGTCTCTATGCGGAGGGACGCCTTACCCTTGGAGTTGGGAAAGCGGATGAGGCTTTTCTCCTGCTCAAGGAAGGGGCTATTGACGGACTCTCCATCGGCTTTCGAACGTTGAAAGCAACGCAAGACAAAGGCTTTAAAACCCGCACCCTACTTGAAGTTGACCTTATCGAAATTTCCCTTGTGACATTTGGCGCCAACACACTGGCCCGCGCAAGGATCATCCATCACCCCTCGTCAAATCAGTGACGGTCGGTGAGCCCCCACCTTATCTGGGTGGTGGTTTTTTTAACCCAAAAAAGAGAGGAACGAATGCACGATTATGACACTCAAACAACTTTGGACGATTTGTCACGCTCATTTCAGGCCTATAAAGAGACGAATGAAGAACGTCTCCATAGCCTGGAACAAAAGGGTGATGTTGATCCATTGGTACAAGAAAAAATGGACCGTATTGAAACAAGCCTGGATGAAGCTGAAAAACGGCTCAAACGCATGGAAGCGCAAAACTTTCGACCCGCAGTGGAAATATCTGATGGATCAGATTCAGCTCATCAGTCTGCCTTTATGGACTATGTTCGTAAAGGCCTTGATGCCCCACTGCTTGATATTGAACGAAAAAGCCTATCGACGTCGCCTGACCGTGATGGGGGTTATCTGGTTCCTTCTGGTCTTCACGATAGTTTGTATGCAACTCTGCAAACCACATCTGTTTTCAGAAACTTGGCTTCCGTCCGTGAAATTTCCAGCTCGGCGCTTGAGTTCTTAATTGATAAAGACTTTGGGGATGCGGGCTGGGTTTCTGAAAAGCAAGACAGGCCAGAGACAAATACACCAGAACTCATCAAGAGTCGCATACCTGTTCACGAAATGTATGCAAAGCCTAGAGCCACTCAAAAGCTTCTTGATGACGCAAGTTTAAACATTGAGGAGTGGCTCTCTCAAAAGATCGCTTACAAAATGGCTTTGATGGAAAATGCAGCCTTTATAATGGGAGACGGAGATAATAAGCCGAAAGGGATTCTGTCTTATGAAACCACAACAAAAGCCAATTGGGAGTGGAATAAACTTGAAGCTGTGAAATCAGGTGTGAATGGAGCCTTTGAAGACGGAAATGAGGCGAATACGCTTCTGGATCTCTTCTCTGCTTTAAAATCCCAATATTTACCTGGCTCTACATGGCTCATGTCACGAATGACTCAAAGTGCCTTGCGGAAGCTCAAGAATCCAAACAACCATGAGTATCTTTGGCAGCCTCCTCTCTCAGGAGCGCCTTCATCGACCCTCATGGGATATCCTATTGCTATCGCTGATGATATGCCTTCTTTGACGAAAGACCAAGCCTCAAAAGCCATTGTTTTTGGGAACTTTAAGGAAGGATATCAAATTGTGGATCGCACAGGTATGCGTGTTTTAAGGGATCCATATAGCGCAAAACCTTACGTTGAGTTTTACACAACCCGCCGCGTGGGAGGAGATGTGTTGAACTTTGAGGCTCTTAAAGTTCTCAACTTTGCAGCTTAAGCTTTTTGATTCGGTGTTGCAATTCGATGCAACACTGAACCCTTAAGGCATCCGTGGGAAACAAGGTGTCTTCGGATCAAGAGGGCAATTGTCCTGGTTATGAAGCAAATAACCTTTATCGGGGCCCCCTCTTGCACTGGCTTCACCGACAACAAGTGGACTTGCAAAGCCTGCTAGAAGAGTAACAAGCAGTAGTTCTTTAAATAAATACATAATAACCTCCTCCATAAATAATATCACTAATATTAGTATACTAAAAGAGTATTAAATAATCATCAATAATGTCGAGAGGACATCTTATGCACCTGACCCTTATGAAACCACCTCAAGATCCCTTCTCCTTAGAAGAAGCAAAAACCTTTCTCAAAATATCCAGTGATGACGAAGATCAATTGGTGAAATCCATCATGTCAGCAGCAACTACCCATGTAGAGAATTTTACAGGACGTTCCTTGCTAAAGCAGGTGTGGGAGCTGACCCTTACACCGCCCTACCCCACGTTCTCCCCTCTGGTTTATGTGAAGGAGAAAGCCTTAGCCGTCCATCTCCCGAGACCCCCTCTTTTGGAGGTCACTTCTGTGAAGGTCGCAAAAAAACCGTGGGAATTTAAGGTTGAAGATAATCGCCTCACCCTTCCCTCCCATCTATGGAATACGGAAATCAAAATCACTTACATCGCAGGTTATGGCGATTCAGCCGAATCACTTCCCGCCGATCTTAAAATGGCTCTCCTCATCATCATGCGCAACTTATATGAAGGGGAGCCAAAAAATCTAACCCTCCTTCACCCCTATAAAATTTTCAGACTCCATTAGAAAGGACACATCATGATTACCATTACAGCAAAGGATTTGAAAGAATCCTTAAATATTCTTTATCCAGAAAACGTGAGTGATCAGGAAGGAGGTTTCACTCAGACGTGGAAAAGGGGGCCCCGTATCTGGGCCTCCTTATGGCCCCAACTTCCTGAAAATAAATATAAAAGTGAGGATGAAGGCGGACCATTTGCGTCAAACATTGGATATCTCAAATCTCTGCCTTCCCCCCGGTATAAGCTCTTTATGCGTGCGGGAATCCAACTGCCCCACAAGTTTAGCTTTCTCTGGAATCTCCGGAAAGGAACGAAGCGACTTCAAGTCGTCTCCACACCTGTTCTCATTCAAAATAATCGTTTTTACCGTATGAACGTTGTGGAAAATACCCATGGGTAAATTTCTATACGATCTCTCAGAAAGTCTGACACCCGTTTGTCAGACCTTTATCCATGTGCCCGAAAAGACCTCCTATCCCTATATCACACTTGAACCTGAACATACCCTGACGGGCATTCCCTGGGGACCGAAAATGGTTGTCCTTTCTATTAAGATATGGAGTCGTCACATCGGGACGATGGAGATTTTAAAGCTGGCCAGGTCTGTGGAAGAACAGATTCAGACTTTCCCAAAAGCCAGCTTAAAAATAAGAGAAAGCCATTTGCAAGTCCTCAAGGACGGGCAAACGCGTGTCCACACCTTTAAAGTGAAAGCCAGGGTCAGAGGAGATTATGAATGAAAGATTCAGACTTAAAAATCGAAATTGTAGGAGAGCAGGATGTCATTCCCACTATGTCCGCAAGGGAATGCACCCAAACGTTGACGCCCCAGTCTCAAGGGTACTTCAGACGAACCGTGAGTGGAGAGCTTAAATGCATCAACGCTGGCAATTTAAAATACCGCTCAACGATTCACTGTCAGGACAAGATTCCTCCCGCTCTTTCTAAACTCAAAGCGGGCTCAGTCGTTCGCGTTCATTGCATTCAATATCTCACAGAATCCGTTGCAAAAGACAGCGTCTCTCACCAATTAGAACGAGAGGGATTTGATATTAACCTCTTTGATTATCAAGGGAAGCGATGGATGTCAAAACCTACTCAAAATCGCTCTGTTTCCATAAAACAAGGGTTTCAAGGGGGTTTCATCATGTACAAGCCCATCCTGACCATGATGGTGAAAAGCTATTCTTTTGAGACAAATGAATGGAATCTGTCCGTTAGTTGGAGTTTGGAATTGGAAGAATGTTAAGTCGACGAAGCCACGTGTCTGAGCTCATCGCGCTCCATACGTTTTTGTTGTTGGCGCGTCTCATAAAAGGTCAGATAGAGTGTGGCAGGAATGATGATGGAAGCCCCCAAAACTGTACTCACCGTTGGCGTTTCGTGGAATATGATAAATCCGAAGATCGCAGACAGTACAAGTTCAAAATACTTAAAGGGCTGTAGGGCTGAAACTTCCGCTGCTGAAAAAGCTTTGAGTAAACAAAACAGGATCAAACTTCCACCCGCTCCTAAAAGGCTAAGGAAGAAGAGCTCAGAAAGGGTTGGTGTTTGCCACGTCAGAGCTGCCGGAACAAAGCCCAGAATTGTTGTTCCCAATGCGGAGTAAAAGAGCATGGAAAGGAGGGTTTCATCCTCAATTAGAAGTTTCTTATTAATAACATCAAGGGACGCAAACATAATCGCCGACCCGACAAGGAGAAGGGTCATTGGATTAAAGGCATTACCGCTGGGGTGCAAACTCACAACAATTCCAAGAAATCCAAAGAGAGTCGCAAACCAACGTTGCCATCCCACATGTTCCTTTAGAAAAATTTTCGCCATGGGCAAAACAAAGAAGGGAACGGTAAAGGATAAAGTTGTTGCCAACGTTAAAGGAAGAGCCGCGACTCCATAACACCAGGGAGCTACAGCGAGAACGAGCAGAAGTGACCGCATAAACTGAACCCCAGGATAATGGGTGACAAAGGAACTCTTTCCTTTCGCTAACATAAAAGGCAGCAGCACAAGGGTGCTAAAGAAAAACCGAAAGAAAGCAACCTCAAAACCGGAAAGCCTTGTCCCCACATATTTTGTAAGGATGTCATTCATATTACTGATAGCACAAACCACAAGCATCCAAAAAATGCCTTGCAGAAATCCTTTAGAATTAAACCATGAAAAGTTCAAAGTCACAGCTGTTTACTCTTCCTTAAATAAAACGTCCAATAGAGATAAAGACAAAGAACTCATACGTCAACACTGAATTTTAATCAAGCAAGGAGACAGTCTCATGAATTTACATCTTTCCTGGGATCACGACTCCATCCCCCTCTTTGACATTGAAATCAGTGAAGAAGAAAATAACTTTCCAAAAGCGAAGATTGTGGTTGATGCCTTGTCTCCCTATCCAAAGCTTGGAACAAAAGGAATGATCAAAACGAGTAACGAAAAAGTACTGTTCCAAGGCGTTGTTGAGGCTTCTCCAAATAGAGTGAACGATTCCTTGAGCGAGATCATTCTTATCTCACGCCCACCTGACTATAAAGTCAATATTCAAACCCTCCTGAAGAAAAACAGACTTCACCCCTTTTGGGATGGCCTTTATATACCGTCTGAGAAGCACAATGATTTTAACGAGAGACAAGATATCAAGATGACAACCTTTTCCTGTCATCGCCTCACGGGAGAGATCTCCGAAGGTGATTTATTTCAAGGAAAACAAAAGCTTCATATCGGAGGTGATTTCTTTAAAGACTCCTTAAAAATCACAAAGCTAAAGCCACCCCTTTCTAGGTGTGAGGTAAAGGTTCATGTCCATTGGATTCAGAAGGAATGGGGAATGGCGAATATAAGCTCCAGTATCAGGCGAGCCTTTCCAAACTCTCAAGTCAGTACCTATTCGAAAAACGCGCTCCTCAAGAATTGGCCTGAGAGGGGCAAGTATCTGGGAAGATCGGGGATATGGGTGCTTAAAAGTGGCCTTAAGGCAAGGCGTCCCACTGGGGCCAATTATCCCGCGTATTCAAAAGCCCATCCTCTTCAAGATGAAAAGGGGAAGGCCCGTTCCTATAAACTGCGGCGGTTTTGGTTTAAGCCCACCCTCTGGGTGGGTTGGAAAGTCAAACAACTTCGGAAGGAAACACTGACTTTCACCTTAGAGCAGACATGTATGGGAGGTAGTGATGGGATAAAGCACCTAGACTTCACCTTACAAAATATCAATCCTGAACCCAATGCCCATCCATGGATGCCTGAAACAACATATACTTTAGGAGACAAAGTCACCCATAAAAATGGGATTTACCGGTGTCTTTTTGACCACAAAGCTGGGATGATCTTTGAAGAACAAAAGTGGCATTTAAAAAGGAATTTTAAAACACCCCTTGAAAACCCTGCCCGCGCTTCATTTTTCTTAACGGATAGAGGATACCTAGCTGCAGAACATGCTATGGAGAGGGCTCGGGTGGAGATGAAAACATCCAGACGAAATCTAAAAATTGTATTTGAAACAACCTGGGAGAAGATGATGAGCCTTGTTTGTGACACGTCCATTACCCTGAACGATCCACGCATACCTGGAGGTGAAATCACGGGGAAAGTCATCGCCTATTCCTTCATCGCAAAAGGGGATACGGGTGAAAAAATATGTCGGGTGACTCTTCTCTGTCTAGAGAAAACTGAACAGTCAAAAAAACGAATGAATCAACCATCACCTGAATACGTAACAGATTATTTAGAGGACGGAGGACAAGTTCAGCTTAACCGTATCTGTGAAACACCAACTGGCTTAAAGTATATGAGGTACGATGGGAGTGCCCCTCCTTTGGGACATATAGGGCCCTTTATTCGAAGGGTTGATGTTGCCAACAGTCCCCTTGAACAGGAAGCTGATTTTTTAACACAAAAAAGTCTTTCTGCCCTTTACATCAAACCCACAAGTCTGCGTGTTGCGTTTAAAGATCTGCGAACAAGAGACATACTGGAGCATACGATCCCCTGCACTGTTACCTATGGAGATGACGAATGAATATTTTCTCAACCCTTCAAGACAGGCAAGGTTTTGAGCCCATCCCTCCTGAGTTAAATTCCGATCTCGGTGTTCTAGAAATTACCGGACCTCCCCATTTTGAACTCCTTGAGGATAGGAAAACAACTATCGAAACACTTGTTTTGAGATGTACCCTGAAACCCCTGCCTCTCCTTAATAAGAACATTAAAGTGCAATTAACGGTTGAAGGGATACCTCTTCCCGATTGTCAACTTTATGAGAAAGACTCAATGACATATGGGTACGCGGGAGAGATTGAATCCTCCTGTTGGGAGGGTATTACCCTTCAATATGATGGTCTGGGATATTTTATGACTGAGGGAAATTCCACTCCGCTTCAAGGTGATGTCTTTTCAGAAGGACGACTTCTGATGGGAAATCCTTTATATGTGAAACCCTTTATCACGGAAAGTGAACAGGTTCATGAGCGCGTAACCTCATATGGGATTGACCAAATCCTGGTCACACCACCTGGCAAGCTCAATACACGCGTGCTCAGAGGATATGGAGGGTATTATAAGGAGGGAGCAAAACTTGATGACATTTGCCAAGTCTACTATTCACTTGTCGCTTCGGAAGACAGGACTCGGGTTCGATTATTTTCTTCCCTCCTGTTACATGAACAGCACACGCCTCCCCCCTTAGGTGGCCAGGATTTCAAACAAAATCTTATCTATTTTCCTGAACCAAAAAGGGAACAGTACCTGAGTCTTGGCGGGGCCTTAGCTGAAGGATTCTGCACCCTTTCCCTTGAAACAAACGCAGGGATCTCTCTTTTTAGATCTTATTTGGGAGAACGTCTTGTTGGCCATCCTTCCAAGGTCTTTGTTCATTTTAAACCGTATGATCCTTAAGGGTAATGGCTTTACAATTTTAAAGAAAATACAGTATGGTTCACATACAAAAATATAATTTAGCATACAGGAAGGAAAAAGCATGTTTTCTAGAATCATTTCCACAACTCTCATTATGAGTACTTTTGTTATCACTGGCGCAAATGCAAAAACCCATGGACGGGCTTGGAGTAGCACCTGTGAAGGAAAATTCGCCGCGAGCTTTCAAGCCAGCATGATGCCGACTGTTTATAGCAATCGAAAAACCCCTAATAATTCAGCAGGTTTAAATCCACCGTTTACAGGACTCAGACCCCCAGCCTTTAGTAAACAATTCAAACTGCCCTATGATCTTGCAGCTGAACTTGGCTACATGGTTAAGAATAATGTGGAAATTTTTTATGATTTTGATTGGACCCATGCAGCAGGTAAATCCTATACATTCTCAAGCCAAGGTGTAAACTTTGCTCAACAGTTTGGGCAATATAATTCCTATGGTAACTATCTCGGAACCCGGTATTATTTTACGTTCAAAAGCAGCCCCGTCAAACCTTTCGTGGGTTTAAAAATCGGTGTCCTCTCCCAAAACTCAGTCACGGTTAACCAAGTCGCAACCTATACTGGTGGATCTGCGACAAGTTCATATACTTACTTTGGAAAGTTAAATTCCCTTGCAGGGGGTTTACAACTCGGTGTGGACTGGCAGCTTCAAAAATATCTTTCTGTCACTCTTAAGGGAGAAGTTGTCGCTGCCTCAAGAAGAAAGGGAAACTTTATCCTCAATCAACCTGTTCAAGGATCCTACAAGATTGGAAGCACAGGCGCACAAGTTTTTATTCCTATTACGATTGGTGTTAAACTTTCACTTTAAAAAAACTCACAACTCTACAATGAAAGCGCCCTTTGGGGCGCTTTTTTTTTGAAAGGAAATTCATATGACAATCACGTATCGTGCCGAAAAAGGGGCCCCTCTTACGGCTGCAGAACTCGATGGCAATTTTAGGGAACTTGAGGAAAGGCTTCATCATCTTGAAAATGACTCTGAAACGCCTGAAAGCATTCGTCTCATTAATCTTGAAAATGAGTCCCTATCCATCAAAGGTTCCTGTGGAACGGACTATGGTAACTTTCCTCTGCCAAAGATCAGTCTTCCCTTTCGAGGGGGGTGGAATACGCAAACCCTTTATCATAAGCAAGACATCATCACTCAAGAGACGGGAATTTATGAATGTCTTCAGTCTCATACGAGTTTTGAGTGGAATCAGGAGGGGCACCAATGGAAAAGTCTCATTCCCTTTCATAAGGCAAAAAATATGACTCTCCCTCTCTTTGAGAAGGAAACTCTCCCGAAAGAGGAAACCTTGGGCAAGTTTGCGTTCCTTCTGGAAGAAGGAACGTGTTCCCCCATTTTTTTTAATGGAAAGTGTTGGCAATATTTAACGAAAGGAAATTCCCTATGAATGAACATGATCTGACGATTCTTGCCAAAACAATTTATGGAGAAGCAAGGGGGGAATATGAAACCTATGGCCCCGGTGCCCTAATTGCGGTGGCGAATGTTATAATAAACCGCTTTAAGAGGGGAGAAACCTTCGGAAAAACTATTGCGGATGTGTGTCTCAAGCCGAAACAATTCTCTTGCTGGAATGAGAAAGACCCGAACCGCACTCTCCTCGAGAGTCAAGCCACCCTCAAGGAACCCCTCTTTCTCCTTTGTAAGGAAGTTGGGGAAAAGGTTGGGGAAGGCATTTGGCCCGATCTTACAAGAGGGTGCGATCATTATCATGCTGTCTCCTGCCACCCAGCATGGGCGAAGGTGGAAAAAATAAAGCTCCGTTTAGGTCACCACATTTTTTATAAGCTAACTGAGGTTCGACTATGAATTTTCCATTGATGCCGCTTTTTCAAGGATTAACTGAACTTGTGCCTTTTCTTACCCGTTGGATGGGAAGTCCCTGGGAAGAAAAAATCGTTGATGTCGCCCAAATTCTCACAGGAGAAAAGGATCCCCTCAAAGTTCTTCAAGCTTTAAAAGCCGATCCTCATCTGCTCATTAAATTTCAAGAAACGATTTCAAGGATGGATCATGAGATGAAATTATCAGAGCTCAAGGATAGGGAAAATGCAAGGATGAGGGATATGGCGCTCGCTCACGCAGGACGCAGCAATATGCGTGCCGATATCATGTTGATTTCTGCAGCCTTTGGACTTATCTCCTGTCTCATTACCATTACGCTTTACAGGTCAAGTCTTCCCGGAGAAGCAGTGGGTATTATCTCAACAATCGCTGGGATATTTGGATCCTGCTTGAAAGATGCTTATGCCTTTGAATTTGGATCGTCACGAGGGAGTAAATTAAAGGACTCAAAACTCTCTGCCTTATTTTTTTCCAAATAATTCAATAGATTAACAAAGTTTACCACATGGTGGGGAAATTTTCACCATGACATGGGGAAATTTTCACCATATAATGGGGAGGAATAACAAAAGGGTTAATCGATGTACCAACGATTTTTGAAGGATAATATCATAAAGGCTTCAAAAGACACACCGGTCATTACGGTGTGTGGTGCACGACAATCAGGGAAAAGCACTCTCCTAACCCATATGGGAGAAGACATTCCTAATTTAATCTATAAAACCTTTGATGAAGTCACAACACGCTCAATTGCTCAGCAAAATCCACAGGCTTTTTTAGAAGGCCTCCCAAGACCCCTCGTTCTCGATGAAGTTCAGCATGTTCCCGCTCTTTTCCAAGCCATTAAGTACTTCGTCGATAAAGATAGAAAACCAGGAGAATTCTACTTAACAGGTTCCGCCAATATTCTCACTTTACCTAAGATTTCTGAGTCTCTAGCTGGTCGTATGGAACTTCAGACTTTGTGGCCTCTCTCCCATGGAGAAATCATAAGCAAGAAAGAAGATTTTATAGACCGTCTTTTTTCTCCATCTTTTTCTTTAGAAAATAGAACGTTAGATGATTCGATAGAAAATATCCTTCTCAAAGGCGGCTATCCAGAAGTTATCAAAAGAGACTCTGAACGACGGCATCAATGGTTTCAAAGCTACTTGGATACAATACTACAAAGAGACATCGCTGCTTTGAGTAAAATTGAAGGGGTGACGTTTCTCCCTGACCTCCTCACACTCCTTGCAGAAAGAGTGGGAGGATTAAACAATATGTCAGATCTTAGCAGAGGACTTGGTTTACCTCACACAACTCTTGTGAGGTACTTAAGTTTACTGAAAGCCATTTTCTTAACTGTTGAGGTTCAGCCTTGGTTTACGAATGTTTCTCAACGTGTTGTTAAATCAAACAAAATTTTCTTTAATGATTCAGGACTTTTAGGATTTCTTTTGGGTGCAACAGATGAATCCCTTAAGACAGACAGAAAAATGTTTGGAAAACTCCTTGAAAATTTTGTCTTCATGGAACTGATGAAACAAATTGGCTGGAATAGAAATCATGTTAAAATATATTATTTCCGGACTCGATTGAATCAGGAGGTTGATTTTGTACTCGAAAACTTCGATGGACGAATCGTAGGAGTTGAAGTTAAATCCTCAACTTCTTACTCCGAAAACGATAGTAAGGGATTAAAAATCCTCAAGGAGTATGCGGGCAAACACTTTTATAGAGGTACTGTCCTGTACACTGGAATTGACTCCCTTCAGTTTGAAAAAGATATGTATTTACTTCCCATTTCTTCACTATGGGATTAAAACATTCTGAGAAGAAGGACGACACCTCCTAATCCAACAAGCGAGTAAATTACCCTACTCAGAACGCTACCGGCTCCAAATACACGAGCGACAAGGTCGATCCCAAACAAGCCTACCAGGCCCCAATTAAGAGCACCGATAATGACCAGTATGGAAGCGACTAACCCAACCATAGGATGCATTAACATAATTTCATCACCTCCTTTTATTACTAATTAATTATATCATTATTAATTAATATTAACAATATTTAGTTTTTATAATTTATTTAATGTCCCAGTTTGAGGGAAGATAGGGAAATCTAGGAAAGTGTCAGACTTGATTTTTATGTTGAAACATTCAGAAACTCTTTAAAATCAATAACTTCCGTAAAAAATCTTGGCTCAATGACATTGTCATCTACCCCATTAACCTGAATGAGAACAGGCCAACAAGAGAACCTACGTGGCAAAACAAGACGTTTCAGTTTCTCTTGCATCTCTTGCAGTATTTCTGATTTAATCTCGCTGAGCGAAAACTTAATTTCACAAGCAAATAATGTATTAAAGCGAGTCTGTATTAAATAGTCTATTTGGCATCCTGGGGTTCTTGTTGTCTTTCTTTGAAAGAAGGGGTTATTCACAACAATATCTTCCGGTTTTATATTTAGTTTTTTCCATATAAGTTTTCTATTTTTAAGGACTAGATTTTCAAATTGAAGTCCCATAATTGATTTCCAACCCGGCAGAGTATCAATATTAATGTCTTTAAAACTATCCTCTTCAATTTTAAACTTATTTGGCTTTATAAACTTAAGATAAAATCTTAAGTAATTATCACTTAAGCGGAAGAGACTTAATTTCGAAGGTTTTCCATCTTTAACATTCCACGTATAGTCTCGAGTAATAAAACCAGATTGAATGAGGTCCTCTAGATAAGAGCTCAGTGCTCCACCTTTGTGATGCTCACTCGCCTCGGAAATTTGATTAAACTCCTTGGAACCCCCTGCAAGAGATTCAATAACTGGCTGATAAATTTCACTTCGCCGTTCAAATATGTCATGAAAAATAAGGTCAAATTCCTTGTAGAGAAGTCCATCTTTCAAAAAACATAAACGCTTAATGTTGTCATCAGCATTGAGTGACGATTGAATCTGTTCAATATACCAAGGCACACCTCCTGTTACTGATAGAATCTTGAACTTTTCATACGCCGAACCCCGAAAGCTTAGGTTGTCTAAAAGTTTGTTACAGTCGCTTAATGGCAACTCGTTTAAGGTTACATATAGTGAAATTCGCCCAAAAAAGGCTGTACTACTAATAATATTCTTCTCAATCCACGTTGATACTGACCCGCAAAAAACGAGAATAAGGTTAGGATTTTTTTGAAATTCGAGATCCCATGCGTTTTTGAGTTTTCCTAGAAAAGTTGGGTCTTTTGAGCCCATCCATGAAATCTCATCAAATAATATAATAACTTGCCCTTCAAGAGTGTGTCGCGATAATAAGGTAAATAGATCAGACCAATCTTGAGATTGAATTCCTGGGAGCCCTATTTGAGTTCCTAACCGCTTAGCAAAAACATCTCGTTGCGATTGTTCCGTTGTACCTTCTACTGGTGGAGTCCCTGAGAAGACTAAGAACCGCTTCCCCTTTGCAAACTCTTCAATTAAACGACTCTTCCCAATACGACGACGCCCTTTAACCACAACTAAACTTGCGGTCCTCTTAGAAAAGAGAGCGTTAAGTCTCTCTAGTTCATCTTTTCGCCCAACGAATGTAGAATCAGTCATTGTTTCACCATTTATCACAATATCTGCAATTGTATGTTTTGTGATAAATTATTGCAACAAAAAATTTATCACAATATCTGCAATTGTATGTTTTGTGAGTTTTAGTATTTGTCTCATGTCATAAATATCTTGATAGGAATCAAAAGTTATAGGGGGTATGCCAGAAAATCACTCTTTGAAAAGGGCTGACCCTCTGTTGACAAAATTCATCCCTTCTCCTATGAAGGAGGTACTCATCGGGGTGCTCTTATGGGAAGAGCTGAGATTATACCCGTAAAACCTGATCCGGATAATACCGGCGGAGGAAGTTGAGATGCAAACAAAAATAAACCAACTTCAGTTGGATACACGTTCCTTGTCCCTTGAAAAACGTAAAAAAATCCATCGGTGGAGCCTTGTTATCGGGAACCTTCTCGAACACTTTGACTCTTCCCTCTATGGGTTTTTAGCCCCGGTCCTAGGGAAAGTCTTCTTCCCTTCTTTTTCCCCCCTCTACCAAATCATCCTGGCCTATAGCGTGTACCTGATAACCTTTGTGGCTCGGCCCTTTGGAGGGATCTATTTTAGCAAACTCACCTATCGTTTTGGACCTTTAAAGGTTTTATCTTGGTCCCTTATCGGCGTATCCCTCTCGACGGGCATTATGGGTCTTCTCCCAGATGCGGGTCAAATCGGTTTAGCAGCCCCCCT
The DNA here is from genome assembly GCA_964597045.1 of uncultured Alphaproteobacteria bacterium. Classification (GTDB taxonomy): domain Bacteria; phylum Pseudomonadota; class Alphaproteobacteria; order UBA9655; family UBA9655; genus UBA9655. The sequence goes on along the minus strand of CAZQWE010000003.1, from coordinate 54,847 downwards.
CTTTCTCATCATGACACGCTTTTTTCAAAGCTTTTGTGCGGCAGGTGAAAGTACAATTGCAGGATATTATCTCATTGAAAACACAGATGAAAAGAAGCATCTTTCCTGGTCAGGGCTCTATCAAAGCTCAACGGTCATTGGCATTCTTCTCGCCTCTTCCATAAGCGGCGCCGTCCTCCTGTCAGAGGAAAGCAGTCAGTACTGGCGGTATCCCTTTGTTATTGGTTTCTTTCTTGGACTGTGGGCCCTTTGGTTACGCATTCATTATAGGGAGGGCACCCTATCCATGGATTCAAGTTTTTCATTAAGTTATAAGGAAATATATGTAAAACTCGGAAGGAACTCAAAACTTATTGGTAGTCTTATATTTATCTATGGTTTTTCCTATTTGACCTATTCAGTACCGTTTGTATTTTTAAATCCTTATTTACATCAAACAACATCTATACCCTTAAACTTGTTAATCCAACAAATAACCCCACTTTTTTGGTTAGATGCCCTTTTACTCCCGCTCATCGCCTTATTGTTGAATCGACTCAATTGGACATATAATTTGATAGGCTCCCTCCTCTTATTCACCCTATCCGCAATTTATCTTTTTATATATTTACCCCATCATTCACCCTTGATGATCTTTGTCCTACGATTACTATTAGTTATGGGAGGCGTTGGTTTTTCAGCCTCCCTTCTTCCGTGGACCAATAGGTTATTCCCAGACGCAGACAAATACCTGTTCCATAGTATCAGTTACAACTTAGGATCAGAACTCTTTGGTCGCTCAACACCCTTTATTTGTTTCTGGATTTATGCAACGGTTGAAACACCCTCAAGCCCTCTTATATACATTCTGGGCCTTGGAGCCATGGCTTTAGGACTCATCTTAAGGTTACACAACCAGTCCCATCATATAAGGACTTGTGTTTTTTAACTAGAATGTTAAGCCTAACATAGGGTATGGTGGGGGAATAGATTAGCAGGAAAGACGATGACCCCTTTACTTAAAACCGTATCTTCGCAAAATAATTGTCTTTCTTCTTTATCCACCCTGCTTGAGAAGCAATTAACGGACGTCAACAAATGTATCGTTGATAAAATGCAAAGTCCAGTTGGGCTTATTCCTCAAATCGCAGGTTACCTTGTCTCCATCGGAGGTAAAAGGCTTCGCCCCCTCCTCACTGTGGCTTCTGCTGAACTTTGTGGGTATGAAGGCGACCGTCATATTCAACTTGCAACATGTGTTGAATTTATTCATACGGCAACTCTCCTTCATGATGATGTTGTGGATGAAAGTAATCTGCGCCGTGGAATGGTGACAGCTAATGAGATTTGGAGCAATAAAGCCAGCGTTCTGGTAGGTGATTTCCTCTTTAGCCGTGCCTTTGAACTTATGGTTAGTGATGGCTCACCTGAGGTTCTACGGATTTTGTCTGAAGCTTCATCTGTGATTGCAGAAGGAGAAGTTATGCAACTCTCTGCAAGTCATGATTTAACCTTAAATGAAGAGACCTATCTCAAAATATGTAGCTCGAAAACAGCCCGTCTCTTCTCCGCTGCAACGGAAGTCGGAGCTGTCATTGCTGAAGTAAATCATGAAAAAAGAGAAGCCCTTAAACACTATGGACAGTCTTTAGGGCTTGCCTTTCAACTCATTGATGACATTCTTGACTATGCAGCTGATCAGGAAAAACTGGGAAAGGCCATCGGTGATGATTTCCGCGAAGGAAAGGTCACCCTTCCTGTTATCCTCGCTTATCAAAGTGGGGCCGACACCCCATTCTGGGAGGAAGCCTTTAGCAAGGGTCACAGAGATGACGCCGCCCTCGCCCATGCCATTCGTCTTCTCAAGGATTCGGGAGCCTTGGTTAAAACAAAACATAAAGCTCAGGATTTGATTGATGAGGCGATAAATTGTCTAGAGCCCTTCCTTCACTCTAATTTGAAATCTGCCCTTCAAGATTTAGCACACTTTTCACTTCAAAGAGATATCTGATCCCGAATTTATTGTCATTGTTGGAAAGTTAAAATTCGTCGTTGATAGGCTTTAGATTAAATCAGGGGTTATTTTATCTTATTTATGGATATTATAACACCTTATTTTAGACTGAAAAGTATTTTTTTAAGGGTATATTTATCAAGTTTTTTGAGTTGAGAATAGCCATTTTCCGAAACCATCATCGCTGATCAAATTTGGATAATGGTCATTGATCAAATTTGGATAATGAGTTAATATAACCATATGAACTCAATTATATCGATTCATAATATCCATTGGGATAATCCTAAAAGGTTTGCTGAACTAGATCCTCATTTACGCAAGTTGAATACCCTCAAGTATGTTTTTGAATCTCCTCTTCTCAAGGATTTTCCTAACAATACGCCTGGTGTCTACATCCTGGGCGGCGGACGACAAATCGGCAAGACCACCTTTTTAAAGCAGTGGATAAACTACCTGTTAAAGTCAGGGGTTGCCCCAAAATCCATATCTTTTTTAACGGGTGAGCTTATCGATGATCATCACCGCTTGATGAGTCTTATTATGGAAGTGCTTGAGAGCATGCCAAAGTCTGGCTCCTTAAACTACCTTATTATTGATGAAGTTACGTATATTAAAGATTGGGATAAAGCCATCAAATTCTTAGCAGACAGTGGGTTTTTCGAAAACTGTGAGGTGATCCTGACAGGATCAGATCTCGTGTTGATGAATGAAGCTGCCATGCGATTTCCTGGACGACGTGGAACTCACAGGCAGGTTGACTTCCACTACTCTCCTCTCTCCTTTAAAGAGTATGTGGATCTCGTTCATCCCGCACGTCCTACACTCTCCTTTCTTTATGAGGCCTTCGAACAATATCTCATTCATGGAGGATTCCTATCAGCCATCAATGATTGGGCCAAGCATGAAGAAATTCTTCCATCCACAGCAAAAACATATAGTGACTGGATTCGGGGAGATTTTCTTAAACGAGGGAAGAAAGAGCAGAATGTGAGGGATTTTCTTCAAGCCGTTCTCAAAACATACGGAACTCAAGTAACGTGGCATACATTGACACACCATACAGCAATAGAGCATCCCAGGACTATTCAAGATTACGCTGAGTTGATGCAGTCCATGGACGCACTCTTCATACAGGAAGCCCTCATTGAGCACAAACTATTACCAGCTCCGAAAAAAGCAAAGCGTTTATTTTTCTCTGATCCCTTTGTGTATCATTCTCTCAGACTTTGGTTAGAGCCGCAATACAATCCTTTTGACTCGATGAAAGATCCTCAAGTTCTATCAACTCTCGTTGAAACGGCTGTCATTAATAACGTAAGACGAATGTATCCAACTTATTACATAAAAGCTGAGGGCGAGGTTGATTTGGCTTATGTGAGTCAAAACAAATTCTATCCTATTGAAATGAAATGGACAAACCAAATCCGCCCCCAAGATCTCAAACAAATTAAGAAATATGAGAACGGAAGGTTATGGGCACGGGTTCAAGAACCTCACCATATAGGAGCTCTTTCCATCCTCCCTCTTCCACAGGCTCTCTATGAGTTTGAGTAGTCTATTTTCAAGACTGCACTCCATAAAATTTAAGTATTATCTGGGGTGTACTCCAAATTACAAGAATCGTAAAGAGATAGCCCTTCAGTTCTTAATGACAGTAGTGGTAACAAAACCCAAATTATGGTAAGAGTTTTTATATGTGGAAGTTTTTTCTCTTCTTTTACTGTTTTCAAGTATCCCTCTGTGCGGCGCCTCTTAAGATTGTGGGCTCGTCTACGGTCTTTCCCTTTGCGGCAACTGTTGCTGAGCATTTCCATAAGAAATCCAATGAGCCCACACCCATTGTTGAATCGACAGGAACTGGGGCTGGAATTAAGCTTTTTTGTGGAAGCCCAAAGGCACCTGATATTGTAATGGCATCCCGCCCCATGACAAAGGGAGAAGCTGAATCGTGTAGGTCCCATAATGTCACCTTTGAAGAGGTGAAAATTGGCAAGGATGGCCTGGTTATTTTTCAAAACAAACAGGATGAATCTTTTTCCCTGACCCTGGCTGATTTATCTTTAGCCCTTAATGAAAAGATTAAAGTCCATAAAACCTGCATCAAAAATCCTTATAAAACCTGGAAAGATGTCGCCTCCCACTTGCCAGACCAACCCATTCATGTATTAGGTCCCGCTCCCACATCGGGCACCTACGATGTCCTTATCGAGAACCTGATCCAGACATGTGGACCTTATCTGAGACACGACGGCTCTTATGTGGAAGCTCCCACAAATGAAAATCTGATAATTCAAAAGATTATAAGTTCATCGGACAGCGTGGGCATCGTCACATTTAGTTATTTTGAAAATAATAAAGATAAACTCCGTGCCATCTCGATTAACAGCACACTCCCCACGCTTGAGTCCATACAGAAGGGAAATTATGCCTTAGCCCGTGACCTCTTTATCTATATCAAGACAAATGATGGAGAGCAAAATCCAGCCCGTCGTCTCTACCGAGATGAATTCACCTCACCTTCTGCGGTTGGCAAGGACGGGTACTTAAAAACGAAAGGCCTGATTCCTTTAGCTATTCAATGACTGAGCAACCTGTTTTATAGATGACTCTGTCATTTTCTTAACCAAAGCTGGTTTCGATGCAAGTGTTTCTTCAACAATTTTAAGGGCTGCATCGGTTGCTTCTTTCATGAGTCTCGCTTTGGCTTCTTCATGCTCTATGGTGATCCGCTCAAGGAGTGCGCGTTCCTTTTGCTTTATAAAATTCTCAAGTTCAACCTGACTGGAAGAGCGCACTTGTTCTGCTTCTTCTTCTGCATAGGCCATTATTTGTTTCGCATTATCCAGAGCTTCTGCATGTTTCTTTTTATAGGAATCCAATAAGCTTATGGCTTCCTCATGAAGCTTATCTGCTCTCTCAAGCTGTTCTGCCACTTTCTGACTATGTTTATCCAGGGTTTCTGTTAAAAACAGGTAGACTCTTTTCCCAAAGGAGAGGAGAAGAAGAAAAAAGGCCACCGCAACCCAAAATTCAGGAGTCGTAAACATTAGGCCTCTTTCCCCTTTCCTGTGAGCTTGGTGAGAATGATTTCTGATAGGTCTTCACTCATTTTTGAAATTTCATACCCTGCTTCAATGCGTGACCTGTAAAGCTCTTGTTCTGCCAAATGAAGACGATCATTTAACTTATCAAGCACTTCCTTTTGTTTACGCATCAGCTCGGCTGAGACAGTCGTCGATGTCGTTTTTAAATGGAGGTGAGCGTCCTCCCTTGCTTGAGCGAGGATCGCTTCATAATCCGCAAGGAGGTTTTCTGCCTGTTCCCGATACATGCTGGCCTTATTTATTTTGTCTTCAATGGTTTCCTCACGTGCCTCTAAAACCTTAGCGATCTTCGGAAGGGCGATATAGGACAAAATAAAATAAAGGACAACAAAACACACCACGAGCCAAAATAGCTGAGAAGAATAGGTGGATGAGTCGAGTTGAGGCATGACCTATAGCTTTACTTGAACAAAATTAGAAAGGCGATGAGCAAAGCAAAAAGGGCAACGGCTTCTGTTAAAGCGAACCCCAAAATTCCAACTGGGAAAACCTGATCTCGGGCCGATGGATTTCGGGCAATAGCCGTAATGAGAGATGAGAAAATCATACCGATACCCAAACCAACACCTGCCAGAGCTACAACCGCAAGCCCTGCTCCTATCATACGCGCTGACTCAACATCCATTCTTCTTCTCCTTTTCTAATGTAAATTAATTGAATCTTGTAAATATATACATGTTAATATCGTAAAAACATAGGCTTGTAAAACAGCAACTAGGAACTCAAAAGCCGTGAGAAGCGTATTCACAGCCAATGGCACAACCCCATAAATGCCGAGGGCAATTGTAAAACCAGCAAAGACCTTGAGCATCGTATGACCAGCCATCATATTCGCGAACAAACGAACGGATAAACTAATGGGCCTTGAAAGGTATGAGAGAATCTCAATAGGGACAATGAGGGGAAGCATATAAACCGGGGCCCCTTTTGGAACAAAGAGTGTGAAATAATGAAAGCCGTGACGGATAAAACCGACAAGAGTTGCAACCCCAAAAGCAATCACAGCCAACCCAAAGGTGACAATGATGTGACTTGTAAACGTAAAGGTATAAGGGAGCATCCCCAAAACATTCCCCATGAGAATGAACATGAACAAGGTAAAAACAAAGGGGAAAAATTGCCGACCCTTTAGGCCAACCGTTTCATCAAGTAAATTGGCAATAAAGGAGTAGGAGAGCTCCGTCATAGATTGCCACCGTCCAGGAATAGGCTTAGCCCGCACCATCCCTCCGACAAGAAAGAGTGTTGTCGCGAGAATAGCGAGTACCATAAAAAGTGATGAATTTGTAAAGGACACATCAAACCCATTGATTTTCAACGGAATAAGCTTATGAATTTCAAACTGATGGAGGGGATCAGTCATGGGGTTTTTCTTTCTTTTCCTCTCGGGTTAAGGACCGATATATATTCAACATACCCGCTGCTGAGCCAAGAATAAACAAAGAAATGAGACCCCATGGGGATGTCCCAAAAACCCAGTCAAGAAGAAGACCTACGCCAACGCCAGCGAGCACACCAGAAACAAGCTCAACCCCCACATTGAAATACCTATTTGAGGCGGAAGCAGGTTTTGATGGCTTGTGAGGATGAGAGGCCCTTTTTGCCTCTTGAATTTCTTTTTTTAATTTGTCTAATGCAGGATCATCAGACATCCCGATCACTCCTTTTTTGCGTAAGGTAAAAGGGTAGACAAGGGATGTCAAGGAATGACTCACAACTATAATTGTTTATAATCAATGACTTAACTCAAAAGACTTGCAAAATTTGATTTTAACTGTTACTTAACATTCATCAAAATTAAGGATGAGTGAAGACTATTGTTTATACAAACAGAGGAAACACCAAATCCGGCCACATTAAAATTTCTTCCAGGCCGTGTTCTGATGACAGAAGGAACGGCAGAGTTTAAAACTCAGGAAGAGGCCACCAAATCCCCTCTAGCGTTACATCTTTTTAAGATTGATGGGGTTAAAAGTGTGTTTTTTGGGTCGGACTTTATAACGATTGCGAAGGAAGAGGATCCTTCTTGGGCGGTCTTAAAGCCGTCTGTGCTCTCGGTGATTATGGAGCACTTCATTACCCATCAGCCCTTGTTTTACGGTGAAAGAACAAGTGTAGGGGCCAGTGACCATGATGATCCGATCGCAAAACAGATTAAGGAAATTCTCGATATCCGTGTAAGGCCAGCGGTGGCTATGGATGGAGGAGACATTGCCTTTGATCGCTTTGAGGATGGGGTCGTGTATGTACGTATGCAAGGCGCTTGTTCTGGTTGCCCGAGTTCATCGGCAACACTTAAGTCGGGCATTGAAAATATGCTGCGACACTACGTGCCTGAAGTCGTTGAAGTCAGAGCACTTGAGAATTAAGGAGAGTATTATGTTGAAGTCGTTCTTAGGAAAGCAAAACAAAACCCAAATCTCGCTCGTTGCCCTTTTGGGTCTTACGGTTGTTGGACAAATTGGTTTTGGTTTGTACCGCACTTCCTGCCCTGTTGCAGCACCAGAGCCCCTACAAACACAAACAGCTCATGCAGGTTCTGCTAAGGCTTTTGGTCTTGTGTCTCCCCAGGAGAAGCATCTTAAAGTCTCCAGTGTGAAAGAACTCTCTCAAGCTTTTAAAAGTTGTGACTATACTCTTGCTAAGGTCAAAAATGGAGGGACTGTTCCTCGCCTTTATGTCCAAGCCCTTCCCAAGGATATGAAGAATAAAAAAGCCTCAAATCATGAGTTTATTCAAGTTCTTCTGCCCCATATTCTGAAAGTCAACGAGATGATCCTGCAGGATCGTAATCGTTTGTTGGAAATGCAAGCTCGTCTTAAGGAAGGCGGACACTTACGTCATTCGGAGAAAATGTGGCTCACAAAGCTCGCATCCGACCATCGCTGTAAATCCACCAAGATTGAAGCCCTCCTTGTCCATGTGGATGTGGTACCAGCATCCCTCGCCCTTGCTCAAGGTATTATTGAGACAGGGGGAGGAACATCCCACGCAGCCCTTGCAAAGAATTCTACTTTTGGTCATATGGCTACAAAAACAAAGGTGCAGAAGTTTGAAAGTCTCTACCACAGTGTGGTGGCCTACATCACGAATTTAAACCGTCACCAAGCTTACGCTGGTTTTCGCAAGGAAAGGGCAATGCAACGCAAGAATAATCAGGCACCAAATGGTCATAAACTTGCGCCACAGCTCGTGAAGTATTCCGTTCGAGGAACGGCCTATACAAAGGATTTGCAACGATTGATTACCAAATTTGGGCTCGCGGGATATGATCACATGACCCTGGATCAACACATGCGGTTGAAGCCTTAAAAGATAAGAAGAGCGATCACCTCTCCCACAAGGAGAGAGGTGACGAAAGACAGCAACAGGGAGAAACACAATGGATCATAGTGTCTTATGGCTTTCTTTTATTGAAGGCATGGGCCTGGTTCTTTCTCCTTGTATTCTGCCTATTCTTCCTGTGATTTTGGTAACAGGTATTCAAGGAGGAAAGCTCCGCCCTTATGGCATTATCACAGGGTTTATTATTACTTTTGTCCTATTCACCCTTTTTGCCCGTAAACTCTTTAGCTTCATCAACATAGATCCTATGCTTCTTCAAAATATTGCGATCTATCTTATCCTTGCATTCGGCATTATTCTTTTCTCCGATACATTAAGTGATAAATTTAGCGCGTATTTTCAAAGATTTGCGAATCTAGGACAAACTCTTTCAGATAAGGCGGAGGCCAGGCTTCCCAAGGGATACTGGAGTGGGGTTCTAATTGGATCAGGTATTGCTTTGATTTGGACGCCTTGTGCCGGCCCAATCATGGCTGCTGTTCTTGTCCAGACCCTTCAACAAAAGGTAGATACGGAGGCTGAGTTGATTCTAACAGCCTTTAGCATAGGCGTTGCGTTGCCTATGCTGGTCATCACCCTTTTTAGCAAAACCATACTCCAGCAAATTAAAGCCGCATCCCGTCATGCGAGCGTCGTTCGGAAGGTCCTTGCCTCTATCATCATTGTGACCATGCTGTTTACAAAATTTGATGTCTGGCAAAAATTAGCCCTTGTCGAAGGACCTCCCATAGCTCCACGAGAGTTCCTTCCAGCGTCACAGCTGATTAATGGCGTCCTGACTCCCTATTCTGCGCCTGAAATAACAGGAATTAATCACTGGATAAACTCCCCACCCCTAACTCTTGAGGAGTTGAAGAAACAAGGAAAAGTAGTCCTCATCGATTTCTGGACTTACTCTTGTATCAATTGTGTTCGCACACTGCCCTATATAAAAGATTGGTACAAAAAATATCATGACAAAGGTCTTGTCATCATTGGAGTCCATTCCCCTGAATTTGAATTTGAAAAGAAAATCGAAAACGTTGAAAAGGCTGTAAAAGAATACGGAATTTTGTATCCGGTTGCGATCGATAACGAACTCAAAACATGGCTCAATTTTTCGAATCGGTATTGGCCAGCCCATTACTTAATCAACAGCAACGGACAGGTTGTCTATACCCATTTTGGTGAAGGAGAGTACGAGGTCACAGAGAATAATATCAGGTACTTGTTGGGACTCGGAACAATGGCGGACTATAAGGAACCAGAGGAAATAAAGGTGCCAATTAGTCCTCTCCAATCTCCAGAAACGTACCTAGGATATATACGAGCGGAAGGCTTTAGTAGCCCTCAAGGACTCGCACGGGATAGGGAAGAAGTCTACACCTATCCAACGGACATTCCTTTGAATCAGTGGGCTTTGAAAGGAAAATGGACGTCAGGTTCTCAACACATCACAGCCAACGAGCCTAACGCGTCTTTAAAGTATCATTTCTATGCTAAACAAGTGTATCTCGTGATGGCTCCAGGAAACGCAAAAACGCCGCAGAAAGTGAAGGTTCTCTTCAATGGAAAGCCTACTAAGGAGTTGAGTATCGACCGAAGCACGCTTTATGAGCTCATCTCCTTTAAGGAAATGACAATGGGGATTATTGAGATCGAAGCGCTGGACGCTGGCCTTGAGGCGTTTGCCTTTACCTTTGGGGCAGAGTAACGATAAGTAAACCTTTTTTATTATTTTTAAGGCTTATTCTCTTAACGGTGTAAGTCATCTATCTAGATTTTCTCTATTATTGGAGCAAGCTCATGAATGATAAATCAACATATAAACTAAAAAAAAGTATCCAAGAAAACTTTGATACTCTTGATGTTTCTCACATAGAGGATCTGTATACAAAAGTTCAATTACACATAGATCAGGCTCGTCGGAATGTTCAAAAAGCTATTGATACTGAAATGGTCAATACATTCTGGAATATAGGTAAAGAAATTATAGAAGAAGAACAGAAAGGGAGTGAGCGTTCAGCCTATGGCAAAGCCGTTTTGCAAACACTTTCAAATAAGTTAACACAAAAATATGGTAGAGGATTTAGTGTTGATAACCTAGAAAGGGCTCGAAAATTCTATCTTATATATCCCTATGGTAGTTTAAGCGAGAATTCCGCAACACCGTCGCGGAATTCAAAAGCAGATTTAAAATTTCATTCCAACTTATCATGGTCTCATTATGTCCAACTCATTCGTATAAAACGACCAGAAACTCGCTCTTTCTATACAATTGAAGCTTCAAAAAACAACTGGTCTGCACGAGAACTGCAAAGACAAGTTGGGAGTTTATTATTCGATCGATTAGCAAAAAGCAGAGACAAAGAAGGAGTGTTAGAATTAGCTTACAAAGGACAAGAACTAATCAACCCACAAGATGCGATTAAAGAACCAATAGTTTTAGAATTTTTAGGATTGCCTGAATCACACAGATTGGTTGAATCAAAAATGGAGGAAGCCCTTATAGATAACTTGCAGAAATTTCTTTTGGAGCTTGGAAAGGGTTTCGCATTTATTGATCGTCAAAAAAGATTGACATTAGATGGCGATAATTATTATACAGATCTTGTTTTTTATCATACTATACTTAAATGTTACATAATTATAGAAATTAAGACAAATAAGCTTACGCATGGAGATCTTGGGCAAATATTACTTTATGTAAACTATTTCGATCAGCACATTAAATCAATTGACGATAATCCAACGATAGGTTTAGTTTTATGCACCGAAAAAAGTAAAGCAATGGTCCAATACACCTTAGGGGAAAAAGCAAAGCAAATATTTACCAGTACATATAAGTTTCATTTACCCACTGTTGAAGAACTTGAAGCTGAGTTAAAGCGTGAAATAAAAGAAATTAAATACCAGCTCAAAGAGAAAAAATTAGAAAAAAGTGATCACAGGTGTAATTGAGATCGAAGCGCTGGCCTCGCGGCGTTTGCCTTTACCTTTGGGGCGGAGTAGATGGGTCACCTCTCCCCCTACTCCTCATCGCTTCCAAGGCTTTGAAAAATTTTCCTGATAAATCCAGGGGCTAATGCGGTAAGTGGGTTTAGGGCAATCTCAGGTTTGTCAAAAGTTCCCGTAACCGTATACGCAACCGCAAAGAGACCTTCTCCCTCACCTCCTGAGATAAGGGGTCCTATCAAGGGGATGTTATTTAAAATAGAATTGATAAAGCGAGCTGGAATCACATTGCCTTTTAAAGTATACGTTCGGGCGATACGATCAAGTTTACCTTCTACAGTAAATCCGAGAGATATACTTTTCCCAATACCATTTTTAACGATAATTTCTTGATCACTATAATCAAAATTGCTTTCAAAGCGATCCATGGACAAGGTTTTATTTTCTGAAAAGAGGTTCGCAAGCCCCATGGGAGAAAGGAGAGCTGCAAATCGAGCGAGCAAAGGAATTTCCGTTGCATTGAAGTTCTTAAGTTTAAAGACACCTTGATAGGGTTCACCGATCTTTCTCTTGGCTTTTATCGTTATATACCCTCCTTGAATGGCATCATAGATACTGAGATTCTTTAAAAATTGCCCTGCATCATTAGCCCTGACTTCCAAGGTTTGGGTCTTGTCATCACCCGGTTTAATATCAAAAAGGATACCTCCTGAGACATTGGCCATATCTCCTTTGTAGGCGGTACCTTCGCCTGCTTTGGCTCTGAGTTGAACCTGGTTCCAGGTGTGATCCTTACCCAAAAGGCTGAGATCAGCTGTCGCATGAACGGATTTAAAGACTTTTCCTTCTCCCATCCGAAGTTCCTCAACATCCGCATGGAGTTTGATATCGGTTTGTTCATGATCCTTTTCTTCTGTTCCCTGATTCACATATTCAAGGAATTGCTCCACATCGACACTTTGACCTTTGAACGTGGCCTCATAGGAATTCCCCTGTGTGTGATGAAGAGTCACTTCCGTGTCCGTGTAGGGGCCTTTAAATTCAGAAAGATGAACAGCCTTCCATGATTTGTTTTCGTCAAAAAGAACATCGCCTTTGAGAGTGTATGTGGGTGAGGAGAGACTAATATCTTTCATCTTTGAAAGTTTTCCATCCTTGAAAACAAGAGCAAAGGAAATATGACTTTCCTCTCCTGCCTTCTTCTCCCACCTAAGGGGAGGAAAGTTAAGGACAGACCCTTTGGTATTTAAGTCAACAATGAGTCGACTTTTCTTATCATGTTCTAATGTGAAGGTTAATTTGGCTTCCGTCGACCCTTTTCCATATTCCCGGTAATCAAAACCAAAACGATTGAAATCATCAAATGTTGCGATTGTATCAATGATGATTTGGAGTTGGTAGGGCTTTGTATCCTTAAAATCATGAATATAGGATAATTGGGAAGGCAGTTGATTGAGGTTTCCCTGACCTTGGATCATCATTTGGTCTTGTGTCACATTGACACTGAAGTTCCCGTCTTTAATCTTGGCAGTAAGGTCTGAGGTAATCTCCCGCTCAATTTCAACTTTCTCAAGCTTTCCTTTTAGGTTAAGGGAAACGTCTTTGAAGGCCAAATCGCGTACAAGGGGAAATCCTATTTGAAGGTTAAAGCTCCCCTCTCCTTTTGCCCTTTGGGGGTTAATGCCTCCATAAGAGGCATATTCTAATGGTTTATGATCAAGAACATCTAACATGTCAGAAAAAGGACCTTTGGCTTGAATTTTTAAAGATAGAGACTCATTATTCGTATCAAGATCCCGAATGAATACATACCCTTCTTGAAGTTTGACGCCCTTGACGTCTCCTTCTAACAATTTGATATTAAAGCCTTTTTGATTGAATGTGGATTCGACCTTTATATGGCTCGCAGGTGGCAGCCCTTCAATATAGGTAATCTCTGCATTCTCGCCTTTAAGAGTTCCCGTAAGGTCATTAATAACAAGACCTTTCTCACTTCCTTGACCCTTGAGGACAAATTTGGCTTCGGTCAATGTGCCCACCCGCACATTTTTTGTAATCCAAGCTCGCGCGTGTTCAGCCATCTTTTGAGGCCAAAGAGCGGAAAGATGATCAAGGAATAGATCTTGAATTTTTCCATGTACCTCAAGAGATTGGTTTTTTTCGAATAGGTTTGAAAGCACAATTGGTGATGTGTCTGACTTTAAAACTCCCGATAAGTTGATCAACATTTCCTCAGATAAAAGGGATGCGTTCTTAACTTCGATGACTTGTGGCGTCATAGCAATCGTTAGGTTCCCTGAGCTCACGGGAAGAGGAAGTAAATTGGCGACCGATAAATCAAGCTTACCCTTTTCAATATCGATATTCATTTTACCTTCAATGACTTGAAAGGACTCTGGGATGAGAGCAATATGTGCTTTGCCATTTAAAGGGATGTCCCAATGCTGGATCAGTGTCAAAATTTCATCCATTATACTGTCATCCGAGGAAGCTGAGCCAATGGTCGGACGATCACTTTTAATTAATTTTTTAAAAGCGATGTGATGAAAATTAGCATAAAAATCAAAACGAGATGACTCAAGAGCATGATCAAGTCCAAGAGCCAGATATCCTGCGTCATCAGTGGGATAAAGGGAAAGATCAATTCTGAATCCATTTGTCCTTCTTTTAAGAACAAGGGTACATTTCGGTAAATCCCATAAAAGATCCTCAACATTATCCTTTAGGATGACTTCTGCATTAAGGATGGAGATACGGCTTAAATCGTTGAGTTTACCAAGGGCCTTATTTGAACCGCCCCCTAAAGCGAGGAGAGGGGCAAGTTCCTTTAATGAGAATTCTTGGTTCGGTGTTTTTTCACCAAATCCAAGAGAGAACTCACCATTCTCTTCTCTTTCAATGAGAATTTGAGGATGATAAATCCTGATGTTCTTGAGGGAAACCTCTCCCATGAGCAGTCGATAAAGCCGAAGGGAAACGCCTATGTGATCAATTTTTAACCAGTTCGGATTTTGATCTTTCCTAATTGTTACTCCAACGAGCTCAATCTCCAGAGGATGTTTGAAATCCCGCCATACCATTTGGGTATGCTCAATAGAGCCACTGAGTCCAACCTCAGGAGCACGAAGAGCTGACTGAATATCATGTGTTAAAAAATCAAGATTTATAGGGCCAATTGCTAGCCTTGCTAATAAGATCAAGAATAAAACCGTGAGAATCGTAAATAAGGACCCAACGGTTTTTAACAGAAGGCGTAACCACTTCTTCTCTAAAACAGCTTTTCTTATGCGAGTGACTAGCGTAAACTTCATGAGCTCAAAAACACCCTTGGTAATAGAAAGAGAAGCACTGTATGACAGTCTCATTGGGGCATGAGGCCCCTCCATTTACCCTTCCCACTGATGAAGGGAAGGTTGTATCACTTTCAGATTTTCGTGGTAAAAAAGTCATCGTCTATTTTTATCCTAAAGATGGCACATCCGGTTGTACTAAAGAAGCTTGTTCTTTCAGAGATTACAAGCCCCAATTTGATAAATTAAATACAGTCATTATTGGTATATCTAAAGACTCTATCAAAAGTCATGCAAATTTTAAAGAAAAGGAAAATTTAAATTTTATTTTAGGTTCGGATACAACGGGTGATGTCTGTGAAAAATATCAAGTTTGGGTTGAAAAATCCATGTATGGACGGAAATACTTTGGTATTCAACGATCGACATTTCTCATTGATGAGAAGGGAAAGGTTGTTCATATCTGGCGAAAAGTGAGTGTTCCTGACCACGTCGAAGCTGTTCTTGCGGCGGCAGGGGGAAATCAATGACTTATCCTACAAAGGCACTTTCATTGGATATGGCGAAGAAAATGGCCGATGCTGCAGAAGCAAAAGCCATTGAAGCAGGGCTGAAGATCGTCGTGGCTATAATGGATAATCACGGAAATCTTAAATATTATAGACGAATGGATGGAAATAACTTTGTGAGTGTTAGGATGGCTCAGCTCAAAGCCATGACTTCAGCCTCCATTCCTATTTCTACAAAAGCTTTGAGTGAGAGGAACAATTCCATTGAAGGGGGACCTTACTTAGGAGTACCGGGGATCGTACTTCTTGAGGGAGGTCTGCCTATCATCACCAAGGATGGAGAACATATTGGCTCCATCGGAATCAGTGGGGCAAACCCTCAGCTTGACGGAGAATGTGCCCAGGCAGGGCTAGATGCTATCTCTGGGGCGTTGTAGTTAAGAACCCACCTTGTAAATTCGTACTCTGACTACGAAATTACAATGTATTATTCAGTTATACGCCTTGTGGGCTTCCCAAAAAAAGAGTATATTCAAATAATTAACTAAAAGGGAGATGAATCAATGAATAAATACCACCTTAGTTTGCTCACCTGTGCAGCAGCACTTGCTTTCTCATATGGGGTGCAAGCAACCACAAAACCACAACTGGCAAGTTTTACACCGGATCAAGTTCAAGAAATTGAAAAAGTTGTCAGTACTTACATTTCCAAGAATCCTGAACTCATTATGACATCCATCCAAGCGGGAATGGAAAAGCAAGAGAAAGAAGCTCTTGCAAGTATGGAAAAGGCTGTAGAATCAAATAAGGACAAGATTTTCAAAGACGCATCCTCCCCTATACTTGGTAACCCTTCAGGAACCCAATCCTTAGTTGTTTTCATGGATCCTTACTGCGGGTTTTGTAAGAAGTTTCATAAGGAACTGATCACTTACCTTTCAAAAAATAAGAATCTGAAAGTCATCGTTAAAGAACTCCCTATAATGGGGAACGAGTCACAAGAAGCCGTTAAAGCTCTTCTTGCAGCAAAAAATCAAGGAAAATATGAGCAACTCCAAACAGCCATATATTCTGCGGATGGGCGTTTGACAACAACCCAGTTGTTTAAGACAGCAACCTCATTAGGCATTGATGAGAAAAAACTTGAAGCGGATATGAAATCAAAAACAGTGCAACAAGAAATTGATCAAACCTTAGCACTCGCAAAAGCCATAGGTGTAAATGGAACACCAACAATGATTATTGGTGAGAAAACTGTCGTTCCCGGATTCCTAACTGAAGAAGAATTAGGAAAGAGGATAGAGGCTGTTTACCCGAAAGAAACAAAAATACCGACAGATAAACCTAAGTCTTAATCTCGTGTGAGGTATAAAATCCCTCCCTATAACTCAAAAAATGCATTATTATGAGTTATAGGAGGGTTTTGTATAACTCATGAAATGGAATTGGCAACAAAAATATTGGCCGAATTTACTTACGATTCTCGCAAATTAGAGCACCTAGAATCCGAGTTCCTTAAAGATTTTACTACGGATGTTCAGAGAAGGACCTGAAGGTTTTAAGGGTGGGTTAAGTGCGAAAATTTTATTCGCATCACACAAACGTCACGGGCGAGCGCAACAAGAGACTTACATGAACTCGTTGTCATGGGTGTTCTCTTGAAAACAGGAGAACGCAAGCATACCCGTTATCATTTTTCTTTTCAGGAAAGACTTAATAAATCATTTGCTGGAAAGTAAGGAGCAGTCTATTATCTGGCGAAGTAAGAGGAGATACTTGTGTTTTCAGCCTTTGAGCGATATGTCGCCTTCAGATACTTAAGAGCCCGCAGACAAGAAGGATTTATATCTGTCACTGCCTGGTTTTCCTTCCTTGGAATAGCCTTAGGCGTGGCAGCCCTCATCATCGTCATGTCCGTGATGAATGGTTTTCGTCATGATCTTCTAGAGAAAATCATAGGCATGAATGGCCATTTGACGGTTTACAGTAATACGGGTGCTTTGCCTGACTATGATGAGCTCACGGAAAAAATTAAGAAAATCCCAGGTATTACAAGAGCAAATCCAATTGTGGAAGGACAAGCCATTGGCTCAGCACATGGAAATGCTTCAGGGGTCATGGTCCATGGTCTCTATTTAGAGGATCTCAAAGATCATAAGAACGTCACAGATAACCTCATCCAAGGCGGGCTCAGCCTTTTTAATAAGGCAAACTCTGCCCTTATTGGAAGAAGACTCGCCGAAAAACTAGGACTAACGGTCGGAGATAAACTCACACTGCTTTCTCCTCAAGGAACGGAAACAGCTTTTGGAACGATGCCAAGAACCCGTACCTTTGAAATTGGGGGTATCTTTGACGCAGGTATTATTCAATATGACTCCGCTTTCGTCTTTGTTCCTCTTGAGACAGCACAGAAATTCTTTCAGCTCGGAGAAGGTGTCTCTGGAATAGAAACCTTTACGGATAATCCTGAGAAGAGTGAAGTCTTTAAGGCAGAAATATACAATATCCTTGAAGATCATAAGGCCCGCGTTGTGGATTGGAAACAGTCTAACAAGGAATTTTTTAGCACCATCAAAGTTGAACGAAACGTGATGTTCATCATTTTAACCCTGATCATTCTCGTTGCCTCTTTTAACGTGATTTCAACCTTAATCATGCTTGTGAAGGATAAGGGACGGGATATCGCCATCCTGAGGACCATGGGGGCCACAAAGGGTATGATTATGCGGGTGTTCTTTATTGCAGGTTCATCTATAGGGGTTTTAGGCGCTTTTGTGGGAACTCTGGGAGGACTTCTCTTTTCCTGGAATATAGATTCCATCCGAAAGTTCATTGAATCTTTATCAGGGGCAGAACTCTTTAGAGCCGAAATTTACTTCCTTTCAAAACTACCAGCGCGCGTTGACCCGTGGGAAGTGATTCAAGTCGTTGTCATTTCTTTAGTTCTTACCTTTTTGGCTTCCCTCTATCCTTCCTGGAGAGCCTCAAGACTGGATCCGGTGGAGGCCCTTCGTTATGAGTAAACCGATCCTTTCACTTAAAGGTCTGACACGAACATTTACGCAAGGAACGGAAGCTCTCCATGTCCTAAAGGAAGTTAGCCTTGACTTAAAGCCAGGTGAAATCGTCGCCCTTGTCGGCCCTAGTGGTTCCGGTAAATCTACCCTTCTTCAAACTGCAGGTCTCCTTGAAAAAGCAGATGGGGGAGAGATCATCATTGATGGTGTTGAATGTGCAAAGTTAAATGATTCAGAACGCACAAAAATCCGTCTCAATGTTCTTGGATTTGTTTATCAGTTTCATCATCTTCTGCCAGAGTTTAATGCGGAAGAAAATATTATATTGCCGCAAATGATAGCAAGACAAACCTATGCAGAATCTAAAACGCGAGCCGATGTGCTTCTGAAAAAGGTTGGGGTCTTAGAGAGAGCCAGTCATCGTCCCGCACGCCTCTCTGGAGGTGAACAACAGCGTGTCGCAATCGTGAGAGCGCTTGCGAATAAACCGAAAATACTACTTGCTGATGAACCAACGGGCAATTTGGATGAGCATACATCAAGTTCCGTTTTTGAGGTTCTGATTGATCTTGTGAGGCAAGAAAACTTGGCAGCGCTTATAGCCACTCATAATATGGACCTCGCCAAAAAGATGGACCGCATCCTGACCCTTCATGACGGACATCTTAAATAGGATCAAACCCTGTTTAAATCAAGTGAATTCAAAAAGATCAAAAAATATGCATATTAGCTATTCAATATTTATGTAGCTCAAGACAAAATTTTTATGCTTAAATTTTATAAGTTCTTTTAATTTCTTTTTAAATCAATGTGTTAAAATCTTATTTCTTTTTTAAAATGTCTTGATTTCTCATTTCAGGTGAGGATAGGATTATCAAAACTGGATCCTTAATAATGAGGTGTAAGTCAACAGAAAATAAGGCTTAAATGAAATAAGTTGAAAAAATAGCAACGAAAAAATTTCCGTGCTATTTTTAGAATATTTTTCTTGACTAAGTGAAATTGTTTGGTATGATGTGGTGTAATGGTTCAAGTATAAAATTAATAACCAGATTATAGTTTTTCAGTTTTTTATTAAATTAGTTATTTTGTTTTTGTTGTTATTAGAAGAGCTGAGGAGTAATCCTCAAATTTATAAACAAACAATTAGAAATGGTGATTGATATGTTGAAAAATGCGAACCTAAAATCATCTTTGTCCCAACCCGTTTTGGACAAAGGAAATGAAGGGGGAACTCCATCTCTTGATTGGATTCTTGCTTCAGGAAGTATTTCGACTTATCCAGACAGTATCTATGAAAAAGCAATCTCCATTTTGAGAGAAAAGCCTTTTTCTGATTCTTTGTTAAACGATAATTTATCACCTTTAAGGAAAGGTATGTCAGAAATTCAAGACCCTCTTTGGCGGAGAATTTGCGGTTCTATCTTAAGCATCCTGGGGCCAACGGCCTTTGCCGATTTATGGAAGACAAAACTCATAAGGATTTCCCCTGAAGGAAAGGTAGCGTACTTATCTTGCCCCAATCAAGAAGTAGCAGAAACTATTGAAAATTATCATTTTGTTGTCATGGGTGCTTTGAAAGAATTTTATCCTTATCTTTCCTCAATTGAAACGGAAATCAAGGAAGAAGAAGCCCTTAGTTAAAATTCATCACATACTTACCTCAAGGAGTGTCATCCTCGCGAATGCGGGGATCCAGGGCCACTTACTCATCCCGAAGGGATGTAAGAAACTTATAATTGCTTCGCAATAGTTTTTGTCCTGGATCCCCGCATTCGTCCCCCCTCGCAACAAAGTTGCTCCTGGTGGACTCGCGAGGATGACGCCGATGGGGATTATGGTAAATAGTTAATTTCATTTAAAAATTGACGTGCGACCTCGGCAGGTGTTTTTCCTTCAACTTCAACCTGCGCATTTAACTTCATCATCTTGTCATTCGTTAGGGATCCGATGAGAGGGGTTAGAGCTGTGATGATCTCAGGATGTCGTTCGACAACTGGCATTCGAATAACCAGTGAAGCAAAGTAAGGAGGATAGAGCTTCTTATCATCTTTTAAAACAACAAGATCATGTTTGAGAAGCTTCCCGTCCGTTGTAAAGGCAGCGATCACCTCAACTTGGTTATTATCGATTGCGGCATACATCAAGCTGGGTTCAACCTGCATTATCTTCTTGAATTTCAAGTGATATTTATCTTGAAGACCAGGTAAACCATCAGGACGCATAAGATAATCAGGAGGGACCGCAAGGTTTAATTGAGGAGAGACCTTTGCAAGATCACTCATGGTCAAAAGGTGATGAAGCCTCGCAAAGTCTCGTTTGACCGCAAGAGACTGTGAGTTTGTAAAGCCAAAAGGATCAAGCCAAAGGAAATTAAAATCCTTCTTGTAACTTGACTTTAGAGTTTCAAGTATCTCTAAATCTGGCTGGTTTTCGCTTACGGTTTTCTTAAGAATCGTAACATATGCACTCCCTGAATATTCGGGATAAAGATCGATCTCACCTTTCACCATCGCTTGATGCAAAATAGCCGTTGCTCCTAAATTGAACAATCGTTCAACTTTTAAATTTGTTTTCTTTTCAATCTGTTGTGCAATGATTTCAGCAAGAATATTTTGTTCAGTGAAATTCTTGCTCCCAATAATAAGGTCAGGTTTTGGCTTCAGAATATAATCCTTCGTGACAGCAACAAGAAGTGAGGCCATGAGAAAGATGAAGAGGACCTTTTGAACTTTCGATTTCTTGGATTCTCTGTTTCTCATTCTCTTCTCGAGGTGAGAAATTCCAAAATCAAAAGAGAGAGCCAGTAGAGCTGTGGGAATTGCGCCTAGCAATATTAAAGAAGAATCATTCAAAGCTAGACCCTGAACAATAAAATCTCCCAGGCCCCCCGCACCAATGAGGGCTGCAATGGTTGCAATGCCAATTGTCATGGCGGTGGCAATACGAAGCCCGGATATAATAAAGGGCAGAGCAAGAGGAAACTCAACGTACCTGAGTTTATTGAAAGTGGAAAAACCGAGGCCATCTGCCGCTTCCAAACATTCAGGCGGTACATTTTTTAAGCCTGTGTTTGTCGCAAGAAGGAGAGGATAAAGGGCATAAAACGTAAGAACAAAAATTGTAGGAGTTGTCCCGAGCCCGAGTAATGGAACCAAAAAAGCAAGAAGGGCAAGGCTTGGAATCGTTTGTGAAATACTTCCCGCTTTCAGGACTGAGTTTCCAAAATAGGGTATATTTCGAATCCAAATCCCAAGGGGTATGGCAATCGAAAAAGCAAGAACAAGGGATGCCAAGGTAAGAGAGACATGTTCAAAAACCTTCTCGGAAAGAAGAGACCGATGTTCATAGATATAATGGAGAAAATCACTCATAATCAGTCCTTATTAACCGTACCCACCAATTGTTCAACAAAGGGTGTTTTTGGTGAAAGAATGAGCTTCTCTTTTGTATCAACTTGTTCGAGTGTCCCTTGCTGTAATACAGCGATGCGATCCCCGATCTTAAAAGCTTCAACCACATCATGTGTTACAAAAATGATCGTCTTATTAAGGTTTTCTTTTAAGCGGATAATTTCATTCTGTAATTCATTTCGAGTTAAGGCGTCTAAAGCTCCAAAAGGTTCATCCATGAGAAGACATTCATTATCCGTTGCAAGAGCTCGGGCAACACCAATGCGTTGTTGTTCGCCCCCTGAGAGCTGGGAAGGGTAGCGATCCGCATAGATTGTGGGATCAAGGTGCATAAATTCAAGTAATTCTTTGATCCTCTTTTTCCGAAAATCAGGAGGTTTTTTTGTAAGTTTAAGGACGATATTGATATTTTCTCCCACAGTCATATGGGGGAAAAGACCACTTTTTTGAAACACATATCCGAAGAAGGAACGCCTTAACTCAAGGATATCATAGGTATTTATATTCTTATCTTTGATAAGGATGGTTCCGCTGGTGGGCTTTTCAAGCCCATTGATTAACTTCAATAACGTTGATTTGCCTCCACCCGAGGAGCCAATAATCACCAAACATTCACCACTTCGCACTGATAAGGATATATCCTTTATGCTGAGCTCACTTTCATTTTGAAAGGTCTTTGAAACATGAATAAGCTCAATAAGTGGTTTTGATTCAAGCAGAGATGTGTCCTCCCTCTAGCTCTCATTTCTTTAATCGTCATTGCGAGGAACTTTATCCAGCTACACTCGCAATGACAAAAGACTAAGCGGCTTTTTTTCGGCCTTTCCTGTGTGTGCCAAGGCCAATATCTTTTGCAATGTTTTGACGACGTTTTGCATAGTTTGGTGCAACCATTGGATAGTTATGGGGGAGATTCCATCTTTCACGGTATTGATCCGGTGTCATGTTATAGGCCGTTTTAAGGTGACGCTTTAACATTTTCATACAGCGACCATCTTCGAGGCAAACGATATAATCGGCTTGAACGGATTCCTCAACGGGAACCGCTGGTTCTGTTCTGGATGTATGAACATAGGATTGTCTTGAATTAAGATTGCATAAACTTTGATGAACCTGCTTTATAAAGGTGGGCAAAGAATCAGTTGTCATTTCGTGGTTTGATACATAAGCGGCCACGACTTCTGCCACTAAAACCATTACATCTAGAGATTCATTTTTTTCTGTCATTGGTATTTCCCTTGTTATGTTGCCCGAATTCTATATTACAGTTAAAAAATCAAATCAATATATTTTTTCACTATCAACGGATAATTTACTGACTTTTTTTATTAAACTGTAGAATTATTCAATGAATAAGATTTGTTGAAATGATTTCAAGGAGGAAAATCACAAAACGAATACCTTGATGCTTTAAATAATGTTGATATACTGAGCATAGTCAATCCTAAATAAGAGATTATTTATGTCTAATGATAATGCTCATATACCCATATATACGCCAGCGGATTTCGAAAGCATGCGTAAGGCAGGGCATCTTGCGGCACGTGTTCTTGACTATATTACGCCCTTTGTAAAAGAAGGGGTAACAACAGGCGAGCTCAATGATTTATGTCACGAATTTATCCTCAGTCATAAGGCGATCCCTGCCCCCTTAAACTACAAAGGAACGTATCCGAAATCGATTTGTACTTCTGTTAATCATGTTGTTTGTCATGGTATCCCAGGTCCAAAAAAGCTTTATGCTGGTGACATCCTTAACATTGATATCACTGTCATACTTGATGGATGGTATGGAGATACAAGCCGCATGTTTGCTATTGGAAAAATCCCTTTGAAAGCTCAGAAATTAATTGATGTGACTTATGAAGCCATGATGCGGGGTATTGAGGTCGTAAAGCCAGGAGCACAAATAGGGGACATTGGACACGCCATCCAAAGTTTTGCTGAATCAAAGGGTTTTTCAGTTGTAAGAGATTTTTGTGGACATGGTTTAGGCCGTGTCTTTCACGATGCGCCAGAAGTGCTTCATTTTGGTAGACCTCATACAGGAGTGGAACTTCTTGAAGGAATGTTCTTTACAATTGAGCCCATGATTAATGCAGGTCGGTTTGAGGTAAAGGTTCTTGAGGATGGCTGGACGGCTGTCACAAGAGACAAATCCCTATCAGCCCAGTTTGAGCACAGTATTGGTGTAACTTCAACAGGATATGAGATATTTACCCTATGACAACCCATGAAGGACATCGCGGACGCCTAAGGGAACGCTTCCTCAAAGGAGGTGCAAAAGGGCTACCGGACTATGAACTTATTGAGTTAATTCTTTTTGGGGTGATCCCGAGAGGGGACGTTAAACCTCTCGCTAAGAGACTTCTTGAAGAATTTGGAGGTCTTTCAGGTTTATTTCAAGCTGATGTTGAGGCGCTTAAAGCAGTTCCCGGTGTGGGAGAGGCAACGATTGTTGCTCTTAAAGCTGTGCATGAGGCCTCCTGTCGCTTGCTTCGAGAAGAAGTCTCCCTTCACCCTCAGCTCACATCTGGAGATGACGTGCTGAAGTATTGCCGTTCCCGAATGTCCCACTTGAAGGTGGAAGAATTTCGAATGCTGTTTTTAGATCATAAGCACCATATGATTGCGGATGAAGTTCAAGGCAATGGAACGGTCAATCAAACAGCTGTGTTTCCACGAGAAGTCATAAAGCGAACCCTGGAGCTCGGAGCCAGTCATCTCATCATGGTCCATAACCACCCCAGTGGGGACCCTACACCTTCCCAGGAAGATATTGATCTAACGAGACGAATCATGAATGCGGGCCGTGAACTTGATGTTGGGGTTTTGGATCATTTAATCATTGGCCGTCATGGTCATACGTCTTTAAAAGAAATGCGCTTGATTTAGTTTTATTCAATGAGACATGAAGAAAAATCAATGATCTCTGTGAAATACTGACTGTCCACTACTCCATCCTCAACACCATTCATGTGAATAAGTACTGGACAGTAGGCCATCCCGCGAAGGTGAGCAGCTTTCTCTATCTTGGATTTCATCTCATGTATAATATTAGATCGAATTTCCTGCCTGGAAAATTTTATTTCACAGAAAAAAAGAACCTTATGACGCGTTTGTATAAGATAATCGACTTGAAATCCTGGATGTGCTATCGTTTTTCTCTGAAAATAGGGATTATCAATAACAACATCTTCAGGGGCAATTCGAAGAACCTCTTTAATTAATTGACGGTTTTTTAGAACTAAATTCTCAAATTGGAGTCCCATCATTCTGTCCCATCCGGGAAGAGTTGATGGAGACACCAATCTAAATTCATCTCTCGCAATGTTTCCCATTTGTGGAGAAATGTACCTTAAATAGAACCTTAAATAGTTATCACTCAGTCTATAATGGCTAAGGCGAGGGGATTCCCCTCCTGTTTTTAGGTTCCAGGTGAAATTTCTAGAAACAAAACCAGCTTCTATAAGGTTATCCAGATATTCGCTTAATACCCCTCCCTTCGAATAATGAATTGCTTCAGCAATTTGATTGAATTCAAGGCTCCCATAAACAAGTGCGTCAATAATGCGTTTGTATGTCTCATTTCTTTTTGTAAATAGATCATGAAAAATCAAATCAAATTCATTAACGAGTATACCACTTTTCCGAAAGCATAGTTGTGTGATGTTCTCGTCAGCGTTTAATTTAGCTTGGACTTCCTCGAGATAAAAGGGAATTCCCCCCAAAACCGAGAGAATTTTAAACTTCTCATAAGGTGATCCCCTGAATCCTCGTTTATCGAGAAAGGTGGAGCATTCTGGTAAGGTCAATTCCTCAAGATTGAGGACAAGAGACAACCTCCCAAAAAAAGCTGTGCTTTTTATGATATTCTCCTGGATCCACGTTGAGACTGATCCACACAGGACAAGGATGAGATTTGGTTTTTGTTTAAATTCAATATCCCAGGCATTTTTAAGCAAACCCAGAAAAGTTGGATCCTGTGAGCCCAACCATGATATTTCATCAAACAAAATGACTGTTGGCTCATTACCTACCTGCTTAGCAAGGTAGGTAAACAACTCTGCCCAGTTAGAAGCTTTGAGTGATGGGCCGGGAATTTGCTTAACCAATTGCTGTGCAAAAACATCTCTCTGACTTTGTTCCGTAATATTCGGTGTTGGTGGTATTCCTGAAAATCTCAAGAATCGCTTGCCTTTTGCAAACTCTTCTATAAGACGGCTTTTCCCAATGCGTCGCCTGCCTTTTACGACAACGAGACTTGCAGTTGGTTTTTCAAAGAGAAGATTGAGGCGAGAAAGTTCCTCCATCCGGCCTATAAAGAATGATGACTTCATCATTGACCCCCTGGTAATTTGCGCATAATCAAGAATTATAGATTACGCGCAACTTTTTGTCGACCATTTAATTTGCGCATAATCATGAATTATAGATTATGCGCAAGTCATTCGTTTTTAAGGGGATAAAACAAGAAAGCCTATCTCAGTTACCTTTTCACCAGGCCATGTCTTTTCTTACCTGCAGAAAGTTTTATGATCTCTTGACCCTCAAAGGACGATGGGTTGATGGTAAGGAGTTCATCGGTGATTTGGGTATCATTTAAACGAGCCCCACCTCCTTCAATGAGACGTCGGGCTTTGCCCTCCTCAGCAGCTGCGCTTAATAACTTAAAGGCTTCGGCATTTGCCTCCTCTTTCGTTTTTTAAGCGCTCACGGACAGATAAACCACACAAACTCAGCTGGTCAAAATATGTTTACCAATCTAATCAGCCCAGAGCATTCCGAAAGGTATAGCCCACTTATTATCGCCGAAGGACAGAGGTATCTCGCCGGTATAAAGCACGATGCCGACGAAAGGTCGCCCCTTCGCCAGATGCTTTTGGAACCAGGTCATGTGTTTAAAATCACTGGCTGAAACCGAATTGGAAGCCTTGATTTCGATGGCAAGTATGGATTGCTTTTCTTTCATAATAATAAAATCGATTTCTCGCCTTTCGCGATCACGGTAATGGAACACCTCAAACAGGCCGGGGTTTGCTTCTGCTTGTGTTGCAATTTCATTATAAGCGAATGTCTCAATTAATTTGCCCAACATGTCGGGTTGGAAGCGAAGTTGCTCCAAGTTCCAGCCCAGTAACGAAAACATCAATCCACTATCAGCCATAAAGATCTTAGGCTTCTTGCCGACGCGGTCATAGTCAGTGTTGCGCCATGGAGGTACGCGCTCTACCAAATATAACGCGGCCAGGGCGTTGATGTATGAGTCTAGTGTGCGCCACTGAACCCCCAAACCGGCTGCTATGGCGTTCATATCCATATACTTACTTGACCACGCGCATAGTATGTCTACTAGTTTCCCCATGGTGTCGTGTTTCTCTAAATTGTAGAGTTCCGCGAGGTCTCTTTCCAACAAGGTCGTAATATAGTTGCTATGCCATTCTCTTCGATCGCGCTCATTGAGAGTGAGGGGCTCTGGGAACCCACCGATGGAAGCTGTTTTTACAACTTCTTCCTTGGTGATCGGATTAAACCCAAATTTAAAATTTCGTTCGAATGCGCGTTCTAAAAATGCAGGAGGGGTGCCTCTAATCTCACCTTGTGAAAGTGTGCGTAATCTTATTTTCCGTATTCTTCCGGCCAGTGATTCTTTTACAGTAGGCAGAGTGGCTATATTGGCCGATCCAGTAAGTAAATACTGGCCGGGGCGAGTGTCTTCATCTACAACCTTTTTGATGGCGATTATTAAATCTGGTATCCGCTGAACCTCATCGATAATCAGTGTTTCACCAGAATGCATAACAAAATCCTCTGGGTCCTTGGCTGCGGCGTCCCTAGCGGCTAGCGAGTCAAGGGTTCGATATTCTACATCACTGGAAACAAGCTGCTTAACAAGCGTTGTCTTTCCACATTGCCTAGGTCCAGCCAACAAGACAACTCGCCGTGTCAAAAGGGCCTTCTTTATAATATCTTTCTGCCAACGTCCATATTTGCTCATAACAATTTCTTCCGCGTTTTCTGCATTAAGCATATCGCGTTTTCTGCATTCAAGCAATCGCGTTTTCTGCATCGTAACCCATGAAGCCTTCCTGACCAAAGATACTTGAATAAGAGATATGAGATAGATTGAGTTACCTTTTCACCAGGCCATGTCTTTTCTTACCTGCAGAAAGTTTTATGATCTCTTGACCCTCAAAGGACGATGGGTTGATGGTAAGGAGTTCATCGGTGATTTGGGTATCATTTAAACGAGCCCCACCTCCTTCAATGAGACGTCGGGCTTCTCCCTTAGAGCTCGCCAAATTGAGGCGATGGAAGAGCTCAATGATTGGAATTCCTTTCTCGAGTTCATCTTTACTTAATTGAACTGTAGGAAGTGCCGATTCGTCAAGGCTAGCAGCATGGGATTCAAATAGCTTTAGGGCCGTTTCACGAGACATTTTGACCGCCTCTTCCCCATGGATAAAACGGGTTGCTTCATCGGCCAGGACTTTCTTTGCTTCATTGATTTCCGCACCTTTTAAGGATTCAAGACGTTTAATTTCATCAATCGAAAGAAGCGTAAAGAGTCTTAAGTATTGACCCACATTGACGTCCTCCGTATTGCGCCAAAACTGCCAATAATCGAAGGGGGACAGAAGGTCTGCATTAAGCCACACAGCTCCCCCAGCCGTTTTCCCCATTTTAGAGCCACTGGATGTAGTGAGTAAGGGAGTTGTGAGTCCATAAACCGTTTTGTGGCTCACGCGCCTCACAAGTTCAACACCGCTCACAATATTGCCCCATTGATCAGCACCACCCATCTCAAGGATACAATCATATTTCTTGTTCAGCTCAAGGAAATCATAGGCTTGAATGATCATATAATTGAACTCAAGGAACGTGAGCGGTTGATCCCGATCCAGACGGGATTTAATACTGTCAAAACTGAGCATTCTATTGATTGAGATATGGGTTCCAAAATCGCGTAGGAAGGCCGGATAATTGATTTTGTCAATCCATTCCGAATTATTGAGAAGAATCGCCTCTTGAGGGCCTTTACCAAATGTGACGGCCTTTTCAAAAACACGGGATAAACTTTTTATGTTCGCGTCAATATGAGCGTCTGGTAGTATCTTCCTGAGTTCATCCTTACCCGTCGGGTCTCCAATTTTAGTGGTGGCTCCCCCCATCAAAACTAAGGGGCGATGCCCACATTTTTGAAGCCAGTAAAGAAGCATAATTTGAATCAGGTTTCCCACATGAAAACTTGAGGCCGTTGCATCAAATCCCAAATAAGCCGTAATAGGTCCTTTTGACAGTTCCTCATCTAAAGAATCAAGGTCCGTACATTGGTAAATAAACCCTCGCTCTTTTAGGGTTTTTAACAATTCAGATTTCATCAGGCATCACTTTCTTTAAACGGTTTACCCGTGACTAAGGTATAAACAGCTTCGGCAATATTGGTCGATTGATCACCAATTCGTTCAACGTTTTTAGCTGCAAACAAAAGCTGGGTACAGGGGCCAACGTTTTTAGGATCAGTGATCATGGCTGTAAAAAGCTCATTAAGATAGGTGTTAAAGTGCTCATCTACTTCCCGGTCCATATGCCAAACATGAAGAGCAAGATTAAGGTCATGGGTCTCAAAAGCAACCAGAGACCGCTCAAACATCCTCTTCGGGATCTTAACGAGAGCCGATAATCCTTCATCCAGTTTTAGATGGGGCATACTCTGGAGCATGAGTGTCCGCTTTGCGATATTACTCGCATAATCGGCAACTCTTTCAACCTGATTTGAAATTTTAAGAGCCGCCACCACCGTTCGTAAATCAAAGGCAACAGGCTGCCTGAGAGCAAGTATCCTGACAGCAAGCTCATCGACTTTCACCTCAAGAAGATTGATCTCATCATCCCGATCAATCACTTCATGAGCTAAGGATTCATCATGTTGAAGAAGGGATTCCATAGCTTTATCAATTTGGTCAAGTGTGATCTCCCCCATATGAAGGATGAGCTTATGGAGGGATTTGAGTTCCTCATCGTAGGCTTTAACTATATGATCTGTCATCCGTAACGTCCTGTAATATATCCTTGTGTGCGCTCATCTTGTGGCGTTGTAAAGAGCTCGCCTGTTTCCCCCTCTTCCACAAGATAGCCACTGTGGAAAAAGGCTGTTTTCTGCGAAACACGAGCCGCCTGTTGTAAATTATGTGTCACAATAACAATTGTGAACTTCTCACGCAAATCATCAATCAATTCTTCAATTTTTGCAGTGGCAATGGGGTCGAGTGCGGAACAAGGCTCATCCATGAGAATAACTTCTGGATTAACCGCAATGGCACGAGCAATACAAAGACGCTGTTGTTGGCCCCCGGAAAGACGCGTTGCGGGTTGATGGAGATGATCCTTCACTTCATTAAAGAGGGCCGCTCGCTTCAAGCTATTTTCAACAATTTCCGTCAAATCCTTATTCGTTTTAAAAAGCTTATGAATGCGGGGGCCGTAAGCCACGTTTTCAAAAATGGACCTTGGAAAAGGATTAGGCTTTTGAAATACCATGCCAACACGGGTTCTGACCTCAACAACATCAATGGAGTTTGAATAAATATCACTCTCATCGAGAAGAACCTGGCCTTCGACATGGGCCGTTGGAATGATATCATTCATGCGGTTCAAACACCTCAGGAAGGAGCTTTTCCCACAACCCGAAGGACCTATGAGGGCTGTTGTTTGATGAGGAAGCAATTTAATTGAGATATCATGGAGCGCCTGCTTTTCCCCATAAAATAAATTCAACTGCTTTACATCAATTTTTGGCTTCATTTAACCCTCGAATTTTCTTCGAATATACACAGCTATTCCATTAAGAAAAGCGAGAACTAACAATAAAATGAGAATGGCGCCAGATGTGTTTTCAACAAAGCCATATTCCGGGTTTCGTGACCAGTTAAAGATCTGAACAGGAAGAACGGTCGTGGGGTCAAAAAAATGAGATGGGGGCATAGCGATGAAGGCAACCATCCCAATCAGTAGCAAGGGAGCCGTTTCTCCAAGGGCCCTCGCAAGACTTAAGATGATACCTGTCATAATACCTGGAAAAGCTGTGGGTATGGTGTGGTGAAAGAGAACTTGGAGAGGGGTTGCCCCTAAACCCAGGGCCGCTTCCTTGAGTGTTTTTGGAACGGAAAGTAAGGCCGAGCGAGTTGAAACCACAATAACCGGCAGACTCATCAGTGCCAGTGTGAGGCCTCCCACAAGAGCAGAGGGTCGAGGAAGTCCCAAGACCTGAATAAAGAAAACAAGTCCGAGGAGTCCAAAAAGAATTGAGGGAACAGCCGCAAGATTATTAATATTGGCTTCAATGAGATGGGTGAGTTTGCCTTGAGGCGCAAACTCCTCAAGGTATATGGCGGTCCCCACACCCAATGGAAAAGCCGTCATGACTGTCACCAACAGGGTTAGGAGTGATCCGTAAAGGGCTCCCCAAATCCCTGCAAGCTCACTTTCTTGAGAATCGGAATGGATAAAATAACCCCAATTAAAAGAAACCTTAATATCACCTTTTTCCTTCAAATCATCCACCCTTTGAAGTTGTTCTGGAGTCAGATTGACGACGATCCCATGCTTCATATAAGCATTGACTTCACTGGAGGCTATCGTCCACACTTTTGATGATTTCTCGTAAGAAAAATGCGCATTGAAAAGGTCTGGGGTGCTCGTTTGTGTTTTAATCTCTGTGATGAGAAAAGCCGAATACCCCTTGTAGAGAATATCCCCCAATATCCCTCCCAAAAAAAGGAGAGCAAAACAAACACTCAAAAGCCCCATCAGACGAAATAATTTAGATTTAACATGCCTTATTTTTAATCTTCTATTCATGATAATTTCTTGAATATAAATGCTATTATATGAATTATTATTCCAATGATCAGTAAAACAGCTGCGATGATGAGGAAACCAAAGGCGAATAGGATCGCCACAGCCAAAAGAATAGCCATGACCAGCCAGTGCTTCCATGTCAACCGTGTATGGTTCGTCTCCCATTGCCAACTTTCAATTTGAATATCGTATTCTTCGAGTTCTTCAATTTCTTCATGTTTTTTTGGGGTCTTTTTAGCCATAGATTCTCTGGTACCTCTTAATCCCATATAAAGCCAGTATATTCAAAAAGAGCGTAAGAATAAACAGTACAAAGCCGAGTCCAAAGGCTGCAAGGGTTTTTGCATTGTCGAATTCTTGATCCCCGGTGAGAAGAGTTACGATTTGAACGGTCACCGTTGTAACTGCTTGTAAGGGGTTGAAGGTTAGGTTTGCTGTCAGTCCTGCCGCCATAACCACAATCATTGTCTCACCTATGGCTCTTGAGAGGGAAAGAAGAAATGCAGCCATAAGATTTGGAAAGGTTGCCGGCAACAACACGCGAAGAATGGTTTCTGCAGACGTGGCACCCAGGCCCATTGAAGCTTCCCTCAGATTTGTGGGAAGAGCATGGAGGGCGTCTTCACTGAGTGAGGACATATAGGGCAAGATCATGATTCCCATAACAAGCCCTGCAGAGAGGGCACTTTCGCTTGCAATTGACAAATTGAAGATCGCTGACAATTGGTGAAGGAGGGGGGCTAAAGTTACAATGGCAAAAAATCCATAAATAAGTGTGGGAATACCTGCTAGTGTTTCGAGGAAAGGCTTGAGAAGCCGTCGAGCTGAAGAACTGGCATACTCTGAAAGATAAATCGCAACCATAATCCCAAAAGGAACGGCGATAACCATAGCTATGAGTGTAATCAGGGCTGTTCCCGTAAAGAGTGGGATCGCACCAAACCCAATGTTTTCACCAGTCTCAAGTGTATGAGGCGCCCAGGTCAGTCCAAAAATGAAGTCGAAAACATTCACGCGAGCAAAAAAACGGAAGGCTTCTCCCACCAATGAAACGACGATACCAACAGTCACCGCAGTCGCTAAAAAGGCACAGAGCATAAATAAGCCCCGAACAAGCCTTTCAACCCAAAGCGATCTCATAGATCTTCCTCCCTTAAAGTCTTTTACTTTATCAGTCTTTACGAATTGCGGGAAGAGATTAAGCTTTCCCGAGGTTAGTCAATATTTCCCAAGACTTCTCATCAATGGGCATGACGGAAAGGCGGGATTGACGAACAAGGGCAAGGGTGTTAAAGCGAGGGTCGGCTTTAATTTCTGAAAGAGTCACAGGACGGACAAAGGGTTGAACAGCTTTGACATCGACCATCCCAAAGGTCCCTGTAGGATCGGTGGGATCGGGATAATAGGTCTTAATAATCTCAACAATTCCCATAATCTGCCTTTCATCACTGGTGTGATAAAAGAGAGCTTTATCCCCGACCTGCATAAGCTTCAGGTTATTGCGGGCTTGATAGTTTCGCACACCGTCCCAATGGGTGACTTGATTCTTCACTTGATCATTCCAAGACCAAACCTCAGGCTCTGTCTTGATCAACCATAATGCCATTACGCTGCCTCCGCTTTTAAGGGGCGAGAAAGAATGCTATCCACAAGGGATTGGATATCTCCACCCCCATACAAAAGCTCTTTCAACGCAAAGGTAAGAGGCATATCGACACCATACTTATGGGCAAGGGCTGTAGCTGCTGAAACCGTATACACCCCTTCCGTCAACATTTTCTTGTTTGAAAGAAGTTCATCGAGCGGTGTTCCCTTCCCTAAAGCCAGGCCAAAGGACATGTTTCTGGACTGGGTACTGAGAGAGGTCAATGTAATGTCACCAACGCCTGAAAGACCCAGGAATGTTTCAACTTTCGCTCCCATAGCCACGCCGAGTCTTGTTATTTCTGCAAGACCTCGTGTCACAAGGGCGGCTCTCGCATTATCACCCATCTCAAGTCCTTCAAGAATTCCACACGCAATGGCGATGATGTTCTTACAGGCCCCGCCGATTTGGGTACCAATAATGTCATCGGACGCATAAAGGCGAAAGGAAGGACTGCTGAGAAGGTTCGCATAGTTTTGACTCATCGATAATTTTTCTGCAGCGAGTGAAACGGCCGTCGGCATTTTCTTCGCAACATCTGAAGCAAAGCTTGGCCCAGAAAGGATGAGCAAAGGATTGTCTGGAAAATATTCACGGGTCACCTCAGACATGAGGAAAGAGCTTTTCTCTTCTATTCCTTTTGACGCAATGATGAGAGGAACATGGGCAGGAAGTAAGGATTTAAAGGTCTCACAAACACTTCTCACAACTTGAGCGGGGATAACGAAAAGTGCCACATCCGTTTGGACAACATCTTCAGGAAGGGTTGTCGCCTGAATACTAGGATCTAAAGGAATACCAGGAAGTCTGTATACATTTTCATGACGGTTATTGATCGTCTCGACCTCATCAAGGCTAATCGACCACACTTTGACTTGTGCTCCCGCACGAAAACAACTGAGCGCGAGCGCCGTCCCCCAAGCTCCTGCACCAATAATTGATACTTTTTTCAAGCCGCTTTCTCCTTCAATTCCTCAAGTGGCCAACGTGGCCTAGGAGCGAATGTTAAATCACCCATGAGGCCTTTGGCAAGTCTCTCAACACCGGCCCACGCCACCATGGCCCCATTATCTGTACATAGCCCAAGAGGTGGCGATATGACCTGAATTCCTATAGCCTGAGCCAGTCTCGCTTTAAAATACTGATTAGCAGCCACACCACCAGCAATGACAAGTGTGTTAATGTCAGGTCTTTTTTCCTGAGCAAGTCCCAAGGCATTCCGGCAACGATCAACGAGCACATCTCCAATTGTTTTTTGGAGGGACGCACAGAAGTCAGATTGAAACCCCGTTGATTCCTTATCATTTTCAAGAATCACTTTACGAGCAGCCGTTTTAAGCCCTGAAAAGGAAAAGGAACATCCGGCTTGGCCCATAAGAGGTTTAGGAAGTGTGAAAGCAGCTGGATTTCCTGTCAAAGCAAGCTTTTCAATGATAGGACCTCCTGGGTAGGAATGACCGAGAAGACGAGCGGTTTTATCAAGGCATTCCCCAATGGCATCATCCAGCGTTCCCCCTAAGTAGGTATAGTTACCCACATCCTGGACAACAAGAAACTGGCAATGACCACCTGAGGCGAGAAGGAGAAGATAAGGAAAAGGTACATCATCGGTCAAACGGGGGGTGAGAGCATGAGCTTCCAGATGATTGACGGGAATAAAGGGAATATTTAAAGACATGGCAAGTCCCTTTGCCATCATCACACCCACAATGACACCTCCAATGAGTCCCGGACCCCCTGCAACAGCAATTCCATCCACATCCTGTAAGGTAACTCCTGCTTCCTCAAGGGCTCGATTCATGATGACTTCAATATGCTGCAGATGGGCACGTGCCGCAATTTCAGGAACAACACCTCCAAAAGGCTTGTGCTCCTTAAGTTGGGAAGAAACAATATTCGAGAGAATCTGTTTCGTATTTGTTACAATAGCAACCGCTGTTTCATCACAGCTGGATTCAATGCCAAGGATTTTCATTTAAGTTTAACCGACATATTTTTTCAAACTCTAATTATTCTATAGAACAATTTAAATAGATATGTCAATCAGTTAAGATTATTAATAAATAATATTATTATAAATTATATTTATAAAATTGTGTTAATTTGAGTACGTTTCGATTATATATAAATACATGGAACCCGTTCGCATGGCTCTTATACAGGACGCTGCTGACATCTTGGACATTCAGAATCAAGGTTGGATGGAGACGTATATCCCTATTATAGGTGAAGAAAAGATACTTGCTGCTATCCAAAAAAGAACTGTACAGGGATGGGAAAACAATCTCTCAAGTCCTAATACGGTAACATTTGTCGTTGAAAATAATGAAAACAAAATTATTGGTTTTGCAGGTTGTGGCCGTAATCGTGAGGATATGACAGGCTTTCCTGGCGAGCTCTATGCGATCTATGTATTGAAAGATTCTCATCAGGCTGGTTATGGCAAAGCTTTATTTCAAGCCTGTCTCGATTATTTACAAAGCAACCATTTAACCCCTTTTGTTGTTTGGGCCTTTAAGGACAATTCAGCCTGTAGATTTTATGAAAAAATGGGGGGAAAATTTATCAAGACAAAACCCAGTCATACTGACCCATCTGTCCTTGAAAATTGCTATGGATTTAAAAACTGAGGAGCTAGATAAATAGTGCTCATAAATATCGGTATTTTTTATCTTGGCCTTCTCTCTCATTTACGTTATAAGCCTAGATCAGTGCCGGCTTAGCTCAGCTGGTAGAGCAACTGATTTGTAATCAGTAGGTCGTTGGTTCGATTCCGACAGCCGGCACCAGCCTTCGCCCTTACGGGCTTCCACCTTCACTAAAGCTTCGGTGGACAAGTCGGCTGGAAAGGCTCTTCAACAAAGCCAGGAATTAAAGTATCAATGTTTAAATCAGATTCATCCCCACTACGGTTTTCCTACACTGCCATGGTTGAACTATTTAATACTATCGTTGTACGCTTTCTTGTTTTAGGCATTAACTTCTTAGCCACAACTCTTATCACCCGCAATTTATCAGTAGAAGATCGGGGAAAGTATGGTTATTTATTAAATTTGCTGTATTTGCTCATGACATTCTTATCTTTCGGATTTCATTCTTCTATTGTTTATATAATCTCTAATAAGAAACAATATTTTCCTTATCTTTATACCCTATCTTTGATTATATCAATTTTTACTTTTATTTTTCTCGGCCTATCCTCAGTTATAGGGCTTACGGAGAAAGTGTTTCCAACCTTTGGCTTGAGTGACCAATTGATTCTCATCATCGGCACGCCGCTCTTTCTATTTAATTATTTTAATTCCTTCTTTTTCTTAAGCATCAATGATTTTAAGAATTATAATCGATTCGAGTTTTTAAAGAATTTTATCTTTCTTTTTCTAACTCTAATTACCTATAACATTATTATAAGCTATCAAACCTATTTATCCTTTTTTGTATTGAGTAATTTTATATATGTTGCTCTTTCTATTTATTTCTTTAAGAACCACGGATTAATCAAAATACACTTTTTTGAAATCCTCCGTAATATGAACAAGTTAATCCTTTTGTTTAAAAAGAGCGTGAGCACTTCCACAATTTCTTATATTTCCTGTATCTTATCCTTTATTTTGGGCAAATATGTTTTATTTTTTATAGGATCTTTTTTAGATACGACTCCCCTAGAACGGGAAACACTGGGTCTATATTCTGTTGCCCTGTCAAATATAGATATCATTATGATACTACCAACAACACTTGCTTTTTATATTTTTCCTAAAATATCCGCTGTTCAACACATGAAGGAAAAAATTTCTCTGGCTATGCAAATGATAGGTTTATGCACCTTATTTATGGTGGGCCTCACAATCTTTAGTTACTTTTTCTTACAATCCATTTTTGATTTTCTTTATGGATCAGCCTATCAAGACTCCGTTCCTCTCTTTATGCTGATGCTTCCTTCAGCCCTATTTCTTTCAATTATTTCGTGCATCAGTTCCTTCATCGGTGGCCTTGGAATGAACAGAACAGCCATTTACGCGCCTTTAATGAGTCTTATTTTTATCGTCATCAGCTCCCTATATTTAATAAAATTCCCCTTTAATGTTTACCATTATATTTACATACAAAACATTTCTTATTTTCTATACTTATTAATTTATATAAGATATTTTTTTAAACAATGGAAAGGAACAAATAATGTCAAAGAAAATGTTGGATTTTCTTCATTTCTCAAAAATGGTTAATGTCATTTGTTTCATTTCTTGTTGCCAAGACTTAATGTTAAAGTCTAATCTCTTGCAAAATCAACTTTACAAGTTCGGTTTTTAAATGAGGTCTCAATGATTAGTTATTTATATAGTTCATTTTCTAACGTCGAAAACAATTTTAATTTGATCGCTCACACTGGTATTCTTTCTTATTTGTACGTAAAATTAAAAAATGAAAAGAACTTTATTCCAATATTAGTCATATCTCAAATACCTCTTCTTGTTTTTCCTATTTTTAGATTTTCTTGGGTTTTTTATTCTCTTAACCCCATGATATTTACGATCGCTACTCTTTCCTTAATTATTGTAATGTTATGGAAAAGGCACTCTTATTTATTTGATAAACATAATTATATATTTATATTTTTTCTAGCAACTACATTTTTCTCATTTATTGGGACAATTAATGCTGAACAGACTATTAGAATAATATTATATCTCTCATTTCTTTCCTTTGTGTTTTTAATGGCATTCAATTATTTAAAGCGGGATGATAGAGGTCTTCTTCTCTCACTTTATTATTTCCTTTTCTCCTCTTCCTTTGTTTTATCTATTTTGATAATGACATATTTATATAGATATGGATTTCCATTTTCCTTTGATGACATTTATAAAAATAAACTTCACCTAACACAATACATATATGATTATATAAAACTCACAGGTAATATTCATAATTTTTCTCCTTATATATTATTTATTAATATAATTTCTTTGTCATTATTTATAAACTTATTTTTAAAGAAAAATGACTTAACAGAAGGAATAAAAAAACTAACCCCTTATTTTCAGACAACTTTGTTAATTAATTTTGTTTTAAGTTATACCCTGCTTATTCTTTTTATAACACGTGGAGCATTGCTTTTGATGTTTATCTGTCAGATGTTTCTCTTGTTTTTCTTTTATCGAGATAGAATGTGGCTTAATATTTGTTTAATCGGATCTTTTATTTTAACGATTCCCTTCCTCATTGGAAATAAGATAAGCCTTTACTTTTTTGATATTTATAAAAGTTTTCTTAGCCTTTTCAACATGAACCTTATGGGAAATCATATTCCAAACATTACAGATAATTCGGTCTCTGAACGTGTTCAAGCCTTTGAAAAGGGCTTAACTATTATGAATGAGAATCTCATGTTTGGCATTGGAATGGATAATTATTATTTAGTTGATAGAACCTTTACATCTCCTCATAACTTTTTAATTCAGACTATAAGTGAGACAGGAGTGGCCGGAGCTCTATTTGTAGCCATATTACTATACTACCTCATAAAGGAAGTGATTTATAGGTCTTCAGCTCTTTCATTTAGTCTTTGTTTTTCGTCTTTAACTCTCTTTATCTATATCACAATTTTTGGCGGAACCTTATTTTCGAGTGGTTTGTTTTTGAATGGACTCACAATCTTCTACATGATTTTCCTTAACGAATGCTTGAAAAACAGTGAATCGCTGAAAAAATTGAGCTCGCCTCATCAAGAGACCCTTCCTTCACACCAGAAACTATCCCTCAATCATGGGAACAAACCTCACATTTAGGAGTGTTTCCTTTTTATAATGAGTTTGATTTAAACGCGTGATCATGATGAGGACTTGGCTGTTTGTATCTTCACCAATAGGAGCTATGAGTTTCCCCCCTATTTTAAGTTGCTTTAACAACGCATTCGGAACAGAGGGAGGTGCAGCTGTTAAGATAATTTTATCAAATGGGGCATGCCCAGGCCATCCCTTGTACCCGTCTCCTGAACGGACATGAATATCAGCATAATCTAGCTTTTTTAAAAGTTTCGCTGATCTCTTTGCAAGTTGATCAACAATCTCAATTGTATAAACAGTTGCTCCAAGCTCTGCCAAAATAGCTGCTTGATAACCAGATCCTGTCCCAATCTCAAGGATTTTATCCCCTTCCTGAACATGTAGGGCTTGGGTCATATAAGCAACTATATAAGGCTGGGATATGGTTTGCTTATATCCAATGCCAAGAGGTCTATTGATGTAAGCAAGAGCTTGATTCTCCTCAGGAATAAAGAGATGGCGAGGAACTCTCCTCATCGCACCTAACACACACGCGTCATTGATTCCTGTACTTTTGAGTGTGTCGATTAATTGACTCCTTTGATCTTCATATGATTTTTCCAGATCATTTGCAAACGCCGCTTCCATCAAAAGAACGGAAATCAAAACCAGGTGTAACAATCGATTCAAGCTATTTCTTCCTTTTATTGAGGTGTCTCTGCCCCAGATGGGGGCCCTTGTTGAACTCCTCCTTCGCCTTGTAGAGCTTCAGCAGCTTCACCCAATGTTTGATCAATGACTTCCTGCTTTTCTGTTGTACTACCCAATCCTTTTCCCGCGTCTTGTAATGCTTGTTCAGGGGTTTTTCCCTGGTCTATACCCTGATTGAATTGGTCCACACCTATTCCGACTTTTTCAGCATCACTTGGTTTTACGCCTAATTCTTCAAGAAAACGCTTAACAGAGTCTCCTTCTGTTTGCTGAGGCTGAGGTAACGGCTGTGGTTGTGCTCGTTGTTGAACCAGAAGAAGATCCTCCGATCCTTGATGGGCTAAAACATACTTGATCTCTGCTTTCGCTGATCCCACAAGAGGAGTCATCATAAGAGACAAGATGACAAATTTTAAATATAATTGATTTGACATGATTTACTCTCCTAAAACATTTTTATATTATCAATAATATAGTATTATTATTTAATTTTAAGTAAAAAAATATTTTTTAATGATACTATCCCCATACTTACATCAACATTTATTTGCCTTCACGAAATGGTGCCATTACACTCAACGAAAAGAAAGGACTTCAAAATGGCCATCACCCCATCCAATATGCTTCCCCTTTCAACGCCCGCGCCAAGCTTTGTCCTGCAGGATGTGCTCACAAATAAGCTTGTCTGTCTGGACGCGTTGAAATCCGATAAAGCCACCGTCGTTATTTTCATGTGTAATCATTGTCCTTATGTGAAACATGTTCTTAAAGGAATCGCAGAGGTCGCCCATCAATATATGTCTAAGGGAGTCAGTTTCATTGGTATTAATTCAAATGATATAAAGGCTTATCCAACGGACGCTCCTGAATTCATGAAACCGGTTGCAAGGGATTTGGGTTTCCCATACCTGTTCGATGAAACTCAAGAAGTTGCAAGGGCTTATGACGCAGCTTGTACCCCAGATTTTTTTGTTTTTGATAAAGAGTTGAAACTTGCTTACCGTGGTCAATTTGATGACTCAAGACCAGGAAATGCCTTACCCGTTACGGGTAAAGATTTAAAGAGCGCGCTTGACGCATTGCTTTTAAATATCCCAGTTTCCCCCCTTCAAAAGCCAAGCATCGGCTGTAATATAAAGTGGAAACCCTAGACTTACTCATTCACAAACTGAGGAGGATTACCTTCTATAACGTAATCTTCCCCAGAAATCTTAACTAACTTTAGCAAAGTGTTCGTTATTTTCGTCCCTTTTTTGGTTAATATCAGTTCAGTGTTTAAGAGAATATGACCTGCATTATGAATTTCTTCACCACCAAATTGAAAGTATTTAGCTTTCAACGTGCCATAATTCGTAAATTTTGGTGCTGTGATGGCGAGTCCGGGTAACTCATCCATTTGTCCTGGATATTGGACAGGCAGCTTACTAACAATACCAAAGTATTCAAAACCAACACTCTGTCTGATTTGCAAATATTCTTCGGCCCAAATAACTTGAACCCCAATTCCTTTCTCGGGAAGTGAAATCCAAAATTGGGGAGAGTTCTCCAGAAAATTTAATTTTCCAGCTTCCCACTTCATACCATGATTAGTCGGTATATCCATTGTAGTCGCAGCACCACTATTACGATTCATGAGGGAGACTGTAACTTGTGTTAAGCTTGTGAAATCAACTGTGAAACTATCATAGCTACTGAGTTGATCTTCTGATAACTCGATTTTTGTATGGGCGCCAACTAACGATGATCCTCGTTCTAGCTTCGCTTCCGCTCTTTTATTCGCTTGAATCTTCTTGATATATAGATGATTATCAAAGGAATCCATGAGTTTATTTATTTGATCATAGCTCTTTGACGTTAAGTCTTTACTTAAAAGCCCCATAAAGCCTTCACGAATTTGTTTTTCTTCTTCTGGCTTTAGTTTAGCAGAACCTTTTGCACCACTTTCCTTAACGGTTACATTTAATAAAAGTCCCATTGATATCTTTTGAAGGGCTTCAAAATTCGGAATAAATGTATTCAATCTACCTTTGATCAAATCTCTTTGAGTTGGATTTAAGTTTTGATTCCCGTCAAGATCAAGAATCCTAAGCCAGAAAACAACCTTCTCTTCAGCTCTATCTGCTTCAACCGCTTCCATAACCCTAATAATTCTTTCCTTTTGTGCTTCATCAGTCATATTAGCCAAAGCTTTTCCAATCTCTGGATTCTGCATTCGCTTCAAAGTTTTTGACATAATGGCAAGATCTTGAGGTGGCATATGAGCAAATATATCACCTTGTTGTTGCTGGGGTGCTCTTTTTCTCTCCCAGGCTCTTCTAGCTAGGGGTGAAGTTGGAGGAGCTTCATCTTGGTTTTCGTCAGCCACATAAACAACAGGAGCACTCATAGAATGAGAGAGTTTTGAAGGAGCCTTTGACTTTTTTCTTTCTGCCATTGTCTTGAGTGTTTGTTTCCTAATTGACTCAACAAAGGCATCTTCGAAGGGGACTTGGGGGTAATTGATAATAAACAGTCTTCTTGGATTTCCCTCTATGGAATCTCTTTGAAGAGCGTAAATCCACCAGGCTTTTAATTGTGTGAGATCAGCTGTGTTTGGATCAAACTTTGATACTTTGGCTTTTCTTGCGTCAACAGCTTTCTGATACTCTTCTGTCGCTTCAATGCTTATATCTTTCATTGCGTAGAAAGCATTCAAAAACTTCTTTTTAGGATCCCCAAATTCTGCAAGAGTTTTAACAAAAGAATCATAAGTATTTTGACCTACTCGCATTTCAAGGAGAGACCGTATCTCTTTTATTTCAGCTTCATAGGCTCCTTCAAGGGATGTCATGTGTTTACGAGCTTCTAGTTTGAGAATTTTCTTGTGAGCTATGGAAAGGACTTTAGCTGTATTTTTTTCAGGTCCAAACTCATCAAGAAAAGGAGAGGAATAAGCGATTGTTGTACTCGATAATAGCGATAAGATTACAAAATAATTCTTCATGAAAATACCCTTAATTAAATCAATAACACCTAATTGTCTTAAAGGTATTTAACATGAGCTAATCATTGCGTAAAGATAAAATCATTCACACCGTCATGAGAGAGATGCAAGTTGAATAACCTCTAAAAATTTCAGATTTTGTTGTTCTGTCCCTATTGAGACACGAAAGGAGTCGGGAATGGACGAGGAGCAATCTAAGACATGAATTTTATGAACCTTGAACAACTCTTTAATGTGTGTACTCTCATGAAATACGGGCATTATGAAATTTGTTTCACTTCTAAAAACTTTTTTAACGATCTTACATTTTAGGAGTTCATCCCTTAAATTATCTCTATTCTTTCGTATGCGGTCCCACGAATCAAAGATGGCGTCAGGATACAACAGACTTTCCTTCAAAACAATTTGGGTCAGTGTTGATAAACCAAAAGGCAACTGCACATAACGTAATGCGTTGATTATGGGTTTGTCAGCAAGAATAGCCCCACATCTTATGCCAGCCATTCCCCAAGCCTTTGAAAAAGTTCTTAAAATAATAAGATTCTTATAACTATTCAGATAATAGAGACTTGAGGGATGATCTGAGAATTCAATGTAGGCTTCATCAACGATGACAAAACCACCAATAGACTCACAAAGCTCTGGAATGATACTTGATTCAAGCTTCGATCCAACAGGGTTGTTAGGATCACAAAGAAAAACGATCTTTGGATTGATCTCTTGAATCACTTCTATCGAGAGTTGATTCAATTGCTCTCCCTCTAAGGGAACATCAACAATCTTTAAATTATGCAGAAGTGCCCAATGCTCGTAAGCTGAAAAAGTCGGTCTCGGGAGACAGATTATATCCGTGTTAGGTTCTGCGAATGTACGAAGTATAAGGTCAAGACCTTCCATTGAGCCAACTGTAAAGAGGATATGATCCTTTGATAATCTAGGTTTATGTTGAGGAGATGGCTTGAGGGAAAGGAGCGTACTCAAATAAATTTCTTTTAGATGATCCTGACAAACATCTGGATACTCAGCAAAATTTCCGATGTAGGGATTGGTATTATTACTTAAATCAATCTCCCAATCCTTCACGGAAAAGTACTTCTTAATGGGCGCAGGTATGGAAAGTTGTGAAAGAAGGGGACGCGCATTCTTGGGTAACATCATGGGATTCTCCTCTTTTTGATGAAATGAAAATGGTGGTGGGTCGGAATGAAATGAGAAACTTTAAATGAAATTTATTATATATGATGAAGCATATATGATAATGTTTGGATGATCAAGAAAAATTTGTGAGGTGGTTCATACTCTTAACTGACAGGCGGAAGATTTATAATATTGCTCACATCTCTTTTTTTGAGCCAGTTTGTAGCCGCTTCTGCTTTCATAGACTTACTGATTAAAAATCCTTGAACCGCATCACAACCCCACTCTTTCAGAAGATGTTGCTGATTATGTGTTTCAACACCTT
The DNA here is from genome assembly GCA_964597045.1 of uncultured Alphaproteobacteria bacterium. Classification (GTDB taxonomy): domain Bacteria; phylum Pseudomonadota; class Alphaproteobacteria; order UBA9655; family UBA9655; genus UBA9655. Next base: position 10,812 of record CAZQWE010000003.1, on the reverse strand, counting down.
CTGCAATCACTTCGAGTTTCAAATCATGGGCAAGAGATATGGCATTTTTAACAATAGCCGCTGCCGCTGGATTGTGTGAAATGGATTGAACGAATACTTTATCCAATTTAATGACATCAATCGGAAGCTCAAATAGATACTGTTGTGAGGCCTGACCTGTTCCAAAATCATCAATTGCAATGCGAAGACCAATTTCTTTGAGATTTCCAAGAACAACAGAAAGATGTGAAAGGCTTGACGCAACGGATGTTTCCGTCACTTCGATTTCAAGAAAATGAGGTGGTACTTGATATTTCGAGAGAAGCGTATTAATGCTCTCAAGTAAGGTAGAATCATGGAAATTCTTATTTGAAAAATTGACACTGACAGGAACGATAATATCCTGTTTTTTCCACTGAGACAGCTGCAGAATAACTGTTTCTAAGATGTATTGTGTCAACGGGTTGATGAGAAGGGTATCTTCAGCAAGAGGAATAAAATCCGCAGGGTTCACATGTCCTAATATAGGATCATCCCAACGAATGAGAGATTCAAACCCCATGACTTGATCCCTCTCAAGATAAACCTTTGGTTGATATTCTACCGTAAGCAGTTTTTGATCAATTGCATTCTTTAACTGATGAAGAATCAAAAGATTCCTTTCGGATGCATCATCCGATTGTTTATCAAACCGACTAATCATTGTCGTTTGATTCTTAGGTAAATTAATTGCAATTTGAGCTTTACGTATGAGATTCCCTAAATCTCTATCATCATAAGGATACCTTGAAATCCCAAAGCGCATTTCAACAAAAAGGGGAATATTTCCAACATGGTAGGTCGTCTCAGAGAGAGGTGTTATTTTCTCTAAAACCTCATTTACATTGGTTTCATGAGGAACAATTAAAGCAAATCTCTGGGGTTGAAAATGACCAATTGTTGCCAAATCTCCAACGGCCTTTTTAAGACTTGTTGCTACCTGTAAGATCAGATCTGACGACCCTTCAGTTCCAATCGCACGGTCAATCTCCGAAATTTGAAATAACTCAACCACAATAACAATGATTGATTTATTATCATCCTTCATAAAATCTGAAAAAATATTCTTAAGTCCTAAAATATTGGGAAGACTTGTTAAAGCATTTGTTGTATTTTTGATTTCCAGCTCCTTCATATAATTCTTAAAGACTGAAGAAGCGAGTCCAGCAATTGCACCCACAAGAATAAAAAAGCCCATACGAAGAGTCCAGGAAGATAAAGGCTGCGGGATGTTACTTGCGTAGCTCGATAAGGTAAAGGGGCCGACTAAAAGACCAGCAATGATGGCACAGATAACCCCCCCTCTGACGGAAAAGATGAGACCGCCCAAAATCACGGGAACATAGAGTATATGTAAATAAGAGTATTGGGTTCCACCTGTAAATATCACAAGTCCATACCCAAGAAGAAGCAGAAAACCAATCATCGCCGCCAAAGCAAATTGAATGCGTCTTTCTGGAAAAATGACTTTCTTATACAGATCAAGTATTTGCATAATCGCTCTTCTTTTTTCTTTTCATAATCCTACAACAAAGATCCTAATTTTCAATTAAAATATCCTAATTTTTGACAGGTCATCAGACTTCAGATACCATGGTTTCTATGCCACAGGTACTTTTGATCATAACCGGTAGTATAGCTGCCTATAAAAGTTTAGAGCTGATTCGTCTCTTACGAAAAGAAAACGTAAAAGTAAGGGTTATTTTAACGGGAGGGGGAGCCCAATTCATTACGCCTTTATCCTGTGCAACCTTAACAGAAGAACCCGTCTATACGGATTTATTTTCTCTCACTGACGAAACAGAGATGGGTCATATCCGCCTTGCACGTGAGGCTGATCTCATCGTTGTTGCACCAGCGACAGCAGATATTATTGCAAAAGTGGCTGAAGGTCGGGCTGATGATTTAGCCTCAACAACCTTACTAACGACCACAAAACCTATCCTTATCGCCCCTGCCATGAATATGGAAATGTGGAACAACCCTGCAACACAAACGAATGTTGCCCTCCTCAAAAAACGTGGGATCACCTTCATTGGTCCTGAAGAAGGAGAACTTGCATGTGGAGAGTTTGGACGGGGTAAGGTCACCGAACCTTCCGTCATTAATACAATCATTCTAAATCAACTTTATGGGGATCGTCCCCTCAAAGGATTAAAGGCCTTAGTCACAGCTGGTCCCACACAAGAACCGTTTGATCCAGTGAGATTTATTTCAAATCCCTCTTCAGGAAAGCAAGGGTATGCGATTGCAGAAACCCTGCTTGAAAAGGGAGCTGATGTGACACTAATCACCGGTCCTACTGAAATTGAACCTCCAGAAGGTGTCCACCTTATCCGTGTGATAACTGCTGAGGATATGTGGAAGGCCACCGAGTCCGCTCTACCTGTCCATATTGCGATTTGTTCAGCGGCCGTCTCCGATTATCGTCCAGAAAATCCTTCCAAACAAAAGCTGAAAAAGAAAAAGGAGAAAATGTCCCTCGTTCTTGAGCCAACAGTTGACATATTAGCGTCTCTTTCAACCCATTCTAAAAGACCCCGTCTACTCATTGGTTTTGCAGCTGAAACTGAAAATTTAATCCAAAACGCGAAACAAAAACTCACAAAATGCGATTGGGTTCTTGCAAACGATATTCACAAGGGTATATTTAAATCTGATGAAAATGAGGTTACTTTTATTACAACGAAGGTGTGTGAAAACTGGCCTCGACTTTCTAAGAAAGACGTTGCACGAAAACTTGTTAAGACCATCATAGAAGAATTTAAATGATAACAGTCCCTCTCCTCAAATTACCCCATGGTCAAGACCTTCCCTTGCCCTCCTATGGAACACCTATGAGTGCCGGCCTTGACCTTATGGCCGCCATTGATGAACCTGTGATCATCAAACCTTTTGAGAGAAAGCTCATCCCAACGGGGATATCCATTGCCTTGCCGAAGGGCTATGAAGCCCAAATCCGCCCGCGATCAGGACTTGCCTTAAAAAATGGTTTAACCGTTTTAAATTCACCGGGTACAGTTGATGCTGATTATCGTGGTGAAATTCAAATCATCCTCATCAATTTAGGCCAACTTGAATTTAAGGTAGAACGGGGTTTGAGAATAGCTCAAATGATTCTCAGTCCAGTCTCCCAACTCACCTGGGCAGAGATTGAAACCCATGAAGAGTTAGAACATAATGAACGTCGGGAAAAAGGATTTGGTTCAACAGGATTGATGCAAAAATGAAGACATTTATCTTATCTCTCCTTCTTTTGCTCCTCCAAATGCCAGTGCATGCCGCAGACAAGAATCCTGTCCCCCGTTTTGTTTCCTTAAGACCCAATGAAGTGAATGCCCGTGTTGGACCAGGCCCTGAATATCCGGTTGAATGGATATTTAAAAAAGCTGGACTCCCTGTCGAAGTAACGGCAGAATTTGACACGTGGAGACGCATAAAGGACTGTGACGGTGATATTGGCTGGGTTCATCAAAATATGCTGTGCTCGAAGCGAAGAGCCATTATCAAAAGTCCAGATGCACTCATTTATAGTCAGGAAGACATGGGCAGCACTCCCCTGGCACGCCTTCAAGAAGGTCTCATTGTTGAGCTTTTAAAATGCCGTGGGGAATGGTGCCGTATTCAAATTAATGATTATAAAGGCTGGATTCAACGAACTTCCCTCTGGGGTGTTTACAAGGATGAGGTCATCGGGTGAGACCCCCTTACGGTATCGATGTCTTATTATCAGATCACGGCCGTCTCGTAACAATGAGACAAAAGAAGGTTGCCTTCCTCTCCAATCAAAATTGTTTGACAAAAGACTATGAGATGTCCGCAATGGCCCTTCAACGAGAGCTTGGCCCCGCCCTTGTGGCTCTTCTTTCACCAGAACATGGTTGGAGTGGTCTTATTGCTGAGGGAGAGGCGATTTCTCATGGATTTGAGTCTTCTTTAAAGCTCCCTGTTATCAGTCTCTATGGTAAATCCAATAATTGGCAATCCACTTTAGAAGACTTGGACGTTGACACGATCATCATTGATCTTCAAGACATTGGCGTCAGATGTTATACCTATGGCCTGACATGCGCTGACCTTATTGATAATATGAATCCTTCCGTTGAGTTTATTGTTTGTGATCGTCCAAATCCCTTGGGCTCGCTTGTTAAGGGCCCCACCTTAGAAAAAGAACTCAAGTCCTTTGTGGGTCACTTTGAAATTCCCTTTCAGCATGGGCAAACTCTGGGTCAAATCTTAAAAGCCTATCATCAAAAAATGACAGTCATTGAATGTGATCCCTATTTAAAGCCTTTTGAATTTCCTTGGATTCCCCCTTCCCCCAATCTTCCCTCTTGGGAAGCCATGCTGCTTTATCCAGGGTTAGTTTTCCTTGAAGGAACAAATGTTTCTGAAGGACGAGGAACGACTCTTCCCTTTACGACTTTAGGGGCCCCAGGTTTAGATGCTGTAAGGCTTGTTAATTTCATCAATGATAAGGGTAAGAATTCATTAAAGGCTCATCCCATTTATTTTACGCCCCACTCAGGAAAGCTCAAAAATAAGGATTGTCAAGGTGCTCACATTCTTATCACCCATCCTGAAAGGCTAGATTCCTATGAGTTTGGGCTGGATTTACTCAAGTATTTGAAGAATAATTACACTGAATTTAAATGGGAACCTGAAATTAATTCGGATACTTATTTTATAGATTATTTATTTGGAACAAAAGAGATTCGAAAGAACTTATAACACTTCTTTTCCATTGCCGAGTCTCCTTGAAATCATTACACTCTAAAGAAAAAGAACACCATCTAAACGCAGGGAAAACATGTTAAAGAATAAAGCCTTTTGGTCCCTTTTCGGGGCTCATTTTTTTGGAACTTTTAACGATAATTTCTTTAGAACCGCCCTTGTCACACTCATCACTTACCATATTACAATATATTCAAATACGACTAAGGCTCTCTTCGTCTCCCTGGCTTTTGGATTATTTATGCTTCCTTTCTTCCTGCTCTCACCCCTTGCAGGACAACTGTCAGACCATTTTGATAAATCACGGGTCATTCGAGCGATTAAAGCCGCAGAAATAATGATTGTGAGTGTCAGCACATATGGCTTCGTGAATAAGGATCCTTACTTTTTGCTTGGCGCTCTCTTTCTCATGGGCATCCACACAACTTTCTTTAATCCCGTTCGATTTAGTATCTTACCTGATATCTTACCGACCAAGCATCTACTTGGGGGGAATGGGTATATGGAAGGGGGAAATTTTCTCTCCATAATGCTGGGAACCCTTTTCGGGGCACTCATGATACAATTACAAATTCCTTTATATATGATCGGCTTTCAACTCAGCTTCTTTGCTTGCTTAGGATTCATATTTGCCTTGCAAATTCCAAAAATTCCCATCAGCGACCCTCATCTTAAAATTGATTATTCCTGGTTCAAAACCATGAAAGCCCTTTATGGTTATTCAAATAAAGATAAAAAGGTATTAAAATCAATTATTTGTATATCTTGGTTTTGGCTTGTGGGGAGTGTTTTACTGGCCCAACTACCAAATCTTGCAAAAGATGTTCTGAATTTGACAGAAGGCACTTTTATCTTTCTTCTTCTTCTCTTTACGATTGGTATTGGTGCCGGCTCCATCATCTGTAATTGGTACTTCAAAGGAGAAATTACGGTCAGACAAGTTCCTTTATTTAGCCTCATCATGATTCCCTTCCTATTTGATATTGCAAGCTTCAGGTCTCCATTTGATGCCAATCCAATGCCTTTATCTGACTTTTTAACCTCTTTCCATGGTCTTGAATTAACCTTTGATTTCTTAGGTATTTCCTTTGTAGGAGGACTCTTTATTGTCCCTCTCTATGCTTACATACAAGCCCATGTAGCCGCAGATAAAAGATCTCAAGTCATAGCGTTTAATAACATTATTAATGCAGGTTTTATCGTCTTCGCCAGCTTTTCTTCATTCTGCTTTTTATCGATTGGCATACCTGTCCCTGCACTTATTTTTATGTGCGCGGTTGGTCAAGTCCTTCTCACAATTTACGTCACCAGCTTAAATCCTAAGCTGGCTTTGCCGTAAGAGACTGGAAAGCAAGCGAAATCGCTTTTGAATAAACGGCCCAGCTTAGTAGGTAAATGATGACACCAAAGGGAATCAGTAAAAAAGTTACGGATACTCCGAGCCCGATGGAAATATTAAAACCTAAATACATAATCAGTAAGAAAAATAAAAACGCAGCCATGATAGGCAAAAAGACCATTATGGTGAGGCCCATGATACGTAAAACATTCCCTTGCAAGAGAATCCAACTCCCTTTCAAAGCTTTTTTTCCATCAATTGATATAATTGGAATGAGAAACGATAGTCTGAAAAAAACGTAAAGACCAATAAGGGAGCAACCAATACCCAATAAAATAGCTACTGCTTCATTGAGATCATAAATAAACATTAAAATACCTAAAACAAAACCAGCACTTAAAATCAATCCAGCAATAAAAACAAGGAGCTTCCCTGTCCGTAAATCAATAGAAAAATTCCACCAACGATCGCCCCCTTCATTAAGTATTCCGTAACGATACCCATTGACCCAAAACAAGATCACTGAAAGGGTAAGTAAAATCATTGAGACAATAAAAAGGATTATTTGCATTGGATTTCCATCCGCACTCCCTGACGTTTTTTCCATCACATCACTTCCAAATTCAAAAAGTCTTGAAAGTAAATCGATGCAAAAAGGGGCAAATCCAACCTTCAACCAGGCAAGTTTATTATTAAAGACGTGACTATAGGAATCTTTAAATGTTTGAATAATTGGCAATGTCATTTTTATTCTCCTTTATAAAGGGTATCTTATCTCTTAAAATGAGACCGTGAGCAACTAAAAAGCTTCTGATCCATAGAATCAGAAGCTTTTTGTGTTGGAGGATATTAATATGTCCCTACACTTTCCCCGCTGTGAAAGATAAATACACAAGGGAAAATGCTTTTGAAACAACAGCCCAATTAAGAAACCAAATATAAAGAAAGAAGATGATTGCAAAGAGTATTGGAACGATAACTAAAAAGGGAACGATGAGATAGAGTAACCATCCGATAAGTCCCAGTACCACAAGTCCTGCAAGAACAATGAGAAGAATCTTTAAGGTGATCAGAATGAATAATCCAAGAAGACGAAGAACGTTACCTCTCATAAGGTTCCAACTTGTTGACATTGGTCTTTCATGCTCAATGGCAACGAGTGGAAAGACGAGAGCAAGACGGAATAACACGTAGAAAGCTCCAGTTGCATAAAGTGCGCCTACAACTATATTGAGAGCGGTGTTATAAGCGGCTAAATGAGCTAGCAATACAAGTCCAAAACCCAATGCAACTAAACCGATAGCGATCACCCCGACGAGCAATGAATATAAGAAGTAAAATAACATTCTCTTATTCATTTGAAGAAGCCACCAGGAGTCTCCCCCTTCATTTAAAATACCATACCGGTATCCATTAATATAAAGGCTAAACATAGCAATAAGGGATAGGATGAAATTGACGACCCTTCCAAATACCATCAAAAATCCGACTTCTGACACACTTTGGTCATGCAAACTTAAGATGGCAGCACCTGCTGTCATAAATACAATGAGAATTCCAAGTGAATAAATGACTGCAGGAGCAAAGGCTAACCTTAACCAATTTATTTTATGATCTTTAAAATGGGCAAAACTGTCCCTAAAAATTTGCATAACTGGAATAGACATAAGAAGCCTCCTTCTTGATATTTTGTTTTCTTGAGATAATGGTACTTGTATTTGCTTAATATTTTATTAAAAGGCTTCATTTTTGTATTTCAAAAAGAGAAACGATCGGTTTTACTGACCTTATAATTTGCTCAATATACCTAATTTGATGACAATATCCTGCTCATCTTTCGTGAGTGTCTCTCCCCTTTTTTTGGCATCAAGGATTTGATTAACACATTGCTTATTTTTCCCAGTAATTATTTTTTTATAAGCATCAGGACCTTGTCCCAAATTTGTTGTTGATACGGCCTTATCAAACTGCTGAGCGAGTCCCTTCACATCCACACCTTCACAACCGTCTTGGGAAGCATTAGCTTGATGGGTGAAAAGCATTATGGCACCTATAAGTAATACCGTCTTCATTGCCCACTCCTTTGATTATCGTATTTTACGAGAAAAGATTAACATGAACTTCTTAAGGAAGACTTAAAGGTTAACCCTTGACCCGCCCATTAAATTCTCTATCTTAAGATCATGATTTCGATTGCCACTTGGAATATTAACTCTATCCGCGCAAGACTACCCAATCTTTTGGAGTGGCTGAAAGAGGCAAACCCAGATATCGTCCTTCTTCAAGAAACAAAAACAATTGATGAGCAATTTCCTTCTGAGGCAATTGAAAATTTAAACTATAATATCCTAACCTATGGACAGAAAACCTATAATGGTGTCGCTATCTTGTCAAAGCTTCCCCTCGAAGACGTAACGTGTGGAATACCAGGCTTTGAGGATGAGCAGGCAAGATATATTGAAGCTGTAGCGGGTCATATTCGAGTTGCCTCCATTTATGTGCCTAATGGGTCAGAAGTTGATAGTGAAAAGTATGCTTATAAACTTAAATTCTTAAAAGCACTGTATCATCATGCGCAAAACCTTCTGACCTATGATGAAGCTTTCGTTCTTGGCGGGGATTATAATATTGCCCCTCGTGACGGTGACGTTTACGATCCTAAGGCATGGGAAGGACAAATTCTGTGTAGTCTACCCGAAAGGGAGGGATTTAGGTCTCTCGTGAATTTAGGACTGACGGATTCTTTGCGCGAAACAAGTCCTCATGACAAAGACCTTTTTACTTGGTGGGATTATCGTGGAGGTTCCTGGCAAAATAACTTTGGACTCAGAATTGATCATCTTCTCTTGTCTCCACAGGCTGCCGATCACCTTGAATCAGCAGAAGTCTATTCTAAAGAGAGGGGGCAAGAGAATGCCTCCGATCACGCGCCTGTTATCTGCCATTTAAGTCTATAAGCCTTCAACCATTAACCAGTATCAGGTTTTTTGGAGTAATGCTTCAGCACATTATTCGAGCTGTACTAACACACATTATTCGAGTTGTGAGTCTATAAACCTTCAACAGGTTGTAGCTTCATGAGTGAGGCTGGACCGATGGATAACCTTTTATTTTGTAAGGTAATAGGAACGGTTAATTGGCGCTGTCCCTGTTCATCCGGCTTACTAAATAAATCTAAAACAAAAGTTGCAGCAGAAGCATCCTTTTCTTTGATATACCCAAGCTCAACCATATATCCCAATATTTCTGTAGACCCTTTAATATGACTTGTAAAAGATCCCAAGGGATACATTTCATTATCCAAGGTCAGCGTCCCATTGGCTACAAAATTGATGGGTGACCATTTGACTGATACAGACTTAACGTCAATCACACCTCCTCCATCTCTCCACTCAGCAAGTGAGAGCGGCGGTGTCGGCTTTGCATAACCTGTGAGATCTATATTTGCTTCAAATTGCATTTCTTTCTGGGTTGGTTTCTTTGTGAGAAATGTTTCAAATCCTAGAAAATCGGCCCTAACATAAAGTTGAAGATCTAAGGGCTTGGATAAATTCGATGCCCTAACATCGATAGAACTTAAGGATATGGGTTGCTTTTTCTTTTCAACTTCAGACTCTAGACGTGTAATAGACAATCCTACCCTATCAAGCTGTCCCTGTGACGTCACTGAAAAGGAAGCTTTGAGTCCTTCCAAACCCAAAACACCAAGAGGAATGGGGGTATTTTGAAGAAAACTCAAACTTTGCTTTCCGTCTGATGCTACCCAAAGCGTATAGTAATCCCATGGATTTATACTGACACTTAACTCTTCCCCTTTCCATTCAATGAGACCAAAACGATCTTTAAACGTTGGGTTTTGAAGAGTGATATGAAGATTGAAAGGATTTAAAGAGAAGACTTGTTTTGAATATGTGAGTACATATCCTTGTTCCTTTAAGTTATTTTCAACTTGAATTATTTTATTTTTTATTAAAGAATAAGTTAAATAATATGCACAAACAATAAGTATTGCAATTATTAACCCACTAATTAATAATACATTTTTAACATTGCGTTTCATAGGCTAATCCTTCCCGAATAAGATCATTTGTTTTTGTTTCAATTCTATGCTCCAGAACCTTCATAAATTCTTGTCGTGAAAGACCTGGTTGGATCGGCTCAAGAAGTTCTAAGGAAATACAACCCGACCTTTTAATGAAACCCCGTCGAGGCCAAAAAAGACCCGAGTTTAAAGCAATCGGAATGACAGGGATGTTTAAATGAGTATAGAGGCTTGCGACTCCTGAGTGATAGGTACTTTTCTGTCCTACTTGAGATCGTGTCCCTTCTGGAAAAATCAATATGGACTGTTTTCTTTTCAAAGCACAGTCTGCTGCATACAACAAATTCTTTAAATCTCTTACCCCATTTCCACGCACTCGAGAGAGAGGCACCATATTTAATCTTTTCAAATACCACCCAAAAAAGGGTATGAGGAGAAGTTCTCTTTTCAAAACAATCGATACATTTGAAAATAAAGAATAAAAAACAATTGTTTCCCATGCGGACTGATGTTTTACAGCCAGTATGGAAGGCTCGTTTGGAAACCTGTCCTTTCCTTTGATTGTTAGTTTAAGATCTAGGATAGTCTCGCATAACCATAAAGACCCTCGAGACCAAAAGATGGCAAGTTGCAAAATGACTCGAAAGGGAAATAATAAAAAAGGAAGACAAATGACCGC
>CAZQWE010000002.1:0-296649 GCA_964597045.1 uncultured Alphaproteobacteria bacterium | reverse complement strand
TCTACACCAGGAACGTGACCATTTAAATACATGTAACCGAGTTGATTCTCAGCAATAGGGTTTCCTTTTGCTGCAGCTTTACTAGACCAGTCAAAAGCCTCTCTATCACTCTCCACTTTTGATACGTGAGCAATCTGATATTTAATATAGGACATCGAAAGATAAATCATGGCCTTTAAATCCCCAGCATTTGCCCATGCAAGCAATGCTTGAAACTTATCGTCTGGTAACATTTTCTTTGCTTGATCAGTATTTTGGTTGGGTTGCTCATCTGGGTCATCTTCTAGATCAATGACATCCCTTAGATTTGATTCATTTTCCCCAATGTAGACCATAGGGTTATCCATAACGGAGGCAGCGAGGAATTCATCATCGATTCTTTCCTTTTTTACCTTACGAGGATCGTACTCATCATCTTCTTCGCGTTCACCTCTTTTTGCCAGGTTATCTGCTTCCGCTTTATCTATCTTTTGATTATCTGCTTCCTCTAACATAGCTGCCAGAGCAGGGATTACATCATTATCAGCTTGATTGGTACTTCCCACGTTTTTATTTTTCTTACTTACATCTGGGGATACAGGAACTGTCTCAGGACGACTATCTTCCCGCCGTTTTTTTTCAGCTGCTTTTATTTTAATCGTTTTTCCAGCTTCAGCCATTTCGGGAACACACATCAGTGCTGAAAGAACAGTTAATGAGACTAAACGGTTAATATTCACTTTAAAAATATTCATATAACAAAGTCCAATATTTAATTTAATTGATAATTATAGCATTTGAATTTAGTTTACAAGAGGCTTTTTGCGTTACCCGTTCCACTTATGCCAGGCCAAGCGAATTGTCTACAGATTAGCCTCACTGTGGAAGAGGTTGCCCTGAGCAGGCTCTAGGAGCTCTAGCTATTTGCTCTACTTTGAGGTATACTAAAATAGATTAAAAACCACAGGGGATCCTAAATGTTAAAACATTGTCTTGCTTTCATCGTTTGTATGATGACTTTTACGAGCGCATTAAATGCTATTTCAGATATGGATAGTTTCATTCGTGATCGCTGCGGATCTGCTTGTAATGGTGAGAGTGATGATTGTACACAATGTTATAATACGGCGCTTGATCTCTATGATCAGGAAGATCCTGTCTCGCCAGAGGCCAACTTTGATATTCTTAATAAACACGGAAAACTTGAAATTGTGTTTTAGTTAGAATCGTCGCTCGATTTTTTCTTATCTTTATCTTTAGACTCGAAATCAATTGCTCCTGTAGAATATGTTAACCTCTTAACATGTACATGTTTTGTCCTACTTTTGGCTCTTATCGTGCTGGGATTAGAATTAGAAGTTCCAGCTCTCGTTTTTTTTAATTTTAATGTAGATGAATCCGTTGTGTTTAAGGGTACGCTTAAAATGGCGGATACGATGACATTCTTTTTTGCAAGAGCCTCACGGCAAGCATCTATGCCAGAAAACTCCTTTTTTTCATAAGTGTTTCTTATGTTTTGAGAAAGTTTAATTCCTAATGCATAATCTCTAATGATTTCAATTTGTTCTTCTGAGTAATTATTATCTTTAATATTCTTACAAAGATCCTCATGACAGTCCTTGAAGAGTTGCACTATAAAATCAGTAGCATCATGGGGCTTATTATCCTTCATTGACTCATAAAATCGCAATGCGCCAAAGAAATTTCCTCTTAAGTGAAGAATCATGCCTTGAGTAAAATTGCAGTTTAAATTGAGCTTTTTGGTTAAAAAAGCTTTTTCAACACAATCCGCAGCTATGCTTCGATTTCCTAAATCAATATGAACTCTTCCAAGATAAAAGAGGGCAAGGGGGTCATGTTGACTTGCATGCGATTGAAGGATTTCAAGTGCACGAGAGTGGTGTTGTCCCGCGGCGTTGCTTAAATAATCAAATGCACGTGAGTTCTTTTTACACAACAAGTGAAACCCTTGTAAATATTGTAGATGTGGATTTCCTCTGTCTGCGAATTGTTTAAGTAACGCAAAACCAGCTTCAGGATCCTCACAAAGTTTTTCCCAAGCAAGTATCGTCATCGTCGTTCGTGGTGTTGAGATGGATGCCTCTTGTTTATACTTATTTCTAATTTCTTGCGTTAGCGTTTGCACTTTATTTTTTTCTTCGTGTAATAGAGGTCCTTTTTGCCTAATTGTGAGGAACTCCATGAGGTCTTCTTCAGGATCAGCCATGACAGGTAAAAGTACAGTTTGAGTAAATAACAATAATAAAAATAACTTGATAAATGATAAGCGCATAAAACCTCAAAAATAAAATAAGATAATTACGTACACTACAAATTTTAAGAAAGCAAGGATTTGTTAGTAAACACAAAGTATTTCATTTGTTTGCTGAGAAAGATGCTTTCTTTCTTGACACGGCCCCTCCTAATAGACTAGGACTAAGGCCAAAGTTTTATTTCAGAAAATGGATTCATTATGAAAATAGTTAACTCATTAAAAACCATTAAACTCAGAGACAAGAACTGCCGTGTGATTCGCAGAAAGGGCAGGATTTATGTCATTAACAAGATGAACCCGCGCTATAAGGCTCGTCAAGGCTAACACTTAACTGAGGATATAGATATGGCACGCGTTACCGTAGAAGATTGCATTCGTGAAGTTTCAAACCGTTTTGACCTGGTGATGCTTGCGTCACAAAGAGGGCGTCAGATTTCAGCTGGATCTCCCCTAACGATTGAAAGAGATAATGATAAGAATCCAGTTGTTGCCTTGCGTGAAATTGCTGAAAAAACGGTCAATCTTGATGATCTTCAAGAAGGCCTTATTCAAGGCCTTCAAAGGCATCTTAAAGGAGATGAACCTGAAGAAGAGGATATCATTGAACTTCTTGCTGAAGAAAGTGCCTATGCAGGGCAAATGGCTCGACAGACAGAGATTGAAGAGCTAGAAGTTGATGATGAGCTCGGTGATGAGGATGAAGAGGAAGAAGACATCATCGCTGAAGAAGAAGACCAGTAATCTGAGTTCTTATTACTTCCTTGCTCAAAATCCAGAATTAAGCGATGATGAAAGGATAACTAATTCGTCGCATCACTGAAGGCGGCGTTATGAGATAGAAACGCATGATTCGTCAATACGAGCTTGTAGAAGCCGTTAAAGCCTATGACCCTAATGCGGATGAGGATCTGCTCAATAGGGCCTATATCTTTGCCATGAAAGCTCATGGAACACAGCAGCGAGCCTCAGGTGATCCCTATTTTACCCATCCTTTAGAAGTTGCAGGGATTCTCGTTGGGATGCGTCTTGATGTTGCAACAATCATTACAGCTCTCCTTCATGACACTGTGGAAGATACGATCGCAACCCTTGAGGAAATTGAAAGGCTCTTTGGCAAAGAAGTTTCTTTTCTTGTGGATGGAGTTACCAAGCTTTCACAGATCGAATTTCAATCAGATAAAGCAAAACAGGCTGAAAACTTTAGGAAGCTTTTGCTTGCAATGTCGTCGGATATTCGTGTGCTCCTCATTAAACTTGCCGATCGCCTTCATAACATGAGGACATTGCACTTCGTTAAGTCAGAGGAAAAGCGTATAAGAGTTTCTCAAGAAACGATGGAAATTTATGCACCTCTTGCTGAGCGTATTGGTATGCACACTATTAAGGATGAGTTGCAAGATCTTGCCTTTGCCCAATTGCATCCGGATGCTTATGAGTCTATCCAATCTCGTTTGAATTATTTGAGAGAGCATGGAGATGATCTCATCAATCCCATTGTGGAAGAGTTAAAAGGTGTTTTGGAAGAGAATGGGATTAAAGCTTTTATAGCGGGACGAGAGAAAGCCCCGTATTCAATCTGGCGGAAGATGCAGCAAAAAAACATCACTTTTGAGCAACTGCCCGATATTATCGCTTTCCGAATAGTTGTAGATTCAATTGCAGAATGTTACCGGGCTTTGGGAGTGATTCATAGTTCCTATTCTGTATTGCCGGGACGTTTTAAGGATTATGTAAGCACACCTAAACAAAATAACTACCAATCTATCCACACAGCAGTCATTGGCCCCCATCAAGCGCGTATTGAGATCCAGATCAGGACGAGAGAGATGGATGAGATTGCAGAGCTTGGTGTTGCTGCTCATTGGCAATATAAGCAAGGAGTTGCCCATGATGGTCATCAATATCGGTGGTTAAGAGGGCTCCTTGATATTTTAGAAAGTGCTGAAGGCCCCGAAGAGTTTTTAGAACATACGAAACTTGAGATGTTTCAAGATCAGGTTTTTTGTTTTACCCCGAAAGGAGACTTAATTACCTTACCTCGCGGGGCTACAGCGATTGACTTTGCTTATGCTGTTCACTCAAGCGTTGGAGATCACTGCACGGGAGTACGCATTAATGGTCGTATGATGCCCGTGAGGACTGAACTTGAGAATGGCGATCAAGTTGAAATTATTACTTCAAAGTCTCAACATCCTTCTCCAACCTGGGAGAGGTTTGTTGTAACGGGAAAAGCTCGATCAAGCATAAGACGATTTGTACGTCAGCAAATGAGACAACAATTTATCGATTTAGGTAGGACCTTGGTTCAGAAGGCCTTCAAACAAGAACATCTGGATTTTAATGAAAAACAAATTGAGGAAGCGATCAGTTCCTTTGGGGTGAAGACTGCGGATGATGTTTTTGCCTATATTGGGGAAGGGCTGAAGACAACTCATGAATTGATTCGTATTTTATATCCCGAGCATAAAGCTGTATCGAGTTTAAAACCAGAACCCTCAAAAACTGAAGGAGGAAAGAAACACAGGGAGGAGGAAACTGGGATAACGGGTCTTATACCAGGGATGATGATCCACTTTGCGGGATGTTGTCACCCTGTGCCAGGAGATCATATTGTTGGAATTGTTATGACCGGGAAGGGCGTTACAATTCATACGTCAGACTGTGCAACTCTGGAAAGATATATGGATAATCCAGATCGGTGGCTCGATGTGAGGTGGAGCGCAGGAAAGCATGAAAAGGGTCGCCACGTTGCTCGTGTTTCGATGGTTGTTGTGCATCAGCCTGGGACAGTGGCAGCCATAACTGCAATTATTGCTCGAGAAAATGCAAATATCATAAATCTGCAATTTAAAACAAGATCTCCGGAATTTTATGAAATTAGTATTGATATTGATGTTAATGATATCAATCACTTAATGTCAATCATTGCTTCCTTACGCATGTCTCAACGTGTTATTTCAGTAGAGAGAGGTTAAAATGATCATTGGCGTCGGAGTAGACCTAATCGATATTCGCCGAATTGAAAGGCTTATTGATCGTTTTGGCAATCAATTTACGGAACGGGTTTTTACCCCTGGAGAGCGTCAGTATGCACACTCAAATCCAAACCCCGTTAAAGTTTATGCCAATCGATTTGCAGCAAAAGAGGCTGCGACAAAAGCCCTGGGAACTGGTCTACGGGGAGGGATAGGCTGGCAAGATATTGAAGTGAAGCGGACTGATTCAGGTGCGCCTGTTTTAGCTTTGCATAATCTTGCCCTTAAGAAATTAATTTCTTTGCTCCCCAAAGGGTACGAGCCTTCTTTTCACATTTCCTTTTCGGACGAACAACCCTACTCAATTGCATTTGTTATTATTTCTTGTTGTCCTAAAGGACTAAACCCTCTGCGTGACGGAGAATAGCCTCAGCTTCTGGTGTATATTTCTCAGCCCCTCCATGAAGGCAGAGCCCTTTTGAAATCCTTAGTTCTCCACTACGATTTTTTCTTCCTTGGATTAAGAAACGCCTGGCTGGTTTTTCTTCACCAGGCCAAAGAGGAAAAAGCACAAGATCGCCCACTTTATTTTCTAAATGATACAGAATGTCAGACAGACGTTCTGCACGGTGTATCATCGTAAATAAACCTTTTGGTTTAAGAAACTTAAGAGAAGATTTTATCCACTCACCCACGTCAACGGTTTCCGTATTTGCTTGTGCCTTACCGGGAATAGGAGAGGTTTGTGTCCGGTGGTCTTCATAGTAAGGGGGATTCGTCATGACATGATCAAAGGAATGATGGGGTAAAATATCAGGAGGAGA
This sequence comes from uncultured Alphaproteobacteria bacterium, assembly GCA_964597045.1. Taxonomy (GTDB): domain Bacteria; phylum Pseudomonadota; class Alphaproteobacteria; order UBA9655; family UBA9655; genus UBA9655. Next base: position 290,596 of record CAZQWE010000002.1, on the reverse strand, counting down.
CAACAAATCTCCTGTGATCATTTCAACACGCCCTTTAAGATTATTCGTTTCGATATTTTCGTTTGCTAGGTTTACAAGATCAGGTTGAATCTCAAGGCCAATAATATTAGCTTGTGGGCACCTTATTGCAAGAGCAATGGCTGCCACACCTACCCCCGCACCCACATCAAGTATCTTTTCACTTTGCTTTGGGTGAAGAGATGCCGCTAAGAAAATAGGATCAATACCCGCACGATACCCCTCTGATGGCTGTACGATTTGTATTCTTCCACCTAAAAAACTATCTATAGTTTTGTTCAAGACCACTTACCAAAATTTATTTTTCTGTCCTTCTTTTATATACATAAAATTATAGATTTCCAGCTGTTTTTTAAAAAAATGGTTAAGAATGATTAAAGACCTTTGTTAAGCATATGAAATATATGGTGAAATGCATATATAGGATGCAGAGATTGATGGGTAGAAACAAGGGGAAAGCCCCGATCTAACAGATGTAAACCGGGGCTTATTCCTAAAGCTTTTGAGCGGTCTTTAAAATCTCAGGAGAAATTTTAATACCAAGTTTTTCGGCACTTTTTAGGTTAACGTAAATGTTAAGATCTTGAGCATTGGCGATGGGAATATTACTTGGATTTTCACCCTTTAGAACGCGGGAGGCTAGGAATCCTGCTGCGTAGCCAGTGGAAAAGTGAGTATAGCCTGAAGAGACAAGAGCGCCTTGACCGACAGAATCGCTATCGCTTGATAAGACAGGAATCTTTGCTTCATTCCCAATTTTAACAACCGAATCCATTGCTGAAAGTACGGTGTTATCAAGAGGAACAAATACAGCGTCAACTTTATCCCCAACAAGTTTTTGCATAGCGGCAGGGACATCCCCTGTTTTTGGGGATGTAGCTTCAATAATGGTCCAGCCCATTTGCTTTGCTAATTCTTTGGCTTCCTTCACAGGGGTGGCAGAACTGTTGTCCCCTGGATTGTACAATATCCCGAGTGTTTTTATGTTCGGTAAGATTTGTTTAAATATCTCAAATTGATGTTTGAGGGGCGCTGCATCTGTTGAACCAGTAACTGAACCCCCAGGATTTTGTAAAGATTTGACAATGCCCGCGCCTACGGGATCCGTAACAGCCGCGAAGACTACAGGATATTTGAATTCCTCATTGGCTTGAATAATGGCCTGGGTAGAAGGTGTTGTTATGGGAATCATTAAATCCGGTTTAAGCGAGACAAACTTTTTTGCAATTTGCATGGCTGTTGTTGTGTTGCCATGGGCATTTGCAATAGTGACTGTGATATTCTTTCCATCTATAAATCCACCATCTTTCAGGCCCGCAAGAACACCTTGTCGAACGGCATCTGCTGAAGGGTGAGATGTAATCTGTGTGATAAGAACTGTTTTAAGAGGGGGAGGTGAGGCCGCAAAAAGGCCAAACGAGGTTAATGTTAATAAGACTGTTGTGCTTATGATTTTGAAAACGTTTTTGATATCCATTGTTTAAATTCCTTATATATAAAGTTGTAATTATGAGTTCGTTCAAATATAAAGCCCGTAAGTCGAAGTCGATTTAATGTAATCATAGCAGATCTCCTTTAATAATGATTTAACATCCCTCACTATGAGGGAGTTTGATCAGCCAATCATGTATTTACTTGGGAGTCAAGAAAAATTTGAGTATTCATTTTGCCTTTTTATAGAGTTCATGTCATACTATATGACGCAAAAATTAAGGTGAAATATGAATATTCAGATGTACACAGAACGCTCTCAAGGGTTTATACAAGCGGCTCAATCTTTGGCTCAACGGGATGGACATCAACGCATTCTTCCTATTCATTTGCTTAAAGTATTGTTGGACGATGAGGAAGGTCTATGCGCGAGCCTCATTAGAACGGCTGGCGGCATTCCTGAAAAAGCACTTGAGCTCACAACGGAAGAGCTTGATCGATTGCCTAAAGTTGGAGGCAGTGGATCTGGGCAAGTCTTTCTCTCTCCCGAGTTGGGGCAAGTCTTTGATTTAGCTGAGAAAGAAGCTAAAAAGGCAGGGGACACATTTGTAACTGTTGAGTTTCTCCTCTATGCTTTAGCTCTCTCTAAAGATACGGATGCAGGTAAGGTTTTAGCTGAAGCTACTGTCACTCCAGTTAAGTTAATGATAGCCATTCAATCCATGCGTAAGGGACGTTCTGCAGATACAGCTACAGCCGAATCTCAGTATGATGCCCTCAGGAAGTATGCAACGGATATGACGGCATTGGCACGTGAGGGCAAGCTTGATCCTGTGATTGGACGAGATGAGGAGATTCGTCGTACTGTGCAAGTCCTGTCCCGTCGTACAAAGAATAATCCCGTCCTTATAGGGGAGCCAGGTGTGGGTAAAACGGCTATTGTGGAAGGTCTTGCCCACCGAATTATTAAAGGGGACGTTCCTGAATCCCTAAGAAATATTAAACTCATGTCCCTTGATATGGGAGCATTAATTGCGGGTGCCAAGTTTCGGGGAGAGTTTGAGGAGCGTCTTAAGGCCGTCCTTTCTGAAATTACAAATAGTGATGGCGATATTGTCCTCTTCATTGATGAGCTCCACACGCTTGTAGGCGCAGGAAAGGCGGAGGGTGCTATGGATGCCTCCAACATGTTAAAACCCGCCCTAGCTCGCGGCGAATTGCATTGTGTTGGGGCTACAACGTTGGATGAATACCGAAAGCATATTGAGAAGGATGCCGCCCTTGCTCGTCGGTTTCAGCCTGTCTTTGTTGGAGAGCCAACGGTTGAAGATACTATTTCGATTCTTAGAGGACTTAAGGAAAAGTACGAACTTCATCATGGAATTCGTATAACAGACGGTGCCATTGTGGCTGCAGCAACGTTATCGAATCGTTATATTACGGATCGGTATTTGCCGGATAAAGCGATTGATCTTGTAGATGAAGCCTCAAGTCGCCTTCGCATTGAAGTTGATTCAAAACCTGAGGAAATTGATGAGCTCGACCGACGTATTATGCAGCTTAAGATTGAGCGGGAAGCCTTGAAGAAAGAAAAGGATCAGGCCTCAAAGGATAGGCTGGAAAAGCTTGAGAAGGAACTCGCTGATCTCGAATCTCATGCCAATGTCTTAACGGCGGCTTGGAGTGCAGAGAAGGAAAAGCTTGCAGGAACTCAGAAGATTAAAGAAACACTTGATCAAGCTCGTAATGATCTTGAAATTGCACAAAGAGCAGGGGATTTGGCCCGTGCTGGTGAGCTCATGTACAGCGTTATTCCGCAACTTGAGAAAAAGCTGAGGGACTCTGAGAGTCAAGGCCAAGAGCAAATGATTAAAGAGGAAGTCACAGCCGATGACATAGCCGCCATTGTGTCAAGGTGGACAGGTGTTCCTGTTGATAAAATGATGGAAGGAGAGAGGGAAAAACTTCTCAAAATGGAGGAAAACCTTCAAAGGCGTGTCGTTGGTCAATCTGAAGCCGTAATTGCTGTGAGCCAAGCCGTCAGGCGCGCCCGAGCAGGTTTGCAAGATATCAATCGACCCATAGGATCTTTCCTTTTCTTAGGGCCAACGGGGGTGGGGAAAACGGAGCTGTGCAAAGCTTTGGCTGAATTTCTATTTGATGATGACACGGCCATGACGCGTATTGATATGTCAGAATTTATGGAAAAGCATTCGGTTGCAAGACTCATTGGTGCTCCTCCTGGCTATGTGGGTTATGAGGAAGGCGGAAGCTTGACGGAAGCCGTGCGACGGAGACCCTATCAAGTCATCCTCTTTGATGAGGTGGAAAAGGCACACCCTGATGTGTTTAACGTTCTCCTTCAAGTCCTTGATGATGGTCGATTGACGGATGGGCAAGGCCGAACAGTTGATTTTAGGAATACACTCATCATTTTAACTTCAAACTTGGGAAGCCATTTGCTTGCAGAGCATTCTGGTGAAATTACTGAAAAACTCAGGAAGCAAGTGATGGATATCGTTCGAGGAGCTTTCAGGCCAGAGTTCCTCAACCGGTTGGATGAAATCCTTCTGTTCCGCCGCCTCTCACGTGAGGACATGAGTGATATCGTGAAGATTCAATTGCAGCGCCTTTTGAACTTGTTGAAGGATCGAAAGATGAAGCTTGATTTAGATGACAAGGCTCTCCACTGGCTTGGCGATCAAGGCTTTGATCCGGCTTACGGTGCTCGACCCTTAAAGCGCGTTATTCAGCGGGAACTCCAGAATCCGTTGGCAACACTGATTCTAGAAGGGAAAATCAATGATGGGGCAACGATCAAAGTCACGGCAGGAAAGAGCGGTTTAGAGATGTCAGGAGTGAACTAACTACCTGGCGTCATCCTCATGAGCCCTTTCCTTTTGCGGATGGTACCTCATCATTCATTGTGTAAAGTAAGGCAAATCTTACCTATTCCGTTTCATCCAGAGGAACATGGGTATTCCACATAAAACTATAATGAGCGAAAGTCCAACCATTGTGAGGCTTGCAGCCCAAAGTGCCCACAGGGTAAAACAAAGAGCACTGATCCCAAGTATGATTTTTCCAAAGGTATAATTCTTTGTTTTTACAAGAAGTCTTAAATACGCTAAGACGGATATTGTATACACAAGAAGAATCAGCGTAACAGCTACATCAATGATAAAGTTAAATTGTTGCAGGAGAGTGCTTTGGAGCGACATGAGCAACAAGGGGAGGGAGCAACTTGAGGAGATGAGCACTCCCCAATACGGCGTTCCATGTTTGGTCGTTTTTTGGAAAATTTTAGGAAACAATCCATCCTCAGCTGCACCATAAGGAATACGACCAACAACGAGTATCCATCCGTTAAGAGTGCCAAGACATGTGATAATCGCGGCTAGTGCGACAGGAATAGACCAGCTCCCTCCAAATATAATATGGGCCGCATCTGCGTAAGGTGCATTGGATGCAACAAGTTGTTCGGGCGGGACAACACCCATAACAGCAATGGTTCCCACAATGTAAACGAGTGCGGCAATAATCGTGCCCAAGATCGTGGCTTGTGGAACTGTTTTCTTAGCGTTAATCACTTGTCCCGCAGGAACTGTTCCTGTCTCGAGGCCAACGAATGCCCAAAGAGTGAGGAATGCCACAGAATTGATGGCTTGCCCAAAAGTTTTACCTTCGGGGATAACAGCCGTGAAATGATCGGGATTAATATAAAGAAGCCCTATGATAGGAAGGAGAAGTAGGGGTAACACTTTGATACAAGTCAGAAAAAGCTCCGTTCGGCCTGTAATTTTTATGCCCATGAAGTTAAAGGAAGTCAGACCCGCAACAATCAAAAGCTCAAGAATAAAGCTTGTAATTGGATCTAGTCCCCCAGACAGCATTGAAATATATCCTACTGCAGCCACAGCAAGGGCAGGGTTGCTCATCCAGGAGAGCATCCAATATCCCCAAGCGACAAAGTATCCGACAGTATCTCCGAATGCTTCCCTTGCATAAAGGTAGGGACCACCTGTCTTTGCAACATGTGAGCTTAATTGCGCAAACACAAGGGATAAGAGGATCGCCCCTATGGAGGTAATTACCCAGCCAAATAGGCTGATAGAACCATAAATGGCAAGGGAGGTTGGGAGTAAGTATACACCGGAGCCCACAAGGTTACCAGTGACGAGTGATGTGAGAGGCCAAAGGCCAATTTTATCTTCAGATTGACGAGTCGTCATTTTATTCTCCAAAAAAGTGTAATTTGTTTATCTCTGCTTGCGTCATCCCTGCGAAAGCAGGGATCCAGGAAAAACAACACATTCCGAAGGAATGTAGATATCATTACATTGCTTCGCAATAAATAATTGTACTGGATTCCTGCTTTCGCAGGAATGACGTTGGCTTGGTTAAGTAGCTAAAATATTGAATAATAATATGCGCGCGCTAGCGCTTTCGTGAAGAACGAAATGAAGAAACTAGAAAATGATTAAAATACTTTCTCATGATTCTGTATTTATGGGTATAAGGCGAGTTTGTCAATAGAAATGTAAACCGTTAAGTCGTCATTGCCGTGTCGCTCCGCTCTTTGCAATGACACACTCAGTGTTTTACTCTTACACCATCATATTTCTTGTTGCCGTAGGAAGCCTCACAACAAGGCCATCAAGCTCAGGGCGCATGATGATTTGGCATCCGAGTCTCGAGGTTTTTGTCAAACCGAAAGCAAGATCGAGCATATCTTCTTCGTCTTCGGTGGCTTCTGCGAGCAGCTCATACCAATCGGGTTCTACAACAATGTGGCAGGTTGAACAGGCAAGAGAGCCTTCACAGGCACCTTCAAGATAAAGCTTGTCACTATTTTGATGGGCTATCTCAAGGATTGACAAACCATTTGGGGCATCCACCGTAACGTTTTCTCCATCAGGCTTAATAAATGTCATTTTTGGCATAAACACATCTCCTAAAATTACGCAGCTTTATTTTCTGGCATGAGCCCAATTTCTATTAATCTTTCAGTGAGATAGCTCCCTGCTGTATGGTTTTCAGAGAGTCTCACGTCTTTACGAGCATGAAGGAAGAAAGGCAAGGAATATCTTGACTTTAAGGCTTCCTCCCCAACAGGGTTTGTGACCTGGTGAGTTGTAGATTTATAAAATCCTTTTGTTGCCATTTGTAAAGAATCTCCAACATTAATCACAATTGTTCCGGGATCGCAAGAGACTTCATGCCATCTTCCCGCATTGTCTTGAACTTGTAGGCCGGGGGCCGTGGAAGCTGGCAGGAGAGTAATCATATTGATATCTTGATGAGGTGCTGACCTTATGGCTCCCTTTTCTTCATTTTTACGAAGAGGAGGGTAATGAAGGGCTCGAACCATGGACATATCCCCTTTTATCATTTCATTGAGGGGTTCTGAAAGGGACGTTGCGATCTCATCAGGCAACCCTTGCTCCATCCACATGAGAAGCTCGTCAGCAAGGTTAAGCATATCATCAAACAGATGTTGTGTGCTGCGGCTCATGTTCTTCGGTAAATCGGTTTCATCTCGATAGTCATACATTTCTTTGAGGTCACGAATAGGATTACCTTTGGCACTTTCAGCCATCGAAAATGGAACAAAACCTGTTTGCCTTAAAACATTTGGATTAAAGAGATAATTCATTTTCTCATCAGATTTAAAGAAGGCTATCCAGTCTTCATAAACACGATTGGAGAGGTCAGGTTTAATGGGGTGGTTTGAAAGAACCACAAAGCCTGTATTATGAAGGGAATCGACGAATTCCTTGGCAGCAGTGGGGGACGTATAATCTACAGTTTTGACGTGCATGATTGCCTCCTTTCCAATGGGCCCATCTTATATAGACGAATTGAGGGAAAAGTCAAAAAAATTATGGTGAATTACTTTGGATCATTTGTTACCCAATGTTGTCTTCTAAAGGTATCAATCATTTGGGCAGTTTCATCAGGAGGCATTCCTAAGACATGCATAACTGTTGTTGCCAGTTGAACCGTTGGTTCAACAGTTTCTGGGACGACAAGACGGGCTCCTGAGTCCATGAGTTTTTCTTGGTGCTTGTGGTCTTTGACGCGGACGCAGACGGGTAAGTCTGGAAAGTGTCGTCGTAACATGGTCACGACACGAACTGAAGAAGTAGGTTGGTTAAGAGTAATGACAATAGCATTTGCATTTTCAGCGCCGACGGCTTTCATGACTTCAAGTCTTTTTGCATCACCAAAAAAGACAGGCCATCCTTTTTCACGACCTTCCACGACTCGTCTCATATCTGTATCAATAGCCACAAACGGTATAAAACGAGCGGCAAGCAGGTCTCCAAGCATTTGCCCAACTCTTCCAAATCCGGCAATAATAATATGATTTTTAAGTTCAGCAATTTCTTCGGTCGCCAATTTAGGATTTGCTTGGGTTTCATACACTTGGAATTTTTCAGCAATCCATTTCCCCAAAACAGCTAATACGGGCGTTAAGGCCATGGACAAAGTGACAGATAAAAAGATGATATCTGAAAGACCTCCAGGAAGAAACTTGTCAATAATCGGTGGGGAGAAGATCACAAAAACAAACTCACCCCCTCCTGCGAGTAATAGGGAAATTCTAATACTCGTAGACGTTTTTAAACGAGCGAGTCTAGCAAGTAGATAGGTTAATAATATCTTCATAATAAGAATAAATAAAAATAAGAAGATAACCTCTTTAAAGGATGAGTAAAGGGCAACAATATCAATGCCCATACCAACAGCCATAAAGAATACACCTAAAAGAAGGCCTCTGAAAGGTTGGATGTCAGCTTCAATTTGATGACGGTATTCCGTTTCTGCTAAAAGAATCCCTGCTAAAAACGCCCCCAGTTCCATAGATAAACCAGAGATCTCAGTGAGGAAGCTTGTGCCGAGTATGACCATAAATGTTGTCGCCATGAAAAGCTCAGGGTTTCCACTCGTCGCAACAGCTCTGTAGATGGGCCGAAAGACAAGACGCCCAAGGCCGATTATGATAACAAGGGCGATAGATGCTTTAATTAAAGCAATGGTTAGCTCTAGGGGGACGCTAACACCTTCCGTTCCTAAGGTAATTGTTAAGATGAGGAGGAAAACAACGGCTAAGTCTTGAAAAAGCAGAACAGAAAAAGTAATCCGGCCAAATCGAGACACGAGTTCACGTCGGTCATTGAGAACTTGAACAACAACAGCTGTTGAAGAAAGGGAAAGAGCTCCACCGATGAGGATTGAAGCTTCAAGGGGTAAGCCTAGGTAATACCCCAGAAACATGAATACGCTTCCTGTCAACAAAACCTGGGCTGTCCCAAGTCCGAAGACATATTTCTTCATCGATTGGAGTCGTTGAAGGGGGAGCTCGAGTCCTAAGGTAAAGAGAAGAAAGAGAACACCGAGTTCACCCAAGAAGTGAGTTTCTGTTGGATCCGTAATGATTTTAAGAACATGAGGGCCAATGAGAATCCCCGCAACTAAATAACCGAGGACTGGACTTGCTTTCATGCGACGGAACAAAAAGACAACACCCACACCTGCCATTAAAAATGCAAGAATATTAAATAGATAAGTTGTCTCTTGGTTCACTTAAGCGCTCTCTTTTATGATTTGTTATATGTTAACATTATCAATTTAAAAAAAATAGAACCTTCAATAACTTATTTTTTGATCCAAGTTGCTGCTTTAAGGAGAGGAGCATAAAGGTCTTCATCAACTGAAATTCGAAGATTTGAAATTTCTTCTGCCGAAGGGGGGCGTTTTAGGAATTGGATCCTTGGGGCATCTTTAATAAGAGCTAAAGGAGTCTGTTCGTTCCCTTCGCCCATAAGGAGGACTGCAGAGGTGGATAAAGCATCAATTATATTAATGCATGTCACACGCAATGGCTTGTCATAAATATCCGGTTTGCCGATATAGGAGTATTGAGGCTCAAAACCACACCAAGCTAAGCCAATACCCATAACGCCTCGACGTAGGGGAGTTGTATGACTATCGGTTATGATTACACCTATATTTTCAAGGTTATGTTTCTCTCTTAAATGTTTCCAAAGAGAATTTGCTGTTTCTTGGACGTCCTTAGGATACAAGATATAAGAATTATTACTATTTGATTCATCAATGCCTGCTGAGGGGATGAGTATATTTTCCTTAATCGTTAAGTATAAATCATAAGGATTTGCTTCTGTTTGAAGCACGGCATCAGCTTCTTGCTTGATAAGATCTTCCTTGATAATGTGCTCTTTGGGAATAAGATGACCTTGGCAAACACTAACGATTTTGGAGGTGATGACAACTATACTTTGCTCAGGGATCGTTGGAATGTATTGATCGAGCAATGTGAATAAGCAATCCCCTTCTTCAATACGGTGTGTTTTGATAGCTTGAATGATCATTTAATTTCCCTTTAGTGTGGCTGGGGGACCTGGATTCGAACCAGAGTTGCCCGGTCCAGAGCCGGGAGTTCTACCGCTAAACTATCCCCCAATATTATCCCCGCAGCCGTTATTGCGAGGAGGGCGTATACTGACGAAGCAAGGACGACCCGCGTAAAAGTTGTCAGTTAGTAAGAAATCGAATTATCATATTTGACTGATTTTGCAAAGAGGGTAAACTGAAGTAAAAAGGGAGAGCTCATGTCCATTTATTCAGATCATGAAAAAATCGCTAAAGAAATTCAAAGACCATGCAAGGGAATTGAGCGTTTGCTTAAAGCCAGGATCACAGAGCTTGGTGGTTTTGGCGTTCGGCGGGTTCTACCTTCTCCAAGCCAATTGATGGTAGGGCCTTGGATTTTCTTTGATCATTTTGGTCCAACAGCGATGCCTCCAGGGAAAGGGGTGGATATTCTCCCCCATCCCCACATTAATATGGCAACGGTGACTTACCTTTATGAAGGTGAGATGCTCCATCAAGATAGCACTGGATCCGTTCAGGTGATTCAACCAGGCGCTGTAAACGTTATGTTTGCAGGTAAAGGTATTGTTCATTCTGAGAGGACACCGAAGGATCTCCGGGCTAAAGGTCATACAATTCAAGGGCTGCAGTTGTGGCTTGCCATGCCTGAGGCTATAGAGCAAGATCCACCACAATTTTATCATTATGGCGCTGAGGATGTGCCCGTATTCAACATAAATGACGTAACAGGACGCGTATTGATGGGTGAGGTTTATGATGTGAGGTCAGAGGTCATTACATTCTCTAAGACCCTTTATTTTGAAGCGAGACTCCCTTCTGGGAGTGAGCTAACCCTTCCATCAGATCCTAAGGAAATTGGGATTTATGTTGTTGAGGGGAAGGTTGTAAATCATGAAACGGTTATTGAGGAAGGTGTTATGGCTGTTTCTACGGACCATGATGGGATCTGTATAAAAGCTTTAGTGGATTCCAAAATTGCTGTTGTTGGAGGTGAGCCCTTAGGTCAGCGTTATATTTGGTGGAATTTTGTGTCTTCTGATCCTTTGAGAATCAATCAAGCTGCGCTCGATTGGCAAGATGGTATGTTCCCAGAGATACCAACGGATCATGAGGGATATCTTCATATGCCAGAGAATAAGTAGACGTCTTCAAAATAAAGCAGTTCTCTTGTTACTTGCTTGCACCTAAATAATTTCAGATGACTGTTCAGGAGCCTTCGTCGTAGCAGCGACAAGGGGTTCAGCAGTAGGAACAACTGGATCGTTCACTGAAATTTCTTTGTCTTTTGGTTCAACACGTCGCTCAACCGACCTTGATAAACGGCTGGCAAGAGCAATGCGGTAAAAATGATCTGCATATTGCAGATAGTTCTCGGCTGCTATGGGATCACCTGAGGATGTTGCATCCCGGGCAAGTGTTAAGTATTTTTCAACAAATTGTTGAGGGTTGCCACGGAATTTAGGTTCTTCACCGTCACCGCCAGCAGTCTGCCGTGTTGTTTGTTTATAACGTTCGGGGCTACGGCCTCTAGGCCGTTTGGAATAACCAGCTTGTTTCATTCAATAATCTTCTATTTTGGTGTATCTATCTTCTGGTCCTACTTTTAGGAACATCGTTGATAAGGTGAAGGATCTCGTCCTTTCGTTCCACATACTTACCAGCAAAATCTGAGATTGCAACGATTTTTTTTTATAATGTCATTTTTTTAACCATTAAATAAACGATTCACCAAGCGTTACATTACGAAAACTTTGATCTGTTTTCTCTAGGTCTTTTATATATGACGGGGGTGTTAACAGAGATTTATCGGCCCACGTGAACATCTCTTGAGGTGACACCCTTCCCACGCCGGGTTTAACAATGACGAGTTTATCTACGGCATGACAATGAATAAAGTTATCTTTAATAAATTTTGATTCAATATAATAAAAATCAGGCCCAATATATATAATTTTCGATGTAATTTTAAAAGTCGCATTTAATTTTAATTCTTTGCGATATCTCTTAAAGGATGAAGCTAAAAGAAAAATCATTCCTCGACTCTTAATATCCTCCCACATACCGGACCGAAGCCAAAATTCAACTCTTAAAAGATCAAGGAAGGATGCATATTTTGCATTTGTTATATGTTTATAAAAGTCAATATCTGTAAGGCTAACCCTGAAAGAGTGTTCGAGTGTCGAATGAGGATCAATTTTTGTTGATAAAAAACGAGCTCTAAATATGAGCATCAATAATCGAAAATACATCCCCATGTTTTTAAATACCTTTCAAAATTAAGTTGAGTTCAGAAGGATTCTTAGTTTGTACAACAGAAATGGTACCCTTCTTCTCTTCAATGAGTAAGTGAAGAACATAACAACTGATAGTTCTTGGTGTGAGTTCATCAAGAGAGATTTTTCCTTGCAAGGCTTCAATTGTTCCTTGGTGTATGATAATTGAGTCAGCTTTTAGTTTTAAAGAAAAAGATTCAATGTTTGCTTGAAGGGGAGAAAGACTGATAAGACCTCCTCGTGGCGCACATTCACTGAGCCAGAGAATACTCCCTAATAGTAGTTTTCCCCAGCCTCCAAGGTTGGTTTTCTCATCAAAAAGCTCGCCCCAATCGAAGGTCATTTTAGTCCTAAGGAAATAGTTTTCTACGAGTTGCTTTGCATCCCCAAGGGAAAGCGCGACACTGCTGCTTCCATAGGCAGTACGAAAGAAACTGAGTCGAGCTGATGCAATTTGAGCACTATTTGATATTAAATTCAAAATATCTTTTGATTCCACGTCAATTGCAGAAGGAGACTCTTGAAATAGTTCAAGGCCAGTGTTAATAGCCCCAATGGGTGTAATAAGATCATGACAAAAGCGTGATGCTAAATGTTCTGCAAGTCTTAAGGACAGGTGAGCCGTCATAATTCCCCTCACGGATAAAAGTGTTTCTTATTAGTATTTTGTCTGATAGAATGAAAAGATGAAACAATTTTATTAAAGTTAAAGGTTTATTTTAGGCAGAGAAAGAAAAAATGAAAACATATCAAAAGGTTATCCTCGCTTTGGTAGTTTGTGGGCTTGGCATTGGTGTTTTCCAATGGTTAAGAAAAGAAAATGCGCCGGTCGTTAAGGAAAAAGAACCCATTCCTGTTGAAGCTGTCGCTGCCAAAAGCGGTTCCATTTTGCGAAAGGTAACAACTGCAGGTACGCTGGTCGCTATACAATGGGTCGACCTGCATCCTGAAGTTGAGGGCAAAATTGCCAAGATATATTTCAAGGAAGGTGAAGATGTAAAAGCAGGTGAGCCTCTTTATAAAATTGAAGATGCTGTTTATGCAGCAAAAGTGAAAGAAGCCGAAGCGCGCCTCGCTCTCGCAAAAGCTGAGTATGATAGGTCAAGCAAATTATTGGAGAAAAAATTTGTTAGTATTTCGGATAGGGATAAAAAATACGCTGAATTTCTTCAAGCAGAAGCAAACCTAGAAGAAGCAAAAATAAGGCTTGAAAAAACAACGATCAAGGCTCCCTTTGAGGGTGTTGCTGGTCTAAGTGAAGTCAGTGTTGGCGCTCTTGTTGCACCTTCAACTCTTCTTGTAAATATTGTTGATTTAGACCCAATCCTTATTGATTTTAATGTGCCTGAATCTTATTTGCCAAGCATTCAAGTCGGAAATACGGTTGATGTAACTGTTGAAGATTTTGATATTCAAGTTCTTGACGCGAAGATAAAGGCCATTAGTCCTGAAATTGATGAGAATACACGTACGGTAAAAGTACGAGCAGAGATGCCGAACAAGGAACGATTCTATCGCCCTGGAGAATATGCACGTGTTCTTCTTGAAGCCGGAAAGGTTGAGAGTGCCGTATTGGTTCCAGAAACAGCCATTGAACGTGAAGGCGAAGAGGAGTATGTCATGGTCGTTGTTGATAAGGTTGCCATTCGAACGACGGTGAGTACCGGGCTCAGAGATGGTAATTTTGCTGAGATTACGCATGGCGTAAAGCCTGGAGACTTGGTTATTTCTGCTGGACAATTTAAAGTTCGGGATGGGGATGAAGTCAACGTCGTGGATGAAAAAGAAAAAGAGAGTCAAAAAGAATAAAAGATGGATTTTACCGAATTTCTCATTAAAAGGCCTGTGTTATCAATTGTTATGACGATCATTATCATAATGATTGGTGCTGTTTCATATTCAAGACTGACTCTCCGTCAATACCCTGAAGTTGATAAGCCTGTTATCAGCGTAACAACCATACTGGCAGGGGCTAGCCCCGAAATCATTGAACAGCAATTGACTCGTCCTTTAGAGGAAGCGCTTGGTGGTATTGAAGGTCTCGACTTTATGACATCCAGAAGTAATCCGGAGGAAAGCGTTGTAAAGCTTCATTTCAGGATTGATCGTGATATTGATACAGCGGCGGCTGATGTTAGAGATCGTCTTCAGAAAGCACAGCGAGACCTACCCGATGAGGCAGAGACACCTCTCATAAGGAAAGCCGATGCGGATGCCATACCCATTATTTATCTCTCGTTATACAGTGACAAGAAATCCGTTGGAGAACTTGCGGACTATGCCAACAAATACCTTAAAAGCGAAATTGAGACGATTGCAGGAGTTGCGAGTGCTGATGTGAGAGGTGGCGGAGAACTTGAGATGCACCTTATCTTAGATCCCGTTAAGCTTGATGCCTATAAGGTTACGGCTACAGATGTTGCAGCAGCTTTAAAGCGACAAAATGTGACCAAACCTGTTGGACGTGTTGTCGGTGATGAGAGGGAATATTCACTGACGACGGTTTCAAAATTGTCGACCCCTGCTCAATTTAATAACATGGTGATTAAAGAAAGCGAAGGAGCTGTTGTCCGACTGAAAGAAGTGGGATATGCAGAGTTGAAAGCTGTCGAGAATCGCGAGGCTTCACGGTATAACGATAAGAACGCGGTCAGTATTGAAATTGTTAAGAAGTCTGTTGCCAATCCTTTGGCAGTCAAAGCTGGGCTCCTTGATAAATTAGAGCAAATTAGAAAAAGATTACCCTCTGGATCCTTTATTGAAATTTCATCCGATAATACGGTCTTTATTGAAAAATCAATTGATCACGTAAGAGATACCATTCGTGATGCAACGATTCTCGTTATTTTGGTTGTATTTGCCTTTTTAGCGTCTTTTAGGGCCGCCCTTATTCCCCTTGTAACAATTCCAGTTTCCCTCATTGGCTCCTTCTTCCTCATGTTTTTATTTGGCTTTACCATAAACATCCTGACACTTTTGGCTCTCGTCCTCGCCATTGGTCTCGTCGTAGACGATGCGATCGTTGTCCTTGAAAATATCTATAGATATATCGAGGAAGGAATGAAACCAATGAAAGCCGCCATCATAGGAACAAAAGAAATTAGTTTTGCTGTAATTGCGATGACTTTAACCCTGGCTGCTGTTTATGCGCCTATTGCGCTTTCCACGGGTATTACAGGTAAATTCTTTACAGAGTTTGCATTGACCTTGGCAGGTGCAGTTTTAATATCAGGCTTTGTGGCTTTGACTCTTACGCCTATGATGTGCTCCCGACTTTTGGTAGCTCATAATCAACAAAAACATTCAACCAACAAAATTGGCCATTTCTTTAACGTTTGGTCTGATAAAACTGTGTATTGGTTGGATAAGTTGGATGCGGCCTACGGTTCTTTCTTGCCTGTTGTTTTGAGTCGCCGCATACTTGTTGTAGGCGCAGGTGCGGCGGTTGCTCTTATAGGTCTCTATTTGGCCCTGTTCCAAATTCGAAATGAGCTAACACCTCAAGAGGATCAAGGTGAATTTTTAGCCTTTGCAACTCCACCTTACGGGGCAACTTTAAAATACGTCGACAAATACGCGAAGCAAGTTGATCAAATCCTTGCCTCTGTTCCCGAACTTGTGAAAAGAATGACAATTGTTGATACTGCTGATGATAGTACATTTAAAAACACAATGGTACCATGGGAAAAAAGATCAAGGAATTGCACTGATATCAAAAAAATACTTGAGCCCGAATTTGATAAAATCATTGGTCTTGATGTGAGAGGTGCCTGTCCTCGGAGTCAACTCAGTGCAGGTGGAATATTTGATTTTAACTTCGTTATCCAAACGACACGTTCCCTTCAGGATTTAGAAGCTCAAATGTTTAAAATTTGGAGTATGTTGTCGCGTCATCCTGGTCTGGCCAACATTAGACCTGATGCGGGTGATGTCGTTCAAGATTATAAAGTTGAAGTTGATATCGATAAGGCAGTGACCTTAGGGATTGAACCCGATCTCGTTGCGAGAACTCTTGATGACTTGATTGGTGGCCGCAGGCCGACAACCTTTGAACGAGAGAATAAAAAATATTATGTGAAAGTGTGGATTGGGGAGAAATTCCGCCGTTCGCCTCAAGATATTCTATCAATGACGGTTAAAGGCACAAGGGATGGTAAAGATACTTTCGTCCCCTTGTCTGACATTGTAAAAATAGTACCTAAGCAAGGAACATCAGAAATTGCCCATTTCGAAGGCTTAAGATCTGTAACCTTTAAAGCTCTCGTGAATCAAGGCTATGGACTTGGACAGGTTCTTGAAGATGTTAAAGCGGCTTCGAATCAAATTCTACCCGATGGGTATTCGACAACGGTTACGGGTCAAACAAGAGATTATTTGAATGAATCCTATACCCTATATATTATTTTTGGTTTAGCGATCTCTTTCATTTTCCTTGTGATGGCAGCTCAATTCGAAAGCTTTGTTGACCCCTTTATTATCATCCTCAGTGTGCCACTGTCACTGGCAGGTGCGATTTTAACACTTTGGTTATTTAATCAGACACTCAATATTTATAGCCAAATTGGGCTTGTGACGCTGATTGGTTTAATTACCAAGCATGGTATTTTGATTGTCGACTTTGCCAATAAATTGCAAGAGCAAGGAAAGGAACAAGTCGAGGCTGTGATAGAAGCTTCACGCTTGCGTTTGCGACCTATTCTCATGACAACCTTTGCTATGGTTTTTGGAGCGATTCCTTTGGCATTTTCATCTGGCGCAGGAGCTGAAACTCGGTCCCAAATTGGTCTTGTGATTGTTGGAGGGATGAGCCTTGGAACCTTGTTTACATTGTTCGTGATACCCGTTGTTTACACATATTTGAACCGTAAAAAAGTCCCGATCGTTATTGAGTAAAGAAAAAAATATATAATAATATCAAATACATAGGGAGCTCAAAACGCTCCCGAAAGACTTTGTAAACCTTTCCCTAGAAGAATCTTAACCCTCTTTCGTTATAGTAGTTTTTATCAGAAGCAAGAGGAGCAGGGAATGGCTGATATCATTGATCTAGACTTTTACCGAAAGTTCAGGGTTGTGCTGCCTATCCGTCCAAGTACCCTTGTAAAGAAAAACAAGAAGACTGGGTCCTCCGGAGGAGTGGTTAAGAAATACAGGCGAAAGCGTGTAAAGGTTGATACCCAACCTAAGACAAACACAACAAAAGAATAATTTATGTGATTACTAAATTATTACTATTCGATATATTTCAAATATGGTATAGTAAAAGTATAATACATGGAGGCGATCATGGCAGAAGATCTTGGTCGACATATTCTCATTATAGCGAGATACAAAGTTCCTTTGGAAATAATTCTGAAAGATATTCATCTCCATCGTGACTTTTTGAATCGCCTCGTAGAACGAGGTATTCTCGTGACCGCTGGTCGGCAAGAGCCATATATTGGGGGCATCGCAATTGCTCGTCATGTGACTAAAGAAGAACTCTTAGAATTATTTAAAGAAGATCCTTATGCTCAAAGAGATTATTACGACTTAGAACTCATTGAGTTTTATCCTCGGTTTTTTAAACCTGTGGTTTAGATATCATATACAGAAACCTCTTTAAGGTGACATCATTGGGAGATCATGGCGTTCTCGTAAAATGCGGAAGCTTACTTTCCTTAGACACAAAAGACTTTATTGACCTGAAATCAATAGCAGAAGACTTTCACACTGATTTGGGTGAGCAGATGAATAAGAATACTGAAATTCTCAAAGTAATTTCTGAATGCGCTAAGAAACAAAACTCAAAGAAGTAACGAGTCATCATAATTGTGTGCCCCTTTACAGGGGCTCACAATGTTGGTTGTTGTGTAAATACAATTATGGGGCTATGCAGTTAATTCCCATTAAACCTCGGGCGTCATTCCTGCGAAAGCAGGAATCCAGTGAAAACAACTTATTCCGAAGGAATGTAAATATTGTTGAATAAAATTTTTTATTGCTTATGCAATAAATAGTTACCCTGGATCCCAGCTTTTGCTGGGATGACGCCGCTTGGGTCAAAAAGCGGGAGTTAACTGCATAGCCCCGTACAATTTGTCTAAGTTCACATACAATTTACAAGGTTAGTGCTTGACAAGAACCCACTTGTATCCTACTTTGCTCCCCAATTCAAAACGTCAGTCCTCGCGTTGCGGGCACTGGCGTATTTTTGCTGAGGTAAGGAAATGTTTGATACGCTCACATCCCGGTTGGGCAATATCATTGATAAGCTAAGAGGGCGCGGGGCTTTGACGGAAGCCGACGTGAAGGCGGCTTTGCGCGAGGTTCGGGTTGCCCTCCTTGAAGCGGATGTGGCCTTGCCTGTCGTTAAGGATTTCATTGCTTCAGTTCAGGACAAGGCCGTTGGTCAGGAAGTCCTGCAAAGCATTAGCGCAGGGCAACTCGTTGTAAAGATCGTTCATGACGCTCTGGTAGAATTTCTCGGTCAGGAGGTTGTTGATCTTGAGATTAAGGCAGCTCCTCCTATTGTGATCCTCATGGTTGGACTCCAGGGATCGGGTAAAACCTCTATGACAGCCAAGGTTGGGAATTTCCTTTCTGAGAAACAAAAACGCAAGGTTCTGATGGCCTCCCTTGACGTCTACAGGCCGGCAGCCCAGGAACAGCTTAAGATTCTAGGTGAGCAATGTAAGATTAGCACCCTCCCAATTATAGAGGCTGAAAAACCACTTCAGATCACCGACAGAGCGCTGAAGACGACTCGCCTGGAGGGTTATGACATCTTAATTTTAGATACGGCAGGAAGACTCCATATTGATCAGGAATTGATGGATGAAGTCGTCGCTGTTAGGAAACTCGCAAATCCTGCTGAAATCATCCTTGTAGCCGATGCGATGACAGGTCAGGATGCGGTAACAATTGCGAAAGAATTTGATGAGAAGGTAGGGATTACTTCTATTGCCTTATCCCGTATTGATGGTGATGCACGAGGAGGTGCAGCCCTTTCTATGCGGGCGGTAACAGGTAAGCCTCTAAAACTATTAGGAACAGGTGAAAAGCCTCACCAACTCGAACTTTTCCACCCAGACCGTATCGCCACTCGTATACTAGGTATGGGTGATGTTGTTACGCTTGTTGAAAAGGCCTTTGAAACCGTTGATCAGGAAGAAGCTGAAAAGCTTGCCAAGCAAATGGAAAAGGGCAACTTTGATCTGAATACCTACGAGTCTCAGCTCCTTCAAATGAATAAGATGGGCGGAATTTCTAGCCTGATGGGAATGATTCCCGGTCTTAACAAATTCCAAGACAAGATTTCTCAGGCTGGTGTAGATGACAGTTTTATTAAACGACAGGTTGCAATGATCCGCTCTATGACTAAAAAAGAGCGAAAGGATGCAAAAATCATCAATGGATCTCGCAAAAGAAGAATAGCCGAAGGTAGTGGAACATCTGTTCAAGATGTAAATAAACTGCTAAAGCAATTCAGAGATATGAGTGACATGATGAAACGCATGCAAAAACTTGGCAAGAAAGGTTTGTTTCGCCAAGGAATATCGGGCCTTATGCCCCGCCGTTAACCCTTAAAGGAGGAAAAAAAGGAAACATGGCTTTAAAAATACGACTTGCACGGGGTGGTGCAAAAAAACGCCCATTTTATCACGTTGTCATCGCTGATTCACGCGCGCCGCGTGATGGACGCTTTGTTGAAAAAGTTGGAACTTATAACCCAATGTTGCCAAACGACAGCCAAGATAGGATTCGTTTGAATGTTGATCGGATTAAATATTGGCTTTCTGTCGGAGCTCAGCCTACGGATCGTGTCGCTTTATTCCTTGGTAAAGAGAAACTTGCGCCTATGCCAACAGTGACTGAAACGCCTATCAAATCAGCTCCAAAAGCGAAAGCTCAAGAAAGGGCGAAAGCTCTTGAGGAAGCTAAGGTAGCTGCAGTGGCTGAAGCGACAAAAACGCCAAAAGAACCTGAAGCTAAAGAAACGGAAGAGCACAAGGAAGAAAAGATTGCTGAGAAGCTTGTCGAAGCGGGTGCAGAAGTTGTTCGAGAACAATCTGAAGAGCAGGCTGAAGAGATGGCACATCGTTCCCCTGACGCTCATCCAGAGCCAGTTTCTGAGCCTACCATTGAGCCAATACCCGAAACACCTACATCAGGAACAGAATAGGCCTCATTTTGACACATTCATCCACCCATGATTCATCTTTATTTTGTGCAGCTGTGATTGCAGCTGCTCACGGCGTGCATGGTCACGTTAAGGTGAAATGTTTCATGGAGGATCCAAGTCAATTTAAGGCCTACTCACCCTATGCGGATAGGGATGGGAAAGAAACCTTTATTATCGATAAAGTTGTCTCACAAGCGGATGATGTACTGATTGTGGCTCTTTCAGGTATAAAAGACAGAAACCAAGCAGAATATCTCAAGGGAGCCGAGCTTATGCTCTCAAGAGACCGTCTTCCAAAGCTTGCAGACGATACATACTATCATGCTGATCTCATCGGCTTAAAGGTGGTTTCCTCCCAGGGTGATGCAGTCGGTATTGTTCATGCTCTCTATAACTATGGAGCTGGAGATATTCTCGAGATCAAAACACCTCAAAAGCTGGAGATGGTGCCTTTTACCCATGCTTTGGTTCCAGAGATTGATTTGGCTAAGGGGTTTGTTCGGTTGAGTGAAGAGGGGGAACACTTCTTCCAAGGAGGCGACCGTGTCTCATAAGGTGACAATCCTCACTTTATTCCCAGAGATGTTTCCAGGTCCTCTTGGTTTATCCTTACTGGGAAAAGCCTTAGAAAAGAATCTGTGGGAACTTGAAGTTGTGGATATCCGTAACTTTGCTGAAGATAAGCATCAAACAGTAGATGATACTTGCTTTGGCGGAGGCCCGGGAATGGTGATGCAACCGGATGTTGTCGATAAAGCCTTGTCTTCTGTTATGAAAAAGGGGAAGGCGCGTCTCTTCCATCTAACCCCCCGTGGTCGCGTATTTAAGCAGGAAATTGCAAAAGAGATTGCAGACTCAAATGTACCGCTTGTCTTTCTTTGTGGTCGTTATGAAGGTATTGACCAACGCGTCCTTGACCAGTGGGAAGCCGAGGATATCAGCCTTGGTGACTTTGTCCTCACAGGAGGTGAGCTTGCAGCGATGACCATACTTGATGCCAGTTTAAGGCTTATTCCTGGGGTGATTGGGGATGAAGCCTCCCTTGAGGAGGAAAGCTTTTCCCATGGACTTTTGGAGTATTCCCATTTTACCCGTCCGCGTGTTTGGAAGGGGAGGGAAGTTCCAGAAGTTTTACTCTCAGGAAACCATCAAAAAATATTAGAATGGAGACGAAAAGAGGCTGAAACCATTACAAAGCTAAGACGTCCCGATTTATGGAATAACTATTTGAATCAACAAGATTTAACGTAAGGAGAAGAGAAATGAATCTTTTACAAACTTTTGAAAATGAGCAGCTCAAGAAGTTGACTGAAAACAAGAAGATCCCTGATTTTAAAGCAGGCGATACGCTGAAAGTTATGGTCAAAGTGATCGAAGGAACGCGTGAACGTGTTCAAGCCTTTGAAGGACTTTGTATTGCAAGGAAAAATGCAGGAATCAACTCCTCTTTCACTGTTCGTAAGATATCTTACGGTGAAGGGGTTGAGAGGGTCTTCCCACTTTTTTCTCCTAACATTGAGATTATCCTTGTGCGTAAAGGTATTGTCCGCCGTGCGAAGTTATACTACCTGCGTGGTCTCACGGGTAAGAAGGCACGTATTGCTGAGAAAATTGTTCGTAAAACAGGTGTTGATTTGGCCCTACCTGTTGCGGAAGAACCCATTATTCCTGCAGAGCCGATCATTGAGGAAACAGTTGTAAAAACAACTGAAACCGTAACAGAGACGAAGCCGAAGAAGGAAAAAAAGACAAAGCCGACTGAGGAGTAACACATTAATATACTCGTCATTGTGAGGAGCTATAAGGCGACGAAGCAATCTAGAGATTGCCGCGTCGTGGCTATGCCACTCCTCGCAATGACGCCTCTTTTCCATTCCTCCTTGACAGTTTTTATATAATTCCCAAATATAATCCATATATTTATTATTACGTGGTTCTTATTATGAAAAAAACTTTATTAGCTTGTTTATTAAAATCTGTCGTTTTAGCCCCCTCCCTGATGGCCATGAATGATCCTGTCACGGTTGTTCATGAAGAAAGGGAGCCCTTAGGCAAACACTTTCCAAGGTACGTCGCTTTAGAAGAAGCCTTGCGCGATACTTCTTTTGACCCCTACGAGCATGCAATTAATTTATCAAAAATGAGGTTGAATTATGCACTCACGGCAAAGAAGCTCCTGCTTTCAACAAATATATCTGTTGAAGAAAAAATTAGAGTTGCTGAAAAAATTGATTGCAGAGTCACTCAGTATATAGCTTTAAGTCTTGAAGGAAAAAAAGCTCTTCAAAATCAGCACAAAAAATTTCTTTCTAAATATTCCCATTTCCAAGATGTTGAATTAAGATTTGCTCTTGCAGCTACCGACCTTGCAATTCAGCAGTGGCGTTATTTACATCAATCTCTCGTCAATCTTCAGGGATCTGAAGCTGAGGTAGATGGAGCTCAATATTTAATGAAGGAAGCTCTCTTTGCCTCAATAAGCGCAGATGTTGATATAGAATCATTTCCTAACCACACTTATTATATTGATGAATGTTTTTTTACAAGAAGCCTTGCTGATACACTTGGTTTCTATTTATTTACTAAAAATAAGATTGAGCCGAGTGAATTAGGAATCGCTCATTTGTCTATATGTAGACCCATTTCGCCTAAAAGTACTGACTTCCGTGGATTAGGTCTTTGGCTTCAAGAGAGTATTTTGGATCCAGTCATTAAGGCAAAATTTGATAATATAATCGTTGAAGATCCGATTACCTGTGGTCTTGGCTTAATAAGGAGCCTTGATTTAAACAATTACTTAGGAAAACAATACGCAGTTGCTAAAGGTAACTTAATAGTTCAACAAAATCATTTGATCATCGAGAAAAACAGTAACTTGGTTTGCTTTACGGGTGATCTTGCTAATCCAAAAGATAGTGAGGACTTGGCAGCTTTTGCAGAATACGCACGGAACCAAAGTAATGCCGGATATAAACTTCAATCTAACTTTTATCATATTTCAAGAAACCACCAGATTTGTGATTTCAGATCCGAATTAAGGTCTTTAGATCACTTCTTAATTCCTGGATGTGTTGGTTGTATTTTCGATAACAAACTATACAGTCAAGCCTTGAGTCGAAACGACGTTTTAAGAGATAAACTTTCTCGAGTCGGAGAGAATGATCGCCTCTCTCTTGAAGAGATCATTCAAAGAATTGAAAAAGAAAGGGAAAAAGCTAAGCTATCATTTTTGACTTCCCCTAAAGAAAAGAAGGGTAGTGCTCAAAAAAAGACAGGTCAGGGAAAAAAGAAGAAAAATGCTAAACAAGAACAAAAGACACCTGTGGCAACTATACAATCCTCTACCCCTACCCAAGAAACTAAAGAACGAGCTGCTTTGGCTAAACAACGGCGTAAAGAAATCATTGCAAAAAAAGAAGCAGATAAATCAAAGAAGCGTGAAGAACGAGAAGCTGAAATTGAGAAAAGAATGGAAACCTATGACCGTAATGTTGAGGCGGCATCGGCGGCTCTTAAGGATATAAGCTTTAAATTTGAGGAAGCGTGGGAACCTACAATTGAAGAACTTGAGCTCTATAAATTGATTTGGTCATCAAAAAAAGAGACAGATCAACTCTCTTGGGCAGAGCTCTCATCCCGTCTTAAATCCTTTGGATGGGGGGAAGACGGACGTGGAGGGTCAAGCGTCCTGCTTCTTCCGCCGAATTGGCTTGAACATGTGACGGCTAAAGGAGAGGGAGCTTTGAATTTAAATAGGGCAGGGATGCTTCTGGATCATCCCCACCTCAGGGCTGTTAATCCCATGCCGGATTACGTTTTCTATTTTCTCAGAGAAAGCCTTGAGCGAAATGTGGGCCTGTCAGAGATTATGATTGAAGCATTGATGCAGCATGTGAAATCAAAAGGCGGTCCTCTAAACTCTAATAACTAGAAAGTAAGTTGTACAATTTGGGAACTTGATTCCCAATTTGTATATTCGACGCATTCTCGCAATGACGCTTTATCCCTTAGAAACTTTCCTTACCTGCCTTTCAGGATTATGTTCCAAGGCTAAGGGAAAGTGTATTTCCTTGAGAGTATCATTCACTTTCATGACGGCTGAAATATTGACGTGCAATGAAAGATTTATGGGATCGTAAGAGTCAACCTCAACGGAAATGTTTTCAAGGCGAGGTTCAGCAGCTTGGATAGCAGTCGTTATAAATTGGGAGGCGCTGGGCCAGTCCTGGATATTAGAGCCATCAAAAAAGCTGAAATCCCCTAAGCCAAAAAAATCCGGAAGACCAAAGAATGGAATGGTTTCCATATGATCATCATAGATGACTTTCCGAACGGTGCAGCGCGTATTTAAAAGAATTGCAAGCTCGCTGATAATTGAGGCTTTTAGTCCTTTCTCATTTAAAAGGTGACTCGTTGATTCAGCAGGATCTTTGGAATCAATGATGCGATCAAAGAGGGGAGCAGGTGTTCCGCGCAGTATTTTTTGTCTTTTCATCACAAGCCTTTCTTTGAGAGTAGTATACGCTAAAATAAGATCTAAATACAGTCTCATCAGTTTAAAAAAAATATCAAGATATGGAGGCTTTGTTAAGATAATTTTAATATTTATCCGCATATAATATTACGAGAAAATAAGAAAAGAACTTATTTTTTTATTATACATGGAGGATATAAAAAATGAAGAAGTCAACTATATTATTAACACTTGGACTGGTCGCAGCATTCACAACGAAGGCTCAAGCAGTGGATGTAAATTCAATTATTAGCAAAATACAGTCTGGTGGCCAAGCCGCAGCAGCACAAATTTGTTCAAAAGGTAAAGGGTTTTCAAACATTAGTATACGTAGTGCGGAGGGAGCAGCTTGCACCAACGTATTAATTGCTGCTTTTGCTGAATCACTGTGCCCTGATGTAGACCCTAGTTATGCCGCATCTGGTTGCAGCGCGAAAGCCAAAGGCGCGCTGGGGGGTAAAACACCTAGTCAAGCTATGCAGGCATTCATAGACGCAAAGTCAGGATCTACATCCAATGTGGATAAAGCTCAAGTTGTTACTGCGAAAGCGATTCTAGCATTAGCTAAGAAAAAAGGAAAATAGTTTAGTCCATTATTCTTAAAGACAGAGAGCTTAC
The DNA here is from genome assembly GCA_964597045.1 of uncultured Alphaproteobacteria bacterium. Lineage (GTDB taxonomy): Bacteria > Pseudomonadota > Alphaproteobacteria > UBA9655 > UBA9655 > UBA9655. Next base: position 265,161 of record CAZQWE010000002.1, on the reverse strand, counting down.
ACTGTAAGCTCTCTTTTTTTATGTGTATCTAAGGGATTTTATCTTTTTGCTTGAGTTTGTGGCGAATATTATGTAAATTCGAATTATAAATTCGGATTTGCATAAAATGATCAATAGACAAAAATTTATAAAGCGAATTGAAGATGTATTCTCTGTTCACCCGATATGTGGCTTGTTGGGGCCTAGGCAATGCGGTAAGTCAACGCTTGCTAAAATGTTTGCTGAAATCTCAAAACAATCTAAAGTTCACTATTTTGATCTTGAAAATCCACTAGATATTTCTAGCCTAGAGTCCCCTCAGTTGACTTTAGATCCCCTTGAAGGCTTCATCATCATTGATGAAATTCAACGACGTCCAGATCTTTTTCCTTACTTGCGTTATTTTATTGATAAATATCCTGATAGAAAACTCCTTATTTTGGGAAGTGCTTCGCAGGATTTACTAAAACAATCATCAGAGTCTCTTGCGGGTCGTATAAGGTATGTTGAGCTGACACCTTTTAATATTCAAGAAACAAAGAATACGCCAGTGTTGTGGAGTAGAGGCGGATTTCCACGATCATACTTAGCTCCTGATGATGAGAAAAGTCTTGATTGGCGGAAAGGATTTGTCAGAACTTTCTTAGAAAGGGATATTGTCCAGCTTGGGTTTAATATACCAAGTTATGATTTGAATCGGCTATGGACGATGCTCGCTTATACACATGGTAATATTTTGAATTATTCTGAACTCGGAAGATCTATGGGCCTCTCGGATAATACGATCCGTAAGTATGTTCACTTGTTACAGGGTACTTTTATGATCAGACTTTTAAAACCGTGGCATGAGAATGTTAACAAGAGACAAGTCAAATCACCCAAAATATATTTACGAGATAGTGGACTTTTGCATGCCCTTTTAGATATTAACAAGGATTTAGTTCGCCATCCTAAAGTAGGCGCTTCTTGGGAAGGCTTTGCTTTAGAAGAGCTCATCAGATATTATAATGCAGAGGATGAAGAAAGCTATTTCTGGGCAGTACAATCCGATGCTGAGCTTGACCTTCTTATCGTAAAAGGTGGGCAAAAGATGGCTTTTGAGTTTAAATACACAGATCATCCTTCCATTACAAGATCAATGCGAGTTGCGATGACGCAATTAAATCTTGATAAGGTAACAATTGTGTTACCAGGGGATCGTCAATTCTTTCTCTCAGAGAATATTGAAGTCAGAGGATTAGATACTTTTATATGAGCTATACAAATTCGAAATTGAAATTCGGATTTGCATAACTGAAGCCAACAAAAAAGGCGGCCATCTCGGGCCGCCTTCATTGTTCGTTCCAAAACTCTCTTTAGCTCGACTGCAACGTTCCTTGTGGGAAGTTGATGAGAGAGACGTCTTGACCTTGTGCCTGACCTGTTTGATCGAAGAAGAAAACAGTGTCTTGGCGTTGGAGATACCTGAACTTAAATTCAAACGTATCGAGACCAGATGGATTCTGAACATTTGTATTTTCATAATCATCTGTTCCAGCCAATGATTTAATGTTTGTTATAAAACAATTGGTGTAGACAATTTCCTCAGTGACTGTTTGTTTACCATTAATTGTGTCAGCACGATAAATGGTAATGGTGTCAATATTTTGACCTGTTGTGAACATCTTCTGAAGGTAAATGGATGACTTTGTTCGCAAGATTTTTGCTCTTGCATAAAAAGCAACCATTTCGCCTGCTGAAAACAAGTTATTCGTTGTGGACGGGTTGACGTCACGAGCTAGTTCTTCTTCGAGAAGGAGAAGTTGATCCGTTGTGCTCAACTTTTCATCAACTGTGTCGCCAGCAAGAGTAGATTGGCTTTGCCCTCCGATATTGATGTAGAGGTTCGAAAGGGCGGTTCCCCCTCTTCTTGCTTCTGCTGCTGATACTAATGTAGGCATTTTATGTTCCTTTCTTTTCTATATTTTTCATTGATCCTTAAGCTGCTCCTGCTGGAGGTGGCAAGGTAGCAACGAGTCTCAAGCTTGCTTTCAATTCTTCGAGCTGGAAGAATGGTCTTAAGAAGACAACAGCCGTATAGCTACCAGGTTTTCCAGGAACCTCGGACACATCGATTCGAGCTTCGCGGAGTGGGAAAGAGGCCTTCACGGCTTCAGGTGCAATATCGGAAAGCAGGACGTATTGAGCGATCCATGCATTCAGATAGAGAGATACCTCTTGTTGTGACATGAAGGAACCAATCTTATCGCGCATCATTGATTTAATATAATGAGCGAAACGTGAAGCATTCAGCATGTAAGGAAGACGGGCTGAGATGCGTGCGTTAGCATTCGCTTGGTCCTCATTATATGTCTTTGGTAGCTGAGTTGTTTGACCGCTAAAGAAAGCCGCATAATCTGTGTCTTTGCAATAGCAGAGGGAGATGAACCCAAGATCGCTTAGTTCTTTTTCACGACGATCAGTGATTGCAACTTCCGTTGGGCACTTCACAGCTAGGTCACCGTCAGCGGTTTTGAATGTGTAAGCAGGCAAGTCTGAGACAAGTCCACCACCTTCAACACCTCTGATAGCAGCTGTCCATCCATAAAGGGCGAATGCTGTGGTGATGTTTTGTGCGAGTGCGTAGGCTGCGTTACCCCAGCAGAACTTGGAATTGTCTGTTCCATCAACGGATTCTTCATAATCAAATCCATCAACAGGGGTTGTCGCTTGTCCATAAGGGAGACGCATCAAAACGTGAGGCATAGTAAGGGTAACATACCTTGAATCCTCAGTTTGACGGAAGCTTCTCCACTTAATGGTATCTGTACCATCGAAAAGTTTAGCAAGATCACGTGGACCGCTTAACTCAGCGAAGCTATCAAAGTTGAACATGGCAGGTGATGCGCCTGAAATGAGAGGCGTATGAGCACTTGCAGCAACATTTGATAGAAGTGTTAGAAGTTCAACATCTTGTGGTTCACGACCAAATTCGAAGTCGGCGACGAGACAAGAGAAGGGAATTCCTCCAAATGTGCCGTATTGTTCTTCATATACTTTCTTGAAGAGTTGGCTTTGGTCGAATTCAACAGCTCGTTCCAAGTCCCCGAGGAGTTCGTGTTTTGTCACAACCCAAAGACGAAGTTTGAGGTGTTCACCTGTTTCAGTTGCATGAACAAGTTTACTGAGACCTCTCCAAGATCCTTCAAACTTTTGGAAAGCAGGAGCATGAACGATCTCGTCCATTTGTAAAGAAATGGAACGATCGATGTTGCTTATGGTGCTCACGATAAAGGAATACACATCATTTCCGATGCTACCCTTTGGAGCGGCTGCAACTTGATTTGCAAATTCAGCAAGAATTTGCTTTGCTCTAGCCGTTTGTGAGGGATCACGCGCGAGCTTGCCGTTTTGAATGATTCTATCAACAATGCTGCCGGTTCCACCTGAAGATCCGCCAGCTCCACCTGCAGCGCCTTTCGCTGGTGTTGATGTAGGTGGTGTTTTCTTTGTTTCGTCTGCCATGATTTACTCCTTTTTTCTCTAAAATGCCCTGGGGCTATTTACCTGTTCCTAGTTCTTTCTGCAGTTGGCTTAAAACATCTGGATTATCAATAATGTTTCGAAGCTCTGCATCAAGAGCATCATTTCCGTCTAGTTTGGACAGCATGTCAGTTAACGCGACTCTCTTGTTATAAAGCTCATTGAGAGGTCCAACTTGAGCAACAATGTTTGTGGGATCGAAATCATCCAATGATTTAAATGAGAGAAGTACATTTAAATCTGGAGATCCAGAACCAAGAACATTTTTAACCCTTAAAGGAAGTTGAGCATTAAGAGATGCCATAACATCATTGATATTATCCCTATCAATCTCGATGAACTTTCTATCCTTAAGAGCAGGGAGTGGTGTTGCTGGAGTTCCCGCAAGATCAGCTAAAATACCCATCACAAAGGGTAGGGCCTTAACTTCAAATGCGTTTCCAATTTCAACGTCGTAGGTGATTTGGACTCGAGGTGGACGTACCCTATCGAGTTTATGTTGTGTACTTGCCATGGTATTAATACCCCCTTGTTGTTTATATTTACTACGGATAATAAAATCCGACTCTTATAATTAATTTAAAATGAGGGTCCTTAAAAATTAGTAAACTTTTATCAATTTTTTTAATTACAATATCTAACATTTTGATTCATATGGAAATTTTTAATAATATTAATAGATATAATTTTATCTATTTATTTTAATTTTTTTATTTTATTCACAATGAATCCGAAAAAGTTATTACATGTTCGGTGAAGTAAAATTTTGATAAACATCTATATATTTGGTAAAATTCTTTTCATTGCTCGGAAAGCAAAGTAGGAAGGATTAGTAGTACTTATAGTGCGTTCGCAACAGATGTATAGGTATTATTTAGACTTGTACCAATACTTGTAACAGCAACTATAATAACCATAGCAATAAGAGACGCGATTAAAGCATATTCTATCGCTGTAACTCCTGAATCGCTTAACATTAACTTATAAATATGAAACATTATAAATTTACTCCAAATGATTGTTGAAAGAGTATTCTTCATACCCTTTCAACAAGTCTTTTTATAAACCTTAATTTAAAGAGCATTTGCGATTGTATTAAATCTAGCAGTAAGGTTTGTACCAACTAACGTTACGGCTGTAATAATCACGACTGCAATAAGTGCCGCGATAAGGCCGTATTCAATGGCTGTCACACCATCATCTTGCCTAATGAAGTTCTTTAACGTGTTCATTTTAACCTCCTCAGTTAAATTTGTTTAATATTAAAAGTCTATTATTCTTATTCAATACTTAATTATAGCCATTAAATGGTTAATAAATAGTTAACGGTCAAAAAATAGTTGATTTTCCTTGTTTGACGTTGCTATCTATTCTGGTTATTATAGCAAATTCGGAGCTCTTAACATATACCTAATTTAATGAAACCAGAGAATCAAGTTGATCTATCTATTCCCTTTTTACTTCCAGACTTCTCAATGAGAGGGAATTTGGTGCGTTTGAGTACAGTGAGTACTCAAATTTTGACAAAGCACACCTATCCACCGAATGTCGAAAATATTCTATGTGACCTCTTGGCTGCGGGGGCTGCCCTTTCAGGGCTTTTAAAGTATGAGGGCATATTTACTCTTCAAACTAAAACATCGGGTCCAATAGGTTTTGCAGTTGTTGATGTGACCCATAACGGACATCTAAGGGGTTACGTCCAAGTGAGAGATAATCTACCTAGTGAGAAGTCTACTTTTAAGGAACTTTTGGGTCGAGGGTATTTAACTTTTACTGTCGATCAGGGACTAAAAGTTGATCGTTATCAAGGGATTGTATCCCTTAACCATGAATCGCTGATAGAATCTCTGGAGCATTATTTTGAGCAATCAGAACAAACGGGAACTAAAATATTTCTAGCGTCGGAAAAAAACCAGGCGGGAGAATGGAAATGTGGAGCTCTCGTTCTCCAGCAACTTCCCACAAAGGTGAAGGATGGTGAACCCTGGGATTTTATTGAAGCTATATTAAAGACTTTATCACCTCAGGAATTTTTAAATTTTGAGACGACGTATGAGACTCTTCTCTACCGTCTTTTCAATGAAGTCGGCGTTCAAGTTTTTGAGCCAAAACCCCTAATAGCACAATGTCGTTGTTCTAAAGAAAGAATTCGAACGTTTCTTTCAACTCTAAAAACGGACGAAATTGAAGAGCTTCTTGAAAAGGGACAGTTGAAAATGACGTGCGAATTTTGTAATCATGTGTATACATTTGATCGCAAAGACCTCATGACGGTTCACTAAGGAGAAATAAAATGCGTACCCCATTGATAATGAGTTTAACTTTAATCCTTGCTTCTTGTACACCAGCAACCCAAATGCCGGAACCCCTAGGACTAGCTTATTTGGACCGAAAACCCATTCGTTTAAATGTGGCGCGAGTTGAAGTTGTTAAGAAATATCAATCCACGTCAACGCCTCCCCATGTTGAGAATGAATTCCCTGTTCCACCTATTGCAATGCTTCAGCAATGGGTTCAGGATAGGTTGCTCCCCGTTGGAAAATCAGGCTATGCGGTTATAACCATTGATGATGCTTCCGTGATTGAAGTTCCCCTTAAGGGTACAAAAGGTTTTAAAGGAATGTTTACGGTTGATCAATCCGAGCAATATGATGCCAAGATGTCTGTAAAGATTGAAATCTTTGATGAAAATGGGAAATCCAAAGGCTTTGCTAATGCTCGTGCCCAAGGATCAAGGACTGTTGCAGAAAACCTAACACTTGGCCAACGCCGAAAGGTTTGGATTAATATGATGGAAAAAATCATGAATAATCTGGACGATGAGCTTGAGCGGAACGTGAGGGCTTACTTGGGGTCTTCGCTGCGCTGACACTTCAGTGATCGGTAATCAGTGCTCAGTGCTCAGTATTCAGAAATAATGAATTTATGTTTGCTGGTCTATGTATTTATAAAGGCCTTTTAGCATTTTAGATATCTCAATATATTCATTTGTAAGAGACTGTGATACTTCTTCATCTATATAACCTAAGTCTCGAGCATATTTGATCCATATTTTCATTTCATCACTTGAACCAAGACTTATCAAAATGAAATGGCGAAATTCTTTTTTAGATCCAGTTTGTCGAGCATAACCTTCTGACAAGTTCGCACATATAGATTTACTTGCTCTGCGAATTTGGTCGCCAAGAGAATATTGCTCAATTTTTGGAAATTGGAGACTTAACTTATGTAATTCTAAAGATATTATATATGCTCTTTGAAAGACGGTTAATTCTTCTATAGACTTAGCGTAGATTGTCATGGTGCATCCTTTCTGAATACTGAATACTGAATACTGAATACTGAGCACTGATTACTGAAGAAACAGACGGCCTGTAAGCCGGGTTCTGTCCCTGTTGCCAGGGGAGAGGTATTCATCTGAGACATAAGTTACCTGATGCCTTAAGCGACCTACCCGGATGACCACCTAAAGACAGGCTCTATGTCATCCCTATTTGGTCTTGCTCTCGGTGGGGTTTACCCTGCCGCCTTTGTTACCAAAGACGCGGTGCGCTCTTACCGCACCCTTTCACCCTTACCTGTTTCCAGGCGGTTTACTTTCTGTGGCACTTTCCCTAAGGTTTCCCTCGCCGGACGTTATCCGGCACCGTGTCTTTATTGAGCCCGGACTTTCCTCTACCTTGCGGCAGCACCTCTCCGGCCGTCTGTACCCTATATATAAGCATTCTATTGGGGGTCTAACAAGCCCTGAATGAGGGAAAGTGTTTCTTCGTCAGCAATACCGTCCACTTTATGCGGTTGGAAATGGCGTTGGAAGGCCAGCAGGGTATGGTGGGGAGAGATGGTTTCATAACCGATTTGGGAGAGGGCGTTTAAAATAGAGTCGCCTTCGGCTCCTCGCAATGACGATTTAGGCCACAAACCCAACCCCGCATCTGCCAATGTTTTCCAAGGGAATAGATGGCCTGGGTCCTGTTTCCTCCTAGGAGCAACGTCAGAGTGACCTAATATTCGGGTGGGTGGAATGCCCCACCTTGTCATTATCCCCTCGCACAGCCTCATTAAAGTCTCAATCTGGAGCTCTTTAAAGGGGACATATCCATTCGTGTGTCCGGGATTGGCGATTTCAATGCCAATTGAACGATCGTTCAATTTCTCATTTCCCTGCCAAAAGCTCTCACCCGCGTGCCACGCTTGCTTGTCTTCAGGGACCATCTGGTAAATTAATCCTGCTTCATCAATGAGATAATGAGCACTCACATTCGACTTTGGGTTGCACATCCACCTCAAGGCATCATTCGCTGAAGTCATATCCGTATAATGAATGAGGATCATATCCGGTGAAATTGAACGATCGTTCAAATTTGGGCTAATTGATTGTAATATCTTCATTTTTCGAAGGCCTCTTCCTTTTCAAGGAGTTCTAACCATCGTTCCTCCTTTTGATGAAGTGTATGTCGGCAAGTTTGTAGCTCCCCTATGGTCTTCTCAAATTTCACAGGATCACTTTGATAAAGGGTAGGATCCGCAATGATTTGTTCTAAGCTCTTTATATGTATGCTCAATGCATCGATTTCCTGAGGAAGAAGGGAAAGCTCCCTTGATTCATTATAGCTGAGTTTAACTCTTTCCTTCTCCTTTTTTTGCTGAGTTTGTTTAGGCTTGCTTTCCTTGACTTGAGGAGCAGGTGTATGCTGAGCCGCATAATCCGTATATCCACCTAGATACATCTGCACCTTACCCTCTCCTTCAAAGGCTAGAATATGGGTTGTTGTGCGATCCAAAAAATCACGGTCATGGCTGACGAGGAGAAGGGTGCCTTGATATTCAGAAAGATATTCCTGAAGGAGATCAAGGGTGTCCATATCTAAATCATTCGTAGGCTCATCTAGAACGAGGAGATTACTAGGCTTTGCAAGGATTTTTGCGAGCAATAAACGATTCCTTTCACCTCCCGATAGGTTTTTGAGAGGCGTTAAGGCTTGCTTACGGTCAAAAAGAAAATCTTGCAGGTATCCCATGACATGGCGAGGCTCTCCCTGAACAAGGACTTGATCTCCTCCTTGCTCACATAAGGTTTGCCAGGGGTTCAAATCAAGATCAAGGCTCGTTTGCGTTTGATCAAAATAGGCGAGCTCAATGGTTTTGGCACGCCTTGTATGTCCTTGATCCGGATTAATATTTCCGAGAAGAAGACCAAGAAGTGTTGACTTCCCTGACCCATTTGGCCCAATAATTCCTATGCGGTCGCCCCTTAAAATACGACAAGAGAAATCTTTAATAATCGGTTTATCGTTAAAGGCCTTTGAAACATGTTTGGTCTCAAAAACAAGTTTACTGCCCGCTGTTCCTTCTTGAGAGCTCAGAGATATGCCCCCTTGAGGTCCTTGATGGGACTTCCTTTCTTGTCGTAAGCTCAACAGATTTCTGAGACGTCCCATATTCCGCCGTCTTCTTGCCGTGACTCCTCGGTGGAGCCATTCCATCTCTTGGGCAATCTTAGAGGCCAGCTTTTCCTGAGTTCTGATTTCATGCTCAATAATATCCTCAGCCCACTCATCAAAAAAGGGATAGGCTTTTTCAAGTGTTCGCAAGGTCCCACGATCTAACCAAAACGTACGCTTTGATAATTTTTTAAGGAAGGTTCTATCGTGACTGATCATGAGCAGAGCACCAGGATAGGCATTTAGCATCTCTTCAAGCCATTCAATAGTGAGGAGATCCAGATGGTTTGTTGGCTCATCAAGCAGTAAAACATCAGGCGATCCTAAAAGAGCCTTGGCAATCATGACTCTTCGGGATTCACCCCCTGAGAGGGAGGAGAGTTTTTTCTGAGGATCAAGTCTCAGGTGGCTGAGAGTCTCCTCAAGGATGTAGGCTTCTTCTGTTCCGTGCAAAAACTCAAAGATGGTTTGAGACGTTGAAGGAGCCAAGGATTGATCCAAAATCCCAACCCTAAGTCCAGGTTTTATAAACCTCTCTCCTTTATCGAGTTCAATCTGACCAGTGAGAACCTTCAGAAGTGTTGTTTTTCCTGAGCCGTTGCGGCCCACAAGACAAATCCGATCTCTTGGAAATATGGATATAGAAACGTCAGCCAGGATTTGCCTGGCTCCGAAGGACAGACTCACGTCTTTAAGTGAGAGGAGGGGCGGTGTCATCGTCATGGATAGCTCTCTATTATTGTCATCCCATACCCCTTTTTACAGTGCCACGCAATAAATTATTGTCCGGAATGAGGCTTTTGTTTGTTATTCTTTATTCGAATAATAAAATTAATAATAAAACACTTGAAAGTTAATAAATTTATTGCTATATGCAGTCCAGTTTAATTGAGTTTTTTTATATTAGGAGTATTGTGATGTTTGTTAATAAGAATTTGGTTGTCAGTTTAGCCCTCGCTGTTTGTTTAGGATTTGCTTCATCCGAAACTTGGGCGGGTGGTGGAAAGGGGACAGCATCTGAAGAGGGGCATAAAATAAGAAGCCCTCTCAAAACAATTCGGGATTTAAATGAAGAGTTTAATGAATGGGATCGACATAATGCGACGGATCCTGGTGCCCTTGAAGTTATTCATAATCTTCAACTTACTGATGAAGATTTCCAAAAGTACTTAGGAAAGAATCGGGTTGCACTCCCTTGTCCAAATATTCCTGCGGGCCTAGAAGGATCTAAGGTTCGTCATTTCTTTGCAAGCAATTGGTTACGGAATAAGATTTTAACATCTCAAGGAAATGAAAGATGCGAATTCATATTAACGAGATTGGGTTTCTATAAGTATTCAGGGCGAATTAAGATTCAAGAAATTTTTCGCGGTGTTTTGTCTCAACTGAGATCCATTATTCTTGGAGAAGAAGATGAAAAACTGATAAAAGTAGCCTGCATTAAATATGTAGATTTAGTTTTTAATTCGAAGCATTCCAACCGAATGTTACTTGAGACATGTTGGTCAGTTATGAATGACCATTATAAAGGAAAAAGTGGAATCAAAGAACTGATGCTTGCTACACTAATTCTAAGACATAAATGTTATCCAGCAGATTGGACGAAGGAAGAAGCTGTTAAATATGCTCATGATATATTATCGAAGGAATCAGCTTCACCCGTGTACAAGAATGACAGTCCTCCGGCTGCAGCTTCTGTGACTAAAAAGCTTAAAGTGAATCAAGAATATAATCTAAAAACTATGCATGACCCAATTCTTAGAGCCGCAAAAGAGGGACTCTTGGAGAAAGCTAAAATGAAATTAGAAAAGCTGAAAGCCAAGGATTTGCCACGAGATGAGGTTATTCTTTACGGCTCGGAAGAGGGTGATGAGCAATTATATTCAAATGGTGAGTCTGTGGATAAGTCAACCAAGAGATCCAGAGAAGACGATGAACTTGATGTTGAAGAAGCCTCACCAGCAAACTCTAACCATCAAAGTGATGATTCCTTATCACTTGAGAATCCTGGAGTTGTTGAAAAGAAAGCAAAAAGGACGGTTTATAAAGGGACAAAAGAAAATAAATCTGAAATCCGTAAAGCTCTGGAAGAGAGAAAACTAAGAATGGATCGTGGTGAATCGGTCCAATCATATAGACAATTAGCCAAATCATTCGGTACGACAAAGACAAATTTATTTCGAGTAGAACACCGCCTTGGGTTTAGAGAAACAACGAATGCGTTAGTTGAGATGGACGCAAATCGTAAAATTTATAATGACTATGTGACTAAAGAAATCACTCATGAGGAAATGATAAACCGTTTTCGGAAAGCAAATAATATAACGTTGGCTTCTGCGAATTATTTATCTTTGCGATTTTATGAGCTTTCGAAGAGCACTTCAAAGGACAAGAGTGACGAGTAACGCTCACACAATAAACTGTTCTTGGAAAATGCGCTCATCTAGATTGTGATCATGATCGAAGAGAACTTGAACAGAGACCTCTTTATACTGGCGAATTGAGACAGAGAGGACATCTCGAACTTCTGTAAAGTCGGCAACCGCACTAACGGGCCGCTTTACGGGTTCAAGGACTGTGAAGATTATTTCAACGTTTTCGGGCAGAAGGGCCCCTTTCCACCGACGCGGTCTAAAGGCACTAATGGGTGTGAGTGTGAGCAATGGTGCACCCAGAGGGACAATCGGGCCATGGGCAGAGAGATTATAGGCCGTACTTCCTGCAGGGGTGGCAACGAGAATACCGTCACATACCAATTCATTTAAACGAACAATCCCATCGATTGTAATCTGGATTCGTGCAGCTTGCCTTGTTTCCCTGAGCAAGGATACTTCATTGAAAGCAATGGCTTTTATAAGTTTATTATCTTGGGATTTTACCGTCATTTCAAGGGGATGAAGAATTGTTGGTTTTGCTTTTTCCAAATGCTTCATCAACTCACTGGGTCTGAATTGATTCATCAGAAAACCAATGGTTCCGCAGTGCATTCCATATATTGGTTTACGTGTTGGAAGATGTTTATGCATGGTCTCAAGCAAGAACCCATCACCGCCAAGTGCAACAAGAATATCCGCTTTTTCCGGACTCACGGTAGGATAAAGCGATTCAAGCTGTTCTTTAGCAGCTTGAGCTTCTTCTGTTGATGAGGCAAGAAAAGCGATTTTGGTCATGCACTTCCTTTTTTTCTAAACTATCATGAGATTAATACTAAAAAAATAAAATTATGTTAAACTCAAAATATGATTAGAAGTTTTAGAGTGCTAAAAATTAATGCGAGTTGTATTCTCATGAATCTTCCGGCGTTGATTATGTTAGTGATGCTTGGCTATAACACACGCCTTTGGGAACCATTCACCTTCTATTCAGCCTATACGGCCCTGTCTTTCCTTGTTTTAGTTTTAGCCTTAAACCCTTTGCAAAGTCTGATTCCCACCTCAATATTGATTAAGCAAGTCAATAGATAGCGTCGTCAAATCGGTGTGGCTGTTGTTTCTTATGTTGCTTACGTTTGATTATCTTTGGGCGGCCGTCTTCTTCATCCCCTTAATGACTCTCCAACTCTTGAGAAGAGGGAGGGGAAGAAGAGGAAGGAAAAGAACTAACACTAACGTCTGCGTCATCCCCGCATTCGTCCATCTTCGCTCCTGCGTTGCTATTGATGGACTCGCGAGGATGACGCCACCTGGGCGGTTGGGTAATCGTAATTTACTTGACTCCAACAATCACATGCGGAATGTCATCAAAGTAATGGGAATTCTTGATATCCTCAGGGTTTTTGTTCCCATTCAGATTCACAATAATAAGTTGCCCAAAACCTTTGCCGTAATCATTGCGAAAGTCATAGATCGCGCCAATGATCGCGAGTTCCTTGGCATCAATGTTTGATTTAAATTTGCCAAGGGCTTTATCGACTTGATTATTCACATTAAGGATAACGCCTTCCTTGTCATCCTTTGCTGCCTTCACATCGATGGTGGACAGTTCTTTTTGAATCGCTGTTGGGATGTTTTTTGTGTCACCCATAGCCGCTTTTACAGCACCACAATGGGAATGGCCTATGAAAATAAGGACGGGTGTTTTAAGGACATCAACGCCGTATTCAACCGATCCTTGAGTTGTCACAAATTGGTTTCCAATATTTCTGGCAACAAACATGTCATTCTCCGCCCCCTGAGAAAAGTTGTCTGTTTGAACACGAGAGTCAGAACAGGTAACAACAGTGACACGCGGCTTTTGAATATCAAGAAATCCCTCAAAGTGTGAGGTATTCTTAGCATCAGCAAAAGCTGCATTATCATCAACGATGTCACGAATGGCATTTTTTATCGATTGTTCAAGCGGTGAGGTTTTTGTTTTTTCTTCAGCGTTCAAGATGAAAGGCGTGAAATAAATCAGTCCTAAAATTAAATACTTATAAGCGTGCTGTATCATTATTTTTTCCTTTTTTTAGGTTCTTGTTTTAGCAAAAGAAAGTTAAGGAAAGGTTAACTGCCAACAAGCTCAGCAATTGTGTTTCTCAAAGGATCAAGTCCTTCCTTTTTATGAGAGCTTGTGAGGAGAGGGGTTGGGAAGGCCGCTGGGTGTTTTTTAAGTGTTAATGTGATTTGCTCTACAACAGCTTTCAAATGGGTTTCAGTCGCCTTGTCTGTTTTTGTAAGTACGATTTGATAGGTTACAGCAGCTTTATCGAGTTCATCCATTACGGCTTCATCGGTGGGTTTAAATCCATGGCGGGAATCGATGAGGAGAAACACACGTTTCAAGGGAACACGACCCTTAAGATAATCTTGGATTAAACGAGACCAAACCTTTATTTTTGCTTTAGAGACAGCGGCATAGCCATACCCAGGCATATCCACAATAAAAAGTCGCTTGCCAAGGTTAAAAAAATTGAGCTGTTGCGTTCGTCCAGGAGTATGGGAGATTCTTGCAAGACTCGTTCGATTCAATAAGGCATTGATAAGACTCGATTTTCCTACATTTGAACGCCCTGCAAAGGCGATCTCTGGCAAAGAGGGCGGAGGTAAAATCTCAAGTTTATCCGCTCCTGCAACGAAGGTGCACTCTTGTGCGAAGAGCCAGCGAGGGAAATCGCTTGGCTCTTTCATTAGGCCTTCGCCTTCTTGACTTCAGCCCGCTTCATAATGACCCATTGCTGAGCAATTGAAAGAGCATTGTTCCAAGCCCAGTAAATGACAAGTCCTGCAGGGAATTGGGCAAGAAGATAGGTAAAGAGGACCGGCATCAAAAGGAACATCTTTGCTTGTGCTGGATCAGCGGGAGGAGGGCTCATCTTTTGTTGAAGGAACATGGTTGCGCCCATAATGAGTGGCCACGCTCCGATCATCAAGTATGAGGGGGGATCCCAAGGAATTAATCCAAAAAGGTTAAAGATGGTCGTAGGGTCGGGTGCTGACAGGTCATGAATCCAGCCGTAGAAAGGAGCTTGGCGCATCTCGATCGAGACGAATAAAACCTTATAAAGCGCAAAGAAAACAGGGATCTGGATGACCATGGGGAGGCAGCCCGCCATGGGATTTACCTTCTGCTTCTGGTAAACCTCCATTACCTTTTGGTTCATCGTCAGGCGGTCGTCTTTGTAACGCTCCCGGATTTTTTCAATATCAGGCTGGAGAGCCTTCATCTTTGCCATGGAAACATATGACTTATTTGCGAGGGGAAAGAAGATCGCCTTAATAATAACGGTCAAAGCCAAGATCGCAAGTCCAAAGTTTCCTAAGTATTGCTTAAGAAAATCAAGGATATAGAAGATCGGTTTTGTCATGAAATAAAACCAACCAAAATCAACGGCTAAGTCAAAATGGTTAATACCTAGAGTGACCTCATATCCGTCCAGCAAACTCAGTACCTTTGCTCCTGCAAAGAAATGGTCAGTGGCTTCGATGCTATGCCCAGGTTCAAGATTAAGGGGATCCCGTTGATAGGTTGCCGAATAAATCGTGGTTGCGTCTTTACCTTGATGGCCGTAAGAAGAGGTAATCGTTGCTTTAGGATCAGGAACGAAGGCAGCAAGCCAATATTTATCTGTATATCCAAACCAGCCGGGTGCTTTTGGATTTTGAAGTGCTCCCGTTTTAGATACATCATCATAACTTGGGTCATTAAGCTTCCCATCAAAAACACCGACGGGGCCTTCATGAAGAATAAAGAATCCTGCCGTTGTAGGAATGCCCTGACGTGCAAGATAACCTTGAGGGTTCAAGGAAACAGCGGCTGTCCCTTTATTGGTAACCTTTTGAGTCACAGTAAACATGTAATGGTCATCGATCGAGATAATTTGATGAAAAACCAAACCTTGCCCATTATCCCAGCTGAGAGTGACAGGTGTTTGAGGTGTCAGGTTCAAGCCATTGCTTTCCCATACGGTTTTCTCATTTGGAAGATTAAGATTTTGAGAGGTCCACCCAAAACGAGCAAAATACGCATTCGCTGTGTTTTGAGGAGAGAGAAGAACAATCTCAGGGCTTTTTGGATCAATGGTTTCGCGATATTGAGTGAGAGTTAAATCATCGAGTACAGCCCCTTCAAGGTTCAAGGATCCTTTTACTGTGCTGCTTTGAATCTGTAGACGACGTGGTGATGATTTCAGAGCTTCGTCTCGGGTTACAATCTTTTGATCTGTTGCCATTTGAGCTTGTTGGGCAACAGGCTTTGCCTCCTGCTTAGTGGGTTGCGGAGGTGCAAAGAAATATTGGAACCCAAAAATAATGATAACAGAGAGCAATATGGCAATAATAATGTTCTTTTGGTCGTTCATGGTCATTCATCCTTAACCGGGTCAAAACCGTGCCCACCCCAGGGATGGCACCGGATAATCCTTTTGAGTGCTAATTTACTGCCCTTATAAGGCCCATAACGGTCGATCGCGTCAAGAGCATACTGAGAACAAGTGGGCAAAAAACGACATCTTGGCCTGATGAGAGGGGAAATGATGAGTCTGTAAAAAGTAATGAGGGTTTTAAGGATTGCTTTCATAGCCTATCTCACTAGGTCTCCAATCCTATACCCCTGTGCCTTAATCAACTTCAATTCATGAAAAATGCGGTTGAGGTTATCGAGAAGTACGGCTACTTTCTGCGGGTTTCGGTAATCATTCACTTCCTTCTCACTGATGGGAGAACCTGCAACATCAACGTGAATGTTGGGGCGCCCTTCTTGGAGAAGAACACGTTTAATCACAAGCATTTGATTCAGATTGTAGGGTTGATTTGCAATAGCTAAATAAGATCCATCCTCTGGCGAGTGCTTAAGCCACTCTATGGTTGTGCCTTCTCGAGTTGCTCTTGTCTCACCTGGCCTTTTCGCTGCATTAATGAAAATGATATCATTTGTGAAAGTCCCCTTGGATTGATCAAAAACGAGTTTGATCATCTCATCTTCTGTTGTGGGCAGCACATTTGGGGGAGTCCAGTCATCTTTGATAGGGATGAGATCGGTCTGGAGTAAATGATGACCTGTCTCATCAACCGCATCTGCAAGCTTACGTTCCCCCGTGAGGACATAGACGGGACCATATACCTCAAGTTCCTTCATGAGTTGATTGAGATGGGCTAGGCGAAGTCTTACGCGAGGAAGGGCTGCGCCTAAAAACAAAACGCCGTCATAAGCAATCTGAGGAGGAGGAAGACTCTCGCCCATTGTGAGGTTCGTGAAGTAAATATCAACGATATTCTTAACTTGTTCAGGGGTGAAGTCCCCTGACATTTCCCAACGCTCGGGTGGACTTTTTATGCCGGCTTCCTTCGGCTTTTGCCTCCAGGAAAAAGTTTTATCAAGATCACCATTGGTTGCGGCTACAACATCGATTAAATAACGGGAAGGGATGATAAGCTTTGCTTGAGGCCACTTCGGATCAGGAGGTAAAGGATCTCCATCTATGCGAACCCCCGTCCATCCTAAAAGACGCACAACATCATCAGTGACTTGACCATTGGACTGGATTAGATAGGCCAGTGATCCTGGCTGTTTTTGTTTAGGATATAAATAGAAAACCCCAGCTATGCAAACGATGAGAAGGATAAGGAGTGAAAGGAGAAGTTTCTTTGCTTTAAACATAGTATGCCCGCATCTTGTGTTTTGTTGAAAATTTTGCTTTAATAAACATAGTCATAAAGGGAGAGAAAATAGTGCGCAAGTTAATTTATATACTGTTAGGAGTTGGGCTCCTTTCCTATGGTTTTTTCTATATCTTTAAACATTACGGTCCCCATAGTAATGAGTTACAAGTATGCGATCCTAAAGAAGAAACAAAAATGCCGGGAACTTTTAATTAATAAATTCCATTTATACTATTATTAGAAATATAAATGAGGGAGTCATGGAAATTCTTGATGAAGGTCATTTCTTAACCGAGGGTGAAAAAAAGACCTATTATCATCTTTTGCAAACCCATGGATTTAAACCTCAGGAATTTAAATTAAAAGTTTCTGAGGATCAAAAACCAATGGATATGAATGACTTAAGTTATGTGGTTGTTGTGAAAATAAAAGCCATTTATGTGAAAGATCACCTGACGCGCACATACGAGAATGTGGAAGGTTCAGGTCTTTGGTTGACTGAATTTGAGGAAGACTTGAATGCAGGTGTGTTTAAGACTCACTAATTGCAGATTTCTCAATAAACTTCTCGAAATCTTTTGCTTCGTGAAAATCCTTGTAAATTGACGCAAACCTCACGTATGCAACGGGATCAAGCTCAAGTAAAGCTGCCATCACAAGCTCACCGATCGCGGATGTGGGGATTTCCGTTTCACCGCTTGTTTCAAATTGACGGACAATACCTGAGGTCACACGTTCTATGCGCTCATCATTAATGGGACGCTTGTGAAGGGCAAGTCTGATAGATCGGGTGAGTTTATCCCGGTCAAATTGTTCAATGCGACTGTCCTTCTTTTGGACTAGAAGTTCACGAAGGTAAACTCTTTCGACAGTTGTAAAACGAGAAAGGCATTCAGGGCATTGACGCCTGCGACGAATGGATGTGGAATCATCGCTCGGACGGGTGTCCTTTACGGCTGAATCTTCATGGCTGCAAAAGGGACACCGCATAAAACCTCAAGGATAAATAGGGAAAGCTTTACAAAGGTCTTCGACTCTTTTACGAACGTCTATTTGAGTTTGTTCACCGTTCTCGAGGACATCAGCAATCCAGTGACCAATTTGTTCGAATTCACTTGCGCCAAATCCACGAGACGTTCCAACAGGCGAGCCCAAGCGTATTCCTGATGTAATGGCAGGGGGGAGGGGGTCGAAGGGAATGGCGTTCTTATTGCAAGTAAGAGCTGCATTTTCAAGTTTAAGCTCGGCTGCTGCACCTGTGATGTTGAATGGTCTCAAATCCACAAGAAGGAGGTGGCAATCAGTTCCGCTTGTTACGATGTTAAGCCCTCTCTTCATTAAGGTTTCGGCAAGAATTTGTGCGTTTTGAATCACGGCCTTTGCGTATGTTTTGAAGTTCGGTTGGAGAGCTTCTCCGAAGGCAACAGCTTTTGCCGCGATGACGTGCATCAAGGCTCCTCCCTGGAGTCCGGGAAATATGGCACTATTTAGCTTTTTACCGAGTTCAGGATCATTGCTAAGAATCATTCCTCCTCGAGGTCCGCGGAGAGTTTTGTGGGTGGTTGTTGTCACGATGTGGGCATGAGGGAATGGGGATGGATTTTCTCCTGCAGCAACGAGTCCTGCAAAGTGGGCCATGTCTACCATAAGCAAGGCGTCTATTTCGTCCGCAATTGCTCTAAAACGCGCGAAATCGATAAGTCTGGGGTAGGCAGACCCACCTGCAATAATTAGCCCTGGGCGATGCTCTAGTGCTTTACTTCTAACTTCATCATAATCGATAAGGTGAGTATCAGGATGAACACCGTACGCCACGGCATTAAACCATTTACCCGAAAGGTTAACTTTTGAGCCGTGCGTGAGGTGACCGCCTGCAGCCAGTGACATGCCTAGAATAGTATCTCCTTGCTTTAAACATGCAAGGAATACGGCTTGATTAGCCTGAGATCCTGAATGGGGTTGTACGTTTGCATAGGAACACTGAAATAATGCTTTTGCTCTTTCAATGGCTAATGTTTCTGCTACATCAACCCATTCGCACCCTCCATAGTAGCGGTGGCCTGGGTACCCTTCTGCATACTTGTTGGTCATCACACTTCCTTGAGCTTCAAGAACAGCCTGTGAGACAATATTTTCAGAAGCAATGAGCTCAATTTGATATTGTTGACGGTGAAGTTCCTTTTGAATGGCATCAAAGATGGCCGGATCTCTCTGCCTTAACGAGTCAATGAAAAAGTGTTGGTTATTAACCATTCGTAAACCGATCTCCCGTATGATTCATTTTGGATATTGGATCCTAACAGAACAGGTTTTAAGAAGCTAGGGGAGATTAAGATGAAGGAACAAGAAGTACGTAAAAAAGTCAAAGCCTTAAAAGGTATTTATCGCGAATTCCTGAGTTACTTGGGGGTAAACGCTATGCTCATATTAATTTGGGCAACCTTTGATATGGGTGAGGTTTTTTGGCCAAAATATGTGATTGTAGTTTGGGGATTCGCCTTAATTTTCAAAGCCTATCGTTTGGGTCTTTTGCCGATACTCTTTGAGCGTCTTTCATTTTTAACGCCTGAATGGGAAGAAAAAAAGATTAATGAACTTGTTGGACGTGTAAAATCACAACGAAAGATTCAACTGAATCGTAATTCAAAAAACAAAATCTGATCAGTTGAAATCACGAATCGGTTTGTTATAAGCTCAACACGGTTAAATGAGTAAAGGTGAAAATAATGAATAAGAAAACACTTCAATCGATGATCATCTCAGGTTTTTGTTTCGCAGCAGCTGAATCAGCTCAGGCCGCCCAAATGGAGAAATGTAAGATTATCGGCTCTTCAGGCGAAGGATTAATCAAAGCAAAAATGTGTGATTGTTCGACAGGAAAATATTCCTGTGCCGGTCAAAATCCTAAAGGGGATCCTAACGCTTGGATTTTCGTCCCCAAAGGTATTTGTGAAAAAATCGAAGGTGGATGCCTCATTCAATAATATTCATAGAAGCAGTTGTAGGGATTTCCCCAATAGTCGTATGAGCAAACCATACGGGAGTATCCTCGATTATATATAGGATATGGAACAGGCACTGGTGCAGGTACGGCATACATAGGCGCTGGGTAATAAGGTTGGTAAACGGGATAAGGTGCATACACAGGATAAGGCTGTGGTCCAATGTTCAAGGAAAAGTTAAATCTGCTTTTGGCGTGTGCTGTCGGAACAAAAGCCAAACTGAACACAATCCCGGTGAGGGGAAGAACTTTACGCATAAATACCATCTTATACTCCAATACATAAATACATTGGAATATTAGATGATACTTTCTTATAAAGCAAGTTAAAAATCTGGCTGCATTCTCAATAGGATTGAATATTTTCCTATTGATTTAATAATTGCAATGACTCACGCCAGCCGCATCCGTCCAACAGTATTGACCGACAGCAGGAGCTCCATCGTAACCATATCCAGTCCAATATGGGTTGCGGTTAACATTTACATTTGGATTATTAGATTTATTATAAATGTTTGTGTTTTGTTGACCCATTGCTTTTTGGTCATTATTTTTAATTGTTTGTGCGCTCTTTTCTGAGTTTTCAAAGGTGCGTTGGTTGTTTTGCTCAATAGCATGAGGGTTTTCAGCAACTGGGCCACCTCCGTGAAAACCTCCACCCCCATGACCACCACGTGCTTCAATAATCTGTGGTGATAAATTCTTTGGCATGGCAGGGCCAAGGGTTGTTGCCTGTGCTGTATACGAGACAAATGCTCCCAAAACAAAAGATGTGCATAGAATTTTATTCATTGTATTTCTCCTGTCAAAGTGTTTAAGAAGAAATACTAATATAGAATTATCTAAATATTCGTTAACGCTTCAAATCCTGAACGAGTGTTTGTTTTGGCTTCCCTTGCAAACTGCGGTAGTTCGTGACGTTTTCAAGCACTCGCATGACATAGTTTCGCGTTTCATAGTAGGGTATGAGTTCGACCCAGTCGATGATATCGACTTTCCCACTTCGAGGATCGCCGAGCTCCTTAACCCACCGTCTGGCAACGTTTGGTCCTGCATTGTAAGCAATTGCTGTTAGGAGATATGAATTATCAAAATTGTTGAGCATTCGGGAGAGATGAGCTGTTCCAAGGAACAGATTATGCTGAGGGTTTAGCAACATGTTTTTGCTATTCTTGACACCAAGTCGTTTTGCTTCATGCGACGCGGTTTCTGGAAGAAGTTGCATAAGTCCCATGGCTCCTGCTGAGCTGATAGCTGAGGGGTCAAACCGTGTTTCCTGATAAATCACCGCCATAACAAAAGCTTCTTCGGGGACCGTTTGTCCTCTCTTTGGAATAGCATAGGTTGGGAAGGCTTTCCTCAGAAGAACAGGTTCAGCATAACCTGCCTTTTTTGCAGCCCACACAACGTCTTTTGGGGCAAGGGCATGAGCCAAATGAACCGATAACTCTCGCTCACTTTTTGTCTTTGCTTGAGCTCCAATTTGGAGAAGAAACTTGTTGAGCTCATGTTTTGCGGGGGCCCCTAGTCCCTTGAGGATATAAGCGGCTTTAACAAGTTCCTTGTTATCAAAGCGTTTTTTCTCATCAGAAGAAGCTGTATTTGAGGCAAGCGCTGGGTAAGCAGGTTCTTTGATTTTAGCTGCCGCTAATTGACCATAATAAGTGGTTTTGTAATGCGCTCCTTGCTTATACCATTTAGTTGCCATGGTAAGGTTGCCTTGAGCTTCATAAACACGGCCCACCCAATAGGCTGCACGAGCTTTGCTAATAGCTCCCTCAACGTTTGAAAACATGGATTCAAAGTGTTGTCGGGCCTCATTTGGGTTTTTTCGAAAACGCAAATCGAGCCAACCCATAAGCCATTTGGCATCTGAATAACTATCCGTATCTGGCGTGAGTCCGTTCTTTTTAATGACATCATGGGCCGTCGTATACTTTTTCATTCCCATGAATTCGCGGGCAATATAATTTCTTTCTTTCCACCATTTGTCAGCATGAGCGGTGCTTGAAGATGTTTTGATCAGGATATTAGCCGCATCTTGAAAGTTTCCTTTCTTTCTGTGCCATTTGGTTGCCTCATACAACAGTCCCTCATCTAGTTGAGAATTTGCTGGCAGCGCTTTCATTTTTTGAAGAGCATCAGGTCTTCCCCCCAAAAACGCAATCCTGGCTTCAGCAATTTTACGAATGGAGACGGGAACATGGTTTAGGTTGCGTTTGGCCGCCTCCACATCCTCATTCCATAAGAGATATTGAACTCTAGCGATATGATCCTTTTCTTGAAGAAAATGACCAAATAAACTCAAGATCTTTTTTTCATCCGCCTTGGAAAGATCCATGGTTCGCCAAGCTGTTGAAATCACTTTATTGGCTTTTTCCACTTGCTTTTGAGACCTTAAGGTCTTGGCATAGGCCATAACACCTTCTGGTGTTTGGGGAGGATTCTTTCCAAACCAATTGAGAATTTCGGACGCCGTACCTCTCTGTGCAATGACTTCTTCAGCTTTTCCGCAAAGCTTTGCATGTTGAGGCCATTCTTGATGAGAGTTAAAAAAGCTAGTCAATTCCTGGGGTGAAAACTGTGAGGGATCTCTTAAGGTTCCCAGCCATAGGATAAGTTTTTGAGAAACAGGGCAACCCTTGACGGGAAGTCGCTTTTGTTCATTGAGTTGGGCGAGTAAAGCTGATTTACATGAAGCTAATTCTTGAGAAGGGGTTACTGCGTAAAGGCTTGAAGTAAGAAACAATGTTAGTGAGAAACCCTTGTAGAGCTTATCAAAGAGAGGTATGTTCATCATTATTTAATCCCTATTGGAGAACTTATCATGTTAAAAGGCGTTTATACTGCAATCATTACACCATTTGCAGGCGGGAAGGTAGATGAAAAAAAACTAGCAGAACTCGTAAATTTTCAAATTGAAGCTGGCATGAAGGGTGTTGTTCCTTGTGGAACGACAGGTGAGTTCATTACCCTCTCTGATCCAGAGCAACATCAGATTATTGCTACCTGTGTTAAGGTATGTAAGGGTAGAGCTCAGCTTATTGTTGGTACAGGAGCGATCACCACAGAACAAACAATTCGACAAAGCCAATACGCTCAGAAAGCAGGCGCTGATGCGGTTCTTGTGATGACACCCTGGTATGTAAAGCCGTCTCAAGAAAGTCTTTATCAGCATTTTAAAATGATCAATGATGCCATTGATATTCCAATTGTCGTCTACAATAATCCAACCCGTACGGGAGTTGACATATCTTTTGACACTCTTGTTTCCCTTGCTTCCTTTAAAAATATTAGGGGTTACAAGGAGTCAGGTCTAGGTCTTCAACGAATATCAGCTCTAAAGTGTCAACTTGGAGACAAAGTTTCCCTTCTTGCAGGAAATGATGACCCTTTTGCAGCTCACTTGGCGATGGGTGGTCATGGTGGTTTTATGGTTGCCTCAAATGTGGCACCCCATCTATTTGTCAATTTAATGAAGGCATGGGAGACGAATGATCTTATATCCTTTAATGCCCAATGGATTGCTATGTATCCTTTTCTGGCTGCCCTTGCCCTTGAGACGAATCCAGCACCTATTAAATTTGCAATGGCTTTAGTTCACGGTGTGTCTCTTGAAACGAGACTTCCCTTTGCTCCTCTCAAACTTTCGACACAGGAAGCCATTGAAAAAGCTCTTGAGCACCTGGGGCTGTTAAAACCCATTCGAGCCGTGAGGGAGCAATGACTTCCAAAAGAAAAGTCATAGCTGTTAATAAAAGGGCGCGATTCGATTACTATATCGAAGAGACAATCGAAGCAGGGATTGTCCTTGTGGGTAGTGAAGTCAAATCTTTGCGGGCAGGGGAGGGCAGTATCGCTGAATCCTATGCTTCCGCTGAAGGAGAGGAGCTCTTTCTTATTAATGCTTATATTCCCATTTATAATGAAGCGAGTCTCTTTAACCATGAACCCCGCAGGCCTCGGAAGTTATTGCTTCGCAGGCGCGAACTCAACAAGCTTTTAGCTTCCATTCGGAAGAAGGGGATGACGCTTGTCCCTGTTTCCTTATATTTCAATGTGCGAGGTATTGCGAAAGTTGAGCTTGGTCTTGCATCGGGTAAGAAAAAGGCTGACAAACGTACAGTTGAAAAGGCTCGTGACTGGGAGCGCGAAAAGGGGAGGCTCATGAGACAAAAAGGTTAATTACATTAATAAAATTTTAATTTTTTTTTTCAATACTGTAAAGGCATAAACACTTAAGGAGGACATCATGTCATTTGCAGAAAAAGAACTTCTCAATCCCCAAAATTCCGCAATTATTTTTTGTGATCACCAACCTCAAATGGCTTTTGGAGTCACCAATATCGATTGCCAATTATTGAAAAACAATGTTGTGGCTCTGGCTAAAACAGGAAGCATCTTTAAAGTCCCTATAATTCTTAGTTGCATTGCAACTGAGAGCTTTAGTGGATATGTCTGGCCAGAGTTGCTCGATGCTGCACGTCAGCAACCCATTGAACGAACTACCATGAATGCTATGGAAAATGAAAACTTTGTCAAGGCTGTCCGCCAGACCGGCCGCAAAAAGTTAATCATGTCGGGTCTTTGGACAGAAGTTTGCTTAGCTTTACCGGCTTTGACGGCAAAGGCTGAAGGATATGAAGTCTATATTGTTACCGATTGCTCTGGCGGCACCACCCGAGAAGCACATGACATGGGCATTCAGCGAATGATCCAAGCCGGATGCTGTCCAGTCACATGGCAGCAAGTCCTTCTTGAGTACCAAAGAGACTGGGCCAATGCGGAAACGTATGACGCTGTTATCAACATTGTAACAGAACATAGTGGGGTCTATGGAATGGGTGTAGATTACGCTTATACAATGGTTCATAAAGCCCCTCAACGAGCTAAGTTCCCACAAAAAATTTAAATGTAACGTAGGCTAAGCCGTTCTTAAACGTTCTAAAAATAAGAAGGGAGCTTAGCCTACCAAATTTTTTATCGCTTATCCAAAACTCAGGTTAACTAACTCATTTGTCATCAAATTCTAAATCTTCTACAACAAAGGTTGAATCCCCGGGATTGTCCGGTAAATGGTAATCACGTAAGACAAGTGAAGTCACCTTTTCTCCTGGGGGTACTTCACTTTCGTAAACACCTTCGTGACTTCCTTCTTTTAAGAGCAGTTCGTTTCCATACCAGCCATTACGGTTTGTATTTAAAAATCCAAGTGAAATAACGCCCTTCATGACGTTCAGTTTATATTTTACTCTAATTTTATGTCCTGGTGTTACATTGATTCTTTTAGATTCAGCTTGATAATCAGCGCTCTGATTTGCCTTTGTTTTAACTTTGATGGCTCCATTTCCTTGGTCTTCCCGTGATTGTACATTGGGAGTCCACTTCATATCTAAACGTTCTACAAAGGAAGTTTTAGCATTCGCTTCTTCAAGTATATCTAAATCCTGTACAACAAAGGTTGAATTTCCCGGGTTATTCGGTAAGTGATAATCTCTTAAGACAAGAGAGGTCAGTTTTTCTCCTTCAGGTACTTCACATTCGTAAATTCCTTCGTGAAGTCCTACTTTGTCTAAGATAAGTTCCTTACCATACCAGCCACCACGGTTTGTCTTTAAAAATCCAAGTGAAATAACTCCATCTATGACGTTTACTTTATATTTCACTGCAATTTTCTGACCAGGTGTTACGGGTATTCTTTTAGATTCAGCTTGATAATCAGCGTTCTGATTCATCTTTGTTGTAATTTTGAAAGCTCCATTTCCTTGGTCTTGAACGGATTGTACATTGGGAGTCCACTCTATACCTAGACGTTTTACCAAGGACTGTTTACTCGTAAGCTCTAGAAAATCAGCATAGATCTTCTTTAACCTTGCAGTATCTGCATTGCCTTTAAAATCCTCTTGTATTGCATTGTTAATGTAATGAACTTGAAGGGCATCACTGCTCATTAAAGACAACCATTTTTTGGTGTTCTCTGGGTCTTGAGTATTTAAAAGCCAACTAGCATGAAAAGCTTCACCAGCTCCATACAATCCTGAATGCTGAGGCATATGTGCTCTTGGGTAATAAAGATAACTTTTTTCATATAAATCATGTAATTCTTCTGGATTCACAGCAAGAGAGTAAACAATAGCATCTTTAATTTTCTGGCCCTTACCCATAATACTCAAATCATTTGCCAGAAATGAAAAAGTGCAAGCGGGTGCTGTAAATCGGCTATACGGTTGTTCTGAGATTACTCCATCACCAAAGTAACCCTCGAGGAGACGGTTGGCGTAGGAAATTCTATCCGCAACAGCTGCATGAAATTTGAGTGGGCTCTTTAAGGTTACATGAATATCTCCGGGCTTTATTTCATAGGGAAGGTCAGGAATGTTATTTGGAAGGGCTTGTGCATATCTCCATAAAAGCAATTTCCCAGCTTTGTGGGCTTCAACTTCCACAGTTAAAGCATGTTTTAGAAAATTTACATTCTTTTTTAAGTGCTCTTTTTGTTTCCGTAGATCACTCGGAGTTATTCTTTTTTCAAGGCGGTTAAATTTATCTCCTTCTTCAATAATTCTATCTAAAACTGTATGAGGATTGTTTACTGAATAACCGAATTGTTTGAGTCTTTTATCGATTTCCTCATTAAAACGTGCCCAATCTTTAACAATTGATGGGGTCGAATTTTCAAAATCTTCAAGACGGGTTGGGAAAGTGCCGTGCATCAAGAAAGCTTTTTCTTCCTTCATTTTTTTCCAAACCTGAGGGGTTGTTCCTGACTTTAAGTGCTTAATCATCCCTTCATGATAATCGCCTATTCCTTCCACATCAAAATAAGCCTGCACTGTTTGATACAAAGTGTCAGGTACCCAATAAGCTTCAACATTCTTTCCAGGAAGACTTTTTTTTAAATCAGCATTTATTTCATCTGATTTTTCAAGATCATGCTTTCTTTTAATGAGGGTGCGAAACACTTCTCTTTTATCATTTTCACTTAAGTTCGGTAACCCTTTAACAACGACACCTGCTGTGGCAGCTGAAGATAATAATGGAAGAATAGTTAGCAAATATCGAATCATTTAAATCTCTAACAACTTATTAACATTTATCTCACATTTCACATAATAATTATACTATAAAAAAACAATAAAATCAATAATAATAGAGTAAAAGAAGTGAGGGATTTTCTAGCTCTTAGGAGCTATGGTCTGAGTTCAACTCTTGTCCCAATGGGTGTGGCATTAAATATCTCAGTAATTTCCTCATTGGTAACAGCCACACAACCCTTTGTCCAATCCATAAAGGTATGCAGACAACCAAGCCATGAAAAAGTTGGTTTGAGTCCGTGGATCATAATGTCTCCTCCAGGGTTTGCTGAAGCCTTACAATCCTTTTCATTTGGGTAGGAAATCTTTAATGATAAATGAAACTTGCTGGCCTGATTTTTACCCGCAATAAAGTAATTCCCTTCCGGCGTTTTTCCATCTCCTTCTTTGGTTTTATGTCCGATGGGAGAGAACCCCAAAGCAATTTTATATGTTTTTATCAGTTTATTATTATGAAAAACACTCATCAGCCGTTTGCTTTTTTCAATAAGTATTAAATCGATAGCTTCAACTTCCTTTGCCATAACCATATTGTAAGAGTTATTGAGGACAAATAAACATAAAAAAATTTTCAACATCTTAAATTTAGGCATCCTTTACTTCAGTATTAAGCCATGAAGCAAACTTTTCATTCACTGAGTTCACATCAATTTCAGCAATAAAATTTGTATAAGTTATATGGCTACTCAAGATTTTCTCTATTTCTTCTCTCTTGTCTTCTTGTGTTTTTACAATCATGACAAACTCTTGCTCTTGTTTGATTTCCCCTTCCCATCTGTAAAGACAATTGATGGGCCACCAATTTGTACAAACGGCTACACGTCGTTCAAGTAAATCTAAACTGATTTTTTTAACTTCTTCCTCTGTGTTTAGGGTAACATAGAATAGTTTCATGGTTTGAACTCCTCAAGAAAATTTATTATTGTTTATCAGTTGCTTGACTTCTTCTCAAGATAAATCTGTTTCTCAAAAGACGCACTTTCTTGATGTCGAACACAGTTTTTAAAACGAACGATTTGACTTTTTTTTAAGTTAGGTCTTTAAGAATGGTCTATAAATACTTATTTGAGCAGTATGAAAGTAATGTCATTTAAAGAGTTAGGGTTAAATACAAGCACTCTTCAAGCCATTGAAGATGTAGGGTACGAGACTCCAACACCGATTCAAAGTCAAACGATTCCTTTACTTTTAGAAGGAAGAGATGTTATTGCCTTGGCCCAAACAGGTTCGGGTAAGACAGCGTCTTTTATTCTTCCCCTACTCGATCTTCTTTCCCGTGGGCGAGCCAAAGCAAGGATGCCCCGTTCCCTGATTGTAGAGCCCACACGTGAGCTTGCTGCACAAGTTGAGCAAGATTTTGCAACCTATGGCAAATATCATAATTTCTCAGTAGCTCTCCTTATTGGTGGTGAATCCTTTTCAGATCAAGAGAAGAAGCTCGCGAAGGGTGTTGACGTCCTTATCGTGACGCCTGGTCGTCTTCTGGACTTATATGATCGTGGAAAAATCTTGCTGAATGACGTTAAGATGTTTGTGATAGATGAAGCTGACCGGATGCTTGATATGGGTTTTATACCTGATATTGAACGCATTGCTTCCGTCCTTCCGCCGCATCAAACAGCTCTTTTCTCAGCAACCATGCCTCCTCCTATCCGACACCTCACCCAGCAGTTTCTAAAGAATCCAGAAGAAATTACGATTTCAAAACCAACAGATGCTGCCGTCAATATCGAGCAGTTCATTGTCAGAGTCATGGAAAAGGATAAGCGGGAAGCCTTACGTACTCTCTTGATTAAAGAAAACCTTCACCAAGCCATTGTATTTTGTAACCGGAAGCGTGAAGTTGATGTTGTTTATACCTCTATGAAAAAGCATGGCTTTAAAACCGGCGCATTACATGGTGATCTCACTCAAAGTGCTCGAAACGAGACTCTCAAAGCGTTTAAAGACAGCACAATCGATGTATTAATTGCTAGCGATGTTGCGGCTCGCGGTCTTGATGTTGAAGATCTTCCAGCCGTCATTAACTTCCATGTTCCCCATAATCCTGAAGATTATATTCACAGGATTGGGCGAACGGGAAGGGCGGGTAAGGTCGGTAAGGCCTTTACCTTTGTTTCTCCCCCTGAAGCAAAATTTCTAGATTCAATTTTTAAAACACTGAATAAGACGATAGAGGAGTATCCATTGGTGACTGAGAGTAAAGAAACAACGGTTAAATCAAAGCCACATAAAACCCAACATCCTAAGAAAACGCAAAGACAAGAAACACCACAGGAACCCTTCCAGCCAGAAATCGGCTTTGGCGAACATATCCCAGCATTTATGCGGTAAGAGTTAATTAAGCCTTGCCTTTACCTTTTGTCAAATGCTCCATCATTGGCAGCAGCTCAACAGGCAAAGGGAACACAATGGTTGAATTGTTTTCCTCAGCAATCATACCCAAAGTTTGAAGATACCTAAGAACCATGGATTGGGGCTCTTTAGAAAGCACATTAGCCGCTTGAGAAAGCTTCTCTGAAGCTTGAAGTTCACCCTCTGCATGGATGACTTTAGCCCGTCTTTCACGCTCAGCCTCGGCTTGTTTAGCGATAGCACGGATCATGCTCTCATTAATGTCAACTTGCTTAATCTCCACATTGCGTACCTTAATACCCCATGTTTCCGTTTGATCATCCAGAATTTTCTGAAGAGAAGCATTGAGTTTGTCTCGTTCAGCAAGAATGGTATCGAGCTCATGCTGCCCCAGAACAGAACGGAGAGTTGTTTGAGCCAATTGGCTTGTGGCCTCAAAGAAATCTTCAACGTTAATGATTGCCTTTTGAGCATCAACAACGAGGAAATACAAGACAGCATTTACCTGAAGAGAAACGTTATCGCGAGTGATAACCTCTTGAGTTGGAATATCTAAGACAATGAGGCGTAAATCAACACGTGTCATTGTTTGAATGATAGGAAAGACGAGGATGAGTCCCGGTCCTTTTACCTTCCAAAACCGCCCCAACATGAAAACAACGCCTCGTTCGTATTCCCAAAGAATGCGAAAGCTCCTCAAAATAATGATGAAGAGGATAGCCAAAAGCACAAGGGTCACTGCGTAATGTGTTGAAAACTCTGCAAGTTCTTGTTCCATGTTTCTCTCCTTAATCGTCTATTAATAATAAAAGTTTAGCATGGAGTTAGCTTAAGGAATAGTCAGAAGCAAAAATTTATTTCTTGCTTTCTCTTAGGAGTGCGAGTAAAAAGAGGCTCACTGTCCCCTTCGTCTAGAGGCCTAGGACACTGCCCTTTCACGGCAGCAACACGGGTTCGAATCCCGTAGGGGACGCCATGCGGCCTTCGTCGCGTAATCAGTTATCAGTTATCAGAAGCGCCCTACGGGCGCAGAATATATTCTTTATTATTTTTTTACGCCTGCAGTTACATTTTACTGATTACCGGTTGGACAATTCACTTTACATTGGTCCAATAAAGCTTCTGCTTCGTGTTTTTTATCCAACTTTTTTTCATTTTCGCATAAAGTAATGGCTTTCACACAAATATCTGTGCAATGACAGTGCTTTGTAGAGACAGTGGTTCGACAATTATCAAGCACAGTTTCACAAGTTGGGCCTACAGCAAATGCTGGGCATAGGAATAAACCCAAGAAAACTGAACTCATTTTAAGTGGATTTTTCATTTTATTTATCCTCATTCTCGTTAATGTTGTTTTTATTTCGTTGGACAGTAAATATTACATTGAAGCAGGAGCGCCTCCGCTTCATGTAGTTTGTTTTCTTTTTCTTCAAGTTTACATAACGCAATAGCACTTTGACAGGTTTTCGAACAGTCACAGTTCTTGTCTAAAGTGATCTTGCGACAATCTTCAAGTACGGTTGCACAATTTCTTATTGTTGCTTCTGCTGCGAACGAACTAACTGTACAGACTGTAAAAGCAATTAAGCCTATAATTTGAAATTTTTTCATGATCAATTATCTCCCTTTTTTTATAAATGTAACATATTTTGGCAAACATTAAAAGTTCACACCTTAGTTAACTGTCTTTCCTAATTCGAACAAAAAGACGCCCGTTTCTTTAAAATCTTTTGTGTTTCTTGTTAATAGATGTAGTCCATTAGAGAGGGCTGTGGCTGCAATTAAGCCATCACTTGCAGGAATCGTGTATCCGTTCCTTTGTGCACGTGCTGTCATTTCACCCCAAAGAAAAGTAATTTCTCTATTAATCGGTAAAATTCGATCTGAATATTGATGTTCTAAGGCATTGAGCCAATTTGTTAGGTCCTTCTTTTTTTGACTCTCATTTAGGAGTGTAATACCTTTTGCTATTTCACCAATTGTAATAACGCTTAAGAAAAGATCTGAATCTTGAAAGGGAGTTAAAGCATCCTTTAAGTGATGATCGATGTGCGGTTTGCGTAGTTCAGAAACGATGCATGTATCGATCAATAACTTCATAGATCAACATCCCTCATAGAGCTTTTATCTCTGCTAATGTCCAAACCTGTAAGGGAAGGCCCTTGCATTAGAAAATCCAAAAAGCGGGAGCGTTCACCCGTAAGCTGTTGATACTCTTCTTCAGCTAAAATAATGACAGCTTTATCACGACGCTGCACCCGTTGTGGTCCAGATGTAAGTGCTAAGGTAACGACTTCACTAAAACGATTTTTTGCTTCTGCTAATAACCAGTTCATAGAATCCTCCTAATATAGCTAGATTGTCTAGATTTAGTATAACAAAGGCATCCAACATTTGCAATGTATATTTAATAAATATTATTTCTTATATTTCGTAATATCAAAAATATATTTTACAAAATATTGAAATAATAAAAATAAATATTAATTAAGATATAGTTGTTATTACTGTGGTTTGGTTATTATGAAATTGTTGTCTTTTAATAAAAGTTATTCCTCAATCATAGCCCTTTCTCTTTTTCTGTGTATCTCTGATGGAGGTATTTGTGGAAGGGTGAAATTAACGGGCGAAGTTGAAGAGACACAGAGGAAAAGACTTCGTGACTCATGGGATGAATTAGGGCTATTCGATTTCGAATTTGAATCAAGCAAAGCGAGCAAACCTTTAGACTCGTCTGAGGGAGAGGATGAGGATCAAGAAGATAATGCTCCTATGGTTACACTTGATGAAGATTTTGACATAAATTTATTAATCTTAGAGGATGAGACTCTAGCTCTGCTTGATTTTGAACTTGAGCAGCTTGACCATGAAATTGCAAACACGAATTGGAATTTTCTTTTGATGGCGAAAGAAGAATAGTTTTTAAAAACTATTCCATCTTCTGAAAAAAGGGATAGTGTAATAAAAACTCACTATTCCTATCTTCTTGGGTTGTTTCTTTGAACCCTTTTATCTCTCCTAGAAAAGTTTTCAAATTAAGAAGGATATTATTCATTCTCACCAACTTCTTCTTTAATTGATTTGCCTCGCTTGTAAGCTCTCTTTTGGCTCTCCATTCTTTTGCACTTTCACTTTCTATTCGTTTGCTAGCTTCCTTTGATTCAAGTTCCTTAATGCTAGCCTCAATAATAGCAAAGACTTCCTCGAACCTTTTATCAATAGTAGGGAGAAAGGCATCAAATCTCTTCGCAAGACTCACATTAGCCTCGCCCCAAGTCAGTGTTCCCTTACACTCATAAAGAAATGAAGGATCTGGTGATTTATTTAGGGCTTGCTTCATTTTATCTAGAGCTTGTAAACAACTGATCCAAAGTCCCGGAGGAGCCTTTTTTAAATCGGTGAGGAGGGAAGTAACTTCATCACTAAAAGTTAAAAGTATTTGATTTTCTTCAAAATAGTAAAGCTTATTGGTGAAGCTTTGCAACATCTCCGTCATAACCCTGAGTGTACGGGGGAGGGTGCTTGTCTTCTGAGTAGTCTTTTGAGTTGAAGGATATGAGGTATTCATAAACACCATGGCCTTAGGGTTCCCATTCCTTGCTGCTTCAAAGGCCCATTTCATTCCCTCCTGGAAGCTTCCCTTTACGCCTATGCTCATGAGGTATGCACGTCCCAATAGCCATTGAGCGAGAGGATTTTTTACATGGTGTTGAAGATTTATAAGAATCTCAATTCCTTCATTTGTCTTGTCAGTTCCCAACATTCGATTTGCAAGAAGGCACTTGGCAACGTTGGAGGTCTTTGCAGCTGCGGGTAGATACTGTAATGCTTGAGTCTCCTTTTTTTCATTAAAAATAATGAAACGATCGAAACCTGACTCAGCCAATAACAGGCGTCTTTTCAATTCTCTTTCTGGATCAAGCATATATTCAATTGTGGGAAGATCCTTAAACAATTTGAGGGCCGTAAAAGAATCTTCAAAGACTTGACCAGTCCCGAGTAAATGACAAAAGCCAAGCTCAACTTTAAAGCATTGATCGCCTTTTTCGTGAGCATAAGTCAACCATTTAAAGGCTAATTCAGCGCACTCATCATCTTCGATGAGGTCCGCTTGAGTTTCATAAGTACTAACGGTATATCTGCAAAGAGCGTAGCACGTGACACCAATTTTCCCAGCCGCTTCTGTATTCCCCTTTCGAGCCAGTTTAATTAACTCCTTTAATTCTTCTCCCCAAACCTCTCGTGTTCCTTTACGGATCGTCTCAATACTAGCTGTACTTAATATAAGCTTTTCAAGGTCAGGGTTCTTTGTAGTAGAACTGTTGGAACGTTTTAAGGATGATTTACTTTTTTTTTCGCCTTTTGGATTTATGTCTTTTGAATTTTTTCTTTCCCGCTTACCTTTTTCATTGGTGTCATCTTCATTAGATTTACCTGCATATGCTGCTGGTTGTAAAAGTGTGAGGCTCAATAGAATATGATAAACAACAGCAAAGTTACGCATGATACCCTCCTTACAAAATAGAACTAAGCTGATGGTAGTTTAAACCTTTTCAGTTTACAACCATCCCTTATATTTAAAAAGTTTATAAGGGAGAAATCCTGCGAGAATCATCAAGAAAATAGCAAAAGGATATCCCAGCATCCACTCGAGTTCAGGCATATGACGAAAGTTCATTCCATAGACGCTCGCGACAAGGGTAGGGGGGAGGAAAACAACGGCTGCGACTGAGACGATCTTTATGATTGCGCTTTGTTCAATATTAATTAAACCCAATGTAGTATCTAATAAAAACGTCAATTTCTGAGAAAGAAAGTTGCCGTGTTCAATCAGATGCTTTACGTCACCTGTAATAATATGCAATGGTTTTTGATCTTCATCTTTTTCATAAAATGAAGATTGTAAACAAAAATCCAGCATGCGGGTTAGAGTAAATAGGCCCTCTCTTGACTTTGAAAGAAGATCTTCGTTTCTTCCAATCTGTGTAATAATAGTTTTAAAATTGGGTATGCCAATTTTAGAAGTACCATCTGGCTGATAATTATATTTAAAGATTGAATGAGCTACCTCTTCGATATTATGGGTTGCGTATTCTAAAATATCAGCCAGTTGCTCTGTCACGGTATCAAGAAGGAGGCTCAACAGAAAACTACCCTGCTGGGGATGGGTCGAGGTAAATTTTTCACTAGAAAAAACCGTATCTAAAGAAACACTTTCGCTATATCTTAGCGAGATAAGATAGTGTCCTTGTAAAATGAACATGACAAGATGAGCTTCTGGATGATCTGTATTGGCCTTTGTAATGTTCGTTATCGTTCCATATAAAGTATGATTATGTTGGTAAAAGCGACTCGAAATTTCTATTTCATGTAATTCTTCGGTGGTGGGCAATTGAACTTCGAATTCATTTTCAATATATAGCTTTTCTTCTTCTGTAGGTGAGATGAGATCGATCCATATGGCCTTTTTAAGATCTTTTAAATCTATTAATTTCAGTGGTGTTAAGGCTTTATTTTTAAAATTATAGGCTTTAATCATAGGGTCTCCCTGAGAAGCTTGTTAAATTTTATTTATCTTCATTGTGTTGGGTAATTGTTTGCATTTATTCAAAATGAGAGAAGGTGTTTTATTCTGTTTCGCATGTCGTTGCGCTTTAACTAATATATTTTCATCAGTCTCAGTCTTAATGAGTTCCACAGACTGAAGTTGATTGGCCTGAGCTATCTTTGTTTGCCTTAAACTTTCAATTCGCACCATATTTGACTTAAAGGAAGTAAGGGCAGATCCTGTCAGCTTAGAACTTGAAAGCTGGGTAATCTTTTGAGGATTCACATGCTTTCCGTTCTGAATGACTTCAAAGTGAAGGTGGGGGCCCGTTGCCCGTCCAGTTGCTCCCACATACCCTATGACTTGACCCTGTCGAACTTTAGATCCTGCTTTGATTTTCCCAAAGCGGCTAAGGTGTGCGTAAGCTGTTTTCGTATTCCCGCTATGGCGAATACAAACGTAATTACCGTATGAACTATAGGGACTGCATTTTTCGACGACTCCATCACCAGCAGCCATAATCGGTGTTCCTTTAGGAGCAGAAAAGTCAACGCCTTTGTGCATTTTTGTGTAGCCTAGAATGGGGTGTTTACGATTTCCAAAACCTGAGGAAAGCCGGGCTCCATCGATGGGGGTCCGCATTAATGCCTTTCGCACAGCTTCACCTGTCCCTGTATAATAGCTAGGCACCCCCCCTGGAGGTTGAAAACGATAAATTTCATATGTTTTTCCATCAATGACAAGTTTAGCAGAGAGAAGTTCCCCTGGCCGCTCAAGACCACTCTCTTCGTCCTTATAAGTGTCGTAGAAGAGGGAAAAGGTGGTTCCCGGCTGGATATCCCGTTGGAAGTCAATATCGTAGCTAAAGGCCTTGATCATATCATAAAGCATCTTAGGTGAGGCACCTGCCTTCAACGCATCAGCATATAAGCTGATTTTGATGGCTCCCTCAATAACTGCATACTCATGTTTGAGCTCTTTCTTGTATTTTGTAGCTTGAAAGGTTCCGCCGCCCGCTCGAACCAGCTCAACGTCATGTTCCAAATCTGCGCGGATACGAAGGAACTTTAAGTCATACCCATCGCCTTCTTGTTGATTATCATAAATCACATAGACTTCTTGATCGGCTTTTAAGTCCTTAGGGTTAAAGACTTTTGAGAGGGCGTCGATGGCTTCCTTCGCTTGCCCAGAAGGGATCCCTAAACGACTCAGAATGCTTGCGAGGGTGTCTCCTTGGGTGATGGTGAGGGTCTCATCATAGGGCCCTTCATCGGTCACTGTAAGCTCGTCTGACGATGTGTCCGTGAGTATAGTTGAATCTGTCGCAATTTCTTCAGACGAGTTAAAAGGATCGTTAAAGGCAACATACACTGCGACACCATACGCCAATACAAGGCAAAGTATTATGGTTATGAGCTTAAGTGAACTTTGTCTCATTGATCCTTAGTATTAACGTGGGCCGAGCACCGTAACTTTGCTTTTTTAATAGTTAAAGTCAAGTGTTATAATGTTGATCTTGTGTGTGGTAAAATTATTACATAATTAAGGTTATTGCGATAGGTGGAGCGACGTAGCAATGACGCTTAATTCCCTAGATCTTTCCTTACCTTTGGAGATTTGAGTAACTTCTCAATCCGATCTGCTTCGTCAAAGGATTCGTCGGCTTTAAAGACAAGGCGAGGGGTCACTCGTGTGGTTAGCTTACGCCCCACTTCCTTCCTGAAATATCCAGATTTTTCCTTAAATGCGGCAAGAATCTCAGGTGTGTGCAAACCACCAAGGGGAAGAACATAAACAGTCGCATTTTGCAAATCAGGGCTAATACGGACCTCAGTGACAGTAATTGAGGTATTATCTAGGATTTTCTCTCCTGTATGACCACGTGAGAGAACTTCCGCCAAAATATGACGGATTTCTTCTCCAACCCGGAGTTGGCGTTGACTTGGCAGTTTTCCTTTAACCATTAATCAAGTGTCCGTGAAATTTCCTCAATTTCAAAGCACTCAATGGTATCGCCTTCTTTGATATCATTATAGTTTTCAAAGGCCATACCACACTCGTATCCTTCTCGGACTTCCTTAACTTCGTCCTTGAAGCGCTTGAGGGTTTTGAGGCTTCCTTCATGAATAACAACATTATCACGTAGAAGCCTAACCTTGGCTCCTCTCTTGACAAGACCTTCAGTAACCATACATCCTGCAACTTTACCTACTTTTGAAATGCTAAAGACGTCGCGAATCGCGGCAGCACCTAGGTATTTTTCGCGTAAAGTGGGAGCCAGTAAGCCTCCAAGGGCAGCCTTAATATCGTCGACGACATCGTAAATAATTGAATAATAACGAATATCGACTCCGTCTCTGCGGGCTGCCTCCCGCGCTTGAGGGTTTGCCCGTACGTTAAACCCAACAATCATGGCATGAGAAGCTTTTGCAAGAGTTACATCGCTTTCTGTAATTTCTCCGACGGCGGAGTGGAGGATATTCACCTTAACTTCCTCCGTTGTGAGTTTACCCAAGCTTCCACTAATAGCTTCCATAGATCCTTGAACGTCTGATTTGATGATAATGGGAAGTTCAGAGGCTACGCCCTCAGAAATCTTGGTGAACATTTGCTCCATAGTTCCTCTTGCGGAGAGAACAGACTTGAGCTCACGTGCACGGCGTTGTCTGAAATCAGAGACTTCACTAGCTCTCTTTTCATTTTCCACAACAACGAAGTCATCTCCGGCAAGAGGTGCACCATTAAATCCAAGGATTTCA
The DNA here is from genome assembly GCA_964597045.1 of uncultured Alphaproteobacteria bacterium. Classification (GTDB taxonomy): domain Bacteria; phylum Pseudomonadota; class Alphaproteobacteria; order UBA9655; family UBA9655; genus UBA9655. Next base: position 227,378 of record CAZQWE010000002.1, on the reverse strand, counting down.
ACGGGTTCAGAAGGGCCAGCTGATTCGACTTGATTCCCACGATCATCAACGAGAGCACGAACACGTCCATACTCAGCTCCTGCAACGAAGATATCTCCTACCTTAAGCGTTCCTTTTTGAACCAAAACGGTTGCCACTATGCCTCGTCCTCGTTCAAGTTTAGCTTCAATCACAACACCTTCAGCAGCCCTGTTTGGATTTGCTTTTAGATCAAGGACTTCAGCTTGAAGTAGAATCGTTTCTTCAAGCTTATCTAGATTAAGATTTTGCTTTGCTGAAACCTCAACGTCTAGGATATCTCCTCCCACCTTTTCAAGGTAGATTTCATGTTGCATCAACATGTTACGTACGCGTTCAGGGTTGGCTTCAGGTTTATCGATTTTGTTAATGGCAATAATGATCGGCACACCTGCGGCTTTTGCGTGATGGATGGCTTCAATCGTTTGGTCCTTTACACCATCATCGGCAGCTACAACGAGAACAACGATATCTGTGACATTAGCACCTCTAGCTCTCATTTCCGTAAAAGCTGCGTGACCTGGAGTATCGATAAACGTAATTTTATCCTTTGAACCCAGGACAACTTGATAAGCACCAATGTGTTGAGTTATACCACCAGCTTCTCCTGCAACCACATCTGTTTTTCGAAGAGCGTCTAATAGGGAAGTTTTTCCGTGATCAACGTGTCCCATAATCGTTACGACAGGAGGGCGTGTCTTCATCAAAGATTCATTCTCTTCTTTCAGATGAAGGCCAACCTCAATATCAGCTTCTGAAACACGTTTGACTTGATGTCCTAGTTCAGTGGCAATAAGTTCAGCTGTGTCCGCGTCAATAGACTGATTGATGGTTGCCATTACACCCATTTTCATGAGCTCTTTGATCACATCTGCACTACGTTCAGCAAGTCGGTTTGCAAGTTCCTGAACCGTAATCACTTCGGGAAGAATGATCTCTCTGAAAACTTTCTGTTGTGGTTTTTCAAAACCGGCCATTTTCCTTTTTTCACGAAGACGACGCATTGCAGCCATACTTCGTGTTGGCTTATCTTCATCGTTCGTGAGGGCTTGAACGATTGTTAACTTACCCCCTCGTCTTCTCGGTTCTGTTCTTTTTGTAACCGGTATTTTCATTTTTCCGCGAGCGGATTCTTCTTCTTCTTCAGCATAGGATGAATACACAGTTTTCTTCTTGTGAGCTGTATCCACGGGAAGTGGAGCTTCTGGTTCGATTGCTCCAGGAGTTTCAGGAGAGGGAATCTCTTCCTCAGCTTTTGATATTTTTTCCAGGTCTTCAAGTTCCTTTTTCCTTGCTTGTTCAGCAAGTGCTTCTAAGCGAGCTTTTTCTGATTCATCAGCCTGGGATTTAATCGTACCATGGATAGATTTTAAGCGTTCCTCAATTTCCTTTGTGGTGAGACCTGCTGAACTGGTTTGCTTGCCAGCTGTTTTTGATTCATCTTTTTGCTGTCCAGGAAGAACAATACGCTTCTTCTTAACTTCGACCGTTACGGTTTTGGAACGACCGTGAGTAAAGCTTTGACGCACATGTCCACCATCAGCTCCCTTTTTTAAAGTGAGAGTCTTAGCAGAGAGTGTCAAAGGTTTTTTGTCTTCTGTTTTCTCGTCGTTATCTGTCATAATTACTATTTTCCAGTTGATTTATCCTCACCCTCAAACCAGTGAGCTCGAGCGGCCATAATAATTTTTTGAGCTTGCTCTTCTGTCAGTCGTCCTTCTGGGAGCAACTCAAGGAGCTCATCACCAGCAAGATCAGCAAGATCATCGAGCTTCAGAATTCCTTTTTCACCAAGGGTAACAAGAATATCGAGATCAACGCCCTTGAGAGACGATAAATCTTTCTCTACTTTGAGCTCCTTTATGCGTTTTGTCAAACGACTCTCTTGAGCAGCAAGGTAAGTCTTTGCACGATTTTGGAGTTCTTCGGCAAGATCCTTGTCAAAGCCTTCAATGGAGGCAAGCTCGCTGACATCAATGTAGGCGACTTCCTCGACCTTTGTGAAGCCTTCGTTAATGAGAAGATGGGCGATCATTTCATCAACGTCCAAAGCTTCAACGAAAAGTTTTGATCTTGTTTTGACTTCTTCTGTTCGTCTTTCAGATTCTTGAGCCTCTGTTAGAATATCTATCTTCCATCCTGAAAGCATTGAAGCAAGTCTTACATTTTGGCCACGTCGTCCTATGGCAAGGCTGAGTTGTTCATCGGGGACAACAACATCAATGCGTTGGCTTTCTTCATCAACGACGACCTTCGCGACTTCTGCAGGCGCCAAAGCATTTACAACAAAGGTTGCAGGATTTGCAGACCACGGAATAATATCAATTTTTTCACCTTGCAGTTCGGAAACAACAGCTTGAACTCGACTTCCTCGCATACCAACGCAGGACCCTACTGGATCAAGTGATGGATCAGCTGAGGTGACTGCAATTTTTGCGCGACTCCCTGGATCACGAGCAACAGCCTTAATTTCTATAACCCCGTCATAGATTTCAGGGACCTCTTGAGCGAAAAGCTTGGCCATAAATTCAGGGCGGTTCCGCGATACAAAAATCTGAGCGCCTCTTGGCTCTTCTCGCACATCATAGATATAGGCACGAATACGATCACCTGTACGGAAGGTCTCACGAGGGATCATCTCATCACGACGAAGGAGAGCTTCAGCTTTTCCAAGTTCGATAAACACATTTCCAAACTCAATGCGCTTCACAATGCCGCTTACGATGTCATCAATTCGGTCTTTGTATTCCTCATATTGACGGTGGCGTTCAGCATCGCGTACTTTTTGAAAGATAACTTGCTTTGCTGTTTGGGCAGCGACTCGACCGAAATCAATAGGAGGCAGAAGCTCCGTCCACAGGTCACCGACATTGAGTTTTGGATCAAGGGCTTGCGCTTCTTCAAGGGTCATTTGAGTTATGGGATTTTCAACTTCTTCCACAACTTCCCTGCAGCGCATCAGACTAATGTCACCTGTTTTGCGATCTATTTTAGCGCGGATATCATGCTCATAACCATATTTTGAGCGGCCAGCTTTTTGAATCGCTTGCTCCATGGCTTCAAGGACCTGGTCCTTTTCAATGGCCTTTTCGCGGGCGACCGTTTCAGCAACAGCTAGTATTTCACGACTTCCTGGGCTTGTAATTATATCCGTCATATCTATCCTCAACTCGATTTCACAGTTTCATAATCTGGTATGAGCTTAGCCTTTTGTATGTCAGAAAAGGCAAACTCTGCAACTTCCTTTTTGGTTTCCAGTTCGATTTTCACAAGATCTCCCTGAATTCCAAGTAATAATCCTTTAAACCGCCGACTTCCTTCATGAGGAGTCTTGAGCTCAATCTTAATGTATGAGCCAGCAAACCGTTCAAAATCCTTTTTTTGAATAAGGGGACGATCAAGTCCAGGAGAACTTACTTCTAATATATAGGGTTCGTGGATCGGATCGTCTAGATCTAAAAGAATAGAAACATCGCGACTAACAAGAGTGCAGTCATCAACCTTGATGTTCGCACCATCTGTGCGTTCAATCATAATCTGGAGGATTTTCTTCCCCCCACCTTGAAGTTGCACGCGCACAACCTCATACCCTCGGTCAAGCAGGGCAGGGGAGATAATGTCAAGCACGCGTTGTTCTGGTGTCATCTTTTCCATTCTGTTGAGCAAAAAAAAGTGGGCGCCTGCCCACTCTTTTTAACTATACCAATTTAGGGTACATATATCTTTTTTTGCTTTGGATTGCAAGAAGTTTTTACGACTTTATAAAAGTAAACTGCGTCTTTAGTTTATGGATTAACGCTTTAGCAGAGCAAAAGCCATGTTGCGGGGAAAACCGCTTACAAAGATCAAGTTGATATAAAGAAGAGCCATATGTTCAAGATGGATGCTATTTTTGAGGGGACCTGCGTCGACAGCATCAAATCCAAGTTCTTCAATAAGTATTCCAACAACCTCCTTCGCTCTTTGATCGTTTCCACAATAAAACATAACAGGCTTGACACTTGCATCTGGAAATTTACTGTCTTCCATAATGTCCGATGTCATATGGTTGAAAGCTTTAACGACTCTAACTTCTGGAGCAAGTCTTTGGATAAGTTCTGCAGCCGCCTCCCTGCTTTCAAGGGCATGCTTGATTCCCTCACCAATAGGATTCGTGCAATCAACAAGAATTTTTCCTTTAAGTTCAGATTTATTTTCCATTAGAATTTTCTCAACTTCGGAAAAGGGAGTTGCGAGAAAAACGACATCAGCTTGCGTAATCCCTTCTTTAACAGTCAGACCTTTGAGGTTGGGGTTGCGTTTTACAGCATTTTGAATGGTTATTGAATCTGGATGATTTGTTCCGAGGAAAACTGTATGCCCTAAGAGCTCATAACGATTTGCAAGTGCTGAGCCCACGTTTCCGGCGCCTATAAATGTAATTTTCATTTGCTCCTCCAATAATTAATAGTAAAATTTATATCATATATAAATTAAATAACTATGAATATTTAAAAATAAATGAAAGGTGACAAAGGTGTTAAACCTCTGTATAAGTAGCTGGGTGAAAGGATCTGAATAAATGGCTTTTTTAGATATTATCCTTCTTGCTGCACTTGCGGGTTTTCTCGCCTATAGGTTATGGCTTGTGCTCGGAACCCACAGTAAGGATAAGCCCATTCGACGTCGTCGAACGACAGAGGATGACGTTGTCGTCCCCATTAGGCCTCAAGTCAAACCCCAAAGGAAAAAAGAAGACATACAAGAAGAGATGACTCCAGGCGCAGCCGTTTCTCAAGACGAGGCAACATTTTTGGAAGGAGCAACGAAAGCCTTTCGACAAATTGTTCAAGCCTATACTTCGGGTGACGCAAGTGCATTGAAGAAACTTCTCGATGGCCCTCTTCTCGAGACGTTTGAAGATGCCATTATCAAACGAAAGAGAGCAAAAAAATCTCTTGAAGTTGATATAGCTCGTATTATCAGTACTGAAGTTCTTGAGAAAACTGAAGAAAAAGGAGAGATGACAATTACGATTCGTTTCGTCTCCGAGCAATGCCTCGTAACCAGAGATGCTAAAGGAAAGGTAATCCTAGGTGATCCAGATCGGTATGCTGAGGTGACAGACATTTGGACATTTGCTCGACCTATCAAAAGTTCAAATCCGAATTGGAAACTCATTGCTACTCAAATTCCTGAAACAAATTCAAACGAAAAGGAGATATAAATGCAATATTTATTCCAAGTTATAAGTGCAAAGTCAAAGTCTCTCACAGATTTCTGGATAGTTCTTGGCGGTGTTGCACTCTTGTTTGCTGGCTCTCAGGTTGAAATACCAGTTCAGCCTGTTCCCATTACTTTGCAGACAGTTGCGGTCATGCTCATTGGGCTAACATATTCTCCTCGTAAGGCGTTTGAGGCTCACCTCCTGTGGCTTGGACTTGCCTGCGTAGGTCTTCCTGTGCTGTCAGGTTTCGGAAGTGGGTTTGCGCATCTTTCAGGCCCCACAGCAGGTTATTTAATTGGCTTTGTGGTCTCAGCAACCTTAATGGCATATCTCAAAGAAAAGCTTCAGCTAAACTCTATGATTGCAGACGCTGTATTATGCCTGATCGGTACGGGCATTGTCTTCACCTTCGGACTGATATGGCTTTCCAAGCTCATCGGTTTTAATGCAGCTGTAACCCATGGCTTAATGCCCTTTATCCTTCCAGGATTTTTAAAAGCAGGAATTCTATGTTCTGCTTTGCAAATTGTTAGGTATTGGAAGAAAAATTGATTATTGCCTTTAGACCCCATCACTTTCTCTGTACCCTCGGATTTCAGGGGAAAGGATATTCCTCATCCTTTGTGAATAATTTTGCAAATATTGTGCAAGAATTAAAGAACAATGAGAATACTCACATTCATGTCATTTCGTCAGGCGACTCCATTTGTCGAGCATGTCCTTCCCTGTCGAGCAGGGGATGTGAAGAAGAGGCAAAGGTCCAAGCCCTTGATCATCGTCATACCCAAGTCTTAGGCTTTAAGCCGGGAGATCAAATCACGTGGGCTGAGGCAAAACAAACAATCAAAGAGAATATGACACTCAATGCTTTCCATGCCGTTTGTGAAGGATGTGAGTGGAAGCCCCAGGGGATGTGTGAGAAGGCTTTGCGGGCTTTAAAGAGCAATAATAAGGGCATTACCCTCGGTAAGAATTGTTGATCTGTGACCTTCACCTTGGGTATCCATCGCAAGAAGGATATCCCCTGGTTTAAAATGCCGTGTTTCTCCTCCGCTAGCTTCAACTTCCGCTTCACCAGATAAATAGACGATGAACATTTCTTGGAGAGCGGGATGCATGTCATAATTGCTAGGAATAGACTTGCGAAAGAGTAATTGTTTGACAGCAAACAAGTCGGAGTACATACCCAAAGGATGTTCGTTTGGAGTATTAACCACAATATCTTCAAAATAGGATTTACCGTCATTTCCGGTGTACAGCTTGGTGTATGTGATATCTGTCATTTAAGTATTATGAGGGCTTGCAAGAGAAAGGTCAAGAATCACTCCTTCCCAAAACCCTTGAAGTTTTATATATTCTTAATAATGTTAATAAGGGAGGTTATTAATGTGGCAACGTAGGCCCCATATTATATTCAGTTTATGTTTGATTTTATTCATCGGACAAGCGAGAGCCAATGAAGCAACATGGGCGGCAGGAACAACCGACTGGAATACAGGGACTAATTGGTCGACGGGTGTTGTTCCAGGGGAGAATGATATAGCAAATTTTGGTACCCAACTCCCCTTACATATATATTTTTCTGGATTAGCAAGCGTTGGGCAAATCAATTTTATTGATGGTGCGATTGCCTATATATTTATGACAGGGCCGCAATTCCTCCGTATTAACCACGGTGGTATATTCAATGTTTCAAATAGTACTCAAACATTTAATATATCCCAATACGGTACGCTTGAATTTCTTAATAATGCCATGTCAAGCTCAAATATAGTTGTGAATAATGTTGGTACGGTTGCTTTCTTTAATAATTCTTATGCAGGAAGTACAACATATAATAATGCTCTTGGGAGTAGAATGGGCCTTACGGATTTCTCTAACCTTCAAACTGCTGCTGTTGATAATAAAGGGAGTATGACATTCAACAATAATTCTACTGGGGGTAATGCTACAATTACAAACGACCAAGGAGGGACTCTTTGTTTTTATGTTAACTCTGATGCTGGAAATTCAACGATCACCAATTTAAGCACCATAACATTTTTCAACGATTCTTCTGCCCGCTCTGCAAATATTACGAACAATGCTGGTGGAACGATCAGCTTTCAAAATGCTTCAAGGGCTGAAAATGCGATAATCCTTAATTCCGGTACGCTGACTTTTACGGATACGTCTACGGCTGAAAATGCCACATGCACAAATAAGGGAACTATGACATTTTCAGGTAATTCATCAGCCTCAGCTTCTAAACTCGTCAATAACGGAACCATGAGTTTTACGGATAGCTCAACGACAGGTATAGCTAGTTTAAATAATATAGGCATTCTTAAATTTGTAGGAAACTCTTCTTCCAATGGGGGGAGTATAAGCAATGCCTCTACTGCGACAGTTGACCTTACGGGATTGGCAACTCCTGAGCTAAACTTAGGGTCTCTTAATGGTGGAGGTTCAGTTGTTTTAGGTGCGCAGACATTAGTTGTAGGTGGTTTAAATCAAGATATGTCCTTTTCCGGCGTTATAAGTGGCACTGGTGGGCTAATGAAGGATGGTACGGGCGCCTTAACCCTTTCGGGAGTAAACACCTACACGGGGTCCACAACGGCCCAAAATGGGGTGCTCGTAAACACTGGTAAGCTAAGTTCTCCAGTTAATGTCAATACAGGGGCTACATATCAAGGTACTGGATCATCAGGAGCCCTCACCAATGCTGGTCTCGTCTCACCCCAAGGATCCTTAACGATCAATGGTAACTTCACCCAAGCAGCTACGGGAACGTATCAAGTGAGTGTTAGTGCTTCGGGTAGTGATTCGTTGATTATTACAGGGCAAGCAAACTTAGATGGAACGCTTAAGATTAACCCCACAGGAAACGTTGCAGACTTTACGAACAAAAACTTTACAATCTTATCTGCAACAAATGGGATGAAGGGGGAGTTTGCCACAAAGATTATTCCATCCATTTTTGATTTTCAGGTTAAGTACCTAAAGGATTCCATTGTAATAGACATTACAAAGCGTCATTTTTCAATGTTTGTGAGAGCACCCATTGCAGCTCATTTAGATGATGTCATTGCAGCAAAGACTGTTACATCCGACTTACATCAGGTAATCAATGCCTTGGCGAATATCTCCTTTCAGAGCATTGAGTCTATGAGAGAGGCCTTAAATCAACTGAGTCCAGATGTGTATCGTGAGCTCAGTTTTCTTTCATTTGATCAAGCAAATTTGGCAAGAGATGCGGTACACCATCAGCAAAACAAACTGATTGAGACATATTATTTAAAAGAATTTTCTCAAATTAAACGTAATCCAAACAATCTTTTGAAAAATCAATTTTATAATGCTCTTCAAAGGCGGCAGAAGCTTATGCCTGTCCTTTCCTTACAACAAACGGAAAAGCTTATTATAGATCATATCCCTATAAGTCAGAATATCCAGGTAGGGAAAACCAATATATGGCTTGAGCCTTTTGGTCAAATTCAACGAAAGTCGGGGAGGGCAGGAACCAAAAGCAGAACATATGGTACAAGCCTTGGGGGGGATATTCGGGTTTGTCAAAATACATATTTAGGGCTTATGGGAGGTGTGATGAATACACCCTTCAATTGGTTGCAGAATAGGGGCTGGGGTAAGGTCAGCAATGTATACGGAGGGATTTACGGTTTATGGATGAGCCAAGAGGGGATATATGTTGATGGTCAAGCTCTTGGGGGAGCTTCCCGCTATCATACCCATCGGTCCATAAATTTCTTGGGCAGGACAGCTGAAGGAAAGCACAGGGGATTTGATGTATCAGCGGATTTGGAAGCAGGATATGTTCTTGCGTTGCAATCAACCGTTCTTCAACCTTTCGTTAATGTTGGATATGCTTCGTTTCATGAGAAGGCTTTCCAAGAGAGAGGGGCTGGAAGTATTAATGTGCGTATCAATAACAAAACAGCTCAGTTTTTGAGGACAGAGCTTGGTTCTCTCTTTTCACAGATTTTTACAAGTGGGGAAACGTTAATCTACCCAACACTAAGGTTATCTTGGGTTAAAAAGCAGCCCTTAAATAAAAGCGGCCATAAGATTAATTTTGCCTTTGAGGGCCAATCCTTAAACGCCACAATACGAGGAGATAATAAAGTCAGGAATCTCTTCAGAGCGGGCCTTGGGTTAACCACTGAATTTAAGGGGGGGTTCTATGTTTCCGGTGATGTTAGTGGAGCGGTTGGAAGTGGCGAGAAGTCAGGAGAGCTGATGCTGGCTCTTGGGTATAATTTTTAAGGGACATTAGTGTGAGAGGAGTCTTTCCCGACAAGGTGTCATCCCACCCAGCTAGCGTCATCCCTGCGAAAGCAGGGATCTCATGCGGTGGGGTGTCGGTCGCAAGCGACCGAAATAAGCTGTTGCCTGAGGTTCCTGCTTTCGCAGGAATGACGACTTCTCGGTTAAAACCCAAACATATGATCGAGACTTAAACTGCCGGATTTAGTTCGCATACCGTGGTAGCCAAAGAGACGGCAGGTCTTATCTTGAATGATCACATATCCTCCTTTTGCTTTCTCACGGTCACCGGGGGAAAAGCTTTCTTGATAGACCCATCTGCGAGAACCACTTTCAGGGATCTTGAGGGAGGTTTCAGCTACAGGGTTGCCTTCCTTTGTATACAAGACAAACGTTGTATCCGAGGTTTTATGCCACGGTGTTGAGGTTGGATAAATCAAATGACAGAACGTCTCAATATCATCATCAACTCTAAGGAAAAGACCGGTTGTGAGGCCCGGTGGTGGTCCTTTATAAGATTGAGGTTCACCCTTATAAGTTGCCACAGTATTAAAGATATGGCTTCCAAAGCTTGTTTCGGCTTGAGCTGGTAAAGTCTTGTGGTCATAACGGAAAAGGGCATGAAGCCATCCATCTACATCATGGCCTGCTTCAAAATCGTACACAAGTTCAACATGACCATAATCTGACCCAAGTTGAATAATATCGTTTAATTTCAATGAAGTAGAATGGTTTCTCGGAAGATTCCCAAAGGAATAGCTTGCCTTCTCATTCCCGTCCCTATCATACACAATGGCCTTAAGCGGAAAGGATGTGGAATTCCGGTTCATAGGTGTTGGGAGAACCCATGTGTCAAATTCATCTGTTGGGAAAATAGGGGCTGGGAGAATATAGCCTTTGCCAAAATTATCCTTAATTTCCTTAAACTTCAGGTCTGGTTTGATGTCACTTCGTTGCACATTGACGTGTGCAATACAGCGGTAACCTTTGGAATTAATGACTTCATAACGGGGACGGACAAAGTAATGACCAGCATGGATTTCAATTTGTTGAGGCCACTTCGCCTCAGGAAAATAGTCTTTTGTATCAATTGCAAGTGTTCCAAAGGGAGGTATATCCTGCTTCAAATGGACAGATTTGCTTTCACCCATCAGGTTGAGGCTAACCCCTGTTGCTGGTACAGGAACGGGATGACTGTTTTGAAGCCAAAGGACGGTCGTCTCACCCTCACGTGGAGCGGGAAGGCCTGAGAAATACTCAGGGGGCCAAGCGTTAGCATCATGGGTCGCTGAAATCATGCCACTATCACTGTAAGTATCTAGAGCATATTTCACGATACTGTGCCCTTTTGTTCCTGTAATGTGAATAAAGAGTTGTCCTGTAAATTCAGGAAGATTAAAACGTTTCTTCACATCTTGACTGTCAATAAGGATACTATTCACAGTCGTTGGTAGAGGCTCATTCCATTCAGCTAATTTCTTACCTGTTTCATCATAAAGGAGAGCGAAAAGTTTTTGATTTTGGGAGCCATACTTAGCCCAGCAATTTGCACTTTTGAGCCGTGTGTGCCAGCCGTCTTGTTCTCTAAAAAAAGCAAAGTTTGTTGAAAAATTAAGGTCTGATAAATAGTTATTTTTATCCGTCAGCATTTCCTCTGGGAGTTTAAGATTTCTCAAGCTATCAACTTTGCACTCCTTAGGGAGCAAATGCCCCATCTGGGTGAGGTGTTTTTCCGGCTCAAAGGACAGTATGAATAAGCTTTGAGGCTTATGGTCTTTTATCGTAGGTATCAGCTGTGTCCGAGGGTTTATCGCTTCAATCGCTTGAACATAAATTTGTGAAGGTGCGGGAAGTCCTGTCAGGGCAAGGAAATCTTCAAGATGTCCTTCCGGGTCATACAGATTTTGAATGGTTGTCTTTTTGAGAGCTACTAATTTATCTGCAACAAACGGGTGCCCCAGTGCCTTAAAGAAAGAACAAGGTTTTTGATTCGCAAATGTTTTGATTTTTAAGACCATGAGTTATAACTCCATTCTTGCCCGTACAACCTTAGCAATTCTTTCCGTATCATTAAAAGGTGTATAAGTCCAGCTTTCAATCTCTCCTTCAAAAACACGGAGAATTCCTTCGTGAACAAGGCCTGCGAAAAACTTTTTTGGTTTTGTGTCTCCATGCCCTTTAAGGGATAACAAGTACACAGGTTTTCCCGTATAGCAAGCTTCACATACCATATTGACGGAATCATCCGTTGCAAAAAGGGTATCAGCCAAAGCCAGCATCGCTAGATAAGGATTGAGCCTTTCGATATCTGCGAGGAAAATATTAGGTTTAGAGGAAAGCTTATCTCGAAGCACATCCCTGAAGGGTGTTCGAAAAGAAGGTGTGACAAGAACACTTCCTTTTGTTTTCTCCTGGATCAACACAATTGCGTCTATGAGCTCGTTCATGGCCTCTAGTGTCATCTTATAGCGGTTGGTGTTACCACCTAAGAGAACGGTGTTATAGGGTCGGGGAAGGTCATTAAACAGATGGCCATACTCTTGAATGCCTTCTTCAAGCTTTGCTTTGGTTATTTTGTGAATGGCACCTTTTGAGCTCATAACATTAGGTCCCGTCAGATTGTCATGTTCTGGAGCGACAATCAAATCAAACTTAGGCCTATTAATGATCGGATCTTGAATGTGAACACAAAAAGTTTTCCCCCCATTTTGTTTTTTTATTGAAAGGGCGAGAGGGGCTGATCTGCGTCCACAGCTGATGACAAGATCAGGCCAGGGCGGGTTCAAGGGATCGCTTTTAGCTGTGAGTTGATTGAGAGGATTACCCCAGTCCAAACTCAGCCATCCCCAGGGCCACTTTCTTTTACATGTTTTATGAATCGTGGGGAGGCCGATAGCTTCAGCTAGTCCAATAACTTGGCTTTTTGTTCCAGGAAGATCGTCGGTTATCGTCCAGCAGGTTTTCATTAGGCTGCGTACTCAATGGAATGATGGTCCCACACACTTTTGAGAGCGTCTATCAAATCATCAATCATTTGATCCGTATGAACAGGAGAGGGGGTAATCCGAAGGCGTTCCGTTCCCCTTGGGACTGTGGGATAATTAATAGGTTGCACATAAATGTTGTGCTCTTTGAGAAGTCTGTCAGATGCAAGTTTACATTGATGAGCATCACGCACTAAAATAGGGATAATGTGGGAAGGGCTGGGCATAAAGGGGATACCAGCTTGTCTCAAACGGTTCTTAACTTTATCTACTCTTTCCTGATGACGTGCCCGCTCAATTTGGCTGATCTTTAAATGTTGAATGCTTGCCAGAGCTGCTGCAGCCACAGCAGGAGGCATAGATGTTGTGAAGATAAAACCGGAAGCAAAGCTTCTGACAAAGTCAACAAGGTCAGCAGATGAAGCAATATAACCACCCACGACACCAAAAGCTTTTCCAAGCGTGCCTTCAATAATGCTCAAGCGATGGCTTTGGTTATCCCGTTGTGCAATTCCTCCACCCTTATGACCGTACATGCCAACTGCATGAACTTCATCTATAAAGGTGAGTGCATTATATTCTTCAGCAAGGTCGCAGAAAGCCTCTATCGGGGCAATGTCGCCGTCCATGGAATAGACGGACTCAAAAATGATAAGCTTGGCTTGCTCCTTTGGGTACTGGGAAAGAAGCTCCCGTAAATGCTTATGATCATTATGATGAAAGATTTCTTTATGAGCCCTACTATTCCGAATTCCTTGAATAATAGAGGCATGGTTATGGGAATCAGAGAAAACGATGCAATCGGGGAGATGGGTCGCGAGAGAACTTATGGATGCCTCATTCGAGACATAGCCAGAAGAAAAGATGAGCGCAGCTTCCTTGTCATGCAAATCAGCGATTTCTCGCTCGAGCAAAACATGATAATGGTTCGTTCCTGAGATATTCCGTGTGCCCCCTGCGCCAGCTCCCACGCGACCAATCGCATTTGCCATAGCGTCCAAGACTTTATCATGCTGTCCCATAGCAAGGTAGTCATTGGCACACCACACAACAACACGTCTTGGCGTTCCTTCATTATAATAATTCGCATAAGGGAAGTCTTTTGCACAACGCTCAAGATCAGCGAAAATACGATAACGGCCTTCATCCTTGATGGCTTGGAGTTTCTGTTTAAAAAAGGCCTCATAATCCATGAAGTGTCACAACCACTTTTTGAAGTTTTATGTAACCTACTGGGGATGAGAACAGGATGCAAGCCAGTAATCAGTCATAAGTGATCAGATTTCAAAAATATTAAGAGAGCAACTTGATAATCTCTAAGTGGTTTTAAGAAAGGCATGTACTTTTGCTACCTCCTGTGCGATCTTTTCTGAACACTGGAAACTAAATACTGAACATTGAATGCAACCATTACTATCAACTCTGCCAGAATATACCGTAACTGAAGTTTCGCTTGCTTTAAAAAAGATGGTGGAGACCACCTATTCACGGGTTCGTGTGAAAGGCGAGATCTCGGGGCTTAAGAAGCACACCTCAGGCCATGTATACTTTGCCCTCAAGGATCAAGATGCTGTACTCGACGCTGTTTGCTGGCGGGGGAGTTACGGCGCCCTTTCCATTAATCCTCAAGAAGGGATGGAGGTGATTGCGACGGGGCGTCTTACGACTTATCCTGGGCGTTCTAAATACCAGATCATTGTAGATGCTATGGAGCTCGCTGGGGAAGGGGCACTTCTGAAGCTTCTGGAAGAGCTCAAGCGAAAGCTGGCGGCGGAAGGGCTATTTGATGAATCTCGAAAGAAACCCCTTCCTTATCTCCCTAGAACAATTGGAATTGTGACGTCTCCAACCGGTGCAGTCATTCGAGATATGCTCCACCGGATTGAGGATAGATTCCCAACCCACATCATTCTTTGGCCTGTCGCGGTGCAAGGCGAAGGGGCAGCAGCTCAGGTTGCAGAAGCCGTTCGCGGGTTTAACAGAATGGACGACAAACCTGAATTGCTTATCGTAGCAAGGGGTGGAGGAAGCCTTGAGGACCTGTGGGCCTTTAATGAAGAAGTGGTGGTGCGGGCAGTTGCCGCCAGTGAAATACCTGTGATCTCTGCCGTGGGGCACGAGACGGATGTGACGTTGATTGATTTTGCGTCCGACAAACGGGCGCCCACACCAACCGCTGCGGCTGAGTTTGCTGTGCCAGTCCGTGGGCAGCTGGCTCAAATCCTCATGCAGTTTGGGGCTCAACTCACGGGTCGTATTCAAAATCAGTTCTCTTTGCTTGATAGCAGACTCGATGCACTGAGGCGGGGTTTACCCCCTCTCGGAAGCTGGATTGATGAATCAATTCAAAGACTTGATGAATTAATTGAACGTTCGGTTAATTCTGAAAAAAGGCTTATTGGGCAGTTTCAGATAACTCTGGATCATATGGCTCGTCGCCTGACTCCCGCTTTGGATAACGGGCTTAAGATGACTGAGCAAAGGTTTGGAGCCCTTTCCCAGTTGATTGAAAGCTATTCCTATACACGTACGCTCGAGCGAGGATTTGCCTACGTTACAACATTTGACCGAACGGTCATTCAATCCAAAACCCAGACATCTCCAGGGCAAAAAGTAAAGATCCATTTCCATGATGGAGAAATAGCAGCTGAGGTGGTGGGAGGTTCGCAATGAGTTCTATTTGCAGCGTCCTAATGAATTTACCTCTATGACGTTGCCCAATTTTTTGATATACTACCACCGAAGTTAATTATATTAATAAGGGAAACGGGAGATGAGTAGAACTGTAACGCGAGCAGATATCGTTGACAGCCTTGTGAAGGAAGTTGATTGCCCTCGTCATCAAGCCAATGATTTCTTAGAGGCAACTCTTGAGACAATGCTTTCTTCCTTATCAGATAAGGGCCTCGTTAAAATCTCTTCCTTCGGATCATTTAATATTCGTAAGAAATCTAGCCGTGTGGGTCGTAACCCCAAAACCGGCAAGGAAGCAACGATTACCGCGCGTAGAGTGATTGCTTTTAAACCTTCTCAGTATTTAAGAGAGAAGGTTCAAAAAGCGAAATCTGCGAGATAGGCTATAGGAATTGAGTTTGGGAGGGCAAAGCGGCGTCGCAAGACGTCGCTTTTTTCTATACCCTTAACACCCATTTATCTCATATCGACTGGTATATAGTTTAGCAGTCTTGCAAAACGATAAGCTGAAGCTAAAGAACTTATTGGCGTTTTAGCTTGTCCCGAAGATAAGTGATTAAAGTTCCGTTCAATGACCTCAGGATTGGGCTTTAGTGTTAAAATTCGATTTGCGATAAGGCTTCTTAGCTTGTCTGCATGTAGTTCATTCCCTAGTTCATTAAAACCTTCTATGAGGTGAGGAACACTGCCAACTTTATTATTCCCTTCGGACAAAATCTCAATGGCTTGAGTCATCTCACCAGTTCTTATTGAAGCAAGAAATCTCACACTTTGATCATCTTGGGGGAGCATATCAACTTGCATATCTACTGGTGTCGAAGCTGAAGTTTGTTGAAAACGTTTTTTAAATTCTTGCTCAAGTTTTGATGCTGCTTTTGGATTTTTTTTAAACCCATACTTTCCTTTTTGTAGAACCTCAATTTTAGCTAAATAGGCAAGAGGGTTGCCTACCTCAATTGCTTTATCAATGATCTGTAGTGCTTGCTCACGGTCACGTTTAAATCCCCATTTTCCTTTAGCTAAAGCATATGCTTCATCAATATTAGGAATTAGCCTTCCCTCCTGGAGGAATTGTTCAAAGAGCTTGCGAGCCTTTTTGGGGTTTTTCTTAAACCCGTATATACCTTTTTCAACCCCAGTCAGCTTTAGATGTGCCACATTTTCATTATAGAAACAAGTCTGTGGTTTGTTCTTTTCAATTTCTTTTTCAATGAGTTTACGGGCTTTCTTTGGATTCGTTTTATAGCCAACTTTTCCTTTATCGAGGGCTTTTACTTTATAACGCAAGCCAATGGCTTCATTTTCGTTCATAAGTTCGTTAAGGATATTGCGTGCAGCACGCACGTCTTTTTTGAAGCCAAATTTTCCTTTTGAAAGGCCTTTCATCTTTAAGACAGAGCCTTCAATAAACTTTCTCTTATACAGCTTGTTGATAAACTTGCGGCCTGCTTTAGGATCTTGTTTTGCTAATTTTTTTGCTTTTTTGAATGCGGCAATCCCATCTTCACCATATTCTTCTAACCATTCCTCTAGTACTTCTTTAGATGTAATAATATCAGGTGTTTGTTCCATTGATTCCAAACTTGATTTTAAATCAGCTAGGAGCCAATGAATTTTGCCGCCAACGCTCTTGAGTATGGTTTTGGCTTTTGCATGATTGATCTCGTAACCGTTTGATCCCTTAAGGTTATCAGACAATAGATCATAAATCATTCCAGAGTGGTTTCTCTCAAGGAGCCACTCGCCCAGGAACTCAACAGCCTTAGTTTTTTCAGGTGTTTGCTCATCTGATAACCACTGGCGACGCAAGGCATAAACCTCACCTTCACTTTCCCGTGGATATTTAGCTAGTATTTCTCGAGCGTTATCATAATTAATTTCTTGTCCTTCCTCGCCTAAGAGGTGCCTTTGAAATTTATTATTCCACCGCTGAAGGTGCTTAAATTGGTCTTGATTGAGACACTCTTCAAGAAATTCAATGCCTTCTTGTAGGTTGACAAGATGTTGATTCATACGCCATTCTTGTAAGATAGTCGAAGGGATCCATTCTGTTCCGGGTCTAAGTTCACTAAGCATTTCTCGAGCTAGATTTAAGTTTTTTTCAAAGCCAAGACCTGATTCAATTCCTTCAATCAGTCCCTTGATTTTGAAGTAAGTTCCCTCCTGTCTTCCCTTTTCAATTAGGTAGTCAATACAAAAGCGAAGGGATTCTGCCGGGAGGTTATTACCATGAACAGGGTTTTGTTCCATATTTCTGAGTGAATAAACGAGTGTATAACCGTCATTATTAGGGGGTAGAAACTTATCTATTTCTTCTTTGGCTTTATCAAGATCCTTCTTATATCCCCATACCCCTGCAAGAAGTCCCTTTATTCGTAAGTATTTTGCATCAACAGATCCTTTATCAACCAACCACTCATTGATCAAACAAACAGCCTGGTCATTTTCCTCAGATTTAGGATTGTTCATTAAGGTATAAGATTTTAGGGTAATAAGATTAGCTGAAGCCTCACTAGGTAAGGATGCTAAAGTTTTTTCAGCTTCCTCAAGATTTCTCTCGTAACCATTGAGTCCTTGAAGTTGACAGGAGAGTTTTTCAAATCGCGCTTCTTTATTCCCTCGCTTGGCAGACTCATCAACAATTGCACGCCATTCTTCACTTCCTTGAAGATGATATTCACGGCTGAGCCAGAGGGCTTCGAGCGATTTTTTGTCAATGAGTAGGCGATTAATTCTGGCTGCTTCTTCAACATTCAGAGCATATCCTTGAGTCCCAGAACGGAGGGCATTTCGTTTGAGTCTCAATGCTCCCATGTAGTCACGAGCGACCATAGAATCTAGAAAATCTCTTGCGCGTTGTGCATCTTCAGCCAAAAGTAATCCGAATTTAATTTCAATTGCTTTACCATCACCGACATCGCAAGCAAGCTCCAAGAAATGTGCTGCAGCTTGGGTATGTTGAGTTAACTGTGACTGAAGGTGAGTTACTTTTCTTTCATATGCAAACTGATCCGTTTCTAACTGAACTAAAGCAGGACTTCGCTCAAAATCTTTAGTCTCAAAAACCTTATCTTCTTTATAAATGGCTTCTTCTCTTTGAGTTTGTGCCTTTTGTTCCTTCCGCACCATATCGCTTAAGGTAACGAACTCATTGCTAGCTGTTTGAAGGTTTGTTTGAGCTTCTGTAGCAAGCTCTTTTGCGATATGATAGTCAAGTAGTCTAAGCTTTCCTAACCAAGCGTTTGTTATTGAAACCGAGGGATCAGCTTGAATATTGTTGGCTTTAAGTTGTTTCCAAGGTTCCTGAACAGACACGATACTATTTGCTTGTTTGTAGACTAGCGTTAAATTCTGATTGTCTTCCTGAGAGAGGAATCGTGAGATTCTGCCTTTAAGAACAGTTGGTAAGGCATCATAGAGAAAATCATCATTTGACTGAAGGGACTGTGCGGATAAAGAAATAACAGCAACAGAGAGGAGAGCAGATTTTCTAAAGATTTTATATGTCATAATTACACCAATTTAAATTAATAAAAAAAATATAAGAATTAAATTATATAATTTCAATAAAAAAATAAATATAGTTTGTAAATAAGACAAAATATATAACCCATCCCCTGTGCGTCATCCTCGCGAAAGCGGGGATGACTCCCTTGGATTATACTCTCACTGACTAAATCCCCCAATGACTCTCTCTATCCCATTGTAATCCTTCAGGGAAAACAAATTACCGAATCCCTCATGCTTCAAAATCTCTTCAACTTGGCGTCTTTGTCCTTGCCCAATCTCAAATAGAAAGAATCCATCTTCCTTCAAGAGATGCTTCATATTTTTAGCTATAAGTCTATAACAATCAAGACCGTCAGCTCCTCCATCTAAGGCAAGATGGGGATCGTAATCCTTCACAGTCTTTTCCAACTCTTCAATATCGGTCGTTGGGATGTAGGGAGGATTACTGACAATAATATTGAATTGTTCCTTGAGGTTGTCTCCCCAATTGCTTTGAACAAATGTAATACGCTCGCTAACTCCATTCTGACTTGCATTTATTTTGGCTATATCAAGTGCACCTTGATTAATATCTACACCCACGCCAGTCGCATTTTTAAGCTCGTACAGAAGGGAAATGAGGATGCACCCGGATCCAGTGCCAAGGTCGAGAATACGTTCTGTAGGAACGTCACTCCTCGCAATGACAGCCTTCACAATAAGCTCCGTCTCAGGACGCGGATCAAGTGTGTGTTCATTAATATAAAAGGGAAGGCTCCAAAACTCTCTGATTCCTTTAATGCGGGAGAGTGGTTCTGATTTGAGACGTCTCTCAAGCCATTCATTCAGCTTTAGCTCTTCCGATGAGGATAAGGTATAGTTGGGGCTTAAGGTGCAGTTTTTTTGTGTCAATGCCTCAAGCAACCACTTGGCCTCTAGGCTCGCGTTTTCAAATAAGGCTTGTGATAATATAGAGGTGATGTGGTCCCGCCACTCATGCAGAGTCATGGATTTGCTGTTGTTTTATAAGGGTAATGACATTCGTTTTGAACGGGACAGGTTGGACACAGTGGTTGTCTTGCCTTGCAAATATAGCGACCGTGAAGAACAAGCCAATGATGGGCGCGTTTAATCCATTTAACTGGAATTCTTTTCATGAGCTGCTTTTCAACGTCATGGGGTGTTTTGCCCGGCGCAAGACCAGTTCGGTTTGACACTCTAAAGATGTGGGTGTCAACGGCGATAACGGCCTCTCCAAAGGCGCCATTCAAGACAACATTGGCTGTTTTACGCCCAACTCCAGGCAGGGTAATTAAGTCTTCTATGTTTGAAGGGACTTCTCCTCCAAAGGATTCAATGAGTTTCTGAGAAAGACCCATAATATTGCGGCCCTTTGAGTTATAGAGACCTATAGTGTTGATATAATTTTTAAGATTCTCTTCCCCGAGATTCAGCATTTTTTGAGGCGTGTCAGCCACAGCAAATAAGGCAGGTGTTGCTTTGTTTACGCCCTTATCGGTTGCTTGGGCAGAGAGAACAACAGCTACCAATAAAGTGTATGTGTTTGTTGAATAGAGCTCACCTTTGGGTTCAGGATTGGCGGCGTCAAGGTGTTCGAAGAAACGTTCTATTTCGGAAGACGTCATGAGTTTTGTCATAAAACAACATCATCCATTGTATAAAGGCCAGTTGGTTTACCCTTGAGCCATTCCGCAGCTTTGATCGCACCATGTGCAAAAACATTTCGGTTCAAGGCTCTATGTTCGATTTTCAGAAGCTCAGATTCCCCACTAAAGAGAACATCAAGATCAGCAGCGACGCCACCTCCCCGCAGAACAGCAATTTCCAAGCTGTCCTTTTCTCGGGGAGATTTGGAGGGGTAGGGAGGTTTATTATGTTTAAGCCACTCAAGTGACGTTAAAGATTTAGCGATCGAAAGGGCTGTGCCTGAGGGGGCATCAGTCTTATCCTTATGATGCATTTCTAGAAGACTGATATCATATGAAGGTCCTAAGACCTCGGCGGCTGCCAGTGAAAGCTTACGAAGGACTGCAATGCCTAGGCTCGTATTGGGAGCAACCATAACAGGGATCTGTTTTGACGCCGCCTCTAAGCTTTTGAACTGCTCGTCACTCACTCCCGTCATACAAACAACATAAGGAGTTCTGTGGTTGATGGCTGACATGAGATGGGAATGAAGCCCCTCAGGCTTACTAAAGTCTATGAGAACTTGCGCGGTCTTAAGTGCCAATTCAGGGATATCTGTGATGAGGATATTTAAAGGAGGCTCTCCAATAAGGGGGCCAATGTCTTGTCCAACAAGAAGTTGTTTAGGGCGCGTAATGGCTCCAACTATTTCTGTTTCAGGATTCAGGTTAATCTCCTTGAGAAGAACGCGACCCATTCGTCCTGTACAGCCTGCAACAGCTATTCGTAACATACTTAACCCCCTTCTAAATTTCATGCGGCGTTGAATTTACTTTTTAAAAGACTCCTTACAAAGGAGCAAGGTCTTTCATACTTGACTATTTTAGTCAGGAATCGTAGAAATATAAATATAAAAGGAGATGCTTGTGAAACTTGGAACAAAAGGAAGATATGCGGTTATGGCGCTTGTTGACCTCGCCTATTATGGGAAGGACAAGCCTCTTGCAATTACTGAGATTGCCCGTAGGCAATCGCTCCCTGTTCCATACCTCGAGCAGCTCTTTTCAACTTTACGTAAGAATGGCATGGTCACCAGTATTCGTGGTCAGCAAGGCGGCTATAAGCTGGCGCGAGAGGCAGATGACATTCGCATTGCGGATATTCTTGAAGCTATTGGCGAGCCCATTAAAACGACTCGCTGTGGCGAAAAACAAGTTAATGGTTGTCTTGGGCTCAAAGCAAAGTGTTTAACCCATGATCTTTGGGCCGGGTTAGGACAAAAGATGCACCAATATCTGAGTGGCATTTCCCTATCAGATGTATGTGAAAGGAGGGTGTCGTGATATATCTCGATTATAATGCCTCTACACCTTTAAGGCCGGAGGCCAAAGAAGCAATCATTCATGCTCTAGATTTGCTTGGTAACCCGTCCTCCCCGCATGGTTTAGGACGAAGGTTACGATCACGAATTGATGATGCAAGGGCACAGATTCTAGAGATAACAAAAGGGGATCGAGTCATCTTTACAGGTGGTGGAACGGAAGCGAATGTGCTCGCGTTAAGAGGTCTCAATTTACCTGTTTTGACTTCAGCGATTGAACACGATTCCGTTCAGAAATCTGTATCTAACCCTCACATTATTCCTGTGAATGGAAAGGGTATCGTGGATCTTGATGCCTTAGAAATGCTTCTAAACAGTTTTGAAAAGCCTGGTTTACTCTCTGTAATGCTCGTTAATAATGAGACTGGTGTCATACAACCTTTGGCAGAAGCTACACGTCTTGCTCATGCAAAAGGGTGGACGGTTCATACGGATGCGACACAAGCTGTGGGCCATGTACCGATTTCATTTGACACCTATGATGTGGATCTTATGACGCTTTCCTCACACAAGTGTGGGGGGCCTGTTGGGGTTGGTGCAATTGTCATGAAGGATAATATTCATCTTGAACCCATAATACCGGGGGGAGGTCAAGAGTATGGAATGCGTTCAGGAACACTTTCAACCCCACTCATCCTCGGTTTCACAGAAGCCTTAAAAGTCGCAATTAATGAAGATCAAGAGAGATTAAGAGTTTTTCAATCTCATATTGAAAACTCTCTCCCTGAAGCGAGGGTATTTGGCAGTGGTGCACACCGCACACCTCATGTCTCTTGCCTTGGGATGCCAGGTGTTCCAACGGAACTGCAAATTATTGCTTTTGATATTGAAAATATTGCGATTAGTGCAGGGTCAGCTTGTTCATCCGGTAAAATGAAAGTATCCCATGTCTTAACATCAATGGGTGTTCCCTATGATGAAGCAAGATGTGCCATTCGTGTGAGCTTTGGATGGGCAACACAAGCAAGTGATATCGATGCTTTCATCAAGGCATGGAAGACGATTTATAGTTCTCAAAAAATGAGGGATGTTTCTTAATGGTTTCGCGTCCAATTTATCTTGATTATCAAGCCACAACACCTTGTGACCCTAGAGTTCTGCAGGCCATGTTGCCGTATTTTACGGAAGAGTATGGCAATCCTCATTCTCGTAATCATGCCTTTGGTTGGGTTGCCGAACAAGCCGTCGAGAAGGCAAGAGCTCAGGTCGCTGAACTTATTCATGCTGATCCTCGAGAAGTCATCTTTACAAGCGGCGCGACAGAATCAAATAACTTAGCCATCAAAGGTGTGGCTCACTTTTATAAGGCTGATAAGGATCACATCATAACGTGTGCAACGGAACATAAGTGTGTGCTCGATAGTTGTCGCCATCTTGAACAGGAAGGGTTTAAGGTAACCTATTTGCCCGTGAACAAAGACGGACTCATTGATTTAGAAACCTTGAATGCAGCCATCACAGATCGGACAGTTCTTGTTTCAATTATGGTTGTTAATAATGAAATTGGTGTCATTCAACCCATTGAAAAGATTGGAAAAATGTGCCACGAAAAAGGGGTGTTTTTTCATACGGATGCAGCTCAAGCTGTGGGAAAAATTCCTCTTGATGTTGAAGCTATGAACATAGATCTTCTCAGTATTTCTGGTCATAAGATTTATGGGCCAAAGGGAATTGGAGCCCTTTATGTGCGACGGAAACCACGGATTCGATTGCAATCCCTCATCAATGGAGGAGGACAAGAGCGTGGAATGCGATCAGGGACATTATCTCCCCCTCTTTGTGTTGGCCTAGGAGAAGCGTGTGCCATTGCCCAAAAAGAAATGGGAGCTGAAGCAGAACGAATCAAAACCTTAGCGGAAAGGTTTCATAATCATATCAAAGAGGCTTTAGACGAAGTCTATTTGAATGGGGATGGGAACAAGAGGATTCCTGGAAATCTTAACTTGAGCTTTGCTCATGTTGAAGGAGAAGGACTCATGATGGGAATAAAGGAGCTGGCTGTTTCTTCTGGCTCAGCCTGTACATCGGCTTCTCTGGAGCCGTCCTATGTTCTAAGAGCTTTAGGTGTAGAGGAAGAGATGGCTCATACCTCGCTCCGTATCGGGTTTGGTCGATTCACCACGGAAGAAGAAGTTGATATTGCAGCCCAGAAAATTATTAAGGAAGTTAACCGATTACGTGACATGAGTCCTTTGTGGGAGATGAGTCGTCAAGGTATAGACATTCGCTCCATTCAGTGGGCGGAACATTAAGAGAGGAAAGAATCGTGGCCTATTCAGATAAAGTTGTTGATCATTATGAAAATCCAAGAAATGTGGGTACACTTGATCCTAAGGACGCATCCGTTGGAACAGGGCTTGTAGGAGCTCCTGCATGCGGGGATGTCATGAAACTTCAAATTAAGGTGAGTGATCAAGGGGTTATTGAAGATGCAAAATTTAAAACATTTGGGTGCGGCTCAGCCATTGCCTCAAGTTCTTTGATTACAGAATGGATCAAGGGTAAGACTTTGGATGAGGCGGGGGAAATCCGTAATACAGAAATCGCACGCCACCTGTCTTTGCCTCCCGTGAAAATCCATTGTTCAATGCTTGCTGAAGATGCTATTCGGGCTGCCATTAAGGATTATAAAGAGAAACACGCATGATCCTCACCCTTACTGAATCAGCAGCAGAGCGCGTCAAGGCATTGCTGGAGGGCCGCGGAAAACCCTCCTTCGGCATTCGCATTGGTATTAAATCTAAAGGATGCAATGGCCTGTCCTATACCCTTGAGTTTGCAGATGAGGCGGGGCCTTATGATGAAGTCATTGACAGTCATGGCGTCAAAGTTCTCGTTGATCCGAAAGCTGTTATGTTTATCCTTGGATCCGAAATGGACTATGCGGAAGATAAGCTTTCCTCTGGATTTGTTTTTAATAATCCAAATGAAAAGGGTCGGTGCGGTTGTGGAGAGTCCTTCCATGTTTGACCCCTACGAAACCCTTGGGTTAGATAAGACCTTCGAGATTGATCCTAAGATCTTGAATCAACATTATTTTAAAGTGTTAAAATCGGCCCATCCCGATCGCTTTGTAGGTGTGGATATGAGCACCAAAAGTGAGGTGTTGAGGCGGGCAGGGGAAGCCAATAAAGCTTATGGAATCCTTAAAGATCCCATCAACCGGGGTATGTTTTTACTGAAGAGTGCGGGTGAAAAACCTCTGTCCCATGATCCTGTCTATCTAGGTGACGTAATGCTTTGGAATGAAAAGCTTGAAGAAGGTGAAGATATCAAAAAGGAACTTCATCATGAAGAAAAAGATCTTCTTGAAAGTCTCACGAATGCTTTTCAGGAGACTGATTACAAAAAAGCTAAGATTGCTCTTTACCGTCTTACATATGTCCGTAACCTATTGATTACTATTGGAGAAAAGGTATGACAAATCTTCTTCAAATTGCTGAGCCTGGACAAACGCAAACTTCTTTTGAAAAAGTTGTGGGCATTGATCTCGGGACAACCCATTCGGTTGTGGCGCAAGTCATTAATGGAAAACCACAAATATTAGGTCCTCTTTTACCCTCTATTTTGAGCTTACTAGACTCAGGATATGTTGTGGGTGAACCCCATGGAGAGTATCTAAGTTCTACAAAAAGATTAATGGGCAAAATCCCATCTGATCCCATTTGTAAGCACTTTAATAACCTTATTCCAGGGGATATTTTAAGGTTTCAGATGGGATCCTATGGGATTACGCCTGTAGAAGTTGCGGGGCATATACTCGCTCATTTAAAACATCTTTATTCCTTTGATTCAGCTGTGATCACCGTACCTGCTCATTTTGATGAAGCTGCAAGGGTTGCAACAAAGCAAGCGGCAGCTCTCGCTGGCATAAAAGTCTTACGGTTAATTAATGAACCAACAGCTGCTGCCCTGGCTTACGGTCTTGAGGCTGGGGTTGAAGGAATCTATGCAGTGTATGACTTTGGAGGGGGAACCTTTGATCTCTCTCTGCTCAATCTTGAAAAGGGTGTTTTTCAAGTCTTGGCAACAGGCGGTGATTTAACACTCGGGGGAGATGATATTGATCGTGCGATTGTGGAAAGCTTCGGATTTACAGACACCCGAAAGGGAAGAGAGCTTAAGGAAGCTCTGTCAGATAGGGATGAATTTGAGCATGTCAAACGGGAAGCTGTAGAAGAGATTGCCGCACCTTTCATTAAACAAACCCTTAAGATTACAGAAGGTGTTTTAAGGGATGCAGGCATGACTCCTGATGAGGTTAAAGGCGTTGTTCTTGTCGGTGGGATGACAGTGATGCCCTTGGTGAGGGAGGAGGTTGCTGCTTTGTTTAAGAAAGAACCTCTTTGTAATATTGATCCTGATCATGCTGTGGCACTCGGTGCTGCTCTTTCGGCCCATTCATTAACTCATGGGTCCGATACCCTTCTTGTGGATGTAACCCCTTTATCACTCGGTCTTGAGACCATGGGGGGACTTGTTGAGAAGATTATTCATCGGAATGCTCCCTTGCCAGCCTTGGCTTCCCAAGAGTTTACAACCCATGAAGATGGGCAAGGGGGAATGATATTTCATGTGGTTCAAGGGGAGAGGGAGTTCGCGGGAGACTGCAGGTCGTTAGCTCAATTTGAACTCAAAGGACTTCCGAATCTTCCTGCAGGTGTGCCCCGCGTCCGTGTTGACTTTGCCGTGGATGTGGAAGGTCTTCTCACGGTGAGTGCGATTGAGCAAACAACGGGTCATTTCCAGCATATCGAAGTCCGTCCGACCTATGGCTTAAGTGACGAGCTTCTTTCCCAAATGATTCTTGAAAGCCAACGCCACGGGCGGGAGGATATGGAGAGACGGGCGGCAGTTACCGCCGCCGCTGTCGCCAGTAATCAGTGATCAGTTATCAGAATAAGAGCTGAGCACTTGTTGTTTGTTTCTCTTTACTTGCACGGTTGTCGCATTTTTACCTGATTACTGATCATCTTCTTCATCTCCATCATCCGTCGTAAACCCAATTTCCCATAGGAACTTACGAAGTGAGGAGATTCTGCCACCTTCTAACGGCTCATCATGCTTATCATGGATATGGATTGAGGTTGCATGGTTTCCATACTCAAAATGCACTCTTGAACCCGCACGAGATGTATCAATCTTAATGCCAAGACTTTCAAAGAGCGTTCTCACACGGCCAAATCGAATTCCAACAAGGTCGGATACACTGGACTCCATAAAAGACAAGTAAAGGGGAAGAGCTCTAAAGGGCACAGCGATTCTTTCCTTCTTTATGACTTTAGATTTTTTTTGAATGTGAGACATTTGATCACAAAGGCCTTGTGCTATATCTTGAAGAGGTCTTAAGGATTCCTCCGTTTCAAACAGATCAGGATGTTGTGACAATTGTCGGGAGAGGGCATAAGCTCTTCCAAAGATATGGAAACACTTCTCCTTATCGACTGCTGATTGCTTCATAATATCCTGAAGCCATACAATCAATTCTTCCCGCGGCTTTTGAGGTGTTTCAATCTCAGACACGACTGATACTTCTGTTTTTGGCTGTACAGCTGAAGAGATTGATGCTGGTTCAACCGCTGCTAATTTAGAAGGTTGAAGCGCAGGTTCAGTCTCTAATACCGTTGGAGTTTCTTGTGTGAGTAAAGAACCCTTTTTGGTTTCCTTAGGTTTGTGCTGTGGTGTTCTAACAGGTTGTTGTTTCTTCTTCTTTTTCACTTCTTTCTTTTGGACCGGTTCTTTAAAAGCAGGTTTATTTACTGGCATGGACATACACATCTGATCCCATAAGGGGAGTCTTTCGGTTGCTTCAGCAAGAGTTAAGAGTAAGGTGCCATAGTCATCCTTAAAGATAGGAACAAAAAGAGGATTTAAAATATTCGGAGTAGCTTCACTAATAATGCCAACGATTTCTTGGAGTTTTGGTTGGATTCTCAAAAACTCTGTAGTTTTTTCCGACGCTAGATCAAGAGAAGTTGTTTTCCAGGCTGGATCTTGCCAGAACTTGGCTCCGAATTTCATGAAACTTATCTTTAAAACTTTGTCTTTCATTTCCTTAAGCTTAGTTGCAAGACGTGACTCGTATTCTTTGGGCAAATGAAGTTTATCAAGTCTTATATGGTCAGCTATGAGGTATAGGTTCCTTGCTTTGGCTCTCAAATTTACGATGGCTTTACGTGCATTAAAACGAATTTCATATACAGGCACAAATGGATTTTTATTCGATGTGAGCTGGATGTCTAAATTCTTGATAAGGAACTCAGTCTCGTTTGAAGAATACCTCTCAAAAATACCCAGAGCATCTAACGCCTTTTGAGCATGTTCATGTATTTCTGATAAGTCTTCAGTTGCAAGCACTTCATGCAGTCCCTTACGTAGAGGGAATTGGACGCAATATGGGATCAGAGTACTGCTATCAATTTCCAAATTTGTAGAACTATGAGTTGTAGCTTTGTAAATTCCATTGACGGCATAGCGCATAGATGCAAAGCATTTACTAAACAAAGCGTTTACGTTTTCTTTGTATTTTACTGGGAGTTCCATTTTCTGCACGGCTCTTTCAGTATGCCATAAATCATCATGGCTCTTCTTGAGTTCGGCTTTGTATACTTCACCTAAAGTTAACTTTTTCAGCATAACAGCAGATTTAGGCTTTTCTTGTCTCAATGGATTTTGCAAGTACAATTGAAATTGCTCAAGAGGTTCAATAGTCCAAACGACATGTTTCCACATGTTTTTGGCACGGGTCATATTTCTGGCAATCTCATCTTGTGGGAGTTGGTACATCTTACCATCGATATTGAAGATTTGATTTACAGGGAAACATATTTCGGGTTGTTTTTGTGTAAGAAGTAAAGAAGTCGCACTAATTCCACAAACTGTCGTTAAGAAAGAATTGATCAATTGGATCGATTTTAAGATATCATTACTCGGATTCAGGTTTCTTGCTGCACACTGACTTAAGAGGTCATCTGGAATGGTGTTCAATTGTTTCTTAAATTTATCAAAAAAGAGGCCAAAGCCTTGTTTGAAAGTACGAGAGATATCTAAATCATCCAATTTAGTTGCTTCAAGACAAGCTAGTGAAAATCTTTTTAATTGAAGTATTTTCGACCAAGCAAAGTTTGGATCCCATTGAATGGACTCGCCTTCACATACGTGTGTAAGAAAATAGAACATCTCCTGAGGGCTTAAATGTTCTTCATATTGATTGATATAATTAAACATATTAGAAAAATATTGTCGTACTTCTGTATGAGTGTTCTTGTTTATTGCAACAACTAAGGTTTCTCTAAGTGGAAAGTAAGTCAAATAGGATACGAAACAGGGATCCTGAGCAGCAGAAGGAGCAGTTCGACAAGCGTGAATAGCATCTTTGGTTTTTTCATAGAATTTCTGTATTGCCCCTTTTGAAGATTCGATACTCTCTCTTTCTCTTTCACCTAGTATGGGAATGAGAGCTTCAGCTTCTTTTAATAATTTAGGACATCCTTCTTCAAGTTCTTGAAGAAACACATCTAATCTATTCTGGTTCTTAGCTTTTTTCTGATCCGAAGTTTCTACAGGGTTTCTCCCCTTCATTGCGAAGGCATCGTTTGAATAAATTAAAAATGTTGATAAAAGGAAAGGATAAATATATTTCATAATGCTCACCAAAAAATAATTATATTATTATACATAAATATTTAGATGAAAAAATCAAGGGAGAGATTGCCTCTGTATTTCAATTTGATTCCTCTTCATCTCCATCATCAGTCGTAAATCCAATTTCCCAAAGGAATTTACGAAGGGAGGAGATTCTGCCGCCTTCTAACGGCTCATCATGCTTATCATGGATATGGATTGAGGTGGCATGGTTTCCGTACTCAAAATGCACTCTTGAACCCGCACGAGATGTATCAATCTTAATGCCAAGACTTTCAAAGAGCGTTCTCACACGGCCAAATCGAATTCCAACAAGGTCGGATACACTGGACTCCATAAAAGACAAGTAAAGGGGAAGAGCTCTAAAGGGCACAGCGATTCTTTCCTTCTTTATGACTTTAGATTTGTTTTGAATATGAGATATTTGATCACAAAGTCTTTGCGCAATATCTTGAAGAGGGCTTAAGGATTCTTCCGTATCAAAAAGCTCAGGATGATGGTCCAATTGGCGGACTAAGCAGTGAGCACGGTCGTAAACGATAAAGAGCTCCTTCTTTTCCTTAGAAGTATTTAAAATATCTCTAAGCCAGAGAATAAGCTCTTCTCGTTGCTTCTTTGCATTATATGGGGCGGGGTTATCACATTTTTCTAGGTTTTGTTCATTAGGGGCAGTAACTGGTTCGAAGCTAGGTTGCTCAACAATAGGTTTTTCATCTTGTTGAACAATAGTTGTAATAGGAACAACTATATTATTTTTCTTTTTTTCTATTACTACTTGTTTCTTTCTTCCTTTCTTTTTACTTTTTCCTTTATTTGCTGAAGGTTTTTGGTTTCCCGTAACAGCGGTTTTCTTATCTTGGAAATTAAGACACATTGAATCCCATAAGGGAAGGTTTTCTTCAATTTGATCCTTTGTTAACGAAATTATTTGATTGTTATTCATAACAAATGTGATCATGAGGGGGTTTAAAAAGGCAATAGATGCATTTCTTATAAGCTCTTCATTTGTAATCAACATATCAGGTATTCCAAATGTAACACCTTTTAAATCTCCGGATAAATCCACATCAAGTGTTTTCCATAGTGGGGCCTTCATCACTTTATTGATTTCATTATTTTTTAAAAGGTTTTTAAGTTCTTGTCTTAGGAGCTTTTGTTTGCCAGCAATTTGAGCCTTATAATCATCTGGTAACTTTAAGCGTTCTAAATTAATAGAACTGGCAATAAGTTCTAACTGCCGAGCTCTTATTTTTAAATTAACGAGAGCTTTGCGTGGATTGAAAGTGATACAATATCGTTGAATCCCATCTATTTTAGCTCCCTCTTTAATCTCTAAGTTATCAATAAGAAAATTGTTTTGATGTAAAAAGTGTCTTTCAAATACACCCATTGCATCGAGGGCCTTATTCACTGCATCATGAATGGTTTCATATTCTTTATTTGCAAGCAATTCGTGCAAGGCCTTTCTAAGATGATACTGTTTACAATATGGGATAAAAGTAATTCTATTAACATCATCTCTAGTTGTTATGATCCCTTGATTAACATCTCTCTTGATGGCCCCCCCGTGCTTCGACATAGAGTCAAATGATTGTTTCAGAATATTAAGGGCGATCGCTTTATCTTTTTCATTTAAGGGCGATTTTTCAACAGCCTTACGAGCTTTCCATACATCTTGGTAACTTGCTTCGAATTCCGTAAAAAATTCTTGACCGTAAGTTTTTATTTCATGCAAATTCGCTTGTGGATTATCAATTTCTTCTAAATGATTTAACCAAGAAATGCCAGTATTTGATTTATCATCAGATTTCCATACAATATCTTTCCACATTTCATCAAATATAGGTATGTTAGGGGCAATTTGATCCTTAGTAAGTTTATCCCTACCTTTAACTTTTTTATCATCATTATAGAAATCAAAATTGAGAGGATAAACCCACCTAAGTTGTTTAGTTGCACTTAGAAGTTCTATTCCAGTATGTCCACAAAGAAAAGAAGTCATACTATTGACTATATCAAAATTTTCAAAAACCAAAGAATCAAAGGTTTGAAGATTTTCTTCATTATTGGAATTGATGATATCATCGATTTGTAGGGGACAATCAGAACAAATATTATTTAACTCTTCTTTCATTTCCTTAAAACAGACATTAAAATAAACCTTCATATTTAAAGGTATATCAAGTTTATCTACGTTAGTTGCTTCAATACAAGACAATGAGAAGGTCTTCAGTTTTATAATTCTCTCCCAAAGATGCTTTGAATTTATATGCATAGGAGTTCTTGCTGAAGGATCAGATGGGGCACTATTTTTTGTAGGTGTAATATTTAGTAAATAAAATTTTTGTAGATCGGATAAATGTTGCGCGATTAAATTAAAATAATTAAAAGTTTTATAAAAAAAAATATATTCCGTAGAACCTTTATTATACCTTGTAGCTAAATTTATGATTTCTTGACGATAAAAATGGAAGGAAACAAAATCTACAAAATGGGGATCGTAGAAGGGGAGTACAGGTTTATTATCTCGAGTAGCTATTGTTGACTTGACAGTACTCTCACGATAGCTGCAAATCTCTTTTTTACATTTTTCAATAGCAGCTTTAAGCTTATTGTCCTCTGAATCCTTCAATAATGAATCGGCAGCTTTTAAAAGAACATCAGATTTTTCTTGTACTTCTTTTGAAAAGTCTTCACTTGCTTTTCTCCTTTGTTGATGAATTGGATCTTCATCAGAATATTTAGTATTATTATTGTTATCGTTCATAGCTAAAGCATCATGGCGTAAAAACAATATTGTTGAGAAGAGCAAAGGGTAAATATATTTCATAATGCGCACCAAAAAAATTAATATTTATAAATATAAATACTAATAATTAAAAAACAAGTGCAATCTTCACAATGACGATTCTTAAGGCTTAGTGCTGATTTTCTTTCTTTACATCCAGAATATCAAGTATAAGCGATAGGTCCTTCCCATTCGCTGTGGCATCAGCAAAGACTTCACTGAGAGTCATGCTACCCCATGTAATGGAGCGACGAATCAAATAGGGGGTTGGACTATGGGGTTCAATCTTTTCAAGATAAGAGGCAATTTCACCAAGCATGGCATAAGCTTGGTCACGACTGTCAATTGGGCCAGGGGTTTTCTTTTTGGAAGTTGGTTCTTTAGTGGGCGCTTCTGGAGTGGGGTGTAGGGCTGCCATTTTTTCACCTCTTTCAGCAAGAATGTGCTGGGCAAAGCGTTGAACGATGCTTATCTTTTCTTTTATTCGGTAAAAACTAGGGGTATCTCCGACCAGTTTTTCATGAAGGAGTTCTTCAATGTTCTCTATCAAAGCTAAGGCCTTCTTACAATTCTCATCTATTGATTGATAGAAAGCAGCTGGAGTTTGTTCAATGCTTGTTGTTATTTTAGAAAGCGAAGGTTTACCTGTCGGAAGTTCACCATCTTTTTTTCCGGAAATAACATGTCGATTGGCGTCATTATAGTCGACTAAATGATAGGGAAGGGTTGTTCGAGCTGCTGGCATGGTAATCTTTACAAACTGAATTTCTTCACTAAGTCTCGTGTTGATCCATTCATAAGGGACAATTCTCAAATCGAAGCTGCCTTGATCAATCTGAGGGTGAATATTATCCCAATAGGTTTTAGTGAGCTCAAGAATGAGCTCTAACCCTTGGGTTAATCCTCCCATTCCTTCAAGGTGGAGCCAGGCTTCAGTTAGCCATGCGGCAATTTGCAAATCCTTTGATTTCGTTTGAAGAGTATCCCGACAGAGTCTGTCCACCATATCCCAATCGGCCTTTTTAACTTCACTTTTCCAGATACCTTGAGCGAGCCGATCATCTTCCTCATGTCTTGCATTTTTAATTTTATCATAAGTTTCTGAATACCTGAGCGATGGTCCACAAGGTGGGTTATCTGATATGGATTCAAAGAAGAGGGAGAGGTTGTTATTAAAGGCCATTACATCGCCGCTCCTTTGATATTAGGGGCATTGAACGGGAAGAAGGGTAGGGCAACAGGTTCGCCGACTTTGATTTTTGTTTGATCACCTTCTTTGGATTCTTCTTCCTCTTTAGGAGCTTCACCCTTCTTTGGTTTTGGATTAGGCACGGGTGATGTTACAAATCTGAGAAAGACTGTAGCTTTTAGTGGGTCTGTATTTGACAGACCAGTACCAGACATTACATTTGTTAAAGGGATATTGAAACGAAGAGTCGTTGGCTGATCATCATTTAAGTTATCAAAATCACAAGTCTTAGCTTGATGCTCTCTTAAGAGACGAATAAGTCCCCATGTTCCACCATACGAATAGCTAGCATATTCACCATCAACAGATAATCCTGAGGAACCTTCAGTAACAAGGGGTTGGAGTGGACTGTTAGCCGCCCATCTAAAAGTTACTTTAACAGGGTTACCAACCTTCCATCCACATTTATGAGAAGGCGAACGCATATTAAAAGTAGTTCCACCGGATGTAACTTGCCAATCAAGAACTTCGTTTCCTCTGACTTCTCTTTGTTTATTGACCCTAAAAGCCACATCAAAGGTGTAAGAAGGGTAAGGTAACAAGGAATCTGGAACCAAGAATCCACCAAAGAATTTCCGGACACCTTCCATTTGCTCAATAAAGACAAAAGCCTTTTTACCGGCTGGTCCTAAATCTTTGGCTTGCTTTAAGGTGGCTTTTATTCCAGCGGCTTGAGAATCCATCATTTGGAAGAATGTTCTTATGTCCTCAGGAGAAGCATCTGCTTGCCCTTTGACTTCCTCTGTAAAGGGGAAACGCCCTGCTAAGTTTGCATTAAAGAAATTAGCCAGTTGAGTATAGTTATCGACTGAAACAAACCCTGAAAGGTTTGCACACTGCTTATGGAGTTTATCTTCCAAGTCAACAAGCACATTAACGAAATAATCGCCTTTTAATGTGTAATTGTTATACAGCTTGGTATACTTATCACAGGTGTCAAGTGTTACTTCATTAAGAGGTTTCAAAATATATGATTCAAGTTCAGTGAGACCATTTCCTGGCGCTTTGCGTTTATAGCCATTCAGCTCATTGATGATACCCGCCCATTTGTTCATGAGAGGAAGATCAGCATGCATACCCTCTGAGTTAATGAGTTCCAAGAAGGAAACAACCGGTTCTGCAAACTCTTGGGCAAGATAGGCAATACGATCTCTTTGAAGATCAAGATAATTCTTTAGTTCAGCTAGAGTATTTGCTCCATACGCTTCAAGAGCTGCCATATTATTGCCCTTCCACCACTCGAAAGAATCCATTTTAATGGCATACGGTCCTTCTTCACTTAAAATACCATCAAGCTTCGTTAAAAGACTATAGTTTTCATTAGTAAGAAGTTGCTTCAATGTACTAAAGGCTGCGTTAATGTTATTCGCATTTAATGAGAATAAAATTTGCTGAAGGAAGGGTGCAGATGAACGGTAGTTTTGAATTTGCGTAAGTAAAGCATCTTCAGGTGCAAAGCTATTTTCTCTAAAGTTCACCGTGCTTAAAACTTGAGCGTTGGCAATCTGTTGTACGAGATTTCTAGCGAGACTCTCTCGGGCTACTTTTTGAAGCATGGGTTGAAGATTCTTAGGAAGCCCTAAAAGTCGTGAATTAATAAAATCGTTATAAGAACTAATTAAAGAAACACTTTGTTGTAGTCGAAGGGTATCCCAAAGGAGTGTAGATCCTAAGGGGATGGAGACAACAATTGTGCGATCTTCAGCGCGAGCCATAAATGGTTCGGAGAAGAAGAGGGCTAAGTTTTGTTGTAAACGAAGTGAACCGAGTGAGGGTCTAGCTAAGGCTAATCCATTTTCTACATCAAACAGATTCCCACCATCAATGAGGCTCGATTTGTATTCAGCAAGTTTCTTTCTGAAACCGATAAAATTTTGATCAATTTCAGTTTTAAGTTCTGCTGATGTTGATACGGAAAAAACTGTTGACTCAAAAATTTGTCCCATAACGTATTCATATTGGGGGCCCGGACTAAAATAATCATAGTTTAACCAACTAAATCCTGGGTTAGCTATAGAATTATTTGTGTCTTGAAGGCTTTGATAAACTTGATGGAGGCTGTCAACATCATTAGCTGCTTGACTTTCTCCTCCTGTGCCGTAATTGGAGCCTGAAATAGCATTAATACTTGTCATGAGGAATCCAAGGCCTGGAATCATCCTTACAGGGTCAAAAACAGCATTTTCAAATTGATCAAATAACTTATTCAGCTTAATTGATGCATCCTCTCTATAGGACTCAAGATCAAAGAGCTTATTATGGGATTTAGCGAGAGCATCCTTAAAATAGAGATCATGGGTAAGGAATTCAGCTGGCATGTCAAATTCAAAAAGATATTTAATGATATCAGCGACATCTTTCAAATTGGAAGCAAGCCCTAATTCATTGAATTTATTGGTTGCAAGTTCGAGTTCTCTCATAGAAAGCACATACTTTTGCAGTTGGTAAAATTCTGTAGTTTGAAGAGGGTCAATGCCATTCCCAGGCTGCTGTGCTACGGGAAGGACCGTGTTGATATCGACGAGTTGCTGCGCTTTATAGGCTAATTGGCTTGACATGGATTTAAGTATAACTTGGTCATAGGCAAGTCCCATGACGAAGCTTATTTTGCTATTTATATTCGAAAACCAAGAAGCAGGAATAAAGGGTGCGGACAGAGAGTTTGCTCTTACTTGCGCCATTGTATTCAAAAGCATTTGAGCCTGATCATAAAAAAATGTTCGATTGTTACTTGCCGAGTCGCTCTGCCCGCGAATCTTCTCAAGGGAGAGTTCAACTTGTTTAAGAACGGGTGTTAGATTGACTTTGGCTGTATTTAATTTTGAGTTGGAAATTAATAACTCAAGAGTTCCCAAAATGGAAACAATAACGACTCCAATTTTCAACAGTCTTAGAGAATTAGTATTGCCTAAAAGAACTCTTGATACGGGTCTTGCTAAACCTATTTCTCTGAAAATTTTCTTTTCAAATAAATCTCTTATAAAATAGATGTTCTTACTTTTAGAATCGGACCGAGTTTCCTTTGATACGGCTAACCGCGAAATCCCTTGAGATTTCGCTCTTGATCTTTCTATATGGCTATCTCCAACAAAGTAGATGCCTCTGAAGAAAAAGGACTCATGATATCCAGAAGGTTTAAAGATGTGATTTGCATATGTCTTTATACCACTTCTGACCTTATTTAAGGCCATGGGAAATAAGAAGACTCCATCCCGTCCATCAATGTTTTTACTCTCTGCATAAATCTCTTCCTGAGCCACATAAAGCGCTTCATTGATCGTAAAAAAGGCTTCATCAACCCAATCCGTCACATAGACAGTATCAATTGATTTATCATTAGACCAACCAAAAATATTCGTTTTATTATTGTTTGGGATGGACTTACAAAAACTCTCAAAACCTGGGATGAGGTCAGATTTTGTAATTACAAAGTAAACAGGAATTCTTAAACCTGTTGTTTTTTGCATTTGCCAAAGTTTTTCATAAATATAATCAGCACGAATCAAGATGTCTTCATGGGATAAGGCTTCTTTACCAATTAACTCTGTTACAGGGATGTTAATAACAACACCGTCAACAGGTCGTTTCGGTCGATGACTTGTAAGAAGATTAAGAAATAAATCCCAGAGAGCCTCGTCGGATCTTGCTTGATTGGCATCAATAACGAGCTTGCCATTGACATCAAGAACAACTCCATGATCAAAAAATGCCCAATCACAAAGGGGCTTATCTTCACCTTCAGCTGTAAAAAGAGGGCGTCCAATAGGACGATCAACTTCAAGATTATCTAAAAGGGTACTTTTGCCAGAACTGCTCGCACCTAACATCACCACCCAAGGGAGTTGGTAACGGAACTCAGAACCACCAATATAATTATGTAAAAGCTTTAGAGCTTTCGTAAAAGATATCGATAATTGATCAGTTGCAGCATAACCATATCGGGCTAATAATATTTTTGATTTTTCAAAGAAGGGGTTTGGGGTTACAGGTTTGGGACCCTCTTCTGCTTTTTTTATAGAACGCCTAAAAATAAGTATGCCAATAAAGGCAAATAACGCGGCAAGCAGAAGCGCGAATATGATACTCCAAGGAAATAAATAAGTAAGTCGTGTTAAATTATCGCTTATCATGATTTCCTCTAGATGCCACCTGTGTTATAGCTAATGATTCGGTTTAATATCCTCGAAATATCCCATGTTGCACTATACCAAATTATATATGAAATAAGTAAGTAGGTGAGAGCTAAACCAGCAAATACATAGTACCAATTACGTAAATTGGGTAATTCTTTAGTTCCACTTCCTTCGAGCGTATGAGAATAGGCTTCAGGAAATAGGGTGGTTTTTACTTTAAATAAATAGGGTTCTCTCCGATTAATAAAGGAGAATAATCTTTTACGATAGGACTCCAAAGCACCCTCATCACTAAAATGACGATATTTTCCTTGGAAATCTAAACCTAAGGCACTCAAGTATAAGCTCGCAATATCAATCCTGATGGGGTTTTGGGCTTCTAAGAGTTCATCAAGCGCGTCGAAAAATGTTTGTCCTGCGCTATGAGAATTATATAAACGCTGTTCAAGCAAGTTGGTTTCCCAATATTTGCGGCCTGGCCAATCAATTGAGAGAAAAACCTCATCAGCAAGGGCAACCATAATGAATTGGGCTTCATCATAATAGTTTTCAGCAAAGCTATCACCACCATAAGAGACAGTTTTAGCTTGTTGCTCTAAATAGTTTTGTAAATTTGAAATGATATATTCAGCAATGGCTTCTGGTGATGAACTCGAGTCCTCACTCGCTTTTTCCCAAGCTCTTGAATACACAAGTTGTTTGTACTTAAGTACTTCCCTGTAAAATTCTTCAAAGCATTCCACAATAAAAGTAGTACGCTCGTTATCTCTGTTAAATCGGGCCACCGATTCTCTTTCCTTTTTTAGTTCTAAACTGTCATGCAAAACAGTTTTTCATTATTATTTTATTGTATACAAATCTCTAAAATTTTATACGTAATTTAGTTAATAAATGGTTAACTCCCCTTTCTTGAACTGGCTTTATTTGAATTATAAAGCACAATTTCAGTTGGGCGATTCAGCTCATTGTCTGATACGTTAAATAAGCAGAGAACCCCTTTGGGATCTATGTATTGTGGATTCACATCAATGACAAACAATTGAACTCCCCGTGAGGGAACTAAATTCATTTCTGGAATTTCTGAAACGATTTTTCGCGGGACTCCGAGAACTCTGTTATCCTTTGCGAGACCAATAAACTCACTTGTTACAATGACGCAGTTCTTGATCCAAGCAAGGAGATCACTTTCAGACATGCTCGGTTGTGCCCTTGCTCCCAGCACCAATCGATCACTAACCCAGGAAGATTGAAGTTGCAACGTAAAGACACGTTCAGTGAGTATGAAAGGAATGACTGTGTAACTCTCTTCAATCTCAGATAAAACTTTATCTATATAGACTATGACTTGCTTAAAGGTTTGATTCAAATCATCATGATCGTAGGCATCAAAGGGAGGGGGAATTTCCCCATACTTTACGCCGGAAATGAGCCCCGCCAGGCTGCAAAGTTCAAGGTAAATGCTAAACGGATGGGCTTTGCCAATAGAAAGAACTGTTTCGAAGGGGATAAGACCGGCGATTAACTTTAATCTTATCTCTTCGATTTCTTCAAAAAAAGGATCCCGCGTTGCTCTCTTCTCGACGGATTGAACTTTCTGCTGCAAATAGGCAAGCTTCTGTCTCAGACGGAAGGTGAGCTGGTTGCACAAATCTCCAAGGGATGAGGTTGTAGGAACTTGTAATTGTGGCGGAATATAATTTGTCTGTGAGTAGCTCTTGGCATTACAAGTCACTTGTGCCAGTGGTAGACATACATAATGAGCGGGTGGAGTATCTGAAACTTGTAGAGAAAGATTGGGAGAAAGGCGTGGAATATCTATAGCGCGGTCTCCTGTATTCATATCAACGACATTTTTAGAAAGAGTTGATTGGTACCTTGGCAAATCCCCTACGATATCTAAATCAGCACCTCTTTGCTGAGGAACGCAAAGATAAATATAAAGAGGCGTTGATTGAAGTTTATCTCTAAATGGCTCCAAATCAATTTGAAGAGGTGTTTCAGATTCAGGAAGGCCTGATATAAGTAAGCCGTCCGGCATAATAGCTTCAAGTTCAAGTGGTCTGAATACTCCAGAAGTTAACAAGGCATCATCCACTTTAATATTAATAGTTCCCCAAAAGAAGGGGACAGCATGTGAAACAAAGTATGTGACAAGATTCTCGAGACGGGTATCAGATTCTTGGAAATGTTGGGGCATCATTAACATGCCTTCATGCCATTGAATTGGATAAGTATTTATTTGAGCCATCTGATCACCTTAATTTCTTCTTGGGACATGGTTTTAATAGGGGTAAGGGTGCTAATGATTGTTTTGAAATTGGACAAGGCTGTACCGGAGGTGGACAACATACGGGTTGAGGGGGCGGACAACATACGGGAGGTTGAACCGCTTTCTTGCAGGGTTTGCTCGGGGCTGTAACGGGTCCTTTTTTCATTTTTGCAAATGAGTCTTCTCCCTCTCCGGCTACCCATGGGTTTGGCTTATCCGTAACAGTTTTCCCAACCTTAGGATCTGTTGCATTAAAGACAGCATAATTTTTAAGATCATCTTTCATGAGAATAATTTTGATGACCCCATCAGGTGCCACCTTAACTCTATGGTCTCCGTCCGTTATATAATTAGCAAAAACGAAGGCAGCAAAAGCATCGCCATCCTCTTGGTCAGGTGTGAAATTATCCACGATTTGACCAGGGACGAGTTCCCAATGCCAAATATCAAGCATTGTTGGATTATCAAGTAATAACTGCTTAGACATTGAAAAGTACTTTGATGCTGATAACTTAGCGAGGGTATTTACAAGCTCTAAGTCATAAACAAGAACAAGATCAACTGCGATCGCCGAATTCTGATTAGCGTCTGGATCAGCATAAATAGAGACTGAGTCTATGGAGAGATCAGGTCTTGGCTCTCCTGAACATGCAACAAGAATGAGGGAGGCAAGAACAGGTTGAAGTAACTTTTTGTTTATCCCAATGAATTGTTTGTATAGCTTCATGAAGCACCCTTTTGACTTTGGGAAACCTTAACAATAAGAGCACCTGGCATGTTTTGAGATGCAAATTGAGATGCTGCTTGAGTTGCGGTCGTGTAATCTTTATACATGCCACTTTGAACATAATAGAGTGGCGTTCCCTCTTGTGACTTCCCTTCTACAATTAGTGAGGGATGGTTCATACCTTTTAATTGATCCACTAATGATTGAGCATTTTCAGAGGTAGCAAATACCCCAACTTGGATTGTAAATTCATCCTGACCTGCTTTGGCTCCTGGTACGGGAGCGGGAGCTTGGGGAAGAGGCATTCCTTGAGGCTGTGCAGGCGCTTGCATTTGCGGTTGAGCCGTTGGTTGAGGTTGATATTGGGGCTGCTGTTGTGGCTGAGGTTGCATTTGCATCTGGGGTTGAGCTTGAGGTTGTTGAGCTACAGGTGCAGCTGGCTGACTCATAGTTTGACCAACCTGCTGTTGTGCTTTGTATCCAAGTTGCTGGCCAATTGCATATTGAGTTGATGTCACAAGAGGTGTTAAAAAGCTAGGAACTCCTGGAACAGTTACGCCCGTGATAGTTGATTGAGTTATATTTCTTGCTTGACTTGAGGCAATTTGCCCGAACCCAATTGCATCAGCTCCGCTTCTAACCGTTTGAGCGACGGGTTGACCTTGAACAGGGGCTTGTTGCACGGTTTGCGGTTGCGTCGGAGCAACAACCATCTGCGGCACGGTTGGAAAATTATAAGCTGTGTAGGCAGGTGTAGGCCCTGCGAACCAAATTCCAAATAAAAAGCCACCTACGAAAGTTAGTGCGCCAAGCATCATTAAGCTGAGCGCAGTTGCGAGAAGAGAGACTTTACCCATTGTAATGGATACACCACCCATGCTGACTGGTGCTTGAGGCAAGGGAATTTGCGGTACAGGAGGAGGTTGAAATTGCTGAGCTATAGCCATAGCACTTTCTTGTGCGGCTTTGACTTGCCCTTGGATATCCTCGATATTTGGTTCTGCCATCCTGCCTTAACCATTATTATTTTCATTGGATCATACAGAAATATCTGACAAATGTGTATATGTTTTGTATTATATACTTCAAAAATGACTGACCTGTGTCATATTGGCAAAAAAGATACACATATCAGAGGAGTGAATTGATGCAACAATATATCATTGGAAATTGGAAAATGAATGGGACGAAAGAAGATGCTCAGAAGTTTGCATCTGGTTTTCTAAAACTCATTCAGAAAGCTGATCGCCCCTTACCTCATGTGATTTTATGTCCGTCTTATCCTTACCTCACAACGGTTGTAGATTTATTGAAAAACTCACCCATTGAGGTGGGAGCCCAAGACGCCCACCCCGATGAAAAGGGATCTTATACGGGGGATGTCAGTATCGCCCAGCTTAAAGATGTGGGGTGTAAATATGTCATTGTGGGCCATAGTGAAAGGCGAAATCACCATAAGGAATCCAGTGCTCTGATTCATCAAAAAGTTGAGGCTGCAGTTAAGGCAGGGATTCGACCGATTATTTGTGTAGGCGAGAAGGAGGATGAGCGTAATCATGGAAAAACACTCGAAGTGATTGGTCAGCAAATCGAATCAGATTTGCC
Source organism: uncultured Alphaproteobacteria bacterium (assembly GCA_964597045.1). Taxonomy (GTDB): domain Bacteria; phylum Pseudomonadota; class Alphaproteobacteria; order UBA9655; family UBA9655; genus UBA9655. Next base: position 185,278 of record CAZQWE010000002.1, on the reverse strand, counting down.
ACACATCTATCAACCTCATGAGATCATTATTGCTTATGAGCCCTTGTGGGCGATAGGAACGGGTAAACTTCCAAAACCTGGAGAAGTTGAAGAAGTTCTTGGGTTTATCAAACATGAATTGAATATAAAGATGACAGGTGGCGCTCTCGTTCCAACTCTTTACGGGGGATCCATTAACGCGAAGAATGCACAGCCCTTCCTTGATATCCCCCATGGAGATGGCCTCCTTGTGGGAGGCGCGAGCCTCAACCTGGATGAGTTCTGGGAAATTGTGAATGAGAGCACGAGGTAAGGATTCACCTCTCCACTTGTGGGAGAGGTTAAACCTAAAACAACCTTTCCTTTTCCTCAACAATGTTTGCCTTTTTCAATAGACGAATCATACCCTTTTGGCTCACGCCTTTAAATTTATCGTCCTCGTCAAACTTCATACACTCGAAATCATTATTAAAGAGCTTTGAAAAATGACTATATAGTGCCTTATCTTCGCTTGTTTTAATGACGCTATTCACTTTCTTGCGGAGGGATGTGATCATTTGCTCGAGATCTCCATCAGCATAATAAAGGATAAGCAAATCTTGGAGAGATGACTCGAGAATTGGAATATAAATGAGCTGAGCATTAAGATCGAATGTAAGCTTTCCAGGACAGTCAACAAAATCATTGAGAACACCTCGAAGGACTTTTACTTGATGAGCACTCTCGTGGATGTCATCATCTAAATCTACTTGGCAAACTTTCCTAAGAAAGGCACTACCTTCAGAGAGTTGTTCCATACTTAGCTTTTGGACAGCATCGTTTAAGGTTTCAAATGCCTTCATTGAGTCGGCTGGATATTTTTGTTCTTTGCATCTAAAGGGTAGGCGGTAAGTATTAGGTAAAGAAAAGTAGATTTCTTCAAACGCGGTTGACTTACCGACAGCACATCCTTGTACAGAAATGAGGAATTGAGCAAGGGTCGTCGCTCTCTCGTCGGTATCAAGGATATCCTTATACAGTTTAAGAATATACCGCAAATAAGCAGCCAAACGATGATTTTGAGGTGTATGCAGTAAGCGTTGCAGATAAGATTGTGGATCTAAAGCAAGATTGATCAAAGTCGTTATGTTTTGTTTAGCATCAATCTTGGCTTTAAATTCGTCATTCTGGCACTTTGCACGCAGTTCAACGAGTAAATCGGTAAAATCTTGAGAGCTTATCTGAGGAACTTTCGAATAATCAGGATCCATCCCTTTGCAGAGTTCCCAAACACCTTGAGCGCGGAACTTGAGATTACAATTACCAACGATCTTGTCTAGGGTTGGGATTTTTGTCCAATCAATCATTTCATTTCTCTTATCTTTGAGTCTCGCGTAAATGTTGTAGGGGCTATCCTCATTATCTTCAGCTAAAACAATTCCTACTCGTTGAGCGAGATCAGCCAATTCATCTATTTCGGGGAAACCCATATCTTCAGCATATTCGCTAATAAAATTTGAGAGTTTTCTCGATTTTTCTTGATCTTCACTATTTAAGACATTTCTCCAATGGTCAAATAATTCATTTATTGGCTCATTTCCCGCAATTCCCATAACAAGGGCATGGTTGATAAGAATAGTCTCAAAATCCGAGTAGGCCTTTTTAAAAGACTTTCTGTTCCCTAGGGCGGACCCATTAGCTGCTCTTAAAAAATGTTGAATTTGTGTTTCCGGTAAAAAAGGGAGTACCTCACAAATAGTCCTAAATTGCCCCTTATATCGAGCAAGTGGCGCAAGATCAGGCCGGATAAGTTCATGTAAATGATCGGGAATATTTAGAAGAAGTTCAGTTGTATTATTAAAATTCTTCAGTTTAGAAATTTTAAGGTGTTTACAGATTTCCTCAGCTGTTTTTAAAGCCTCATCTGACAAAAAGTCCAAACCATGACCAAGTTTAAAGAACAGTTGATTAACATCATTATGAGTTATCGCCAGGCCTGTTTTTAAGACGATTTCAATTCGATCTCTATGTATGTCTTTTAAAAACAGGACCAAGTTATTTAATTTTAAAGGGTCACAATTAGGATTTTCAAGAGTATATCTTTTGACCGATCGAATGAGAGCTTCTCGATTTGACTCATGAACCCAAGCCAAACCATCTATAAGGTCTATAGTCTCTCTTACCTTCCATTGTTGTTCTCCCCTAAGTTCTAAAGCTGCATCAATGGATTCCCATAACATAAGTTGAGGTCTGATGCTAGCTAGCGCAGGAATGGCCAATTGATAAAACATCTCACTATTATTCTTTGTTAGTCTTTTTGCACCTGACAAAATACACTCAATATAATCTGGTTTTACACTTTGTAAATCTTGCAAGATTCTAATTATATTCTCTTCAGTAAGTTGGAGATCTGTAACTTGATTTGGAAGTACTTTTGCTAATATTTCTATGCCTTCAGATTCATAATAAGCAAGTTCTTTGAAAACCTTTGCTGGACTTTGTTCAACATTTAAATCCTTGCAGAGTTGCATACAAAGATCTCGGGTGCGAGTCATTGAATTTATTGGCTTTTTCCCAAAGACAGGAATCGCCTCTTTGATGTCAAAACCGTAACCTGATAGGGTTTCCGTAATGTGTTCCATTCTGAGAACGGGTAGGGGTGAAAACGCATCGATATAACCCGCAAGTTCTCGAGCATTTGTGCCAAAACGACCTGCTGTTTCCACAACTCTACGAACTTTATAGGCAGGTGTTCTCAAGAGGCTTTCAAGAACGATGAGTTGCTCTTGCCCTGTCCAAGCATGTTTCCCTAGAAGAGATATAAACACATTAACATATTTTGCTATTTGGCAAGGGGGAACCTTAGAGAATTTAGCTTTTATCTCAGCTCTTTCGATATAGCATTTTTGTCCTAGGAAAATGGTCTCTAAGATTGGGTCAAAATCAGAAAGAGATGCGAGTTTTGGTTTATAAAGTTGAATCGCTTTTAGATAATCTTCCTGAGACCAATTCTGGCCTCTTGCACATGTCGCAATTGTATAAAGAGCAGACTCCAAACCTTCGGGTGGTATTTCAACTAAATGCTGAAAAATGACTTCGCGGTCTAAGCCGCCAACAAAATCAGCGAATCCAAGGGCTTTAAAAATTGCAACAGTTAGTGAGGACTCGCCTCTGCTTAAGGTATTTACGACAATATTAAACCTTTCATCGGACATGTTAGCAAGAAGCACGTAACCGTTGACTGAGCTTATAAATCTTTTGTTTATTAAAACACGGATTTTATGCGAACGTTCATCAGAAAGTTTAAAAGCAACGGGTAGCAAACTTCCAACCATTAGAGCTTTTTCTTCCGCTGTATGCAGGCTCGCAATACTTGCAATATTAAGTGCGGCTCGAAATGCTTCCTTTTCCTTGCCTTCCGGAACTTTGGAAACCCCTCTTATTATATGAGCGCAAGTTGTACCCTTAAATTCCTTAGCTTCCAAAGCTTTGACATTAAAAATATTAATGGCAAAAGTCAGGGAATGTTTCATGTCATTAGGATTTAATTCACTTATGGCTTGCGTAAAATTTGTGAAATCCTCAGGGGACCATTGGAATTTCCATTTTGATCTCTCCATCTCCTTTAGGAGTACAAGTGTTCCGTGAAAGTGGGCAGGAGAAAGTGGACATAAACAATCTAAGGTATGAAAAATACTGTCATCATTAGAAGGATGCAGGTCTAGTTTATGCCTTGCCCATTGTAGGGCCCCAGTTACCTTCTTAGGGTCCTTGGTATCAGTCGTATAAAGTTTTACACATCGCTCAAGATCATCAATGTTTTTAAATGTTATAAGCCCTTCCAATATATAGAACATGGCTTTTTTTGCATGATCTTTTGAAATAAACAGTAAATCTTGAAGGATATTTACGATTGTATTTCCACAAGCGTCTTTCGTTTTATGCTGATTATTCTCTAACTTTATCTTTGATAAGTTCTTCGAAGCTGCTGTAAACGTTTCTAGATCGGAGGTTGTAGCGAGCATTTCAATTATATTGATATAGTTTGTATCAGAACAAAGAGGCAGGGGATGCTTCAGAAGACTCTCGGATATCTCTTTACGTCTTTCTTCTGGCACTCTTCCAAGAGCAGAAATAACGTCTACTGATTGTTCTTCATTCCATTTTTGAACTTCTGATAGAGTCTCGATCGTATCCCAGACAGTCTTTCGTTGCTCTTCATTTTCAATATTCAGAAGGGCCGCTTTAATCTGAGGATGATTGGGATCGAGAGCGAAAAGGGGAGAGGTGCAAAAGGTAAAGAGGCTAATTAAAAGAATATAATATAAGTACATATGCTTACCTGCGGGATAAAATAAAAAATATATCAGAATATTCATAGAGGGAAAGGTTCATTAAAGCAAGGAGAATGATATGGCTCGGGCGACCTCTCCCACAAGATATAAGGGGAGAGGTGACCGAGCCCTCCTCGCAATATCCCAAAAAAAATAGATAATTCAATTTTCTAATTTAGATAAAATTTTATCTATTTTTTATCGATTAAATTTATGATATTGTTTTTCCATAAAAAACAGGAGGTAAAAAATGCAGTTATTATTTAGTTCAACACTTTCACTCGACATTATTGCGATGGCCGCAAGTATTGGCTTGGTTGTTTGGTCGTTCCAAATTAAAAATGGAAATATGCTCGCTATGGTTGGCGGAACATTACTCTTCATCTTTTCTGTCCTATCTATGTCAGCAACAGGTTACTTCGGCAGTCATTTAATCATGGCAGGGGGTAATCCACTTGAGCATAAAATGATGCAACGGGAAGAAATGAAACTTCCTCAATAGTATGAATTAAGGACTTTCATCGCGAGTTGAGCCTTTTCCATTAGTTGTCTCTCCTCACGATGATTTTCTTTGACTTTGCCTTTCCTTTATGCCATATAAAAGACATCTTAAAGATGAGGATTTTATCATGGTGAATATGACTTTAATGGTTGCCTGACGAAATAGGTGAGTCCAGCCCTCTCGTTCCAACACGGAACTGAGATGCTTTAGTACAACTTATTTTGACAACTTATTTAAGGTCTAACATTATGATTAAATTAGAAAATATTACCGTCCGTATTGCAGGGCGTACACTGATCGAAAATCTCACATTGAATCTCAACGAGGGCCATCGTTATGGCTTGGTTGGACGCAATGGTACAGGTAAATCAACTCTTTTCAAAGTTCTCCTGAAAACCCTTCATGCGGATGAGGGAGAGATAGAAATCCCGTCGCGGGCAAGGCTTGGTCACGTCGCCCAAGAAGCTCCTGCTGGTCTCACGACGCCTCTTGAGGCTGTGATGGCTGCTGACACTGAGCGTCTTGAGCTCATGCAAAAGCTTGAGTCCGGAAATGAGCCAGAGAACATGGCTGACATCTATGATAGGCTGATTGCGATTGATGCTTTTACGGCTGAAAGCCGGGCGTCTGAGATTCTCTCAGGACTCGGGTTCAACCAAGCCATGCAAAATGAGCCGCTCTCCACTTTCTCAGGAGGGTGGAGGATGCGTGTTTCACTCGCATCCTTGCTTTTCTCAAGTCCTGATTGGCTCCTTCTGGATGAGCCGACGAACCACTTGGATTTGGAAGCATCATTATGGCTTGAGGATTATCTCAAGTCTTACCCAAGGAGTCTCTTGATCATCAGTCATGATAGACAACTCCTGAACAATGTGTGTGATCGGATCTTGTATTTGCATGGCTCAAAGATTCAGTCTTTTGGAGGGAACTTTGATACCTTTGAAAGGACTTGGGAAGCCCAGCAGGAAATGCTCAAAGCACAGCATGTGAAGCAGGAAGCCAAGAAGAAGCACATGATGGAGTTTGTGAATCGTTTCCGGGCTAAAGCGACTAAAGCCAAGCAGGCGCAAAGTCGACTTAAAGCCATTGAGAAGATGGAAAAGCTGCCGGACGTGGTCTATGACCCGGAGGTGCGTTTCGATTTCCCAGACCCGGAAAAATTGTCACCGCCGCTAGTTGTACTCGATGGGGTGAATGTTGGGTATGAGCCAGAGAAACCAATTTTGAAAGGACTGCTCCAAAGGATTGATGAGGATGACCGGATCGCTTTGCTTGGCGCGAATGGTAACGGAAAGTCGACTTTTGCAAAATTGATTGCAGGACGTCTTGCGCCTCAAAAAGGAGAGATTCGTAGGTCAGGTAAGCTTAAGGTTGGGTATTTCGCCCAGCATCAGGTGGAAGAGTTTGACACGGAAGCAACAGCTTTTGATCATATTATGAGAAAGGCACCTACGCTTTCGCCGACATCTATTCGGACCCATCTAGGGCGCTTTGGTCTGTCTGGACAAAAGGCGGACGTGAAAGTGAAAAGCTTATCAGGAGGTGAAAAAGCTCGACTCAATCTCGCTTTGATTTGCTTGGAGAAGCCCAACATCTTGATTCTCGACGAGCCCACAAACCACTTGGATATGGACTCCAGACGGGCGTTGATGGTGGCTCTCAATGATTTCAAGGGTGCTGTGATTCTGATTACCCACGATTGGGATATCTTGTCGTCGACGATGGATCGTCTCTGGCTAGTTGCGGACGGCAAGGTTGAGCCCTTCGAAGGTGACTTGGAGGACTACCGCCAGTTAGTATTGAAGGGTGAGGAGTCTCAGAGTAAACCTCAAAAGAAGATGAAAACGTCACCTGAGGATAAAAAGAAGCTTATACGAGAAGCTAAGCTTAAGATGGACTCTGTTGCTGAAGCTTTGTTAAAGGTAAGGGCGGATTTAGGAAATCCAGACCTCTATTCCCACCACTCAGAAGCTTTAACTGAGCTTGTGAAGGAAGAACGTCGTTTGGAAGCAGAACTTGCTGAGGCTGAGGATGCTTGGCTTAGGTCAGAAGAGAGATGAGTCACCTCTCCCACAGGGGGAGAGGTGACCGAGTCTTCCTCGTCACTCAATTAACAATCCCTTAATCTTTCCTTGATAGCATTAACTCAATCAACCTTGAAGGAGAAGCGCATGCCTTCCATAAAACATGCTCAAAAGAAGAAGAGTGAATGTCCACATTGCCTTAATATGGCAATCCTAACCTCAGATAAAACGAAATGTGATGTCTGTGAAATCGATGCTCACCTTCGGCTTTGCACGACTTGTGGATCCGTGAATTGCTGTGAATCAGGTAACTCCCATGACAAAGCACACTTTAATGAAACAGGTCATTCAATTATCATTCCCACAAATGCGAGCTATCAATTTATCTGGTGTTGGGAATGTGAAGCTTTCCTAATTGATTGAGAGGAAAATAAAGTGGTAAAAGACACGATCATCCCTAAAAGCGAATGTCCCCATCTTGATCAGATGCAAATTCTCACCTCAGATACAAAACAATGTGAGGTATGTGGGATTAATGAAAATATTCGCTTATGTACATTTTGTGGAGCTGTCCATTGTTGTGAATCCGGAAAAGGGCATGACACCGATCATTTTAAGGAAACAGGTCATCCGATTATCATACCCGTTCATGCCCATTATAAGTTTATCTGGTGTTATAAATGTAAGGCCTATTTGAAATAAGGACCTGTTTAGTAATTCATTCGAAACCCGGCTTCACGCAATTTAACAGTGTAAGCCTTTGCTATCTGAACATTTCTTTCATTTTGTTCGGCTTTGATGGGAGCATAGCTTTTTTTGCGTCTAAAAAATTTCCTTTCATTCTTGGGCTCTTTATTTAATGAACTACCGCCATTGCCAGCTTCGAGTGAGGGGATAAAAAATATACAACAAAAACCAAACAGAAACCAATTTCTTAACATGATACAAATCCTATAATTATAAAATACAAACCATGTGTTTGCTTTTTCTAATAATAATAAGCAATAGATTAATTCTCCTCAGCTTCTTCAGGGCCTTCAGGGAGGAATCCTCCGACCTGTGCTCTCCATAAAGAGTGATAGAGCCCTTCCTTGGCAAGGAGCTTTTCATGAGAGCCGTCTTCTACAATCTTGCCCTTATCAAAAACAAGGATTCGGTCCATATTCAAAAGAGTTGAGAGTCTATGAGCAATGGCAAGAGTCGTTCGACCTTCCATCAGTTCTTTAAAGCTTTCCTGAATGAGGGTTTCCGTATGGGTGTCCAAAGCACTTGTTGCTTCATCAAGGATGAGGATAGGTGCGTTCTTCAAAAACGCACGAGCAATAGCAATCCTTTGCCTTTGACCTCCAGAGAGCTTGATACCCCGCTCACCCACAAGAGAATCATATCCCTCGGGTTGAGCCAAAATAAAGTCATGGGCATGGGCACGTTTTGCAGCTTCAATGACTTCCATGTCTGTGGCCTCAGGCTTTCCGTAACGGATATTCTCCATGAGGGAACGATGGAAAAGACTTGGATCCTGGGGGATTAGCGTAATCGCTTCGCGTAAACTAGTCTGGGTGACATCAGCAATATTCTGACCATCGATCAGGATTTGCCCTGATTGGATATCAAAGAGTCTCAAAATAAGGCTTACGAAAGTTGTTTTGCCGCTCCCTGAATACCCGACGAGGCCAATGTTTTGACCAGGCTTAATATCGATGGATTTGTTTGTGAACAGAGGGGTTGTATGGCCATACTGGAAATGTACCTTTTGGAATTGGATTTCCCCTTTTTTTACTTGAAGTTCTTTAGCATCAGGAACGTCCTTAAGGCTGATCTCATCTTGGAGCAATGTGAGCGCTTGCTTGCAAATTCCGATTTGCCTAAAGAAATTAGGAAGTTCAATGCTTGTCCACCAGAGCATCATGATGATATTCCAAGATGTGTTAAAAATCAAAACGACATCACCCACCGTAATGAGATGATTCATCCAGCACCAATAGGCGTACCCATTCAGAGCAAGACCAGGTCCAAAGAATGTTGTGAAAGAAAATATAAGACGAACTTTTTCGATATATTTAAGTTGGTCCATATTCTCCTTTTGCTCAACGTTTTGAAGATCTCTAATGTATGCATTCTCATATCTTTTATTCGCAAAAATCTTTACGGAGAAATAATTCGTGAGGCTATCCACTATCCGCCCATTGAGATGGCTTCTCGTTTCAGAATGGATATGGGAATAGTAAGTACACCTTGACGCATAGGTGATTCCAATACCGGTATGAATTAATGCCCATCCGAAGAGCAGGGAAGCAAAGAAAGGATTCAATGTGTAGAAAATATAGGTTGCAATCAAAACAGCCACAAATGCAGGTAAGAAGAGTGTGATGATCTGCTGGATCAGCTGGCTCATGTTTTCAACCATATCCGATATTTTATTAGCAATATTTCCAGCAAATTGGCTTGAGAAATAACTATGGGACTGATCATGCATATGAGAGAACATATACATACGGACTTGGCGTTCTAATTTTGGAAAAGTAAACGCTAGAAGGAATCCCCCACATCTGAAGGCTGTTTCAACACCAATCCATAGGCCTATCGCCATGAGAATCGGTGAGCTTAGATGAGACCAAGCCTCACTTCTCAGGCCTACATAGTTCGTGAAGCCATCAATGATTTTCCCAAAAAGGAGTGGAAATATAGTTTGATCCACGGACCAGGCGAGCCACATCACCTGAGCTAGTAGAATCTTAAGCCACTGCTTTTTCACAAAATACATAATAAACCCAAAGAGGGTTTTGCTGGGTGCAATATCAACAGGCGCGCGCATGGCACAAATCCTTTAGCATTGTATGTTAAGTATGGGTATATATTTGGATTGGGTTGGATCCAGTTCTTTATATATAGCAAATAGTTAGAGAAATTGCAAGAGCCTAGGCCTTGGTATCGTGAGTCCAAGTGGAAAGTGGGAAAAAACTCAATCAACAGAAAAGTTGTCATCCTTGGCAATGATACCTTGAATTTTCTTTGGAAAATCAATAGGTCGAATGAGCCGAGGATCCACAGACTTAAATTTATTTTGTGGATGGTCGGTAAATAAACCTAATATTTTCCTACGGAAAATAAAGGTTTATTTACCGACCATGACACCTTTGGGTTGATTAGATGACTTACTTCGCTGCTCGCAATGACGATCTCCAATATCCATATTGTAATTCAATTAAATACTTGTTATAGAAAATTCATAAGTCAGTTAGTTGTAATTTTAAAGGTTTACAGTCATGAAATACCTCCACCGTCTTCTTTTTATATTTACTTTAATAACCCCCCTATTTGCTCAAGATCCTCTGTGGGATGCGATTGAGGCTTGGGAGCAGGGCGATAATAAACGGGCAGCTATTCTCTTTGAGAAATTTAAACGCGGGAATCCTGTAGCCAGGCCTTATATTAAAGATCTAATCAGTCGTAAATTTCTTACGGATGATTCACTTCATGAAGATTTTGAATGCAGTAAATTTAACACCAATGCTGAATGTTGGTTTGAGACATCAAAGCTTGTAAGAGAACTGTTGAAGCCAAAGCAATCCATTAAGGGATCAAAAAGCAAAGATCTACAAAAGAAAGAGAAGAAACGTGCTAAAGCTTTAAAGACCTTACAGGCTCTCGAAACACCTGCAGCGTGTTATGCCCGCGCCAAGTTGGCAGAATGTGGTATGATTGCCAAAAAAGACCCCAAAGCCTATAGTGAAACTCAATATAAAAAGAGTTTTCAATTCATGGGAGAGGGGTGCATTGATCTTAGGTGTTTGCTTGAACTTGAAGCAAGCCCCCAATACGTTGTTTTAAATCGTGTTGTGAATATGAGTAAATTAATTCCACAAATCAAAGAACAGCTGAAAGTTCAATCCATGGGAAATGTTCTTTATGGTTTGTCTCAATCCATTCAGGAGACAACAGTTTCAACTCTTTTCCGACGGTCAGCCGCGTATTTAGGCTCAGTGGAAGCACAAATTGAAATGGCACAATCTCATTCTACAAGTCTGTTAGAAGGCTTATGTTGGTTTAGTCAAGCAGCTGAACAGGATCACCCCAAAGGTTTAGATTTTCTGGCCTATCAATTTGAGCATGGGGTCATCATTGCGAGAGACCCAAAAAAGTGTATGTTTTATTCAGAGCGTGCTTTGGAGATGAATGAAAATCATGAGCCTCTTATTTACTATAATCATGCTTTTAGGCTTGAGGCGTTGGGACAGTTAGATGAAGCAGACCAGCTCTACCAAAAAGCACTGGACCATGGTGCGGATGCCAAAGCACAGCATTCAATAGCTAAACATTTTATCAACAGAGGAAATCTGGAAAAGGCTAAGCAGATATTATTTGCTCTAGGTAAAACAGGTTATTTGTCTGCCGTTGAAGATTATACTGTAATTGCAACTGATGCTGCAGGGTTTGAGGAATTGATTCCGGTTTGTTTAGCGGCTCCTAGAAAAGATGAAAACGCAGTATCCTTATGTACAAGAATGTTTGTGAGAACTTCTGATGAAGTTCGTCAGAAAATTAAGAAGCCAATATTTGAGCGTTTAAAAGTCAATATACTTAGCAAGAACCCAGAAGTAAAAAAAGTGGCTGCTTATGAAGCCGGAGTTTTTTTAAGGGCTTTCAATTTTGACAAGGTCCTTGTGGGTGATCCTTTTAAATATTTTACAATGGCTTCCAAGCTAGGTTCCGCAGAAGCAGATTATGAGCTCGGAAATTGTTACAAGGATGGGATTGGTGTAGAGGCGAATCAGGCTCTTGCTATTGAAGCGTATGAAAGGTCAATACGGGCAGGGGTAAAGTTGGGCTTAAACTCAGCTGGTCTTTTGCTCATGAATTTAAATGATCGGGCCCTGGATGTGAAAGCCTTAGAGTATTTGCAACGTGCCTATAAGGAAGTTCCTGAGATACGTGAAGCTGCGGCGTTTAACTTAGGATTGATGCATAAAAGTGGAAGAGGAGGAGCTGCCGAAGATCCCGTACTTGTTGAGAAATACTTCCGTGAAGCCGCAGAAGATCCTTCATTTCGTGTTGATGCTCATTATGAGCTCGCGAGATATCTTGCAAATCTTGATCCAAATAACCTGATGGTAGCGACCGAACTTCTTGAGGAGGGCGTTCGTTTAGAAGATCTCCCCTCTCTCTCTATTTACGGGCAACTCCTGTTATATAATCCCGCTTCAAATGAGAATAAAGAGCTTAGAAAAAGAGGCGTTCAATGTATCCTGCAAGCCGCTAATTTAAAGCTTTCTCCTGCGCGAGCGGTGTTTGCTATGCTTACCCTTACAGGTGTTGAGGGCGTCTTAAAGAAGAATCCTGATAAAGTAAAATTATATTTGTCTCACTTTAGTGAACAAGAAGTTGAGTTATTTAATGAACTCGTGGAAAACTACATTCTTCAGTTTGCCGTTAAATTACTAGAATACAGAGTTTCACTTGAAGAGTTACAACAAGCCGTTGAGGTTGAACCAGAATCCAGCGAAAGTGATGAGGAGCCTATAGTAGAAGAAATGCCTGCATTAGAGGGAGTTCCTGAGGCTAAGGAAACTCAAATCGTGGATCCGAAGGTTGCGCGTCTGCAAGCCAGGATTGAAGAACTTCAAGGAAAGAGAGTGAAATGGAGAAAACTTCGAGTTCTAATGGGGAAAGTCATGAATCTATCTTCTGGATATGTGGCTCCCGGTCGTGGATCAGGTCAGCGTATTGAAATGGGAGATAGAACTACGGTTGTTCACATCCCCCATGGGAGTGATTCAAGCGAAACTGACGCAGGAAGAGTAAAAACTCTACAAACTTTAATGAAAGACGCCGTTGAGAAGAAAAAGAAGAAGAAGGGAACTGATATTAATAACTCGAATAATGAGTAATCCCATCCGTGTCATTTCGAGCAGAAAATCTGCCACACTTGTCGTAAAATTACCTCACGACTTTTGAAACAGAGGGTGCTAGAGTTTTAGCCGCGGCCCACCTAACTCAAGGAGATTCCCATGAAAAAAATCATCTCTGGACTACTACTCAGTGCTCTCATAACGACATCTCTTCAAGCGGTGAAACTTTCGGAATTTCTCGCGACAAAACCAGGGGGGCAGGTTTCGCAGGCTAAGCCTTCTCCACGGGTGCCGGATAATTTGGTGGGTAAGGAGTTCAACCTTAAGACAGAACCAAACAAAAACTGGCAGGTACGCTTTTTTACATTTGAGGATCGAGATGGCAAGATCAAGGATCAAAAAGATTTTGCAACCTTTGTAAAAGAATATGGCCTGGGGGATTTGCAAAGTCAGAATGACAAGATGCCTTATAAGGATGAGACACTTCATAGCTTTACATATAAAGAGGCGAATAAACTATTGAAAGCGAGTGGTAAGAAGCCGTTGCCAAAAGGTGTGTTCTTTGTGATTTCCTTTAGGGACGTAACTACAGAGAAAAAGTAAGGATCAGTCACTTCTCCCACAAGGGGAGAGGTGACGTCGCTTCGCTCCTCGCAAAAAAATATTTGCAAAATAAAATTTGATGTATATATAGGTAATAAATATACTCATGTAAGGATAGACTCAATGAATATTTACTTTACGAAGAAAATGTTTGTTTCTTTAATTACACTGCTTACCTTGATGGGGGCCATTGATAAGGCCTTTGGTGGTAATACACCCACCGGATCTCAGGAAAATTCTCCCAAAACCCATAGACAAAATTCCCTCTCTCAAAAAGAGCTCACAGAAGAGGAATTTCAAGCTCAACTCCAAGAACAAATTGTTCCAGCTTTTAAGAAGGAGAGTCCTCTCATTTTGGAACCTCTTCGAAAGGAATTTAAAAGATCGGTCGGCTTCGGGCTCATTGGAATGCCTAATGATGTCATTAGTTTAATAGCAAGACATTTAAGTTTTAGAGATGCAAGGGCTCTGCAAAATACCTGTATGGATATGCAGTACGCTCTGTTAAAAACAGCAAGTTGGGTAGAGTGTAAACAACAACTGGCCTTAGGGATTTATCTGCCGTTTATGGGAATTTCTTACTTGTATTTGCCCAACTTGAATGTTGATTATCAAAAGTGCAAAGAAGCCTTTATGAATGCTCTTCCAGAACAATGTATAAGTTTTGGTGTATCACAAGGTGCATTGAGATTTGGGTCTCATGCTTCAAATGGGGATAGTCCTTTGGATGTTCGAGGAATGGCTTTTTCTTTGACGTGCCGGTTGCCCGTCCGCTCACATGAGTGTTTAACCAGTGAAACACTGACTTTTTTGTCAAAGGATATGAGGTATTCGGAAGTTGCTTTCTTTTTAGCCTATGTTAATGGTTTGGGTCACCATAGAATCAAGGTTTTAGAGCGAGCTAAAAAGTCAAAGTTTCTCAAAGCAAAAGGGCAAGAGGATTATTTCCGAAGTGTCATCAATGCTTTGTCGATCGCGAGAAGCACCATAAAAGATGAAGTTGATCCGATGAGTTATCTTACCCCCTTTCTTCCTGACGTGATTAATATGGAGGAAGCGGCTACATTAAAACAAACAATGGGTCAGTTAAGTGAGAATACTTTGAGCGTCGTTATTGAAAATGGTTTGGTGAGAAAGGGGATGTCCCTTGATGATATATCGAATATTCTTATGCTTGTAGATGGGTTTGGGGATAAGAAGGAAGCTATTTGCATGGAAGCCAAAAAGTCATTGAGAGAGGATATGACTTTGGATGATATACTCTTTCTCTTAATTGAGGTTCAAGGTCGTCTTGGGTAAGGTAAGTGTAACGACTTAGTTGCGTCATTCTCAACACACCAGCGTCATCCTCGTCCTCGCGAAAGCGAGGATGAGGATGACGCTGGTGGGGATATGGGTTGGTCGACATAAAAGAGACTTGAAAAACAATAAATAATTCTTATTTGCATAACAGTAATTAATTGAGGTTTTATTGTGAATATTATGTACTTAAAAAACAGTTGGGTGTCTCTCATCACTCTTGCGTTATTGACTGGATCAGCGGTGGATTGTCATGCAGGGGGTGGCGGTAGTCGTCTCGTGTATGATAAAGAAGAAAAAGCAAAAAGTACCATTAGAAACATCAACAATTCGAATATTGATTCTGAAGAAGAGGAGGTAGTGGTAATACAACCTACGCCTCAACCCGTCACTCATGCGCCAGTTACGAATGCTCATCTTCTCCTTCTCCCCGAGCAAGTTTTAACAAATTGTGTCATTCCTCTTTTATCATCTCAAGATGTTGTTTCCCTTGGTGATGTCTGCCGGTATTTTCGAGCTGCTTTAAACAAAAGCAAAATGTGGACTCGACTAAGTGAGCAATTAAAAAGAGGAACGGTAAAGCCTATGAGAGGGGTTCCGATTTGCGCTCTTGAAGAAGAAAACAAGAGATACTCAGAGTTTCTGGCTCGCTTCAGCGCGCATTTGCTTCAAACCCGACCTGGGTTAATTGGGGAAAACGTTTTAGACGCTGCATTCCCCAGTTTTATGCCTGAGGTAAGAGAACGGGTATTATGGGAGATTTACGTCATTCAACGAAGAATGCCCATGACGGATGATCAAATTAATAGTCTAATGGTCTTCCTTCAAAACAAAAATAACCCGATTGAGATTTGCCACGTCGCTTTACCTCTTCTTCCTGATAAACACGTCAGCTCATTGGAACATGTTTTAAATGTAATAAAAGACATTAAAGGCAATAAAGCTCTGGTCTGCTCCCTTGCAAAGCCTTTGATATCAAAAGGGTTGTGGTCAGACCATATAGCCGCGATCATTCAAAGTATAGATACTCTCCAGCTGGAGGAAGGTGTTGAGCTTTCTGATCAAGAACGTGCTGATTTTTTCACATTGGTAAGAGACATCAAGGGACAGGGAGGCCATGAAACTCATCATTTATATATAATGCCTATAATAAAAGGTCTTAAGGCTCTTGGCGTGAATTACGCAGATATTTGGAAAAAAATGGGTTACTTTATCCCGGAGACAGCCCCATTATCTGAGATTAATTGGTATCTCGAATCAGCTAAAATGTTAGGGGATGATTATGATCAGATCATAAACATCATTAAAGAATATAACTTGCATGGTAAACAACCCCAAGTATCTTGGCATGCTTTCTCTAATGCAGTTGAACTTGTACAAGGGGTAAAAGCGAACGAGAGAGAAGCCGTTTTTTCAGCATCTAGGGAACTTTTGACTCAAGTTGATTTTAAACATGATAAGGCTGGCATCCTTAAAGTTGTCCGTAAATTAGGCGTAAATCGATGTGCCAAAATAGAGGCTGCAAAAAGACTTGGCTTAATGAAGCATCTGAAGGATAACAATAAGATGATCCAACTTCTTAAGGGTATAAATCACCTTACAAAGGATCATGTGGAAATTGCAATTGAATTAGAAGAAGTCCTATCAGAAGACGCTGAACCACATTTAATTGAAAACATGCTATGGAATATGGCACGTGTTGACGAGACTCTTGCGACGCTTCAACTGGCGAAAGCTTGTGGTATCATTCGAAAAGGGTTGAAATGGAATGAAATTTCCATTCTTCATGACACTGTTGGTCGCTTTGGTGATAAGAAGGAAGCTACTTGTATGAGGGCTAAGGAAAGAATCACCGAAAGTATGGGATTTGATGATATTCGGCAGGTTCTGTGGGGTAGTGAGCGTAGTGGTGGGTAAGGCTAGGTTGGTCACCTCTCCCACGGAGGGGAGAGGTGACCGAGCCAATTCTTTCTTGATTTCGTCGACGTTGAAGCTTATATACGTAAAAACCCATAGTGGAGTATGTGTACATGGACAACACCCTTGCGAATGAAGATCTCGCCCCTGTAAAAACTAAGGATAAGAATTGGACCAGTTTTAACTTCTTTACCCTGTGGGTGGGGATGTCAGTTCAGATTCCAACCTATATGATGGCGTCATCCTTGATTGAAGGGGGAATGAACTGGCTCCAGGCTCTGCTGACGATTTTCCTTGGAAACGCAATCGTGTTGATTCCAATGATCCTGAATGGCCATGTGGGTGTGAAGTACGGCATTCCTTATCCTGTCTTTACACGGGCAAGCTTTGGAATCCTGGGCTCCAATATCCCGGCGCTCCTCAGAGCACTTGTTGCGTGCGGTTGGTTTGGAATCCAAACCTGGATTGGGGGCACGGCTATCTATACCCTTGTTCTTCAACTCTTTCCTGAAGCTCGCGAAATTACTGGAGAAGTCTTAGGGGTAGGCTTTATTCCTTTCCTCTGCTTCATGATTTTCTGGTTCATGAATATGTTCTTTGTCTGGAAAGGTCTGAACTCAATCAAATGGCTGGAAGCTCTCTGTGCGCCATTCTTGATTATCGGCGGCATTGCCCTGTTGTACTGGGCTTATCTTAATGCAGATGGCATTTCACAAGTCTTTGAGACAACATCAAAATTCCAAACATCAGCTGACTTTTATAGTTTCTTTTTCCCAGCCCTTACGGGAATCATTGGTTTCTGGGCAACGCTGAGTTTGAATATCCCTGACTTTACACGTTATGCAAAGGACCAGAAGTCTCAAGTGGTTGGCCAAATATTTGGACTTCCCACCACCATGACCTTCTTTGCCTTCATTGGCGTGGCTGTGACCAGCTCAACGCTGGCTATCTATGGGGAGGCGATCTGGGATCCCATACTCCTCATTCAGAAGTTTGACAGTCCCATTGTTGTTATCTTCTCGGTTATTACCGTGTTACTTGCAACCCTAACCACCAATGTGGCTGCGAACGTGGTCGGCCCTGCCAATGACTTCTCAAATCTCGCCCCCCGGTATATCAACTTTGCAAGAGGTGGTCTGATTACAGGAATCCTTGGAATTGTCATGATGCCCTGGAAGCTCATTGCCGATCCATCCGGGTACATCTTTACCTGGCTTATAGGATACTCAGCGTTACTCGGACCCATTGCAGGGATTATCCTGGTTGACTATTTCCTTATCCGTCGGACAGTTCTGAATGTGGATGCCCTTTACCAAAGGGAAGGGGAGTATACGTATATGAACGGTTATAACCCGAAGGCTATTATTGCCTTGCTTTTAGGTGTCCTGCCAAATATTCCTGGATTCCTTGTGCAAATCAAGGTAATTCCAACAGGAACATTCTTTGATTTCCTCGTGCCTCTTTACCACTATGCTTGGTTCATTGGCTTGATTATTTCAGCTTTCTGTTATGGACTTTTGATGATGTCTGAGAGGGAGATGGTACTTGTAAAAAAGAAGGCAATGGCTTGAGTTCAATACTCAAAGTTGATTCATGTAATCTTATATGATATTATTAATTTATGAGTTATGTGCCACCATATACCATAACGCCTAATATTCTTAGGCTATCTTTGGACATTGCCCATGAGCTAGGCTTGCTAGCTGGAGCAAAGCTCGATCAAAGCCCCATCAAACTACGCCGTCAGAATAGAATCAGAACCATCCAGGCGTCTCTAGCTATTGAAGGTAATACCCTTAGCATTGACCAAGTTACTGATATTTTTGAAGGAAAGCGTGTACTTGGTCCGATAGGGGATATCCTTGAAGTCAAAAATGCAATTGAAGTGTACAAATCTTTAACTACTTTTGATCCTTTATCTATGACTGATTTCCTTATGGCTCATAAAGTTTTGATGCATGATTTAACAGGGTTAAATGGAAAGTGGAGAACTGGTAACGTTGGTGTTTTTAAGGGTGAGCAAGTTGTACACATGGCTCCATCAGCCAAGATGGTTCCAGGACTTATGGAAAATTTATTTGGGTATATCTCTCATGATTTAGATGTTCCCTGGCTCATAAAAGCGTGTATATTTCATTATGAGCTTGAATTTATTCATCCATTTTCGGATGGGAATGGAAGAATGGGTCGCCTATGGCAACAACTTCTCTTAATGAAAGTAGATCCATTGTTTGAGTACATACCTGTTGAAATCCTCGTTAAAGCCTACCAAGACCGCTATTACGCTGTCTTAAGCGAATGCGATAAGGCTGGTGATTCCACTCAATTTATAGATTTTTCATTAGAGCTCATTTTAGATTCCCTTAAGAATTATTCTGATACGGCTAAGCCCAATGCAAGAAGTCCTTCGTCGAGGCTTGCCTATATGCGAAATAAGTTTTCGAGTAAATGGTTTTCAAGGAAAGATTATATGAAAATTCATCATGATATATCGCCCGCTACAGCAAGTCGTGATTTAAGTATTGGAGTAAAAGATGACCTCCTTATTAAAAAAGGGAGCATAAACCAAACACGTTATAAATTTAAAGAATAACTGTTATCGTCTTAACTTCAATCTCAAAGAATTCAACACAACGAGCAAACTACTCGCAGCCATAGCGCCGCCGGCGATTTCAGGAGTGAGTTTGCCAAAGGCTGCTAGGCCAATCCCAATGATATTAAAGATGAAAGCCCAGAAGAGGTTTTGCCTGATCACGGCAAATGTTTTTGAGGATAACCAAAAAGCTTTAGGGATCAACTCAAGAGAAGGACGCATAAGGGTAATGGGCGCTGCATCCATGGCGACGTCCGTTCCACCTCCGATGGCAATACCGACGGTCGCGGCCGCAAGGGCAGGGGCGTCATTCACCCCGTCTCCCACCATGGCGACAAAGTGTCCACGGTGTTCTTGGGCGTTCACATAGTTCACCTTATCTTGAGGGTGAAGGTTGGCAATGATTTCATCAATGTTGACCTTAGATCCAATTGCTGCAGCCGTTTCCTTGTTATCCCCTGTAAGCATGATTGTTCGTAACCCGAGACGTTTAAGTCGTTCAATGGTTGAATAGGCCTTCTTTCGAGGCATATCAGCCAAACGAAAAAGAGCTAAGAGATTGGAATCCTCTCCTAAGAAAACCCAGGTCTGACCTTCCTTAGGAAGGACTGAGACAGATATTCCTTGTTCTTCCATGAGCTCTTTTGAACCCAAATAATACGTTATCCCATTTATGGTACCCTTCACCCCTTTGCCGGGCATGGACTGAAACTCTTCAATGGAATAGAGATGCTTTCCTTTACTGGCTTTTAGGAAGGCTTTGGCAAGAGGGTGTTCACTTCCCCGTTGAAGAGAGGCTGCGATGAGGAGGACTTGATCTTGCCGGACTTCTGAGAGGGACTCAAAAAAGGTCAGGCTAAATTTGCCTTCCGTGAGGGTTCCTGTTTTATCAAAGACGACTTGGTCAACCTTCCTGAGGGCTTCAAGACTTTCCAGATCCTTGATCAGTATCCCATTGCGGGCGGCTTCTCCCATGGAGACAATGATGGCTGTAGGGGTGGCAAGTCCCAGCGCGCAGGGACAAGCAATCACAAGGACAGATACAGCAACGATGAGAGAATGCTGAAATCCAGCCCCCGTCCAATACCAGAAAGCAAAACTTAGCAGACTGATAAGGAGCACGAGAGGGGTAAATATGGCTGAGACTTGATCTACCAGTTTTTGAATAGGGGGGCGTGAGCTTTGTGCTTTCTCAACAAGGCGGATGAGTCGTGAAAGGGTAGAATTCTTTCCAACGGTTGTTGCTTTTATATAAAGAACGCCTGATGAATTTAAGGTCCCTCCTGTGACAGTGTCTCCGATTTCCTTGAGGACAGGGAGGCTTTCACCCGTAAGCATAGATTCGTTAACGTCACTTTTTCCTTCAAGGACCAGACCATCGGCAGGAATGCGTTGCCAGGCTTTCACCATCACCCGATCACCATTTTGAACGTCTGAACTCGGAACTTCAACATAGGTACCATTACGTTCAACAAACGCGGTGGGAGGGCTTAGATTCATGAGAGAATGAATGGCTGAGCGTGCTGTTCTTTGGGCGCGAGCTTCAAGAGTTTTGCCTAAAAGGACGAGGGTAATCACAACAGCTGAGGCTTCGAAGTAGAGATCATGGGAGCCAAGAATGACTGCCCCAAAGCTGTAGAAATAGGCGGCTGAAGTTCCGATGGTAACAAGTAAATCCATGTCGGCTCTATAGTGTTTCAGGGCGCGCCAGGCCGCTTTGTAAAACCTTCGACCCGACCAAAATTGGATGAATGACGCACACAACAATTGAAGAACGGGGTGAATAGGAACGCCAAACATATGAAGAATTAAAGGGAGAGTAAAGAGGGTTGCTAGGGCTAGATCGACATAGGGCGGCCCTTCATGGTGATGGTGATGAGACGTGTGTTCGTGAGGGCTAGGAACCCCCTCGACCTCTTTTTGTTCACTCATTTCCCTAGCCTGGATAGTAATCCATCACGTCATTTTCGTCATTAACTTCCATCAATTGTTTATTGATGTCTTTGGCCTTCCCTTTATTTTGGGGAGTTACAGCTTTTCCTTGAGGTGCTTGAGCGGTCTCCGCTTTGACTTGAGCAGAAATCATGAAGGCTACTGAAAGGCTTAGGAATAAGAGTATTTGAACGATATCATTCTTCATTTTTATTTGTCCTTTCCAAAATTAATAAATTCATCTGGGAAAATTATTGGCGTATCTTCGTAAAAATTTAATTTTGAATATTTTATTTTTACAAGATTTTCATCTTCTTGTGCTGCGGCTGCAATAGCCGTTGAGATCAGTGCAAGGCTACAAATGACTAAAAGAAAAGTTTGAATTAACATTATCTATCTCCCGTTTTTTCTCTTGTTCAGATTAAAGGAGAATGTTTAAGAAATGGTAAATGGAAACTCATCTCCCTGAAGTGAAGTAAGGTCTGATTCTCGTAATAATTATGAATCTTGCTTGACTCTCATCATTGCCACATCTTACGATACCTTCTTAACAAAACAAGGAAAACCAATGGCAGAGCTTCCAGATTACGTTATTATAAATGATCCTCAAAACCCAAATACAAAGGTGCTTCGAGAGAAAGCAGTGACGCTCACGTTTCCTTTATCAGATGAAGACTGGGAGTCGGTTCGAACTCTTGAAGCCAAGTATGATCAAGAAACGAATTGTGCAGGTCTTGCAGCCCCTCAAATTGGGATTGGAAAGGCTATCATTGTTTTTGAAGTGCCGGATGATCCTCAACTCAAAAAATGGCGACCTGACCTAATTCAATCCATGCCAAAAACTATCTGGATTAACCCGTCTTACGAACCTATGGGTGAGGAAAAAAATACGGATTATGAGGGATGTTTTTCTGTTCTTGAGGTAGCAGGACCTGTCGGGCGTTATAAGAAGGTTCGTTACAAAGCGTATACACCCGAGGGTAAGCTTGTTGAAGGGATTGCAGAAGGTTTCCTTGCCCGTCTTATTCAACATGAAATTGATCATGTGAATGGGCGCTGTTACATTGATCTTGTGCCTGAAGGTGAGCTTCTACCGATTGAGGAGTATAGGAGACGTAGACGTGAGGCTATGGAAGGTGAGGGGAGAAGTTAAGCCAAAGGGCGTCATCCTTGCGAATGCGGGGATCCAGGGCTAATAACTGATTGCGAAGCAACTACAACTTGTCTACATTTCCTCGAAATATATTGATTTTACTGGATCCCCGCATTCGCGAGGATGACACGCTTGAGAATCACTTGTACATATTAATATACATATGTTTCATTGGTTAACTAGCTCCTTCGATTTTCTAGGGGTTGACTTATCTCGTTCAATATTTAAAGAAACACCATGAAGAGGTGACTTTGTAAGGAAGGTAACAAAATCATCCTTTTTTCTTAACAGAGAAATGTACGTCTTTTTTGATACAATAACGGCCTCTTCCTTGCCTCTTACAGTGATTCCCTGCGGACCCTTTGTATTTGACAAAAGAACTAATTGGCTCAGCTTTGCCTTTGCTTCCTGTAGTTGCCACTGCTTCATGAATCATTCCTTATTTAACTTGGCTGACTAATTTAGTATGCATCAAATTATGATTAATGTTGAGAGAAATTGTAGTGTGAAAAACATATTGCGTTAGCAATTTTATTTAATAAAATGTGACGTTAATATAAAGGGAGAAGTTAATGGAAAATGAGGTTTACCCCGTAAACCCCGATGTGGCAAAACGGGCCTATATTAACGGCGAAGAGTATGATCGGCTATATAAGGAGTCCATTGAAAATCCTGAAGACTTCTGGAGTGAACAGGCTAAAATCATTGACTGGATCAAGCCCTTCACAACCGTCAAAGATACCTCTTTCTATGAAAAAGACTTTCATATCAAATGGTTTGAAGATGGTTCCTTGAATGTTTGCTACAACTGCGTGGATCGCCATCTCCCTAAACGGAAAGATCAAATAGCTATTCTTTGGGAAGGGAATGAGCCAGGACAGGATAAACAGCTCACCTATGGGGAGCTTTATGAGAAAGTCTGCCAATTTGCAAATGTGCTGAAAAAGTTAGAGATAAAGAAGGGAGACCGAGTTTCCATCTATTTGCCTATGATTCCAGAACTCGCCATTGCGATGCTGGCTTGTGCTCGTATTGGGGCAATTCATTCCGTTGTATTTGCTGGGTTTTCGGCAAATTCACTGGCGACTCGTATTGATGATTCTGAGTCTAACCTTGTGATCACAACGGATTTTGGGTATCGCGGCCCCAAAAAAATTCCGTTAAAAACAACCGTTGATGAAGCCGTAAAGGCTATCAAAAAGAATACTGTTCAGAAGGTATTGGTTCTAGGAAAGGAACTATCATCCTCCTTGACTTCAAAGGATGTGCTGTTTGAAGACCTCGTGAAGGATGTTTCCAAAGACTGTCCAATTCAAGAAATGAATGCAGAAGATCCGTTCTTTATCCTGTATACGTCAGGCTCCACGGGTCAGCCAAAGGGTGTTATGCATACAACCGGTGGCTATCTTGTTTATGCAGCTTTAACTCATAAATACATTTTCGATTATCATGAGGGAGATATTTACTGGTGCACAGCTGATATTGGCTGGGTAACAGGCCATAGTTACATTGTTTATGGGCCTCTTGCGAATGGAGCAACGACGCTCATGTTTGAGGGCATTCCCAACTATCCAACGCCTTCGCGGTTTTGGCAGGTTGTTGATAAGTATAAGGTTAATATCTTTTATACAGCGCCTACAGCCATCCGTGCGCTCATGCGTGAAGGCGATCAATATGTCACTCAAACAAGTCGGAAGTCCCTGAGAACATTAGGTTGTGTGGGTGAACCTTTGAATGTTGAAGCTTGGGAGTGGTATTATCACAAGGTAGGTGAAGAACGCTGTCCTATTGTTGATACCTGGTGGCAAACAGAGACAGGGGGAATTTTGCTTTCCCCACTTCCGGGTGCAACAACGTTAAAGCCAGGGTCGGTGGCTAAGCCTTTCTTTGGCGTAAAGCCTGCCCTTTATGATGAAAAAAATCAAGAAATCAAAGGGGAAGGAGAGGGAAGTCTTGTCATCCTGGATGCCTGGCCAGGTATCATGAGGGGTGTTTACAACTCTCCCGGACGTTTTTTCAATACATACTTTGCAGCTATTCCAGGCGTATATTTGACGGGTGATGGGGCCAAGCGAGACAAGGATGGGTACTATCGAATTGCGGGTCGTATTGATGATGTGATCAATGTTTCCGGTCATCGCCTTGGCACGGCTGAAATTGAAAGTGCTCTCAACTTTCATGAGCAAGTCGCAGAAAGCGCGGTTGTTGGTATCCCTGACCCTATCAAAGGTCAGGGTATTTTTGCTTTTGTTCTCTTAAAAAATGGCCAAGTTCCTCACGAAGCTTTGGTCTCAGAACTGAATGGTTTGGTTCAAGAACACATTGGATCTATTGCAAAGCCGAACACAATTCTCATAGTTCCAGGTTTGCCAAAAACGAGGTCAGGTAAAATCATGCGCCGGATTTTGCGCAACATTGCCGTAGGAAACATAAAAGATGTGGGAGATACTTCAACTCTCGCTGATCCAGAAGTTGTGGAAAAGATAGCAGGGTTGCTCTAATTTCAACTTCACGTGCTATTGACAGAGGCATTAACCCATTCCTAATTCTCTTTGACTTATGTTATATCCAAGAGTGAGGCTCTCATGAAGAAGATAAGACTAACTTTAACAGCGCATTGTATTGGTTTATTCAGTCAGATTGTAAGGACCAAAGACTCTGCCTAACGCCTTGTTATGCTTGCCAACATGTTAATGCTTACAAAGAAATTGAAGGCCTATGTCAGACTTTATGCTCGATTTGCTTAAGAGATGAAAAGCATGAGTTGTGTAAGACTCATTCAACGAAAACAAAAGCGTGAGCAGACAGAGTAAAGGCTTCGATTGACTTTATCGGGAAGAAAGGAGAAGCCTTTCTTAAGTGCATTAAAGAAGAATGCTCCACTTAAGAAGAGCTACTCTTTTACTTTAATGCTATTTTAATACAATTGATTTATAATTATAAATAATATATATTAATTTTTGGAGATTTATATGTTTAATAAGTTAATTCAAATTACATTTTTAAGTTTATGTATTAGCTGTGGTACACTTACGAGCGCAGAAGCAAACAACTGCGGCTCATGCCGTATCATGTATGAAAATTGCGTCATGAAAAGTGTAGAAGCTTGCCTAAAGACCAAGAGCTCAGCTCCTCAAATTTTGCAAAAATTGACAGACGAGAAGAAAAAGAATAGCTGTAAAAAAGCTGCCGAAGGTGATTGCACTCATAAGATATACCTAAACTACAATAATCCACAATGTGCTCTTTGCATCGGCAAGTAGAAATCTGCTCCTACGTGAGAGGTCAACCCATAGGGCCTGCCGTAAGCCTCAGGCGCGTCCATGTGAGTGGCAAAGCCGCGGCGCAATCCATCCTCTTTCTTTCTATTATGCCTCTAATGCTCATCTTAAGGTGAAAGCGTTCAACTTTTGTGTATTGTTAAGTTCTGCTTTTAATATTCTACGCTTTAAAAATTACAAACATAAGAGGATGCCTATATGAAAATTCAATGGACTTTAATCTTATGATAAAACTCACTAATCCATTTGTAGGCTAGCGTCCTGACGTGCTAGCGACAAGCAGGGTTGCTCTAATTGTAATCTATCTGTTTTTATGCCATAATATGGACAAATATAATAACAGGGAGACCGGCAATACTTATTCGCACTCTCATTTTCGTCTTATCTCTCGCTTATATGAGTTTCACTTGTAAAGCTGATCTGATTCAAGAAATCAAAAGCATTCAAGAAAAAGGTGAGCTTGTGGTGGCGATGATGAGCAAGGATCAAAAGCCTTTTTTTATGAAAACAAAGGCGGGTGAGCTCATCGGTTTTGATGTCGAAATCGCACAAGAAGTCGCAAGACGTCTTAAAGTTAAACTTAGATTTGATAGGTCAGCTCAAACATACGATGACGTAGTTGATGCTGTGGCTCAAGGTAAAGCTGATATGGGTATCTCAATGCTTAGTTTTACCCCAAGGCGAGGCTTAAAAGCATTATTCACGAAACCCTACTTTACACTTTATAAGGCCGCAATTATTAACCGCGTCAGTATTGCTCGTGCGGGTGAGGTGAGTATTAAAGAACTTTTAGGCCCTGGCAAATGGGAAAGGAAGAAGAAAACTTCAAACATAAAACAAGTGAAGCCTGTCATAGGTGTGTTAACGGGGACAGCTTATGTTCGGTACGTGAAAGTAACTTTTCCAGAATGTGAAATTATAGAATCTGAGAGTTGGAGTCAACTTGTCGATAAAGTAACGAAAGGTGAACTTACAGCAGCCTTCAGCGATAGTAATGATATCAAGCTTGCGGTCACTCAGGATCCAAATATAGTAATAGATATTAAGCCAGTTATCTTAAAAGCTCCTGATTATTTATATATAGCCTATTCTAACAAGTACCCTTACCTTGCGGACTTTATTGATTTAGTCCTGAAAAATGATGATAATTTTACAATTAGTTATGAACAGCTTGTTGAAAGATATGAATCTGAGATGGAGGAAAAGGAATGACCCTAATCCCTTTGATTCGTCGATTTTTACACAAGTCCTGGGCAATTCCGGCCAGTATAATACTGGCATTTCTGGTAAGTTTAGTGGCCCCAAACTTTTCAAAATCAATTTCAGATTTTGGAGATTTGTATATTTCTTTTTTTCTCTTAGCTATTTTGCCTTACTTATCAATTTCTATTATCATTTCTATTTCTAACTTTATTCCAGTTAACAACCAATTATTAAATATTAAAAAATGGATGTTCGTTTATATTACTTTGTACTGCTTTTCGTCAATTTCAGGCATGGTTATAGCTCATTTCTCAAATTTTGGTGTTGAAATAGCTAGTCAAAAAGACGTTTCAGAAGTCGTGAGAAATTCGAGGGCATCTCAACTCGAAGAAATAAATTTGAACACACCTCTAGAAGACAAGGGAACAAAAGGAATAATCACATTTCTTGTGAAGAGTGTCCCCAGCAATATTTTTAACGCGCTTTCCCAAGGAACAATGGTACAGATTATTGTTTTCTCAGTACTTTTTGGGCTCGCAATTGTGTTTCTACCTGAGGCAAATAGAGGGTATATGAGAGAGCTTCTTCAAAATGCTGGGATGCCGTTTCGAAAATTTATTGATGCAGCCATATTGTGTCTTCCCATTGGTTTATTTTTTATAATGTCTAAATATCTATCATCCATTAAGGATCCTACAGTTGTCATCTACCTATGGAAATATTTGATAGCCGTTATTGTCAGCTTTATTCTTATTAGTTTATTAATTGTATATCTTGCCTCAAGGAAACTAAAAATATCTTTTCTCAATTCTTTCTCTGTCATTAAACATGCTGCGATTATTGCCCTATCAACGGCTCACTCTATAGCAGCTATGCCTAGTTTGATTGATGGCTTGAAAGCAAAAACCCGACTCAAGAATGACACCGTAGGTCTTGTCATTCCAATTGGAATCTCATTATTTCAATTTGGCCCTATATTTTATTATTCCTTTTTAACAATTTTTGTTACCCAGGTTTATGATATTCACCTTGAGTTCTCATCATATATGTTGATCTTACTTGCCGTTTATTTTGCTGCCGTGGCTGAAACTGAAATTCCCCTTGCAAGCCTTGTCATTGTATTTGTTCCCCTAGGTCTACCAGTTGTTTTCCTGACATTGTTTATGGTTCTTATTGATTGGTTGGTTGACCCCTTCCGAACTCTTTTTACAATTGTAATGAATTACTGGGGCTGTGTGATGACCGTAGAGACTGAAGAAGAATTAACTTAAGTAAATTTTTACATTTTTCTGACATAATTAATAATAATACTTAAGGTGTCAAGATGAGTTTAAAAAATAAGGTCATCTTTATTACAGGTGGTTCGCGTGGGATTGGTCTTGCTATTGCAAAAAGGGCTGCCCTGGATGGTGCAAAGATCGTTATTGCGGCGAAGACGACAGAACCTCACCCTAAACTTCCAGGGACAATTTATACGGCAGCAGAAGAAATAAAATCACTGGGGGGAGAAGCGCTTCCATTGATGACAGATATTCGGGATGAGGAAGCCATTCACTCTGCGGTAGAGAAAGCTGTTCAAACCTTTGGTGGTATTGATATTCTTGTTAATAATGCCAGTGCAATTAGTCTTACAGATACCTTGAATACGCCTATAAAAAAATATGATTTAATGCATCAAGTCAATATTCGAGGAACTTTTGCAACAAGTCAAGCCTGCCTACCTCATTTGCTCAAGGCTGAGAATCCCCATATCCTTATGCTCTCCCCTCCCTTAAATATGAACCCGAAGTGGTTTGCGCCTTGTCTTGCTTATACCATGGCGAAGTATGGGATGAGTATGTGTGTATTAGGTCTTGCCAAGGAATTTAAGGGAAAAGTTGCCGTAAATGCGTTGTGGCCCGAGACAACGATTGCAACAGCTGCACTTCAACTTCTAGGTGATGAGTCTATCTTTAAAGGATCTCGTACACCTGAAATTGTCTCTGATGCAGCTTACTGGATCCTCACTCAAGGCCGGGAATGTACCGGAAACTTCTTTATTGATGAGCAAGTGCTTCGAGATCAAGGAATGACTGATTTTAGTCAGTATGCTTTTGCTCCTGGACATCCCCTGAATCGTGACTTCTTTTTGGATTAAGCCATAGGTTTATAGGCTCTAATACTTAAACCTTTATCTCTATGAAAAAACCCAATTTCTACAAAACCAATCTTTTCAAGCATCTCCCCTATTTTCAAGGGATCTAAAAACCATGCGTCATCATCAGTATTAGAGAATGTTGTGGCACTAAAGGAAGCTCCTGCATCAAGAAGATCGTAAACTTTTTCTAAAGCCTCAAAAGCTCCTTCTAGAGTCATCGATTGAAGGACATTATTCATATATACAATGTCATAGTAAGTATACAGAGGAATTATAAAATCCTGTAAATTGCCTGGAAGCAATGTCAATTTAGGAGCAGAGCCCATTCTGCCATCGATGTCTAGTGCGTACAGCAAGTTTGGTTGTTGCGAAGAATCATTGTTATCATTTTGATCAGTCCCCATTTCTGGCATATATGAGCCTTGTATACCGACCCCTAACATCCTGGCAAAAAATGGTTTTGATGGTCTGCAAATATGATCAATAGACTCATGGTTTTCTGATGCTAACCAATGCAACAAAAGAATTTGCTGGGCATGTTCGCGAGTCATTTGAGTGTGATCAATGGAGGCCACATGAAAGCCTCTACTCGTGAGCTCGCCATAAATGGTCGAATACAATGGGGATAAATCTTTTGTGCAAATTCTTACATTACAAACTTCGGGCTTTCTATCTGGAAACTCAGATAAAAAGGCCTCAAATTCAGATTCTCCCATTTGAGGTACGCTTTTTACATCATCTTGCTGCTTAATTAAAGAAGTAGGCATTACAGCCATAATACCTGAGATAACTTTACCATCCTTTGTTTTCTTTGTTACTTGCAAGCCGACCCCTTCTTCCACAACTGGCGGTATCAGAAAAGGATACTGTGAAGGAATGAAAAGTCCATGACTTCCAAAAGTGTTTAATTCATAAAGATCATAAGGAAGGCTATCCACGACACCCTTTCTTAAAGAGTGGGAGCGATTTAAGTCCCAAACATAATGGAGGTATCCAACTTTTTTTCCTCTTTCAGGAGTAAAACTGAGAGATTCATAAAACTTTTGGCCATTTGTATTAAAGACACGTGTATCTAATGAAAGACGTCTAAGCCTTTCAAATTTTCTCCTGATTTCAAAAAGAAGCTCTCCACCAATTCCACAAGCTTGATACTCTGGATCGAGTGCAATAAACTCTAAAAAGAATGCACTTCCGACTTTGTTTCTCTTTTTAAAATAAGCAAAACCAACACTTCTGTCTGCATGTGTTGCTCTCAATAAATGAAATTCTCTTTCTTTAGATTCGGCAGGAAATCTCCTTTCCAAGAAGAGCTCTTGAACCATTTCATCATTATATTCATCAAAAAATTTAGTAAATTCAATGCCACGTTCTTCATAATGTTTCTTTTGAGGTAAGTAACTTCTGTGTGAAACTTTCATATCATCCTCAGTTAAGGTGATATCCCAAGAAAGCTTAATTTCTCTACCTTTTTTGTCCCTAAATGCATGAACTAGATTGGTATCAAAAAGATGAAAGACAAAGAGTAAAAGAAATATTCTTCCAGCGACTTTATTCATGACAGCTCCTATTATCCAAACCACTCCTTATCCTTAGCATACAAAATCTCTCCGTGCCAAGGGCAGGCGGTTTCTGCTACACGTACGAAGGCTTCTGTGATGGCTTCAGGCTGTGTTATTTGAGACAGATCAATACCAGGTGATGACTCAGCATACATGCTTGTTCCAATGGATCCAGGATTGACCAAGTTCACTTTCATGGATGTGTGAGCGACTTCGGAGGCATAGATCTTCGCCATCATCTCTAGGGCGGATTTACTTGTTAAATACGCCCCCCAATAAGCATAGGGATCTCTTGTATCTCCTGTTACAAATACAACTCGTGGGTCGGGGGCTGCTTTTAGAAGCGGTTCAAAAGCTCTCAACAAATGCCAATTTGCGTGGAGATTTGTGGTCATGACGGTGTGCCACAGACTCTGAGGAATATGGGTAACAGGTGTAAGAGGACCTAAAATACCAGCATTTCCTACAAGTATATCCAACTTTCCAAAGCGTTCAGCAATAGACTTAGCCATGTCATCAATACGAGGTAAGTCGGTCAGGTCAAAGGGAACAAGCACGGCAGGAGGACCAAACTTTTGAATTTCATCATCGACCTTCTCAAGATCAGAAGATGTTCGGGCAACAAGGATAAGTTGGGCACCCTCAGCAGCAAACCGTTTGGCGATGGCGGCACCAATCCCACGAGAGCCTCCAGTGATCAGGGCAATCTTATTTTTGAGTCGCTGTTTCATTTTCTTCGATGAGTTTATTCAGATCTTGCTTATCTTTTTCAGAATATTCAGTTTCAGGTTTCTTAGGTGACGTCGGTTTAAGTGTAGATAAGTTTTTCACTGTTTCTTCAAGTGTTGGGATGGTATGTTCTAACAAATCCGCAGCGTCCAAGGGGTTAATATTTTCCTTTGAAATGTCCTGAGGGAGGTAATATTTAGGCACCAGACGTTTCAGTTCGTTTGCTCCTAGTTCTAAATAAGGCGTTGATTTTGCAGTTTTAAAAACATCTGGAATTTCATCTGGAGGAAAGAAGAAATTAATCGCAATATAAAGCAAACAAACAACGAGAATACCTCTCAGAAATCCGAATACAAGGCCCAGGGAACGGTCTATCCCTCCAAGGATACTGATCTTAATTCGGGTTGAAATCGTGCGGCTAATGAGGATAAAAACACCGAGTGATAGAATAAAGAGCAGGATGGCAATAACGCCGTCCGCCATGGTGTGATTTTCTATATATTTTCTGCCGATGGGTCGCAAAAAGGGGAGCCCATAAAAAACTGTTACAAATGCTCCGATCCAGGCGGCAATCCCGAGAACTTCCCGGGTGACTCCTCTGACGACGCCTACAAATATGGAAAGGCCAATAAGTGCTAAAACAACAAGGTCAACGACATTAAATGTTGTGGCTTCCATTCCTACCCTCCGTAAGCCTTCCGTTGTTTTGGATTTGCCTCTAGATAATGGGCGAGTTCTGCAAGATGTGCAAGGGGAATCAGTGTCATCTCAGGCAGGGAGATTGGCTTCCTTGGTTTAGGAATAAAAGCTGTCGTAAAGCCAAGTTTTGAGGCTTCTTTAAGTCGTGCTTCTTGTTGACTTACGGGTCTAATTTCACCAGAAAGCCCAATTTCTCCAAAGAAAACCGCATCAGCAGGGATAGAGGTTTCGGCGATCGATGAAAGTAAAGAGGCCGCAACGGCAAGGTCGGCAGCTGGTTCTGCAATACGTAAGCCTCCTGCCACATTGAGAAAGACATCTCGATTGCTGCAAACAAGACCACATCTTGTCTCAAGCACTGCCAAAATCATGGAGAGGCGAGCTGTATCCCATCCCACAACTGCTCTTCGAGGGGTCGCGAGTGAAGAAGGAGCTAAAAGACTTTGAATTTCAACGAGAAGAGGACGTGTTCCCTCAACACCTGCGAAGACACAGGATCCTGTGATGCCTTCGTGACGGTCGGGAAGGAAAAGGGCGGATGGATTTGTCACCTCTTGGAGACCCTTATCGGTCATTTCGAAAACCCCAATTTCATCTGTTGGACCAAAACGGTTTTTTACGGACCTTAAAATTCGGAAATGGTGCCCTCGTTCACCCTCAAAGTACAGAACCGTATCTACCATATGCTCAAGAACCCGAGGACCAGCAATGACGCCTTCCTTAGTAACATGACCCACAATGATAATGACCACATTGTACTTCTTCGCGAATCGGATAAGCTCATGGGCGCTTGCTCTTACCTGAGACACACTTCCAGGGCTTGCATCCAAGGCCTCTATATACATCGTCTGTATGGAGTCTATGACAGCGACTTGAGATCCTTGATGAAGTGACTTTAAGATATCACCGATAAGAGTGGTCGTTGCCAGTTGAACTGGCGAAGAAGACACCTGAAGCCTCTTGGCTCGCAATCTGACTTGATCTGCTGCTTCTTCTCCAGAGATATAGGCGCAGGGAACTTTTGCACTTAAGGTTGCAGCCACTTGAAGCATCAATGTTGATTTACCAATGCCAGGATCACCTCCAACGAGTATCACAGAACCTGGAACAAGGCCACCACCACAAACTCGATCAAACTCTCCAATTCCCGTGAGAAGACGAGGGAGAGGGGGGGAGGCATCTTCGAGTGAGGAAAACTCTATTCTTTGGGCTTTAAGAGTTGTACTTTTTTGAAATGAATCTACCGTTGATTCTTCTATGAGACTGTTCCAACTTTGACATCCTTCACATTTACCAGACCATTTAGGAAAGCAACTTCCACAAGCTTGGCAGACAAAATGTGTTGTTGATTTCGCCATTAAGCTACTCGCTTCAGGTCTGTTTCAAGCTCTATTGGGCCTCTAGAGAGACCATGAATGAATTGGTGTACGTAAGGGTTGTCACATTTGTCAATTTCCTTGGCAGGCCCGCACCAGATAATCTTACCTTCATAAAGCATGGCAATACGGTCTGCTACATGTCGCGCAATTTTCATGTCATGGGTGATTGTGATGGCTGTAGCGCCTAACTCTTTAACGCATGCGAGAATTAAGTCATTGATAACACTGCTAAAAATAGGATCAAGTCCAGAGGTGGGTTCATCAAAAAACAACACATGAGGTTGGGTTGCAATGGCTCGAGCGAGTGCTACACGGCGTTGCATACCACCGGAGATTTGACAGGGAGGGAGTTCAGCGACCTTTTCATTAAGCCCTACAGAAGCGAGTTTCTCGATGGCAATAGCTTTTGCTTGTTTACGGTCCATATGTTGTGCGTGAATAAGACGAAACGCCACATTTTCCCATACAGTTAAGCTGTCAAAGAGAGCTGATCCTTGAAACATAACTCCAATATCCCGAAGACGTGCTTCGTTCTGAGCTTTTGTTTCTTTTAGGATTTGCTGACCGTCCATCTTCACACAACCTGAGTCGGCATGAATAAGCCCCAATAAACACTTCAAAAGAACAGACTTACCAGTACCTGACCCCCCAATGATAGCTACAGATTCGCCTGTGTTAACTTCTAAATTAACACCATTCAGGACGCGCTTTGATCCAAAATGTTTGTGAAGATCCTTAATGGCGAATTTTGTTGTCATGGACGTCCCCCACTCATACCCCCTTGCGTCATCCCCGCATGCGTCCCCCCTCGCTTCGCTCCTGGTGGACTCGCGAGGATGACGCCGGAAAGTAGTGTTTTTGATGAAAAGAATTTTATTGTCATGGACGTCCTTGCTCAAACAAAAGTGAAGTTAATATATAATTGGCGATCAGGATCAAGATTGAAGAAGAAACAACAGCATAAGTTGTTGCTTTTCCAACGCCCTGGGCTCCACCCTTTGAGTTGAAGCCGTGATAACATCCCATTAAAGAGATTATAAACCCAAATACTGCAGCCTTGATAAGGCCTGAAGTAACATCTCCTATTTCCATAAATTCAAAAGTTTGCTTGAGGTAGGAAGCTGGGTTGAAGCCGAGTCTATAAATACTTACGGTATAACCTCCAAAGACACCTATGATATCGGCTACAAGGACAAGGAGAGGGAGCATTGTCACGCCTGCGAGAAGCCTAGGAGCTATTAAGTATTTCTGAGGATTAGTAGAAAGAGTTACGAGGGCATCGATTTGTTCAGTTACCCGCATGGTTCCGATTTCAGCCGCCATCGCAGCACCTATACGTCCTGCAACCATAAGACCTGCGAGAACAGGTCCTAATTCTCTTGTCATGGAAAGAACGATGACGCTGGCAATAGCACTTTCGGCATTGAACCTTGAGAAACCAGTATAGCTTTGAAGAGCAAGAACCATCCCCGTAAAGAGGGCTGTAAGGCCTACGACTGGTAAGGATAGGTATCCAATTTCAAAAAACTGACGGAAAACTTGGTGCAAATAATAGGGGGGTCTTAACCCTTGGGATATGGATTGGAAAAGGAAAATGCTCAATCTTCCTGTTGAGCCTAGAAACTCAAGGAAGATTTTTCCAATGTTAGATAGAGCCCAGGTCATTAAGCTGCCTCCTCTGCTTGAATGGAGGTAAGGTAAAATCTCTCAAATCGAGATCCTAAGCGGGTGATAAGTTCGTAAGAAATAGTTCCAGCCTTTTCTGCTACTTCATGAAGGGGAATATTATCTCCAAAAAGCTCAACCCAATCGCCAGGATGAATG
This sequence comes from uncultured Alphaproteobacteria bacterium, assembly GCA_964597045.1. Lineage (GTDB taxonomy): Bacteria > Pseudomonadota > Alphaproteobacteria > UBA9655 > UBA9655 > UBA9655. The sequence goes on along the minus strand of CAZQWE010000002.1, from coordinate 150,303 downwards.
GTTTGTGGATCTAAGCTTGTTACATCGATTGTCATGAGATCCATTGAAATCCTTCCCACAATTGGTAATTTATGACCATTGAAGAAAACTTCTCCTTTGTTGCTCAAATTACGAAAATACCCATCAGCATATCCTACACCCAGAGTTGCAATCCGAGAAGTTCTATTGGCGACAAATGTTGCATCATAGCCAACAGATTCACCAGCTTGGATTTCGTTGATCTGTAATATTTGTGCAAAGGCTTTAATTGCGGGCTTATATTTGTAAAACCCTTTAGGAACGGCTGTTGGACATCCCGTAAAAGCAAGGCCTGGTCGAATCATATCCATGTGATATTTCTGCCCCAACATAAATCCACCACTATTGGCAAGACTTGCTTTTGCGAACGGAAATTTCTTTTTAAGGGTTTCAAAATTTAATCTTTGCATCTCATTCATGGGGTGGTCAGGTTGATAGGTGCAAACTAAATGGCTCATAACACAAACAATTTCCATATTTGAAACTTGTAACACCCCCAGGTTCTGGACTGCTTTTGAAGGCAGCCCTGTTCTTGTCATGCCTGTATCAAAATGAAGAACGGCCTTAAGGCACTTTCCTTTCCGTTCGCAAAAGGAATTCCAAATGTGGATTTGATGAGGATCTCCCAGGACTGGGATTAGGTTAAAGTGGGCATAAATATCTTCATCCCCTTTTCTGAGACCATTCAGAATAAAAATCTCTGCATCCTTTTTGAGAATACTCATGAGTTCTATACCTTCAGAAATGAGGGCGACAAAGAAATGACGACACCCTTCGTGATAGAGTCGTTGAGCAACTTCCTTTATTCCCATTCCATAAGCATTTGCTTTAAGAACGGCGGCGCAAATAGCTCCTTCCTTAAGTTGAGTGATAAGGGCACGATAATTGTGGGCAACAGCATCGAGATCAATAATGAGAGCCAGGGGTACAGAAGGTTTTTGAGGAAAAGAAATATTAGTCATGGCGAGCCGGTAAGTAATGAGTTTCTGCAAGATCAGTGAATTTTGTAAGTCTTCCTTCGAAATGAAGTTTAACAGTACCAATTGGACCATGGCGTTGCTTTGCCATAATCACTTCTGCAGTGTTTGCAACGGAGCTTAAGGATCGTTCCCATTCAGCCACTTTTTCATCGCTGCCAGAAGGACGTTTTCGCGAGAGATAATATTCTTCACGGTATATGAACATAACAACATCGGCGTCTTGCTCGATAGAGCCAGATTCCCTGAGATCTGCAAGCTGGGGTCTTTTGTCATCTCGTTGCTCAACAGCACGTGAAAGTTGGGATAAAGCTAATACAGGCACGTTGAGTTCTTTCGCGAGTGCCTTAAGTCCCCTGGTAATATCAGAAAGTTCTTGGACGCGATTTTCGACAGACTTCCTACCTGGCGATCCAATGAGCTGAAGGTAGTCAATGACTATCATACCCAGGCCTTCCTGACGCATCAAGCGTCGAGCTCTTGTGCGAATAGCCGGAACAGATAAAGCTGGTGTATCATCAATAAAGAATGGTAATGCATTGATTTTATTAGAAACTTCTATAAGCTTTGGAAAGTCAGATTTTCCAATATCACCCCTGCGTATAAGATCGGATGAGAGACCGGATTCCTGACCTAAGATTCGATTTGCAAGTTGTTCTGCTGACATTTCAAGAGAAAAGAAGGCAACCTTTGCACCTTCATTCTTTTCTAGTGAAGCCAATGCTGCATTATAAGCTAAGTTTGTGGCAAGTGCGGTTTTACCCATAGAAGGTCTACCAGCAAGGATAATGAGATCGGAAGGATGAAAGCCCCCTAAACACTCATCAAGTTTTTTAAAACCCGTCGTCACACCAATAACATTACTATCTCTTTTGTAAGCAATCTCAGCACTTGTAAGGGCTTGTTTAAGAGCAGTTGAGAAACTTAGGAGGCCTCGCTCTTGCTGCCCTTTTGTTGCTAGATCAAATAATTTTTTCTCGGCAATTTCAATTTGGTGTGTTGCAGATATATCGAGGTCAAAAGTATGAGCTTCATTAACAATGTTTTCTCCAACATCGATAAGCTGTCTTCGAAGGTAAAAGTCGTAAATCTTTTTTCCATAATCATTTGTATTGATTATAGAAATAACAGAGGCTGCCAACTCTGCTAAGTATTGTCCTCCCCCAACTTCTGAAAGAGCGTCATCTCTGTCGAAATATTCTTTGAGTGTTATAGGGTCGGCAATGTGACCACGGTTTAGGAGTTGAGTTATAGCTTCGTAAATACGGCTATGGGTAGAATTTGAGAAGTGTTCTGGGCGAAGGAAATCTGAAACCCGTTCAAATGCTAAATTATTGTGGAGAAGAGCCCCAAGGAGAGCTTGCTCCGCCTCAAGGCTATGGGGAGGCAAACGATCTAAGGACTCGTTTACTTGAGGTATAAAGGAAGACTCAGCATTTGCGACTTCCATGAATTCTCCCACTTTGGTTTGTTTTGTTAACTAGTCGTCACCCGTATCACCTCTCCCCTTGTGGGAGAGGTCGCCCGAAGGGCGGGTGAGGGGTAAACACTCATTCCGAAGGAATGTAGAAGTCTTACTCTTTCTCATTGCTATCGCAATGAATTTTACCCCTCACCCGCCTGTCCCCGCTGTTGCGGGCCCAGTCGAGCTCTCCCACAAGGGGAGAGGTGACACTCTTTATTCTTTTTCACTCACAACTTCAGCAATTTGCTCATTCGTTTTTTCCTGAGCTTTTGCTTCGTCTTCTGACATAGCGACATTGACGCCAATCGTAATTGAAACTTCTGCATGCAGTTGAACTCGAGTTCCATGGATTCCAATTGTTTTTATGGGGTGATCAATCTTCACGTGGTTTTTGCTTACGTGTTCATTATCTAAAGCTTCTGCAATATCTCTGGCACTTACGGATCCATAAAGTTGTCCACCTTCGCTGGCTTGACGAATGAGTGTGATCATCTTTCCTTCCAAACGCTTCGCTAGTTTTTCGGCTTCAGTTTTGTGCTGCAAGTTAAGAGCTTCAAGATTTTCCTTTTCCTTCTCAAAATGAGCAATGTTATCTTTTGTAGCTCTTAAGGCGACTCCTTTAGGCAATAAATAGTTACGTGCGTATCCTGGTCGCACACTCACTATTTCACCTAATTTTCCTAATTTTTCAATACGTTGTAATAATATGACTTGCATTCTAACCGCTCCTCATTTGGGTAAACTGTCCCTTTTCTAACAAGTTTAGACGTTTGTTACAACCGTTAGTTTGGGGATTTTAATTTTTCGATCAATGGCTTTACAATTCCAAGTAAAATAATAAGCAGAAGAGGCCATAAGAGGAGCAACAAAATTGTATAAAATAAAGTGAGTCCGAGAGTAGGAGACCTCGTTGTCATAATCCAGGAATGACTCATTCGAAGACCTATCATGAAAAAAGGGATGATAAGAACAAAAATCGCATTTTTACCGATTATTTCTAATGACCCTAGCCCCACAACTGTTAGAATCATAGAAAGTGCCAATAGAATATAAAGTCCTTTTGACGCATCAAGACTGTAACTTGAAAGAGGTGGCCTTAGGTTTTGTTTAAACCGAATAAGAAGCCCCTGAGCTAAACTTCCATTTATCAACATCATGATAGACCAAGAAAGGGTGAATATTCCTGGTAAGATAGGAAAGAGTCGTAGAAGGAGGGGCTCTAAATCTTTTATTTGCTCCTGGGTATCATAAACCTTGATCAGAGGTTTAAGAAGTGTATGAGGGTCGCCACCTTCAGTAAAATAAAAATAGATGGTGAGTGCGATGAGCATTACAAAGCCAGCAGTGAGGGTAAAATCCCTTAATAACAAGGAAGGGGGATACCATTCAACAACCCCATTCTTTTTCGTTCTGTTGAGGAGTAATCGACTGACCAAAAACGTTGGTCCAAGAAAAGAAAAGAGAAAATATTCACCTGTGAGCAAGGGACCTTCGATGAAAAAAAGAATTAGGGAAGCCACAAATCCTGCGACTAAAAGCGAGCGTAGTCCCAAACTGAGACCAACTAGAAATAAAGGAAGGCAAGTAAGATAGGAGAACAAAACAAGGCCAGGCAATCCTGTAAGTGGTAAAACCGCTAGGGTGGCGCTCAAGAGACCACCCAAGAGAGGAACTGCCATTAAGGCCGAGTTTTTCATATGTCGTTAATCGAATACATAGGGCATAAGGGAAAGAAAGCGCGCGCGCTTAATGGCTATTGCCAACTCACGTTGCTTCTTTTGGGAAACAGCTGTAATGCGGCTGGGAATAATCTTTCCTCGTTCTGTGGTAAATTTTTGCAAGAGCTTTACGTCCTTGTAATCAATCTGAATGGCATCAGGCCCTGAAAAGGGACAAGTTTTACGCCTCCGAAAGAAAGGCTTACGTGTTGCTGAGTTTTCGTTCATTTGTCTTCTCCTTCGGATTCTTCCTCTTTTCTTTTCCTATCGACTTCAGGAGAGCCAATGGATTCATCGTCAAATGAATCGTACCGGTCTATATCTCCGAGACCTTCATACTTACGTTCTTTGTTTTGCTTGCTTTGCATCAAGGCGGAAGGATTCGTATCAAGTTTTTCAACCTTTAAGGTTAAAAAGCGCAAAATGTCTTCATTGAGTCTCATTTGACGCTCCATCTCCTTTACGGCTGGTGGAGGCGAGTCAATGTTAAAGAGCACATAGTGACCTTTTCTATTCTTTTTAATGCTGTAGGCAAGCGTTCTCAGACCACAAAATTCTGTTTTTGTGATGTCTCCCTTACCTTTTGTAATAATGTCTGTTAAGTTCGCAGCTAAGGCTTCAACTTGTGCAGCTGAAAGATCCTGACGCGCGACAAAGACTGTCTCATATAACGCCATGTTTTTACTCCTTATGGCTAATCGTGAGAGGCCAAATCCCCCCACAAGCCGGCATTGCCGGCAAAGAGTTGCTTCTTTATTAAAGGAGATTGATGAGAAAGGCAAGGGGTTTGATGGGATAAAGAAATATGATAAAGTAGCTCTCATTCTTGAAGGAGGGTGAGTGAAGAGCATAAGACTTGATGATGACGAGATTGACCATATAAAACAGGCCTTTATAAATGTTTTTCCTAAAGGGGATAAACTATGGATTTTTGGCTCGAGGGTTTATCATGAAAAGAAAGGGGGAGACATTGATTTGTATATTGAATCAAATGTAACTGAACCTCGAAAAATTATTGAAATGGAGCTGGAATTCAATTATCAAATTACATCCTATCTTGGTGATCAAAAAATTGATATTGTTATTAAATCTGGTGATTATCACTTACCTATATATGACGTGGCTATAAAAGAAGGTGTGAGGCTCGTATGAATGAAGTCTTAAGGATTCAAGTGATCATTGATGAATGTGACATACATGCCCAGCGTCTTCAAGATGCCTATAGTCGTTTATTACCATTATTTCCCTTTACGGAGAAAACACTCGTAAATATGAATAAAGATGATTTGGCATATTTAGATATGCTCATTGGTCGTTTCGCGAAACTGCAAGACACAATTGGAGGAAGATTGTTTCCAGAAGTGATTATAATGCTGGATCCGAAGTTTGAAGGCAGGACACATATTGACATATTAAATCGTTTAGAGAAGTCAAACCTTCTTAAGAGCGCAAAAGAATGGAAGATTATACGAGACTTTAGAAATAAGTTAACCCATGAGTATCCAAATAAACCAGAGATAGTGGTCGAAAATATAAATAAATCATTGAATTATATTCAAGATTTTCTTGCTTATTGGAAAACTTTAAAGCCTCAAGTTATGGATATTATTGATCAATATCAAAAGAAGTTCGCCTAGTTTAACCCACTCAATCAGATTTCATAAAGCCCAGGGGTTTCCGTAAAGTCGAATTCTTGTCAACACAGGCAGATGATCTGATCCGACATAGGGGAGAACAGAGCGACTCATCACTCGCATCGTCTTCGAATGAAGGAGATGATCAAGGGGTATTCGTAAGAAAAAAGGAGCATAGCTTGGCCAGGTGCCTTGAAACTGGAAATTACCGAAGATATCCAATCCCTTCCAGGCTTCTGGGATTTTTTCCAGATCGCTTTTTAGGGGTGAACGCTCCCACGTTTCTTGAATAGTAGGGCCACCGATCGCATTTTTGAAATTCAAACTTTTCTGCATTTTCTGAAAGTAAGGTGAGTAAGGGGTCGTGTTTAAATCGCCGATCAAAATCTTATGTTCGTGATGAGTTTGAGCGATGATGGCTATCAGTTCTTCCAGTTCTTGCTTTCGTTGATTCTCGGGATCTCTCACGGGAGATGTGGCATGGAGTTCAATGAGCGTAAAGGGGATCTTCTCTTGAGATGTGACAAGCTGAAGAATAGTGTATTTATTTGGACTTTTTTGAAAGGTTTGTCTCTTTGCTTTCACAATGGGCAGTTTGCTGAAAATCACCATCCCATAGGCGCCCCATTCAGGAGCTTCGAACCTAAAGGGGTATACCTCATTTAGGTGTGAGGTAAGTGTTTCCAAAATCTCTGGTGTGACCTCTTGGATCACCACAATTTCTGGGTAAGCTTGTTCCTGAATACTCTGACACAAGAGGGAAGGGTTTTTATTTATATAGTGAATATTGCACTGGAGAACGGAGATATCTTCCACAGGTGCTGGTTCTTTGCGCGGAATGTGGTTTATCTCAAGTGAGGAGAGTAAGGGGTAAGCGGTGAGAGCACACCCACACATCGCGAGTGCTAAAAACTTCTTATTGGGAATGCATATATAAATAATAGTATAGATCAAGCTGATATAGAAAAAGAACCACGTAAAATGGCTCAGTAGCTCAGAATAGGGGTTCGTGGGGAGGAGGTAAGTAAACCCGATTAACACCAGGAACATAAAGAAGGTAAATCTAATAATTTTTTTGAACACAATAAAAATCTCCGTCAATTGCTTACTATATTGATTGACTAATGAATAGTCAATTTTTACTACTCGAGATTTCCACACGCTCGTAAAGCCATAACGCTTGTTGTTGACTCCTTTGTTATTCTTATGTTTATATTAACCTCTTAACCCTAATCTAGGAGGATATTATGCACCTTATTCGATTTAGTCTCTGGACTGCTTATTTAGATTCAACTCAACCAGTTCAGAAAAGGAATAGATCATGTCGAAAGCGAAAACCGTAAAACAACTACTTAATACACTTCTTTTATCACTCTCACTCAGCAGTGCTCTTAATGCTGCTCCCCCACCAAAACATATAGCCATCACCCAATTTGTTGAACATGTCGCAGCCGATGCTGTTCGTGAAGGACTTTTGGCTGAGCTCAAAAAGCAAGGAATTGATGTCAAAGTAGACTTTGAAAACGCTCAGGGGAATACGGCAACAGCAAGTCAAATCGCACAGAAATTGGTAAGTCTGAAACCTGATGTTATCGTTGCCATTACAACTCCTTCGGCACAGTCCGTTGTTAAAGTTACAGGTAAGGATACAATTCCTGTTGTATTCAGTGCTGTTACGGATCCTATCAGGGCTGGTCTCGTCTCTAGCCTCAAAGATCATAAAGGAAATGTGACAGGAGTGATGGATGCGCCTCCTATCAAAGAACAAATAGCCTTTATTCGAAAATTGCTTCCTGAAGCAAAAACAATTGGTGTTCTTTATAACCCAGGAGATAATGGCTCAGTGGCTTCTCTTGATACAATCAGAAAAGAAGCAAAAGAAAATGGTTTTAATCTCATAGAAGCAACGCCAGTGAAATCATCAGATATTCAGTCAGCTTTTCTCTCACTTGTTGGAAAAATAGATGCTCTATATGTACCTTTGGACAATATGGTTGTTTCTGCGATGGGTGGTGTGGCAGGGTTAGCCCTAACACATAACCTTCCCTTATTTACTGCAGATAGTGGATCCGTAAAAGATGGTGCTTTTGCTTGTCTGGGGTATAGTTATGTGCAAACAGGCCACACTACAGGTAAAATTGTTGCGGAAATACTTCAGGGGAAATCACCTCGTGAAATACCCGTTGCATCTCCTGCAACAACGGATATATTCATTAACCAAGTTGCGCTTGAGAAGTTAAAGATCGCCCTTCCGGATGCAGTTCGCAAGCAAGCTCATTTTTATTAAGAGGAGTTACAATCATGAATTTAATACAGTTCATGGGCGCTATAGAAATTGGATTAGTCTATGGTTTAATTGCTATGGGCGTCTTGTTATCTTTCCGAATTTTAGATTTCCCTGATTTAACAGTTGATGGCAGCTTCCCTCTAGGGGCTGCCGTTTGTGCTATCATGATCGTATCGGGTTTCAATCCATGGATTGCTACATTTTGTGCAATGCTTGCAGGTATGGCTGCAGGTTTTACAACGGCCTTTATCAGCGTAAGGTGGAATATTTTACATTTGCTGGCCAGTATTTTAACAATGACTGCGCTTTACTCAATTAACCTGAGAATCATGGGGAAACCTAATATTTCTTTACTGGGTGAGGAGACACTCTTCTCACCACTTGAAGCTTTAAATATATCACGGACTTATTATATGCCTTTGGCAATGCTACTTGCGACAGGAATAAGTTTGCTGATTCTTTATTGGTTTTTGAGTTCTGAGAAGGGACTTGCAATGCGGGCAACGGGAGCAAATCAGAGAATGGCAAAGTCGCAAGGTATTGCTGTAAACCGCCAAATTTTACTTGGAATTACTGTTAGCAATGGTTTGGTTGCATTAGCAGGAGCTTTCTGGGCTCAAGATCAAGGGTTTGCAGATGTGACCGGTGGATCGGGTATCATTATAGCGGGTCTTGCTGCAGTTATTGTAGGAGAAGCTGTCTTCAATCCAAAATTCATTTTTGGAGCTCTCGTTTCGTGTGTAATCGGTGCAATTTTTTACAAACTCACTGTAGCGTTAGCTCTTAATGCTGGGTTTCTTGGTTTGCAGGCATCAGATCTTAATTTAGTAACATCTGTTCTGGTGGGGCTTGCTATGATTACTCCAAAACTCAGATCTAAGATACTCGATTTCAAATCAGCAAGGAGTCGTCCATGATATTACTTAAAGATCTTCATGTGACGTTTAATCGTGGTACGGCAATGGAAAACAGAGCCTTGCGGGGTGTTTCTCTTAACATTAAGAAGGGTGATTTTGTTTGTGTTATTGGTGGAAATGGTGCTGGAAAGTCTACGGTTTTAAATGCTTTATGTGGAGATGTCTTCCCTGAAAAAGGAACAATTTCAATAGATGATAAAGATGTTACAAGCTTAAGTTCTTGGGAGAGGGCAGGTGACGTCGCCCGTGTTTTTCAAGATCCCCTTGCAGGGACATGTGCGAATCTTACCATTGAAGAGAACATGGCTCTCGCATTGGGTCGGGGAAGGAAGCGAACCTTTAAGCATGCTTTGAATAAACAAAATCGAGAGATATTCAAGAGTCACTTGAGTCGATTAAAGTTAGGTTTAGAAAACCGCCTGCAGGATCCCATAGGTCTTCTCTCTGGAGGCCAAAGACAAGCGGTGAGTCTTATTATGGCGGTTGTTCAGCCTATGAAGATACTCGCGCTAGATGAGCATACAGCTGCCCTTGATCCTAAGACAGCCGCCTTTATCCTTGAACTCACCCGTGAGATTGTAGCAGAGAAACATTTGACGGCCCTTATGGTGACCCATAGCATGCATCAAGCTCTTGATTTGGGTAATCGAACCATTATGCTCAATGAAGGTCGAGTTGTGTTCGATGTTAGAGATAAGGAACGTGAAGGCTTAACCGTAAGTGATCTACTTGATCTTTTCCACAAAGCTAGTGGTTTAGAACTTGATGACGATAGTTTGTTACTGAGTTAATTGAGGTAATCCATGACCTATGTCGTAACGGATAAATGCATAAAATGCAAATACACGGATTGTGTTGTTGTGTGCCCTGTGGATTGTTTCCATGAGGGGGAGAACATGGTCGTCATTGATCCACAGGTTTGTATTGATTGTGGGGTCTGTGAACTTGAGTGTCCTATCGATGCCATAGTTCCTGATACCAAACCAGGTATGGAAAAGTGGGTTGAGCTCAATGCGAAGTATGCGAGCCAGTGGCCTAAGATAACTTGGACAAAACTCCCTTTGCCCGAGGCTGATAAATGGGCTGAGGTCGAAAATAAATACCCTGAACACTTTAGTGAGAAGCCGGGTGAGTCGTGATTCCACCTTACCTTCAAAACCGTCCCTTCCTTCCGATTGTGACAGAAAGGCTCCTTCTTAGGCCTTATGAAGAAAAGGATATTCCAGAGCTGACGAGTCTTGCTAATGATATTCGGGTTGCTGAAAATCTGACAAGGATGCCGCATCCATATGGCAAAGAAGATGCTGAATTCTGGGTTTCCTACTGTCGGGAAAATATCAAACAAGGACGTGGAGTCAATTTGGCCATCGTTCGAAGACAAGATAATGTCTTACTCGGAAGTGTTGGTCTTGAGGGAGAACTTGGTTATTGGCTCGGGGTTGAACATTGGGGGCAAGGGTATATGAAAGAAGCTGTAAAAGCTTTTCTTCATTTTTCTTTTGTAAGTCTTCGAATAACCGAAATTTTTGGGAGAGCGAAAACGACCAATACAGCATCAAAGCGAATTTTTGAACACTTTGGGTTTCATGAAACTGGAACAACAGAAGCTACATCAGTCGCTTATGAAGGGACGCAAACCGCAGTAACCTATTCGCTCTCAGCTCATGAGTTTATGACAGCCTATAACGCCGTCGAGCGTCCAATTGTGTGGGTTGTGGCTGCAGCCCTTGTTAATGATGAAGGTAAACTTCTCCTTGCAGATCGCCCACCTGGAAAAAGACTAGCAGGTGTGTGGGAACTTCCAGGAGGGAAGTTGGAATCAGGGGAGACGCCCGAAATTGCCCTTGTGAGGGAACTGAAAGAAGAGCTACACATCGATATACTTCCAGAGGACTTAGAGCCACTCACATTTGCTTCCTATGGATATGAAACGTTCCATCTTGTGATGCCCCTCTACTTGTGCCGAAAATGGAAGGGAACACCTCATGGAGCAGAGGGGCAAAAGATTGCATGGGTGAGATATGAAGACCTCGTGGACTATCCATTTCCACCTCCAGATATTATGCTGACTCACCGTCTTGCGGATGTTTTGATGCGAGAAGGGATTTGGTAAGTAAAATCAATGGGATGATATAAAATCATGAAAATTTGTTTCCGAATATGAACTTTTCATAAGACAAACTTCCGGACCCATTCTTCAAAGACTTCCATGAACCTTTTTAAATACTTTTCTGTTTTTTCGTTTATGAGGTTTCCCTTTTCATCAAAGAGCTCATACGCACCACCAATATAAGCTTCTGGATGGGCCATCGTGAAAACATTCACAGCAACAAGGGTCTGGCGCAAATGGTGATTGGCTCCAAAACCGCCTATACCTCCTGGAGAGACTGTAACCACTCCGCCTGGCTTTCGCGCCCAAGCATTAAAACCAGTGGGGCGAGACCCTATATCAATGGCGTTCTTAAGGGCCCCAGGTACGGACCTGTTATATTCTGGGGTTACAAAAAGAAGGGCATCGGTAGATTTAATTTGCTCACGAAGATCTATCCATTCTTTTGGCGTATTCTCTTCCAGATCAGGGTTATAAAGGGTAAGCTTCCCAATATCAATAAAATGGAAGGCAAGAGAAGAGGGGGCTAGCTTTATAAGCGCATTAGCGACTTTTCGGTTAATCGAATCCTTCCTTAAGCTTCCAATGATAATGCTGACATTGTAAATCTTATCCATGGTTAGACTATACCATAAATGATGATTCCTGTAACTACAGATAAAGCACCGATGACACCAATGAGATTAGCAATGAGAAGTGGTCTGTCTTTGATAAGAAATCCATAGGTTGTCCAACACGCCATAGCTGTTGCTGAAATAATAAATCCAATGAGGGAAACTTCACCGGCATTTTTGTTCCAAAAAATGTTAAAAGCCTGAAAATAAAATAGGAGTTGGCCTAACGATCCAATGAGGGCCATGTGACGGATGAAAGCTTCTCTTATATTCAACATGTTTGACACTATACTCTCCATGGAATGGTCTAATCAAATACAATAAGTGTGTTAAAATTACGACAACTATAATTGGATTTTTTCGACACCTTTGACATCCCTTTGTGGGTGGGTAATGTAGAGAGTATTAAAGGAGTATCATTATGTTATTTAAAAAATCAATTTTATGTTTTATTGTTTTGGGCGCTGCTTTGCCAGCCCATGCAATGAGACGAACCTCTTTTGATTCTTATGAGGTCGCAACACCGGTATATAGAAAGAAGCCACAGGGTCATGTGCGTAAGCCACTTCAAGAACACAATCATAAACCACGGGCACTTCAAGAAGAGGACAAGGTTATACCTATGCATGCTTCAGAAATGCAACGTCTATGGGGTTTGTTTGAGCAGAATGCAGAAGATGATAAGCGCATCGATGTAGAGGCTTCTAGGGTAGTCTTTGAAAGAGTTGTAGCCGGTATGGTGGATGAAGAGAAACGTGAGATATTAAGTTTTTTTCTTGCAAATGCGATGAACAGTGAAATGGATTTTAGCACTTGGCTCTTGAATATTGAACAAATCAGCGATGGAACCCCAAAGGGGAAGATCTCTGTCTTTAGAGCAATTGTAGAGGCAAAGGAACTTTATTAAGTTATAGGCTTTCCCCATGCTCGTCATATTTGAGCGAGTGTGGGGGCTATAGCCAACTTCTCTTGACAAATTACAGTAAATAGGACAATACTGAAATCTAGTTAAGAATGATTCTTAGTTGCATGAGGTTTAAGAAGAAATGCAGAGTTATAAAAATCCACTCCTTCACGGTGTTGCTTATCGGATGACGTTAACTCTTTTTATCCTTCTTGTTTTGTGGCTTGGGGTTTGTTGGGCACTATAGACAATGGATCACAAAGCGTCCCGTTCTTGGAATCCTTTTAAAACCAACCATACCGCCATTGAACAAATACCCGAAGGGCCTATTTCCATTGACATTCAAAATCTGTCAGTAGCTTATCCCCATAACTCTGTTATCTCTGATCTCACCTGTCATTTCGAAGCCCCAGAGTTGTGGGCTATTGCTGGTCCAAACGGCGCGGGGAAGAGTACACTCCTTAAAGCTTTGCTTGAGCTGCAAAAAAATGAAGGAGGCAAAATCACTTTTCATGGGTTCTGTCCCTGTGATGTGGCTTATCTTGCTCAGCAAAACCTACTCGATCGTCGTTTTCCCCTGACGGTGGGTGATACGATTGCCATGGGGCTTTTTCGGCAGGTGGGGATATTGAGACGGTATTCTAAGGAACAGCGCTTAAAGATGCAAGAGGCCTTGGATCAAGTGGGTCTAACATCGTTTGCACGAACACCTCTCCAATCGCTCTCAGGTGGCCAATTTCAACGTGTATTATTTGCCCGCCTCATCCTTCAGGACGCTCCTGTTATCTTTCTGGATGAGCCATTTACGGGCGTTGATGGCAGGACGATTAGCGACCTCATGAAGCTTCTTCAGCAATGGGTAAAGGAAGGTCGTCTTGTAATCGCCGTACTTCATGATATGGATCTGGTGCAGGAGTTTTTCCCGAAGACCCTCCTTCTTGCGAGAAGTTATTATCAATGTGGACCAACTGCAAAAGTTTTGAATCGAGATCATTTAAAGCAAGCTTTAAGAGCATCGCGTCAATGGGAAGAAGAGGTGTCAAATGTATGACTTCTTCATTGCCCCTTTTGTGGATTATGTATTCTTAAAGAGAGCCTTGATGGCTTGTGTTGCCTTAGCTTTAGGCTGCGGGCCTGTGGGAGTCTTGCTTGTTCTTCGTAGAATGAGCCTCATGGGAGATGCGTTAGCTCACGCGATTCTTCCTGGAGCGGCAATAGGTTTTCTCATCGGTGGTCTTTCTTTACCTATTATGGGTTTGGGAGGATTCATTGTAGGCTTCCTTGTTGCACTCCTTGCGGGGGCGATTTCACGATTTACAATCCTCAATGAAGATGCGAGCTTTGCCGGATTTTATTTGGTTTCTCTTGCGATTGGTGTGCTTATTGTTTCCACCCAAGGGAGTCAGGTTGATTTGATGCACCTCTTGTTTGGAACTGTGTTAGCGGTGGATATGACCTCTCTCATTATGGTGACAGGTATTACAACCCTAACTCTTGTCACATTGGCAGTTATCTATCGCCCTCTTATTATTGAATGTTTTGACCAAGGTTTTCTGCGTGTTATCGGGGGGAGAGGGGAAATCTATCACTTCATCTTCCTGATTCTCGTTGCCTTAAATCTCGTTGCAGGTTTTCAAGCTTTAGGTACATTAATGGCTTTAGGGATGATGATGCTTCCGGCTGTGTCTGCCCGTCTTTGGGCGCGTCATGTTTGGTCGCTCTTTCTTATCTCAAGTCTTTTTGCGATCCTTTCTGGATATATTGGACTTCTGCTGTCTTATCATTTGGAGTGGCCCTCAGGGCCAGCCATTATTTTGGTAGCTGGACTTATCTATGTCGTTTCTCTTTTTATTGCACCCTTTGGAACCCTAAAACAGCAACATGGGATGGCATGATGGATCTGAACTATTCTAATATCGTTACTAAACCCAAGGGCGTCATCCTCGCGAATGCGGGGATCCAGGGCTATAACTCCCTGCGAAGCAAAGTAAAATTTTTACATTCCTTCGGAATGAGTTGTTTATCCTGGATCCCCGCATTCGCGAGGATGACGCTGATTGTGTTAGCAACCCCTGCTGTTGCAAAGCCCTTTGTGATTACATCCTTTAGTATTCTTGGGGATATGGTTCATGTCATTGCTGGAGACAAGGTGCATGTCAAAAACTTAGTAGGACCCAATCAAGATTCTCACATTTATGAGCCCCGCCCAAGGGATGCGAAAGATTTGGGAAGGGCAGATATGGTTGTTATTAATGGTCTGGGGTTTGAAGGGTGGATTGAGCGGCTTATTAACGCTTCTGGCTTTCGTGGGAAAAGGTGTGTTGCAACAGTGGGCATTAAACCCCTTCAAAAAATGATTCGGGGAAAGATTTATACTGATCCCCATTCATGGCTAAGTCTAAAAGAATCTCAACTCTACATTGATAATATTGTTACCTGCCTCTCGACCCTTATGCCAGAGGAAGCATCCTATTTTAAAGGTCGCGGAGATACGTACAAGAAGTCATTGAAATCATTAGAACTTGAAACGACAAAGCAACTTGAGTCTGTTCCCGTTGATCAACGACGTGTCATCACCAACCATGCGGCTTTTAGTTATTTGGGGCGTGACTTTGGCATTGCTTTTTACTCAGCCCAGGGAATGAGCACGGAAGCCGAACCTTCAGCAAAAGCAGTTGCTGCTTTAATTCGCCAAATTAAAAAAGATAAGATTAAAGCTATCTTTATAGAGAACATCTCAAACCCGAGATTAATGCAAGGGATCGCTCATGAAACAGGCTCAAAAATTGGGGGTATCCTATATTCTGATGCCTTATCTGCACCCGGGACTGAAGCGGATACGTATTTAAAAATGATGACATTTAATTTATCTTCTCTTGTTCGCGTAATGAGGGAGTAAATGAATCTGAATACGCAAGATCAAGCCGAGCTCAATCATTTCAAAACATTAAGTGAGACATGGTGGGATGAAGAGGGGCCCTTTCGAATCCTGCATGCCATCACTCCCTTTAGGGTTGCCTTTATTAAGGAAAAGGTTGAGTTCATGAAAGGTCTTCGAATTCTTGATGTCGGTTGTGGCGGAGGGCTCTTATGTGAGCCTTTGGCTCGCTTAGGAGCTGATGTTGTTGGGATTGATCCGGTGAAAGAGAATATAGAAGTTGCCCAGTCTCATGCGAAAGAAATGGATCTTAATATTACATATTTACCCTATGCGATCGAAGATTTGCCCTCAGATTTTACTTCTTTTGACATTATAGTTGCCTCAGAGATTATTGAACACGTTAACGATCCGAAAGGATTTTTGAAAGCATGTGTGGAGCGATTAAGCCCGCAAGGATGTTTGGTCATGACAACGTTCAATAAAACCCTTAAGTCTTACCTTCTAGGAGTGCTTATTGCAGAACATGTTTTAGGGTGGGCCCCACGGGGGACTCATTCTTGGGAGAAATTCATCCCCCCCGAGGACCTTACCAAACAATTGCTTGCCTTGGGCTTGGAAAAGCAAGCCTTGACAGGACTAAAATATAACCCTTTTATTTGTGACTGGGAATTCTCTCCATCAACGGATGTAAATTACTTCCTTTGGGCTGGGAGATAGATTTATTAATGGAGAAGATCATGAAGAAAACGATCTATGTATGTCTACTGATCCTTATGACATGTTTTGGACAAGCTTATGCAAAAGATCTTCAGTTCCTTGT
Organism: uncultured Alphaproteobacteria bacterium; assembly: GCA_964597045.1. Classification (GTDB taxonomy): domain Bacteria; phylum Pseudomonadota; class Alphaproteobacteria; order UBA9655; family UBA9655; genus UBA9655. The sequence continues at coordinate 133,958 of CAZQWE010000002.1, read as the reverse complement.
TTTAAGCTGTAGTCTCAGTAAAAACAGTCATAGCGCTCTTCTCGCAGAACAGGCCGTAAAGGACCTTAAAGATCAAGGACAAAAGGTTAATTTTATTGATCTTCGAAACTATAAGCTGCCGATTGCAAGTGGGCATGAGGGAGAGTCCTATGATGATCCTCAAGTTAAAGAGATCCATGATCTCATAGGAAAAGCAGATGGAATTATTATAGCCTCACCCATCTATCTCAATAGCGTAGCGGCGGTAACAAAAAACCTTGTTGAGCTTACAGCTCATGCTCACAAAGAGGTATTAGGGGGAAGGGTGTGGCAAGACAAGGTCGTGGCCTTCATGGGAGCTTCGGGTGGAAAAGCTAGCACTTATGCGTTTTTCCCTTTAATGAATAGTCTCATTATTGATTCGAAAATCATTGTTGTGCCTTCCTTTGTGATGGCATCCAGCGATGATTTTAATAAGCAAAATCAATTCAATGATGTGACAAAAGAAAGAATTAATGCACTGACAAAGGATCTGGTGAGGATTACAACTGCATTGAGGAAATAATTATTAACCCTTGGTATGCACCTTCGTTAGAGCGATTCTTAATTCCTCAACCATTAAAGAAAAGTCTCGCTTTAACACCTCTTTTTTTGCAATGAGAACATAATCTAGGCCTGGAAGTCCGACCTCTGGGAGGACGATTCGGATAAGGGCTCTAAGTCTTCTTTTAGCTCTGTTCCGTTCAACAGCGCCTCCTACCTTACGACTTGCAGTGACACCATATCGAACAGAGCCTTCTTGTTCTCTTTTAAAGACTTGGAGGATAAAAGCTGGAGTAACCCAACGCTGGCCGGATTTTGAAAGTTGAACGAACTCTGAACGTTTTCTAAGGCGTTCCAATGGAGTTATGCACTCAGGCGAGCGCGCCCCTTAGCTCTGCGACGATTAAGAACTTTCCTACCGCCAACTGTTGCCATACGTGCGCGGAAACCATGACGACGCGTTCTTACGATATTGCTGGGTTGAAATGTGCGCTTCATATTTTGGTCTCCTTAAAAACGTAAATTCTTATTGGTGTATAGACATATTAAGATCAGAAGTCAATTGTTAGATGGTGCAGACTTGTTATTCAAGGAAGTTTCTTGTACATTTCAACCTATTATAACAGGAGTCTTTGAAATGTATTTACGTTTATCCCTTGCTTTATCTCTTATCCCAATTGCAGTTCATGCCAATGATACCGTTGCAACGGTGGCCTCAAGTGAGATCATTTATGAAAAGTCTAAAGACATCATTATGGAAAAAGAAGTCCTGAAGATCAGCAAAGATCAGGTAGATGTTGCCTATGAGTTTCGTAACCCTACGGAGAAAGATATAACGGTTGATGTGGCATTTCCCTTACCCCCTTTTGAGAACCCAAATCCAACATGGGATCAAGATTATATTGCAAGGACCTTCCTTGAGGAAAATCCAGTTGGAAGAAAAGATGGAGTCCATTCTAGTCAAAGCCTCTATAATTTTGTTAACGACACACCTTTTTTAAACTTCAAGCGGTATTCCGATGGGTCACTTTATGGTTATAATACACGTATTACAGCCACAATGCCTGATGGTAAGGACATTACAGAATTTCTTCGAAAGAATGATATCCCATTATCTACCTTATTAATTATGGGTAATATGGAATCAGGGTGGATTCATGACAAGCCAGAATTTGCGAAAAAGCTCAAGAAGCTTAAACTTTTGGATAAGGAAGGCAAACCTCTATGGACGACCCAAACAGTTTTCTACTGGCAGGATACATTCCCAGCAAGTAAAGTCCATAAAGTACAGCATACCTATAAGCCGGCTACTGGTCTCAATTGGATCGAAGCAGATACAACGGTGGGAGTTGACTCATTCGATCAACTTAAACTGAATAATAAAAACAGAAAGTGGTCTGATTACTGCTTAGACGATAGCATGAAGTCTGAAGTTTTAGGGCTCTTTAAAGCCATGTCGAAAAATAAAGTAGCCGTATTAAGACTCTATGAGATTGCCTATGTTCTTAAAACAGGAGCGAATTGGAATGGTCCTATCCGAGACTTTCGTTTGGAAATCACACCACCCGACAATACACTAGTGAGCTTTTGTCCTGTGGGGGATGTAAAGCCTGTCAAGACACCTGATGGGAAGTATGTTGTGGAAATCAAGAACTTCACGCCTAAGGAGGATTTGAGGGTTCTTTTTGTGGAGAAGTCAATGCTTGGGCAATAGTGTAAAATATATGACTGCCATCCCTGGCAGATAATTCAAAAGCTCTATGAGTTGTGAGCAAATAGAAGATGTGTACGTGTAAACAAGAGCATTTCTAATCTTTAGCATTGCTGTTTCATTCAAAATAAGTAAACTTCCATACTGGGACTCAAAGTTACCTATCAATTATTAGAGTCTCGTCTGACTGGTTTAATCAAATATCCAATAAACTAATAAATCTTTTTTTGGGAGATGCACAATGCTTCAGAAACTCGAACAGGATAACTTATTAGCGACCTTAAGATCTCTCATCGACTCTTCTAAAAATCGTTTGGCTATTTCTGTAAACCAAGAAATGACATTGCTTTACTGGAACATAGGCAAAACAATTCAAACTGAAATTCTTAAGTTTGGTCGACCAGAGTATGGTGAGAAGATAATCGAGAAAATCGGTCATACGCTGCAAACTGAATATGGTAAAGGATTTGGAGCTCGAGTTATCCAAAGAACGATTCAGTTTTATAAAGCTTTTCCGAGTTTAGAGATCGCGTCTACACTGTCGACGCGATTGACATGGAGTCATTTCGTTGAGCTTCTTCCGATTCAGGATAAACAAAAGCGGGATTTTTATGCTGAGATGTGTCGAATAGATTCATGGAGTGTACGTACATTACGGGAAATGATTGGCAAAATGCTTTATGAACGAACAGTCATTTCTCAGCAGCCAGAGAATGTAATTGATAGTTCAAAGAGTTTGGTAAATGCTAAAGATAAGCTTATTCCTCAACTTATTCTTCAGGATCCTTATGTAATTGATTTTTTGAATCTTCCAATGAATTATAGTGAGTCTCAACTCGAAGCGTCCATTCTTGATCAAATAGAGAAGTTTCTTTTGGAGCTTGGTGTTGGATTTTGCTTCATTGCAAGACAAAAGAGAATCACTGTTGGGAATGTTGACTTTTATATAGATCTTTTGCTTTACAATAGGGATTTAAAACGTCTTGTTGTCATTGAATTGAAGACAACGCATTTTAAGCCGGCCCATAAAGGACAAATGGAGATGTATCTCAACTGGCTAAGTAAACATGAATGTAGAGCAGATGAGGAGTCGCCGATCGGTATCATTTTATGTACTGAAAAAGATAGTGAAATGATCAAGCTATTCGACCTCGTCTCTAATAATATTCATGTGGCTCAATATCTAACGGTCTTACCACCCAAGGATATTTTTGAGCAAAAAGTTCAGGATATTATTAACAAAACGAAAGAACTACACCTTTCTAAAACAAAAGATGAAGTGAATGGCAAAGAAACCCCCACCCGATGATATGCATCTTTGGCTCACACATACGAAGGATGTGAAGAGAAAGAAGAAAACAGATAAGGTTTCGGAGTCGCCTGTGCCCCGTATACGGACAGATGTGAGGCCGCATCTGTCGAAGAGAAGCATTGAAAAGCAGCTAATCTCAGCGCCTCCCCAAACCTTGGCAAGAAAAGAAGTCAGGCGGGTGAAGATTGAGGCCAAGTTAGACTTGCATGACATGACTCTCGATAATGCCTATGGAGCACTTGAAAGGTTTCTCCTACATGCTCAAACAAAGAATATTCGCAATGTCTTGATTATTACGGGGAAGGGAGCGTTAAGTGCTGGCCAAACCATTCGATCCATGTTGCCTTATTGGCTCAGCGAAACACCCTTGCGGAATCTTGTGTCTTATGTTCAACATCCTGCAAGACCCGAAGATGGGGGGCAGGGGGCATATTATGTTGGAGTGAAACGGAGCCGGTAAGCTTTACTGTCTTTTAATAAATTTATGGAAAACTCTCTATATAAAATAATGAGGAAAATATGATTCAAGCATTTAAAAAGAATCCGGCTCTTTATATAGGGCTATTGATTCCTCTCCTCATGGTGATCGTCCTGGCGGGATTGCCACTTCTGACTTCCTACCTTGTTCCTGCACCAAAATTTAATATCATTTATTCCATCAGAAATTATCAAAATGAGGGAAAACTAACTGTTGTGAATGGAAAACTTCAGCTTGAATTCTATAATCAATCAAATAATCCAGTTGAAGCTCCTGATGTTTATTTGATTGATGTTCAATCAAAAAAGATCACCTTGTTGAATTCGGCATTCAAAAATAAGAAAGAACATCTCATTCCAGCTCATGAGATGCGAACGATCGTATTTAATGACCTGTCTTTAAAGCAGCTTGATAAATCCAAAAAGGCACCTGATGGGTATCAGATCACGACAGAAAGTAATGATAGTCTATTCCTCTTTTCTTTATTCTTCGGGGGAAACAAAAGAGATACAATGTCTATCAGTAAGTCGGGACGTATAGAAAAGTTTCAATTGCCCCTAGAGAACTATTGGGGAGCTAGATTCGAAGGTTGGGTTATTCCTTAAGAGGTCCTATGGAGAGTCGGCAAAAAGCAATAAATCAGATTAAGAAACTTGTGGAGGTTCATCACATTTCCTTAGAGGAAATTCGTGACGTACTTAAAGTATCCCCAGAAGTTGTCGCGACTTCCCATGCTTTTGGTCTTTCTGAGCTTTTGTCATATATCGGTGGCATCCTCATTTTTGCAGGGGTGGGTGTGTATACGACCATGTTCTGGGCGAGTATGAATAGTTTTTCAAGAGTACTCTTGACCTTTGGTGCTGGGTTTTCCTGCTATTCAGTTGCTTTAGGACTCTCCCAAAATCCTCGGTATGAGAAGGTGACACAGGCCTTATTCCTTGTTTCTGCTATCCTGCAACCCCTTGGATTATTTGTCCTTTTGTACGAAATCTATGGGGCGTCGACAGATAGTCATGGGGCCATCTTAGTTGTGTTTGGAATCATGTTTACGCAGCAACTTGTAACCTTTTGGGAAAAGAAGCTGAGTTTACTCCTATTTATGGCTATCTTTTTTGGGCTTGGGTTCCTCGTCACCCTATTTGATCAGTTTGGCTATAAAGATTCATATATATTAATGGGTCTAGGAATGTCACTTTTTTTCATTTGCCTTTCATTGAAAGAAACACCTTACAAGCCAGCAATCGGATTATGGTACTTTCTTGCGACCGTCATGTTTCTGGGAGGGGCTTTTAGTGACTTCTATAACACATCTGTAGAGTCTTTGTTTGCAGTTTTGTGTGGGTTTGTTATTTATCTGAGTGTTTTAACGAGAAGCAAAGCTATTCTCTTTACAAGCTCATTGTCCCTTCTCGGATATATAGGAAGATATACATGGCTTCACTTTGTGGACTCAGTAGGCTGGCCTGTATCATTAATCATCATCGGAATCGCGTTTATCGTCTTAAGCGGTTTTGTCATCAAATTGCAAAGAAAATTTGCATAACTGAATGTAGCACGCAACTATATAATGCATTAATATCAATAAGATAAAAGAAAAATATCTGATTCCTGATTACTGGTTACTGATCACTGCGAAGCCCCTTGACGACGCTCAAAAACAAATGCATGGTGCACCTAAAAAGGACAGGGAATGAATGATAACGAAAAAATCGACACGATTCGAAAAAGCATACGGGACATTATTTTACATATAGGGTCGCTTGAGCATCAGTTTGAGCATGTGGGATCGATTTCCCAATGTTATGCCCTCCAGAAGTTGGGGGAGAGAGATTTGACACCTGTTGAGCTCAGCTGTGAGCTTCTCTTGGACCGAACAACCGTGAGTCGCTTGGCAAAGTCTCTCATTGAACAAGGTTATATTAAGTCTGAAACAAATCAAAAGGATCGCAGAAGTCATCTTCTTAAGCTTACGGCTTTAGGACGAGAGAAAGTCTATGAAATTAATAGGATCGCTCGAGGGCAAGTTCAAGTGACCTTACAGAACCTGTCACCAGAACATCAGATCGTTATCTCAAGTGGGGTTTCCTTATATGCCCAAGCGTTAAAGGAAAATTCAAGAAAAAGGACTTCACTGAAATGACGCTGTTTTTATTGAGAGTCTACGACCACAAGTCCTTTATTTTCGCGAAGAATCCTTCCGAGAGAGGGCTGGAGTGAGATTTCTTCTCTAGACTTTTGAATTCTTCCAGGAGTTCCCGTTGGCGTTTAGAAAGGCTTACGGGTGTTTCGACCATGGCTTGGATATACATATCGCCTTTTGATGTTGTACGTAATAAAGGCATTCCTTTACTCTTAAGACGGAACTGTTTACCAGATTGGGTGCCCTCGGGTACTTTTACACGAGCCTTATGACCATCAATAGTGGGGACTTCAACTTCACCCCCCAAAGCTGCGGTTGACATGGAAATTGGGACTTCACAATAAATGTTCGTTCCATCTCTATGGAAGAACTTATGAGGCTTTACATGGAGAAAAATATAGAGGTCGCCTGAAGGGCCGCCGCGCATCCCAGCTTCTCCTTCCCCAGCCAAGCGAATACGGGCACCGTCGTCAATACCTGCAGGAATGGAAACGCTTAAGGTTTTTTCTTTCCGCATACGGCCAGATCCATGGCAAGTTTTGCAGGGATCTTTGATGATCTGTCCCATGCCGTGGCAATGAGAGCAAGTTCTCTCAATCGTAAAGAATCCTTGGCGGGCTCTGATTTTTCCTGATCCATGACAGGTCGGACAGGTTTCGGGTTTTGTATCCTTTGCAGCACCCGATCCATGACAAATGTCACATGTTACATTGGTTGGAATTTTGATGTTCTTCTTCAACCCGTTGTAAGCGTCTTCAAGAGTGATTTCCATATTGTAGCGAAGGTCAGCACCTCGAAGAGCGGCCTCGGCTTGGCTCTGACGACCACCCATAAATTCACTAAAAATATCATCGAAGACATTGCCAAAACCAGCAGCATTAAAGTCAAAACCGCCGCCATGGAATCCTCCAGCGCCACCTCCCATTCCTCCTTCAAATGCAGAATGCCCCATGCGGTCATAGGCAGCGCGTTTTTGCGGGTCTTTCAGGATGTCGTAAGCTTCGTTGATTTCCTTGAACTTTTTTTCAGCTTCCTTATCACCCGGATTTTTGTCCGGGTGATGTTTCATGGCCAGCTTTCGGTAGGCTTTTTTTAGCTCATCGGCTGAGGCCGATTTTGCCACTCCAAGGAGCTCATAATAGTCTTGTTTTGCCATGTCGATTAAGCTTTGTTCTTTTTATCTTCGTCAACTTCTTCAAAGTCAACGTCAACAACATCTTCTTTCTTCGTCTCTTGAGATTCATCTTGGATTTCTGAAGATGTATCTTCTTGATTCGCTTTATACATTGCTTCACCGAGCGCCATTGAAACTTGTGATAACACTTCAGTTTTCTGCTGGATTACCGATCTTTCTGGGGAATCCAAGGATTCACGAAGATCTTTAACAGCAGCTTCAACCTTCTCACGATCTGTTGCTCCGATCTTGTCTCCATGTTCTTTAAGCGTCTTTTCGGTTGTATGAATCAGCGCTTCCGCTTGGTTGCGGGTGTCCACAAGAGCACGGCGTTCCTTATCTTCTGAGGCGTGAGCTTCTGCATCCTTCACCATTTGTTCAATGTCTTTCTCAGATAAACCACCAGAGGCTTCAATGCGGATCTGTTGTTCCTTACCTGTGGCTTTATCCTTTGCGGATACGTGAACAATACCGTTCGCGTCAATGTCAAACGCGACTTCAATTTGAGGCATACCGCGTGGAGCAGGGGGGAGTCCCATCAAGTCAAACTGGCCAAGAATTTTGTTGTCTGCAGCCATTTCACGTTCTCCTTGGAAAACGCGGATTGTTACGGCTGTTTGGTTATCATCGGCTGTTGAGAACACCTGGCTCTTCTTCGTCGGGATCGTCGTGTTGCGATCAATAAGTCGTGTGAACACCCCTCCCAGGGTTTCAATACCGAGGGAGAGAGGGGTCACATCTAGGAGTAGAACGTCCTTCACATCACCTTTGAGAACACCACCTTGAATGGCGGCACCCAAGGCCACAACTTCATCCGGGTTAACGCCACGGTGAGGTTCTTTCCCAAAGAATTTTTGAACTGTTTCAATGATCTTTGGCATACGAGTCATACCACCAACAAGAATCACTTCATCAATTTGATTTGCCTTAAGACCAGCATCATCGAGGGCTGCCTTACATGGCTTAATGGTTCTTTCAACGAGATCTTCAACGAGGCTTTCATATTTGGCACGAGAAAGCTTTACGTTCAAATGTTTCGGCCCTGAAGCATCGGCTGTAATGAAAGGAAGATTCACGTCCGTTTGTGATGCGCTTGAAAGCTCAATCTTTGCCTTCTCAGCCGCTTCCTTTAAACGTTGAAGGGCAAGCTTGTCCTTACGAAGGTCAATACCTTGCTCTTTCTTGAATTCATCTGCAAGAAAATCAATAATACGGGCGTCAAAGTCTTCACCGCCAAGGAAAGTATCTCCATTGGTTGATTTCACTTCAAAGACACCGTCGCCGATTTCAAGGATAGAGACGTCGAAAGTTCCGCCACCAAGGTCATACACTGCAATGGTTTCACCGTTTTTCTTATCAAGACCGTAAGCGAGAGCTGCCGCTGTTGGTTCGTTAATGATACGGAGGACCTCAAGACCTGCGATTTTGCCTGCGTCTTTTGTGGCTTGTCTTTGGGAGTCATTAAAATAAGCTGGAACCGTGATGACCGCTTGTGTGACTTTTTCACCAAGGAAGTTCTCAGCTGTTTCCTTCATTTTTTGAAGTATGAACGCACTCACTTCACTGGGGCTATATTTCTTACCTTCAACCTCTACCCAAGCGTCCTTGTTCTCTCCTTCAACGATCTTGTAGGGAACAAGGCCTTTATCCTTTTGAGTCATGGGGTCATTATAACTGCGTCCAATCAGACGCTTAATTGCAAACAACGTATTTTCTGGGTTTGTAACTGCTTGTCGTTTTGCTGCCTGACCCACAAGACGTTCTCCTGTATTGGTAAACGCAACCATTGATGGCGTAGTACGAGCCCCTTCAGCATTTTCAATAACGCGGGCTTCTTTTCCATCCATAATCGCAACGCAACTATTTGTCGTACCTAAATCTATTCCAATAACTTTACTCATAATTCCTCTTTCTTTGTCAAAGTTGTTAAGAATTCCTTTGCTATCTTTTTATGTAGTGACGCCTTCGTCTGTTTTCAACGTAGCTCCATTACTTTTTGTTTTCGAGACGCCGACCATAGCTGGGCGGAGCAGGCGGTCATGAAGTTGATAGCCCGCCTGCAGAACATGTACAATCGTCCCGGGAGCTTGATCTGAATCATCCACTTCAAACATCGCTTGATGGAGATGATGATCAAACGGTTTACCTAAAGGCTCAATCTTTTCAATACCATGCTTCTTAAAGGCGAAGGCGAGTTCCTTTTCTGTAATTTCAACGCCCTCGAGCAGGCTTTTCAAGAGCTTTTCGGGATGGTCGTGGTCTTCAGGAATACTTTCAAGGGCTCGCCTGAGATTGTCAGAAACAGTGAGGAGATCTCTCGCGAAATTCGTAATTGCATATTTTGCCATTTCCTCACGCTCACGTTCAGCTCTTTTTCGAAAATTCTCAAGTTCCGCCATGGTTCTGAGAAGTTGATCTTTTAATTTTGCAACATCCTCTTGAAGTTCTTCTTCTTTTGAAACTTCGTTTGGTACGTCTTCCTCTTTGATTTCATCTGTCATAATTTACCCTATCGTTTTGCTAATCAGTTTTGCTGTATAATCTACCATAGAAATGATGCGACTGTAATTAAGTCTTGCAGGGCCAATCACACCAATAGCTCCGACAATTCTCCCGTTTTCAGTTGAGTAAGGGGAGACAATGAGAGAACATCCTGAATGTTGAAATAAACTATTATCAGATCCGATAAAGATTTGAACACCGTCTGCTGCCATCACGGCGTCGAGGAGTTCTACGAGTTCATTTTGAGCGTCAAGAGCCTCAAAGAGCATCCGAATTTGATTCAGCTCTTCAACATGACGGACATCTTGAAGGAGATTCGATTGCCCCCTTATTATAAGAGATGAGCCTTTGCCGGCCCAGATGGCAAGGCCTTCTTCAACGACTTTGCTTGTTAACGTATCCAGTTGGGATTTGTTACTCTCAAGCTCCCCCAAAATTTGGCTTTTTGCTTCGTTCAACGTACGTCCTGCGAGCCGATGATTGAGATAATTTCCGGCTTCAATTAAGCTTGAAGGTGGTATTCCTGGAGGGGTCTCGATGATACGGTTTTCAACCAGACCGTCTTCAGTTATGAGAACAACAAGAACGCGACCTGGGCTAAGGCTTACGAATTCCACATGTTTCAGGATTGACTCGGATTTAGGAGCGAGAACGAGGCTTGCACAACGGCTAAGTCCGCAAAGTGTTTTGGTAACATCCTCGAGGACGTCTGGAACGCTTTTGCTTCTTTTGTTGCATTGTCGTTCGATTTCTTGTTGTTCGGTTTGAGAAAGGTCTCCAATTTCCAGTATTCCATGAACAAAATGTCGTAGTCCTGCATCCGTTGGAAGACGACCAGCTGAAGTATGAGGAGCATACAGAAGACCAGCAGCTTCAAGATCAGCCATTACGTTACGAATTGTGGCCGGTGATAAGGACATGCCCAAGCGACTCGAAAGAGTTTTTGAGCCCACAGGCTCACCCGTTTCAACATATGTATCCACGATTCGGCGGAACACCTCACGGGATCTTTTATCGAGTTCTTCAAGTTTGGTCATATTTGGAATGTAGTAACGAGTGGTTCAGACGTCAATGGTGTCTCTGTTATTGTTTTGATCATGGTTATTTCTTTGCATTTGATTAAAATGCTCAAATCAGTTATAATGATCATATTAATTAAACAACCGCGGAGAATTAAGATGAAGATCGTAACTGCAACTGAGGCAAAAACTCATTTTGGACGATACATGTCATTAGCCATGTCTGAGCCTGTGACGGTGAGTAAAACAGGACATGAAACTATTGTAATGCTTTCAAAAGCTGAATATGATCGTCTGGAGGCTTTAGATGATGCTTATTGGGGGATGAGGGCCCTTGAAGCTGAAAAAGGCGGATTTGTTGGTGTTGAAGAGGGACAAAAAATATTGGAAAAGCTATGGAATGAAAAGTCAATAAATGAATAAATTAGATCCGTCAAAAGAAGCTTTAAAATTTTTAAATAGTCTTGATGCCAAACAATATAGGCAAGTTGTACGGAAAATTTTTTCTCTTATAGTGGATCCTCATCCGCATGATTCAGAAGCATTAAAAGGCTATGCAGGATTCTTCAGAGCAGATGTTGGAGAATATCGTATTCTTTATCGACATGAAGGAGAGGTATTGAAGTTGATAGTCGTAGGCCATAGAAACGATGGCGAAGTCTACAAAGAATTTGAAAAAAAGTATAAAAGATCAGGGATGAGTATTGTTTAAGTTTGCAAGCGATATCTCATGAAAATTAAGTTTGGCTTTCCTGAGGGTGCACAATAGTATATTACATGTATTAAAACTGAGAGGAAACACCCTATGAGGCCTTCAAACCGACGTCCGGATCAACTGAGAACTGTCACCTTTGATTTAGGTTTTACCAAACATGCGGAAGGATCTTGCTTGGCAAAGTTTGGGGATACTCATGTTTTGTGTACTGCTTCAATCGAAGAAAAAGTTCCTCCTTTCCTTAGAAACAAAGGGACAGGATGGATTACGGCAGAATATGGAATGCTCCCTCGTTCAACCCATTCGCGTATTGACCGTGAGGCTGCACGAGGAAAGCAGAGTGGCAGGACTCAAGAAATTCAACGACTGATTGGCCGAGCTTTGCGATCAGTTGTAGACCTCCATGCCCTAGGCGAGAGGCAAATCACCATTGATTGTGACGTTTTGCAAGCTGATGGAGGAACACGGACAGCTGCAATTTCAGGAGCTTATGTTGCCTTGTATAAGGCTCTTCAGAAGCTTGTAACTGATGGTAAACTTTCTTCTTTACCTTTGAATCATCAAGTTGCAGCTGTCTCTTGCGGCATTGTAAATGGCGAGCCCGTTCTGGATCTTGATTATATAGAAGATAGTTCCGCCCAAGCGGATGCAAACTTTGTCCTCACGGACTCTGGTGATATCATTGAGGTTCAAACAACGGCAGAGGAAAAGCCGTTTGAGGAAAAAGCGTTGTTTGAGATGATGCGTCTTGCAAGACTTGGGATTGAACAAATTACAGAACTTCAAAGAAAAACATTAGGGATTTAAGAAAAAATCCTTCAGAATTGAGAAGTCATAAATTCGTTATTCTGAAAATATTGCATTGCGAATCAATCAAAAGATGTTTACATTCCTTACCAATATTGATTTTAAGTGTCCTGCTTTCATTCTTATAAAGCAATAATACCTTGTATATAAAAAACAATATTACTATATTTATAAAATACTTAATTATTTTAACTAAAGGCCTTAAATGAATACGATTCGAAATTTAGCAATTATTGCCCACGTTGACCACGGGAAGACAACTCTTGTGGACGCTCTCTTTCGTCAAAGCGGTGTATACCGTGACAATCAACGCATTGCTGAGCGGGCAATGGACAGTAACGACCTTGAAAAGGAGAGGGGTATTACAATCCTTGCGAAGTGTACTTCCATTGAGTGGCAAGGTCATCGTCTTAATATCGTGGATACTCCAGGGCATGCCGACTTTGGGGGAGAGGTGGAGCGCATTCTCTCTATGGTGGACGGCGTGCTTGTTCTCGTGGATGCGTCAGAAGGTCCCATGCCTCAAACAAAGTTTGTAGTGGCTAAAGCCTTACGTCAGGGACTTAATCCAATTGTTGTTGTCAACAAGGCGGATAAACCGGATGCACGTCCCTATGAAGTTCATGAAGAAGTCTTTGATTTGTTTGCAGCATTGGATGCGAATGATGAGCAGCTGGATTTCCCCACTCTTTATGCCTCAGCTAAGGAAGGTTGGGCCATTGAAAATCTAGAGGATGCAAAGGCCGATCTCTCTCCTCTCTTTAATGCCATTTTAAAGCGTGTTCCAGAAGCGGAAGGAGACGCGGGGGCCCCATTCTCCATGTTGGTCACAACTCTTGAATCTGATCCTTATTTGGGCCGTGTGCTCACAGGTCGAATTCTGAGTGGAACTGCTAGAGTCAATATGCCTGTGAAAGCTTTAGATCGAGAAGGAAAAGTTATTGAACAATCGCGTTTGACGAAACTTCTTGCGTTCCGCGGTCTTGAGCGTCTTCCGATACAAGAAGCTGTTGCGGGCGATATCGTCGCTGTGGCTGGTTTTACGGAAGCAACGGTGGCGGATACTATTTGTGCGCCGGAGGTGACTGAGCCGCTTGCATCCATTCCCATTGATCCCCCAACTCTTGCTATGACATTTTGTGTCAATGACTCACCCTATGCAGGGAAAGAGGGCAAGAAAGTTACATCTCGTATGATTCGTGACCGTTTGCTAGCTGAGGCTGAAAGCAATGTTTCAATCAAAGTAACAGAAACCCAAAATACGGATGCTTTTGAAGTTGCAGGTCGTGGGGAGCTCCAACTCGGTGTTCTCATTGAAACCATGCGCAGAGAAGGTTTTGAATTGGCCATAGGGCGTCCCCGTGTGCTCTTCAAGACAGATGAAGTCTCAGGTCAACAACTGGAGCCGATGGAAGAAATTCAAATAGATGTTGATGACGAATATACGGGGATCGTTGTGGAGAAGATGGGGCTTCGGAAGGGTGAGATGGTCGATATGCGTCCATCCGGTGGCGGAAAGACAAGGATATCCTTTATCGCCCCTTCACGAGGGATGATTGGGTATCAAGGTGAATTTATGACAGATACGCGTGGAACCGGTGTCATGAGCCGCCTTTTCCATGCTTACGGCCCCTATAAGGGACCCATTGGAGGACGTCGAAATGGGGTTCTCATTTCTAATGCGAGCGGTCAAGCCGTAACCTATGCTCTTTGGGGGCTTGATGACCGGGGGATTATGTTTATTAATCCAGGTACTGCCATTTATGAAGGTATGATTATTGGTGAGCATAACCGTGATAATGACTTAGAAGTCAATGCATTAAAAGCGAAGCAGCTGACAAACTTTAGGGCTGCCGGTAAGGATGAAGCTATGAGGCTCACGCCTCCCCGTATCATGACGTTAGAGCAAGCCATTGCTTATATTGAGGATGATGAATTAGTTGAGGTGACTCCTCAATCGATTCGATTACGAAAAATGCTCCTTGATCCCAATGATCGCAAACGGGCGGAGAAGACAAAGGGGTAGGGGGTATGAAGAAAAAGGGAACCTCCCTTTCCCATCAGCGTCATCCCCGCGAAAGCGGGGACCCAGGACAATTACTACATTCCGAAGGAATGAAAGAATCATTAATTGCTACGCAATCAGTATGTGCCCTGGGTCCCCGCTTTCGCGGGGATGACGCCAAACGGATTGGGGATGACGAAGTCACAAAAGGTGTTGAGCGTCTAACGCTCTCCCATTTTCGCTGTTATGAAATCTTCAGTGTCTCTCTTGATCTTTCTCCTGTTGTTCTAACAGGGCCCAATGGGGCCGGGAAAACAAACCTCCTTGAGGCTCTCTCCTTTCTTATTCCAGGGCGTGGACTCCGCCGAGCTCGTCTTTCAGAGGTGACACAACAGGGTAGTGCTGGTCCTTGGATAGTTTCCGCTCAACTAAAGGATGAAGGCGAGGGAATTCAAATTGGTACAGGTCTTGACCCTGAGAGACCTGAGAGTGAGAAGCGTCTGACAAAGGTTAATGGTGAAAAGGTTAAAAACCAGTCCGTGCTTGCGGAATGGGTTTCAATGATTTGGCTCACTCCTCAGATGGATCGTCTTTTTCTTGAAGGATCACAAGGTCGCAGACGTTTTCTAGATCGTCTTGTGTACGGCTTTGATCCCCTGCATGCTCAACGTTTAAATCGCTATGAGAAGGCTTTAAGAGAAAGATCTCTCCTTCTTCGTCAAGGAAGGATGGATGCGAAATGGCTTGAGGGTCTTGAGGACTCTCTTGTGAATGAAGGAATCGCGATTACGGTTGCGCGCCGTGAAGTTGTTGGGCAACTCATGACTGTTTTAAGAGAGCAAGAGGCCACGTTCCCCCGAGCAGAACTTGAGCTTAAAGGAGATATGGAAACTTTAATTGAATGCAATAGTATACAAGATTGTGAAGAAGAAATGAGGGAGCGATTTTCCCGGTCTCGTGATCAAGATCGGTTGACGGGTCGGTGTAGTTTGGGGCCTCACAAGAGTGACTTATTTGCCATATATCCTGAAAAAAACCAAGCTGCAGCCCTCTGTTCAACGGGAGAGCAAAAGGCTCTTTTACTCTCGATTGTCATGGCCTCAGCCCATCTTTTATCCGTTCGAACAGGGGCGATTCCCCTTCTGCTTTTAGATGAGGTTGTTGCTCATCTTGACAAAAGACGAAGAACAGCATTGTTTGATGCGATTATTAAGCTTAAAATGCAGGCTTGGCTAACAGGGACAGATGTGTCTCTGTTCGAGGAATTGCAGGGAAATGCTCAATTCCTGAGCCTAAAGGAAGCACGAATAGTATCGAAAACATAAGTGAGACAATTGATGACACAACCACCACAGACCAATTCAAACTCAGAATACGGAGCCCATTCTATTAAAGTCCTCCGTGGACTTGATGCTGTACGGAAAAGACCCGGTATGTATATTGGTGATACGGATGATGGTTCAGGTCTTCATCACATGGTCTATGAAGTCGTGGATAACGCCATTGATGAAGCGCTTGCAGGACATTGTGATAAGGTTGATGTTATTCTTCGAGCGGATGGATCTGTTACTGTAAGAGATAATGGACGTGGTATTCCGACTGATATCCATGCAGAAGAAGGGGTTTCGGCTGCGGAAGTCATCATGACCCAACTCCATGCGGGAGGTAAGTTTGATCAGGATTCCTATAAGGTTTCTGGCGGTCTCCATGGTGTAGGTGTATCGGTTGTTAATGCACTTTCAGAAAAGCTTGAACTCACCATTCATTCAAAGGGTCAAACGCATTACATGACCTTCACCCATGGGGAGCCGGATGCTCCCTTAAAAGCGATTGGTGAGTCTGGAGAGAAAAAAGGAACAGAGGTGACTTTTTTGCCTTCAAAAGAAACCTTCACAAAAACCATATTTGATTATGGAACTCTCGAGCACCGTCTAAGGGAACTTGCTTTTCTTAACTCAGGTGTAACACTACATCTTAGAGATGAGCGTCATGTGGATGTAAAAGAAGCCATCATGCATTATGAGGGTGGTGTTCAAGCTTTCGTTAAATATCTGGATCGAAGCAAAAATGTTCTTCATAGTCCACCTATTGTTATTCAAGGAGAGAAAGAAGGCATAATCATTGATCTTGCCATGGAATGGACTGATAGCTATCACGAAGCCATGCTTTGCTTTACAAACAATATTCCTCAACGCGATGGGGGTACACACTTAGCAGGCTTTAGAGGAGCTCTTACAAGGGCGATTAATAACTATGCAGCAGATATGAATAAGAAGGATAAAATTGCGCTGACGGGTGAAGATATGCGTGAGGGACTTACCTGTGTTCTCTCAGTGAAGGTTCCGGATCCAAAGTTTTCCTCACAAACAAAAGATAAGCTTGTTTCATCTGAGGTCCGCCCTGCTGTTGAATCGATTGTTGGTGATAAGTTTCAGCAATGGCTTGAGGAACATCCTACAGAAGCGAAGAAGATCATTGAACGTGTGATTGAAGCCGCGTTAGCCCGTGAAGCGGCTAGAAAGGCAAGAGACTTGACGCGACGGAAAGGGGCGCTTGATATGGCATCCCTCCCTGGTAAACTTGCGGATTGTCAAGAAAGAGATCCCGCAAAAAGCGAAATCTTTATTGTTGAGGGTGACGGTGCAGGAGGTTCTGCAAAACAAGGACGTAAGCGCCAGTTCCAAGCTATTCTGCCCTTACGGGGTAAAGTTCTCAACGTGGAACGTGCACGTTTTGATAAGATGTTGAATTCTGAGCAAATTGGAACATTAATTACCGCTCTAGGTATGGGGATTGGACGCGATGATTTTGATATTACTAAAGCACGTTATCATAAAATTATCCTCATGTCAGACGCCGACGTAGATGGAAGTCACATCCGGACTCTTTTGCTCACGTTCTTCTATCGCCAAATGCCTGAGGTGATTGAGAAAGGATATCTCTATATTGCAAGAGCCCCCCTCTATAAAGCGAAAAGGGGAAATACGATTCTGTACTTAAAAGATGATCGCGATCTTAATAATTATCTAATTGAAGCGGGAATTGAAGGAACTTCATTGTCACTTCAAAATGGCTCTCAAATCGCAAGCGCTGATTTGAAACGTGTAGTTGAACTCTGTGTTCAAGTCAATGACCTCGTGACAATGCCATCAAAGGCTATTGGATCAACTCTTCTACTTGAGCAAGCAGCCGTAGCGGGAATCCTAAATGTTGAGACCTTTGCTCAAAATAGCAGTGAAATGTTGAAACAACTCATCGAACGGCTTAATCTTATAGCTCTTCCTGGTCAAAAAACATGGGAAGGTCAAGTTGATGATCAACACAATATTGTCATTACAAGAACCATCCAGGGTGTGGAAGAAAATTATAAATTAAGTCATTCTTTGATGAATACAGCAGAAGTGCGCCAACTCGACCGGTTGAAATCAAACCTACAGGAAATATTCCAAGGAATTGTTACGTTTAAAGCAAAGGACGAAACTTACCCTCTTACAGGGCCTTTAGCTTTGCTTGATCTTGTGACCGAGCGGGGCAAGAAAGGTTTCACGATTCAACGTTATAAAGGTCTTGGAGAAATGAACCCTGAGCAGCTTTGGGAGACAACCCTAGATCCAGATGTACGAACACTTCTTCAAGTCAAGATTGAGCATATTGATGAAGCTTCTGAGATCTTCTCAACCCTCATGGGAGATGTGGTCGAGCCAAGAAAAGATTTTATCCAAGACAATGCTTTGAATGTAAGGAATTTGGATATTTAGAAGGAGCTTTTTGAACCGTGAAACTTGATAAATTAAGGTTTCTAAAAGAGCTTGAAAATCTCCATTAAAGGAATAAATAATAAAATATTATAAGATATACTTGCCTATAAATATAATAAATTCCTGTCTTTAATTAATAAATTTGCTTGAATACCGGGCAAGTTAAAACTCCATGCCTTCGCGTTCAATCTATCGATTCGGCACACACACGGGCTGTTAAAATGCATCCTCCTAGGAATGTCCCTTCCGGAGAGTTTTGTCCATGAATACCTCCACCTCCATAACCTGCAGCTTCTCCGACTGCATAAATATTACCAAACGGCCTTCCATCTTTCTTTAAAACACGACAATTAAGATCTGTTTGAATCCCTCCTAAGGATTTTCTCGAGATTAAAAAGGAACGAATTGCGATCAAAGGACCCGCTTTTGGGTCAATAATCTTTTGGAATTTGCAGAGTCTTAAACGATCGGGAAGATAAGTTCTATAATTCGACAGACGTCTTAATTGTTCGTCATTGTGAAAAGAGGGACCTCTATCAATTTGATCATCATAATTTTTTATTTCTTCCCTTATGTTTTCTTTATCAATTTCAATTTCAAACAATGATTTAGCTTGCATTTTAAGGAGAAGCTCATCTAAATTATTTGCTAAGAGAACATCGTCGGGTGCTTCTTTTGTAAGTAGATTGATGCGGGCTTCATCCCCAAACAATGTGTTTTTCAGAAGGAGAAGCTTTCTTTTTTCTCTTATCGCAGCAAAATAACGGCTTAGTGAAACAATCAATTCTCGTTTTGCTATTTTCCAATTCATGATGACCCATGAGTACTTTCCAGGCTGATCCAATATTCGGTCGACGACCCTTTTTGTTCCGGACTGAAGGAATAGAGGTATGGGGCCGATACGTTCACCGATTGCATTAAACCAAAGGCACGAAATCCCAGGTTGAAGGGATATACCATCAAAAGGTTTTCTTTTATCAGGATGGTGAACGCCTACTGCATAGATCCAATTGTTATTTAAATTTGTTAGAACACCTCCTTTGGATTCAATATTATGATGCAGTAATCCATCACCATACTTATGGGCTCCATTTAGCATGTATTCAGGTGCTTTTCTTCCATCACCTGGCCAATGCTTTTTCAATTCACTCAGGTCTCCTCCGCTAATCCCACCGGATGCAATGATGACTTGATGACCAACCGCTTCAAATTCTTCATTTGTTTTCATATTCTTGCCTCGAATGGTCGCGTATGATTTTCCCTGTTCCACATCATTGACTTCATGTTCGTAATAGATTTGAAGATTATTTCTTTGAGAGAGATTGTTCATAGCTTCAATCGTATTTATGACGAGACCATAGCCAGTCCCCATCAGGACATGAAATCTTGGAAGGCTATTTGCAGAAGTAAATAAACCCCGTTCAATCCATAATGGCGTTCTAATAAAGGATAGCCCTATTTCCCGAATATAAGAATAAATGTAGTCTATAGAATGAAAACAATAAAGTTCGGCCCATTTTTTCGGCCAAATATCTTTCTCTGAAAATTTAGCCATACCAAGCCAATCTTTAAACCCAATCTCGGGACTATCTTTTATACCGCTCTTAGTTTGTTCAGGAGAGCCAATAAGGTGTATTCCACCTGCTGCTTCTTTAGCTAGTCCCCCAAGGTTTTCTCGAATATCCTTATCAAAAATAATGATTGATTTTTCTTTTTTAAGTAGTTCGTAAGCTGTTACAAGTCCTGCAATTCCTCCACCTACAATAAGAACGTCACACTGATATTTTTTCATTTATAATTTACTCCTTTTTTACAACCTAAGTTTTTTATAAGAGCATAAAATTATGATAATCTAAGCTACCTCATATTTTGATCGCAAAGCCTAATGTATCTCTTCGCTAATCTGCATAATGGGCTGTACATCCGTATAATTTGGCACGTCACCGAGCAGTATTGGAAACTTTGTTGTTGCTTCAGAAAACTCATTCAACGACTTAAAAAATAAATGAGCCATGCAAAAGAACGCTGGATCTGAGCCTGGAGCAGGGCCTGAGATTCCTTGTTCATAGGTTACATCTTCTAAGAGATCTCCCAAGGTTGATTTAATTAAAGGCACATGCTTTTCAGCATAGTAAGCTGAATCGAATTTGCCTTGAGAACTATAGGGATATAATACATCTAAACTAATCATAATAACACCTCTCATAATATAAAATAATGATATCACATTAATAGTAAATTATACATTAAGAAAAAAATTGACAAATAGAGGGTGTTGCTAGATAAAGACTCAAGATTTAACAAGGTGTATAACGTGACAGAAACTGTTATTTTAGTTGATGAAAATGATAAGCCCGTGGGTACTCAAGAGAAGCTCGCTGCACACTTGATTCCTGAGCGGCACCGGGCGTTTTCAGTATTCATTTATAACAAACAAGGGGAAACGCTCATTCAAAAAAGAGCCAACGGGAAATATCATTCTCCTGGACTTTGGGCAAATAGCTGTTGTGGGCACCCGAGGCCGGGAGAGGACGTTAAGCTAGCTGCAGAGCGTAGACTTAAGGAAGAGCTGGGCTTTACTTGTGAATTACATCCTGTAACAACAGTGTGTTATACACTAAAGCTTGAGAAGGATTTGTGGGAACTTGAGTATACCCATGTCTTTGAAGCCGTTTATGAAGGGATTGTAAGCCCTAATCCAGAAGAAGTGAGTGAAGTAAAATGGGTATACCCTCAAGAATTAAAAGAGCATTCTGACAAAAATAAATATGCAAAATGGTTTAAATTGTATATTGAAGAATATTATGAACAGATATTTGTAAGTAAATGCGCATAGACCCTGAAGATCGGCTTGCAGTAGAAACTGATTATGAGCCAATAAAAGCAAAGAAAAAATCTAAACCTCCACCTCCTCCACGACGCCCTCGGAAAAGTACCTGGTGGCCCTGGTTCTTTAAGTGGTCATTTATTCTCCTTATTTGGGCCGCCTTCGTTGCTGGGTGCGGTGTTTTGTGGTTTAGTTATGATCTACCTGATATTACGAAACTCCAGCAAACAGAACGAAAACCTAGTATTACAGTGCTTGCAAAAGATGGCACTAAACTTGCGACATATGGTGATCTCCATGGTCAAATGGTTGATATAAAGAAGCTGCCTCCCCACGTGACCCAAGCCATTCTTGCGATTGAGGATCGGCGCTTTTATTCCCATTTTGGAGTCGATCTCATCGGTCTATTTCGTGCTGTGTGGAAAAACTATCAAGCAGGGCATGTGGTTCAAGGCGGTAGTACAATTACCCAGCAGCTTGCAAAAAACTTTCTTCAATCAGAAAAGCTTTACGATATTAATGATAGGTCGTTGAGACGTAAGATTCAGGAAGCCATCCTTGCTGTTTGGCTCGAGTCAAAATTCACAAAAAATCAAATTCTTACAATTTATCTGAATCGTGTTTATTTGGGAGCAGGAACCTACGGCTTGGCAGCTGCTTCTCAACAGTACTTTGGCAAGCGTCCACAGGATCTCAGTATTTATGAGGCTGCAGTTATTGCTGGACTCCTTAAGGCACCTTCTAAATTTTCACCCTCAAATAATCCTGAACTATCGGATGAGCGTGCGGCGCAAGTTTTAGATAGCATGGCTAAGGAAGGATTCATCACTGAAGGAGCGAAAGAAGCAGCGCTTGCCTTATCATCATCTACTGTCGCATCTTTTAAAGGATCAGCTGTTCGTTACTTTACAGATTGGGTTGTTGATACAATTCCAAATGATGTAGATACCCTCGATAAGGACTTAATTATTACAACAACGCTTGATCCACATCTCCAGTCGTTGGCTGAAGATAAACTGCAAGAAGTGATGGGGGAAAGAAAAGAACCATCAAAAGTGAGTCAAATGTCAATTGTATCCATGACTTATGATGGTGCGATCAGAGCTCTCGTTGGCGGGGCAAATTACAAGCAAAGTCAATTTAATCGGGCAACGCAAGCTCTGCGCCAGGTGGGATCAACTTTTAAACTGATTGAGTATTTAAGCGCTCTTGAAGCTGGGATGCATCCCGCTGACATCTTTAGTGATACACCCGTCCAAATTGGGTCTTGGAGACCTAAGAATCATGACTTGTATAAGGCACGTGGAGATATCACCCTACAGGATGCACTTGCTTATTCATCTAATACGGTCAGTGTAAGGTTGGCTCAGCAATTAGGACTTCCCCGAATTCATGAAACGGCTCGGCGCTTGGGCATGAAATCGAGACTGCCAGACGATTTGACAATTGTTCTAGGGACAGGTGAAACGACTCTTCTGGAACTTACAAGTGCGTTTCTTGTCATTGCGAGAAATGGCTTAAGTGTTGAGCCTTACGCCATCAGCAAGATTACGGATCTTCAAGGAAACATCTTATATGTACGCGAGCCCTATGTTGCGGAAAGGGTTGTTGACCCCTCTATTGCAACAACAATGACAAATATGCTGCATGGGGTGATGACTTATGGAACAGGTAAAAAAGCGGCTATTCCTGGATTCTGTGCGGGAAAAACAGGTACGACGCAGAAAGAACGGGATTACTGGTTTGTCGGTTATACACCGTCTCTGATCACAGGAACGTGGTCAGGTAATGATGATAATACATCAATGAGTCCAAAATTAGGGAGTCCTGCAGCGCGCCTTTGGCATGTCTTTATGGCTGCTCTCCCCCAGTATCAATCCCAGCTTCCTCAAGAAGCTATTATGGACGTTGAAGAACCTTCTTCAGGAGGTGGCTTAATTGATGGTTTACTGGACAGTCTCTTTGGGGATTAAGCTAGCCTTTGTAAGAAGCAACCGTTATCTTCATTCCTTCATGGACAGAATACTGCGGGTCGTACTTGAGCAAGTCTTTAGATTTATCTAAATTCGCAAGAGAGTGAGGAACATCACCTGGACGAATTTCACGATGCTGGGGCTTTATCTTATCATTAAGACCCGCGTTTTCTCTAATCATGTCAAAGAGTTCAAGGAGTGTTGTTCTCTCACCAAAAGCGATGTTGAAGACCTCTCCATAGGCTTTTGAGTTATCTGAAAGAGCGGCTTTGATGTTCGCTTGCACCACATTATTAACAAAACAAAAATCTCGTGAATAGAGACCATCTCCGTTAATGTAGCAGGACTCGCCTTGCAAAAGAGATTTAATCCACAAGGGAATGACAGCCGCGTATAAGCTCTCAGGATCTTGGCGAGGGCCAAATACATTGAAATACCTGAGTCCGATGGTTGGCAGTCCGTAGCATCTTGTAAAAACATTTGCATAAAGCTCATTGATTTT
The DNA here is from genome assembly GCA_964597045.1 of uncultured Alphaproteobacteria bacterium. Taxonomy (GTDB): domain Bacteria; phylum Pseudomonadota; class Alphaproteobacteria; order UBA9655; family UBA9655; genus UBA9655. The sequence continues at coordinate 110,513 of CAZQWE010000002.1, read as the reverse complement.
CTTAGAGACAGCATAAGGGGAGAGGGGAGTTCCAACCTTGGCTTCAACTTTGGGGAGTTCAGGTGAATCTCCATAGACAGAGCTTGAGGAGGCATAAACAAAGCACTTAACCTGACTTTCCTGAGCAGCTCGAATCATATTCAAAAATCCAGTGACATTCACATCATTCGTTGTGATTGGATCTTTAAGTGAGCGGGGGACACTCCCAAGAGCTGCTTGATGAAGCACATAATCGACACCCTTCACAGCCTTCTCACAGGTGCTCAAGTCTCTTATATCTCCTTCAATAAAGGTGAAGTTATCTTGTTGAGTTTTCGTAAGCTTATTAAGCACATCTTCAAGATTGGCTTTTTTCCCTGTCGCAAAGTTATCGAGCCCAATCACCTTTTGATTATGCTTCAGAAGTGTTTCTAAGAGGTGAGATCCTATAAACCCGGCAACACCTGTGATGAGCCAAGAGTATTGTTGTGTAAGTTTTAAATCCATTTTAAGTTCTTCTATTTTTCAGCAATGATTACCCAGCTATAACCCTTGCGATGGAACAGCTCGAACTTTTTGAACTTTGATTTTTGAATTAATTTTAAACAATCATTTTTAGAATAGTATTTAGCATAAGCTGGAGCGAGCTGATCATAGATAACGATTGTTCTTTTTTTCCAAGGCAGTTTGTTCATAACGTTAATAAGATAGTCTGCAAGTGGTAGTTTTGGGATGAGAAAGCATAGCTTAATATAAAAGAAGAGTATGAAATTCAGTATATTAGCAATTACAGAGATCATTGATGATGGAAGAATGTTACAAAGCCATCTGATCGGATTTACAAAAAATAAATACAATTCATTCCCTTCTTTACCATAAAGCCAGATAATGAATTTTCCTTTTGCTTTAAGACCTTCATAAACAGCGTCAAGAACAGGAACAGGTTCGGGAATGTGGTGAATCACTCCAATACTGATGGCATAATCTAACTGAAGGTTGTTTGGTAATTTATCCCCTGTTTCATTGATGATTGTAACTTGCTTCGTGAAGTCCGCAATTTTTTGTTTTAAAACGTTTGCGGCTTTTGAGGGCTCAACGGCATATACATGCTTCGCACCGAATTCGAGCAGGTTTAAAGAAAAACGACCCGTTCCTGCACCAATGTCAGCAACTTTTTTTTCCTTAAAGTCATCTGGATTAAAGGGGATTATAAAATCAGCTAAAAGGTCTTTTGATCCAAAGAATCCATCAGTTTGATCATACTTTGTCCATTGAACGCCAAAATCTTCAATTGTCTTTGAGCCTACATCCATAATTTTCACCTTTACTTTAGCAGAAGAAATATTCCGATAAGAATGAATACACCACCGAAAACGTTTATACAATGAAACTTGTCATTAAACATCAAAAAGTTTGCACATGAAACTAACAGGATTGTTGAAGATGTTACGATAGGATAGATTTTGGTAACGTTAACATTGTGGGTCAGTACAAGAGACCAGCAAAAGAAACTTAATATAAATGCAATGATAGCCGATAAGAGCCAAAAGTTAGTTATGAGACTAAGATAAAAATTTAAGCTAGTGATTGAAATATTTGGTAAACCGTTTTGTAATTGCAACCTCAATACGATTTGAGAATACATGGTAAGAAAGATAACAAGACATGATAAAACAATATAATTCATTTACTTCTGTCCAGCTAAATACTCATTAATAACGTCAATACGTGGCTCACGCGCTTCTATATACGCATAGCAACTCAGATGATGCAAAGGGAGGGGGAAACGCTTCACACGAACTTCCTTATAAAAATACTTGGCAATGGCAATGATTTCTTTGGCAGTATTAATATGTTCGTGTCGCATGATAGGTGAAACAGAGACCTTGTTCCGCATCCTAAAGCCTAGCCCCGTTGTGAGAGCAACACTGAGATGCCAGAGAAGCCCACCTTCACTAGGTATAGCATTTTGAAACTTTCCACCCTTTGTGAGGAGGAGTCCGGATTTTGCAATAACTTGTGGGAGCGCTTCTAAATGTTCGAAAACAGCGACCGAGAGAATTTTATCATACTTATTCTTGAGAGGAATTTCAGAAATATCCCCATAAACATTTCTCACCTTTTTTAATTCATTTTTGTTTTCATAGGCGGGTTTAAAGGGCTCAATGACATCATAATGTTTAAACTTTTCATAATTAAGGTGATTCAGTGTTCCTGCGCCAATTTCCAAGATTGTACCCCCTTCAGTGGAGGCCACTTGATGATGCATCCATGACTCAATAAATTGGGCAAACCGAGTCATAAGAGATAAGCCTTCACGATTGATCTTATATTCTCTTTCGTAAATTTCCTTGTATTTTTCAGGAAGAAAAGGCCTTACCCTTGGATAAGTTCCAATGAGTGTCTTTATTTGATTTGTCATATGTCCTCTCAGTTTTTATTTTCTAACCCATGTTGCAACAAAGTACGGATATAATAATTTTCCGGGCAAGTAATTATAAAGACGCTCCAAAAACATGAGTATGGGCGCTATAATTTTCTTAATTGATACAGGAAGCCTAAAGAGTAAGCTATTATAAATTAGAAAATAAGCAGGGCCACCAAGATGTACAACTTTAAAGGGACCAAAGTATTTTGATTGCTTGTGAAGCATTTTATCATGATCAAGGGCTTCTTCAGTGTTTTCCTCAAAGTATTTATCCATCTTATACCACAAAAGGCGTACAGGTTCCAAAAAATACCTTTTATTAGGCTCAACCATGAGTAAATACCCTCCTGGCTTTAAAAGAGAAGCAATGTTTTTGAATGTCGCATCTAAATCAGAAATGCAATGATGGAGACCACCAATAATGATGGCACAATCATACTCTGGTTTAAACTGAGCTTCTTTTGTTAAATCAAGCTCGATGGCGGGTCTACCTACGTTTTCTCTATAACTTTCACAAGCTTTTTTTGAAATATCAAAACCTGTGACTTCAGCTTTGGGAAAGTACTTTAGGAGTGCTAAAGAATTACTGCCATTTCCACAAGCAAGTTCGACCACTTTTTTTTGGTTTAAATCAAGTCCACTAAAGAGATACTTGTAAATGAATTCATCTCTATAAGACATTGAAGTTGGGTCATAGTAATGCTCAACGTATGCGTCATGAATGGTATCATAGTGAAGTTTTTGCACATTGTCAGACATCTAGGCGACCTCCTTTAAAGGTGGAATCAGTTTATGTAATTTAGTGTCACGGACATCATAATAAGGATTCAAAATCTTTTGTCTATACCAGGTTACCAAAACCATGAGTCCCCAGAGTTCAAATCCAAGTTGTTTCTTGCCTTTCATGTGATCTTGAATAGCTTTCAAAATAAAGTCATTATTTAAGAAAGGGATCTGAGCTAATGTTTCATCTGAAAGTGAATCAAGTAACAAAGATTTTGCTTCCTTTCTTAGCCATTGATTCACAGGAATACTAAAGCCTTGTTTTTTTGCTTGAGAAATACTGGGACCAAACTTCTTTTCAGCGAGCTTTCTTAAGATATGCTTGAGTTGACCCTGCTTCGAGATTTTCTCAGTTCTATCCAATGAGAGTCCGAACTCAACAATAGATGGATGCAGAAGAGGGGCTCTGCATTCAAGTCCATGAGCCATGGTCATCCTATCTACTTTTGTGAGGATATCGGAGGGTAGATAATTCATGAGATCGATGAGTTGAAGGCGTGTGAGTGTATCGTTTGTCTCAACATTTTGATCCTTTAGACTATTAAAATGGGTAGATGCTTCACTTCCCATAATTTTATTAGCGTCATGAGGATGCCATGTGCCATTCCATGTAAAGTGGGCTTCTTCAGGGGATAGGTTGAAAGCTCTTAAAAATCGCATGAGTTTATAACTAAATGTTACCTTTCCTTCCGATTGTGGAATGGTTGAGGCCATTTTTTGGAAAAGAGAAAGGGCGAATTGAGGTGTTCGGTTATATATTTGCTGATATAGAAGAGTGGCTTTATACGTTAGATATCCGCCAAATATTTCATCACCTCCATCACCTCCAAGCATGACTTTGTATTTTTTTGAGACCTCTTGAGCAAGGGCCCAAACGGCAAGTGATGAGGAATCGGCAAGAGGGTCATCAGCAGAATAAGTAACATTTAGAAAGTCTTCAAGCGTATCGGATGAGAACGGGACTGGATTCAGTTTGATCCCAAGTTTGTCTGCAACGATTTTTGCTTGAGGATATTCGGAAAACCCTTTTTCTTGGAAATCAACACAATAAGCTTCAGAGAGCGATCCTTGCTTTGCTGCGTAATAACCGACAAGAGAGGAGTCTATACCTCCTGAAAGGGCAAGAGTTACAGGGACGTCGCTTCTTGATCCGATATCAATGCTCTCCTTCAGCAGGGTTTCTAGCTTATCTATAGGGTGAGATATAGATGTTGAATTAGATAGGGGAGTCCAATAGGATTTAATCTTAACTCCATCGCTTGAAACTGTCATGGAACACCCAGGTTTTAGCTTGAGGATATTGCTCATCAGGGTGTGTGTGCCTGGAACATAGTTTAAACATAAGTATGAGGCTAAAGATGGTGAATCGATTTCAAGAGGAAAAGGTGCGATAAATGTTAATGACTTGAGCTCTGAGGCAAAAGCAAATGTATTGTCTTTATAAAAATAGAAAAGGGGTTTTTCCCCTAGTCGGTCCCTTGCAAGGAAGAGAGTTTGATTAAGTCGATCATGGATTGCAAAAGCAAACATGCCGATAAGCTTTTCACAGACATTTTGGCCCCATTCCATATACCCTTTGAGAAGAACCTCAGTATCTGACTTTGTTTGAAAACGATGGCCTAATTTGCCGAGTTCTTCTTTAAGTTCGATAAAATTATAAATCTCACCATTAAACGTAATCCCAAATCTTCCGTCTTCGGAAAAAATTGGTTGCTCTCCTCCTTGAATATCAATAATGGAAAGACGCCTGTGGGCGATGAAGAACCCACTCTCTGTATAGTAGGCACCTCCATCAGGACCTCGATGAAATAATAAATTAGCAGCAGAAATCAGTTTTTTTTCATCTAACTTCTGATTTTTATTCCAATTTGCATAACCGAAGATCCCACACATTTTTTACTTACTCGTTTTTTTCCAAATATTTCGTATCTTATATTTTGTTTTTTCACGTGTGCTGTAGTAGATTCGAGCAATGATCTCGGCAAGAACTCCAGTCAAAATGAGCTGAAGAGAACAGATGTAAAGGACGATGCCGACGGAGAACCAACCACTATGGTCTCTGACAACAGGAATGTCATAAATGAGCCAAGTCAAAAACATGAGAGAGAAGATGATTGAGGCTAGAGCAAAACTAATGATAGCCAGTTTACCAAAAATTCGAATTGGACGATCTATATAATGGGTAAAATAATACAGAAAGAAAAGATCCAAGAACACATTGAACGTTCGAGAAATCCCGTAATTGGATTGGCCAAATGGTCTTTCAATATTTTCGATAACAACCTGATCAATCTTTGCTCCAGCTGCTCTGGCATAGATGGGAACGAACCGATGGTTTTCACCTAAAAGTAAAACATCCTTAATCACATCAGCTTTATATGCTCGGTAGGTTGTTCCAATATCACGTATCTCGAGACCTGAGATTTTTCTCAAAAGATAATTTGCCATACGAGAAGGCCATCTCCGAATCAGTCCTTCTTTTCTTTCTTTTCTCCAGCCGCAGACAACGTCATTCCCTTCCTGGATTTTATCTAAGAAAACAGGAATTTCCTCGGGAAAGTGCTGTAGATCTGCATCCATTGATATAATAACCTCTCCGCTTGCTTCATCGAGTCCAGCTTGCAAAGCTGCCGTTTGACCGTAGTTTTTACGAAGTTCAACAACCTTTAAGTTTTTTAAAGATTTAACTTCATCCTTGGCGAGCTGAAGGGTGTTGTCCGTACTGCCATCATCAACAACTATATATTCAAACGTATAGGACGCTAAACTCTTGGAGACCTTATCCAAGCGCTTAAACAGTTCTTGAATAGCTTTGGACTCATTATAAACAGGAAGAACAATACTAACGAGCATAGGTAACCTCTTTTCTTCTATTATATCGATCGAAAAAATTTAATACTAAGTTTAATGATATTTGTATATAGTAAAACATAATCATAAAGTAGAGTAAATTGGCTAACGCATGATAGATCAAAACAAAATGGTGCATAATAATCGTTGATTCAAATAAGAGAAGGGTGAAACTACCAAGAACCGATAAGGCTAACACAAATCCTAATAAATTCACTCGTTCTCTAAAAATCATAAGTAATGCAAAAGATCCGGCTAAAAGTAACCAAACACTCATAAATTTGTTAAAAACAGTATAGATTTTATTGATTGGCCTCATCAATAAATCCGTATTGCTCTTATAATCTGGTTTAACGATGTTATCGATGTTGAGCGTTTTAAATGTTGAAAACTTCTCTTTATAAATAGAAAGCATTTCAGAGGGATGATAAAGCCAAAGCTTTAAATAATACACAAAGAGAGCCTTATCATAATTTTTTCCCAAATAGGTAACAGTAGGATCAATCGTGTGTGCAAGATCAAGTGCTTTAGAATCAAGCCATTGAATTCCTTCATTTTCTGTAAAGTCAGATTTATCGATTCCCAACGCTAGAACAAGGGGATGGGCAGTTGCATGATGGAGGTGGTTAGTTAGATTGTTGTTTTCTGAGATGACTTGTAGAGGTTTTATCCATGTTGTTGAATAAAACTGAAAACCTAAATAAATCGAGATCAAACAGGACAAGCAAATGATCATACGTTTTTGTAAAGAAGCCCCATTGCTTATATAAAGAAAAAGACCGACAAGAAAAGAGGCAATAATAAAAAAAACAAGAAACTGATGCGACGTTCTTAAATTGCAATAGAAAGCTCCTAAGAGACCCAAAATAACTCCGAATGGTATCATCTTATAGCCGATGTTTTTTATGAGGTCGGCATAAATAATCGTCGTTGATAAGAAAAGTGTGAAATAGGGAATAAGAAAAGTATACAAGGTTAATTGGTGATAAAAACTAAGCATAGACAGGAGGAAATGTGCAAATACGCTTGTAAATAGAATGTATGTTGGACTTAGACCTATTCTCAGTAAAACAAGAGCGAAGAATAGAAAACAACTTAATTTAACAAAAGTCAGTAGGGTACTTAGATCAGCTAAACTCATCGATGGAAAGAGTGTAAAGAGGACTTTAAAAATTTGGAGTAATCCAACCTCATTCTGGATGGTAAGGTGAGTTGTCTTGCAATTTTGGGTTATATCGTGAGCGCCTGGTACCAGGAGTTGATTGATCGGTATATTAACATTCGTATCCGTCTTAAAAAGGGGAAGTGAATGTGAGAATGTTCCACAAAATGTATCAGCATAAGCTATGTTTAATGATGAAAGCAGATGACCATCTGCCCCTATTTCTTCTTTGAGGGGGTGAGTTGTTCTTTCAAAAAAAGTGAATAACAAACAAAGTGGAATAATAAATAAGAAGACATTTTTCCAGGGTCGTTCAGATTCTTTAAAAATGCTTCCATAAAAAAGAAACTTAAAGATAGACTTTAGGTTCAATTTACTTATAGCTAAAGAAAGATGACTTAAGACTGAATCATTAAAATAATTTGATTGGAAAAGCATCTGATAATTTTATCCTTTCCTGCTGCAACTTACTTGGCTCGCAAGAATCATGTATCTGTTCTCTTAGCTAAGGCTTTATAACCGAAGTTCAAGAGTAATTGCAAATAGTAAAATAAAATCAGTAAATACAGGAAATTAAGGAGCGCATGATAATTAAAGACAAATTGATGAAATATCAAAATACATTCTGACACTAAAATAAAACATGCTCCTATAAAGAGCATGGATAAATAAAAGCCCTCAAGACTAAATTTTTTGTAGTTTATGAAAATTAGTAGACAAGACATCAACAACACTGAAAAAAGCAAAAAAGAGCTATTAGCAAATGATAAAAGATTGAAACACGTTTTGATTATATTATGACTTAGCCAGTCAGTTCTATCGTTCACTAAGCCAATATTAGACTTTACTGCTGATAAGTTGCTTATTTTTTTTAGGTAAATATTTAACATGTCTGCAGGATAATAAAGCCATAATTTGATGTAATACACAAATAGGGCTTTTTCATATCCTTTGCCAAGATATGTTACGTTGGGATTTATCTTTTGGGCTAATATAAGTCCATCTGGATCATTCCACCTTATACCTTCTTTTTTGGCAAGATCAGAATCTTCTATTCCTAAGGCAAGAACAAGGGGATGGGCAATTGTATGAAAGGTATAATCCGATGTTCCAGTTTCACTTGTGAAGGCTTCATTTACAGGATTAATGACATAGGCATTATAAAGGTGATAGCCAGTAATGACAGAGACAAGACAACAAATAGGATAAATGAATCGATTTTTTAAAGACAAGTAATTGATTTTATTATAAAGAAAGATCGTAAAAATCATCATGCAAAGAGATAAAAGCGCTATTGGTAGGTGAGATGTTCTTAAGTTACCATAAAAAGCTGCAACAGTTCCTGTGAGTAATCCAAATGATATAAAGACAATGAGGTTTTTTCGAATAAAGTTGAGAGTAAGCACAGCCATAGATGTAACCACTAGGAAGCAAGGAATGAGAAAAGAATAAAGGGAAAAGCTATGGGTTGCATGATAAGAAGAGATAAAATAGCTAGCAAATACACTTGTGAATAAAATAAAGAAAGGACTGAGTCCAATTCTAAATAGTACAAGCGCAAATAGGGCTACCGTGCTAAATTTAAGTATGTTGAGTAAAAAGTTGATATCGTTTAATGAATAGGTAGGGAATAACTTAAACAATGTAGTATAGACTCTACTTAATGAGAGCTCATTAAATAACGAGGGTTTTGCAGATTCGCAACTTGATATTAGATTAGTATCAAGCTGATTAAGAGGCTTGTATAGATCTGTATTCGCATTGAAGAGACTAACTCCACTAGCAGATTTTCCACAGAAGGCTTCAGCATAAGATTTATTGAGAGATAGTAATAAGTGCCCATCATCTTGGAGAGAGGGCCCCATGACAAGGGTAGATCTTTCAATAATAAGGAAAATCAATAAAAAGGGAATAAAATAACTTATTGCGGTTTTCCAAGGCCGCTCGGATTCCTTTAGAACATTACCAACAAATAACAGGGAGAAAGCTTTTTCAAGATGTATAAATTTGAAAAATTTAGCAATCAGCTTTCCAATGGAATTTGCATTTATTGATTGAGAGATAAACATGACGAGTTCTCCTGTGTTGGGGGGCTCATTATATGAACTAGAGTTATAGGTTCCAAACTACTATACCTTCAGGTTTGTTTTTTCGTGGCAAACAATTTTTCAAATCTGCAACGAGCCCTCTTTTATCTTTCAAAAGAGAAGAGATGTCCGTCCATCCACCTTCCGTAAAGACAGAGTGCTTTACAGCAACAATAACAGCATCTGCTGGCTTTAGATCTTTCTTTGCAGTTAGTCTTAATCCATATTCATGGAAAACATGCTCTTCTTCTGCGTGTGGATCATGGATCTGAATGTGAGCTCCATAACCCTCAAGCGAATTTACAATATCAATAACTTTCGTATTCCTAATGTCAGGGATGTTCTCCTTAAAAGTGAATCCAAGTATTGTTATTGTAGGAGGGAAGGTAATACCCTTGTTTGCTTTAAGGAGCTCTTTCATGAATGACGTACCAATATGTTCGCCCATTCTATTGTTAATCCGCCGTCCTGAAAGGATGACTTCAGGGTTATAACCAAGTTTTTCAGCACAATGGGTTAGGTAGTAGGGATCAACTCCGATACAATGGCCACCAACGAGACCAGGCTCAAATCGGGCAAAGTTCCATTTTGTTGACGCTGCATCAAGTACATCGTGTGTGTTAATATCTAGTTTATTAAAAATAATAGAAAGCTCATTAATGAGAGCGATATTGAGATCGCGTTGGATGTTCTCAATAACTTTTGCAGCTTCAGCTGTTTTAATGTTTGAGCATTTAAAGATACCTGCCTGAATAATGGATCCATAAACTTCAGCTACATCCTTCAGGACAGCTTCATTAGAGCCAGAAACAACCTTTTGAATTGTTTCTAAACGATTATTCTTATCCCCCGGATTAATGCGCTCTGGAGAATACCCTACACCAAAATCAACATTACATTTGAGTTTAGAGATGGCCTCAAGCAATGGAATGCATTCATCGTCTGTGACACCCGGATACACAGTTGATTCATAAACGACAATATCGCCTTTTTTTATATACTTTCCAAGTGTCTCCGTGGCTTTAATTACGAGAGAGAGGTCGGGGCGATTTGCATCATTGATAGGAGTGGGGACAGTGACGATATAAAAATTTGGATCTGTTAGATCTTTCTCCTGGTCTGTGAAAGTCAAGTTCTGAAATTTTAAGTCTTCAGTTTCGACTTCACAGGTTACATCAATCCCGTTTTTTAATTCGAAAATCCGCTTATGATTGATATCATAACCAATTGTTTTATAGCCTTTCTTTGCAAAAGCAATGGCTAGAGGAAGTCCAACATAACCAAGCCCAATAATTGCAATACGTTTACTATCCTTCATTCATCTCATCCTTATTAATTGCAAATACTTCTTAACAAGTTTTGCTGGTAAAATGCAACAGAAAGTTAAGCAGCATCTTGAGTCTGTAGGGACTGTATAGGGAGAGCTTCACCTTTCATATAATGCTTCCGGCAAAGAGCTATATAAGTGTCATTCCCACCAATAAGGATCTGCTCTCCTTCTTTGACAACATGTCCATTCTCATCAACGCGTGGATTCATAATGGCCTTTCTTCCACAGTGGCACACGGTTTTGATTTCAATAAGATTGTCGGCCCAAGTGAGTAAATACTTACTCCCCTCAAAGGGTTCTCCACTGAAGTCTGATCTTAAGCCATAGGTGAGGACGGGGATATCAAACTCATCCACAACACGGCAGATTTGCATGACTTGGTCTTTTGTGAGGAACTGAGCTTCATCAACTAAAATGCAGCTAATGCTTCTGGATTTGATCGTTTCCTGAATTCCATAATAGAAATCGAAAGTGTTTTCAAATGCATAAGCATCAGCATTGAGACCAATGCGGGAAGCTATAATACCTCTTGCATGACGTGTATCGATTGAGGGAATAAAGAGAAGTGTTTCCATTCCCCGTTCTTGATAGTTATAATTTGATTGGAGAAGGGTTGTCGTTTTGCCAGCATTCATTGCTGAATAGTAAAAGTATAATTTTGCCATGCTGCCTCCGTATTAATTTGGAATGAGCATTTGTAAACCCGATAGGGATTTTCGGGCAAGGAAAATTTAACTGTTGCAACATGAATTCAATCTCAGCTATTTTCCACTGACTCATGGAGAGATGGCCGAGCGGTCGAAGGCGCACGATTGGAAATCGTGTATACGTTAATAGCGTATCGAGGGTTCGAATCCCTCTCTCTCCGCCATACTTCGACTTCTACCTTCGCTAAAGCTTCCGTGGACAAGTTGCTAAGAAAAGATAATGATCAAAGGCATCTTGCAGATTAACAGGCATTGTTCTATTTTCCCCTCATGAATACCTTTGCATACAGATTATTGTTGTTTGTGGGGCTGGCGCACCTTGTTGGGTGTACTTCTGCACCTGAATGCCCACCTGCTGTTGAATGTTACGGAACGTGTACGCCAGCACCCAAAAGAGCCACAAGTAAACCCTATCAGATTAATGGAATATGGTATCATCCCCAGCCCCACTATGAATATGAGGAAGAGGGGATTGCCTCCTATTATGGAGGGACAGATATCTTTCACGGACGCCCTACGGCAACAGGTGATCGTTTTGATATGAATGAGGTATCTGCTGCTCATAAGACCGTTCCTTTGCCTTGTATTGCAGAGGTAACGAATCTTGAAAATGGAAGGCAAATTCAGCTTAAAATAAACGATAGAGGTCCGTTTGTTGAAGGCCGTATCATTGATGTTTCTCGAAGGACGGCACAGTTGCTTGGCTTTGATCGTAAAGGAACCGCGAGAGTCAGAGTGCGGACGCTTGTTCCAGAAAGCTTAGCGCTTAACGGTCTCAATTCTTCACAAGTTGAGTACGTTCAAAATACACAGGCGCCACCTGATAATTTTCCTAAAGTTCCCGATAGTTTCTTTGAAGATGCTGGTGATGTTGTGGCGCAAGTTATCAATGAATCACCCGCATTAATGGCCAATGCTTCATCTTCTTCAGGGATATTTGTCGATGTTGGGGAGTATGATCATCATCATGAAGCTCATGCCTTGTCCCAAATGATAAATGGTTTTGATCAATTGCCTGTTGAACCTGTGAAAACCACTCGAGTTAAACCATATGCAGTTCGCCTTGGTCCAATCGCTAGTATGTCACAGGCAAATCAGATACTTGATCAATTGATGCAAGCAGGGCATGTTATGTCACGAATTATTATTTTAAGGTAGAGAGGGAGAGAAATGAAGAGGTATAGAATGAGTGAAGAGAACACGAAAATAAGCCCACGCGCGTCATCCTCGCGAATGCGGGGATCCAGGGCAAACAATACATTCCGGAGGAATGTAGAAATTTTAACATTGCTTCGCAATGAGTTGGTGTCCTGGATCCCCGCATTCGCGAGGATGACGCCGGTGGGATTGCGTAGTGCCTTATTAGCCACCATACTATGTATGAGCCTTACACCCCTTCAAGCTATTGAGTATAAAGCCCCTCAAGCTTATATGGTGGATTTTGACACAGGCGAAATTCTTCTCGAGAAAAACCCAGATCAACAGATGGTTCCCTCATCAATGTCAAAAATAATGACAGCTCATCTTGTTTTCGAACGTCTAAAGAGTGGCGATATTAAGCTTGATGATCTCATGCAAGTGAGTGAAAAAGCCTGGAGAATGGGTGGTTCAAAGATGTTTGTGAACATTAACTCACAAGTGAATGTTGCTGATCTCCTGCAGGGCGTGATTGTCCAATCTGGTAATGATGCCTGCATTGTTTTAGCGGAAGGACTCTCGGGTTCTGAAGAAGCTTTTGCACAGGAGCTCACAAAAAAAGCCCATGAAATGGGAGCCAAGAATTCTAGTTTTGTGAACTCTACTGGTTGGCCGGACGAGGGTCATTTTAGTACGGCTCGAGATCTTGCTTTGATGGCTATTCACACCATTAAGGACTTTCCTGATGAATTTGCACAGTACTACGCGCTCAGAGAGTTCGAATATAACAATATTAAACAAGGAAACCGTAACACTCTACTCTATAAGAACATGGGCGCAGATGGGATGAAAACAGGTCACACTGATGCGGGTGGTTATGGTATTGTTGCCACAGCCAAGCAAGGTGACCGCAGGATTATTCTTGTTGTCAATGGTCTTCCTACATCGAAGGCACGTGATGAAGAAGCAACGGCGCTGATGAATTGGGGCTTTACCTTCTTTAAGAATTATAAGTTATTTGGAAAAGGGGATGTGGTCGAAGTTGCAGATGTTTGGGGTGGTGCGGAGCAAAGTGTTCCTATCGTTGCTGGTCAGAATATCGTGTATACATTGCCGCGTAATAAGCGCAAAGAATTACAAGTTAAAGCAATTTATGATTCACCGATTGCAGCGCCCATTAAAGCTGGAGATCAGGTCGGAACCCTTGAAATTAGTGTTCCAGATAAGGGTATCCAAACCATTCCGCTGTATGCTGGTAAAGATGTTGATAGAGCCAATTTCTTTAAGAGAATTAATAGCTCTGTACATTACTTGCTTTGGGGAAAGAATGGCTCATGATGAAAAATCGAGCACCCTTTATTACATTTGAGGGTGGGGAGGGGACTGGCAAGACGACGCAAGTTGAGATTCTCAACCGGACGCTCTTACAGTTAGAAGTTGATGTTCTATCCCTAAGAGAGCCCGGTGGTACACCAGGCGCTGAACACATCCGGGAGTTAGTTCTCCATAGAGACACAGAGCATTGGACCCCTGTTACAGAGGCTTTACTGATGAGCGCCTCTCGTTCAGATTTAGTGAGGAAGCGTCTTATTCCCGCCCTAGATAAGGGGACATGGGTGCTCTGTGATCGATTTACGGACTCAACGATGGCTTATCAAGGGTTCGGACATCAACTTGGATATGAAGAGATTGATTCGCTCAATCACTTTACGGTAGGTGACTTGAAGCCCGATTTAACATTCGTTTTTGAGCTAAATCCTGAGTTAGGTCTCGCGAGAGCAGAGGTGCGAAATGGGTCCAAGGATCGAATTGAAGCCTACGATCTTCAGTTTCATAAGCGCGTGGCTGAAGGATTTGCGGAAGTCTTAAAACGAAATCCTGAGCGCTGTGTGGCCATTAACGCCTTGTTTGATATCGATATGATTGCGGCACACATTTATACGGAGGTTGAACGTAGGTTTTTCCATGCTTAACCCTAAAGAAAACCTCACACTCATCGGTCATCAGGAAGCGCAAGATATATTTCATAAGGCTTTCCATTCAAATCGTTTTCATCATGCATGGATCATCCACGGTCCTGTTGGCATAGGTAAGGCGACCTTCGCTTTTCACATGGCGCGCTTCCTCCTTTCAGGGAAAGACAATATATTGTCAAATAATCCAATTTATCGACGTATCCTTGCAGACAGTCATGGAGACTTACGTATCATTGGAGAAGAGGGAGAAGGAGAAATTGGGGTTGAGACCATTCGTGACCTCAATACTTTTCTGAATCAAACGTCAGCTGAAGGCGGCTTTCGTATTGTGATTATTGATGGGGCAGAGCGTCTGAATCGAAATGCAGCTAATGCTTTGCTTAAGCGTCTTGAGGAACCACCAGCAAAAACCGTCTTTTTCTTGGTGACCTCATGCTCAGGTCGATTGCTTCCAACCATTCGTTCACGTTGTCAAGTTTTAACCTTGTCTCCTCTCAGTGAATCAGAAGTCGCTGCCGTTTTCAAATCTCAAGGTATTGATTTTGAACCACATGCGATGTTAGCAGAAGGTAGTCCAGGTTTACTTGCCAGATATAGGGATGAACCGGGACAACAACTCTCAATCGAATTCCAAGAAGTTCTAGGTGGTAAATCTGCAACATCTTTGATTCGCTCCTATGGAGGCGATGAAGCAACATACACACTTCTTGAGGATCTTCTCCGATCCCATATTCACCAGGAGCTCTTAGAAAAGGCATTGCAGGAATCGTCACTTGATAAGACACTGAAGATATGGGACAAAGTAGATCAGCTTTTGGAAACCTGTCGTTTCGCGCAGCTCGACAAGAAGGCAACGTTGACATGCGTTTTTGAGACTCTAGCTTTAAGGAACAAATAATGACGACGCGCTGTATTACAACACCTATCTATTATTTAAATGGTGAACCCCATTTAGGTCATGTCTACACAAGCGTCGCAGCGGATGTTTTAGCGCGTTACTGGAGGTTATCAGGCGCCAAAGTCAAGTTTCTTACAGGGACAGATGAACATGGCCAGAAGGTAGCCCAAGCTGCAGAAGCTGCGGGAGAGACGCCTCAGGACTACACAGATCGGATGTCCCAGCTTTTTCGCGATATGAATGTGAAGATCAATGCAACTCCTGACGTTTTTTTAAGAACGACTGAACCACGACATCATAAATCAGCCCAAGCTTTGTGGGAAAAGCTCGTTGCAGCGGGACAAATCTATGAAAGTACATATAAGGGTTGGTATGCGGTTCGAGATGAAGCCTATTATGAGGAGTCAGAAATCGTTGATGGGAAAGCTCCTTCTGGTGCGCCTGTCGAATGGAGAGAGGAGCCATCCTATTTCTTCAAGCTATCTGCCTGGGAACGTCCACTTCTTGACTATTATGAAGCGAATCCGGATGCATTAGCTCCTATTGGTCGCAGGAATGAGGTGCTTGGGTTTATCAAGGGGGGGCTTCGTGATCTATCCGTTTCTCGTACAAAATTTGATTGGGGCGTTGCCGTTCCAAAAGACCCTCGTCATGTGATGTATGTGTGGATTGAAGCGTTGTCATATTATTTAACTGCACTCGGATATCCTGATGAAACAGCTGAAGTGGCGGAGTTTTGGCCTGAAGCAATCCAACTTTTGGGCAAAGATATTCTTCGTTTTCATGCGGTCTATTGGCCTGCTTTTTTGATGGCAGCAGGGATTAACCCACCGAAGAGAATCTTCTCCCATGGATGGTGGACCCATAGTGGGGAGAAGATGTCAAAGTCACTGGGGAATGTTGTGAATCCTTTTAAGTTGATTGACACTTATGGTCTTGATTCATTGAGGTATTTTTTGATTCGAGAGATCCCTTTTGGGGGCGATGGAGATTATTCAGAGGAAGCTTTTATCCAACGGATCAATAGTGATTTAGCTAATGATTTAGGAAACCTATCCCAGCGTGTTCTTTCATTTATTTATAAAAATGTTGATGCAATCCTTCCAACGCCTTCCGCATTCACACAAGAAGATAAAGAACTCCTCGCAAAAGCCGCCCATCTTCACGATATCTTACGTGATGATATGGAAGTTCAAGCCCTTCAAGCCTATGCTCAGCATATTTGGCAAGTGATTTCAGAAGCAAATCGGTATGTTGATGCTCAAAAACCCTGGTCACTCAGGAAATCAGAAAATCCTGAGGATCTAGCTCGTATGAAAACAGTCCTCTATGTTTTGACAGAAGTTATTCGCCATGTGGCTGTTTATGTTCAACCTATCATGCCAGAATCAGCAGGAAAGATCCTGGATCAGATTGGGCAAAAGGAACGTTCATTTGAGTCCTTAAAAGAACCTCTAAAAGCTGGCACTTCTTTAAGTGAGCCTTCTCCAATCTTTCCAAGAGTGGAGAGGACTTAGATTGCGGTCATCATCGTCTTGCTTTTTGAGCTTAACAGTATATTGATTAAGATGAAATATGCCTGTTAAGTTGAAGAAATACTTATTTATGTTTCTTAACAATTTCCTTTGAGTTGTTGGAAGAATGGCGTATAATTAAACTAATAGAAGAAGAAAGAGTTGAGAGGATCTATTGTAATATGAGTGAAGAGACGACTCAAACTAAATTCCCTGCTCTTGCCCTGAGGGATGTGGTTGTATTTCCTCATATGGTGATACCGTTATTTGTGGGCCGAGAAAAATCTATCCAGGCCCTTGATGTTGTCATGGGCAATAATCAACAAGTCCTTCTCCTCAGTCAAAAGGATCCTACGATTGATAATCCCACTGTCAAGGATTTATATACGGTTGGGACGCTTGCGCGTGTTCTACAACTTCTTCGTTTGCCTGATGGAACCGTTAAAGTTCTTCTTGAAGGAGAAAAGAGGGGCATTGTCTCCAAGTTTCTTGTCAGTCCAACCTACTTTGTTGCAACAGTTGATTCCTTTTTAGAGGAAGGTGGTCCTGGGCAGGAAATGCAAGCGCTTATGCGGACGTTGATTTCCCAATTTGATCAATATGTTAAGCTCCAGAAGAAAATCCCTAGTGATCTCATTACCTCGATCAATCAAATTTCTGATCCTTCAAAATTGGCCGATGTTGTAGCCGCTCACTTGGCTTTTAAGCTTGATGAGAAGCAAGCTTTGCTTGAGACAAAAAATATTGCAACACGCCTTGAAAAGGTCATTGGATTTATTGAAGGCGAGATTGGTGTTATGCAGGCGGAGAAGAGAATCAGAAGTCGTGTCAAACGCCAGATGGAGAAAACCCAACGAGAATACTACCTAAACGAGCAGTTGAAGGCCATTCAAAAAGAATTAGGAGAGGGTGAAGAAGGCAAGGATGAACTCACAGAACTGGATGAGCGCATTAAGAAAACAAAGCTTTCAAAGCCAGCAATGGAACGAGCTCAAGCAGAGTTTAAAAAGCTACGTCAAATGAGTCCGATGTCTGCTGAAGCGACTGTTGTACGGAATTATCTGGATTGGATGCTCGATATTCCATGGGAAACAAAGTCCCGCGTTAAGAAGGATCTCAAAGGGGCTGAGAAAATTCTGAATGAAGATCATTATGGTCTTGAAAAGGTTAAGGAGCGAATTATTGAATATCTTGCCGTTCAAAATCGAGTTGGGAGAATTCATGGTCCTATTCTCTGTCTTGTTGGTCCTCCCGGCGTTGGTAAGACCTCACTCGGAAAGTCTATTGCACGTGCGACAGGGCGTAATTTTATTCGCATGTCCCTAGGAGGCGTCAGGGACGAAGCCGAAATCCGAGGACACAGGCGAACTTATATAGGATCTATGCCAGGTAAAATTATTCAAGGGATGAAAAAAGCCAAAAGCGTAAATCCCCTGTTCCTCCTAGATGAGATTGACAAACTGGGTACGGATTGGCGTGGAGATCCTACCTCTGCACTTCTTGAAGTTCTCGATCCTGAGCAGAATAATACCTTCAATGATCACTATCTTGAGATAGATTATGATTTATCGAATGTTATGTTTGTGACGACAGCAAATACACTGAATATGCCGCAACCTTTAATGGACCGCATGGAAATCATTCGCTTGTCCGGTTACACGGAGGATGAGAAGGTTGAAATTGCAAGACGTCATCTTCTGCCGAAGCAAATGGAAGTCCATGGGCTGAAAGCCAAAGAATTCTCAATTACAGATAAAGCCTTAAGAGAGTTGATTCGAACATATACGCTTGAAGCAGGTGTGCGAAATCTTGAGAGGGAAATCGCTAATTTATGCCGAAAAGCTGTAAGATATCTTGCATCCCCTAAGCATAATAGACTCAAAATTATGGTGAAAAGTCTTGCGCGGTTTTCAGGTATTCCTCGATATCGCCATGGAGAAGCCGATCATGAGGATACTGTCGGAGTTACCACAGGTCTTGCATGGACGGAAGTGGGTGGAGAGATTCTTACGATTGAGGCTGTCATGCTGCCTGGTAAGGGGAAGATGCAAATCACAGGTAAGTTAGGTGAGGTTATGCAAGAGTCTGTTCAGGCGGCTGCAAGTTATGTCCGGTCGCGGGCGCCTCAATTTGGCATTGAGCCACCACTGTTTGAAAAGCGTGATATTCATGTTCATGTACCGGAAGGGGCGACTCCCAAGGATGGGCCTTCAGCCGGGATTGCTATGTGCACTTCTATCGTTTCAGTTCTGACGGGAATTCCTGTTCGTAAAGATGTTGCAATGACAGGAGAAATAACACTTCGAGGTCGTGTGCTCCCCATTGGTGGTATGAAAGAAAAGCTTTTGGCTGCTTTACGAGGTGGAATAAAGACCGTCATAATACCAAAGGATAATGAAAAAGACTTGGCTGAGATTCCTATGAATGTAAAAAGAGGGCTTAAGATTATTCCTGTTTCACGCGTT
Source organism: uncultured Alphaproteobacteria bacterium (assembly GCA_964597045.1). Lineage (GTDB taxonomy): Bacteria > Pseudomonadota > Alphaproteobacteria > UBA9655 > UBA9655 > UBA9655. The sequence goes on along the minus strand of CAZQWE010000002.1, from coordinate 91,197 downwards.
GAAGAAGTTTTGAAAATTGCTCTCAAGGAACCTTTGCGACCTATCACTTGGACAGAGGATATGGCAGCGATTGCGGCTCAAAATAAGCTCGCGGACATGTCAAAAAACGAAGAAATCGTCACTCACTAGCATAAGCTATTGAAAATAAATAAAACAATTTTACAATTCAAGCATTTCCTAGTGTTGACGGGGGGTATGAATTCGTGTAATATTGGTTTAAATTGTCTGGGAATTACTAGACAGTATACTTAAGATGAAACTAACAAAAGGGAAATATTAAGATGAACAAAAATGACTTAGTTGCGAGCGTCGCAGAAATCTCAGGTCTCACAAAAGCTGATTCAGCAAGAGCTGTTGATGGAGTTCTTAAAGCGATTACAAAAAGCTTGAAGTCCAACAAAGAAGTTCGCCTTGTTGGCTTTGGAACATTCTTGGTTACACATCGTCCAGCTGGCGAAGGCCGTAACCCACGTACAGGCGAGAAGATCAAAATTCGCGCTTCCAAGTTGCCAAAGTTCCGTGCAGGAAAAGGCCTCAAAGAAGCTATCGCTTAATAGGGAATTATTTCGAATTAAAAGTGCAGTCAGAAATGGCTGCATTTTTTTTATATATCTCATGCCATCAGTTTTTAGAATTAAGCTTATTTAAGTTATTTATTTTGCTTATCATGTCTGGACTCACTGTTGTATCCTGGAGTAAGACATGGGGTTTCTTCTTCTTGAATAAGATACTAAATATGTTCTGCGCTCCACATTCTGTAACCCGTGTATTTGTGAGTTGTAAGAAATCAAGGTCACTCTTTAATACAAGACTTTTTGTAACTTCAGGATCAATTTCAGTGTCTGATAAAATAAAGTATTTTAATTTTCGTAAGTGTATTATCTCCAGTAATTGCTCTCCGTCAAATTTACATCCATGTAAAGCAAGCGTTACTAAGTTTACAAGTTTTGATAGAGCATGGGGACGTATAGCTGAATAGTGTATATTTAAGGAATTAATTTGTAACTGTCCGATGCGAGTTGCTTTCTTCGTTGTCAACTCTGTAGAGGTTAATTCCAAATTTCCAAGGTTAAAAAGAAGATCTGTAGGGCCTTGTTCAGTATCACTTGATTCTTGACCAAACGCTGGGAGAAAAGGAAGGTTTGGACAATCTTTTATCACTAAACGTTCGTAGTTTGGGCATGATAGTTTAAGTGCTTCTACACAATCAAGGGTAATTCCTGATTGACTAAAATTCAACTTTTTTACAGAATGGCTCGTCACTCCGACACTTTTTAATGCAATATTCCCTGTTGCTTTTAAGCGCGTCATACGCTCTCCTGTCAGACGTATTTCTTTTAACTCCTTACAATTTACAAACCAAATTTCCTCTATATTAGGGACTTCAATAGGTGTGGCTGTCCACATATAGGATGCCAGGAAGGATGAGGCTAACTGGGAGATGTTTCCAAGCATTTGCACAACTTGATGATCGCCCACGATTTGAACGAGTTGATCACTCATGACATAAAATGATTTCAAGGTCGGATGTCCAAGTAGAGTTTTGACATCAAAATCACCTATAGAAACCTGATCTAATTTAAGTCTGGTCAAGAGGGGAATTCTTGATAATTCAGAAGTCATCTTTGAATTTAATGTCTCATATTTTATGGTCCAGTCGATGAGTTTTCCTTGCTCTCTCTGATCGGCAAGCTTTTGCCAATATTCTTCTCTACTCACATTTTGGGTTTCTGTTGAGAGCATGGGAAGTTGTTCTCTTATCTTTATACTGCGGAGCTTATGACATTCCTGACAAGTCATTCGTAAAAGAGAAGGGCAAGTCTCAGGAAGTTTATCGAGAACATTATCAGTCAGAGCATTAGAGCCATCAAGATGGATTAACGTAACGCGCGTTCCTCTAACTGAAAGATATGACAAATTGCTATTATTTCGTAGGTCAGCAGTTAAGAGTTGATTCCCTTTGACCTTTAGTGTTTGGACGGGACAGTTGTTAATAATTAAATCCTGAAGAGCAGGGAACTCTGCGGAATAAGTTTTAACCCAAAGTGTGCTCTTTTGAACATTTCCTCGTGTTCCAAAAACAGTAAGCTTTGGGCAATCATTGAAGTTTAGAAGGGAAATATTTGGACTTCTTTCTGCCAATAATTCCACCAAATCAATTGTCACTTCAGGGCTAGAGTTTACGATGACCCGGCGTAAGGCATCATAGTTAAACTCTCCTAAAACATAAGGTTCAAAAACGTTTTCAATGTTAATATGTTCCTGCGTAAAAGTTTGATCATCTATATGGGACTGATCAAGAAATGTGAAAGAGACAAAGGCATTACGCTTTTCTTCGGCCGGGTCATTATCTTTTTTTTCAATTGGAAGAGAGAGTCGTTTTGTCTTATGTTCTTCACCTGAAGAAAATAACGCATAAAATGATTTCATAGCCTCAATTTTTGAGGATAGACTAATGAAAATAGTTATCGTTAATAAAGCTTGTTTAATATGTATTTTCATATTTAAATCTCATTTATAATATAAAAGAAATAAATATATATCATAAATATATTAAGTAATAGTTTATGAATAGAGGAAGGGGCTAATTTCTAAGTTTCTAGGTGGGGTTGCACAGCATTAACTAACACATTATATTTAGGCTGACATGAGCAAATTGCTGGATATTATTATATGAATATCATTCTCTATATTTTAACAATTCTCATCTGGGGTTCGACGTGGTTTGCGATTACGTTTCAGATTGGAACTGTTTCTCCCGATGTCTCCATATTTTATCGATTTGTTTTAGCCTCGGCTCTTCTATTTGCTTGGTGCTTTTACAAAGGGGTAAATTTGAAATATTCCTTGAAGAACCATGCTTATTTCATAGGTCTCGGGTTTTTCATCTTTTCTATGAATTACCTCTGTGCATATGAAGCTACCAAATTTATATCTAGTGGCCTCAACTCCATTGGCTTCTCCATGGTTCTTGTCTTTAACATCATTAATTCAGCCATATTTTTCCGTATCCCTTTAACGCTTCCGCTTATTGTTGGTACTCTATTAGGTATGTTTGGGATTACCACAGTCTTTTGGCCATCCATCTCTAGTCTGGATCTGGGGAGTCAAGATGTAATTGGAATAGGCTTTAGCTTACTTGCCGGCCTCTTTGCTTCCTTTGGCAATACGCTTTCAGTTCAAACTCAGAAAGAAAAATTGCCTGTCACAGAAAGTAATGCCTTTGGAATGGCTTATGGATCTTTATGGGTGTTTCTCTTTATCTTAATGAATGGGAGTCCCTTTACCTTTGAGATGAGTGTTCCTTATGTTACCTCGCTTCTTTATCTTTCTCTCTTTGGGACCGTTCTTGCATTTGGGTGTTATCTAACTCTTTTGGGGAGAATAGGGGCGAGTAGGGCCTCTTATGCCCTTGTTATTAACCCTGTTGTGGCTTTGATTCTCTCAACATTCTTTGAGGATTTTGAGTGGAATAGCTATTCGTTTGTTGGCATTGGTTTAATTCTTTTCGGAAATATGATTATCTCTATGGGTAAATCATTTCCCAAGCCGTTTATGTTCAAGGCAAAACCTATCTAAAAGGTGGTTCATCAAAGGTTCTCAGTTTTCGGGAGTGAACCATTATATCTCCTTTGTGAAGTTCTTCTTCAATGATTCTCATGGTTTCGATTCCAATATGAAGGTGTTGAGCTACACTTTGTTTATAAAAATTATGAGCCATTCCGCGAAGTTTTAGCTCACCATGTATTGGTTTATCTGATATGCAGAGAAGTGTTCCATAGGGGACACGCATCCGAAAACCATTTGCGGCAATGGTTGCAGATTCCATATCTAAAGCAATGGCTCTGCTTTGGCGGAACCTTTCCATCAGTTCTTGAGACCTGAGTTCCCAATTGCGGTTATCAGTTGTGACGATTGTTCCCGTTCTCATTCTTCCTTTGAGATCCTGACCGCTGGCTCCTGTTACATTTGCAGTTGCTTGTTGCAATGCTGTTTGAATTTCAGCAATAGGGGGAACAGGTACCCAAGGGGGTAAGTCATCGTTAAGGACGTGATCCTCGCGTACATAGGCGTGAGCTAGGACGTAATCCCCTAGTCTTTGACTTCGCCTGAGTCCAGCGCAATGGCCTAACATGATCCAACAGTGGGGACGTAAGACAGCAAGATGATCTGTGATGGTTTTGGCATTACTTGGGCCAATTCCAATATTAATAAATGTAATGCCTCGATTGTCTTTTGTTTTCAAATGATAAGCCGGCATTTGTGGGAGCTGAGTTAGCTTGGAGTTGTTATGACCATCATGTTCGAAATGGGGATTAAAGGTTATATGATCACCAGGCTCCACAAGGCATGTATATTTATTGTTTTCTTTCAGACACTTCTTCGCATAAGAAACAAATTCATCAACGTATCGTTGGTAGTTTGTGAGTAGAATAAAGGGCTGGAAGTGGGTGGCAGATGTGCCGCAATAATGATGCAATCTTCCCAGTGAAAAATCTACTCTCTCAGCTGTAAAAAGGGCAAGGGGGTGTGGGTACCCCTTTTTTACCTTGTAAATACCATTGACGATACTGTCATCAATAACGCTGAGATTAGGTAAAGCAAACTCAATGGGGCTTTGCCAGAGCTTTTCAGGGTGAAGATTAATAGAATCCCATTCATCAACAAAGGGAAGAGGTATAGGCCAGTCACTTTCTCCAACTAAAATAGAACAGTTATGATGGTTCATTAAAAGCTCAATTTGCTGTTTATAATAGTTTTGGAAGATATCAGGTCGAGTGACGGTAGAGCCATAGGATCCAGCCTCGAGGGCGGCTCCAAAGGCCACACGTTCATCTATATTCAGATTACGCATTGTAATAGTCAAACCCACGTAAGGATATGTGGCTCGACTCAAATCCGGCAGATTTTTGGGAATTTCTTGAGAACCAGCAATATCTATAAAAGCGTCCCGAATTAAAGAAGTGCTTTTATTGTAGATTTCGAAAATTCGAGCAACAGCTGCATTCGCATCCCAAAACTCTTGGAGGTTTGTAACTGTTCCATGGCCGGTTTTAAAACTATCTTTTGGAAGGTTGATGTCGCTCATCCTATGTCCTTGTATTTATTGTAGTTTAGCAAAAAATAAAGGAGAAGGCAAATTTAACACAATTTTAGGAACTTCAAGATAGTCTTAATAAAAAAGAATAGAGTCATGATAAAAGTAAATTCAGTATTGAAATGGCAATCAGTTATACTCATTACGATTATCGTATTTATCATACTGCATTTCATTTTAGAATCAAATATTCCATTGTTATTTAGTATATTTTGTTGTGGAATCCCTTTGGTTTATGAGATTGGCAGTAAGATTATTCATGGTGATCTGGGGGCGGATATTCTCGCCGCCTTAGCTGTAATAACATCGGTCATACTTGGAGAGTATCTTGCAGGTAATATCGTCTTACTCATGCTTGCGAGTGGGCAAGTGCTTGAGTTTTATGCTTTAAGAAGAGCCTCGGCTGTTCTTTCAGCACTCGCAAAACGCATGCCAAATATTGCTCATATAAAAGAGGGTAAAAACATTAAGGATATAAAAATTAGCGATATTAAGATTGGTGATCACATTGTGATCTATCCTCATGAAACCTGCCCAGTTGATGGTCATGTGATTGAGGGGTTCGGCTCAATGGATGAATCATTTCTCACTGGTGAGCCATATGAAATATCAAAAGCTCCAGGTGTTCATGTGATTTCCGGATCAATTAATGGGGATTCCCTTTTAACGATTGTTGCTGAAAAGTTACCAGAAGACTCCCGTTATGCGAGGATAGTTAAAGTTATGGAAGAGAGCGAACAAAGGCGTCCGAAACTGAGACGACTCAGTGATCAGCTTGGGGCTGTATTTGCCCCGATTGCTCTTGTTGGCGCAATTGTTGCCTGGACTCTATCCGGAGATCCTATACGTTTCCTCGCTGTTCTAGTAATTGCAACGCCTTGTCCCTTGCTTATTGCCATTCCTATCACGATTATAAGTGCTATCTCCAAAGCAGCTCAAAGGGGAATTATAGTGAGAGATCCACTTGTTCTTGAAAGGCTTCCAACCTGCAGGACGGCAATTTTTGATAAGACGGGGACATTAACTTACGGTAAAGCTGAGCTTGAAGAAATCAAGTTATATGGAAAGTATAATGAGGAAGAGCTTCTTCAAATGGTTGCAAGTGTTGAGCGATTTTCTAAGCATCCCCTCGCGAAAGCTATTTTAAGAGCGGCTCACGAACGTAAGATTACAGTTCTTGATGTTGAAAAGGTTACAGAAAACCCTGGGCAAGGGGTTCTTGGAAAAATAGGCAAAACCAATATCGAAATAACAACGAGACAAATTCTTAAGAAAGAAAACAAGAGCCTTCTGAAGTTGATACCAAATGGTTACCAGGGTATGGAATCTATTGTGCTCATCAATTCGAAACTTGAGGGGATCGTTTATTTTCGTGATTCTTTAAGAACCGAAGGGTTGTCATTTATACGCCACTTAACGCCTCAGCATCAATTTAAGAAGATAATGATTGTATCGGGAGATCGACTAGAGGAAGTGGAACGTTTAGCAAAAGAACTTCACATACGTGATATTAAGGCTGGTCAAAGTCCAGAACAAAAAGTTGAGATTGTTGAACTGGAGACGAAGCAAAATCCAACCCTATTTATGGGTGATGGCATTAATGATGCTCCGGCTCTGGCGGTAGCTACAGTAGGGCTTGCTTTTGGTCATGAAAACATTGTTGCAACAGAGGCTGCAGGTGCTGTTATTTTGGAAAGCTCCCTATCAAAGGTTGATGAACTTCTTCACATTAGTACTGTCATGCGACAAGCTGCTATAATTAGTGGAGTGGGCGGGATGTTGCTCAGTTTCATCGGAATGTATTTTGCAGGTATTGGTCTCATTAAACCAGTCATGGGTGCTATTCTGCAAGAAGTGATTGATGTGATTTCAATAATGGTTGCTCTTCAGCTCACCTATCAAAAGAATATTCAATCAGACATTAGAGAGATTTAGATTTAACACGTCTAAGTCTGGAGGTTTCCCCACGCGTTACACGCCTTACCGTATAATTTTGAGAGGTTTTGATAAGCATATTCCGATTGAGTTTAACGCGGCTATTGGTGATTTTTCGAATGCGATTTAAGGGGGTATCTTCAATCGTTGCTGAATCGAAGCTCGCAAAGACACCGGGTGCAAGTGAGGTTCCTCCCCGTTTTTGATCGCGTTCCCAGACAGTGAGTACCTTTTTTCTATAGGGTACATGGTGATAAGGATTAGCCGAATGATAATGGGCAACTGCCTTTTGCCAGGTGCCATGTTCGTTTTTAAGGCCTCCTAAAAACTTTGCCGCATAGTGGATGTTAGTTTGTGGATCAAAAGCATCAGATAAGGTATCAAAAGCATTTGGATGATGATAAAGATTGACTTGCATGCAGCCCACATCAATGCTTTTGGTGCCTTCTCTCATCATTTGTTTTACGGCGATTATAGCTTCCTCTTTTGTAGCAAAGAAATATCCAGCACCTTCAGCATTTACGGTCCAGGGCCATGCAACTATACGCCCCGTATCATCCTTGCGACCTGATTCAACTTTAGAGATCGCGTGAAGTAAACCACTCGGAATCTTGTGTTGTTTTTCAAATGAATCTATATGTGATGCACAACTATGTATGGTTGGATCAATTTTTGTAGCCATAACACTTAGGGGTATGAAGCAGATTGCGAGACCCCAAGAGTTTGAAAACATTTACTATCTCCCCATTCTTATTCTTATTTTAGTTATCAATACGTTAAAACATCTTAATAAATCGTTAACAAAAGGTCTAGCTCTTTAAGGATGAACGAAGTTTACGGAAAATTAAGATTTATGTAGTAGGATTAAAGAGTAAAAAAACCTGGAGGAAAAACAATGAATAAAGCATTATATTTAATGGGGATTGCAGGGACAATGCTCGCAACCAATTTTGGTGTAACTGCAGATTGCCCAAAGGTTTTACCTAAAGCCGTCCTTGACCATCTTAAAGAAGATGGAACGAGGTATACAGTTGATCAAAACGTTTTTGACCTAAAGTTTCCTAATTACGCTATCCTCAAGTCAACTTTTCTACCACATCTCGATAAGTATCATACAGATAAAATTAATCTGAAAGAAACGCATGGAAAAGTCTGCTATTATGACGTAAATCCCAAAGAAACTGCAGTTGGACTTAAATCCTTTGGTTTGAGATTTGAGGTGACAGCAACAAAAGATACTGAAAGGTTGCAATAGACAGTTTTCATTTACATGATTAATTGTCAAATTGTCTAAACTTGGGTATAAAACCTACACGAATCATAATATGAAAGTGTAGGGACCAAAGGATGAATCGACTCTTGAAGATTGCAAATGCATTTTCTGGAGCCCATGATTCATATGATCAAAATGCACTTATTCAAACTTTCGTCGCCAAAAAGCTAGCTGAAAGAGTCTTGAAAGACAAGAATTTAGGTTCTGTTCTTGAAATCGGCTGTGGAACGGGTTTATTAAGTCAGCACTTAGTCCCCCATTCGGAAAATTATTTTCTGTCCGATATATCACTTCCACTCCTTCAAAAGAGTTTAGAAAAGGTTTCATCGGCTAATGTATATGCTGTTGTCGTGGATGGAGAGCATCCTTGCTTTACCGCCTCATTTGATACCATTGTTTCGAGTCTTGCACTACATTGGTTTCAGGATCAAAAGATTGCCTTGAAGCGTCTAGCTGCGTGCTTAAAACCAGGGGGAAAGCTCTTCTTGAGCACGCTGGGGAATAATAGTTTTCATGAATGGAGAACGGCTCATCACATCGAAAATGAACCCTGTGGGTTATTGGATTTTCCTTCTTTTGGCCAACTTAAGGATTGGTTGCCTCTATCAGGAATGAGGACTGTTGAGGAAGAGTGGATAACCATATCCCATACAGATGCCTTTGATTTCTTAAGAGGGATTAAAAAGACAGGAGACACTGTTTCACATCCTGCTTATCAACCTTTGCCATTTGCAACCTTTAAAAGGATCATGGAAAGCTACAATAAAAGACCTGAAACATCCTGCCAGGTTTTGTTTGGTGTCTATCAAAAACCAGAGACTTTACGTGAAGAATAGCTACCATCTTATTCCGAACACCTGTATAGTACGGTAAATTTATATGGAAAAAACGCATAAAAACAATGGATAGTTTCGAATTTAACAAAATTGTGGCAGCTATTCTCATCGCTCTTGTGACCATTAAAGGAGCAGACTTGATTTCCAATTTTTTGATTCATCCTCACTTTTTAAAAGAAAATGTCTTTAAAATTGAAGGCGTTGAAGTTACTGCAGGTGCAGGTGGTGCAGATGAGAAAAAAGGTCCAGCTCCCATTGAACCCCTTCTAGCCAAGGCAAGTGCTGATAAGGGGGCAGAAATCTTTAAGAAATGTACAAGTTGTCATACGGCAGAAAAAGGTGGCCCTAATAAAATTGGTCCTGATTTGTGGGATGTGGTGGGGGCCGAAAAAGCGAAGCATCCAGGTTATACCTATTCATCAGCCATGACGAGTAAAGGGGGCAAATGGACTTTGGATGACTTAAACATTTATCTCTATTCTCCAAAAGATTATGTTCCGGGAACAAAAATGTCCTTTATCGGCCTTAAAAATGATCAGGAAAGAGCCGATGTGATTGCTTATCTGATGAAGCAAAGCGATAATCCAATGCCATTGCCAACTCCAAAAGCTGAGGAACAGCTTGCTGAACCTAAAAAAGATGAAACAGAAAAACCGAAAGAGAAAAAAGAATGAAACTCGTAAAATATATATTAATATCAACACTTAGTGTTTGTTCAATGCCGCTTTCAGCTGATGCTCCAACCCATGGAATAGCAACCTATGGTGATTTAAAATACCCGGCTGATTTTAAACACTTTGACTATGTAAATCCTAATGCTCCTAAGGGAGGGGTTGTAAAGTTAGGATGGTTTGGATCCTATGATAACTTCAATCCCTTTATTATTAAGGGTACGGCTGCCATGGGTTCTGGGGGGTTGCACTGCACCCTTTTGTCATCATCCGATGATGAACCTATGTCATCCTATGGTTATTTAGCCGAGAAGGTTGAGCTTGCCCCTGATCGTAAAAGTGTTGTCTTTACGTTAAATGGAAATGCGAAATTTTCAGACGGAACACCTGTTACATCCGAAGATGTTGTTTTTTCCTTTGATACACTCATTAAAAAGGGTTCTCCCATATTTGCTCAATACTACAAGGACGTAAAGTCTGTTGAGAAGATCTCGCAGGCTCAAGTGCGCTTTATCTTTAGTACGGATAAAAACCGCGAACTCCCAGTAATCCTTGGCCAACTCCCCGTCTTTTCAAAAGCTTATTACACCAAGAATGACTTTGAAAAAACGGATTTGAATCCTCCCGTGGGGTGTGGACCTTTCAAGATTAGCGATTATAAACCAGGTCAATCCGTATCCTATGTACGGGTTCCAAACTGGTGGGCAGAGAATATTCCTTCACATAAAGGGTTAAATAACTTTGATGTTACATATGTATATTACCGTGATCAAAACGTAATGTTTGAAGCTTTTAAAGCAGGAGATCATGATTTTAGAACAGAAAACATCGCTAAGAATTGGGTTAAGGGATATACCATTGATTCCGTCAAAGACGGTAGAATGATTAAAAAGGAAAATGAATATAAGTTACCTTTAGGTATCCAGGCCTTCTTCATCAATAATAGAAAACCCCTATTTGCGGATCGAAAGCTAAGACAAGCTTTAAGTAATGCTTTTGATTTTGAATGGGCGAATAAAAATCTCTTTTTTAACACTTACACCCGAAGTTCCAGTTATTTCAATAATTCCGTGATGGCTTCTAAGGGGCTTCCTCAAGGGGAGGAGCTCAAGGTTCTGGATCAGTTTAAAGACGAACTTCCTCCTGAGCTTTTCACTAAAGAATTTAAACTTCCTGTAACGAATGGCTCTGGCAATGACAGACGTGTCATTTCTCAGGCGGATAAGCTATTAAAGGAAGCGGGTTGGGTTATTAAGGATGGAAAGCGCGTCAATCAAAAAACAGGGGCTCCCTTAACATTTGAGTTCCTAATCAATGATCCGTCGATTGAGAGAGTCGCACTTGCTTATCAAAGAAATCTTGAGACTCTGGGTATTGATTTGACAATCAGGAATGTCACCGTGCCTCAATATGTTGAAAGAATGAACACCTATGATTTTGATATGACCCTCCTCATCATTCCTGAATCGGAAACGCCAGGAAATGAACAAAGAGGCTTTTGGGGATCAAAATATGCGGATGTGAATTCTAGTCAAAACTATGCGGGTATTAAGAACCCGGTTATTGACAAAATTGTGGAGTTGATTGTTGACTCACCAGATAGGCCAACCCTTACAGCACGCGTCCAAGCTCTTGACCGTGTTTTGCTATGGGGATATTACACAGTTCCAACTTATTATTCGAAAACAACACGTTATGCCTATTGGAATAAATTTGGAATGCCAGGAATCAAGCCAAAGGATGGCGTTGGCTTTAGTGCTTGGTGGGTGGATCCGGCACTTGAAAAGAAACTAAATAGGTAATTATTGATGCTTTCCTATCTCTTAAGGCGCCTTCTCCTTATTATTCCCACCTTGTTTGGGATTATGGTGATTAACTTTATCATTATCCAAGCAGCGCCTGGAGGACCTGTTGAGCAGATGATTGCCAAGATTAGGGGGAACAGCGTTGATGCAACGGCACGACTTACAGGAGCCGGTTCTGAGTCATTAACATCATTTGAACATCATACGGAGTCGTCCTTCGAGTCAAAGTATAGGGGTGCCCAGGGTCTTGATCCTGAATTCATTGCAAAACTTGAGAAAATGTTTGGCTTTGATAAACCTCCCCTGGAGAGATTCCTTCTCATGATGAAGAACTACCTGACTTTTAATTTCGGAGATAGTTACTTTAAGGATCGTTCTGTTATTGGGCTCATACTCGAAAAAATGCCTGTATCAATTAGTATTGGCTTATGGACAACCTTGTTTGTTTACCTTATTTCAATTCCCTTAGGTATTCGAAAGGCCGTCCATGATGGGACTTCATTTGATGTCTGGACCAGTGCAATTGTCATTATTGGTTATGCCATACCTAGCTTTCTATTTGCGATCCTTCTGATTGTTCTTTTTGCAGGTGGAAGTTTCTGGTCTGTCTTTCCTTTAAGAGGTCTTGTTTCCGACAATTGGCAAGATTTATCCTTCTTTGCAAAAATAACGGACTACCTGTGGCACATGGTTCTTCCTATCACAGCTCTTGTCATTAGCGGTTTTGCAAGCTTAACCTTGCTCACTAAAAACTCATTTCTTGAAGAAATTAACAAGCAATATGTTATCACGGCTCGAGCCAAGGGATTAACTCAAAGACGCGTCCTGTTTGGTCATGTGTTTCGGAATGCCATGCTTATTGTCATTGCAGGGATGCCAGCTGCCTTACTCCACATTTTTTTCGCAGGCTCATTGTTGATCGAGGTAATCTTTTCCCTTGATGGTTTAGGCTTGTTGGGGTTTGAATCAGCCATTAATCGTGACTATCCCGTTGTATTCGGCACATTGTATATATTTACCCTTTTAGGTCTTATCCTCCATATTATCGGAGATATTAGCTATACAGTTATTGATCCACGAATTGACTTTGAGAAGAGGGTAGGATAATGCGCTTTACCCCCTTAACAAGACGACGCATCAAGCAATTTAAGAAGAACAAAAGGGGATTTTACTCCCTCTGGATATTTTTAGTATTATTCACCGTAACCTTGTTTGCTGAGTTTATTGCAAATGATAACCCTTTGCTTGTTAGATATGACGACAAATTCTACTTCCCTATCTTTGTGAACTATCCGGAAACCACATTTGGAGGGGAGTTTGAAACGGAGACAAATTACCGTGATCCATTTGTCAAGGAACTCATCGAGAAAAAGGGCTGGATGCTTTGGCCCCTCATTCCCTATAGCTACAATACGGTAAACTATGATTTGCCTGTGCCGGCTCCTGCGCCCCCTTCATGGGAGAACTGGCTTGGGACAGACGATCAAGGTCGTGATGTTCTCGCACGACTCATATACGGCTTTAGAATTTCTGTTCTCTTTGGACTCACCTTAACCTTGTTCAGTTCCTTTTTCGGTGTTACGGCAGGGGCCATTCAAGGCTATTTTGGAGGACTTACGGATCTAATCTTTCAACGGTTTATGGAGATTTGGTCAGGTATGCCAGTTCTGTACTTGTTGATCATCCTCGCAAGTCTTGTTCAACCAAACTTCTGGTGGCTCCTGATCTTGATGCTTCTCTTTAGTTGGATGGCGCTCGTCCCTGTCGTTCGTGCTGAATTCCTAAGGGCACGAAACTTGGATTATGTTAAGGCCGCAAGAGCCTTAGGTTTATCCACGCCACGTATCATCTACCGACATGTGCTGCCAAATGCTATGGTTGCGACACTTACCTTTATGCCCTTTATTCTTAACGGCTCCATCACGACACTGACGTCCCTAGATTTCCTAGGGTTTGGTTTGCCCCTCGGCTCCCCCTCACTGGGTGAGATGCTGAATCAGGGAAAGAATAACCTCCAAGCTCCATGGCTAGGAATGACGACTTTTATGGTCCTTGCTGTCATGCTCACCCTCCTGATTTTTCTTGGGGAAGCGGTGAGGGACGCTTTTGATCCAAGGAAAACCAACCAATGACAAAGGCACTCCTTTCAGTTGAAAATCTAAAGGTGAACTTCAGCCAGGAAGGCCATATTGTTCAAGCCGTTAAGAATGTCTCCTTTGATTTAAACCCCCATGAAACCGTGGCTCTTGTTGGTGAAAGTGGATCGGGCAAGTCAGTGACGGCCCTTTCCATTCTTCAACTTCTTCCTTACCCAAAAGCCTCTCACCCAGAAGGACAAATCTTTTTTCAGGGCCAGGATTTAGTGGGAGCAGGGGAGGATGTTCTTCGGACGATTCGTGGCAATAAAATTGCGATGATTTTCCAAGAGCCTATGACATCACTAAATCCCCTTCACACGGTTGAGAAGCAAATCAGTGAGGTGCTCCAGATTCATAAGGGTATGACGGGTGATCCAGTGAAGAAACGATGTATCCGTCTCTTAGAGATGGCTGGTTTTAGAGATGGTAAGTCAAGACTCGATGCCTATCCTCATCAACTATCGGGAGGACAAAGGCAACGTGTTATGATTGCCATGGCACTTGCATGTGAACCCCAGATCCTCATTGCTGATGAACCAACAACAGCCCTTGATGTGACGATTCAAGCTCAGCTACTTGATCTTTTGCAGGATCTCCAGAAGCAGCTGGGAATGGCCATGCTCCTTATTACCCATGACCTGGGAATTGTCAGAAAGATGGCCAATCGTGTCGTCGTTATGCATGACGGACAAATGGTTGAAACAGAAGAGAAAAAGGTCCTGTTTAAAAGTCCAAAATCTCCTTATACCCAAAACCTCATTAATTCCTTTCCTAAAGGTGAGGCCGTCTCCAAATCTCCCGTAGCGCCTATTCTTTTAAAGGCTAACAATATAAAAGTTCACTTTGAAATTCGTGAGGGCTTATTCCGCAAGAAAGTCGGAGATATCAAGGCTGTTGATGATGTATCCCTGACTCTCAAAGAAGGTCATACCCTGGGAATTGTTGGAGAGAGTGGTTCAGGGAAAACGACTCTGGCTATGGCTTTGCTCATGCTTCAAAAAAGCCAGGGAGAGATAGCATTTGAGGGGAAGAACATCCAAGGCTTTTCGAGAAAGACTTTAAGACCATTGAGGCGAGAGATGCAGGTCGTCTTTCAAGACCCTTACGGCTCTTTAAGTCCTCGGATGAGTGTGGGTCAAATTGTTGCTGAGGGCCTTGAGATTCACGGGATTGGGAAAGATGGGTTTGAGCGTGATCGTCTTGTCCAACATGCGTTACGTGAGGTGGGGTTAGATCCCCTTGTTCGTCACCGCTATCCCCATGAGTTTTCCGGAGGACAAAGGCAGCGTATTGCTATTGCGAGAGCAATTGTTCTTAAGCCAAAGCTTGTATTTCTTGATGAACCGACCTCAGCCCTTGATCGGTCCGTGCAAGTTGAAATTATTGAGCTTCTTCGAAATTTACAAAATACCCATAATATATCATACATATTTATCAGTCACGATCTGGCCGTTGTCAGAGCCATTAGTCACGATGTCCTCGTTATGAAGGATGGTCAAATTGTGGAAAGAGGCTCAGCCACGGAGATATTCACAAAGCCTCAAGAAATGTATACGAAGGAACTCATTAAGGCTGCATTTGAGTTGAAGTCTGAGTAATCAAAAATCATTCCCACTATAGTATCAGGGATGATACTTATGAACGGTCACTTTCCCATTTGGATGAACGACTGTAAAAGTATATTCGATCTCACCGGACCCAGGCACATCGTATTCATTTTCAATGATTTCAGACTCCATTGGTGTGACGTCATAATAGGAATAGGGTGAAGAGTATCCCCATCCATACCCGTAAGGATAATAATAACCCTGCCTATCAGTATGATAATAATGCTGTTTCACGAGATCTTGATTGGGGTGAAATTTCTTTGCAAGTCCTGGAGGTGGCCTGAGACTTGGAACCTGAGGCTTTTGGACCTGAGGGGTTGAAATACGAGGCATATTAGGCTGCATTCCTCTTCGATCTGCTCCTAATTGCGGGGAGATGAGGAGAACGGATATTCCGGTGATCAATAAGTAAGGGTACCCTCTATTGAACATGACGTTCACCTCTTCCTAAAGTTAGTTGCTTTTTGCGGTCCCCTTACCTTTATCGGGTTGCGGGCTTTCAATTATAACTTGCCCCTTAGGGGTAACTCTCATTAATTTAGGTTGAACAGGAGCTCGAGGAGGATCGGGTTGAGCAACTTTTGTGTCTTCTCTTTGGTAAGAAAGGGGTTCGCTTGGGAGAGATGGATTTTGAACAGGGGATGAGCGATAGGTGCGATTGTAGGGATAATAGTAGCCCCATGGATAGTAATACTGATACTGTCTCTGAAACTGAAAACCGCCATGTTTATTTTGAAACCCAATACTAAAACCATCTTGTGCAGTTGGATTCTGAGGAACCATGGCATGTGGTTTCTTCATGTAACGTTGACCTTGAGGTCCCTGAGGTGCGCCCCCAGGCTGGGGCATGGCCATACCCTTTTCAGCTGATGCCGCTTGTGCTGACATTAGTAGAACTACAACAGAGAAAGGCAATATACTATAATATATCAAAATATAACCTCCCATAACTAGTATAAGTATATATTAAATTAATTAAAAAATCAATACAAAGCATCATACAAGTCATCATGCCTCGCGGGTGACGACTCTTATTGATGGATATAAAAAAATCAAAAAAAAAAGGTCCCCCCTTTGTACTGACAACACTGACACATTCGCCAATCTGTCAGTATTGTCAGTGTGAAAGGGGGACCTTTTTTTATATGAGTAGGCAATTGTCATATAGACAATTATAGATGTTTCCAACTTGGCTATTTCAGTGTATGAATATGGCATGATAAATAAGACCAGGTAATCGGCCGTGATACAGAGTTCAAGCCAATTAATGATGATTCCGCTAAATGGCAATCTTTCCGAGTATTTTAATATTTTAATCTTCATGGGAATCGCTCTATCTCTTTGTTGTATCGTACTGCTCCTGTCCTTTTGGAGAGGTCCTAAAAGACCCGATCCTGAAAAACTTTCTCCTTACGAGTGTGGTTTTGAGGCCTTTTCGGATGCAAGGCTTAAGTTTGATGTCAGGTATTATCTCATTGCCATTCTTTTCATCATCTTTGATTTAGAAATTGGATTTCTTTTTCCCTGGGCCGTGAGCTTAAAGCAAATTGGTCTTTTCGGGTTTTGGTCCATGATGATTTTCCTGACTCTACTTACGATTGGGTTTGCCTATGAATGGAGGAAGGGGGCTTTAGAATGGGAGTAAAGAAACCAACACTCACGAAAGAGGCTCTAAGAGCTGGGTATGAAATTCGCCCCATTCCAGAAGGGGTTGATCCTGATGTGTTACTCGCATCCATGGCGCAGGAAGTAACAGAAAAGGGTTTTGTTGTGACGCAGCTTGATAACCTCGCGGCTTGGGCCCGTTCCGGATCCTTGTGGCCTGTGAGTTTTGGACTGGCCTGCTGTGCTGTTGAGATGATGCAAGCCGCAGCTTCTCGCTATGATCTTGATCGTTTTGGTATTTTCTTTCGACCAAGCCCAAGACAAGCTGATCTTATGATTGTTGCTGGAACGCTTACAAATAAAATGGCCGCTCCCATGCGAAAAGTATACGATCAGATGGCCGAGCCCCGCTATGTCATTTCTATGGGATCTTGTGCCAATGGGGGAGGGTACTACCACTATTCATACTCAGTGACGCGAGGGTGTGACCGGATTGTGCCTGTTGATGTTTATGTCCCTGGATGCCCCCCCTCTGCAGAAGCATTGATTTATGGAATTCTCCAGCTTCAGCGAAAGATCAAACGCGAGAAGCACTTTGAGAGGGGTTAGGTAATGGATTCATTACAAAACCTGGGGCGCATGATCGCCGATGAAATTGGAACCGAAATCATCAGCTGGTCTGTTGAATATGATGAGCTCATGATGATTGTTGAACGTGCTTCCATTGCTCGTGTGCTTCTTTATTTGAGAGATTCAGAGACACTCCAGTTTTCAGTCCTTATCGATGTATGTGGGGTTGATTATTTAGGTCGGGAACCACGGTTTGATGTGGTTTATAATCTCTTAAGTCTATCCCATAACAAGAGAATCCGCATAAAGGTTCAGGCAGAAGAAGGTGTTCCCGTTCCATCTGTGACAGCTGTGTACAGTAGTGCCAATTGGTGGGAGAGGGAAGTCTTTGATTTATATGGTATTCCTTTTGATGATCATCCTGATTTAAGGCGTATTCTAACCGATTATGGATTCGAGGGGCATCCTTTGAGAAAGGACTTTCCTCTCACAGGATATGTTGAAGTCAGATATGATGAGGAGCAGGGGCGAGTTGTGTATGAACCTGTTAAACTCCCTCAAGCGTTTCGGACATTTGATTTTGAGTCGCCTTGGCAAGGAATGGACTTTGCTGCAAAAACATTGAATATAAAGGAAGGCGATGAACGGCGAAGCTAAGCAAACACAGAACTTTACCATGAATTTTGGACCGCAGCATCCTGCGGCTCACGGTGTTTTGCGCCTTATTCTTGAAATGGATGGTGAAATTGTCGAAAGGGCTGATCCCCACATTGGTCTTCTTCATAGGGGAACGGAGAAACTTATTGAATATAAAACCTACATTCAGGCCCTTCCTTACTTTGATCGCCTTGATTATGTTTCGCCCATGTCCCAAGAGCATGCTTTTGCTTTGGCTGTGGAGAAGCTTTTGGGACTTGAGATTCCTCTCAGGGCTCAATATATCCGCGTTCTCTTTTGTGAGATCACTAGGATCCTGAATCACTTAATGAATATTACAACAATGGCGATAGACGTTGGGGCTATGACTCCCTTGCTATGGGGGTTTGAGGAACGTGAGATTCTCATGGGCTTTTATGAGCGTGTTTCAGGGGCTCGGATGCATGCGAATTACTTCCGACCAGGTGGTGTTCAAAAAGATCTCCCAGACGGACTGACGGAGGATATTCGGGCCTTTGCAGATAGGTTTCCAAAAGTAATTGATGATATCGAAGGTTTGCTCACGGATAATCGAATATTCAAGCAACGAACTGTAAATATTGGAGTTGTCTCACCTGAAAAGGCCCTGGATTGGAGCTTTAGCGGTCCTATGCTGCGGGCTTCAAATATTGCTTGGGATTTAAGACGCAATCAACCGTATGAAGTCTACAATGAAATGGATTTCTTAATCCCTGTGGGTAAGAATGGGGACTGCTATGATCGCTATATTGTTCGAATGGAAGAGATGCGACAAAGTGTGAGAATTATTCACCAGTGTCTGGATAAAATGCCGGAAGGGCCTGTTAAAGTTAAGAATTACAAAGTGACCACCCCCCCCAGGGCCGAAATGAAAACTTCTATGGAAGCCTTGATCCATCATTTTAAGCTCTATACGGAAGGGTATCATGTACCCAAGGGAGAAACATATACAGCCGTTGAAGCTCCAAAGGGTGAGTTCGGTGTCTACTTGGTATCCGATGGAAGCAACCAACCCTATCGGTGCAAGATAAGAGCGCCAGGCTTTGCGTTTTTGCAAGCCCTTGATTTCATGGCGAAAGGACATATGCTTGCGGATGTTCCGAGTATAATGGGATCTTTGGACATTGTTTTTGGGGAGATTGATCGGTGAGTACAACTCTTCATTCTTCGGAAGATTGGGAAGTCTTCGAATTCACGACTGAAAATAAAGAAAAGATTGATATCATCCTCAAACGGTACCCTGAGGGGCGCAAAGCGAGTGCGATATTGCCCCTCTTTGATTTAGCCCAGCGACAGTGCGGGGGATGGCTCCCTGCCAGTGCTATTGAAGTCGTAACTCAACTTCTCGATATTTCCTTAATTCGTGGGTATGAAGTTGCAACCTTTTACACCATGTTCAATTTAAAGCCAGTGGGGAAGTATCATGTTCAGATTTGTGGAACGACACCCTGTATGCTAAGGGGGAGTGAGGACCTCAAGAAAACCTGTAAGAAGAAGCTTGGCATTGATATGGGAGAATCAACAAATGATGGCCTCTTCACCCTCAGTGAAGTTGAGTGTATTGGTGCATGTGTAAATGCACCCGTGGTTCAAATTAATGATGATTTTTATGAAGATTTGACTCCAGAGAGTTTTGAGTCCCTCCTCACAAATCTGGCTAAAGGAAAAGGTCATGCTAAAAGAAAGTGACCGGATATTCACAAACCTTTATGGGAACGAGGACTGGCGAATTAAAGGGGCTCTCGCTCGAGGTGATTGGTCAAAACCAAAGGCCATTCTTAAGAAAGGCCAAGAATGGATCACCCAAGAAGTTATAGCGTCTGGCCTCAGAGGGCGTGGGGGAGCTGGCTTTCCAACGGGACGCAAATGGACATTCATGGCGAAGGACGATGGAGTGACGCCAAGATACCTGGTGATCAATGCGGATGAAAGTGAACCTGGAACGTGTAAGGATCGCGATATTTTGCGTTTTGAGCCTCATAAATTGATTGAGGGGGCACTCTATGCCGGATTCGCAATTGGTGCGCATACGGGCTTTATATACATCCGTGGTGAGTTTTATCGTGAAGCAGAACGTCTTGAAGGAGCTATAGCAGAAGCTTATGATGCCGGTTACCTGGGCAAAAATGCAGCAGGTTCTGGTTGGGACTTTGAGCTCTATGTTCACAGGGGTGCGGGGGCCTATATTTGTGGTGAAGAGACGGCGTTGCTTGAAAGTCTTGAGGGGCGAAAGGGTTTCCCTCGATTGAAGCCTCCTTTCCCTGCTGTTATTGGATTATATGGGTGTCCAACGATTGTTAATAATGTGGAAACCATCGCAGTTATTCCAACCATCTTAAGACGGGGTGCATCCTGGTTTGCAGGAATAGGAACGACTGATAATACAGGGACCAAAATCTTTTGCCTTTCGGGTCATGTTAATAAGCCTTGTAATGTTGAGGAGGCCATGGGTATTCCTCTTAAGGAGCTTCTCGAAAAGCATGGGGGAGGTGTGAGAGGTGGTTGGGATAATTTATTGGCCGTGATTCCAGGAGGATCGTCCGTTCCTCTTTTACCAAAGGAAGCTTGCGAAACAATCCTGATGGACTTCACCTCTCTTGCTGCAGTTAAGAGTGGACTAGGGACAGGGGGTGTGATTGTAATGGATAAGTCAACGGATATTATTAAGGCCATTGCCCGTCTTTCGAAATTCTATATGCATGAAAGTTGTGGTCAATGCACACCGTGTCGTGAAGGAACAGGGTGGATGTGGCGTATGCTTGTGAATCTTGCTGATGGAAAGGGAACGTCTTCAGATATTGATAAGTTGTTAGATGTGACTTATGAAGTCGAAGGTCATACCATATGTGCCTTGGGGGACGCTGCAGCATGGCCGATTCAAGGACTGATACGTCACTTTCGACCCGAAATTGAGCGGAGGCTGAGACATTAAATGCCAAAACTTATTATTGATGAACGCGAGATTGAAGTTCCAGAAGGATATACGGTTCTCCAAGCTGCCGAAATGCTGGGTATAGAGATCCCTGTTTTCTGTTATCATCCCAAGTTAAGCATAGCGGGAAACTGCAGGATGTGTTTGGTTCAAATGGAGAAAAGTCCAAAACCAATTGCGAGTTGTGCGATGCCTGCAACGGATGGGATGGTCATTTCTACAAAGTCACCGATGGTGAAAAAGGCTCGTGAGGGTGTGCTTGAGTTTCTCCTTATCAATCATCCCTTGGATTGTCCTATTTGTGATCAAGGGGGAGAATGTGATTTACAAGATATAACGGTTGCTTACGGTGCTGACTCAAGTCGTTTTAATCTTAACAAAAGGGCCGTACCCGATAAGGGTTTTGGTCCCTTAATTGAAACCTCTATGAATCGGTGTATTCAGTGTACAAGGTGTGTTCGTTTTGCAACAGAAGTGGCAGGAGTTCCGGAGTTAGGCGCAACAGGCCGTGGTGAAAATATGGAAATTGGCACCTATGTAGAGAAAGCCATCACCTCGGAACTTTCAGGAAATATGATCGATATTTGCCCTGTAGGGGCTTTAACTTCAAAGCCTTACAGTTACCGAGGGAGATCGTGGGAGCTCACAAAAACGTCTTCAATTGATGTTTTTGATGCTGTGGGTGCATCTATACGGATTGACTCAAGAGGTCGAGAAGTCATGCGAATTCTCCCAAGAGCAAATAGTGAAATTAATGAAGACTGGATTTCAGATAAATCACGCTTTGCTTATGATGGGTTAAAGTTTCAACGTTTGGATAAACCTTATATTCGTGGAAAAGAGGGGAGACTCCAGGAAGCAACATGGGAGGAAGCTTTTGCTGTTATTAGAGAACGTTTGCAACATGTGCCCGGTAATCACATAGCGGCTATCATTGGGGATATGGTTGATTGTGAATCCATTATTGCCCTGAAAGATCTAATGACGGCTATGGGTTCACCCCATATGGATTGTAGACAGGACGGCTCAGTTGTGGGAGTGGGACCCCGGTGTAGTTATCTATTTAATACATCAATAGCCTCGATTGAAGATGCTGATTACTGTCTGCTTATTGGGTGTAATCCTCGATGGGAAGCCCCTCTCGTTAATACCAGAATTCGAAAGAATTATATGCGGAGTGGACTTCAAGTTGTTTCACTTGGTGCGCAACATGATCAGGGATATCCCGTTTCTTATGTAGGGGATGATCCTCGTATACTTGAGAAAATCTTAAGGGGACGAGATGGGCTGTCTTCCGCTCTTAAGCAGTCTCAATTCCCTCTCATGATTATTGGTAGTCAAGCCCTATCGAGACCTGATGCTGACGTTATCCTTCATTTATCCAGACAAATTGCTGATAAGTATGGACTTATTGATGAAGGGTGGAATGGATTTAATGTTCTCCAATCCGTAGCAAGTCGTGTAGGAGCTCTTGATTTAGGATTCGTTCCTGGTGAAGAGGGTTACGGTGTGAACGATATTCTAAAAGGGGCAGCGAGTAAGGATATCGAAGTTATATATCTTCTCGGTGCTGATGAGTTGGATATGTCTGCGCTCAAATCAGCCTTTGTTATTTATCAAGGGCATCATGGTGATAGGGGCGCTGCCATTGCTGATGTTATCCTGCCAGGCGCTGCATATTCTGAAAAATCAGGGACATATGTTAATTTAGAAGGTCGAGTTCAACGATCTTTCAAAGCGGTTTCACCTCCTGGAGACGCTAGGGAAGACTGGAAAATCATTAGGGCTCTTTCTGAGCATTTGGGCTTTGAATTACCCTATGATACACTAGATGAAGTTCGTGCGCGTCTTGTTGATGTGAATGCCTTATTTGATTCTTTGGATACTGTGCAAAAATCACCCTGGGTTAATTTTGGACAAGAGGGGGAGCTTTCCCCTATGCCTTTTAAGCACGTCATTGATAACTTTTACATGACCGATCCCATTTCTCGACATTCAGTAACAATGGCTCAATGTACAAAAGATATCTTGGGTAGGGGACAAGTATGATTGATATACATAATATTTGGAGCGCACCTCTCTTTGATACTCTGATCACCATGGGATATAGCTTACTTATTCTTGCAATACTTATTATTGCTGTCTCGTACCTGACGTTGGCTGAACGAAAGGTTATCGCGGCTATGCAAATGCGTGTGGGTCCAAATATTGTAGGGTGGTTTGGTCTTCTCCAGCCCTTTGCTGATGGCTTTAAATTGATCCATAAGGAGACAATTATTCCTACACGTTCAAATCCCATTCTCTTTCTGTTGGCACCTGTAGTTACCTTTTGTTTAGCTCTTGCCGCCTGGGCGGTTATACCTTTTGATTCAACCTGGGTTGTGAGTAATATAAATGTAGGAGTGCTCTATCTTTATGCCATTTCATCTTTAGGTGTTTATGGAATCATTATAGCAGGGTGGGCAAGTAACTCACGGTATGCCTTCCTAGGCGCCTTAAGATCTGCTGCTCAAATGGTTTCTTATGAAGTTTCTATTGGCCTTATTCTGATTGTGGTTCTTCTAACCTCTGGATCCCTTAATCTGACTCAGATTATCGAATCTCAACGGGGGCTTTGGTATGTCATACCCCATTTACCTATTGCCATCATTTTTATGATTTCTGCATTGGCTGAGACAAATCGTGCCCCATTTGATTTACCAGAAGCGGAGTCTGAACTGGTGGGCGGGTATAATGTTGAGTATTCATCCATGACATTTGCTCTCTTTTTCCTAGGAGAGTATGCAAATATGATACTGATGAGTGGGATAGGGAGTATATTATTTCTCGGGGGTTGGCTTCCACCATTCGATATAGCTCCCTTCACCTGGTTGCCGGGAATTGTATGGTTTGCCTTAAAAATATGCTTTCTTCTGTATGTCTTCCTTTGGGTTCGGGCAACTTTTCCAAGGTATCGGTATGATCAACTGATGCGGTTGGGTTGGAAGGTTTTTCTACCCTTTACTTTATTGTGGGTTGTCTTAACGGCAGGTGTTCTTGTTGGTTTCAACCTCTTGCCTGGGAATTAGAGTCATGAAAAAAGTTACACCACCGTACTTAAGCTATCTCAGGGATTTACTTCTCATTGAACTATGGAAGGGGTTATGGATTACCCTTAAATATATGCTATTTCGCAAGAAAGTGACTCTGGCCTATCCATTTGAGAAGGGGGCGCTTTCCCCCCGCTTCAGAGGGGAACATGCTCTCAGGCGCTATCCTAATGGCGAGGAAAGGTGCATTGCATGCAAATTATGTGAAGCTATCTGCCCCGCTCAGGCCATAACCATTGAGGCAGAAGAACGAGAAGATGGAAGTCGTCGTACAACACGCTATGATATTGACATGACGAAGTGTATCTATTGCGGTCTGTGTGAAGAAGCGTGCCCTGTTGATGCTATTGTGGAGGGGCCTAACTTTGAGTTTTCAACTGAAACAAGGGAAGAGCTTTATTACAATAAGGAACGGCTACTTGCGAATGGAGACCGATGGGAAATAGAAATTGCAAAACGTTTGGAACAGGACTCGAAGTATCGGTGAGGACGTAAATGATTAATATTGCATCTCTTTTATTTTATATATTCTCTGGAGTCCTTTTAACCTCAGCAATGATGGTTGTGACGTCACGTAACACAGTGCATGGTGTTTTATTCCTTATCCTTGCTTTCTTTAATGCAGCCGGTCTCTTTTTACTCGCTAATGCGGAATTCTTAGCCTTACTCCTCGTGATTGTATATGTGGGAGCTGTGGCTGTTCTCTTTCTCTTTGTTGTAATGATGCTAAACCTTGAAATCGGCGTTATTTCAAAAGGGATTAATCGTTACCGAACGGTAGGTTTGGTTGTTGCCTTAATATTTTTATTTGAACTTCTCCTGACCCTCTTTTCCTGGAAGACATCTAAAGAAGCCTTTGAAATCATATCTGCGCCCATGAGTCAGGGTGGACTTCCTAATACTCAAGCGATTGGAAACCTGATTTACACGCATTATGCCTTAATATTTCAGGGTTCTGGCATCATCCTCCTCATTGCGATGATTGGGGCTATTGTGCTTACTTTGCGACACCGAGAAGGCGTTCGTAAACAAAAGATTAGAGATCAACTTGAAAGAGATCCAAAGGATAGCGTAAATCTAGTTGATATTTCACCGGGGTCAGGGATTTAAACAAAAGATGACGATAACCATTGACCATTATCTTATTGTAGCCGCCCTTCTTTTTATCATTGGGAGCATAGGAACTTTTCTTAATCGGCGTAATATGATCGTGATATTAATGTCGGTTGAGCTTATGCTTCTAGCCGTCAATATAAATTTTGTTGCTTTTTCCCAGTATCTTGGTGATTACATTGGGCAAGTTTTTACCCTATTCGTCTTAACAATTGCGGCCGCTGAAGCGGCGATTGGTCTTGCTATTCTTGTTGTCTATTTTCGAAATAGAGGAGAAATCTATGTTCAAGACCTTAATGTGTTGAAGGGGTAGGCATGGAAGCTCTAGCTCTCATTACAGTATTTTCGCCTCTTATGGGTTTTTTACTCGCGGGTACGTGTGGGCAAATCCTTCAGGATAGATTTAGCCAAATTGTTACGTGTTTGCTCATGTTCGCCTCCACCTGTTGTGCCGCTTACCTTTTCTTTAATATGGCACTGTCTGAGAAAACATTAACATTTGACTTATTCCCCTGGATAAAAGTTGAATTTTTCCAAGTCTCTTGGGGACTTCAACTTGATAGCCTCAGTTTAGTTATGATGGGGGTTGTAACGATTGTTTCACTCATGGTTCATATCTACTCAGTTGGGTATATGAAAGATGATCCGGGAATTGCACGGTTTATGTCCTACTTGAGTTTATTTACATTCTTTATGCTCAGTCTTGTAACTGCGCCCAATTTATTACAGATGTTTTTTGGTTGGGAAGGAGTTGGGCTCTGTTCATACCTCCTCATCGGTTTCTGGTATAATCGTGAATCTGCTAATGAGGCAGCGATTAAAGCATTTCTGGTCAATCGTATTGGAGATATGGCTTTTGTTCTAGGCATTATAACTATTTTTGTTATGTGTGGGACAGTTGATTTTGATACGTTCCTTGGGTCGATTGATGATCAAAGGACAGACGTCTTTTCCTTTTTAGGCTTTAACATTCATGGCATTACATTGGCTTCCTTCTTACTTTTTATTGGGGCCATGGGTAAGTCTGCTCAAATCGGCTTCCATACTTGGCTTCCTGATGCAATGGAAGGACCTACTCCTGTTTCAGCGCTAATTCATGCTGCAACCATGGTTACAGCTGGAGTTTTCATGGTTGTAAGAATATCACCATTGCTTGAATATGCTCCACTTGCTCGTGAATTTATTATTATCGTTGGGGTTTTAACAGCGTTTGTAACAGCGACAATTGCCTGTGTTCAAAATGATATTAAGCGAATTATTGCTTATTCAACCTGTTCACAATTGGGATATATGTTTATGGCAGCTGGTGTTTCAGGTTATAGTGCTTCCATGTTTCATCTTACGACACATGCCTTTTTTAAGGCATTGCTTTTCCTGGGAGCGGGTTCAGTTATCCACGCGATGTCTGATGAGCAAGATATTCAAAAGATGGGAGGCGTATGGAAATACATTCCTGTAACCTATGCTGTAATGTGGGTAGGAACCCTTGCACTTATTGGTTTTCCCTTCTTTGCAGGATTTTATTCAAAAGATATCATCCTTGAGGTTGACTGGGTCTCTTCATTATCGGCGGCCAAATTTGCTTATTATGTTGGACTGTTAGTTGCTGTAATGACAGCTTTTTATTCCATAAGACTTCTTATTTTAGCCTTCCATGGGAAACCAAGGGCTGATGAAGCGGTTATGAACCATATACATGAATCTCCATTCGTTATGCTATTTCCACTCGTTGTGTTGGCCTTAGGGGCCATATTTTCAGGGTATGCGCTTGATTTACTCTTCGTCGGTGGAGAAACAACATTCTGGGGGAATGCTATTTTTGTTTTGCCTCAAGATGAAGTGATCTCCCTTGCTCATCATGTAAGTCCATGGGTTCACTGGGCTCCCACTGTTATGGCATTTTTAGGGGCTGGGATTGCCTACATATGTTATGAAAGGATGAAAGCCATCCCTTCGATTCTATTAGAAAGACTGAAGTATATATATTTATTTATTTACCATAAATGGTATTTTGACGAACTCTATGATCGCCTCTTTGTATATCCTAGCTTAAAGTTAGGGAAATACTTATGGGAGGAAGGAGACCAGGAGATTATTGATGGTTTAGGACCTGATGGGGTGTCTGCCGTGGCCTATGCTGGAGGAGGGCTTTTATCACGTTTGCAAACAGGATATATCTATCATTATGCCTTTGGGATGATACTAGGTCTCGTTCTCCTTATTGGGTGGTATTATTGGCTATAGAGGGAAGGATATAGAATGGCAGGTTTACCACTATTAAGTATGGCTATCTTTCTTCCCCTGTTGGGAGCCTTTGCTATCCTTTTTAACTGGGGGCAGAGTGGATTGACTCAGGCTAAAAATGCCCGTTGGGTTGCTCTTTGGACATCTCTTGTCACCCTAGGCTTAACTCTGGTTCTCTGGCATGGATTTAATACAGCCACATCTGATTTTCAATTTATTGAAAAAGTTCAATGGATTCCTCTCCTTAACGTGAGTTACCATGTTGGTGTTGATGGAATATCCTTACCGTTTGTTATCTTGTCGGCTGTTCTGATTCCCATCTGTATTATTGCAAGTTGGTCTTCCATTGAAGAGCGTATTTCAGATTATATGGTTGCCTTTCTTGTTATGGAAACTCTTTTAATCGGAATGTTTTCTGCCCTTGATTTCATCCTCTTTTATATATTTTTTGAAGGTGTTCTGATTCCTATGTTCTTAATCATAGGTATTTGGGGCGGACCGAATCGTGTCTATGCTGCCTTTAAGTTCTTCATTTATACTCTTCTGGGCTCTGTATTAATGCTCCTTGCCATTCTTTACATATATTTTGAGGTGGGAGGGAGTGATATTCCTATGGCTCTAACGACTCCTTTTGGTGAGACAATTCAAACCTGGTTGTGGCTGGCATTTTTTGCCTCTTTCGCTGTTAAAATTCCCATGTGGCCTTTACATACATGGCTGCCAGATGCTCACGTTGAAGCGCCTACGGCAGGCTCCGTTATTTTAGCTGGGATCTTACTTAAGATGGGTGGGTATGGACTCATTCGCTTTTCCCTTCCTATGTTTCCTGAAGCATCAGCCTACTTTACACCCATGGTGTATACGATGAGTATAATCGCTATTATCTATACATCACTGGTTGCTTTAGCTCAAAAAGATATGAAAAAGCTTATAGCCTACTCCTCAGTTGCCCATATGGGATTTGTAACACTCGGGATATTCTCAGCAGATGCACAAGGTATTCAGGGGGCGATGATTCAAATGATTAGTCATGGTCTCATATCAGCAGCACTTTTCCTTTGCGTTGGTGTTGTTTACGACCGCTTACATAGTCGTGAAATTGCCGATTATGGAGGACTTGTCCATATAATGCCGCGTTATGCAACTGTTTTTATGGTATTCATTCTAGCCTCTGTAGGATTGCCTGGCACGAGTGGCTTTATTGGCGAATTTCTTGTTTTGCTTGGGACCTAT
This sequence comes from uncultured Alphaproteobacteria bacterium, assembly GCA_964597045.1. Lineage (GTDB taxonomy): Bacteria > Pseudomonadota > Alphaproteobacteria > UBA9655 > UBA9655 > UBA9655. The sequence goes on along the minus strand of CAZQWE010000002.1, from coordinate 62,373 downwards.
CAAGTCAGTACATGGGCGACGAGCTTGGCAACAACCGGTATGGTGTTGGGAGCTGCCTATGCCTTATGGCTTTATCGCCGTGTTATATTTGGGGCTATGATAAATCCACATTTAAAAACAATGACTGATTTGTCATGGCGTGAAAACTTATCATTTGCACCACTTCTCATTGGTGTCATTATATTAGGTATTTATCCGATGCCTCTCTTCGAGATGATGGAAGTTTCTGTGGCAAAAGTTATTGATCAATATAATCTTGCCTTAGATCCTTCAGATGGATTAATTGATCCTAATAAGGCTCTTGATTTAGCGACTCGAGATAACAAGGACAAACTCTGATGGAAGCTTATATACCTGATTTATATCGTCTTCTTCCGGAAGGGATTATTGTTGCTTTAGCTATTCTCATATTACTTGAAGGTGCTTTTCGCAAAGTTGCAGATGCATCAATTGCTAGACGATTTGGGAGGCACGCTGCTCTCGCCCTTTTCATCGCGTGTGTAATTTTAATCATTCAACATGAGCCTACTGAGAAATGGGTCACTTTCGAAGGACAAATATATCAAGATGACTTTGTGTACTTTGCTAAGCTGTTGATAATGCTTGGGTCTGCTGCTGTTATGATTATGTCTCTTCCGAGTTTGACCAAAGAAAACATTTTAATTTTTGAGTACCCCTCTCTGGTATTATTTGCAACCTTAGGTATGCTACTTATGGTTGAAGCTAATGATTTAATGAGTCTTTTTATTGGCCTTGAAATGCAAGGTCTTTCCTTGTACATCCTTGCAGCTTTAAATCGAAACAATCTGACAGGCTCTGAAGCTGCCTTAAAGTACTTTGTCTTGGGCGCTGTTAGTACGTGTTTATTCCTTTATGGAGCAAGCTTACTATATGGGTTTACGGGTATGACAAACTTTGAAGGCATTGCAGGTGTTATACGAAGTGAAAGTGAAGCGGGGCTGCCACTTGGTTTTTTCATTGCATTGATTTTTATCATTGCTTCCCTATCATTTAAAGTTTCTGCAGTACCATTTCATATGTGGACACCTGATGTTTACCAAGGTTGCCCAACGGCTATCACGGCCTTTATTGCGGCCGCACCAAAGATAGCAGGAATGATTGTTCTTTTAAGGCTTATGGTTCTTCCTTTCATTCTTCTCTATGGGGAATGGCAATCCATTATTTCTATAATCTCATTAGCTTCCATGATTCTAGGTGCCTTTGCAGCTCTGAGACAAAGAGATTTAAAACGCCTTCTAGCCTATAGCGCAATTGGTCAGATGGGTTATGTCCTTCTAGGAGTTGCTGCTGGTAATGATGAAGGAATACAAGCCGTGTTCGTGTATTTAGCTCTTTACCTTGTCATGATTATCGGGACCTTCGCTTGTCTTTTGAGTTTAAGGGGAACAGGTCAACATGGTGTTCAGAATATTGAGGATCTTTCAGGTATATCAAATCTCCATCCAAAAATTGCGTTTGTTCTTGCTGCCTTTATGTTTTCCTTAGCCGGTATTCCACCGCTTGCAGGTTTTTTTGCTAAATTATATGTTTTTAAAGCGGCGATTTCTGCAGGTCTTTTTGGTCTAGCTATTGTTGGCGTTCTAACGTCTGTCGTAGCTTCTTACTATTATCTAAAGATTGTAAAGGTTATGTATTTTGACAAAGTTCCAGAAACACCCTCTATCTCCTACGGACAAACACTTGTGTTCTCAACTGAAATGGCTTTTATATTAAATGCCTGTGGGATTATCGTTATTTTCTTTTTTATATATCCAAATCCCCTTCTTGAGATGGCAAAGCGTGCAGCACTTTCCATCCCTCTTTAGGAATAAGTATGGTACAAGTATACTCATACGATAAATTAACAAGCACCATGGACGAAGCACGGTCACTTATTCTTGGTGGGAATAGAGAAGAGTTTGTTGTCGTGGCTGCGACTCAAACAGCAGGCCGCGGACGAAGGGGGAGGGCATGGGTATCCTCAATTGGTAATTTATTTATAACCTATTGTACACAGTCTAAATGTCTACTCTCACTTGCGCCTCAACTCTCCTTTGTTGCTTGTGTTGCTGTCGGAGAAGCTCTACAGCCCATACTACCCATTGGTAATATCATTACGTATAAGTGGCCTAACGATGTACTTTTAAATGGGAAGAAACTTGCGGGTATCTTGCTTGAAACAGTTGAAACATCAAGGTTGGATGAGTTTTCATGTTTAATTGGTTGTGGATTAAATATCACAGAGTTTCCTTCAGACGTCAGATATAAAACAACATCGCTGTATAATGAAGGCATTCTCCTTACGTATGATGAAGTGCTAAGCAGAATCATAGATTCATTTACCTTTCATATTCATTTATGGGAAACTCAAGGATTTTCACCAATATACGATTTATGGATGAAGTCAGCAGCCTATTTGCATGACGAGATTCGACTTGATCTTCAAGGACAAATCTTAGAAGGTGTGTTTAAAGGCATGGACACAAGTGGTGCGATGCTTTTAAAAACAACAAACGGTGTTAAGAAAATTAATGCTGGAGAGGTATTAGGAGGAGGAGCTGTATGCACTTAGCCATTGATTCCGGGAACACAAATGTTGTTTTTGGGCTTTATGATGCCCAGCAAAATAAGGGGTTATGGCGCTTAAAAAATGATCCTGAACGACCTGCAGATGAATATATTGTCTATCTTCAAGAATGGTTGAGGATGACTCAATGCAATCTTTCTCAAATTGAGGGGATTATTATATCATCAGTTGTTCCTGATACCTTAGTGCATCTCAAGAATCTAGTTGAAATGTATTTTCATAAAACACCCCTTATCGTTGGTGAAGATGGTTTGGATTTAGGTGTTAAGGTTAAAATTGATAGACCTGAAACTCTTGGTGCAGATCGTTTGGTCAATACTTTCGGTGGATATAGAAAGTATGGGGGACCTCTTGTGATTATTGATTTTGGAACAGCCACAACCTTTGACATTGTTGATTCTGAGGGAAGTTACGTCGGCGGTATTATTGCACCTGGAGTAAACCTTTCTCTGAAAGCCCTTTATGAGGCGACCGCAAAACTTCCCGCGACTCCATTTGCTCGAACAGAGAAAGTCATTGGGACCAATACAAAACACGCTATGCAGTCAGGCACTTACTGGGGGTATGTTGGAATGATCGACGGACTCTCAACTCGCCTAATTGCTGAATACAAACCTCAAAACTTGACCTTTGTTGCAACTGGTGGGCTTTCTTCCCTATTTGCAAATGATCTGTCCCTAATTACTCATGTTAACGAAAACCTCACACTTGATAGTTTGAGCGAGATTTATGAGCTCAATAACTAATTATGGATATAACCATAGTACAAAAGAAGGCCTCCAATTATGAACGTTAGCAACATTGCCATATTATAGGCTAAGTTATTCTCAACAAACATTGCTGTCTTTTTTATTACAAACTCGGGAGCAAGCAATCTGACTACGCCCTTAAAGAGACTTAACCATCCTAAAATTGTAATAAGCACAGGCCATCCCATGACCCATACATTATGACTAACAACGATGAGAATTCCAATAATGAGAGCTAAAAAACCCGTCATTAGGACTTGGCTTGGGTCCTTTAGCAATGCTAACAACATAGGCTTTAAGTGCTTCCCATTAAGAAGCATTCCTGCAGCTATAATTGTTAGATAAAGTCCAAGTGCCTTAGCTAAAAATAAAGATACTTCCATTTTACCCTCCCGTTACTTAAATCATACTTTAATGCTTTATTTATATTATACAATAATTTAATACGTTTTGCATTAAGTATTTCGTTAGGATTTTTGATCAATACATTTGTCATTTAGCCGTAATTAGAGTAACTTACTTTTTAGAATAAAAACAAATGTGATGGGGCTTCAAATGCGTATGCTTTTAACAAGATTCTGTTTAATTCTTTCTTTAGGAGTATCATCTGTTTATGCTGCTGCGGATAGTAAAGCTCAAACATGTGTTACACCAGAGCCGCCCTGTCCAATTCCTCCCCATGTTTTAGTTTATGATTGTATTGAAAAGGGTTCTGATAATTGCACAGGACCCTATAAGAAGGAGTGTGCTCAAGGTATTCTGGTCGAAACCCAGTATGATCATCCTTTTGAATGCTCAGATGGCACTCCCTATATCTCCGAAGATAGCGGATGTTGTGATGGTGCTATTTACAGCAAATCCTGGGAGGGTTGTTGTAATGGAGAAACTTATTTACTTGCTTATGATACCTGCTGTAATGGACAAATTGTTCCAAGAGCTGCTTGTTGCAATAATTGTGTAATTGACCCTGATACGACGGGATGTTGTCAGGGGAAAACTTATGATAAACGAACTCATGCCTGCTGTGCTGGTGAAATTATGTGTGGCATTTCTCAAATTCGCCTAAAGCCTAAAGAGTGTGACAACTGTGTAGCTCGGGCACCTTCTTGCTTTTATGCCACAATTAATGGATCCAAAACGATGTATGTCGCACGACCTTGCGGTGATGAAGCTGTAATCGTTTTTCCGGAAGCTATTTGCCCTGATGTCAAATTACAGGTCTGCCACCATCCTTGCTGTGGGGAGAGTCCTGTAATTACTGGTAATCCAAAAGACGGATATGTCCTTGAGGGTGTATGCAGTTGGTAAGAGCTTAGGGAAGATTATCGTTTATATTCAATGTGCTAATATAATATATAGTAAAATTATCCCGCATTATTCTTGACTTTTTATTAAGAATGTGTTAATAAAACCATTACACACATTAAATTTTTAAGGAACAACATGCCGGAAGTTCTCATTACTGGTCCCGTAGGGCGGATTGAAGCTCGTTATCAACCTGGAAAATCGCGCAATGCTCCCATTGCAATTGTTCTTCATCCTCATCCAGAGCATGGGGGAACAATGAATAATAAAATAACGTATACCTTATTTAAGTCCTTTGTTGACTTAGGATTCAGCACTCTTCGCTTCAATTTTCGTGGTGTTGGTCGTTCTGAGGGTAAGTTTGATCATGGAGAAGGTGAGCTTTCAGATGCTGCAGCATGTTTAGATTGGCTTCAAGTTCAAAACCCAGAACCGACTCAATGTTGGGTCGCTGGCTTTTCATTTGGGGCTTGGGTTTGTATGCAACTTCTCATGCGTCGTCCAGAACTGGATGGATTTGTTGCCGTTGCGCCGCCTGCGAATATGTATGACTTTTCATTTCTTGCGCCATGTCCTGTTTCAGGACTCATCCTCCAAGGAGGACAGGACGAGATTGTGACTAAAGATTCAGTTGCTAAACTTGTGACAAGACTTTCAGCCCAGCGCGGTCTTCATATTGATTATCGCTTGATTCCTGAGGCTGATCATTTCTTTGGCGATGAACTCACAGATTTGAGTCAACATGTTACAGATTATGTGAGCACTTCCTTGAGTCCGATGAAGAAAGTTGTCAACGGATAAAACAGTGCTTTCCTCCTGTGAGAGGGTAGGGGACTCCTGTGGTATTTGGGATGCTTAATGGTAAGCCTTTTAAAGATCTGACAGCAAGAAAAGCAAAAGCCTGAGCTTCTAAGGCATCGTTATTCCAATTGTATTGAGACGATCTATTGACGCTTATTTCAATATATTGACTTAACATGTTAAGCAATGTTTCATTATGAGATCCTCCTCCCGTCACAATGTACATCTTGGGATTCTCTGGAAAAAAGCTAACGCCATGCAAAACTGCGGCTGCCGTAAAGGCTGTAAGAGTTGCCACCCCATCTTCAAATGGCAAGGTTGTCACATCCTTGAGACAATCGTGGAAAGCTTGTCGATCTAAGGATTTTGGTGGTTGCTTCCTAAAATAATCCTTTTGCAGCCACTTCTGAATGTATGCATCATGGATTCTACCACATGCAGCAAATCTGCCCCCTTCATCACAGCTCATTCCTGTGTTTTTATAAACCCAATCATCAATCAGAGCATTTCCTGGTCCGGTGTCAAAGGCAAGCAACTCGTCTTCTTTTTCTCCAATCCACGTGATATTAGCGACGCCACCAATATTTAATACAGCAATAGGTTTGGGAAGATCATGAGTTAATGCTTGATGGAAGAGGGGAACAAGTGGGGCTCCTTGCCCCCCATGTGCAATGTCATTTAAACGAAACTGTTCTACAACTGTTATACCCGTAAGGGAGGCTAACAAATCACCATTACCAATTTGATATGTTTCACCTTTAACTTCTGGTGTTGGGGGGCGATGAAAAACGGTTTGTCCATGAAAACCAATGACATCTGGTCTGATGTTTGTTTTTGATAATAATGAAACAACGATTTCTGCGTGCTGTTGCGTAATGAGGTGAGCAAGCCCTTCTGTCGCTTCAGTGGGTTTTTTTCCATAAGCAGAGAGGATACGCTTTCTAAGGTCAGTTTCATAGGGTTTAAATTGTGTCGGACCAAACTCTTTAATGCAGAGTCCATCTGTTTGGAGAAGTGCTGCATCAATGCCATCTGCTGATGTTCCTGACATGAGGCCCAAGGCCCAAACATCATTATTACCTATGAAATTCATGACTTAGCAGTAGCTATTTCCTTCTTTTCAGGAGGGAGCACAATTTTTATATGTAAATCCCGGAGCTGTTCTGGTCGAACATGAGAAGGGGCTCCTACAAGCAGGTCTTCAGCTTTCTGGTTCATAGGGAATGCAACAACTTCTCGAAGGTTTGGCTCATCAGCAAGTAGCATAACAATTCTGTCAATTCCAGGGGCTGCACCTCCATGGGGTGGGGCTCCATAACGGAAGGCATTCAGTAGTCCAGCAAATTCATCCTCAACTTCATCCTTTGTATAACCAGCCATTGTGAATGCTTTAATCATGACTTCAGGGAGGTGATTTCGAATCGCACCGCTACATAGCTCTAAACCATTGCAGACAATATCATATTGATAAGCTGTTATCTCCAATGGATCTTTTGTTTCCAAAGCCTCAAGACCCCCTTGTGGCATAGAGAAGGGGTTATGTGAAAAGCCAATTTGTCCTTTATCTTCATCAAATTCAAACATAGGGAAATCCACAATGAAACAAAATTTGAAACAATTTTTTTCGATAAGATCCAGGTCTTCACCAAGTTTAATACGCGCAAGGCCTGCTAACTTTTCTGCACCTTTTTGAACATCACAGGCAAAAAATACAGCATCTCCTTCACCCAGCCCTGTGATAGATCGAAGTCGATGGAGTCTTGTTTCATCAAGAAACTTGGCAATCGGCCCTTTTGCTCCATCCTCTCCAAAGACAATATAACCAAGGCCTGGAGCTCCTTGATCTCGTGCCCAGTCATTCATTTTATCAAAGAAGCTCCGTGCTTGTGAGGCTGTACTGGGTGCAGGAATCGCACGAACAATTGATCCTGACTCTATAGCGCGGGCAAAAAGCCCAAACTCTGATGCTCGGAAAACCTCAGTTACGTCACTGATCTCTAGTGGATTTCGAAGATCGGGTTTATCAACACCATATTTTAGCATGGATTCTTGGTACGAAATTCTAGGAAAGGGAAGAGGACTCACCGAGCGTCCCTTGCCAAATTCAACAAAAACATCATGAAGAACAGGCTCAATTGCATTGAATACATCTTCTTGCGTTACAAATGACATCTCAAAATCAAGTTGATAAAACTCACCTGGTGAGCGGTCAGCACGGGCGTCTTCATCTCGGAAGCAGGGAGCAATTTGGAAATATCGGTCAAATCCTGCAACCATTAACAACTGCTTGAACATCTGCGGAGCTTGGGGGAGAGCATAGAATTTCCCTGGGTGTAGTCGACTAGGGACAAGATAATCTCTTGCACCCTCAGGCGAACTAGCCGTAAGGATTGGAGTTTGAAATTCAAGAAATCCCTGATCAATCATTCGTTTCCTTAAAGAGGTGATAACTTGACTCCTTAAGATGATGTTTGCATGCATCTTTTCTCGCCTCAGGTCCAGGAAGCGATATGTGAGTCGCGTTTCTTCTGGAAACTCACTATTGCTGTTGACTTGAAGAGGAAGCTGATTTGCATGGGATTGCACCTCTAGAGTTTCAATGACAACTTCAATTTCTCCTGTAGGCATTGACGAATTGACTGTATCTGCAGTTCTTTCAATCACTTGACCATTAATGGTGATGACACTCTCATATTTGAGATCTTCGACTTCTTTAAAATGAGGATTTGTTGAATCAATGACACATTGTGTCATTCCATAATGGTCACGAAGATCGATAAATAAAAGCTGTCCGTGATCTCTTTTTCGGTGAATCCAACCAGAGAGACGCACAGTTTGGCGAGCGTTTTCAATGCGTAATGCACCACAAGTATGAGTACGATAAGGATTGGACATGATTCTACCCATTTTCTAAATTATTTCCTGATGCTAGTGGTATTGATTCTTTGGCTCTTGTCAAGACTTGCTTTAGGTGATAACGAGTTTGCATGAATTTAATTACCAGAACACCAGAGCTTATTGAGTTTTGTCATAGAGCGTCAGAATCTGTATTTATCACAGTTGATACAGAATTTGTCAGAGAAACAACATATTGGCCCCAACTGTGTCTAATACAGGTAGGACTTGAGAAAGAAGCTGCTGCTATTGATCCTCTTTCAGAAAATATTGATCTAAAATGCTTTTTTGATCTTTTAATGAATAAGAAGGTGCTCAAAGTCTTTCATTCAGGAAGGCAAGATATTGAGATGTTCTATCACTTAACAGGTGAAATTCCTGAACCAATCTTTGATACCCAGATAGCAGCAATGGTTTGTGGCTTTGGTGAATCAATAGGATATGATGTTTTGGCACAAAAGTTTGCCCATGTAACAATTGATAAATCCTCACGTTATACCCATTGGGCTCAACGTCCTTTAACGGATAAGCAACTTGCTTACGCTTTGGGCGATGTCACTCATTTAAGGGTGATTTATAAGAATCTCTATCAAAGAATAGTCAAAGATGATCGATTGCACTGGCTTGAAGATGAAGAGAGTGTTTTGACGGATCCTTCCACATACGCTGTTGATCCCTATGGAATTTGGCAGAAGATCCGCGTCAGATCTCCAAGGCCACGTATGTTAGCCATTCTTCGTGAAATAGCGGCTTGGAGAGAGATTACGGCGCAAAAAAGAAACATTCCACGCTCAAGGGTTGTGCGAGACGAAGCCATGATTGAATTATCTGCTGCAGCTCCCTCAACGATTGAAGAATTAAAAAGGATGCGTGGAATTCCTCCTTCTCTTACAAAGGGAGGTGACGCAAAAGTTCTACTAGAATTAATTGGAAAAGCGAGCTCATTACCGATTGAGGACTGTCCTCAAATTAAGAAATATAGTGATGTCCAACCTGGAGCCTCTGCTCTTCTTGAAATGTTAAGAATGCTCCTGAAAATCAAGGCAGATAAATATCAAGTAGCGCAGAAGCTCATTGCAACGACAAGTGATTTAGAAGCTATCGCTAAATCGGCGAATCCGAATGTACCTGCTCTTCAGGGGTGGCGAAGAGAGGTCTTTGGAAATGCAGCTTTAGCCTTGAAAGAAGGAAAGGTCGCGATTGGGATTCTTGATAATCGCGTTTCCTTAATATCCTTAGAAAAAGAATAAATTAATGAGCAAGTATTTCCTTAATAACCCACTGTAAATCTCTTGCGGATAAATTGAGGTTTTTCAATTTCTTCAAGCATTGCATGGGCTAAGTCTTCTACTGAAACTGTCGATTTTCCCGTGTTGTTAAAAAGCAAATTATCATTACCTATTCTGTATTGACCGGTTCTTTCTCCAGGGACGAGTTCAGCAGAGGGAGTCACTATTGTCCAATCAAGTTCCTTATCTTTACGAACAAGTTCATAAAAGTCTCGGGTTATTTGAGCACCTTTAAGATAGATTTCTGGGAACTCAGGAGTATCAACAAATTGAATTCCTGCCTTAACTTCGAGACTTCCAGCTCCCCCAACGGATACAAATCTTTTTACTCCAGATTTCTTAATTTCTCTAAGAAGGAGGGGGCCGTCATCATAATGAACAGTTGTTACAACAACATCATGGCCAGCTAGAATCTGTGCCATTTCTTCGTCTTTCTTAATATCACCTTTAACGGATTTTAGATGAGGATGCTCTGGTAAGCGTTCTGGATGGCGTACGATAGCGGTAACATCATGTCCACGCTCTAAAGCTTCCTTTAAGACCTTGGATCCTACATATCCTGTAGCCCCAATTAATGCGATTTTCATATTGAACCCCCATTTGTTGATATTTTCATTTTAGCAAAGAAAATTTAAAATAAGGTTAGCAAAGTCAATTTTAAATTAAATGCTTGAAAATAATCTGAATCATCCTATATAAAAAATATATTATTTTATTACTTGTGGTTTTTGTTATGCCTAAATATTTATATCTGCTAGCCTTTCTTTCGAGTACGTCTAATTTATATGCGCTCGGCTCATTTGATATTGATCATGCTCAATCTGAAAAAATAGAAGCAAAAAAAATAAAACTAAGACAGAAACTTGCTGGAATTGAGGGAAAAGAAAAAGAGTTTACAGAAAGAAAGTTAAGAATTCTGGATACTATAAATACTAATAAGAATTATAATGACAATAATGTTAACTATGGTAGTCAGTATAAACAAATAAAAAGCGAGGAAATATCTTGGAAAAAAGATACTGGTAAATTCATTCCTCGTTTTGATTTCGAAAATCTTTCTATGCATGTTCTTGGGAATCAAATTCATATTCTTTTAGAAAAAAGTAAAACCCAAGAAGATCAAGGATCATTGTTTAGTTTAAAACAGAACCAAGGGATCTTGTGGAAAAATGGAAAACTTGAAGTTATTGAAAATGCACCTTTATTACTTATTAGTAATACTAAAAGAAAAGTTCATTTTGAAGTTTATAAATGCGACGATACAATCCAAATAACAAGATCTTCAGGAGTGAAATACTTTGGGCTTGTTGCTCAAGGTTTAGTTCGATATCCAGGGCAGCTTGAAGAATTGGAGAGGTTGGCTATCCGCGCTCCTCGCTTTGTTAATAATGGAACTTTTAAAGCTCAAAGTATTGAACTTATTGTAAATACCCTCGAAAATAATGGCCATATTATTTCTCCCAACCATTTAATTTTATCTAAACCAGGAGTAACTGTCGTTAACAATTGTCTTATCCAGGTTGGAGGAATTCAATCAGAGAATATGACTTATCAAGGTCCCCCAATTGGGAAAATGGGTAACGAAAATATAGCATCAGAAAATGCGACTGATCACTTGCAAATAAAAAAACTATATAATGAAAAAAAATTATTAAATAATATATTCAAGGACATAAATTTAAAAAATTATGAAGATATAGGATTACATCATCTTCATAAGGCGGGTTATTTTGGGCAGGACATCACAATTGCTGTTATTGAAGGTGGTTTTCATCATACGATATCACCGGAATATCGCTGCGTTAACAATCCTCATGTCAAGTCAACGAAATGTGATTTTGAGTCTCAATACTCTCACCAAGTATTGAAGCCCCTTGAATTTTACGATTCATCTTTAGCTCCATTAAGTTATAGATATGAGTCAAGTATGGGAAGAGGTATCTCCTTTCGCTATAGTCATGGGGATGATGTTCTATCTCAAATTGCAGATGCAGCTCCTCTTGCAAAGATACTACCTGTGGCTGTCCATTTTGGACAGGATGGTTCCTTCGTTGCCGCCTTAGAATCATTGAGTGAGAATGACAATGTTCATATCATCAATATGAGTCGTTGGCTGGAGGCGGCACCAGGTGATGAATGTAGATTAAATGACCGTGTTCGAGCAGCACTTCAGCGCTGTGCAAAAAAAGGGAAGATCATCGTTTTATCTGCAGGGAATGCATCAAGATGTATACCTAATGAGCCGATCAAAGATTCCCAACAACTTACTCAAGTTAACTATCTTGCAGCTAATCTTATAACGGATTTATTTTACAATCTTCCAAGTGAAAACCCTCTTTGGACACATGTTATTATTTCTGGTGCCTTAGCTAAGGAAAGAAATATTTTAGCAAGTTATTCAAATATGGCAGGAAGTGGCCCGGCAATGGGTGTGTTTTTATCAACTAAAGGATTTCATCATAGTCGTATTTCAGATTCAGTATCTGATGGAACGTCGATGAGTGCGCCCTATACAACAGCTGCAGTCGCTTTGTTACTGAGTGCTTTTGAAGGAGTCAAAGGGCATGAAGTGGTTCAAGCATTACTCAGTTCAGCTGACTTACAATGGGTATCACCGAACGAATATGGTCGAGGCATTCTAAAAGTTCATAAAGCTTATTCCAAACTCTCTGGAAAATACAAAGCAAAATAAATAGTCCTTGTATATATATAATGATTTTGCTATAGCATTTCATAACTAGCAAGGCGAGGGAAAGACCCGGGCATGCCGACCTAGTCGTGCATTGTATTAAGAAAGAGAGAGAAAATGCCCAAGTTAAAGACGAAAAGTAGCGTTAAGAAACGCTTTAAACTTACCGGCACCGGTAAGGTCATTATGGCTCAAGCAGGAAAACGACATGGAATGCGCAAGCGTTCCCCTGAAATGCGTAGAAATGCGCGCGGCACCACAATCATGAGAGAATGTGATGCTAAGATCGTACGTCGATTTATGCCTTATGGAATATAGGAGTTTGAGTTATGGCACACGTTAAACGCGGAACAACAACACACGCCCGTCACAAAAAAGTTCTCAAACTTGCTAAAGGTTACAGAGGACGTTCAAGTACTTGTTATCGAATTGCTTTGCAGCGCGTTGAAAAAGCGCTTCAATATGCTTACCGCGATCGGAGGAACCGTAAACGCGACTTCCGTGCTTTGTGGATTCAAAGAATCAATGCAGGAGTCCGTGAACACGGGCTTACCTATTCACGTTTTATTAATGGCCTCATCAAAGCAGGAGTTGAGATCGATCGTAAGGTTCTTGCGGATCTTGCTGTTCGTGAACCCAATGCTTTTAAGGCGATTGTTGATCAAGCTCAGAAGGCACTTGCGGCATAAATACCACGGTATATGAGGTCAACCACAAGTTATTAAGCCTTGCGGACTGATCTCATATCATCTACAAAGGCTCTTGTTATGCGCCCGTAGCTCAATTGGATAGAGCATCTGACTACGGATCAGAAGGTTAGGAGTTCGAATCTTCTCGGGCGCGCCAGTACTAATCGGGGCCTTGTCATATTGTATTAATCAAAAATTAACTTCTCATAAATAAAATCACTGCAAGAACAACTAATATCATATGAGAAAACTATGTGTCGTTTATTCAAAGCTATCCTTACACTTATCATTATTCCTTTTTCCTTGATGTCCCTCAACGCAGCAGATGAGAAGGTTCAATCAAAACCAAACATAATCGTGATCTTTGGAGATGACATCGGTCAAACCAATCTCAGTATCTATTCTTATGGCTTAATGGGTTACTTTACACCTAATATTGACCGTATAGGTAAGGAAGGAATGCTGTTCACAGATTATTATGCTGAGCAAAGTTGTACAGCCGGCCGTGCAGCCTTTATTACAGGACAAAGCGTTTTCCGAACTGGCTTAAGTAAAGTTGGAATGCCAGGTTCTGATCTAGGTCTTAGTAAGGAAGATCCAACTATTGCTGAGCTCCTTAAGCCCTTAGGATATGCGACAGGACAGTTCGGAAAAAATCATCTTGGCGACAGGGATGAATTTCTCCCCACAAATCATGGGTTTGATGAATTTTACGGCAACCTTTATCACTTGAATGCAGAGGAAGAACCTGAACTTCGAGACTATCCGAAAAACCCTGAATTTAAGAAAAAGTTTGGACCTCGTGGTATCATCCATTCTTGGGCTGATGGGAAGGGTGGACAAAAGATTGAGGATACAGGGCCACTCAATCGTAAACGCATGGAGACCATTGATGATGATATAGCTGCCCGGGCTGTTCAATTTATCGAAGATCAAAACAAAGCAGGCAAGCCCATGTTTGTGTGGATTAATTTTACACATATGCACTTTCGAACACATGCAAAACCTGAAAGTCTAGAGCAAGCTGGAGTGTGGCAAAGTGAATATCATGATGTCATGATTGACCATGATAAGAATGTGGGAACAATCTTAAAGAAACTCGATGAACTGGGGATAGGGGATAACACCATTCTTATCTATACAACGGATAATGGTCCCCATGAAAACTCATGGCCGGATGCGGGTACAACACCTTTCAGAAGCGAGAAAAACTCAAACTGGGAAGGAGCCTTTCGTGTTCCCTTCCTTCTGCGTTGGCCAGCAAAGATTAAGGCAGCCTCTATCAACAATAATATTATGGCCCATCTTGATTGGTTGCCAACTTTCCTAGCAGCTGCTGGAATTCCTGACATTAAAGAAAAGCTCGTTAAAGGGCATAAGGTTGGTGATGTAAATTATAAAGTTCATCTCGATGGTTATAACTTCCTTCCTTACCTGACAGGAGAAGTCAAGGAAAGTCCACGCAAAGAGTTCTTCTACTTCTCTGATGACGGAGATTTACTCGCTCTTCGTTATAGTAATTGGAAAGCAGTATTTGCAGAACAGCGCGCAAAAGGAACTCTTGCCATTTGGGCCGAGCCATTTATCAAATTGAGAATTCCTAAGCTCTATAATTTGAGGATTGATCCTTATGAGCATGCAGATATTACTTCGAATACCTATTATGATTGGTTCTTAAACCATGCCTTTTTGTTACTACCAGCACAAGATTACGTGACTCAATTCATGGCTACCTTTAAAGAATTTCCACCAAGACAGAAAGCCGCAAGCTTTACCATTGAGCAAGCGTCAGACATGCTGAAACAAGGGGCAAGTCATTAGTTTACACAATAACCTTTTTACGTCGCTTCTTATGAGGTTTTGCGTGTTCTTCAATAAATTTAATGATATGCCCTGCAATGTCGACTCCGGTTGTCTTCTCAATGCCTTCAAGTCCTGGAGAGGAATTTATCTCCATTACAACAGGTCCTCGATGGGTCCTCAGCATGTCAACACCGCATACATTCAGTCCCATTATGGCTGCAGACTTAATTGCTATTGAGCGTTCCTTCGCTGTAATTTTTTCAATCTGTGCAGTTCCCCCTCGATGAAGATTAGAGCGAAAATCTCCTTCTGGCCCCATCCGCTTCATGGAGGCGATCACTTTTCCACCCACAACGAGGACGCGTATATCTGTGGCTTGTGTTTCTTTAAAATACTCTTGTACAAGAATATGGACATGTGCCTCACGGAAGGCTTCGATAACGCTTTTTGCAGAAATATGAGTCTCTCCTAATACAACACCAAGACCTTGAGTGCCTTCGAGGAATTTAATGATAACAGGAGCTCCCCCAACCATTTTAATAATATCGTCAGTCGATTCGGTGGAATGTCCAAAGGCTGTTATAGGAAGAGGAATTCCTTTCCGAGCCAAAAGTTGAAAAGTTCGAAATTTATCTCTCGCTCGTCCAATTGCTAACGACTCATTTAAAGACCAAATTCCTTGAGTTTCTAATTGACGGAGGACGGCAAGACCATACATGGTAATGGAAGCACCGATACGGGGGATAACGGCATCATACCCTTCAATCATTTTTCCTTCATACCTAATCTGGGGATGATTTGTTGCAATGTTCATATAAACTTTTAATGTATCTATGCAATCAATGGTGTGCCCATTTTTATGAGCAGCATCAATCAAACGTTGATGAGAGTATAATTTCGCGTTTCGTGTAAGCATCAAGATCTTCATTAATTTAACTTACCATAATAAATTTATAATTTCGTTAACGTTGTTTGCGGGTGAGTAAAAAAGAATGACTTGGGTCAACCAAGAGATGTCCTTTCATGGCATTTCGCCCTAGTAAAAATCGAAAGCCCATTTCATCACGTTTGGCAAGAGAAATCTCTATCTCAGAAGAATAAACCCCAACGGTTAGCTTCGTTTTGATAATGTAGCGTTTTTGTCTATGACCTGTGGAGCTTGTGATCGAACGATAATCCACGATGGGGCATGCTATTGTGAATGAAATATGATCATTATCTTGAATCGGGTGAATATCGAACTGCACCCAAGGCTTACCCATATAGGTAAAGGGTTCGATTTTGAAGGCATGTAGAGAGGAGGTCCTTGCGCCTGTGTCAATTTTAACTTTAACTTTTTCAACCCCAAAATCAGGTAAATCGGCCCACTCACGCCAGCCTACAATAAGTTTACTATTATTTTTCGTACGTTTCATTTTACTAACAAATCATGGGGCCTAAGATGCGACCTGCAAAGATATGAACATGATAATGAGGAACTTGTTGCATCCCATTAACCCCGTGATTTGAAAGGATCCGGAAGCCATCATCTTGAAGATTCTGTGATTTTATGACGTTATAAATGGCCTTGTAAAAGCCAATGATAAAGTCAGGGGGAGCCTTCTCTGTAAAGTCATAAAAGGATTTTGCTTCAACCTTAGGGATCACCAAGATATGAACGGGGGCTTTCGGATTAACATCGGGAAAGGCGAGAGCATATTCATCTTCATATATGACTTTAGCAGGAAGTTCTTTGCGTAATATTTGCGCAAATATGTTTTCTGTATCATATCCCATCATTTTCTCCCTTAATAAAATCGTAACTTCTTTATGATAATTCATGAATCATAGCACAGTCACGAAAAAGGACAAACTATGGATATGAAAAATGCTTCTCTTCAAAGCACAACAATTTTGTCTGTTCGAAAAGGGAATGATGTCGTCATCGCCGCAGATGGCCAGGTTTCACTTGAAAGTCTTATCATTAAAACAAATGTTAGAAAAATTAGACGCTTAACAAAAGGGAATGTTATCGTTGGTTTTACAGGATCAACTGCTGACGCATTAACCCTATTCGAACGTCTTGAAGAAAAACTTGAACAGAATCCCCACCAGCTCCTCAGACCATGTGTTGACTTGGTTCGTGAATGGCGAAAAGATCCACTGCTCCGCAGTATTCATGATATGTTGGTCGTCATCAATCCTCGACAATCTCTCATTCTTACAAGTTCGGGCGAGGTCTTTGAGCCAGATGATGGTCTTGTGGGTGTTGGAATCGGTGGTGCTTATGCCCTATCAGCGGCACGAGCTCTTATTGACGTAGAGGGATATGATGCAAAGACAATTACCGAAAAATCAATGAAAATAGCAGCAGACATTTGTGTTTATACGAATAGCAATCTTACAATTGAAAGTATTGAGCACTAATCTATTTTTTCCTTTTTCCTTTTAAAAGAAGATCGCGTGCTTGCTTTAAGCGATCCTCTTCCGTTGAGTCTTTTGGATGAGCTTGTTCAAAGGCTTCATTGATTTCTTTTGCCGTTGCTTTAAGGTCAACCTTAAGTAAGGAAGCGGCTTCTTTCTTTGTCATGGGACTTGCCAGAGGAGGAGGAGCAAGTTTCTTTTTCCGCCAGTCCAAATAATCTTTTCTTAAGAGAAGAATGAGAAGAAGAGCTATAGCTCCCACTTGAAGTAAGCGTCCGACAAGTGTGAGATAGAAAGCGGCAAATAACATAACACCCACGAATGTCCATTTAATGGTATTCACTAAAAGTTTAGCATCTGCGTGTTCGAGCTTCTGGAGTAATAGAATCAGGAGGACGATTCCAAATGCGACAAGAAATAACTCTGCCATGTCTCGTTAAGCTGCTAGCTTTTCTACATTAGGGAGGTCAATCAACTGGATAAGATTCCGGAGTTCCTGTTTTGCTGACACATGGGAAAGCGTGAGTGGCATTTTACAGTCTTCCATATCGAGCACAGTCAAGCCAGATAAGAACAGTTCTCTGAAAATAACACGTTCACCAAATCCAGGGATATATCTAAATCCTATACGTTTAGCTAGGGCTTGAATGACCTCTTCCATCTGGGACTTGTTGCGGGCATTGAGGTTACTCAGACGGTTCCTCAAAACAATCCATTCAATTGTTCCTTGATCATTTATAGCGCGACGCTTTTTTTGCTCCCAAACCATTTCAGAATATGTACTCGGTCTGAGGATGTCTAAACTATCACTCTTAAGTCTTACGAGCATATCCAAATCAATAAAGCTATCATTCAAGGGTGTGATGAGCGTATCGGCTTTTGCATGGGCAGCTCTTGATAGGGGGGAATCACTTCCAGGTGTATCAATAAGAATGAAATCTTTCGATGATAGTGTGATTATGGCTTGTTCTAAGTTCTGTTGGTCTTCCTTGATGGCTTCTTCTCGATTCACATTTTGGCTAGGAAGGAGAGGGATATGTTCGGACAATGGAAGTGGCTTCTCCATCTTATCAGACGTGCTTTTTCTATTTTCGTTATAGCGGGTAAGAGTTCCCTGTCTCGCGTCAACGTCAATGCTTCCGACACTAAACCCAAGCCTTAATAAACTCACAATTACATGCATGCTAACTGTGGACTTGCCTGTGCCACCTTTTTCATTTCCAAGAACGATAATGTAAGGTTTCTTAGCCATGGTATTTCCCTTTTATAATTTTTAATCTAAAGCCATCCTACAGCGACTTTAATTTAGTTTCTAGATATATTAAACGTTAAAAAAGCGTAAATCTATAAAAAATGTAGAATTGCTTCTCTAACTACTCCTGCATATTAAAAATAATCGTTTTCTTATGAGTGAAGTGTTCAAGCATAGCCTCAAGAGACGCTTCTTTTCCAAGGCCTGAGGATTTAACACCACCGTAAGAAAGACCTGGTTGAACAACTACGTTTTGATTTACCTGTACAAAACCTGCTTGCAACTCATGAACACCCTTTAAAGCCTGATGAAGATTATTCGTCCAGATTGTACCTGCTAGGCCATAGTCCGTGTCATTGGCTTGTGCGATCGCATCTTCAAAGTTCTTCCAGGGAATAAGAGTCGTGACAGGTCCAAAAATCTCTTCACGGCAAACCTTATGTGTATTGGGGAGGCCTGTAAACACTACGGGCTGGATAAATAAGCCCTTTGAAAACTTAAGATCCGTAGGAAGAGCTGAGCAAATATGTGCCGTTCCATCGGCTTTTCCAAGCTCAATATACTTCAATATCTTAGCGTACTGCCCCTCGGAGATCACAGAACCAATATCTGTCTCAAGGTCAAAGGGATCCCCCATTTTCATAGCATTAATTTTGTCTTTCATTTTGTTCAAGAATGTATCGAAAATAGAGTCATGAACGAAGATACGACTTGCAGCTGTGCAGCTTTGACCTTGACGTGTAAAACGCATACTTGTGAGCGCTCCTGTGACAGCTTTATCAAGGTTGACATCTTCGCAGACGATCATAGGGCTTTTGCCGCCAAGCTCAAGGGTCACAGGGATTAATTTGTCGGCGATATTTTTATAAATTAGCTTGCCCGTTTCGACGGATCCAGTGAATGTGACTTTCTTTATGAGGGGATGTTTTACGAGTGGCTCACCCGTCGTAGGGCCGTCCCCAGAGATCATATTGAGAACACCGGGGGGAAGGATGGTATTCATCAGTTCTGTTGCTCTCAGGACCGTATAGGGAGCCTCTTCAGCGGATTTTATGACGACCGTATTTCCAGCAACCAATGCTGGTGCTACTTTAAGTGACATCAACAAAAGAGGAACGTTCCAAGCAATGATGGCTCCCACAACACCAAGTGGTTCACGAAGAGTAAGAGTAAGCATTTTATGGCTGTAGGGGACTGTTTCTCCTTTAAGCTCGAGGCCAAGCCCTCCATAAAAGCGGAAGCAATTCGCAAATATCTTAGTTTCAACTTGGCTTTCTGTTCTTAGGGCTTTTCCTGTTTCATATGTCATGAGAGTGGCCAGCTCATCAGCATGCTCTTCAAGCAAATCGGCGCACTTTGAGATAAGACGTCCTCTTTCTGAGGCCTCCATTTGTTTCCAGTTCTGCCAAGCCTTATGGGCTGTTTGGATCGCAAAATCGACATCTTCCTCATGGGCTTCAGCAGCCTTGCCAATGACCTCCATAGTTGCAGGGTTGTGAACTTCAAAAGATTTATGGCTGATTGGATTTACAAGTTTTCCACCAACAAGAAGCTTATTATTTAAATGCTTAACGAGTTCAATGTGGTTCATTTTGCGCTCCTTGTAATTATTTGGAGGCTTATGATCTCTCTAATGCATGGAAATGTAAACAAAGAAAAGGACGGAGTCGAATCAGAGTCCAATCACGATACTCTTTCAATCTCCGTCCTATTATTAGAATAACACAAAATAAAAAAAATGCAAGTTTTTTTACAAATATTTTTAATAATATTTCATTTATTCAGGAAAATACAATGCTACAATGCTGATTCCTTCGCTATAAAAAGCTTCCATGTTTTGATAGGAATGCTTCCGGTCTCCTGGAAAGGCAAGAACATCTCCTTCGTCTAAAACAAACTTTTCTCCTTCAACCGTTACGGCAATGCGACCTTTTGTACATGTAAAATACTCGCGAGTGCCCTTTGTGTGAGGAGAGCCGACAATGAGTCCTGAGTTGTGAAGCTCTACTCTTTCAAATTGAAGACCAGGGATAGGGCGGGGAAGGAGTTCTGCGACAATCCCTTGACCTTGAGCTCTTCGGACTTTCTTGAGCTCATTACTCCGTGTGAGGACACAAGCCGCTTTTGGGGCAATAATGAGTTCTTCAAAAGGTACACCTAAGGCAAGGGCTAGTTTACTTAATGTTTTAAGAGAAGGATTTCCATGTCCTGATTCAATGTGAGAAAGTGTAGCCCGAGGGATACCTGAGATCTTGCTGAGTTGATCTTGGGTATAACCTCTGGCTTTCCTTAAATACTCCAGGCTTAGGCCAAGGTTTTTGCTTGTATCTGACATTTTATGAACATTGCTCCAATATATTGTCATTTCAGACAATAAATCATCTCATATGAATTAGTGTAAAGCAAGTTAACTTTATGGAGACTAAAATGAAATCAGAAAAACCCTTTTACTTACTTGGTTCAGCAGCTGTTAGGCCTGAGTCTAATAGTACTCTTTTTGTGGATGGCACAGGTGATGGGACGTTTAGAAAAGGCATAGATAAGGAGCTCAGTCACTGGATTCCAAATTGTACGGAAGAACAATATAAGGCTCCTACATCGACAGAGAGCTGTTTTAAGTATCTTGATGCAAACCCAATGCTTCCTTACGATCTTGTCGTGAATAACCATTTGGATATTGATGGGATGCTGTCTGTGTTTACATTGGCTTATCCAACAGTTTCTTTGAAATATAGAAAGGATATTTGTAACGCAGCTAAAGCAGGAGACTTTTGGGGATGGTCGGAAGGAAAGGGTTTTACGATATTTCAGGAACTGACAAGGAATTTTCAACACTATTGGAAAGAGAACACGGATTTGGGTCAAGCTTATCAAGAGAGTTTTGATTTGATTCTAAGGATACTTAATGTTGACCATGACATCCTCGAGAGCCAGCGTCAACTCGTGAAAGATGGTATAATTAAAAGGGAAATCCTTGGAGAACGACTCGTGTCTTATTTTGTTCCAAAGGAGCTAACAAAAGGTAAGGAGGAAAGCTTTCTCAATGTTGCAGAGCCAAATGAGCTGATTACGGATCGTCTCTCCTTTTGGCCACAGGTACGGAACTATTATGATGAAGAAAAACTCCATCTTACGGCTATAGAAACAGGACAGGGAATTCACTACGATCTTTGGGTTCCTGGTTATACTTGGGCTGATACTTCAGGTGTATGGCGCCCCAAAAACATTCTTCTGCCAGATGATATGAAAAATCCTTACGTTGTAAACTGGCCTGAGTTAGTTGAGTGTATTCAAAGACTTCAAGAGCTTGAATTGGGTAAAGCCAAGTGGACCGTTTTTCCCAGTATATACTTGTTTGAAAAAGTGAATCCCCGTGGATTTCCCATTGTTGCTTCTTCTTTAGGGGACAGTCAAATTCCTTTGGGGTCTGTGGCAGAGGTTTTGAGAGAACTTGAGCAAGCACACAACTTGCTTAATCAAAATTCAAACAGAGTGCCCTAGATTCACTTGCGCTTTACATGCCTTGAGAAAGATTTACAATGGGAATATTCATACCAAATTGACTCATCGCATTTGATAACGCGTTTGACTGGGTATCTGATCCCACTAGGAAAATAGTTGATGCCCCTGATGATTTAATCCTAAAGACCACAGAGGACAAGTCCGCATCACTACTATTAACAGCCTCTGTGGCAACAACTTTAACGTTGGGGTATTGTTTCAGATTATTTACGAGAGTCTTATGTCCTGAAGCTCCAGAGCTAGTATCATAAACAATCGCGATTCTTTTATTACCGCCTAAATTATTAATGGCTTGGTCCAGTGCTGTATTTATCCCTTGTTGCCTTTCTGAAACAGCTGTTTCAGTCGCTTTATTTGTATCAGCAATACAAACCTGTGTGAATACTGTAAGTAAGCTAACTGTTAGTAATCCGTTAGATATCTTTTTCATGGTTTTTCTCCCTGTGTTAAAAATTTATGTCTTTGATCTTATCAAATATAAGAGAATCAAGGAAGAGCATAAGAACTGTCAAATCCTATTCAAATCTTAAGGCTAGAAAATCTTTAAATTTCCTTCAGTTATCGTGATAGCTTGTCCCTTAAGAAGAACTCGATTTCCTAGGATTTTAATACTCATTTCTCCTCCTCGAGGGGAAGCTTGATACGCTAGGAATTCAGTTTTTCCAAGCTTCTGCTGCCAGTAATCAGCCAGCAAACAATGGACAGATCCAGTAACAGGATCTTCATTAGTCCCTTTCTTTGGACCAAAAACACGGGAAACAAAATCGTAGGGTGCAAGGCCTTTTGTTGTCACAACGAGACCAACATGTTCAATTTGTCTTATTTTCTCTGGATCTAAGTTTAAATTTCTGAGCTCGACCTCATCCGAAAGCTCAGCAATAACTGTATCACGTGTGACAAAACAGTGAGTGATTGATTTAATTCCAAGTAGATCCTCTAAGGATTCTTTTGAATAGGGAGAGCTCTCTACCTTAATAAGAGGAAAATCTAATGTTATGTAATTTCCTTCTTTCTTTACAAAGAGTTGCCCATACAACGACTCAAACGTTATCTTATTATCCTTAATAAGATTTTCCTGATATAAGATATGAGCCGCAGCGAGAGTGCCATGTCCACACAGTTCGACTTCGACTTTTGGAGTAAACCAACGAATATGATAGTGATCTTGACCCAAAGGCTTCACAAACCCTGTCTCTGGTAAGTTGATCTCGGCTGCTAGTTCGCGACTCATTGAATCACTCAAAAAATTATCCACTAAAGCAATGGCTGCTGGATTTCCCTTAAACGGTTTGTCAGTAAATGCATCGACGGTCCACAGTTTCATGTTCGTTCCCCTGCATAAAATTACCGACAACTTCCCCTAATCATTTTTGTACTAGTCACCCGTATTACTGCCCTTATGCGGATATCTGCAAAGGCATCCTCTTTATACCATGGTGGTGTGATAAGGCGGTCCTTTTGTCCTCCTTAAAACAAAAAGAGAGAGAGCCACGAGGGCTCCCTCATCAACATAACCAAGGAGATTATAAAATGGGTATCAATAAATATCAAGTTACAAGAAAGCTACTCCTCTATTCAATCAGTGCTTTACTGCTGACAACTCCAGTATCATCAAAGGCTATACTAAATGAGGACGATATTGAGAGACAGTTTAATAGCAGTTCATATACACTTTCGAATCATGTAAAGATTCAGAATGACTTAGAAGCCGCTAAAGAACATGGTCGTGCTTTAAAGTATTCCAAAGGGAGTAAATTTACTTCAAAAATGGGTCCCATTGTGAGTATGGTTGGAACTGGACTCGGAGTCATTGGAGCATTAGATCCTGAACCACAATCAAAGGTCATTCTTACTGCGGTTGGTGCAGGGCTAAATAAAGCTGGTGAATTAGAAAGAGGTATTCTCAGCAAAGCCCTAAGACATGCTGCGGAAAAAGTTGAAATGCGTTCAGTAAATAAAATAGGGAAAGTTCATCCAATGGACCGCATATATCGTGAAATCTACGAACATGATATTACTAAAGCTAAATTGGATAAAAAATACAAAGAAGCCGAGGAAGAGACTATTTGGGATAAGTTACTGATCTTTTCAAGTCCATCTGATAGACAAAAAGAGATTAGTGCAAAACTTGTGCACAATGATCTCTACCTTCAAAGTCAAGCGGATAAAGACTTGGAAGAGCTGGCTAACTATGTGGAAGATAGGAGCCAGTATCAACAAAGGGTAAATGACCTAGAGGTAACACTTCAGTACTTAATCAAGGCTTCTGTTAAGGATAAAGACCCTAAAAAGTATGAGCAGATTATTTGGTATAGAACAAGTGAACTCAATAGGTTAAAGTATCTACTGTCCTTGTAACTCAAGGCCCCCCTGGTTTTTGGGGGGGCTTTTTTATCTTATTTATCTTCAAAACGATAGATTAAACTTATTAAATTATTAATAAATATGTGAGAATATATAAATAGAAAATAAATTAGTTTATTAGGTGCAGTTATGGAAAAATTAAAAATGACATTGATTAGTTTTGTACTTGTCAATTTGTTAGCAATTGGTGGTAGTGCTTATGGAAAATCAAACTCGTTGCTTCATGAACAGACGCAGAATTTGAACATTCTTCAGGTGGTTGATGACCCTGTCAGCAATGAAGATCGGGAAAGTAAGGCACTCTCTCCTCTCTTAAAACAGAAAGAGGAGGAAAAGAAACCATCTGATAAAAAAGCTCAGGCAAAACCCCCAACGACAATGGAAATATTGATGGAAACGGGTGGTAAACAAGCCAAGCAGGCTGGTAGTTTTGGTAAATATGTTACGGGAATATTTAGTGGCTATAAGCAAATTTATGATGAAGGACTGAAGGTAGGGGAGGCTAAGCGCAACGCCAGAATAGCTCGTGGAGAGACACCCACCCTATGGACTGATGTGTGGGATGGAGCTTCGAGTACCTTTTTCCCGTCAGTAACCTACACAGCTCAAATTCTTTGGCCATACGCGAGAGCTATCGTTGGTGCTTTAATGGGTGCTTAGGTAAATAATAACTCAAAAAAAAGTCCGCCAATCTTACTGACAATACTGACAGATTCGCAAATGTGTCAGTATTGTCAGTGCGAAAGAGGTGCTTGTTTTTTGACATTTTATCTCCGTATCATATTAAGAGCCCTTTCCTGTCAAATTAGCCCCAAATATTCATTGCGCAGCAATGGAATTATGCTACATTCCTCCCGAATGTATTAATGTTTATATGATTCCCGCTTTTACGGGAATGACGCCGTGGGAGGCGGAAGAACGCATGAGGGGAATCCAATGGACACAATTGGTGAGTTAAAAAGCCAAGTTATTCAAGAGGTTGAGTCAACTCGCTCGTTAAGTGAACTCGAAGATATTCGCGTTCGAGCTTTGGGGAAGAAGGGGCATTTAACGTTGCTCATGAAAGATCTGGGGCAAAAAACACCAGAGGAGAGAAAGACCTTAGGGGCTGAGCTGAATAGCCTTAAGGAAGCGATTACAGAAGCTCTGGATGATAAAAAAGCTAAGCTTGAGGATGATGCAATAAATGCAAAGCTGTCACAAGAGACCCTTGATGTTACTTTGCCACCGCGACCTTCACAAGAGGGAAAAGTACACCCTTTGAGCCATGCTCTCGATCAAGTTATTCATATTTTTGGACAGATGGGATTTGTTGTGGCAGAAGGTCCAGATATTGAGGAAGACTTTTATAACTTTACAGCTCTCAATTTTCCACCGGAACATCCTGCTAGACAAGAGCATGACACATTATATATGGCCCCCAGTCCAGAAGGTCAGCCCTTACTTTTGAGAACGCATACTTCACCTGTTCAAATTCGGACAATGGTTGCAGGCACGCCACCCATACGCATTATAGCTCCCGGAAGAACGTACCGATCTGACAATTTTGATGCAACCCATTCACCTATGTTTCATCAGATCGAAGGCCTTGTGGTTGATAGGAAAACCCATATGGGACATTTGAAAGGGTGTCTTGAGGAATTCTGTCGTCTCTTCTTTGAAGATCCTAACTTGAAGCTACGCTTTCGACCCGGATTTTTCCCCTTTACTGAACCTTCAGCTGAAGTTGATATCATGTGGAAGGACGGCAAGTGGCTTGAGATTTTAGGCTGTGGAATGGTTCATCCAAATGTCCTTCGCAATTGCAATATCGATCCTGATGTTTATCAGGGTTTCGCCTTTGGAATGGGAATAGAACGTATAACAATGCTCAAATATGGATTCGAAGACTTACGACCCTTATATGAAACCGATCTTAGATGGCTGAATCATTATGGGTTCGCACCGGAGGCGAGGGATTAAAAATGCGGTTTACATTATCTTGGCTTAAAGAACATTTAAAAACAGAGGCTTCCCTCACAGAAATCATTGATAGGCTTACCCAGTTGGGACTTGTTGTGGAGAAAGTTGAGAACAAGGCGGAAGCCTTGGCTCCCTTTATTATTTGTGAGATCGTTGAAGCAGAGAAACATCCTAATGCTGATCGTTTGCAAGTCTGCAAGGTAAACACGGGTAAGGAAACTCTCCAAATTGTCTGTGGAGGCGCGAATGCGCGTTTTGGTCTAAAGACCGTTCTCGCGCGTCCGGGTGATGTCATACCATCTACTGGGCAAGTTCTTAAGGTCGGTAAGGTCCGTGATGTTGAAAGCTTTGGCATGCTGTGCTCTTCTGCTGAGTTGCGTTTAAGTGGTGAATCAGAAGGTATCATTGAAGTTGATCCAGCCGCACCGGTGGGTGAAAGCTATGCGAAATGGCTAGCTCTGGATGATCCTATTATTGAGATTGAAATTAGCCCTAATCGCGGGGATTGCCTCGGTGTCTATGGAGTTGCTCGTGATTTAGCAGCAACGGGTATTGGAAAGCTTCTCCCCTTAAAGCAAGTCACAATAAAGGGATCCTTTCCCAACCCTGTTAAAATGACATCAGACCCTGAAGCATGTCCACATTTTACTGGAGTTGTGATTCGTGGTGTAAAGAATGGCCCGAGCCCCGCATGGCTTCGGAACAAGCTTGAAGCTATAGGGCTCAGATCAATTTCCACACTTGTTGACATTACGAATTACATCACCTTTGATCGCGGTCGCCCTTTACACGTGTTTGACCTTGATAAACTTAAAGGTGATTTGACAATACGCTTTTCTAAAACAGGGGAGACTTTTGAGGGTTTAGATGGCAAAACATATACTCTTAAAGAGGAAATGGGGGTTATCGCAGATGACACTGGAGTGATTTCATTAGCAGGAATCATGGGGAACGTAGGGAGTAGTTGTGATGATAATACAACTAATGTGTTTCTTG
The DNA here is from genome assembly GCA_964597045.1 of uncultured Alphaproteobacteria bacterium. Lineage (GTDB taxonomy): Bacteria > Pseudomonadota > Alphaproteobacteria > UBA9655 > UBA9655 > UBA9655. Next base: position 35,067 of record CAZQWE010000002.1, on the reverse strand, counting down.
AGGCAGCCTGGTTTGATCCCATTCGTACAGCCATTACAGGACGCGAACTCGGTGTTTTAAGTGATGCTCGTTATAGATTTGAACGGACTGTCGATCCGGAATCCACACTTCCTGGTGTTCAAGCGGGAGCCCAAATGATTATTGATCTTTGTGGAGGAGAGGCGAGTGATGTTCTTCAAGTTGGTAAGCCAATCGATTTTAAAAAGAATTTAAAATTCAATGTTGAAAGAATTCAAACCCTTGGCGGGTGCGATATACCCTTACCTCGTGTTAAAGAGATTCTAAATCATCTTGGTTTTGAAGTGAAGGGAGAGGGATCTTTACTCACGATTCAAAATCCATCCTGGCGACCTGATTTTGACCATGATGCAGATTTTGTTGAAGAAGTCTTGAGGATTGAAGGATATGATTCAATTCCGTCTGTTCCTTATAGCGAAAGACCGGAAGGAAAGCCCTTAGAAGCCTTACAGACAAGGCGTTTTGAAATCCGCGATAGACTTGCCGGAAGAGGGCTTGTTGAAGCTGTAACATGGTCGTTTATCTCACAAAAAGAAGCTCAACCCTTTGGCCCTATTCACGACAGTCTTATTTTGCTGAATCCTATTAGCCAAGATGCAACGACGATGAGACCGTCCATATTCCCTAGTTTATTAAAGGCTGTTCTTAACAACCAAAATCGTGGGATTGATTCTGCAGCTCTTTTTGAAATTGCGCCTCAATATACGGATGCATCTCATCAAGGACAGCATATGATGGCAACGGGCATTAGGGTCGGCAATTTTGCACCCTATAATTGGTCTCAATCGAAGCGCACTGTCGATCTTTATGACGCAAAGGCAGATGCATTGGTAGTTCTTGATATGTCTATACAATTGGATGGAACAGCACCTTCCTGGTACCATCCTGGAAGGTCAGCGACTCTTAAACTTGGGAATCTAATTCTTGGCTACTTTGGTGAGATTCATCCCCGAATACTCAAGTATTTTGACGTAAAAGGACCTGCAGTTGGATTTGAGATCTTTATAGATCGGATTCCTCTTCCAAAGAAAAAAACAACAGCAAAACCAAAACTGACTCTTTCACCCTATCAATCTGTAGAGCGAGACTTTGCCTTTGTTGTAGGGAGAGAAATACTTGCTGAAACTCTTATTAAAGCCGCAACAAAAGCTGACCCAGGACTCATTGAAGATATCAGTGTCTTTGATGTTTTCGAGATGGCTGATGGAAGGAAATCCTTAGGAATTCGTTTGCGCTTGCAACCCAAGGATCACACATTGACTGATGAAGAGATCCAGGCATTTTCCCAAAAGGTTATCACGGGAGTTATTCAATCAACGGGCGGGAGCTTACGTCAATGACGGATCTTAAACATATTCGAAATTTCTCCATCATCGCTCATATTGATCATGGGAAGTCAACCCTGGCAGATCGGTTGATACAGCTTTGTGGTGGGTTGTCTGAACGTGAGCTTAAGGAGCAGGTCCTTGATACCATGGATATTGAACGTGAACGAGGGATCACGATTAAGGCTCAAACCGTTCGTCTGACCTATAAGGCGAAGAATGGGGAAACCTATCAGCTCAACTTAATGGATACCCCTGGTCACGTAGATTTTGCCTATGAGGTCAGTCGTTGTCTTGCGGCCTGTGAAGGATCTCTTCTCGTTGTGGACGCGAGTCAAGGCGTTGAAGCTCAAACCCTTGCAAACGTTTATCAAGCTATTGATAATGATCATGAAATTATTCCCGTCCTCAATAAGGTTGATTTGCCAGCTGCTGATGTTGATCGTGTTAAAGAGCAAATTGAAGATGTCATTGGTCTGGATACAAGCGATGCTCTTCATGTATCTGCGAAAACAGGACTTGGTGTTCCCGACGTTCTAGAAGCACTTGTGCAACGTCTTCCCCCACCAAAGGGTGAAATTGATGCGCCTCTTAAAGCTCTTCTCATCGATAGTTGGTATGACGCATACTTAGGTGTGATCATTCTTGTTCGTATTGTGGATGGTGTTTTAAAGCCGGGTATGAAGATAAAAATGATGTCAACAGGATCTGTCTATCCTGTTGATCAAGTGGGTGTGTTTACACCCAAGCGAGAAACACTCAAACAACTCACTCCAGGAGAAGTCGGATTCTTTACGGCCGGGATTAAGGCCGTAGCTGATTGTAATATCGGAGATACGGTGACTGAGGAAAAGCGCTCAGCTCTTGAAGCTTTATCAGGTTTTAAGCCAAGTGTTCCTGTTGTGTTTTGTGGACTTTTCCCAGCAGATGCTGCGGAATTTGAGGTCTTACGGGAAAGCCTTGGTAAATTACGTCTGAATGATGCGAGCTTTATGTTCGAGCCTGAGAGCTCTGCAGCCCTTGGATTTGGATTTAGATGTGGGTTCCTTGGGCTCCTTCATCTTGAGATCATTCAGGAAAGACTTGAGAGAGAGTTTAACTTAGATCTGGTCACAACGGCTCCGAGCGTTGTGTATAAGCTTTACATGACCAATGGAGAGATGATCGAACTTCATAACCCAGCCGATATGCCAGATGTGGTAAAAATTGCCAAAATGGAAGAACCCTGGATCAAAGCAACAATCATGGTCCCTGATGAGTATTTGGGGCCGATCCTGACCTTATGTACGGAAAGGCGAGGAGTACAGCTAGACCTGACTTATGTCGGAAATCGAGCCATGGCGGTTTATCGTCTTCCTCTTAATGAAGTGGTCTTTGACTTTTATGATAGACTTAAATCAGTAAGCCGTGGATACGCCAGTTTTGATTATCAAATGGATGGATATGAGGAAGGGCATCTTGTGAAGCTTTCTATCCTTGTTAACGCTGATCCTGTGGATGCTTTATCAACAATTGTGCATCGGTCTCATGCGGAAGCAAGGGGTAGAGCCCTTTGTGAGCGACTTAAAGATCTTATCCCGAGGCAACTCTTCAAGATTGCCATACAGGCAGCTATTGGAGGAAAGGTTATTGCTCGTGAGACGATTTCCGCGTTGCGCAAAGATGTGACTGCAAAATGTTATGGGGGGGACATTACCCGTAAAAGGAAACTCCTAGAGAAACAAAAGGCAGGTAAGAAGCGGATGCGTCAAGTCGGTAACGTTGAAATTCCACAGTCCGCGTTTCTTGCTGCCCTTAAGATGAGTGATAACTAATCAAATAGTTATGGCTCAATTCTTCCACCATTTTGATTTATCACGTATGCAGTTTGTCCAACGTTAGGCGTTTTGAGCAACCCTTTATTATAAATATTCAGTCCTCTCCCTATGATAGTAAACGGGTTTGGAGATATAATATGACCATCGTTTTGTATGGTTTGACCACTAAAAGTAAAATGAGTTGCTTTTAATGTTCCCTGGTTAGTCAAACGTGGAGTATGAATTACCAAATTAGGAATCTCTTCCAATTGCCCAGGATACATAACATTTAAACTTGTTTTGAATTCGAAGGAATTGAACCCTTGGCTCTTATATATACATAGTTGGCCATTTGAATATCCAATATGAACTTTTTTATCGCCTTGATCTATTTGAATGAATGGACATTTATATGTAAACCTTAACTCTCCATCTGTCCATTTATATCCCCAATCATGATGATCCCTACTTAGGTAATGTGTTTTAGTAATATTAAATTTACTATTAACAAAAGTTACTGTTTCAAAACGAGGATTAGTTGAGTCATAAACAAATCGATCATACTGACAATTAAAATCAAAGAAATTATTCTGATTGAGGTTATTGATGGATGGAACGAGTAATCTTCCGTTGTTCATAACACGTGCTTCACGATTTTGTAGCACGAGTTGATTAGGAGAGATTATATCACCCTGATTATCTAGAGCGGCACCTTGGTAAGTTAACTGTGCCGTTTTAAGAGTTCCTAAATTTCTGAAAGTCCCAGACTTCACTGTCATCGGTGGCATTTCTTCGTATTGTCCAGGGTAAACAACTGTGCCAGGATAGTCGATCAAGATTGCGCCAAATCCTAAACATTTGTTAACAGAGAGGGTTTGAGTGGTTGTTGAAAAATGAAAAACAACATTTTTGTTCCCCTGAACGATTTCTAAAAATGGACTTTTCTCTTGGACACCAAATAGACCTTTTTGAAAGCGAACTCCTTGACCTTCACGAAGGAGGCCCATGAATTTGTTTCCAACATTCTTTGCATCATTTTGCAAGCTAACTGTTGCATACCCGCGAGAATCGATGGTTAAATTCAATCTATTAAAGTCGCAGTCAGCATCCTTACAAACAACACTTGTTCCATTAACGCGAGGAAAATTAAGTTTTCCTAAGTTATCAATTACGGATCCTGGCATTGTCAACTGAAGTGGATTTTGTGACGCAATGACGCCATGATTGAGGATCTCAGGTCCATTGAAAGTCAAACCACTAGAGTTCAACGTACCACTATTAATTAATTGAGTGGCTGAAATGGAAAGGTTAGGAACATCTTCATGTTGTCCCATATAATAGACAAGCCCTTTATGATGTAGATTAAAAGCAGAAAAACCTAAACATCTAACGATCGATAAGGAATTATCAATGGGTTCTAATCGTAAATCTAAGAGTTTTCCATCATGCTGCATAGTGATAAAGGGAATACCGGGAAGAACTTTGAATCCTCCATCTACCCATTGAATTCCAGACCCCCTCGGAATAGTAAATCTTGATGGTCGTTCGACATTCATGTTGGTGTTTTTTAAGGTAATATCTAGCGTTGTGGGGTTTACAACGTTAAGAGAAAGGGAGTTAAAGGTGAAGTTATCATCCTCAAATCTCAACATTTGACCATCAAAGGGTGCCAGTAGCCTACAAGTATTTTTAACAAGTGCTCCCCGACGTAGCATTGTAATGGGGTTTCGTGAAATGAGATGTCCTACATTTTGGAGCTCCTGAACATCAAATCTCATAGCTGGAGAGGTACATGTTCCATAGTTAGTAAAAGAAGGGGAAGTCACCCAAAAATTAGGAATTTCTTCCAGCTGACCTGGAAAGTGAACATTAAATTTTGAATCGATTTTTACTTTATTAAGGCCAACACATTTATTTATTAATAGAGTGTCACCGATTTGTTGAAGGATAACATTTAGTCCTTTTTCATGATTCGTTAGTTTGAGGAGGGGGGCACCTTGCTCTAAAGAAACCTCTCGGTCATCCCCGATAAGTCCAAAACCTCTTTCAAGCCGTATATTTGCATTTGCTGTTTTTCCGGTGATGCTATTTCCAAAGGTCACAGAAATATAATTAGGTAGGTCCATTTTAAATTCAAGGGTGTCGATATCAAATTTAACTTTAAGGAGCTTAACTGTTTCCGGAGCCATTCTTGACTCTTCTTCCTCGATAGTTGGTTCAGGCATTGCTGCGAAACGTCCGGAGAGTGATCGAATTCGTTCAGCAACAGCTGCTTCTTGTTCTCTTGTCGCTTGATTCAATTGTTCGCCAAAGTCTCTGCGAGTATTGAGGAGATATCCCAATCTGCCAAGGATATATTCAAATAAGGCTTTCTTAAAGACAATTCGTCTTGCTGGGTGCTCATTCAAATGTGCATATAAGGCTGCTTTGAATATAACCTTTCTCGATGGATGGTTATTTAAATGTGCATACAAAGCAGGTTTGAATACGACTTTTGTACGATCGTAGATATCGCGATCAAAGAACTGATGATTAGGTGCACCTCCATTTCGCAACCCTGCTTGAAATTGTGCAAGTTGAGGTCTAAGCACATCATCGGCATGTATAAAATCTGCGGCTTGTCTTTGATCATCAATTCTTTCAACGGCAAAGTAATTAGACTCAATGACATTTCCATTTCTTATACCTTCACGGAAGTCTCTTAGAAGAACTCTCAGCTCATCGTGGGCTTTTATAAAGTCTTCAGCTAATTGATGTTCTGTAAAGACTTCACGCCCAAAAAATTCAGATTCTGGTAAATCTCCGTCTTCAATAGCTTCTTGGAATTTATGGAACAGACCCTTTAATAATAGATCTCTGTTTATAAAGTCTACGACCTGTTCGTATGTAATATAAACGCCCTTCTTTAATTTTGGGAGGCTCCTAAGATAGGCTTCATAAACAAGTGTAATAGCCTTTTCTGCGTCAAAGGCTTCAAAATCAACTGATACTGGCTGTGCGTTATTAACACCCCAGTAATTTTGCTCTTGGAAAGTTAATCGGCCTCCCTTCAAAAAAGTGTTTACGATTGAGGTTGGTGACATAATGCGTAGCCATTCGCTTCCCTCATTTAAATGACCAAACTGGTATAAATAATAAAAGTTTGGTTTAGGTGTTCCTGAGTGTGGAAGAGCAAAGAAAGTTCTTTGCTTAACGAACTGAGGATGAAGCTGCTTTTTACTAGCATCTCTTGGAGAAAATTCACCAAACTTATTACAGAAGCTATCTACGTAAAGGGAAAAGATAGTGCTAATACCTGATTCAACGCCAGTACATCCAGAGGTCTTAACAAGACCCCCTTCAAGATCAGCAATACCATCACTAACACCGTATATACAACGACCAGAATTTTGAATTAAACCCAATCCTGCCTTTGTATAGGCAAAGGCCGCTGCCACTTCATCATTATCGTGACCTTGCGCTTTTTCCTGTTCAAGCAGAATGTCCATGACTCGCTTTAGACGCTTTCTTGCGCGACTCACGAGGTCTCGACCTACTTCGAAACGACCTTGGTCCACGTATCCACCTTCATGAACGGTAGACAACACTCCATATAATTGTGACAGTATAGCTCTTACATTTTCAAACTCAAACTCACCATTTGTCACCTGTGAAAATGTTGCACTATTTACAAAAGGGATATCTATTCCTTGCGACCTTACACCGGCAGCTTTATTCATATTGTCGTAATACAAAGAAGGGAATCTCTGGTTATTGATCGCGATAACGTCATTATTCTCCTGATGCCTAAAAGTTCCAATTATCTGGGATATGACGCCGCGATTTGCTTCTGGGAGTAAAAGATAAAGAACGCTTTGATATATCTTCTGTGGAATGGTTTCGTTCCATTCAGGTCCATTTACAGGATTAGGGTAAGCTTCTTCAACATCCTGAACAGCTTGCGGCATGAAGGGGTCCTTGTACAAGTGCTCAGGATTTAAACATTTAACCCTTTGTCCCATCAGGGGAGTAAAATGCAGGTTGATTGCACCAAGGCCCAGTCTACAATCATTGTTATATGACCATCTATTTTGCAATTGTAAATCTTTTGCCATTAACCCAACATGACGAACCTCAGCTTTACGCTTCCCAACTACAATTTGATAATCAATATCTTCGAGTGTTCTTTGTTGTAATTTATCTAAGGCATTGGCAAACTTTGTGCATTCATTTTGAAAGGCCTTGCCTAGATTTTCCAGTCTTTGTTTTTCTTGAACATTGTTCTCACGTTGACTTTTCCTTATATAATTTTCAGAAAGTCTTTCATAATAAAGAGTTAACTTCAGAAGAGTGTCACATTGGTCATATATTGAAGGTTTTCCTCCCTCTTCATCAATAAGTTGTTTATAGAATGTAACTCGACCTTTTATAGCTTCAAGATCAGCTTGAAGACGGGGCAAAGCTTCTTCATTTTCACGAATCTTTTGAAGCATACCATCTACACGCTTAAGGTGAGCTCGTTTTGCTTCAGGGTTTTGACAATTTGGTCCTTCGAGAGCTATTCGATATTGATTAGCAAGTTGAAGATCTATTTGTGAAGGCTTTGGGGGTCTTTGTTTAATTAATTTTTCTATACGCTTTGCTTCTTTCACAGAACCATTAAGAAATATATTTAAGTAGGCTTTATGCCTTCCTGCATTAAATTGAGGTGGGTTGGGTTCAGCATCCCATTTTGCAGAAAGACGTCTTGCAATATCAGTATGCCTTGCTTGAATATCGATTGGGAGATCAGGGGATGCGGCTAGTCTTTGATTCACATAGATTTTGAAAAGGGCGAGTTCGTGTTCGATTTTTCTATTTCTTTTATCCTCATTTTCTTCAATTTTTCTTTCGTTTACTTTTTGTTCGATAAAGGCTGCTCGTCCTTTTTGGGCAAGTACTGTAATATCTTCATCGTTTACAATAAGATCTGTCCCTCCAGCAAATGCAAGAGAGCTCAGGGAAAAAATCGATGTGGAAAGGAATAAGCTTTTGAGAAGAGAAGATTTTTTCATTTACTATCACCAATAATATACATGCTTTCTTAATAAGTCTTTAATTAAGCATAAATTTAAAAAATAATCAATTGATTATTAGGTATGCATTAACTAAAAAATTTCAATTCCTTTTTTTTTTTATCAATGCTAATTCTCAAATAAGATAACAAATAAGGTATCCATGAAACATTTAACTGCTGAATTTCCAAGAAGTCGATTGAGGCGTATTCGTCAAGAGGCGTGGTGTCGTGATCTCGTTGCTGAACACGCGCTTACTGTTAAGGATCTAATCCTGCCTTTGTTCATACGGGAAGATACATTTCAAAAAGAAATCCCTGAGATGCCGGGTATTTATAGGCATTCATTGGATGAGCTTGAAGAGATCTGTCAGAAAGCGATGAGCCTTGGAATAGGAGCCGTTGCCTTGTTTCCCTTTAATGATCCTCAGTTAAAATGTGAGGAAGGAAGAGAAGCCCTTAATCCAGATAATATCATAGGCCGGGCTGTTAGGCGCTTAAAGCAAAAGTTACCGGATCTTGGGGTTATCGTTGATGTGGCTTTAGATACGTATACGACCCATGGTCATGATGGTGTCATTCGGGATGGGAAAGTCCATAATGATGACTCAGTCACTATATTAGTTGAGATGTCGCTTATATTGGCGAGGAGTGGTGTGGATGTTATTGCCCCCTCAGACATGATGGACGGCCGGATTGGAGCCATTCGTTCGGCTCTTGATAGGGAAGGTTTTCAGCATGTGAAAATCCTGGCCTATTCAGCAAAATATATGTCAGCCTTTTATTTTCCCTATCGAAATGCTGTCGGATCCATAAACTGTTTAGGAAAGGCCGAGAAAGAAACCTATCAGTTGTCCCCTCAAAACGCTCAGGAAGCCATGAGAGAGGCCACACAGGATATTATGGAGGGGGCGGACATGATCATGGTAAAGCCTGCACTGCCTTATTTGGATATTATCTATCGGTATAAAGAATCGTTTTCAATTCCTGTGATTGCCTTCCAAGTTACAGGGGAATACAGTGCTCTGAAAGCATCTGCTGAAAGAGGTTGGATCGATTTTAACAAGGGAATGTATGAGACTCTTTTAGGTATGAAAAGAGCCGGTGCCTCAGCAATTCTCTGTTATGCTGGGATAGAAATGGCGGAGTATCTGAAAAATAGTCTCAAATAGACTATTTTACGCAAGCGCAGTCACAGTAACCTGTTGCATCACACCAGGATTCGCCGTAAGGATCAAAGTACATTCCTTTTTCCTTACACAGGATATTACACTTGTCACCCAAATCCATGGCTGCATTAACTGTTGGTACTTGGAAGATAGTAAAAATGACCGCAGACAGCATCATTACTTTTAAAAGTTTACACATAACAGTCTCCTATCAGTTAGTTATATTATAATTAAACCACTATTTATTTAAAAATTAGTTAAGGTAAATAAATATCTTAGCAAAAAGCCCAGAAATGGGCTGGGCTTTTCGAGGAGAGAATCTGTTTATATAATATGGAGTATTAGGCCATTTGATGTATTTTTTCCTTCAGCTTCAATCGCTTCAGTTTTAACTTAAATAAGCGAAGTGAATCGGGTAGGGGTCGAGAGAGCTCATCAGAGATGAGGGTGTTAATTTGTTGATATTTATTCTTTAACGTAACAAGACGGTTGGAAACGGACATATAACGCCTCCTTTGCTGTTATAAATCTACGGAATGTAGACTCTTGTTTGATAGTTTAACAAATTATGAATGGTTGTCAACTTTAGACTAAGGCATTGAATTAACTGGGAGATTCCGTAACGACGTGGCAATCTAACCTTTACTATTCCGCAGATTTCTAACGCACGCAATGAGCATAAATTTATTACATAGTAAAATCAATCTCTTATAAAAAAATCTGAAGATATATAAAAAATGATAACCCCAATCACAAATGTTTAACTATTTTTTAACTCTTAATTGTTAAAAGTGAGTTTAGAAAGTATGGAGTTTTTATGCATAAAATATGCTAGACTATTAAAAAAGACTTAGATTAGGGAGGATTAAGAATGCGGATTCTATTAGTTGAAGATGATTCATCAACAGCCAAAACTGTTGAATTAACTTTAAGAGCAGAAGGTTTTGTTGTTGATACGACTGATTTGGGTGAAGATGGTTTAGAGATTGGTAAACTCTATGATTATGACCTCATCATTCTAGATCTAATGCTTCCCGATATGGACGGTTATGAAGTATTAAGGCGTCTTCGTGCTGCCCAAATCGCAACACCCATTCTCATCCTTTCAGGTCTCAATGAAATATCCGATAAGGTTAAAGGCCTTGGATTTGGTGCGGATGACTACCTCACAAAGCCTTTCAATAAGAACGAACTCACAGCTCGTGTTCAAGCTATTATCCGTCGTTCCAAGGGACATGCTGAATCCATTATTCGAACAGGTTTTCTTGTGGTTAATCTTCAAGCAAGAACTGTTGAAATCCACGGTCAACCCATACGACTCACGGGTAAGGAATATGCAATCCTTGAGCTTCTCTCCCTCCGCAAAGGTTCAACCTTAACGAAGGAGATGTTCCTCAACCACCTCTATGGGGGGATTGATGAGCCAGAGCTTAAGATCATTGACGTGTTCATTTGCAAACTGAGGAAGAAGCTCAGCGATCACCTTGATGGTGCGAATTATATCGAAACGGTTTGGGGAAGGGGATACGTCCTCCGGGACCCGTCTGAAGAGCTCTCAACTCGACCCACAACAACTGAAAAAGCGATAGCGCAGCGCTAAAGCTGCCCCGAGACAGTGATCAGTCATCAGTAAATTCCGTACTGTTGACTGATTACTGACGAGTACGCAAAAAGCCGTTTAGGGATTGCCGCGCCCACTCTGTGGGCTCGCAATGATATTGATTCCTCTTGCAAACTAAATTCAAGCAATATAATTATCACTTATATTAAATATTGGAGTTTGTTATATGAATGTTTTTAAAGTGAATATTAACCGTTTGGTCTCATTAACTGTTCTTTCAGCACTGATGTGTGTTCCCGAAATGGCAGAAGCTGTCAAAGGTAGAAAAAATGAAGTTGCTGCAAAAAAAAGAACGCAGGAACAGACTCATCGTGATGTTGCCCAAGATGTAAGAAAGAAAAATAAAAACGAGGACAGCCCTGAACCTCTCATTCCAGAACAGGAAGAAGAAATTATTGATTTGGCAGCCATGATAGAAGAAGCAGATAACCTGGCAAAAAGAGGTGAACGTGAAGAAGGCGATGAGTACGACCCTCGTAAGGTAAAAAGGGAAAGGGTTGATGAGGAATATGATGCTGCCTTGGTTATGGGAAACCCCACGGTCTACTTTCAGCAAAATGAACCAAACCCTGCTGAAGTCATTGACATAGCAGATGACCCAGATGAGCAACCTGAGCAATACGCAAATCAAGAAAAAAAAATGCTAACGGACAATCAGTTTCAAGCACTGCTTGCAAAGGCAAACGGTGGGGACATAATGGCCATGCTTCAACTTGCGACTTACTACAATCATTATCGTATTGCTAGCGTATCAAAAGTGGAGAGTGATAGGCAAGCATTTGACTGGTATAGCAAAGCTGCCGCGAAAGGGGATGCTGTAGCTGAAGGTGCCATCGGGAACCTGTATTTTTTAGGACGTGTTGCAGGTGTTACGAGGGAAGAAGGTGATAGGCTTGCTTTAGAATGGTTTACTATAGCTGCTGCAAAAGAAAATAAATATGCTCAGGGTATGATTCAAAGGCTTAAGGACGCAAAGCCTATGTTAGCTGACAATGAGTTTCAAGAACAGCTTGCGAAAGCAAACGCTGGGGACGTAGTGTGTATGACTCTTCTTGCATACAATTATTTAGAACATCGTATTGCGAATATTTCAAGACAGGCGAGTAATAAATATGCTTTTGAATGGTATAACAAAGCAGCTGCAACAGGAGATACTCAAGCTGAGTCTTGGGTTGGTTTCATGTATTTAAATGGACTCGTAGCAGGGGTGGAAGGGAAAGCGAGTGATAGGCTAGCTTTTGATTGGTATAAAAAAGCTGCAGCTAAAGGAGATATTACTTCTGAAAACCAACTCGGTTGGATGTATTTATATGGACGAGTAGCAGGGGTGCGAGGGAAAGCGAGTGATAGGCTAGCTTTTGATTGGTATAGCAAAAGTGCCGCAAAAGGAAACACTATTGCTGAAAGTGCACTCGGTTGGATGTATCTAAGAATACGCGTTCCTGGTGTAGAGAAGAAAGAGAGTAAAAAGCGTGCTTTAGAATGGTGTACCAAAGCAGCTGATAAAGGTGATAAAGATGCTCAGGCTATGCTTCAAACGTTAAAGGCCGCAAAACCTATGTTACCTGAACATGTGTTTCAAGAACAGCTTGCGAAAGCAAATGCTGGGGACGTAGTGTGTATGACTCTTCTTGCATACAATTATTTAGAACATCGTATTGCGAATATTTCAAGAGACGAAAGTAATAAACTGGCTTTTGACTGGTATAGCAAAGCTGCCGAAAAAGGAAACACTAGTGCTGAAAGTGGACTCGGTTACATGTACTTAACTGGACGCGTTCCTGGTGTAGAGAAGGATGAGAGTAAAAGGTTAGCTTTTGAATGGTATAGCAAGGCTGCTGCAAAAGGAGCTAAAATTGCTCTGATTGAGCTTCAAAAGCTTAAGGATGCAAATGAGTTTCAAGCGTTGCTTGCAAAGGCAAACGCTGGCGACTTAAGGGCTATGTGTGCTGTTGCTAACGATTATCTTAACCGTAGCGGCACAAGTGTGTACAAAAAAGAGAATGATATACAGGCTTTTGAATGGTATAAAAAAGCTGCCAAGAATGAAGACAATACTGGTACTGCTGAGTCTCAACTCGGTTGGATGTATTTATGTGGACGAGTTAAAGGTGTTACGAGGGAAGAAGGTGATAGGCTTGCTTTAGAATGGTTTAGTAAAGCTGCCGCAAAAGGAAACACTATTGCTGAATATTATCTCGGTTTTATGTATGCAAGAGAACGCGTTGCAGGTGTAGAGAAGAATGAGAGTAAAAGGATTTCTTTAGAATGGTTCAGCAAAGCTGCTGCAAAAGGAGATGAAGATGCTCAGGTTGAAATTCAAAAGCTTCAGCAAGCAGAAGGTCCTGTTGTTGCACCTATTGCTGAACTGCAGGCTCCAGAAGTGCAAGTCGACTTACAAGAAGATGTTATTAGGGCCATTGAATTTAACGCAAAAGCAAAATTCGACGATCAAGAGCTAACAAAGACAAGGTTAGGTAAAATAAAGAGAATTACTGAAGCACTAGAAGCCATTGCTACGAAGGAGATAAAGTTCGTTTCGAAAAGTGTGATTTGTACTGCTTTTGAACCTTATTTGACTGAGTTTCAAAAGATGCTTTTAGAACGTACACTACCTGACTATAAAGCGTGCTTCAAAGGTGCTTACACTGAGCCTGTTTTCGTTAATTGTATAAAAGCAAAGAATGAAGATCGTTTCGTTCAAGATGAATCTGTGCTTCTATGGGAAGATATGGTGACAATTGGAACAGAAAACGTAGCCTTAGCGAGTCGGATGTTGTCTCATGTTAAAAGTGATGAACAACCTGATATGAACGCCGTCTATAAGGACGCTCAAGTCTTGTATCAAGTAGCTTGTGGTCAACCATTCTTGTTTGAAATAGCCTTACCCCAGGATGCGTCCCTCGGGTCTTGTCGTTCATTTGTTTATTTAACCTTAAAGACTCTGGAAGCCGCCCAAACCACCTACCATGTGAATTTTGGCGGCTTGGTTAATCCTGATCCATTTGAACCTGTCATTAAACTCTTTGGTTCTCTGCAATCCACAATGACAACTTTATCACAAAAGATGGAAACTGCCATTATGACTGAGGTTCCCCGCAGGAATGCTGCCCTTAGGAAGGATGAGAAATTTAAAGCTCTCAGACCTCCGGCTAAGGCTCCCTCTGATGATGATGAGGATGATGAGTAGAGTGTGCACGGTCACCTCTCCCACAGGGGGAGAGGTGATAGACCCCTTGCATTCCCTATAACACTTGGCCATAATGCGGGCCATGAGTGATTTATTTTCAACATCAAAAGCATCGGCTGAGGCGTACTCCGCGAAGGATATTGAGGTTCTTGAGGGCCTTGAGCCTGTGCGTCGTCGGCCGGGTATGTATATTGGGGGCACGGATGAGCGGTCTCTCCATCACCTTGTTGTTGAAATCCTTGATAACGCTATGGATGAAGCCGTTGCAGGTCACGCGAGCCGGATTGATATATCCGTTAATGCAGATGGATCGGTGACCGTCAGAGATAACGGTCGCGGGATCCCGATTGATCCTCACCCGAAGTTTCCAGACAAGTCAGCCCTTGAGGTGATCCTTACAACCCTTCACTCAGGCGCAAAGTTTGGCGGGAAGTCCTATAGTACCTCTGGTGGTCTTCATGGAGTGGGGCTTTCGGTTGTGAATGCTTTGTCCTCGAAACTCCTTGTTGAGGTTTATAAAAATAAGGAAGTTTTTGCTCAGGAGTATTCTGAGGGACATCCTGTAACTGTCCTTACGAATAAAGGGGCGGCTTCTTATCGTAAGGGAACAGCCATTACCTTCTGGCCTGATCCCAAGATCTTTGGGGAAGAGGTTCATTTTAAGCCAATGCTTCTCTATAAGATGGCCCGCTCTAAGGCTTATCTTTATAAAGGTGTCACAATCCATTGGGAGTGTGCTCCTGAGCTGTGTGATGATCCTGCCTTTCAAAAAGCCGTATTCCATTTCCCCGGGGGCTTATCCGATTATTTGACTGAGTCCCTGGAAGGGATTGAGCTCGCGACTCCTTCTTTTTCAGGCGAAGCGAGCTTCACACATGGACGTGTTGAGTGGGCGATTGCTTGGCCTATGCACGGGGAGGGGGGCTGCACTTCCTACTGTAATACGATTATTACCCCGGAGGGAGGAACCCATGAGAATGGTTTCCGCCAAGCCATCATAAAAGGTCTTCGTGCCTATGGGGAAAGGGTTGGAAACAAGAAAGTCGGCCAACTCACAGCAGAGGATTGTTTTAGTGGGGCGGCTTGTGTGTTGTCAGTCTTCCTGAGAGACCCACAGTTTCAGGGGCAAACCAAGGAAAAACTTGTCTCCCAAGATGCGGCACGCTTTGTGGAATCCTGCCTTAAGGACCATTTTGACCATTGGTTGATGGGGAGTCCTGAGACAGCTCAAAGCTTGCTGGATCATGTGTTCCTGCAAATGGAGGAAAGACTCAGGCGAAAGCAATCCCGGGAGATTAGCCGGGCGTCCGCTACACGGAAACTGCGTCTTCCAGGAAAGCTTGCGGATTGCAGTATTGATTCTGCTGGGGGGACAGAGATTTTCCTTGTGGAAGGGGACTCTGCAGGAGGAACGGCGAAACAAGCACGGGACAGAAAGACACAAGCGATCCTTCCGCTTCGAGGCAAGATTCTTAACGTGGCCAGCGCATCAATCGATAAAATGAAGGCCAATCAAGAGATTGCAAACATGACTCTCGCTTTGGGGTGTGGAACGGGTAAGGACTGTGATCCAAAGAAACTCCGTTATGAGCGAGTCATTATCATGACTGACGCTGATGTTGACGGGGCGCACATTGCGTCACTTCTCATTACCTTCTTCTTCCAACAAATGCGTCCTCTTGTTGAGGAGGGAAATATCTATTTAGCCCAGCCACCGCTCTACCGACTCGTCAGTGGAAGTAAGAGTATTTATGCTCGGGATGATGCTCAGCGAGAGAAGCTCCTCGCTACGGAATTCAAGGGGAGTAAGAACGTCGATATCAGTCGTTTTAAAGGCCTTGGAGAAATGCAAGCAATCCAGTTGAAACAGACCACCATGGACCCGGGGAACCGCATCCTACAGCGGGTTAAATTGCCGGAAGACGCATCCCTAGATGATATAACCATCTTCGTTGACGACCTCATGGGCCGCAGTCCTGAGAAGCGCTTTAACTTCATCCAACAGAATGCCCAATTTGTAAAAGACCTAGATTTGTAAAAAAAAAGGTCCCACATTCGTACTGACAACACTGACAGATTCGAGTAAAGAACTCTAAAAAGTCGTCGGAACGCTTGCTTGAACTTGATCTGAAATAGAAATAGGACTTAGAGGTACTGCAAGAAAAGAATAATTAAAAACCCCACTAATGGTTACGGAGGTTGAGGTTTGATTCGTTGTAAATGTGACGGGAGATCCAGTTAAAGAAAGTTTTGATAAGGCAAAGTTATTGATGGCCGTTGGTGAGGCTGTCTTGTTAATATAGGCATACCGTGCCGCGTATGAGGTTGCATAGTTTAAATTAGCCCAGGCCCACATAACATAACCAAACTCAATGATCCCAAAGACGATTAGCAAACAGGATGGCACGACAACCGCAAACTCAATGGCGGATCCACCTTTCGTATTTTTATAAAACTTCTTAAATAGATTCATCTTAACCTCATGGTACCCGGATCGTCCCTTGAACACTTATCGGATAAGGATCTTGGACAGTAAAAAGGGGTGTAATCAGTGTGACTTGAGTAGACGCTGTTACCGTATCATATTTTGCAGCCGTAAATCCATCGATGCAAAGGCTTCCACAGGAAGGCATTGCCCCATTCAGACATCGGCAAAACTGAGTTGCGGATACGGTTACGGGGGACAGTGTGGTCGAATTTTGCATGGCCGTTTGGACTGAGGCGGGTGTGGAAGAGTTACCGTAAGCATAAAGCATACCCACACTGACAATTCCAACAAGTTGGATTTTCTTTGTGATAATGAGTCCTAAATTGATAAGACCCGAAAATAAAATGGCAAGAACAGGTAAAGCTAAAGCAAACTCAATTGCTGCAACGGCTTTTGTATCCTTGAGAAGTTTGGTTAGCAAAGGATAAGTCTCCCTATTCGAGTAAGGCAATAGAACCCCCTCCATTATTCGCATTGCACCCATTTCCAAGGGCGGCACCACCCGTAAGAGTGATGTCTTTCGCGACAAGCCTTAGGCAATTATTCGTTGATGAGGCGGCTTGACCGGCATAATCCAAGCTTGAGGTTGGAAAATAAGCTACTCCATCTAATATTTGAGCAGCTCCACCATTGACTTTATTGGTTATGCCTGGGAAGTTCCTATCTCCATAAAATAAGATACCTTTGAAAGGATCACCTACAGTTGTGGGGGCGGATAAGTTTGCTACTAAACCTGCGTTCCATTTAAGGGAACCTCCTTGGGTCATAATAATGGTGACACCAGTGCCCGTAATTGTTGATTGACCAGAGGCATCAAAGTCTCCTTGAACCACATAAGTTCCCGGGTTCATGGTCACATTGGCTTTGCTCGTCAGTTTGATACCTCCACAATAAACACCAGGATTAATGGTGACGGTGTCCTTGGTTGAATAGTTTGTTTGCGTACATCCGGATGAAACAGGGACTGACAAACTTGAGTAAGGGTCAGCAACGGGGTTGACTCCCGTATTTGTTCCATGAGGGGTGGTTACTGAACCACCTCCATTTGTGTTGATTCCTCCCACCACGTTTATTGTATCAATTAGTATTGATGCAGTTCCTGCTACATTAATCGCATTTGAAGCGGAGGAGTTTGTGTATATACCGCAATTGGGAGAGTTAACAGACCCTCCTCCTTTAACGTCCAGGCCAATACCGGTTGTTCCCAGGGTGGTAATGCAGTTGTTACTGCTGAGTATTCCTGCAACAGACCGGGCAGATAGTGTGGGGGCTGAAGAAAGGAAAAGAGACCCAAGATAAAGGGCCCCTGGTTGAGAGAGAATGACCTCAACAGCCTGGTTATTGCCCACATTAGGGCCTGAGACTGGAGGAGTATTAATTGCTACAATTGTACAATTATTACTACTTGTACATCCGGTGAGGTTTAAATCATGGGTCGCCTCAGCAGTTACAAAAGCATTTCCCTTTGTTTTTAAGGCCATTGCTCCTCCAATAGCCCCTGCATCTGCATGATTTTGCAGAGTTCGTTGATCCGAATACCAAAGGGAGACATCAATTGTAAGCACTGCAAATCCTATGCAGGCTAAAAATAGCAAGCCCACAATAATAATTACGGCTCCCCGATCTTCTAAGAAAAAAGACTTCATTTCCTCACCTTTTATTAACAGTGATCATATCATATTTTAACAAGGAGGCGAAATTGTTTTTATTAATAGGTCGGTACACTTTGTTGTATTTGTGTATTGATAGTAATGGGTGTGAGCGGGACAACAAGCCAAGAATAGTTAAATGTGCCTTGAATCGTTACATTCGTTGGATTTTGAGAGATGGTAAAGGAAATAGGTGAGCCATTTAATGAAATTTTAGAAAGGGCAAAATTGTTGATATCACTCACAGATGCCGTTGGGTAAACAAAAGCATATCTTGAACCATAAGAAGTTGCGTAATTCATGGATGATTTTGCCCATAAAACATAAGCCATTTCAATAATTCCAAAGACGATTAAAATGCAAACAGGAATAACGAGCGCAAACTCAATTGCGCTCTCGGCTTTTGATTCAAGGATAAACTTTCTCCACGTGTTCATTTTCTCCTCACTGCACCCTTATCGTTCCTTCAACAGTTATGGGAAAAGGGTTTTGAAATAAGAAATAGGGAATAACCAATGGAACTTGGGTAGAGGCTGTTACTTTATCATATTTTGCCGCTACCTTTAAGTCTGAGCAAACATTACCGCATCCAGGTGCAGAACCATTTAAGCATTGGCAAAATTGTGTGACAGAAATAGTTATAGGTGAGAGATTTGAGGCACTGTTCATCGCTGTTTGAATTTGAACAGGATCAGATGAGTTACCAAGTGAATAAAGCATTCCGACACTGACAATTGAGGTAAGTTCCATCTTTGTTGAAATGACCATTCCCATATTGATCATCCCTATGAATAAGACAACGAGTACAGGTAAGGCTAAGGCAAACTCTATTGCGGCAACGGCTTTGCAATTTCTAAGGAACTCAATAAACATAAAACCTTACTCCTTCCTTTACTCAAGTAATACGATGGGCCCTCCTGTGCTGCTTTGGCATCCTGCTCCTAGTATGGATCCACCCACAAATGTGACCTCTCGTGCGATGATGCGAAAACAAGGCACTCCACTTGATGAAGCTTGTCCTGAATATTCTAATGATGTTGAGGGAAAATACGCGACACCATTGAGTTGTGACCCCAGTCCACCTGTTAATTTATTTGTATTTGAAGCAGGTGCATTGCGGTCGCCGTAAAAGAGGATGCCATTAAAGGGATCCCCAGGGGTACTTGTTGCCGTTAGATTGGTTGTTAAACCGGCATTAAAGGTTACTGTTCCATACCCTGAACCACTGGACTTTTTTGTTACTATAATGGTGACTCCATCTCCCGTAATTGTCGATTGACTGGATGCGGTAAAGTCACCTTCTATGATATATATTCCCGGATTCAGTGTTAAGTTAGCGTTACTCACTAAAGATATGCCGCCACAATAGGTTCCGGGGCTAATGGTTTCAGTTCCATGAAGGCTATAATTTGTTTTAGTGCACCCTGAAAAGGCGGGGATCTGTAATCCTGCGTAGGGATCAACAGCGGGGGAGACTCCTTGGGAGATACCATTTGTTGATGTGATTGTACCCCCACCACTCGTGCTAACACCGCCAACGACCTTCACATACTGGGCTTGTATAGATCCACCCCCTACAACATTGATTGCGTTCCCAGCTGAGGAATTAGAATACACACCACAATTAACCGCATTAATGCTTCCTCCTCCCTTTACATTGATACCAATACCTGAATTCGTAAGGGCTGTTACACAATTGTTACTGGCCTGAATACCGGCAACGGCTCGAGCAATAAGTGTGGGAGGGGTTGGCAAAAAGAGTTGAGCAAAAAAGAGATCTGCCGGTTTTGAGAGAATGACCTCAACTGCTTGATTATTGCCTGCATTAGGGCCGGATGCGGGTGGATTATTAATAGCTACAATGGTGCAATTATTACTGGACGTACAATTATTAAGTTGAATGTCGTAAGTGGCTTCAGGTATGACGGTCACAGAGCCTTTTGTATTTAAAGCAATCGCTCCTCCAATGGCTCCAGCATCCGCATCAATTTGTAATTTCCTCTGATCCGAATACCAAAAAGAGACATCAATTGCTAAAGCTGCAAACCCTATACAAGCGAGTAAGAGCAAACCCACAATGATGATGATAGCTCCACTATCTTGTTTGAAGAAACGAGATATCATACCAACACCTCCAACATACAAGTAATTATAGCACTATTTAATTTGTAATACAATAGTAAATATTGTAATTACTTAAGAAGTCACCATCTTTTTCTTAATTTCCCCAATCGCCTTGGCAGGGTTTAGGGACTTTGGACACGTGTTGGTGCAGTTCATAATGGTATGGCACCTATAGAGCTTGAAGGGGTCATCCAGATCCTCGAGGCGTTCCTTTGAGGCCTCATCCCGACTATCCGCAATCCAGCGGTAGGATTGAAGCAATGTAGCAGGACCCAAGTATTTATCCCCATTCCACCAATAGCTTGGACAGCTTGTTGTGCAGCAGAAACAAAGGATACACTCCCACAGACCATCCAATTTCTCACGTTCTTCCTTGGATTGAAGGCGCTCTTTATCCGGTGGAGGGGTGGTTGCTGACTGAAGCCATGGTTTAACTTCCTTATATTGAGCGAAAGCATGATTAAGATCAGGCACCAAATCCTTTACAACAAAAAGGTGGGGAAGGGGAGTAATCTTGACAACGTCACTGATCTCTTCAATCGGTTTAATGCAGGCAAGGGTATTGGTGCCGTCAATATTCATGGCACAAGATCCACAGATACCCTCACGACAGGACCTGCGAAACGTAAGGGTTGTATCAACTTCATTCTTGATCTTAATCAAGGCATCCAGAACCATGGGGCCACAGTCATCAAGGTTAAGAACGTACGTATCAAGACGAGGATTTTCATTGGTATCAGGGTCATAGCGGTAGACCTGAAAGACCTTCATATTTGCGCTTTGTGTTGGGGAAGGGAAGGTTTTTCCTTTTTCGATTTTTGAATTCGGGGGAAGTCTGAGTTCTACCATGTGAGTTCTCCCTTAATAGACACGTTTCTGAGGAGGAATGACCTCTACTTCAGGGCTCAGTGTATAAAGATGCACAGGCCTATACTCAAAGGATACCTTATCATCCCGTAAACGTGTCACGGTGTGTTTCATCCACTTTTTATCGTCACGCTCAGGGAAATCCTCACGGGCATGAGCTCCCCTGCTTTCGGTTCTGTTCAACGCGGATTCAATGGTCACAAGGGATTGGCCAAGGAGATTCTCAAGCTCTAAGGCTTCAGCCAGATCGCTGTTCCAAATCAAAGACTTATCATTAATTTGGATATCCTTGAAGGATTTCATGACGTCTTTAAGTTTATCAACACCTTCAGACAGATGCTCTTGACTTCTAAAGACGGCACAATGGGTTTGCATAACACGCTGCATATCAAGGCGAATATCCGCTGTTTTGCGTGATCCTTTTGTATGACGTAATTTATCAAGTTTAGTGATCGCCTCTTCTCCATCAGTGGGTTTAAGAGGTTTGAGTTTCTTATCCTTTTTAATGATTTCCTTCGCTCGAATAGCCGCTGCCCGTCCAAAAACAATCAGATCAAGGAGTGAGTTTGTGCCTAAGCGATTCGCTCCATGAACGGAAACACAGGCTGCTTCCCCAATCGCCATAAGACCTGGTGCCACTTTCTCTGGATCTTTTGTGGTGGAATTCAAGACCTCACCCATATGATTTGTGGGTATACCCCCCATGTTATAATGGACAGTGGGGAGAATGGGGATGGGTTGCTTAGTGATGTCGACTCCTGAAAAGATACGGGCTGTTTCCGTAATGCCAGGAAGCCTTTCATGGAGAATGGAGGGGTCAATATGTTCCAAATGAAGTTCCACATAGTCCTTATTGGGTCCAACACCACGCCCTTCATTGATCTCAATCGTTATGGCACGACTCACGACATCGCGGGACGCCAGATCCTTTGCAACCGGTGCATAGCGTTCCATAAAACGCTCACCCAGACTATTTGTGATATACCCCCCTTCACCGCGAGCTCCCTCTGTAATGAGGCATCCTGCACCATAAATTCCTGTGGGGTGAAATTGAACAAACTCCATATCCTGCAAAGGAAGTCCAGCGCGCAGGATCATTCCATTTCCATCCCCTGTGCACGTATGGGCGGAGGTACAGGAAAAGTAGGCTCTGCCATAGCCACCTGTCGCAAGGACAACGATATGGGCCGCAAACCGATGAAGCGTCCCATCTTCAAGGCTCCAGGCAACCACTCCCTTAGAGGCACCGTCTTCATCCATTATTAAATCTAAGGCAAAATACTCATTGAAGAACTCGGCGTCATGTTTAAGGGACTGCTGATAAAGGGTGTGAAGAATCGCATGACCTGTTCGATCTGCAGCAGCACAGGACCTTTTTGCCATCGCCTTTCCATAGTCAAGGGTATGGCCCCCAAAGGGACGTTGATAGATCTTACCTTCATCCGTTCGCGAAAAGGGGACGCCCATATGTTCAAGTTCAATCACAGAAGGGACTGCATTCCGACACATATATTCGATGGCATCCTGATCACCTAACCAATCCGAACCTTTAACCGTGTCATACATGTGAAAACGCCAATTATCACCGTCACCCATATTGTTGAGGGCAGCACTAATCCCCCCTTGGGCGGCCACCGTATGACTTCGTGTTGGGAAAACCTTTGTGATACAAGCCGTCTTGAGGCCCTGTGCGGCCATTCCCAAAGTTGCCCTCAGTCCTGCTCCGCCAGCGCCAATGATAACAACATCGTACATGTGATCAATGACCGTATACCCCTTTACCATTTTTGTGCCCTTAACTTTTCATGATTTGCACGAGACTGATAACAGAAAGAACCGCTAGAAAGAAACTGATGACCCTTATAAAAAACAGCCAAAGAGTGCGTGTTTTAAGGTTAGGGATGTAATCCTCAATCACAACTTGAAGTCCTAAATAACCATGGTAAATAGCTGTGATTGTAAAGAGGGTCAAAAGGGTTCCACTCATAGGGGAGGATACCCAGTGCTTGGCTTCATTAAAGGGAGATGTGAGATAAACCGTAAAACCCGTCACAAACCACATTCCAATGGGTAACAACAAAACGGCTGTTATTCGTTGTACCATCCAATGATAAACACCTTTAGTCTTTGTTTTTTCTGTCTTGTCTCTCATGACCATATCATACCCCATAGTTTACCCAGTCCCCAGGTAAAGAATGTTAATGTAAGGGTGAAAAAGATGACGAACCATCCGCCCTGGCGAACGGAGGCCATATCGTAGCCATACCCAATGTCCCAGAGTAAGTGCCGAATGCCATTCGTGAAGTGATAGAAGAAGGAGAGGGAAAATCCAAGCAAGCAAATTAATCCAATGGGGTGAAGCAAAAAGGTCTGCATTGATTTATAGCTCTCTTCACCATTTGCTAAGGCTAAGAGCCAGATAACCCAAAGGAGGATGCCGCCATAAAGAGCGATTCCCGTTGCACGATGGAGAATAGACAGCAAAGACGTTATTTGAATCCGGTAAATAGAAATGTGGGGGGAGAGGGGCCTCTTTTTCATATTTCAGGCCTTGCCTGAAATAAGTGTTCAGTGTGCAGTGCGCAGTATACAGAAGTGATTACATTGCTTCGCAATGAGTAATTTTTGTATTTCTGAACACTGAACACTGCACACTGAACACTGCCTACCCTTCCCATTCATCTCCCCATTCTGCATCTCGAGCCCTTGTGTAGGCTTCTCCATCACTTTTAGCTATGACACGTCTTTCAAGGTCACCTTCAAACGTGCATAGATCTAATATCACATGTCCCGTCTTTTTCATAGGGGCTCTTATAACACGTGCCTCGGGGACTGGGTAGGGAGTTGGAGACGCAACGAGATAGGAGAACTTTTCATCCTCATAAGGGAGGGAGCCTTCCTTCGCTCGCCTGTGGTATTTTCCGCGAGGGATGCGAACACTAAAGTGACACCAATCTGTACCTTCCTTAAAGCCCGGAGCAACAGGACAAGGTCTGTTATGTGTGCAAGGGGCAAGGATGTTAGCACCATTTTGTATCAAATACTTACGTGCTGCGAGGATATTACCGTAACCCTGAGGTGTTCCTGGTTCTACGAGAATGAGGAGTTGATCCGTCGCGCCATAGGCTTTTTCAATGACTTCTAATTGTTCCCTTGGGGAAAGTTCATTGAGTACGTAGGAGAGGGCAACAACGTCATGGGAAGGAAACATGGTTTCTTTGACAATATTATCATGGCACCAAGAAACCTGCAGGGGATCCAAATTGTTTTGCATAAGGTGTTGTCCAAGCCTGACGAGTTCAATATCTTTTTCAAAAAAAGTGACCGACTTTAAATGGGGTGCATAGTCTTTAGCTGCCCAAGCTAAACTCCCAACACCGGAGCCAAGATCAAGCAACGTCTGAGCTGTTTTGAGGAAAGGGTCAATCCGGCGCAGGATATAGTTTAATACACCATAAGTTGCAGGGAGACGGGACGCAATATACGCTTGTCTGTGGTTTTGACTCTCAATGAATTCCCCTCGAGCGTATCTTTGTGAGAGATCAAAACAAGCATCTCGCAAGCGATCAGGATGCAAGGGGGCGAGTTCACGATCAATGGCATTCGATAATTTTAAGGGTAGCTGTTCCACGTGTTTCCTCTTTCAATAACTGTATTAAATCATGAATTAGCCTAACATACCATGAAAAATATGAATGGTTGGTTAATGGGTGCGAGATATTAAATATCAAAAAAAAATGGTCCCCCTTTCACACTGACAACACTGACAGATTCGATCCAGAGGGGAATATGTCAGATTTGTCGGGCCGTTCCACCTCTAAATCCTAACTTAGCTTGAAGGTATGGATCAGAGAATATGCTTATTAAGGCTCGTGAAATGACAAGGTCCTGCTCAACTTGGGTATCAACACGCCAAGGAGCTGAATCACGCCAAGAATCAATATGCATTTTAGGAATCATAGGTCGACCTCCAGCGTTGCATTAATATATAAACGCCAGCGCTCACTTTTTTCAAACACGTTTTCAGTTTTTCCAGAAATAAAATAGCCTGGACTCGGCTTATATTTATGAATTAAATCTGCCAAAGGATCAGCTATATTTTCAAATCCAACCCTATCCAAGATATAGCCAAGCCTTTGCCCATAGATCCACTCTCCCTGTTCTTCACATATGCTCCTTACCAAGGTAGCTAATCTTTTTGGTCTTAATCGTTCTCCAAGCTCTTCAAGTACGGTCGCAATATGATTGTAGTGTCCTGACACACGAGCATACCGAACTAAATCAAAAGCTGTTAATTCTGGCGTTGAAACGTTGATATAGTCCGCTGCCGACTTTTTTTGTTCAATTCCTTCTTTATATATATAGCTACTTTGATAAAGATGGATATTCATGCTTGGGACTCGAATTAATCGTGAATACTTTTCAGTGATAACCTGAAAAATCATAGGTTGTTGATGAGCTGCCCCGTGAAGAGCTGCTGCTGATAATAGACCCACGTAATAGTCTGTACCCAGATGCTTCATGAGAGGAGCAATAAACCAATCAGGGGGAGGGCAGCCGACATTTTGATATTCCAAAGGCACAATGACATAAAAGTTACGATAAGCTCTAAAAATGCGTTTCTTTTTAGAAAGCCTATGTGCGGACAGACGAGCTGCAACAAGAGTTATTCCTAATATTGAGGCAGCTTTATCTAACTGAAACGTTATCTCTCCTTGCTTTTGAAGGGCGTCAGCATAATTGCTCAGATTTTTAAGTTGTTTGTCTTTTTTTATCATTCGTGAAATATATCATAATATAATATGTTTTGTAAATCATAAAATGGCTAAATTTTTGTCTTATATATTAATTAATGTGGATTTTAAGAGATAATTAGATATAAAAAAAGGTCCACCATTTGTACTGACAACACTGACAGATTCGCGAATGTGTCAGTGTTGTCAGTGTGAAACGGGGACCTAAAATTTCATCATTTGTTTTTTTATTTTTAAGGAAATCCAGGAAATGAAAGGAAAAAGGAGAAATCGCCATCCAAATGACAGTTTTTTGAATTTGACAGATTTCGGATATTTCATAGTATAATATATATATGGATAGGGGGGGTATTATTTTTTATTATGGAATCCCTTCACGGAAAAAAATCAAAAAAAAAGGTCCACCATTTATACTGACAACACTGACAGATTCGAATGTGTCAGTGTTGTCAGTGTGAAGGTGGCACTTTAAAAAAATACGTTTTTGAAATGGCGTTTTTTAAAATTTGACGAATTTGAAAACTGCTATATCCTCATAAATGTAAACTTGGTTCAGTGTGCGTGTATGGTTTTTTGTTATCCTTTAATCAAATAACTCAATCCAACTCAATATAAGGTTTTTAGGGGGGAAGCAATGCAGGCTTAAAGTCTGCATTGCTCGTCATTCAAGTCTTATTTGAATAACCAAAAAAGGAAATAATCATGACTGAATATAATTCACAAAATCATAATACTCGTAAAAATAGCGCTCAAGAGTTCATTGAAGCTATGAATCAAAAGGGCATTCTCTTTCAAGGAGAGCTGCTGGGTGATGGACAAATCCATAGGTTCTCCACAACGGTGCATAAAAATAAGAAGGATTGTTGGTATGTTAATTATGGAATGGCCGGTGCTTTTGGAGACTGGAGTCGTGGTATTCATGAGGTTTGGACGATGAAGAAATCGGATACATTTTCCTCAAACGACGAAGATCTCATGCAACGTCAACAGCGCGAAGTCAGACGCGTCATCGAAGAAGATAGGCTCAAACGAGCGGTTGAAACGGCTTCTTATGCAAGTGGTAAATGGGAAGAATTTAGTGAAACTGGTTCATCTCCCTATCTTGAAAGAAAAAAAGTGAAACCCTTAGGCGTTCGCTTTATGGACCAGGTTATCTGGATTCCATTAAGAGATATCCAAGGAAAGTTGTGGAGTCTTCAATATATTGATCCCAATGGCAATAAGCGTTTCCTTCTGGAGGGAAGGAAGAAGGGATGTTTCCATACCCTTGGAAGTTTCGAAGAAGGGAAAACCATATACGTCGTTGAAGGGTATGCCACAGGGGCGAGTATTCATATGGCGCTCGGTGATCCAGTTGTGGTTGCATTTGATGCGGTTAATATTCATCCCGTTGTTGAGGATCTCATAAATGCATACCCCCATAATCCAATCGTCATAGCTGGTGATGATGATCAATGGAAGGAGCAAAATATGGGGCGGAAATATGCAGAGGAAGCCTCTAAAAAATTAGGTTGCTCTGTTGTTTTTCCTCACTTTAAGAACACGAGCACAAAGCCGACAGACTTCAATGATCTTCACGTATTGGAAGGGCTTGAGGTCATCAAAGAACAGCTCAAAGGGAAAGATGATCCAGAGTGGCCAGAACCCACTCCACTTAAACTTATTAAAAAGGATCTCTCACCGGTTTCTGACTTAGAGCTCGAACTCATTCCTGAGCCCTACCAGGTTTGGCTTAAGGATATTTCCGAGCGCATGCAATGCCCACTCGATTATGTTGCCATTGGATCGCTCATCGTTAGCTCTTCTCTGATTGGTGCAGGATGCAGTATTAGGCCGAAATCACAAGATTCCTGGACAGTCATTCCCAACCTCTGGGGTGGGATTATAGGAGCTCCCAGTACGCTTAAAAGCCCCGCACTGAAGGAAATACTCAAACCCATCGAAACCTTAGAGAAGGAAGCTTTTGATACCTATACGAATGACCAGAAAATATTTGAAGTTGAAGGTGAATTCCTTAAGGTGAAAAAGGAAGTTCTCAAAAAAGAGATGATGAAAGCTGCCAAGACAAACGATTCAATGAAGCAAGACATGATCAAGGAGAATTATAGGAATCTTGAAGAACCTGAGAAGCCGCTCTGTAAACGCTTTATTACAAATGATGCAACGATTGAGAAAATGCACGAACTCTTATCGAAAAATAGTCGTGGTTTACTCCTTTTCCGGGACGAACTTATTGGCCTTCTGTCAAGCTGGGATAAGGATGGGAACGATAGCGACAGAAGCTTTTATCTTGAGGCTTGGAATGGTTATGGATCAAAAACAACGGATCGAATAGGGCGCGGAACAATACACACGAAAAACCTCTGTGTGTCGATCTTAGGAAGTACCCAACCTAATAAACTTGCAACATACTTTCAAAAAACCCTCAGTGGAGCAGATAATGATGGACTTTTGCAGAGGTTTCAGTTGCTTGTTTATCCAGACGAAATCATGTCATGGCAACTTGTGGATAAAATACCGAATGTGGAGGCCCAAAAACAAGTCACCGACATAATGGTCAAATTAGCAAAAATGAACTTTGCGGATTATGGAGCAATTCTGGATGAAAGCTCAGGGATTCCCTATTTTAAATTCGAACCCAAAGCTCAAGAACTCTTTTATGAATGGCTAACAAAGCTCGAGGAAAGATTGAGGACGAGTACAGATGATCCGGTTCTGATCGAACACTTTACAAAATATCGTAAACTGATGCCGTCTCTTGCCCTCATTTTCCATCTGATTAATCTTGCAGGAGGAAAAGCCAGAAGCTCAGTAAATGAGGATGCAGTCGATCGTGCCATCCTTTGGTGTTCCTATCTGGAAAAACATACAAGACGAATTTATGATATGAGCCTCAATCAAGCTTTTCAGGCAGGGAGAGCTCTTGCCAATCGAATACAAAAGTCTGAAGTGAGGGGGCATTTTGATGTTAGGGATATTTACCGCAAGCAATGGTCTTCTCTCAAAACAAAAGAAGATGTTGAGCTGGGTTGTGACCTTTTGATGCAAAAGGGATGGCTTCGCGAAGGTGTCCTTCAGGAGGGAAGAAAAGCAAAGAATTGTTTCTTTATTAACCCAAAAACAGAAGGGATGGAAAGCTCTCTGAAAAGAGTGTAACTGACCTATGGGTCTCACTGAATCTGTCAGTGTTGTCAGTGTGAAAGTGGGACCTTATTTTTTGATTTTTTATATTCATCAAAAGGAGTCGTCATCCGGGTGTGGGGGGTTTACATTTAAATGATTGCTGATATTAGTAATATATTAAAAAAATAATGTAATAATAAGAAGTATGGATGAGGCAAGTGATCAGTTAGAGATTAAACTTCGACAACTTCTTCACGACTTTCTCTTAAAGATGGGATCGGAAAGAGCAGCGAAGAGGATAACTTTAACGTCTGAATTCGAAGCAGATTTAGGAATTGATAGTTTAGGGCGTGTTGAATTTCTTCATGTGGTTGAAGAAGACTTAAGCATGCGGTTTCCCCTCGATATTTTTCAAAATGCTCAGTCTATACAGGACCTAAAAATCTATCTCACTGGAACTTCTCCTAAGAAAGAACGGGTGAAAGTTAAAGTGATTCCGAAGGAAATGAATGTCCAAGGGGTGGGGTATCCGGAGGGAGATACGCTTGTGGATAGCCTTTTATTTTACGTAGAAAGAGATCCAGGGCGGGTGCATATTCATCTGCACCAGGAGGACGGTACAGAAATACCCATTACCTATGGACACCTTTATGAGTCTGCCCGTGAGGTTGCCATGGGACTGAGAGCCTTGGGTGTTGAAACAAATGAAACAGTTGCCATTATGCTGCCGACGTCAGAGGAGTTCTTTTACGCATACTTTGGAGTTATTCTTGCGGGAGGAATCCCTGTTCCCATTTATCCTCCCTTTAGACCTAATCGCTTAGAGGAGTATGTTACGAGGGAGGCCATTCTTCTTCGGAATGCGGGGGCTAAAATCCTGATTACATTTAAGGAAGCTGAGGCATTAAGTAAGCTTATTCAAGGCCTTATCCCAAGTCTTGAACATGTGATTACGGTCCCCAATTTGCTCAAAAATAAGGCACCTCTTCAAAGTCGTGTCCTCGTCGCCTCTGATCCGGCCTTCATTCAATATACCTCAGGAAGCACAGGCAATCCGAAAGGTGTTTATTTGACCCATGGAAATTTGCTTGCGAATATTCGGTCAATGGGAGAGGCGCTTCACGTCACCCCTGAAGACCGGGTTGTGAGTTGGCTTCCCCTTTATCATGACATGGGGTTGATTGGGTGTTGGCTCGGGAGCCTTCATTTCGGTGTACCTGCAACCATCCTGTCACCCCTGATGTTTCTAAGCCGTCCTGAACGTTGGCTTTGGGCGATTCATGAACATAAAGGGACAATTTCGGCAGCCCCAAATTTTGCCTATGAGCTCTGTATTCGTCGGATCAAGGAAGAGAGCCTGGAGGGACTTGATCTTCGTTCCTGGCGTATCGCTGCCAATGGGGCTGAGATGGTTCATGCCCACACTTTGCGCCGCTTTGCGGAGAAATTTGAACCCTTTGGCCTGAGAAAAAGTACGCTCTTTCCCGTCTACGGCCTTGCGGAGAACTCAGTAGGCCTTTGTTTTCCCCCCTTGAATCGAAGTGAACCTCGGGTTGATCTTATTCAAAGAGAGCCCCTGGAAACAAAAGGGGTGGCTCTTAAGGCTGAACTCTCAGGTCCTCACACAACAGAATTTGTGGCCTGTGGTCACGCCATACCAGGACATCGGGTAAAAATTGTGGATAAGGAAGGCGTTGAGCTTCCTGAACGGACGATTGGACGGCTTTGGTTTCAAGGACCGTCCTCCATGCAGATGTATTATAATAATCCTGATGCAACCCTTGAAGTCATGAAGGAAGGGTGGATCGACTCAAAGGACTATGCCTATCTTGCAGAAGGGGATGTCTTCATTGTAGGTCGGATGAAGGATATGATTATCAAAGCGGGACGAAACCTCTATCCCCAAGATATTGAGGATATCACCTCAAGTGTGGAGGGTATTCGCAAAGGGTGTGTGATTGCTTTTGGTACAGAAGATAAGACCCAAGGAACGGAAAAGCTGATTGTTGTGGCTGAAACAACGGAAAAAGAGGAAGCCCGTAAGGAGGAAATCATTCATAAAGTCACGATGAGCCTGTCCACAGAACTGGGCTTCCCTCCTGATGAAGTTGTCCTTGTCCGCCCAGGGGTTGTCCCGAAAACCTCAAGTGGGAAGCTCCAACGGGCGGCCTGTAAGGAACTTTATCTCACAAACAAGCTTGGGAAAAGGGCTGTACCCATATGGCTGCAGGTGACGAAAATTGGGCTGGCGAGTTTCTTCACCCGTTTGACCTATATGGGGGTAAGGGTATTGAAGTTGTTCTATACGATTTATGTAGGACTCGTTTTGTTAGTATTGCTCGTTCCTATATTGAGCACCCTCTTTCTCTCTTCCCAATCAGGAGCTCAACGGTTGAGTAAGTTTTGGCTACGACTTATCTTTTTCCTCTCTTTCTGCCCGATTAAGGTCATCCATGACAAAGCCATGGTCGAAGATAAGTCTATGATTTACCTTTCGAATCATGTGAGCTATTTGGACGCTCTTGTGCTTATAGCCGTCCTTCCTGTCGGGGTGACGTTTGTAGGGAAGCAGGAACTCTTTAAGTCCTTGTTCCTAAAGGCCCTCATGAGGAAACTCGATCATGTGACCGTTGAAAGGAAAGATGTGATTCAGAGTTTAAGTGATTTAGAGGTGATGGAAGCAAAGATTAAAAAGGGAAAGAGTATTATGATATTTCCTGAAGGAACCTTTACCCATATCTTGGGCTTAAGATTGTTTAAGTTAGGGGCCTTTAAACTGTCTGTCGAAACAAAAACTCCCCTCTGTCCCATGGCTATACGGGGAACACGTCAGATCTTGCCAGACCTAACCTACCTTTTGCGTCCTCATCCTATAACGGTTACGGTGAGTGATCCTCTCTATCCTCAAGGGAAAGAGTGGGAGGAAGTCTTGCGTCTGAGGTCACTCGCACGAGCAGAAATCGCGAGGAACTGTGGTGAACCTGTCTATGAGGAGGGTTAATCCTTCTGGGACTTAGGAAATGTCTCAGGGATAAATGGCATAAGCAGCAAAGCAATGATGAGACAGAGGGGAATGCTGATCAAAGCAAAGCGGTAATCCGCAATCCCGTATTGAGGGACACCATTTAGGACTTCTCCGGACCAAGCCCATTCCAGGAATTTACCAACCTGGGGCTGCAAAACAATTCCAAGCATCATCACAATCATGTTTGTAAAGCTGATTGCCGTTCCATTGCTTGAGTGAGGAGTGATTTGACACACAGAGGCAAAGATCAATGGTTGGGCTGAAAAGACAAACCCTGATGCAAACAGAAGGCCATACATAGCTGACATGGGTATGTTAGGGACGTATATGATGATGCAGTTACAAACAATGGCAAGGATAGCCCCAATCGCCATGGTTTTCTTCCTGTCTTCAAAATAATCGGAAATATGAGCGACAAGGGGGGATCCAATCCCTGCTCCAAAGAAGAACATAGTCGTGATGGAACCTGCTGTTGTATTATCAATATTGTATAGCTTCATAAGGAAAGGAATCCCCCAAAGCTCAACAAACACAAGGATGGGGGCATACATAAGGGCTCCGTAAAAACCAAGGGCCCATATTTGATAATTAATGATGATATCTTTGAGTTGGATAAGAAGACCTTTAAGAGTTGTCTCCTTTGGATCTGTTTTAACAAGAGGACCTTCAGGGGGGGTATCCTTGACAAAGAGCCAAATCATGGAGGTGAGAAGCAGTCCAAAAGGAACAATAACGTAGAGAAGGGCGCCTCTCCATCCCATCCATTCAATCAAATGACCAAGGGGTTTTTGACCTAAGGATGCCCCGATTTTACCAGCAAGGAGGGTAAATCCCACAACAAGGGCAAGCTTTTCTGCATGGAACCAAAGGGTGGCAAGCTTTAAGGATCCAATGAAAGCGCATGTTGCTCCTGCCCCAATCAATAAACGACCAATGCAAGCAATGAAGAAGGATTCGGAAATGGCAAAAATAAAGGTCCCAAACACACATAGGGGAACAGCATAGCGGAGGAGTCTTGAGGGACCAAACTTGTCCATACCCAGGCCTACGGGGATTTGAAGAGCTGTATAAGAGATCAGGTAAAAAGAGGTGAGGATTCCTAATGCACAAGCCTCAACAGAGAAGTCTCTCATAAGATCATCAGTCATGACACCTGGTGAGGATCGAAGCACAAATTGATAGAGATAGAAAAAACCGGCAAGGCTCCAAATGAGCCAAGCTCTCATTTCACTTTGGAGAAAGGTCGAGAGAGATTTCTTTTGTAATTTCTCAGTATCGACTTGGGACATTGCTGACTCCATTCTTCTCTAAGTTAAATAAGACCCTTTTATGGGTTATTGAGATTCATTTGTCTATACCCTTTGCTTTCGAGTCGCTTTCTTTTATGGTAGGTGATTGAAAATGAGGAGAGATAAATGAATTTGATCAAACCAGAAACTGTTGGCTTAAGTTCAGGTAGGTTGAAAAGGATTAGTGATTTAACCGAGTCCTATGTGGGCACAAACCATTTTGTGGGAGCCAGCTCATTTGTTGCAAGGCGAGGGGAGGTGGTTCACTTCGACTGTCAAGGAATGATGAATCTTGACACAGGGAAGTCGATTCAAGAAGATACGATCTTCCGTATTTATTCAATGACTAAGCCTGTTACGTCTGTTGCCGCAATGATCTTGCTTGAGAGAGGTCTGTTCCAACTTGATACTCCTATCACGAAATTTCTTCCTGAATTCAAGGATATGGAAGTATTCGTCTCCGGAACCGTTGAGGATTACAAAACAGTTAGAGCGGATAGAGATATCACAATTGTAGACCTGATGACCCATACGTCTGGCCTTACCTATGATTTCTTAGAGAATGGTGTTGTCGAAGAACTGTACCAAAGGAATGGTCTTGTCATTACTAAGGATGAGCATAGTTTCGAGGGGTTCATGAAATTGCTTGGTAAAATGCCACTCCACTTTTCACCAGGGACGAAATGGAATTATAGCCTCTCTACCGACGTCTTAGGATATCTTATTGAAGTTGTTTCAGGTAAACCGTTGAATACCTTCTTTAAGGAGGAGATATTTGAACCACTGGGTATGGTGGATACGGATTTTTATGTGCCTGAAAGCAAATGGAATCGATTTGCAACGACTTATATACATAAAAGTATGGTGGCTCAAACCCAACGTAATGCCTTCCCGGATAAGACTCTTTTTCCCTATGATTCAGATGAATGGGGGGTATATCATAAACTTCCCCTCAAGTGTGCAGGGGGAGGCGGGCTCGTCTCAACCATCCCTGACTTTTATAAATTTACTGAAATGTTGCTGAATAAAGGGAGAGGGGGGAAAGATAATATATTGAGCTCAAAGTCAATAGAGCTCATGACATCGAACTTTTTGCCCATGGATGTGAGGGATTATGCAGCTTTTGATCTCGGGGCTACAATGCCAGCGGGATATGGTTTTGGCCTTGGGTTTGCAATTATGTTAGATCCGACAAAAGCTCATTATTTGGGCACGCCTGGTGAATATGCCTGGTCAGGGGCGGCCCATACATCCTTCTTTGTGGATCCAAGAGAGGAACTCATTGGTATTTATATGACTCAAGTGTTTCCCTTTGGGTATTATAATATTCTCAATCAATTCAAACAGGCCGTTTATCAATCCATTATCGTTTAAAATCACTTTAAACACATATAGTTAGCTAAATGGGAGTTTTTTTGTGAAAAGAGATGTTGACGAGATTTCGGATGAGTCGTATAAGAAGGGAGCTCAAATCAAATGTAAGAGAAGGGTCAGCTTTTCTCTTGTTATTTTTTCCAATTTGTTTTGGACCCTTAGGGTGAGTTGTTCATTGACAAGTGAATAGTAGAAGGGATACGCGGGTAGCGACTTGCGAAGC
>CAZQWE010000001.1:117028-328274 GCA_964597045.1 uncultured Alphaproteobacteria bacterium | reverse complement strand
CACCTCAGACATCACCTCGTGTCATAACTGTAACACCAGGAACTGTAGGGGCAGGTTCAGGCAGTGAAGTTAATTCACCTCAGACATCACCTCGTGTCATAACTGTAACTCCAGGAACTGTAGTGGCAGGTTCAGGTAGTGAAGTTAATTCACCTAAAGGGTCACCTATGGGATCACCTATCATGCCAACCCTTTCTCCACATGTTTCACCTAAAGCAGGTAAAAAAGCCCTCTCTCTTGAGAATTTTGAATTGAAGTATACAGGAATGGCTCAGAAAGTTGAGAACTTGGCGAATGGATCTACCAGAATCACAACTGATAATAATAATAATGCAAGTTATCAATTTGAATCCACAAGATTCCCAGTAAAACCAGGAGATATCCTTCGTTTGAGCTATGACGTTAAAGTTGAAAAAGGGATTATTTCTTTTGGTTTTTTAACAACCCTTCGTAATAATTGGTACGGTGATGAACTTTTGCTTAAAGAAGGAGATTGCAAGGGAGTTTATGAGCGTGAGGTTCCTGCGGATGAAACAGAGGCTTCTTTAGTTCTTCGGAATTATCATTTAGGAGCTCCTGACGACTCAATCGTTACTGTTAACAAAGTCAAAATCGAAAAAGAATAAATCGCCCACCTTTTTGAAACATTCAGTCCTCCTTAATCAAGGAGGACTGATTTTTTTTTGTGAAAAACTGTTTGACTTTTTTAATGATATAAATAAAAGTCCATAAATTAAAATAGATGAATATAGGTGAACATTATGACTGGAAAATTACTACTTGCGACGATGTCCTTTTTGGGTAGTTCTTTCGTGCTTGAAGCATTGCCTGAGAAAACTACCAAAACCAATGAGATACTCATTAAGTCTACGAATGGAAAAGAAACTATTAAACTTATGACGACTGGCAAGGAAAAGACCATAGAGCAATTACGGGGTGGGACACAAGTAACAACCGACTTCAATAAGGATGCAAGTTACATATTAATAAGCCAAAAGATGCCCGTGAAAAGTGGTGAAAAGCTAAATCTTTCCTATAAAATTACAGTTGCAGCTGGTGGCGTTATGTCAGTGGGTTTTTTAAATACAGCGGGTAACGGTTGGTATGGTGAGGAACTTGTCCTAAAGCCAGGAACTCACAGTGGAACGCTTGAAAGAGTTGTTCCTGAAGGTGAAAAAGAAACAACCCTTGTGTTCAGAAATTATCACTTGCAAAATCCTGGACAAACCACTTTTACAATTGAAAAGCTTCAATTTAATAAAGTAAACTAAGTCAAACTTTTCCATGTACCCCCTTTAATTTAAAGGGGGTATTTCTATTCTAATAATCTTTGCCACCACCCTTTACGAGATGCACCTTTCTTGCGGGGGGTCGTCTCAGGCGAAGGAATACCATCGGGTGCAGGCTTTGCCGATTTTTTGGTTGGCTTGGATTTAATTGGCACAGATTCGTTAACAACGGCTTCTAATTGAGGTGATTGGATCTGTCTCTCCTGAACAGGAGAAGCAGACTGAGTCTGGTTATCTTCTCTAGGTCTTTGATGCCGTCGATCAAATTTTCGGTAGCGACGGCGTGATTTTGAGCGTGTTTGGTCTTGCTCCCCGTCAATAGAACTACTCTGCGGAGGGAGCTCCTTGGGTTGAGTTTCTGCCGGCTTTTGCTCTCGCTGGGGGCGATTTTGGCCATGTTTGCGTTGACGGTGAGCTTGCTGTTGACCTGTTCGTTGAGGTTGGTTTTGCGGCTCTTCCTTTTTCCTCGAAAACCCATCTTGCGCAGTCGTTTCTTGCTTTGCTCTTACACGCTCGATCCGGTAGTCAGGGGGGATGAGAGAGTCATCCTTTGAGAAACGAACTGTAAGATTATAACGAGTCTCTATGTCCTGAACAGCTTTTCTCTTTTGATTCAGTATGTACAAAACAATCGAAACAGGTACATAAACAATAATCTCAGTTACTTTTTGTAGGAGAGCTTCTTCCTCTATAGCTCTTAAGACGTGGAGTGAAGAGGATTCAACGGACCGGATCATTCCTGTACCCTTACAAGCTGCACAGGGCAAACTCGTTGACTCGATAATATTCGGTCTTAGACGTTGGCGTGAAAGCTCAAGGAGGCCAAATGCGCTGATTTTACCCACCTGAACTCTTGCACGATCTGTCCGCATTGCATCTTTAAGACGTCGCTCTACAGCTTCGACATTTTTGCCTTCGTCCATATCGATAAAATCGATGACAACAAGTCCTGCTAAGTCTCTTAAGCGGAGTTGTCTGGCTATTTCTTCTGCCGCTTCTAAGTTTGTTTTGAAAGCGGTTTCTTCAATGTGTCTTTCTCTTGTGGCTTTGCCAGAGTTAACATCAATCGCGACAAGTGCTTCTGTCGTTCCAAAAACGATATATCCGCCAGATCTCAATTGAACCACTGGATTATGCATGGCATCTATTTGTTTTTCAACGCCGTAGTGATGGAACAGTGGAACTTTCTCATCCTTATATTGCTTAACTTTTTTCACATGACTTGGCATAAGCTTACGAATAAATTCCTTCGCTTCCTTATAACCATCTTCGCCTTCAATGAGGATTTCCTCTGCATCACGACTATAATAGTCACGGATGGCTCTCTTAATCAGGTCACTTTCCTCATAGATGAGACAGGGTGCTATAGAATGAAGGGTTTTATCTCTGATATCATTCCAAAGCCGGATGAGGTAATCACTATCTTTTTTTATCTCAACCTTGCTTCTAGACATTCCAGCCGTGCGAACAATGAGAGACATGGCCTCAGGTAGATTGATGGATTCAATAATTTCTCTAAGTCTTTTTCGATCACTCGCACTTGTAATCTTACGAGAGATACCTCCTCCTTTGGCAGCATTCGGCATCAAGACGCAATAACGGCCTGCTAGAGAGAGGTAAGTCGTAAGGGCAGCACCTTTCCCTCCTCTTTCCTCTTTCACAACCTGTACGAGCATAATCTGTCGTCTTTTTATAACTTCTTGGATTTTATACTGGCGAGACATCACAGGTCGTCGAGGACGTCTATTGATTTCTTCAACATCTTCTCCGCCGAGTGTTTCTACATCTTCTTTAGATGAGGTTTCTTCTGTAATCTCTTCTTCAATCGTTTC
Source organism: uncultured Alphaproteobacteria bacterium (assembly GCA_964597045.1). Taxonomy (GTDB): domain Bacteria; phylum Pseudomonadota; class Alphaproteobacteria; order UBA9655; family UBA9655; genus UBA9655. Next base: position 325,153 of record CAZQWE010000001.1, on the reverse strand, counting down.
ATCTTGTTGAGAGGCTAAAAGAGCTTCTCTATCTTCAATGGGAATACGGTAATAATCCGGGTGAATTTCGTTAAAAGCCAAGAAACCATGACGGTTACCTCCAAACTCAACAAAAGCGGCTTGAAGGGAAGGCTCAATACGGATTACCTTTGCAAGGTAAATGTTTCCTTTGAGCTGTTTTTTTGTGGAGGTTTCAAAGTCAAATTCTTCGAGTCTTTGATCATTTACAATCGCCACCCTTGATTCTTCCGGATGGGAGGCGTCAATTAACATTTTTTTAGTCATTATCCAACTCCATACTAATCCTCAAATGAGGAAGTTATGGCAATCAGAAACTGTGATTTGTGCGATTAAATTTCCCTCAACCTCATGTTATAAAGGCATTTAGTAGGGAAAATTGACCCAAAGGGATTGAGAGCGAATTGTTTCGGTTTGTAATGCTTCTCATACTTACTTATCTTTCCTTACGGTCTTTGTTTTCCAAATCGTGTTTGTCATAGTTTCGTCTTGCGTTTCATTTTTTTTTCATCTTGGTGGTCACCATTAACTCGGGCATCCCTTATTATTTCTTTGGCCCGCTAACCATATTTAGTCACCAAGAGGTTAACTCATACCGTTAGTATAACGAGGAGTGGCCCCAGAAACAATAAAATTCTTTGGACAGATATGAATTGATTATTAGGTAAAGGTCTGGGAGATAATTCTCTATGTCGCTAAATAAAGCCCGTCTTCGCTAAAGCTACGCCGGATAAATGCCAGCCGACTTGTCCACCGAAGTCTTGGCGAAGGGCGAAGGCTGGTCGGAGCGGCGGGATTTGAACCCACGACCCCCACACCCCCAGCGTGGTGCGCTACCGGCCTGCGCTACGCTCCGAACGGGCTGACTATAGACAGTATAGTGAAGAGACGCAATAAAAATCCATAGAGTACATTTTACAAATACGGTAATATAATACCTCATCATTTTCTTCAACAAAATCCTTGACATTAAGCGGGCAACATTCTAAACATACGCCTAAATTGGAATTTAAAGAGGAGAGAAGGACATGAAAACCTACTCAATGAAAGCCAGTGAGATTGATAAAAAGTGGTATGTCATTGACGCAACCGATCTCGTTTTGGGTCGTTTAGCATCAATTATCGCTATGTATTTGCGCGGTAAGCATAAGCCAAGTTTTACACCTCACATGGATTGTGGAGATAACATCATCGTCATTAATGCTGAAAAGGTTCGCCTAACGGGTAAGAAACTTGATGATAAGAAGTTCTATTGGCACACCGGACATCCTGGTGGGATTAAGGAACGGACGATCAAACAGCTTCTTGAGGGAAGGTACCCTGAAAGAGTCATTTCAAAAGCTGTGGAGCGTATGATTACAAGGGGTCCTCTGGGACGTCAACAAATGACAAACCTGAAGATATATGCAGGCTCTACCCATCCCCACGAAGCACAAACACCACAAGTCCTTGATGTGGCATCAATGAACCCTAAAAATAAAAGGAGTGACTAAACATGGCAAAAGTCAGTCTTGATACATTAAAAACAGCTGTTTCTGATATAGGAACAAAAACAAATGAAACAACACCAGTTGTTGACGAGAAAAGTCTTCCAGAGCCAAAAATTGACAAGCTCGGACGGTCTTATGCAACAGGTAAACGTAAGGATGCGATTGCGCGAGTTTGGATTAAACCAGGCTCAGGAAAGATCATGGTTAATGGTCGGGAAAGTACGATTTACTTTGCTCGTCCTGTTCTTCGAATGCTTATCAATCATCCTTTTGTGGTTGCGAGTCGTACAGAACAATATGACGTAAACTGCACGGTTTCAGGCGGTGGTCTTTCAGGTCAAGCTGGTGCCGTCCGTCACGGTATAAGTAAAGCCTTGACGTACTATGAACCAGCTTTGCGATCTATCTTGAAGAAGGAAGGATTCTTAACACGTGATGCTCGTGTGGTTGAACGTAAGAAATACGGCCACAAGAAAGCTCGTCGTAGCTTCCAATTCTCTAAACGTTAAACAGTTTATTTTCTTTCAAACCCCCCCATTCAGGGGGGTTTTTTCATTTCCATACACCTCTAAGACCAATATTTCCTTATAAATCCAGCCATAATCAACGTTTTTATTTGTATAAAATATATTTTATGTTATTATAAAAGTAAGAATGAATATTAAAGGTTTATATGTGGAATGTTTAAAAGTAGCTTAATTTGTTCTTTTCTTTTATTGTCGTTATTAAGTGGTTGTCAAAATGCGACTGAAATTCATGCAGATCAGCTTAAGCAAGTTCCCCGGAATCGTGAAGAAGTAACTCTTAGCTATAGTGAAGTCGTTAAAAAAGTTGCTCCTGCTGTCGTTAATATATATGCCATTCAACATGTCAAACTGGATCTTCCGAGTTCTCCCTTCATGGAAGATCCTTTTTTTAAAAAACTTCTAGAATCCTATCGGAAAGGTAATACTTATAGCAAGGAACAAGATTCCTTAGGTTCGGGCGTGATTGTAAATTCTAATGGCTTAATTTTGACAAATAATCATGTTGTCGAGGGAGCAGATGAAATACGTGTAGTTCTTTCAGATAAGCGTGAATATAAAGCTACATTTGTTACGAAGGATAAGAGAACAGATCTGGCCTTATTGCAAATTCAAGGATCAGGCTCGTTCCCCTTTATGACAATTAGTTCTCAAGATGATCTCGAAGTTGGTGATGTGGTGCTTGCAATTGGTAACCCCTTTGGTGTTGGTCAAACTGTTACAAGTGGAATTATATCTGCACTGTCACGAAGTCAGGAAGGAATCAATGATTTCCGTTCTTTCATTCAAACAGATGCGGCCATAAATCCCGGAAATTCTGGTGGTGCGTTGGTAACATCTGATGGCCGGCTGATTGGTATTAATACGGCCATTTATTCAAAGGGAGGGGGGTCACTTGGTATTGGATTTGCTATTCCAGCCCCCCTTGCTATCCCTGTGATTGAAAGTGTGAAACATGGGGGGCGGGTCATGCGACCATGGTTAGGTCTTGATGTTACTCCTGTCACAGAAAAGGAAATGACTTCACTTGATCTTTCCCACCCCTATGGGGTTGTGGTGAAGAGCGTGTATCCAGGTAGTCCAGCAGATAAAGCAGGAATTCAAGAAGGAGATTTTGTAGCGTCATTTAATGGAAAGCAAATTCAAGATGATTCTTCACTTGATTATCATGTTGCTGTTTCTCCCTTAGGTAAAAACAGTGAAATAACAATTATTCGTGAGGGCTCAGAACTCAAGTTACCCATATTACTTACAGAACCAATGGGAACCAATGATAATCAATCAGTCACAATCAAAGAGAAGAATCCCTTACATGGAACTGTCTTGAAAACAATTACGCCAGCCCTAGCCCTTGAACTGGGAATTAATCCAATGAAAGGAGGAGTTGTCATTTCAAAACTCTTGAATGATGAAGTGTCACAAAAATTGGGATTATTACCTGGTGATGTGATTCACTCAATTAATCAAAACACTATTCATACAACTCAAGATGCAGTAAATAATTTAGAATCAAAAACACATGATTGGGTGATCGTGCTTAAAAGAGGAAACAAACTCCTAACCTTAGAAGTGAGTGGATAGTGTCAAAGGGCCCTGTTCCGCTTGCCGAGCAATTGCGTCCAGTTGATATAGAACAGGTTGTAGGTCAGCATCATTTAATTGGATCTGGAAAACCGCTCTCTCGAATGATCGAAAAGGGCCATTTGTACTCTATGATCTTTTGGGGACCTCCTGGTTCAGGTAAAACAACAATCGCCCAAATCCTTGCGACTCATTGTGATATTCCTTTTGTATCTCTTTCAGCTATCTTTTCAGGTGTAGCCGATCTAAGGAGAGTGTTTGAGGAAGCCCAGAAGACCTTTGAGAGGGGGAAGTCCACACTTCTCTTTGTTGATGAAATTCATAGATTTAACAGATCTCAGCAGGACAGCTTTTTACCTTATGTTGAAAAAGGAATTATCACATTAATAGGGGCAACGACGGAGAATCCCTCATTTGAACTTAATGGGTCTTTGTTGTCACGTTGTCAGGTTTTTACCCTCCATAGATTATCAAGTGAGGATCTCGATGAGATTCTCAAAAGGGCGGAATTGTATTTAGAAAAATCCTTACAAGTTACTCAGGATGCTAGGAATTATTTGATCGATCTTTCAGATGGGGATGGTCGTGCTCTTATCAACTTAGTCGAAGTCATTGCAGAAGAATCACCTCCAAAGCCCTATAATACAGCTCAGCTCTCAGAGTTGTTAACGAAAAGGGCCCCTCTTTATGATAAGTCTCAAGAAGGACATTATAATCTCATCAGTGCCTTTCATAAGTCATTAAGAGGTTCTGATCCTGATGCGGCGCTTTATTGGTTTGCTAGGATGCTTGAAGGAGGGGAAGACCCTCTTTATATCGGAAGAAGAATGATCCGTTTTGCTGTAGAGGATGTTGGAATGGCAGATCCACAAGCGCTCGTTCAAGCCTTATCAGGTGTTGAAGCCTACGAACGATTAGGATCCCCCGAAGGTGAACTCGCTCTTGTTCAGTCTCTGGTTTATCTGGCAACGGCACCCAAATCCAATGCCCTTTATTCCGCATATTCTGACGTTATGAGAGCTGCAAAAACATCCGGGTCACTGACGCCACCCAAACATATTTTAAACGCACCAACAGCTCTTATGAAGAATGAAGGGTATGGTAAGGGATATATCTATGATCACAGTACTCAAGAAGGTTTTTCTGGACAAAATTATTTCCCCGATGAAATGTCACGTAGTGTCTTTTATAGACCCGTTGAACGTGGGTTTGAGAGGGAGATTTTAAAACGACTTCAGTATTGGGAGAAATTAAGAAAACGAATTCAATAATAGAAGGGCGTCATTCCGTTGGTTTGGTGACGCCCTTCTTTAAGTTAAATTACTTCCCAAAAATATAGATTTTTCCAACTTGGCTTTCATCACCCTTAGCTGTTGCAACCTTTATATTTTCTGGTTTGATTCCCATGCTAATAAGAAGAGTTTTCACGTCTTCACCACGATGGGCACCATCTTCACCAACAATGCTTATGATTTCAACGTGATCTGCTTGATTTTTAATTCCGCGTTTTGCAGAGGAAAATAAATACCACTTCTGCGTATTGAGATCACGATTAGATTCTATAATGCCAAGTGGAGAGCGTCCATTTTGTGCAGTTGAATACTCTTGTACGTCGATGGGGGGTGCTTTAGCTGTGAGTGCTGGAGTTTCCTCGGTTGCAGCTTTTTCAAATAAGGGTTGGGGAGTAACTTCCGCAGCCACTGTTTCCTGAGGAATTGTCAATTCTTGTTTTTCAGAAATTGTTACTGCAGTTGGTGTTTCAAGAACTTCTCTTTCAACTGTAAGCTCTGGTTTTTTTGCAATATCGTCACTATGAGTAAATATTTGGGTTGGTGTTTCTTCTGCGACTTGAGGAGGAGCTTCAGCAGATATTTGGGTGTCGCTGGCTTCTACGTTTTGTAAAACTTTTTTAAATTCAGCTGCTTTTGCCTCAACTGGAGTCTCTTTTGCTTCAACAGGTGCTTTATCTTTAAAAACCGTACTATCTGCATATCCTTTTTCCGTAGAAAAAAGGGCAAGTGTCGCCGCTGACAAAATGAGAGTTAATTTAAGTGATATTATTTGTTTCTTCATTTGTTCCCTCGTTATTATTTTTTATAAGAAAATGTAAATTTTTCACTTCAAGCTACAACCTTAGACAGAAATGAACAAGGATAAATTTTATGATTGACGATTTTTTATAAAGGGTAAAAAGGTAATTGCAAATGCAGCAATACTGGCACTTGTATAAAACATTGCTGTAGAACCTATTGTTGTTGAAACCCATCCAGCGAGTGTATTGGCAATCATTAAACAAACGCCGTTGATGAGATGAAACATTCCAAATCCACTACCACGAATCGTTTCAGGGCATGTTTCAACGAGAAATACGGGAAGTAAACACTGGGCTACGCCCATCTCAATTCCCCATAATAAAACACCCGCGAGTACCAGGTAAATAGAACCGTCCGCAGCTAAAAGAAAATTGGCCAGAATAACAAGTAATATACCAAAGCCCATAAGGAGTCTTCTATCGAACCTATCTGCAAGAAATCCAATGGGATAAGATGTTGCTGCAGTTGCTATGTTTTGAACAACCATAACAAGGGGGGTAAGATAAACGTCAATTCCAGTTTCTTCGGCTCTTAATATCAAAAAAGCTCCAGAAAAATTGGAAATCATATAGGTCCCACTCAAAATGAGAACGAGCCAAAACTGAGGAGGCAGAGCCTTAATTTCATTGAATGAGATAAACTTTCTTGCCTTTGTATTCTTAAATTTTTCACTGACAGGATCCTTTACAAAACTAAGAAGAACAATAAGAGCTAGTGCGGTTGGGATAGAACCAATCCAAAAAACAAGGGAGTAATTATTATATGTAATATAGAGAAGTCCCATGGCTAGGAGAGCCCCCACAAATGAACCAGCTCTTGATAAGGATTCTCTTAACCCATAACAAGCACCTTTAATCTGCGGTGGGGCAAGGTCACCCACGAGAGCATCGCGTGGTGGTCCTTCAAGTCCATTTCCAATGCGGTCAAACGTACGTCCTAAAAAAACAACTTCTATATTGTTAGCTATACCAAGTATGGGTCTTGATAAAAGTGCAAAACAATAGCCAATAGATATAAGAAACTTTCGTTTGTGGAAATAGTCGCTAATAACTCCTGAAAAGATCCTGGTGAAGAGCGTAACAGCTTCAATAAAGGCTTCGAGAACAGCAATTGAGAAAAGGCTTGCACCTAAAGTCTGTTTAAGAAAGAGGGGGGATAAGTTAAAAACTATAACTGAAGAGATTTTCATCAAAAAGGATACGCCGCCTAAAGCCCAAATACTAAAAGGGATGCGTGGGGTAGGAGCGTTCACCGGCGGCCTATGATGTAAATATTAAATTGAGATCCGTCTTACTCTCATACATTTGTCTTCGTGTCCAGGACTTTCAGATAATTAAAGTTGTGACAAAGCTGCAACATAAAAAAACAAAAGAATTAATTAGGGGAGAAAAAAGTGACAATTGTAAAATTTATGTTAATTTTTAGTTTAAACAGATAAAAACGAATTGATAGGGACATGTCAATGAAATCTTGGAAACTACTTTGTGCACTAAGTACTGCTGCTCTTTTGTCAGCATGTGCTTCTGATTTAATATCCCCGGGTATTGAAGATCACCCTAATTTAAAAGCTGCTGATATGGCGCGTGAAAGAGGAGATCTTCCGCAGGCAATTCATGATTACCGCGATATCATAAAAGAAAATCCAAAGTGTGAGAAAGCTTATATAGGTCTTGGTACCGCTCTGCTTGATTCAAATAATGTGGATGAGGCAATGAAAACATTTGAAAAGGCCATTGCAGTATTCCCTAATTCACCGGGTTCCTGGATAGGTCTTGGATCAGTTTATCTTGTGATAGATCAGCCAGAGAATGCAATTAACGCCTTCAATAAGGCGCTCTGTTTTGATCCGCGTCGCGCCAAAGCACTTAATGGATTGGGGATTGCCCATGATATGATTGGTGATCACGCTGCTGCTCAAACTTACTATAGGGCAGCTCTTGAGGTTTCTGGTGGAAATCCATCCTATGAAAGTAACCTAGGTCTTTCTCTTGCTCTAGGCGGGAATACGGGAGAGGCAATTAGAATACTTGAACGTCTTGCTCGTGCGCCAAATGCAACGCCACGGGTTCGACAAAATCTCTCCCTGGCTTATGGCTTAGCAGGCAATATGAAGAGAGCTAAGGAAATTGGAAAAATTGACCTGCCAACAGAGCTCGTAAAAGAAAATATTACATATTTTGAATCAATGCGTGATGCACAGGACAATGTAGGTTTGATACCAAAAAACCACGATAAGCCTTTAAATTCATCACGTAAATGGCAAAAGAATTAAAAAGGGATTGCAATGGCGTTTGTTCTCGTACAAACCATCTTCATACTGATCAATTTGGTCATTTGCGTGTATGACTTTAGCTTCTATCGCATCCCAAATGTTTTGCTGGGATTGCTGCTCTTGCTTTACATCATAAGCGCTCCATTCTTATTGAGTTTTGATGCCATCGTAAGCTCGGTAATTGTTTGCGCTATTGTCTTGGCATGTACATTTTTACTTTTTGCAACAAAAATCATTGGGGGTGGAGACGCTAAATACTTAACAGTGGCTTCTCTATGGGCAGGCCAAGTTGGCGTTCTGCCTTTTATCTTCCTCGTAACTCTTATAGGCGGATTTTTAGCAGTAGTATACTTGTTAGCTCGTGATCACGTGCAAAGATTATCGGACTGGGTATGGATGCGAATGCAGGAAGCAGAAACCAAATTGGCAGTCCTCCAATTAGTTTGGGCTGGAAGTGGTGCTGGCGCTGAAAAGGGAGTCAGAGAAAATATTAGCACGCGTGTTGTTCCTTACGGAGTAGCAATAGCGACTGCGGCAATCATAATGATAATAAATAACCCACATAAAGGATTATAAGAAGGGGAATAAGAATGAGACTTAGGGATATAATCGGATTAGTTTTAGCACTTGTGCTGGCTATTGGTGTAGCCTTTCTAACAAGGTTATTTTTAACAAAAAGTGATATTGCACAAAAGGAAGTGACGGCTCAATCGATTGAGGTTACTCGAGTAATTATAGGTGCAAAAGATATTCCCGTTGGGACTAAAATAAAACCAGGTGATCTTGTGTGGCAAGAATGGCCACAAAAATCATTGAATCCAAGTTATATAACAGAGGCTACTGGAAAAATTGAAGAGTACAATGGGGCAATCGTCAAAGACAGTGTGCTTAAAGGTGAACCTATCGTCGCAGGTGATTTTATAAAAGCAGGAGACAGAGGGCTTCTTGCCGCATTGGTTGCTCCAGGTAAGTATGCCATATCCATCGATATTACACCTTCGAGTGGTAGCAGCGGCCTTATATATCCTGGTGACTATGTTGATGTGATTCTCTCAAAAAGAGTAACCCCAGAGGGGGGATCTGAATATGGTAATAGTGAAACCATTGTTACCAATGTAAAGGTCTTAGCGATGGATATTGATCTATCTGCGCCAGCAGATAAACCGAAAGCTCCACCACATGTTGCAACTTTAGAGGTCGACCAAGGACAAGCTGAAACAATTACGGCTGCACAGAAAGAAGGAACGTTGAGTCTGGCTCTTAGGAGTTTTGAACGCAAGGAAGCGACTTCATCTGGGAAAGGTTTGGAACACTCAAACATAACAATTATGCGTGGTAATCAAAGATCAGTAATTCCAGTGCAGCAGGAGCAACAAAAATGATGAGAACACAAAGGCATAATAAAGATAATAAAAGAATGGGAAGAGCAATGGATATGCAAGTAATAATGAGACTAAAAGGCCTAGCTACGTTGTCAAAACAAAGTTTCTTAGCCTCTGCAATAATATTATCAGCAATGATTGAGTATGCTGCTGCCTCAATTAATCTTGAGACCAGTGGAGCTGAGTTGCTGAAATTTGATCAACCAGCTTCTGAGTTGTTCATAGCAGATCCAACGATTGCGGATGTGCAATTGAGCAGTCCCCATACAGCCTATGTATTTGGTAAAACACCAGGTGCGACTAAGTTGTATGTAACAGATGCTAAAGGCAATCAAATTTTGAATACGACAGTGATCGTATCCCATAACCTCGCTCAATTAAGGGAACTTATTGCAGAGTTTGATCCCCATGAGCTTATTGAAGTAAAGTCGGTTTCAGGGGCTATCATTCTTTCAGGTGTGGTTGATTCACCGAAAGTTTCAGAAGAAATTAGAGCTATCGCTGAAAAGTTTCTTGGAAAATCAGGTGGATCAGTTATTAACCGAATGACCGTTAAAGCGCCAACACAGGTGCGTTTGCAGGTTAAAGTCGCAGAAGTTGCAAAGAGTATCATTAATCAGTTCGGTATTAACTGGCAAGCTGTGTTTACTAACGTAGGGGATCATTTCAACTTTGGTGCTCTCACCGGGCGTGCTCCCTTTACAAATGGTGCGCAACCAGGGTCTCCATTGAATAACTCAACAGTTACAACTCTTAACAGGCCCCTCTCAACGCCGAATAACTTGGCAAGTACACTTGGTGCAAACTATAATGACCTTCCTAATAATAACATCAACGTCGCTCTTGACTTGCTTGCAAGAGATCAACTTGTTACCATATTGGCTGAGCCAAACTTAGTTTGTATTTCAGGTGAAACAGCAACGTTTCTTGCTGGTGGTGAATTCCCCTATCCAGTACCTCAACAAGAAGGACAAATCACAATTGACTTTAAACAGTACGGTGTGAGCTTGGCCTTTACTCCAACAGTTTTGGATGGAAACTTAATTAGTATGCGTGTCCGTCCAGAGGTCAGCGAACTTGATCCAGCAAATGGTGTGGAAATTTTCCAAACACAAGTTCCTGGAATCTTGACACGTCGCGCCGAAACAACTGTTGAGCTTGCAAGCGGTGATACATATGCAATTGCTGGACTCCTTAAAAATAACGTAACAGCCTTGATTGACTCTTTGCCAGGTTTAGGTGATTTGCCAATCCTCGGTACATTGTTTAGATCAAACCGTTTCCAAAGAGGAGATACTGAGCTCGTCATCACAGTGACCCCTTATCTTGTTCAACCTTCAACAGGTAAGGAAATGATTTTACCAACAGATGGTATACACTATGCCTCATTTGTTGAACAAATCTTAGAAAGAAGAATTATTAAGCAAGGCATTCAAAAAGGGCAAGCGCCAGGCTACGGTGCAGGTGGGATCCGTTTAAGCGGACCTGCAGGATTTAGTCTTGATTAAGCTGAAGAAATAACAATAGTCAGGTGAGGTAAAATGAAAATTTATAAAATCAGTGCTCTAGGAATCGGGTTACTCGCAGCAGCATGTACAGCTGAGGTGGCTCAATGGACTCCAGCTGAAAGTCCTAAAGAGAATAAAGTGGAAAGGGCTGTGTTTAAACACCACATCCATGGTGGTCTCGGAAAGGCTGAAAAAGCTAAGTTTGTTCAGTTCTTAAAGGAAAAGGCAATGAATCCGTATTCAGTTACAGTTACAATTGAAGAATATGGTCATCATTCAGAAGAACGTGTTAAGGAAATTGAGAAAGTGATCCTAATGCATGGTGTTCCCTATGACCTCATTAACCATGAGGTGTTTATTGAGGAGCATCACGGGAAGCACCATAAAGGGCAGCAATCAAAGTGTCATAAAGGTAAGCGAGAGCATGGACCATCAGGTGTAACAGTCGTTGTTGAAAGATACCTGGTGATACCGCCATCCTGCGCTAATTTCTCAGAGCAAATTGGTAATGCTAACCAAACACATGCGGGTAGTAACTTTGGTTGTGCGACGATCGCTAACCTTGGTATGGTTGTTGCAAACCCACGTGATTTAGTTCGTGGACGCAAAACAGAGAAGTATGACGGGACAGTCATGGCGGCAGGTGTAGAGCGTTATCATAAAGATAAAGTTAAAGCATTGATTGACACATCTACAACTGTTCCTCCAGGAAGTCAGGCAGCAATGACGCCAAATGCAGGTTCATCGCCAACTCCTATGGCATCAGGTGGTGGGGCAGCATATTAATACATGGCGACTCAATCTAAAGGGGACAATCCTGATTTAATAGCATACATTGAAGACACGAGCGATAGAGATATCGTTCGTGATTCGCTTCAAAAACTTAATATGAAGAAAGTCGAAGTTATTACAGGTGGTGTTAAAGAGGCAATTGAGAATTTATCCCAGAGAAATTCACCCCAATATCTCTTAATCGATGTGTCAAAATCAGAGCTTCCTATTTCTGATTTATCAAGACTCACAGAGGTCTGTGAGCCCAATGTGAAGATCATTGTTATTGGCAAAAAAAATGATGTCGGCCTCTATAGGGATTTAATGAATCTTGGCATTTCTGAGTATGTCGTCTCTCCCCTCCTTCCTGAAATCATTTGGCGAGCCATAAATAGTATGATGCTCGGTGAACAAAAAGCAAAGTCGGCCCAGGGTAAAGTAGGTAAGATTATTGCTTTTGCTGGCTCCCGTGGGGGAGTTGGCGTTTCATTTATTGCCGCTAATTTTGGGGCCATACTCTCAGATGAAAAATCACGTCGTACTGTTCTTGTGGATCTTGATTTGCATTATGGTACAGTTTCTCTTTACTGTGATACTGTTCAAAATACCGGGCTGCTCGATGCGCTTCAAAATCCATCACGTATCGATACAATATTCTTAAATCGACTTCTAAGCCCTGTTAATGACAGATATTCAGTTATTAGCTCTGATGAATCTCTTTCAGATCAGCTCCAATATAATTTGGAAGGGCTTGAGATGTTATTTACCCATTTAACAAATTTATTTCACTACGTTTTAGTGGATATTCCCCATCATTCTGATCCAGCAACGAAGGAAGTTATCAAAAATGCAGATGTAATGGTTCTTGTTACAGATCCAACTCTTCAGGGACTCAGAGATTCAAAACGTCTTATTGAACTCTATGGTGATGAGGGTGCAGGAAGACGGATTATACTTGCAATGAATAAATTTGGCGTTTACGGAGATGAAGAGGTCAAACCAGACGATTTTGAACAGACATTAAATAGAAAAGTAAATCATATATTACGTTTTGATCATGAAACACCAATGAAATGCATTAACAATGGAACATTGTTAAATAAGCAAGAAGGCCCACTCGCGCAAGGTCTCCGCGATTTAGTTGATGATCTATTAGGCATAAGAACTCATGGTAAAGAAGATAGTGCTATTGGCGGCTTATTGAAAAAATTAAAATTAAAGTAATCTTAATCTTTTGATGCTTATAATTTAATTATAAGACAAAAGTAAGGATAGAGAACATGGGAGTTTTTGGCCGTAAAACTGGAGATGAAGCTGAAGCGTCAGGGGTTCAAGAAGGAAAAATACTTAGCGAACCCAAAGTATTTGCGCAAAGTACGGATTTAAGCGGGCAAAGTTCTTCACAAAACGTTTTTAAGATTTTCAAGGCAGCTGCCTATGAAATGCTTATGGAACGCATTGATCTCATCGCAGCGAATCAGATGACGCCTGAACAGTTAAGGCGAGAAGTTGAACAATTTATCTTTGATTTTGCTAATGAAAAAAATGTTCAAATTAATGCTAAGGAACAAAAGCAAATTGCATCTACTCTTGTAGATGACATGATTGGTCTTGGACCACTGGAAGAAATCGTTCATGATGATACAGTAACAGATATTTTGGTAAATGGACCCAACGAAGTCTTCGTTGAACGGCAAGGAAAACTCCAGAAGGTCAATATAAAATTCCATGATGAAGCCCACCTTCAGCAAATTGCAAGACGTATAGCGAGTCGAATTGGACGACGTATTGATGAATCGAGTCCCATGGTGGATGCACGACTTGCAGATGGAAGCCGTGTTAACATTATTATGCCGCCCCTTGCACTCGATGGAACGGCTATCTCAATTCGTAAATTCTCAAGGTATAATATAACCCTTGATAAAATGGTCGAAAACGAAAACATTTCAATGGCTATGGCAACTTTATTAAAAGTTGCAGCAGGAAGTCGCTTAAACCTCTTAATTTCTGGAGGTACGGGTTCTGGTAAAACGACTTTGTTGAATGCTCTCTCTCAACTTATTGATCCGACTGAACGTATTGTGACCATCGAAGACTCTGCTGAACTTCGCCTGCAACAACCGCATGTGGTGCGCCTTGAAAGCCGACCTCCCAACATTGAAGGGGAAGGGGAGATCACAATCCGTGATTTGGTGAGAAACGCCCTCCGTATGCGTCCAGATCGTATTATCGTTGGTGAGGTCCGTGGTGATGAAACAATAGACATGCTTCAAGCCATGAACACAGGTCACGATGGATCTATGTCAACAATTCACGCAAACCGCCCTCGTGAGGTGTTAACGCGACTTGAAAATATGATGTCGATGTCAGGTTTAAATATGCCCATTCGTGTGATTCGAGCTCAAATTGTTGGAGCCGTCGACTTAATTGTCCATACAGAAAGAATGCGCGATGGTATAAGACGTGTTACTGAAATTGCTGAAATCACAGGTATTGAGGGTGATATTATCATGACTCATGATCTCTTCAAATTTGAGTATCAAGAGGATGTCTCAGTTGAAGGTGGGGGGCTCACAAAGATCCAAGGAACATTTAAAGCCTCTGGAGTGACACCTCATTTTGCTCCAAGAGCAAGATATTTTGGCTTTGATAAGGAACTGAAAGAAGCATTGAGGGATGAACGATGAGTTTGTATGCAATTAATGTCATGACAGTTATTATAGCCTGCCTCGTATTCTTTGGTTACGTGGCAGTGATGGTTATTCGCTCACGGAAAAAAATAAGTGATGCGCGGTTAAGATATTCTGAGAGAGTCGAAAAAATGTCTGGGAGTTCCTCTGCTTTTGGAGTGACCCCTGAGGGTGAAGAAGAAACCATAAGTTCTTTAATCAAGAGCAAATCGTCAACAGAATCATACTTTACGAGTAAGCTTCCTAAAGTTGAAGGATTATCTGAATGGCTTCTCCATGCAGGTCTTGAAGTCAATGTTGGCGTCTTTCTCGCCTTGAGTATGGTAGTAGGTGTTGTTGCAGGTTTATTTTTCTTCGTATTTTTCCATGCCAACATGACTATCGCAGTTTTATTAGGAATTTTTGGTATGTTTTTTCTTCCATGGCTTTTTGTGACCGTATTAACAAAACGAAGAAAAAACCATTTTTTACAAGCTTTTCCTCATGCTCTAGATATGATTCGAAGAGCTTTAAAAGCAGGCCACTCAGTTGATCGTGCCTTGGAAATGGTTGTTGACCATATGGGTGGTCCCGTCGGGGATGCTTTCAAGAGAGTCACAGAGAAAATGAGGCTTGGAGAATCTGTTGAACATGTTCTTGCCGAAGTTGCAAACCGTGTTGGTGTGGATGATTTTCGCATGCTCGCTATTGTTATCGTTCTGCAAAGAGAAACAGGAGGAAGTTTAGCTGAAGCTATGGAGAACTTTTCAAAAATTATACGTGCTCGGCAAAATCTTAGAAAGAAAATAAAGGCATTAACAGCTGAAGGAAGGGTGAGTGCCATTGTCTTGATAGCTATACCCTTCGTAGTTTTATTTGCTGTATACGTAACAACTCCAACTTATTTGGATCCTTTATTGTATACGGATACTGGACAAAAGGTATTGATTATTGCTGCTGTCATGATGTCAACTGGTATAGCAGTAATATTGCGAATGGTTTATAGGGAAATCTATTAGAGGAGGCACATATGTTTCAAGCAACAGATTTTCTAGCATTTGTTATAGCATTCCTAATTTTATTATTTGGTTTTGCTTTCTTGTCAAAGCTAAGTCGGAAAGACGTATTTAAAGATCGTATGAATCATTTGATGAAGTATAAAGAACGTCTTGCTGCCGGAGAAGAAGAATCAAAAAATATTATTTCTAAACCTGATGAGCAATCGCATAAAACCCTTAGAGGATGGATTGAGAAAATCCAAAGGTCTAGTGCTGGAGAACAAGCAAAGCTTACAAAACTTTTTGAAAAAGCAGGTTTAAGGACACAAAATGCATCATTCATGTATGGGCTGGCAAAAGTCATTATGACAGTTCCACCAGCTTTAATTGTAGGTCTTCTGCTCTTTACTTTAACCACATGGCCCCTTTTAATAAAGATAATGTTAATCATAGCAGCGGCTCTACTAGGGTCTTATCTCGTTGACTTTATCTTGAATCAACTTGTTGCTATGAGGCAGGAAAGAATTCAAAAAGCGTTTCCTGAAGCCTTAGACCTTATGGTTATTTGTACAGAAGCAGGTTTAAGCCTTTCAGCGACTGTTCAACGTGTTGCAAGAGAAATTGCACAAATGTCTCCCGATTTAGGGTATGAGCTTGCTGTTCTTTCAATAGAACTGAATATGCTACCTGACCGGCGTCGTGCCTTAAGAAATTTCAGTGATCGACTAGACTCTCCAAACTTTAAGGCAATTATTACAAACTTAACACAAGCGGAACAGTATGGAACACCGATTGCTCAATCAATGAGGATTATTGCTGAAGAATTCAGAGCCGATAGATTGTTTAAAGCAGAGGAACAGGCGGCTAAGCTACCTGTTAAATTAACACTTCCAACCATGTTATTCATCTTTCCAAGCTTGTATGTTGTAATATTGGGGCCTGCAATTATTAATGTAATGCAAACATTTAAATGAAAAATACTTGCATAATAATAAATTTTATTATAGAATGAATAATATAGGTAGGAATACCATGCCCTATTTAATAGTATGGGGAGGCAAAAATGAGGAAACATTATCTACCATCTTGGTTGAGATGGAGAAAAAGAGATGATAAAGGCAATGCAGCAGTAGAGTTTTCACTTGTTGCTCCTGCCTTTTTTTTGCTTTTTATGGCAATTTTTGATATGGGATCTTTGCTTCTCGTTAAAACGTCACTTGAGCTCGCCATTCTCCAAGCCTCACGATTTGGAAGAACAGGCGATTCGGTTACAGGTCAAACTGCCGGACAAACAGCTCTAAACCTTGTATCTCAGTATAGTTTTGGTTTAGTGAATCCTTCCCAACTGAGTTTTAATGTTACACCTTATTCAAGTTTTTCCTCTATGCCTGCATTGAATCAAGCACCAAATAATAATACTCAAGATTTTGGGTCTGCAAGCCAGCCTGTGATGTATACATTAATTTATGATTATCAATTTTTTACACCTATTGTTGGAGTATTTTTCCCAAATCAACAATTTAGAGTCGTTGCATCTGCAGTTGTGCAAAATGAACCATTTTAGGAGCTGAAGTATGTTTAATTTACTGAATAGACTTAAAAAAAAGGACAAAGGAACGGCTGCAATTGAATTTGCTTTACTTGCTCCTGTTCTTATATTGACAGCTTTTGGTCTAATCGAAATTGCAAATTATGTTTTCAGCCACACAAAAATGAATCGTGTTTCTCAAGGAGTTAGCAATATTATTACGCGTGGGAATTTAACAAAACCACAATTAGATGCTTTACTTGTTGCTGCTAAGCAAATTTCTTTACCCTTTGATTTTGATACTTTTGGTTGTGTCCTTGTCTCTTCTATAAATCAATCCAATTCGAATACAAGTTTACCGCCTAGTGTAATGTGGACAGATAGTTATCCTTCAGGTTCAGGTAATTGTGGAGCAAGTCGAATTACAACCAACCTCGGAAATCTGCCAGGAGGGCTTGTTCTGAGTCAGAACCAAACAATAATAACAACTGAGGTGTTTTATAAGTATCAGCCTCTCGTTCCAGGCTATTCTTATGGAACCACACCATTGATTCCGAATAGTTTATTAGACATTTATGCATATGCGATAGCGGTACCACGTCAAGGGGATATGACGACATTACCGCCGAATTAAATTTTAGTGGAGGTGTGTTATGTTTAAATTTTTATGTTGTTTGCTTAAAAAGCATCAACTTAATTTGATAAAAAATGAAGTAGGTGCCGTTATCTTACTGTATGGTTTAGCGTTATTGCCCCTTTTTGGAATCATAGGACTTGCCATTGATGGGGGGAGAATATTCTATGTTAATGCAATCATTTCTGGAGCCGTAGATTCAGCATCTGTCGCAGGTGCTAAAGCTGGTGGAACGAATGCAAATATCATTCAAAACGCTACGGCTGTTTTTAATGCCAATATTCCAAATAATTTTATAGGGCAAATTACGGGTCCCACTGTGTCGATTACTGTTGATTCCCAAAATCACCAGATAGTGACAGTGACGGCGTCTGCACAAATAAACACAGCTTTTATGTCATTGTTTAATCAAAATAACATTTCTACCAATTCTTCTTCAGCAGCGCTTGTTGCAACCCCAGTAACTGAAATTGCCCTTGTGCTTGATAATACAGGATCTATGTATGGGGCTCCGATGCAGGGTGTGATTAATGCCTCTAAAGAACTTGTTCGTATCGTATATGGGGGCGTAGATGTTATTCCCAATCTATATTTCTCAGTTGTTCCCTTTTCAACGACAGTTAACATAAATATGCCTGGCTTTGATCCCACCTCATGGTTGACAGCTGCTGGAAGGCTACAAGTTGCCAATACCAATCTTTATCCAAATATTGCACCTTCAGCTACAAATGTAGGGGGACGATGGATGGGATGTATTGAAGCCAGAACTTCACCTCTGGATGCAAACGATACAACTCCTGGAGGCGGGTTGTTCACTCCATTCCACTATCCTTCAACACTGATTCATAAGTATGCGTATGGTCAGCCTCTTGATAGAACAAATCCAATGGGTTCTCCTCCTTGGAGTTCAACTGGACGAAGAGGGGATAACGACTGGACTCTTGCAGGGGGTGTTCCTGCTGGTTCTGGTCTTCGTTTTGGTGATAATTATAATTGGTCTTTGACAGATGGTAACTTAGGTGTTGGCCCCAATTTAGGATGCCCAATTCCTATACTACCATTGACAGAATCACAAACAACAGTTCAAGCGACATTGTCTAATATGAAGGCCAGCTTCCGCGGTGGTACAATGATCAACATGGGCCTTGTTGCTGGTTGGTGGACAATTTCACCAAACTGGAGAGGTCTATGGCCTTCACCCACACCTGCGTCAGAACCCCAACCTTACGCAAATGCAAGGAAGTTCGTCGTGTTGATGACCGATGGTGTTAATCAATGGTATGATTGGCCAGGAGGTGTTCCAGGTGTTCCAAGCTTAACTGCTCCTTCTTTCCCAAATGCAGCGCAAATTGCGACTGATGCTGACTATACGGCTTATGGACGTCTAGGTGAGGGACGTTTGGGGGGGAATACTAACTTTGCACAAACAACCACTATTTTGAATAATAGGATGGCGGGTATGTGTACAACCCTTAAAAATAACGGAGTCGTGATCTACACCATTCTCTTTTATCATGGTGGTGGACAAAATCCTGCAACTGAGACGCTTTTCAGGAATTGTGCGACAGATCCTGGTAAGTACTTCTTTGCTGTCACGAATGCACAGTTGTTAACAGCGTTTCAAAATATTGCTAATTCCATCAAGTCAATTCGATTGGCTTGGCCTGGAAATCCATAATGAGCTTAAAGAAAACAAAAAAACCTCTCAGTTATTTGAGGGGTTTTTTTGTCTTAACTAAAAATTAAATCGTTCCTGACTAGAATAATGAAAATTGATAATGAGGACTTAATGCGTATATCCATCCCGTTAAAAAGATTATATCGAAATGATATAGGAGCCGTTATTCTTCTTTACGCACTTGCTCTTGTCCCTATCATTGGAATGTTAGGTATCGCAATCGATACGGGACGAATTTATTATGTTAATTCAATCCTTACAGGGGCTGTTGACGCTGCGGCGATTGCAGGTGGGAGAGCAGGCGGAACAGATGCTAATATTACGCAAAGTGCTACGAATATGTTTAATGCCAATATACCCCCCAATTTTATAGGTACGATTACAGGACCCACGATTAATCTTTCAACAGATTCTTCAGGGAATCGCATCGTGGCAGTTACAGCAAATGCAAGGATTAACACGTCCTTTATGCAAGTTCTTGGACAATCAACAATAGCTACAAATTCATTATCTCAAGCTGTTATAGCCAATATAGGCGCAGAAGTTGTTCTTGCTTTGGACAATACCGGTTCGATGGATGGGTCTCCAATGCAAGCAGAACTTGATGCTGCGAAACAACTTGTTGAAACTGTTTATGGCGGACCTGGGATTGATACGGTACCGGGACTGTATATGGCCATTGTTCCCTTTACAACAACGGTTAATATTAATCTAACAGGTACCAGTCCAGGTTTTGCGCCAAGTTCTTGGCTAAATGCAGCAGGTGTCGCTGAAATTGCTAACCCACTTCTCTATCCACCCATTCCTAAGGGGGCTAAAAGTGTGGGGGGAAGTTGGATGGGGTGTATAGAAGCACGTACACCTCCTGTCTATGCAGCTGGTATGGATGCGACAGATACACCTCCGACTTCAAATGCTACACGCTTTACGCCTTATCTCTATCCCTCAACAATGGTTCATAAGTATACCTACGGACAGGCATTAGATAGAACAGATCCATTAGCAACATCTGGTAATCCTCCTTGGGGCTCATCAGGTACTCCACGAGGGGATAACGACTGGACCCTTGCAGGGGGTGTTCCTGCTGGCTCAGGGCTCTATTTTGGAGATAACTATAAATGGAATGGGTCCGATGGAAACTTGGGTGTAGGTCCTAATCTAGGTTGCCCCATTCCTATCCTTCCTTTAACGGCTTCTCAAACGGTTGTCCAAAATACAATCAAGAATATGAAAGCCACCTTTAGGGGAGGTACAATGATCAATTCTGGTCTTGCTGCGGCCTGGTGGACGATCTCGCCGAGTTGGACAGGTCTCTGGCCATCTCCAACACCGTCAAATTTGCCTCAAGCTTATGGCAAGACAAACAAATTCCTTGTTCTTATGACCGACGGAAACAACCAGTGGTATGATTGGCCAACAGGTGTGCCTGGTGCTCCAAGCGCGACAGTGACTCCGAGTTTTCCAAACTCTGCAACTAT
This sequence comes from uncultured Alphaproteobacteria bacterium, assembly GCA_964597045.1. Taxonomy (GTDB): domain Bacteria; phylum Pseudomonadota; class Alphaproteobacteria; order UBA9655; family UBA9655; genus UBA9655. The sequence goes on along the minus strand of CAZQWE010000001.1, from coordinate 304,529 downwards.
TGCTAAAGATGCTGACTACACGGGTTACGGACGTTTGGGTGAAGGAAGAACAGGAACCACTAATTTTAATAGTACCATACCTCTCTTGAATGCAAGTATGACAACAATGTGTGATGCGATTAAGAAAAACGGTGTTGTTGTGTACACGATTCTTTTTACCCATGGAGGTACACTTGATCCACAAACCCAGACAGCCTTTAAAAACTGTGCCTCAGATCCTTCGAAGTATTATTATACCATAACAAATGCTGAGCTTGTTACAGCCTTTAAGAATATTGGTCAATCCATATCAAGCCTTAGACTTTCTTGGCCAGGATCACCTTAAGCAGACTTTTTACTCTGGGAGCGCAAGATTATATCACGGAGTGATCCGATGATATGATCTTGTATTTCTGGTGTTAAATAAGGATGCATGGGTAAGCTTAGAACAGTATTAGCTAATGTTTCACAAACAGGCAGGTACTCAGTTGCACAAGGATAAGCCATGTAGGCTTTTTGACGATGAAGAGGAAGGGGATAGTATATGACTGTAGGAATTCCCTTCGCTTTAAGACCTTCCATGATACTGTCCCGCAGGTGAGGCTCCACTTGAAGGGTGTATTGTGCCCATGCTGATATGCAATCTTTTCTAACGAACGGGACTTTTACAAGATCAACTAACCCTTCAGAGTATCGCTTAGCGACTTCTTGCCTTAGGTTTATTTCTTCAGCAAAGATTGAAAGCTTTTCAAGGAGAATGGCTGCTTGCAGTGTATCTAACCGACCATTCATTCCAATGCGTATATTTTGGTATTTATCAACCCCTTGACCATGTATTCTGATGGAAAGCAGGGCTTCATAGATATCGCTGTTTTCTGTAAAGACAGCGCCGCCATCTCCATAGCAGCCCAAGGGTTTTGCAGGGAAAAAGCTCGTTGTGCTGAATTCAGCCAGTGCGCCAACCATGCGGCCTTTATAGCTACCGCCAAAGCTTTGTGCTGCATCTGCGAGAACCCAGAGACCTTCTTTATTTGCAATGTCTTGGATTGAATCATAATCTGCAGGCTGACCAAAGAGATCAACAGCAATAATACCACAGGGGTTTAAGCCCATATCCTTTGCAACTTTGATGCCCTGTTCAAGGCTCTCAGGATCAATATTAAATGTATCTTTTAAAACATCGACAAAAATAACTGTAGCACCCGCCCAAGCAACGACTTCAGCGGTGGCCGCAAAAGTAAAACTGGGAACAAAGATAGCATCTCCTGGTCCTACATTTTTGGCCATAAGGATGATGTCTAAAGCGTCCGTACCGTTTGAACAGGTAAGTGTATGTTTTGCCCCAGAAAAATTTGAAAGTTTCGTTTCCAATTCATTGATTTCAGGGCCCATGATGTAAGCTCCATGATCAAGAACTTTGAGAAGAGCTTTTTCAATTTGGGGACGGATTCGTTGTTGCTGAGTTGCAAGGTCAATAAAGGGGATCATGGACTACCTTTCGTAAAGTGATTTATCAGCTGCTTCAAGAACTTGAGTGACACGTAAGCCTTCAAGACCAGATGTAAGCGGCTCATTACCTTCCTGTATACAATGGAGAAAATGAGAGCATTCCTCTTTAAGTGGCTCACACTCAGTCAGTTGAATAGCTATTTGGTTAAACTTATCGTTGGCATGAGGTTCGTCATCTTTCCATTCGAGACACCCCATTGATAATACAAGCTTTTCTTCCCATGGTTTTCGATCGTCAAAGACGGCAATTCCTTGCTTTCCAATCACCACAAGCTTTTGTTCCTTGAATGGAGATAGCCAAGAAGCATGAAGATGAGCTGTTAAGTTATCTTCAAAAGCCAGGTGAAGCATGGCACTTGCTGGTTTCATTGGAGCTAGAAAACCTTGGGCTGTTGCTTTTACTTCTGTCGGCATAGATTGTGTGAGGGAGAGAATGAGGGATATATCATGGCTTGCGAGATCCCACAGCACGTTTTCTTTCCTTCTAAAGCGGCCAAGCCCAAGACGGTTAGCATAAATATGTTTGAGGGGTCCTAACTCAGGAATTTTTTCTTTCAGAGCCAGGAAAGCTGGATGGTAATTTAATATGTGGCCAACCATAAGAATGCGATCCTGAGCTTTCGCAAGATCACAGAGTTTTTGAGCGTCAGAGATAGAAAGAGCCATGGGTTTTTCAATATACACATGCTTTCCTGCATTGAGCGCTCTTTCGGCTTGGTTTGCATGTAAAGGAGCTAAAGACGCAATAACAACAGCTTCAATTGAAGTATCCTGGAGAATCTCTTCTTCAGTGAGAGGGGGGACACCGTATTCGCTAGAGAGAGCTCGAGCTTTTGTAAGATCTGCATCACAAACAGCTTTTAAAGCTTTTAGTTCAGCAAAGTTTCTTATTAAATTTTTTCCCCACGCGCCACAACCAATCACAGCAACAGTTGGGGTTTCTTTATTTATGCTTAATCTACCAGTCATGGGGAGACTTTATGGAGAACCTAAGAATTGGTCAATCAAAAGTATATCAAAAAATGTGACAAAAAGTTTAAAGCTGTGGCATCATGAATCATTGATCAAGTTGAGGATAAGTGATGATGGGCTAAATCCCCAGTACTTATTTATCGTGGATTAAGAGCTAAACAATGAACCTCATAAGGATTATGGGGTCTGTAATCATAACCGGACACATGAATTGATTGACCAAGACTATAAAGCAACCAATCTTAAGGTTGACAATACACCCCATTTTCAAAAGGTAACATTGGAGCATTTTTATAATTAGGAAGTAAAAACAACGAGTTCAGGCCTCTTTCATCGAAAGTATATTTTTAAAGGCAAGGCTTCCTGGACACCTTGAATCTTATAAGTATTTTCCTGAAGAGTGGGAGAAGAATGGGGTTGTATCTTGAAAATACAGTGAATCCCTTGGTTTTTATATAACTTATCCGGACCATACTCCCTAAAAGTTGAACTTATCCGGAGTATGGTCCCGATAAGTTATCAGTTTTCTGCGCGATATAAGTTTAGAAGATCAAATTCATCCGTAAAAATCCCCTATTCCGCATCTTACACTTCAGGGGTTATATATTCTTTTGAGTTAGAAATCGTTATATGGAGTCTTCTCTTGCTTAACTTAAACTTGAATCCAGGCTTTGGCTACAGTATAGTCCGAGTTCCAACAAATATTAATAATAGGTAGGTCCCATGAGTGCTGAAAAATCAGTTATACCTTTACGTTCGTGGATTGTTCTCGGCGCAATCGGTATTCTTATCTTCCTCATGAATATTGACTATACAGCGGTCAATTTAACTCTAGTCCCGATTTCTGAGGAAATTAATGTAGATCTCAATAGCCTTCAATGGCTTCTGAGTGGATATGTTCTTGTATGGGCTGCTTTTGTTATACCTGCAGGAAGGTTTGCCGATATTTATGGGAAACAAAAAGCTCTTATTACTGGTTTACTCATATTTATGGCGGGGTCTTGTCTTACTGGTATAGGTCAGTCGATTGAAATGTTGATTTTTGGAAGAGTCTTGCAGGGTTTTGGAGCCGCTATTTTTACATCACCAGCTTGGGCCAGTATTTTTACACTTGCGCCTCCTGAAAAGCAGGGGTTTGTTATGGGATTGATTCTTTCCTCATCAGGGCTTGGGCTTGCAACGGGGCCAACATTAGCAGGTATTCTCATTGAGGAAGTGAGTTGGCGTTGGATTTTCTATATAAATATACCTATTGGAATCCTAATTATAGCCATTATTCTCATATATTCAGCTAAGGAAAATCTTGAGAAAGTAAAACAGAAAATAGATTATTGGGGAGCCCTTATCTTATCATCTGGTATGACGTTATTTATTTATGCGTTGAACGAACTCGAGGTTCAATCTACTCAATCACTGCATATTTGGGCTGAACTTGTCTTAGGTGTTGCGCTTATTATTGCCTTCATTCTTCTAGATAGAAGGAAGGTTTTCCGTACTCTCCCTCCTGCTTTATTTAAGAACAAAGCGTTTATGGCGGCCACATTAGGCGAATTCTTTATGGCGTTTAACTTTTCACTTGTTTTGGTAATGATGAGCCTTTATTTGCAAAATACTCTCAGGTATTCAAGCTTTGAGGCTGGCCTTGTATTTCTTTCCATGACAATTAGCATGGGCGTTCTCTCGCCTATTGGAGGGAAGATTTTGGATACTTTTGGGATCAAAGGACCTATGATCTTTGGATCAGCTTGTGCGGGACTAGGTTTTGTCCTCTTGGCTTATCTTGGAGTTCACGCCTCTCTTCTGCAGGTATGCACGGCTCTATTTTTTGTAGGGACAGGCCTCGGAACATATTTTACGGCTTGTAGTACAGCTATGATGCGTTCTGTGCCTCAAGAAGACCTCAATGTGGCTTCTGGTGTGTTTACAATGTTTATGATGCTCGGGAACACGATAAGTGTGATCCTCTCAACAAGCTTTGTTGTTTTGTTTGGTAGGACACATTTGTTGAATACATTGAGCCAACAGGGAATGGTAGTCAGTCCGCAGCAACATGAAGGCCTTGTCGAAATTATTTCTATGGTTGAGCATACAGCTTCCCAACTCAAAGATTTTGCTTCAGATCAAGTTCCACTATTACTCAATATAATTGATGAAGCTTTTGTCTATGGTCTAAGTATTAATATGATGATAGGAGCAGGATGTGCGCTTGTTGCGACTCTCTTTACAGTATGGGGGATAAGTGCTCAAAAAAACGCTCAGGGTGGAACGCATGCCCACGTAGGTGTTTAATTACCGCATCCCCGGAGCTGGTGGGGGAAATCCTGCTGCTGATCCATAGTAACCGCCTATAAAGTTTAAGGGGTTCTGGTTATTTTGTTCTCCATGATAAACTTTGGTTGCGCATCCCGTTAGGGCTGCACCTAGAAAAACCATTAGGATATATAGTCGTAGATTTTCCATCTCGTCTCCTTAATCTTATAAAAGAACTTTACCTGAAATAAATTAAAATAACGTTAAATTAGGACTATTTTATCTTGTATGATTACCGATGTCCATGGCCCCCGTGCCGTCCACCATAACCGTGATGTCCCCCATGTCCTCCGTGCTTTCCATGGCCTCCGTGCCATCCATGGCCCTTATGACCCCCATACCATCCGTAATCATTTCCCCAGCCACTAACGTTCCAGAAGCCAATATCGATAGCTGTACTTCTGCCGTAGTAATAACGATCATCATAAACAGCACAACTTGATAGACTGAGACTCAGTATACTAACAGCTACTAACCCTAATAATTTATTCATGGATCCTCTCCTATTTAATATATTTATTTCGATCTAATAATAATAATACAATAATTTTGTTAAATTATTATTATTAAAAAGTTTTTCTTTTTAAGAGAATTTAGTAAGCCCTAAAGTAAATGATTTGAATTTTTTAACAAATCATGTTAGCAGTCCTGCTATGATAGCTATTAAAAAAGAATCAGTCTTACATCGATTGTATAATTGGGTATTGAGTTTTGCGAATCACCCGTATGCGATTTGGATACTGGCTTCCGTATCCTTTGCAGAAAGCTCCTTTTTCCCTATACCGCCCGATCCTCTTTATATTGCTATGCTTTTGGCTAGGCGTGATCGTACGTGGTTCCTTGCCTTTGTCTGTACGATTTCTTCCGTCGTTGGCGGATGGGGTGGATACGCAATTGGCTATTGTCTTTATGAATCTTTGGGACAATTCATTGTGCAAAGCTATGGCCTGCAAGCTTCTTTTGATCGCTTTCAGGATAGTTTTAATGAGTGGGGTTTCTGGATTGTTGCCCTTAAAGGTCTCACACCCATTCCCTATAAGGTCGTAACGATCGCTTGCGGCTTTACTGGTCTTGATCTTGGAACATTCACTTTTGCATCCCTGATTGCTAGAGGCTTTCGTTTTCTGTCTCTGGCTGTTTTATTTTGGTTTTTTGGACCTCCAATTAAAGAATACATTGAGAGAAACCTAGCATTTGTGACAGTTGTGTCTGTTATTGCCCTTATAAGTGGATTTGCAATTATTTACTTTTTAGGATAAAATAAAAATATAGAATAGTGATGCAGGGAGCTTCTTATGATAAAAGAAATGTTTAGTATTTCACCTAATCGTCTCTTGATTTGGGTGACGCTTATTTCAGTTTTTGTTGTAGGGATTGCCTATATAATGGAGACCCAGTTCGGAGTCCTTTCTTGTAAACTTTGTGTTTTTGAAAGAATGATGTTTATTATTACAGGCCTTACAGCGTTTTTAACCTATTTATTTTTCCCTCCCCGTCTTCAAAGTGTCATCATCTTTATTATAGGTATGTTTTTCTTTATGGGGGCGGGTATTGCCCTTTACCATGTAGCCATACAGCATCATTGGGTTGAGCTCCCAATGTTTTGCAATACGAATGATTTTACGGGAGTACAATCTGTCCAAGCCCTTAAGGAACTCCTCTTGAAAACACCTTTTGTGAGATGCGATCAAGTGACCTGGAGTTTTATGGGTATATCCCTTGCTGGGTATAATGCTTTGCTTTCCCTCTATATGACATTTGTTTGCTGGGGATGGGTCAGATATCATGTCATGGATGAAACCATTAAGAAATGAAATCTCTGCCCGGTCAACGCTCAGTGAGTGATCAAGTTCATACCATGCTCAGAGTGAATTTAGCGGGCGAGTATGGGGCCAAAAGAATCTATGAGGGTCAACTAGCCATTCTCAAGAATAAGCCCTCTGCGACCATCCTAGAGCAAATGAGAGACCAAGAGCTCGAGCATCTCAAAACGTTTGAGTCTCTGGTTATTAAGAATCAAGTCCGTCCCACCCTCCTGCAACCCTTGTGGCATGTGGCAGGCTATGCTTTAGGGCTGGGCACGGCTCTGCTTGGTGAAAAGGCCGCGATGGCTTGTACTGCTGCTGTTGAGGAAGTTATTGATGAACATTATGAGAATCAGCTTCGAGTCTTAGGAAAACATAAACCCAAGCTTAGTAAAGTGATTGCTAAGTTTCAAGAAGAAGAGCGGGAACATAAAGAACTAGCTATAGATCATGGCGCAGAAGAGGCACCCGCCTATCCTATTTTGTCTAAGGCCATTAAAGCGGGCTCTCGACTCGCCATTTGGTTATCAGAACGGGTTTAAAGAGAATCTACCTCGCATGACGCCCTTGTAAAACAATTATCCCTGCACTACATTCCTTATATAATATGAAAAGGAGAAATCAATCATGACTGTACTCGTTGGCAAGGAAGCCCCCAATTTCAAAGCGAAGTGTGTTTTTACAAATCAAATCAAAGACATTGAGCTCAAGGATTTTAAAGGAAAATACACGATTCTCTTCTTTTATCCCTTAGATTTCACTTTTGTTTGTCCAACCGAACTCCATGCTTTTCAGGAAAGACTTAAGGATTTCACAGATAACGGCTGTGAGGTTTTAGGGTGCAGCGTTGATAGTCAATTCTCTCATTTGGCATGGTTGGATACACCTATCGAAAAGGGTGGAATCAAAGGAATTACCTATGGACTCATCTCGGACCTTGGTGGATCAATTGCAAGAGATTACGACGTATTGAGTCCTGACGGCGTTGCTTATCGTGGCCTTTTCCTGATTGATCAGAAAGGAATTGTCCGTCATCAAGTCGTAAACGACTTGCCACTTGGCCGCAATGTCGATGAAGCCCTCAGAATGCTTCTGGCTCTCCAACATACTGAAAAGAACGGAGAAGTCTGCCCAGCCAATTGGAACAAAGGTGGAAAAGCCATTCAAACAACAACTGAAAGTGTTGGGCAGTATTTAAAAGCTGTGAATGGTTAATCTTTGTAATGAAAATAAAGCCGTCATTGCGAGCGGAGCAAAGCAATCCATCTTTTTTTAAGTTGGTTTGCCACGTTTTGGGTAAGTCAATCCTCGCAGTGACGTTATTATTCTTCACTATCTTTACAACTCCAGCTCAAGCATCCTCAATTCTCCCAGGAAAATCTTTAAGTCTGTGGTGGGGAATTCCTTTTGCGGGGATGTTGCTCTCTCTGGCTGTGCTTCCCTTGTTTGCTCTTCATTTTTGGGAAAAACATTACGGCAAGGTAGCTCTTGGATGGTCTTTTTTAATAATCCTATCTCTGGTAGGGGCGTTTGGTGGCCAGCTTGCCGGTCAAGAGATCGCCGCTACTCTGCTTCACCACTACCTTCCTTTCGTTATCATGATAGGGTCATTGTATACGATTTCAGGCGGTATTAAAATTGATGTTGAGGCTCATGCCACACCGCTGGTTAATACCACTTTACTTGCTGTGGGTACAGGACTTGCAGGTTGGATTGGGACAACTGGGGCGTCAATGCTTCTCATACGTCCCCTTCTTCATATTAATAGAAACAGAAAGTCCCAAGTTCATCAGATAATTTTTTTTATTTTTCTTGTGGCCAACATCGGTGGCGCTCTCACGCCCTTGGGGGATCCCCCACTTTTTATTGGTTTTCTTAATGGTGTGAGTTTCTTTTGGCCTCTTCAAAACCTTACCTTTGAGATGGTTTTGATGGCCGTTCCTCTTCTTGGACTTTTTTATCTTTTTGATACCTACCATACAAAGAAGGAAGGCCTGACATTTCATAAAAGTCGTCCTAAGGTAAGGATTCAAGGGAAGGGGAATGGGATTCTCTTCTTAGGCGTTATAAGTTTGGTTCTGATGAGTGGGATATGGAAACCTATGGTATCTTTGGATGTGGGTGGACTGCACCTTGAGATTCAAAATATGATGAGGGATATGGGTCTTATTTTCCTAGGGATCCTCTCTTATTTTCTAACCTCAAAAGAGATTCACCGTGCCAATCACTTTTCTTGGGAACCCTTACAGGAAGTCGCAAAGCTTTTCTTTGGAATTTTTGTGACAGTCATTCCTGTAATTTCCATACTTGATGCAGGACTTGAAGGGGCTCTTGCACCTCTTGTTTCACTCGTGACTGTTCAGGGTCAACCCCAAAATGGAATGTATTTTTGGCTTTCGGGAGGGCTTTCCTCCATTCTTGATAATGCTCCAACTTACTTGGTCTTCTTTCATATGGCCGGAGGGAATGCCGAGCAGCTCATGACGACGTCTGTTAAGACACTCGAAGCGATATCACTCGGATCTGTCTTTATGGGTGCGATGACTTACATAGGGAATGCACCCAACTTTATGATTAAGGCTATTGCTGGGGGGCGTAATATACCAATGCCGAGTTTCTTTGGGTATTTGCTTTGGTCGGGAGGAATATTGCTTCCGTTGTTTATTCTACTGTCATTATTAAGATACTAAAGAAACTATTTTTCAAGAAAGAGGTTAAGACATAAAAAAACACCACCCCGAAGGGTGGCGTTTCTTATTACTATAAGTCGCTTATTAGTCCAAAACTGTGATAGCAACACGGTTTTGTTGATAAGCCCAAGCGCTGCCGTCTTGTTCAACAACAGGTTGGTTCTTACCGTAGCTTACGACCTTAATACGTGATGGGTTGATGCCCATTGCAACGAGCTGTTGCTTAGCTGCGTTTGCACGGCGCTCACCGAGAGCCAAGTTGTACTCAACTGTTCCGCGCTTGTCACAGTGACCATTGATGGTAACTGCAAAATGGCAGTGTTGTGTGAGCCAAGCAGCTTGACGCTTCAATGTTTCCATTCCGTCTGGACGAACTGAATCTCTGTCGAAATCGAAGAATACACGGTCGCCCACGTTTTCTACGAAGTCAGCAATTGTACCAGTTGCACAAGGTGTTGAGTCAACAGGAACGATGTCTCCACCTTGTCCGCATGTGTCAACGCACTCGTCGGTTGTTGATCCGCAAGCAGCTAAAGCTAAAGCACTCGCTGCGAGAAGAGTTGTAATATGTAAACGCATTTCTTTTTTTCTCCTTTTTGGTTTTCGCTCGCCCACTTTAATGGGTAAACGTTAAAAAAACATTAATAAAATAATCTTTTTTTGATGTCTATAGCCCTACTCTGCAATGCCTAGTTAGTTGACACCCTGACCACACTATACAGAAAGATAGGTAATTGATCAAGAGTTACCAAGTAGGATAAGATGCCCCCTGTGGCGTAGGAACATCAACCTTGTTAAATCCTACGATATCTACCCTTTGAAGGCCCACTTCACTATGAGGTCCTTTTTGGCACGTATAAATAATTTCCCGTCCATTCGGTGACCAGGATGGTCCTTCAAGAAGATATCCTTGGGCGATCATCCGTTCACCAGACCCATCTGGTCTCATAACACCAATGTAGAATATTCCATCTTGCTTTGTAAAGGCAATCAAGTCTCCGCGAGGGGACCACACGGGATTGTGGTAAGCCCCTTTGCCAAAGCTAATACGTGTCCCTTCTCCGCCTCCTGCTGAGGTGACATAGAGTTGTGGTTTGCCCCCTCGGTCAGAACTATAAACAATTCTTTTTCCATCCGGATCGTAGCAAGGGGAGACGTCGATGGCTCCCGCTGATGTTGTCAGACGTGTGAGTTTCTTTGATCCCAAATCCATACGGTACAAGGAAGTCACACCCTTATCCGCAATACTGAGGATAAGATGGCTTCCATCCGGAGAGAACCGCGGAGTCATTTTTAGACCTTGAATGGCTCCTAAGGATTCTGACTGACCGTTTGCAAGGTTAAAGATATGGAGGTTAGGGGCCTTGTTTTTCTTACCAAAGTCAAGATATGCAAATTTTGACCGATCGTGTGAAAAACGGGGAGTGAGGACCATACTATTCCCAGCAGAGAGAAAGGCATGATTTGCCCCATCATAATCTTGAATTGCCAGTCTATACTTACGGTGATCCTTGAGTTCCTTACCGCTTTCAGCAATATAAACAATGCGTGTATCGAAGTATCCTTTATCGCCTGTGACACGTTCATAAATGGCGTCAGCAATTTGGTGAGCGACCCGGCGCCAGTTTTCAGCATTACTCCCTAAAGAAAGTCCTGTCAGCTGGGATTCTGTAAAGACATCGAATAAACGGAAGTCGACTTGAAACTGGCTCCCATTGCGTCTTAAAAGACCACCCACAAGAGCTTCAGCGTTAATCAGCTTCCAGTCAGGAAAGCGAGGACTTGACATAACGTCCCGAGAGGATTGGATATACGCATTTGAATCAACAATTTGAAAAAGACCACAACCTTGGAGGTCATTCATGACTACGTTTGTTATATCTTGCCCGATTTTCTGGAGTTGAGAATCTCCGCCCCCATCAAAAGTCGTGATAGCTATAGGGACTGGTTTGAACGTTCCTTCCGTAATATCAATGCGGAGTTCAGCTTTAGCTACCTGTGTAATTGCAAGTAAGGCTACAAAAGCAATCAAGTATTTCTTCATCTTTAAGGATCCTTTTTAACAAATTAGGGGAACATTACGATGTTTTTCGAGGAAAGACAAGAAAAACAGAGGAGGAGAATAGTAATATGGACAACTAGCGTCCCCACGTGCGTCATCCTCGCGAAGGCGGAGATCCAGCGGTTACATCACATTCCGAAGGAATGTAAGAATTTCTTTATTGCTTTCGCAATAGTTGTTTCTCCTGGATCCTCGCCTTCGCGAGGATGACGCACGTGGGTTTGTCTAAGGAATGGTTCTAAAGACTCTATTCTTCAATCTCCAAGAACCCTGTGCGACGTAAGACTTTTATGGCGCCTTTAGGAGTGAGGGAGGTTACGCCTGTATTCGTATTAATGTCAAAGGCTTCGTCTCTTTCTTTTTCTGGAACCAAAGCCAAAACCTTACCATAGAATTTTAGATCCTTTGCTGACGTCTCAATTATAGAAGAAATCAGATATTGGGTTGTAAAAAGTTTGAAAAAGATATCAGAGACTTCTTGTTTTGATCTAACAACTAATTCTTTACAGACTAAATGAGAATGAGGATCAAATACAGGCTTACTCCCTAAAAGGCTGGTTACATACAGTACCTGATGTGATATTTGATAAATATGTTCTCCCTGTTTAATCCCAACAACCTCGTTGAGGAAAGACGTTTCCACACCTCGCATAACATTTTCATACTTCTGAAGGCACAGCTCTGTGACGAAATCAGAAGCGGCAGCTTCTTCATGGTTCATATTATTTGCAGGAGCAATAGAATTACCCGTTGTTAGCCCATGGGCTCTTTGAAGTTCTGAATAATATCCAGCAATCCCATCGTTCTTACCCGTTTGGCAATTTTGGATTCCTGCAAGCATCTTTACAAAGTGTGCTTCACATTCTGTTACATCAGGGTATGTTTTTCTTAAAAATTCGATGGACCTTATAAATTTCCAACGGGTTGAAGTGACTATATCATCCGAATTTTTCAATTTTAATAAGTTTTCTAGATAATAGCTTCCTAAGGAACCTGTCTGAATTTGTTCCCATGTACTACCTGTCATCGCCAATACCTTATCACAAAACTTAAGGTTTGAACCTTGTTTGCTTAAATGTGTACACATTTCTTTAAAATAGGTTGAAACATCAGGCAAATCCTGTGCGCGACAGACTCTTTCTGAAAGAGTTTGAAACTGACAAACATTGAGTCTTACAGCCATGTCCCCGATAGTTTCAATAAAATGAGGTATCTTAATGACTTGGGACTGCTTCTCTTTCAGACGCTTAAAGAAAGCATAGGGACACATCTCGTCTCCTTCGTGACTTAAACGAATTCCAGCATTGACGGTTTCGATATATAATTCATCCGTATCACTGAGCCCCAACTCAGTTATAACATTTGGTATAAAACCTGTCAGAACTTTGATTTGTTCGACATTATCAGAGCCTAAGATTTTTACCCAATAACTCATTAACTCCTCTGGAGTTAAGCCTTCCTGTTGTTTATATCCTGCTTCGTGAAGTTTGTGCATGATTTTTAGTAATAAATTTCTTGTATCTTCACTTAACATAAACTCCATCAAAGGGGCTGTTGATAAAATAACATCTCGAAGGTTTAAAATGGGGATCTTATCAATCAAATTTACCTTAAGACTACACAACGTGAGAGGGCTAAGGGGGAATTCGTCGACTTGTGAGGGATCTCCAATTAAATCTAGTAACTTTTTAAATGTTGGTATGGTTGACCAAAAGTGCCAAGCGTCTTTACGATTATTCTTCAGCGTATGGCTTCTCCAGTAAAGAGCGCCAATTTCTCTCACAATTGATACGTTTTTTTTGTAGATTGCCGAGAAAAAATACATTTTTGCTTTTTCAGGATTAAACTCTACCCCGCATCCAGTCAGATAAGCACGTCCTAATGCAAGACAGGCTCTAGGGTTTCCTAGAGAAGCAGCTTTCTCAAAATAGATTAATGCCTTTTTATACTCACTCTTGGCCCAATACAATTCTGCATAATCGGCAAGGGAGTCACTATGATTTAAACGGACTCCACATATCAAAAAACTCCCCATCCTAGACTTTTTCCAAAGCTTATAAGAAGCATTTGCAAGATCTGGAATCTTTCCCAATGCTTCAATGAATTTTTTATCCTTATGAACGTCCAATTCATTGAATTTATTGACCATATTCTTTACGATTCGTTTTAGTTCATGCTTAGAACACCATTTGACTTTTCCTAAATATTCAAAGGCTTTTTCTTTGTTTTGTTCAACATTGTCTCCTGTATAGTAGGCAAGAGCGACTTCAATTTGGTAGCTGCCAAGTCCTTGATCGGCTAGCTCTTTTTTCTTTATAAATAAATCCGTACCGAGTAGATCTAATAAATGAATTTGTGAGGGGATATGTCCTGCTTCAGCCGCCCATTGAAGAGAATTGTTAACTAACTCTCTAGTTTCTTCTTTCTTTGATATAAGTGCATTGAGTGCGAATGTTCCGAGTCCTGCATAGCTTACAAGTGCTAGTGGAAACAAATTTTTTGCCGATTTTGATAGATAAACGCTATTATTGAAAGGATCCTGCCGAAATAAAACATATTGGGCGATGGGGTTACCTTGAACAGCGCGTGCCCTCAGATTATCCATGATTAACACTTTATCCATCTTCACTGCTATTCTGTTTTGAGATAGAACATACCAGGCATAAAAATCATTCTCCTTCGCTTTTTCAATGATCCAATTTGGATTAGAGAAATCATCTGAACCAGTAAGGAGTGCATCTGAATCAATATGACTAAAAGGGCTATGATCAGGTAAATCATCTTCCCAAAATTTTCTTTTTACGAGTTCAAAGTGTAAGTCCTCATCCCCATTATTGGCACGGTCTATTAATTCTTTTAATTCTTCTGGTGTTGTTTGTATATAAGGCAGCGGTGTCAAATGCTCCTTAAAGTTGTATGAGGGTTTTAAATTCTTATTGGGAGGAGCTAATTCATCCTCTTCCTCGCTATCTCGATCAGGATCACTGCGTTTGAGGGGGTTGGCTTCATCTTCAAAACTGAATTCAAACATGTTATCTTCAATATCGAAACTGACATTAAACAAATCATTATCATCCTCAATGTTGAACTCAAACATGTTATCTTCATCGAAATTAATCTCTGGTCTGTCAATTTTTCTTTCTTTTGGCGTGGTAGGGTCATTATTGTCTTCTGATAGTTCTTCTTTTTTCTTAACCGGGTCTTCTTGCTCTTTTGTCTCTTGATTTATCACTCTCTTTGTCCGTGCGGCAAAACTTGGTTCGGAAAACCCAATAAGTAAAGAAGCCGATAAAAGTGATAGAAAAATTTTTGAATGGTGTGAATGTATCATAATGTATACTCTTAATTTAAAATAAAGTAATTGATAGCCTTTTCTGAAAAAAACGCAAGAATTATTTAAAATGCATAAATGATTTATACCTCTAGTAGCCAGATTTCCATTTTTATGGCATACTTATTTTTTGGAGGTAGCATGCACTATCAACTTAAAGAAGACCAGTTGGCTTATCAAGAAACGGCGCGTCAATTTGCTGAAAAGGAAATGGCCCCTTTTGCGGGCACCTGGGATGAAGAGAGTATCTTTCCTGTTGAGACCTTAAGAAAAGCAGCAGCTCTTGGGTTTGCAGGGATTTATACATCTCCAGAGTTTGGAGGATCAGGGGTCGGAAGGCTTGAGGCGTCCTTGATTTTTGAAGAGTTATCTTCAGCTTGTCCTTCAACGGCTGCGTATATTTCAATCCATAATATGGTTTCTTGGATGATTGATAGTTTTGGGAACGGGGAGCAACGCAAGACATGGCTCCCGAAGCTGATGACCATGGAGCACCTTTCAAGCTATTGTTTGACGGAACCTAGCTCGGGATCGGATGCCTCTTCCCTTAAAACTAAGGCTATGAAAGAGGGTGACGATTACATCCTGAATGGTGAAAAAGCCTTTATTTCGGGAGGAGGGGTGAGTGATCTCTATCTTTGTATGGTCAGAACAGGAGAAGAGGGGCCAAATGGAATCTCTGCTATCGTCGTTGAAAAGGGAACACCTGGTCTGAGTTTTGGTAAGCCCGAAAAGAAAATGGGGTGGAAAAGTCAACCGACGACAACAGTCATTTTTCAAAACTGTAAGGTTCCCATTACAAATCGAATTGGAGAAGAAGGGCAAGGCTTTAAGATTGCGATGCAAGGTCTTGATGGTGGACGGATTAATATAGCCTCATGTTCTTTAGGAGGAGCTCGAGCTTGTCTTGAGAAATCCATTGCTTATATGAAGGAACGCACCCAGTTTGGGAAGAAACTCGCTGAGTTTGAAGCCCTCCAGTTTCGTCTTGCGGATATGGCAACAGAACTTGAAGCAGCCCGTCTGATGGTTCACCGTGCTGCAGGAAAGCTTGAGCAAAAGGATCCGGAGGCAACACTGGCATCAGCTATGGCGAAACGCTTTGCAACGGATATCGGATTTAAGGTGTGTAACGAAGCCCTCCAGCTTCACGGGGGTTATGGATACATTAAGGACTATGAGATCGAGCGGTATGTGCGGGATTTGCGTGTTCACCAGATCCTTGAAGGAACGAATGAGATCATGCGGCTAATTATTGCGAGGAAAATTTTAGGTATGAGTGTAAAATGATAGTTAGAAATGGAGCATTTTACCAGGTGGCGTCATCCCAGCGAAAGCAGGGATCCAGGATAAACAACTCTTTCCGAAGGAAAGTAGTAATTATTACATTGCTTCGCAATGAGTCTTTGCCCTGGGTCCCCGCATTCGCGAGGATGACGCCTGTGGGGGGTGCAAGGTGAGTCTTCTGCTTACTCATACTGACTCTGGGATAGGTTGGATCACGATAAACCGTCCTGAAGCGCTCAACGCATTGAATTCAAAAATGTTTAACGGTATTGCTGATGCTCTTCACGAATGGGGGAATGATTCAACTCTTAGATATGTTGTCATTCAAAGCGCGGGTGGTAAGGCATTTTGTGCAGGAGGGGATGTTCGATCTGCAGCCATTGCCATTAGTGAAGGAAAGGATTCAATTGTAGCAGACTTCTTCCGACATGAGTATAAGCTCAATTCCACCATCTACAATTATCCTAAGCCTTATATAGCCTTGATTGATGGGATTGCTATGGGAGGAGGACTCGGCGTATCCATCCTCGGGTCCCACCGAATTGTGACGGAAAATGCAAAGCTTGCCATGCCCGAGTCCACCATAGGGTTTTTCCCAGATGTGGGGGCTTCAACATTTCTGAATTATGCTCCTGGTTCCGTAGGGCTTTATCTTGCACTCACTGGCTTTATTATGAATGCTGCCGATTCATTATGGACGGGTCTTGCAACCCATTTTATTCCATCAAGTCAACTCACCCAGTTTAAGAATGAAATCCAGGAAGATCGTTCCCTCGATCAAATTCTTGAGAACTACAAAAAGTCTCCGGAAGAAAAGGGATTTTTGGAACATCATTTTGATCAAATTAATCATCATTTTGACAAGTCTTCTCTGCAGGAGATATTTGAAAGCTTGAAAAATGATCCATCACCTTTTGCCCAGAATACTTATAATACGCTTCTTTCTAAATCACCGACGAGTTTGAGTGTGATCTTCCACTTATTCAGATATGTCGTTCCACCTCTTTCCTTTGAAGAAAGGTTGAAGGTTGATTTTAGGCTTACGCTGGCTTTTCATAAAGGGCATGATTTTATTGAAGGGGTGCGAGCCTTGTTGATTGATAAGGATAAACTGCCTCGATGGAAACCTTCAAAACTAGAAGATATAAAAGAGAGTGATGTGGAAGCTTATTTTAAACCCATTGGTGAAAGAGAGTTAGTGCTATGACAAACATAGCCTTTATGGGGTTAGGCCACATGGGCTTCCCCATGGCAAAAAACCTACTTAAAGCTGGTCACAATGTTGTTGGTTTTGATCTCGTGCCAAACGCAATGAAAGATTT
The DNA here is from genome assembly GCA_964597045.1 of uncultured Alphaproteobacteria bacterium. GTDB lineage: Bacteria > Pseudomonadota > Alphaproteobacteria > UBA9655 > UBA9655 > UBA9655. The sequence continues at coordinate 287,262 of CAZQWE010000001.1, read as the reverse complement.
CAAGGATGTTGGCGGCAAGACGGCCCAGAGTATCAAGGATTGTGTTGCGGGTGTAAGTGTTGTGATCACCATGCTTCCTGAAGGAAAACACGTCCGTGCAGCATATGAAGAGATCTTTCCTAATATTAATAAAGATGTGCTGATTGCGGAATGTTCAACAATTGATATCGAATCCTCCCAGTTTATTCACGGGCAAGCAGAGTCCAAGGGTTTAAGGTTAATTGATGCTCCCGTCTCAGGGGGTGTTGGAGGAGCAGAAACTGCAACCCTCACTTTTATGGTGGGAGGGAAGGAAGCTGATTTTAATGCTCTTAAGCCTTACCTGGAAGTCATGGGAAAAAATATCATTCATTGCGGTGGCGCAAGTCTTGGACAAGCCGCTAAAATATGTAACAACCTCATTCTTGGGATATCCATGATTGGAGTCTGTGAAGGTTTCAATCTCGCAGAGAAGCTTGGCCTTGATATGAAGAAGTTCTTTGAAGTCGCATCCCAATCTTCAGCCCAGTGTTGGTCGATTACAAAGTATTGTCCTGTCCCCGGGCCTGTTCCTACTTCGCCCGCTAATCGCGAATATGCAGCAGGATTTACGAGTGACATGATGTTAAAAGATCTCAAACTTGCGGAAAATGCAGCCTCTCTCAAAAATGCTTCATCTCCATTAGGAGCAGAGGCGCAAGCTCTTTATTCCTTATTCTGTAACAATGGGGGAGGGGCTTTAGATTTTTCAGGAATTATGACCTTCTTAAAAGGGAAGAATAGCTGAGATCAACTTTCCGCTGAGATTCTTTTTTCACTGCATTTATCGAGAATACAATCAATATCACCTTTGCAGACATCGGTCTCACAAGTTGAATAGCACTTCTTCACACACTTATAGACTGCAGTTTCACACGTCTTTTGGTCAAGGCCTACGCAAGCTTCTTTGTTGCACGTATCTTTACATTGTTTGAGATCAAAGCCAAAAGCCGTCTGTTCAGTTGCAAATAAAAGGAAACCTATACATAAAATATTTGTTACATAATTAGACATATCACCCTCCAAAATATATATAATTATAGCATTTAAATTGATAATAAGTCGTTAATGGTGTGTGATACCTCTTAATAAATCTTTAACATATGATTATCTATGATATAGTAATATGAACAATTTGTTAGGTGACCATTGATTCAATCCTGGCGACAGAGTTTTCTAGCCTTTTTAGACCGGCGAATATTGTCGATTTTCTTTTATGGATTTTCGAGCGGTTTGCCATTCCTGCTCACGCTTTCAACGCTTACCATTTGGTTGAAGGAATCAGGTCTTAATAATACAACAGTCGGTTTATTTGTTATCGTGACTATCCCCTATACATTAAAGTTTCTTTGGGGGCCTATGGTTGATCGTGTGAGTCTTCCCATTCTCTCTCGTTTCTTGGGTCAAAGACGAAGTTGGGCTTTAGTGGCTCAGGGGTCTCTTATTTTTATGCTCTTAGGCTTAGGATCAAGTAATCCCACACAAGACATTTTTGGGACTGCCTTATGGGCTTTTGGTGTCGCTTTGTGTTCAGCTATACAGGATATTGTAATAGAAGCTTACCGTATTGAAGTCATTGATGAAAATCAACAAGGCTCAGCTGCGAGCTCATCTTATTTAGGATACCGATTAGGGATGATGACCTCCGGTGCTGGGGCCCTCTTTTTGGCTGAGATATATTCTTGGCAAACGGCTTATGAGCTTATGGCTGCTCTTATGGTTGTCGGTATGGTTACGACTCTTCTCAGTCCTTCACCAAAGGCTGACTCAGTAAAATCACACCATAAGAAATCTTTAAAGGGAGTTAAAGGGAACACAGAAGCTTCGAAATTGCTGCAAGAGGCAAGAACAGATGATAATTTTATAACGAGCTATCTGAAATGGGTGCGAGCAACCTATGATCCACCCTTACGGTCATTGCTGAATACAATCGATTGGCGGGTCGTGCTCGCCTTTATCCTTTTCTATAAAGTTGGCGATACAACACTTAATGTCATGACCACTCCTTTTCTTGTTGAATTAGGCTATAGCAAGGTGGAAATTGCGAATGTTGCAAAAGTATTTGGAATTAGTGCCATGATCTTTGGAGGATTCCTAGGTGGGCTTATATTAAATCATGTTGGCATTCTTTCTTGTTTAATGCTCTGTGCTATTCTTCAAATTCTTTCCAGCTTAATGTTTGTTATACAAGCCCTTATAGGTTACAATATTGATGTTTTGATGATAACAGTTGGTATTGAGAATCTGACCTGTGGGTTGGGTGCTTCAGCTTTTATTGCTTATCTTTCAAGTTTGTGCAGTCGTCCACACACAGCAACCCACTTTGCTTTGCTTTCTTCATTTGGCTCAATGGCGCGTATAGTGTTATCAGCAGGTGCTGGTTATTTAGCAGATATACTACCGTGGTCTCTTTTCTTCACCTTTACTGCAGTTGCTTGTCTTCCTGCATTGTTTCTTTTACTCCACGCCTCTCACCATTTCCCAACACTATCGTTCTTAAGGCCGGTTCAAGAGTCTTAAGAATAATAATAAAATATTGTTTATAATTAATAATATATTAATGTTATAATGTTAAAATAATTAAATTATAAATTACTTATATAATTTCATTTCAATAAAGGGAGATTTAAAATGGAAAACATTGATAAAGGTGTAAAAGCTCTTGAGAGATATGCAGGTCCATCTAAGGAATTATTACTCCAGAAAATTAATGCATGTCCCAAAGCTTTTTCAAATGCTATGCTTGAAACCCATGGGACGCTTTTAGATAAACTACAAACTCAGTTTAGCGACAAAGAAATAGCTCTCGCAGCTTTTTACTACAGAATAGGTGCAAATCTTGAATTGGCACCAGGAGTCTTAGGATTGTTAAGTGCGGGTTATAGCAAAACAGACATAGAAAATTGTGTTACTGGTATGACGGTCCTTACTGGATATGGTAAAATTCTAAGCATTTGGCCTGAGATTAATGCTGCATTTGAAGTATGGAATTCTTTGAATAAAGTAAGACAAGTTTCGTAGATTCATTCGATTCCTCTTGTGGATAGGTATAGGTGAGCACTCGTTGCTCACTTATCCTTTGTCATATTGTTTTTTCTGAATCTTAAAGGGTTGCTTTTTCAAATAAAAAGCTTATATTAGGATTGAGTTTAATACTTTTTAAGGAATGAAACCGTAGAGATGAAGTGCTCTGCGTAAGAAACTAAGATAGACCATTCTGCCTTCTTCTTCTTACCCCAGCTCCTCCATTTGAAAATAACTTCGACCGGGGTTGAATTTTTACGTGTCTCAATTAACTCAATTTTTTAACGACTATCTAAAGGAAAGAGATATGCAAAACGGTACGGTAAAATGGTTTAACCCCACAAAAGGGTACGGATTTATTCAAGTTGACGATGGTTCTAAGGATGTGTTTGTTCACATTACGGAACTGGAGCGTTCTGGAATTGCCAAGTTAAACGAAGGTCAAAAGGTTTCTTTTGAACTCACGACAAACAAAGGTAAGACTTCAGCAACGAACTTGAAGCTCGTTTCCTAAATTACCTAGGTGATTTTATAAAAAACCACTCTTCGAGAGGAGAGTGGTTTTTTTTTACGTAAGTCGTGAAATCTCAGAAAGGTTGTTTTTTATGTAGTTTACTGTTAACTGAATAAAAAACAAAAGACGATGCGCCCGTAGCTCAGCTGGATAGAGCGTTGCCCTCCGGAGGCAAAGGCCAGGGGTTCGAATCCCTTCGGGCGCGCCAGCCTCCGCAGCTACGCTGCAACGGCTGACAAGCCAGCTGGAGCAGGTCAGTGAGAAGGCTGCCCGATGAAGCCTTGGCGAAGGCGGGCTTTCAATATAGCATAGGGAGATATTTAGTATGGCAACACAGTTTGAAATTATTGAAACAAAGGAAACCGTTGTCAAATGTGATGGTGGAGGAGAGCCACTCGGACATCCAGCCATTTATTTAAACCTGGGAAAAGAAGAAAAAGTTATTTGCCCCTATTGCAGCAAATGTTTCATCAAGAAGGGCTACTCCTCAACAACAGGTAAAAGTTCTAAATCTTTGATTCGAGCTTCATTGTAAATGAGATAAAGACCACTACCTACAAGGATAAAGGCGCCCAGGACAACATACTCGTCAGGAATATCCCCCCAGATATAATAACCAAAAACCGCTCCAAAAACGAGGAGTAGATAATCAAGAGGCCCAATAATTGAAGCAGGAGCCAGACTCAAAGCGAACGTAATTGTATAAAGAGCGCCGCAGCCAACCAGGCCTAACACAGCGAACAAGAACCAATCATATAAAGTTGTCTCGATCCAAACAAATGGCATGAAAACACTGCTCATAATAAAACAGGCCAGCATAAACCAAGCTGTAATAGATATGTTTGTTTCCGTCTTGCTGAGCATTCGAGACATAACCAAGGAGAGAGCAAATACCGAACCTGCTGAAAAGGCGGAGAATCCCCCTAAACTCAATACAGCGCTTCCAGGTCTCATCATCACCAGCACTCCTAAAAACCCAACTGATATTGCTATCCAAGCATGAGATGATACTTTTTCACCCAGGATGGGAATCGCAAAAATGGCCATAAAGAGAGGGGCTACGTAAGATACTGCATAAGCATCAGCAAGGGGCAAGGACCAATAAGCATAGATGTAAAGAGGTACAGAAAGAGCAGCAATAAAGGCTCTGAGGATTTGGTAGCGATAGTTTTTTGTCTTAAAGCTCTCCCATGATCCTTTGTAAAGAGCATAGGCTAGGAGGGGGAGAATTGTAAAAAAAGAACGGCAAAATATGATTTGCATGGGGTGGTAAGTTCCCGCAAGCCATTTAAGAAGAGCATCATTGATACTATAGAAAAAGACAGACAAAATCATAGCTGCCATTCCACGATAAACAGGGTAAGATATCATAATCATTCACCTCAAATTATACATGGATAATAGATTAATGCTTAAAAGAATCAATAAAGTTCTAGTGTTAAGTGGATTGTGCCTTCTTAATTGGGAAAGTCCGAAAGACCCCAGCCTCCGCCCTAACAGTCTCCGGCTGGCCTGCCAGCCGTAGCCCGTAAGGGCGAAGGCTGGTCGGGGTGAGAGGATTTGAACCCCCGACATCCTGGACCCAAACCAGGCGCGCTACCAGGCTGCGCTACACCCCGAACATGTGTTATATACGCGAACTTTCGTCAACGAGCAAGATCTTTTGGGGGAATTGTGTAAATGGTTGTACAAGCTCTGGTAATGTTATTTTTGGCAACAGTACCCGCATTGACTTCAAGAACAGATGTCGTATTCGCAACTGGGCCAATAGAATCAAGAGAGTAGGGAACCGTATTTTCATAGATCGCAATAATTTTACCTTGCTTATTGCTATAAATGATATCAAGTGGGAGAAGGGTATTTTTCATCCAAAAACGAAGGGTTTGAGGTTTCGAATAGTGAAATAACATGCCTTCATCCAACCCTAATCTTTCTCGAAACATAAGACCGCTCGCTTTTTCCTTTGGAGTCGTAGGAACTTCGACTCGCAAGGGAATGTCTTTATGAGGACATGAAATGATAAGGCTGATCACAGAGAGTGAAAGATATCTATTTGATTTTAACATCTTTTTTCCACAACGTCGTAAGTGTGCAAAATTCGCTTATAGAAAGAGATTCAGCTCTTCGCTGAGGATCAACCCCAGAATCCTCTAACACCCCCTGCGGGCTTGAAATAATGGATTTGAGGGCTACTCTAAGCATCTTCCGTCTCTGGTTGAATGCAGCTTTCGTAATCATCTCCAAATCTTCCCATACAACGTCTTCTTTGTTGATTCTAGGTGTTAACTGTACAACAGTCGATGTAACCTTAGGTGCAGGGATAAAAGCTCCTGGCGGGAGATCAAAAAGTTTCTTAACATTTGCAGTCCACTGACACATCACAGACAGTCTTCCATAGTCTTTAGTATTAGGCAAAGCCGTGAGACGATCAGCGACTTCCTTCTGAAACATCAGTGTTAAGCTCTCAAAGCACTCAATGTGCTGCAGCATTTGAAGAAGAAGGGGAACAGAGATGTTATAAGGAAGGTTTGCTATGATTTTCCGAGGTGCAGATCCAAGAGTATCTAAGGAGACTTTAACTGCATCAGTCTCCAAAATAGTGAACCTTCCTTGAAAATATTCCCGAAGTTCTTCTAAATATGGAGTCGTTCGCTTGTCTTGTTCAATCAGAATGAGTTCTTGGCAGGGGTGTTTTATGATTTCGCGAGTCAGGCCTCCTGGTCCAGGCCCGATTTCTATAACAGTACGTCCCTCGAGTGGGCCAGCAGATCTCACAATTTTACTTAAGATACTTGGATCCGTTAAGAAATTTTGTCCAAGACTTTTCTTCGCTCTTAATGCACTTATAACATCCTTAAGAGGCGTCATTACATACGCATCTCGATAAAGGCGTGCTTTCTTAAGTCTCTCAAATCTCGTCTCGCGAGCAAAGAAATTTTACGGTCCACGAGAAAATTCCTAGCATCCTCTAATGTAACCTTTTTGACTTCAGCTGCTTCTTTTTCACAAACCATAATGATGAGTGCTCCATCATCTGTAAGAAATGGCTCACTGGCCTTTCCGATTTCAAGAGCTTGGAGGACTTTTTGGAGTGGCTCAGGAAGTCCACTCATTTGCTTCTTTTCGGTTAAATGAGTCTGAGTTCCAGGGAATCTTGCTTGAGCTACTTTAACAAGATCTGGACAACTCTTAGAAGTTTTTGAAATTTCTGATGCAAGTTCTAGAATAGATTGTGCTTTTTGTTCATCAACTTCTTTCGGAAAAGGGAGAAGGGCTTGTTGCATTGTGAGTAAAGCTCCTCCTTCTGAACCTGGTAATTTTTGTTCAATGAAAGCAAGAATCACATATCCTTGAGATGTACGAATGGGTTGAGAAAGCTGACCCGGATTCATGTGCGTCAATGATTCTTTGATTTCCGGGGCTAACTGATCATCAGTAAGCCATCCCATATCACCCCCTTGAGATGCGGTTGGGGCGGCTGAAAATTGCTGGGCAAGCGCTGTAAAATGAGCTCCCTTTTGCAATTCCTCAATAAGGCGACTCAGATCTGCCTTGACTCTTTCTTCTTGATCCGGGCTATCAAAAGCCAAAAGAATTTCTGCCAAATGATATTGTGTTTTTGTTTCTTTGGTTTCTAGGGTTTTCATTTCTTGATCAATCTCAGCATCTGCAATCTGAAGTGTGGGGATGTACTTTTCCCGCATTAATTGAACCCAATTCAAGTTAGCTCGAATTTGGTTTTCAAGAGTGTTGAGCGGGATATTATTTTGCTTCATAAGTTCTGCAATGGTGCCTTCCTTCATGCCATTACTTTCTTCAATATGTTTAATTGTTAATTTAACCTCTTTATCACCGACTTCAATTTTATACCTTTTCGCTTCTTGCAATTGGAGCTGTTCATCAATCATTGTACGAAGCATTTGTGGCCTTAATTTTTCCATCATCTCAGGAGATGACGCCAGGCCAGAAGTTACGAGAGCTAGTTTTAAACGATTCATTAAATCTGATTGGCTAATAATGCTTTTATTAACCACAGCTGCGATTCGACTCCCAGAAGGTTCGTTAGCCGTGACCATTGAACTTCCGACTAATAAAGTTATGATAATGAAGAAGATTCTCATGTTTTTACCCCTTGTACTCAAAAAATGATGCCTAATATAGTTCCTCTTTGTCTTTTAGGGAATATGTAATTATTCACCATAATTTCCACCAGTGTAGCGTCATCACGAAAGAGGGAATCAAGTTTAAATAATTTATTGTGAATAATTCAACGCATGGGTGGATGAGCACGTAGTATATCGATAAATACAAAATAATATAAAATAATAGTTGACATAATTTATTTATTAAATATAATTGAAATTAATAATGGTGTTAATTTATATTGTTCTGGGAGGTTGTTAAAATGGCTACAATGAGAACTCTAATAGGCACTGATGATGTAAACTATATCACCCCCTATTTTAATACATGGAAATCGGCTAATGGGCTGTCCTATACCCTTTCAACCATTGCGGATACAACGCTTATACCAACGACCGTCTCGTCTATTAAAACGGATAAAGGCAACGATGCTATTTATCGTACAAAACTGACGGGGACGATCAATATTGATACGGGCAGCGGGAACGATATCATTGTGATGAATGCAAATAATTCTTCGGCCCAAGGTCAATCCGGCAAGGACTTTGTTATGGGCATTGGAAATAATAACTTCTTACATGGCGGAAACGATTCGGACTTGGTTGTTGCTTTTGGCACATCAAACTTCCTGCACGGGGGATCGGGTAACGATTATCTGATTGCGATGGCTCCAAATAATATACAGGGAAATAACATCCTCTCGGGAGATTCGGGCAATGATATTATGGATGTTCTCCAGGATTTCTATGCAACGCTCCAATTTAATGGCCTCAGGTCTTCTTATACGATTACCCGAAGTTCTACGCTTGACGGAACCTATACGATTACCGGCCCAGATGGGACGGATACAATTATAGGTCACAGGTCAACAACCTTAAAGTTTGATAACATGAGTATTCAGCTCAAGGGTTTGTTTGCTGACCGTGCTCCTATTGCAGTCCTTGATACAAACAACATAAACGAGGATGCAGTAGCTCCTGTCACTGGGAATGTCCTTACAAATGACAAAGATCCAGACTTAGATCCCATCCGTGTAAAAACTGTCGATGGAACTCCTGTCACGTTAGCGGGACTGACGATCAATACGTCCCCCTGGGGATCGCTATTTATTCAACAAAATGGTTCTTATAGCTTTGCAGTCAACCATCCTTACGTTGACCAATTAGGCGCAGGTGATACACAAGCTGTGGTGTTTAGCTATGTTATAGAAAGTCAATATTTTGGCCCTGGTTCAAGTCCTGCCTTATTTTCGTCACCAACGACTCTCACAATCACCATACTGGGTGTGAATGACCCCGCTACGATTACGGGAACGGCAATAGGGGCTGTGCAAGAGGATGGAACCTTGTCTGCATTTGGCTTGCTTAGTGTGAGCGATCCGGATGCGGGGGAAAATCATTTTCAAACTCCTGGATCTTTAAGTGGAGTGTATGGCGACTTTTCATTTAATGCGACTGCTGGTTCATGGAGCTATGCCCTCAACAATCTTGCTGCTAACGTTCAAGCCTTAGCACAAGGGCAACAAGTCCATGACATGCTTGCCGTCACGTCCTTCGACGGTACAGCGTCTCAGGTTATCGATGTGACTATTACAGGTACGAATGATGCTCCTGTAGCCCTTAATGACGGACAAGTTGCAACGACGAACCAAAATACAGGCACGACTCTTCCTGGATCTGTATTCCTTGCTAACGACACGGATAAAGATAATGGTCACGTTCTATCCATTGCGTCTGTGAGTGGAGATTCACATATTTCTCTCGTTAGTGGAAACGTGGTCTTTACACCAGGTACGGATTTCGCACATCTCGCTCAAGGTGAAACAGCAACTGTTAACTTCAGCTACATCGCGAAGGATGAGTTTGATGCTCAATCAGGCCCTGCTACAGCTTCTATTGAGGTCACAGGCATCAATGATGCGCCAGTCGCTAACGACGATACAGTTTCCCCTGATATACCAGATAATGAGCCCACCATTATACTCGCTTCATCGCTTCTCTCAAATGATACGGATGTGGATAATGGGGATGCAGCTCTTCTGTATATTAACAGCGTTGGAAATGCCGTAAATGGAACGGTTGCTTTGTTGTTAGATGGAAATATAGAATTCACTCCTACATCAGGTTACAGTGGGCCGGCTTCCTTTACTTATACGGTCTCCGATACTCATCCTGGTGGTATAAGTGTGCTACCGGCTACAGTGTCCTTCACTGTCTTTATCGCAAACCTACCCCCAACAGCCGTGGATGATAATTTCCCAGCAGTGGATGACACTTTTAATGATAGTTCCATTGCTCTTGGAAATGTGCTCACAAACGATACAGATCCAAATATAGTTGACACAAAGGAGGTTGTTTCAGCGAGCTATGTTGAGTTTATCCTTTCAAGCCCAGTTAATCTTGCTGGACTCGGAACAACGGCTATAGGAAGCTTGAGTGTCGCTCCAACAGCTTTAGTCGGTGTAGAAAAAGCTCACTTCCTCATTACACCCACTGGGGTTCTTGCTAATGAAGGGGGCGCAGAAATCCCTGCTGAGCTAATTATCATGGAAGATGGCTCAGTTCATCTGATCAAAAACAACGCCTTTGACTTCTTGCCCGTTGGGGATTCTTTAACCTTAAAGTTTTCCTATACCATGGAAGATTCAGTAGGTCTTCAATCAACGGCAGACTTGGATATTACCATTACGGGGACGGATAACAAGGATGTCTACATTGGGGCAGGCACAAATAACACGCTTAACGGCGGAAGTGAGAATGACCTCCTTAATGGGGGACTTGGGACTGATACTCTCCTGGGGGGTGCGGGCAATGATACCTTGATCTTTAGCGTAGATGGCGTGTGGCCGAGCGGACAGAATTTCCTAAACACCTTTACCGGACAACTCATTCTCGTTGCGGGTATGAATCGATCTTTTGATACGTACAGTGGAGGGAGCGAATACGATATCTTGATAGGAAGTTCAGGGAATGACGGAATTCTTAGAAATTCTTTTACTTCAATTTTGATCCCTGATATAGAGGAAATTCATGCTGGGGCAGGAAATGATATTGTGGATATGTCAAGCTATACCCACATTACAACCCCATTCATTCTCTATGGAGAAGCTGGAAATGATGTGCTTTGGGGTGAAGCCGGCGATGACACACTTATCGGCGGAAGTGACAATGACAGTCTTGATGGAGGGACTGGGAATGATACCTTCGTCTTTGATGTGGGAGGATTCGGAGTCGATGAAATCACGACTTATGAAATTGCTAATGACATACTGAACTTTATCAACGTTCCGGATGTTAATAGCAACATGGAAGATCTTGATGACTTAAATGATCTTGTCTTGAGCGTCACAGATAGTGGTCTCGGTGGTGATGTCGTTATCACCTTTAACAATGGCAGTTCCGTAACCTTAACAGGAATTGGAACAGGAAGTTTGAATACTCTCATCGCACTTAACAATACCATCAATATCCAAGTCAATGGAGTTGATATTCCGGACTCTAACCTGGCACCACCAACAGCCGTGGATGATACTTTACCATCAGTAGATGACTCTTTTAATGAAAGTTCTGTCTTACTTGGAAATGTGCTCACAAATGATACAGATCCAGATGTAGGTGACACAAAAGAGGTTGTTTCGGCGAGCTATGTTGAGTTTGTGCCTTCAAGCCCAGTTAATCTTGCTGGACTAGGGGCTACAGGAAGCTTGAGTGTCGCTCCAACAGCTTTAGGCGGTGGAGAAAAAGCTCACTTCCTCATTACACCCACTGGGGTTCTTGCCAACGACACGACCCTAGGGGGCACAGAAACCCCTGCTGAGCTTATCATCATGCAAGATGGCTCAGTTCATCTGATCAAAAACAACGCCTTTGACTTCTTGCCCGATGGGGATTCTTTAACCTTAAAATTTACCTATACCATGAAAGATTCAGGGGGGCTTCAATCAACAGCGGATTTAGAGATCTCAATTACAGGAGAAGACAACAAAGATGTAATAGTTCTCTCTGACACAACACCGATAAGTATCTATAGCGGTGTTGACGACGATATCCTCATTGCAGGAAGTGGTAATGATCAATTTCTCTACGGAGATGATTTTGACATGTCCGGCACGACACGAGGAAGCGACGACATCCTCACGGGTGGAAGCGGGAGTAACCAAGTCCTCCACGGCGATGCATTTAACCTGAACGACGATGCGGTTGGCGGCAATGACATCCTCACGGCAGGAACTGGGAGTGGCCAGTTCCTCGAGGGCGATTCAGTTTTTATGAACGACAATTCAGTGGGTGGAAATGACACTCTCACGTTAGGAAGTACTGATGGCCAGGAAATTTTGGGAGAGTCATACTTTATGTACAACAATGCTGTGGGCGGTGATGACACGATAACAGGAGGAAGTGGGAATGGCCAGAAACTCACGGGTGATGCACCTCTTATGTATGACAATTCGGAGGGCGGCGATGACATCATCTGGGGAGGAAGTGGGAGTAACCAAGAAATCCGCGGTGATGCCTATCAAATGTCCAGTATTACACGTGGAGGTAACGATGAAATCATAGCAGGAAGTGGGGCGAACATGTCCCTCTTTGGCGATGCTATATTAATGTATGACTTTTCTGTGGGAGGTGATGACATTCTCACCGCAGGAGCCGGGAATAGCCAGGAGCTTCGCGGCGATGCACAGGATATGTCAGGTAGTACGCAAGGAGGCGACGACTCCCTTACTGGAGGAAGTGGAATTGACCAAGTGCTCTTTGGTGATGCTGTAGTGATGTTTGACTCTGCTGTGGGTGGCGATGACGAACTCATAGCAGGAAATGGGTTTCATCAGACCCTCTACGGTGATGCATTGTTTTTGTTAGGCGCGACTCAAGGAGGCAACGACATCCTAACGAGTGGAGGCGGGGGCAACCTGGTCCTCCACGGCGATGCGTATCAAATGAACACCTTAGCTGTGGGCGGAAATGATACTCTCACGTTAGGAAGTGTGGATGGCCAGGAAATTTTGGGAGAGTCATACTATATGTACAACAATACCGTGGGCGGAAATGACACGATCACAGGAGGAAGTGGGAATGGCCAGAAACTCACGGGTGATGCAGTTTTTATGAGCGACAATTCGGAGGGCGGCGATGACATCATCTGGGGAGGAAGTGGGAGTAACCAAGAAATCCGCGGTGATGCATATCAAATGGCCGGCACAACAAAAGGAGGCAATGACCTCATCACAGCAGGAAATGGTATTGACCAAGTGCTCTTTGGTGATGCTGTAGTGATGTTTGACTCTTCTGTGGGTGGCGATGACGAACTCATAGCAGGAAATGGGTTTCATCAGACCCTCTATGGTGATGCATTGTTTTTGTCCGGCACAGCAAAAGGAGGCAACGACATCCTAACGAGTGGGGGCGGGGGCAACCTGGTCCTCCACGGCGATGCATATCAACTGAGCGACTTAGCCGTGGGTGGCAATGACACCCTCACGTTAGGAAGTGTGGATGGCCAGATAATTTTGGGAGAGTCATACTATATGTACAACGGTGCGGTGGGTGGAGATGACACCATTACAGGCGGAAGTGGGAATGGCCAGGAGCTTCGCGGCGATGCATATGAATTGTCTGACACTACACAAGGAGGCGACGACATCATAACAGGAGGAAGTGGAATTGACCAAGTGCTCTTTGGTGATGCTGTAGGGATGATTGATTTTGCTGTGGGTGGCGATGACGAACTCATAGCAGGAAGTGGGTTTCATCAGACCCTCTATGGTGATGCATTGTTTATGTTTGGCTCGACTCAAGGAGGCAACGACATCATCACAAGCGGAAGCGGCAGTGACCTGGTCCTTCACGGCGATGCGTATCAACTGAGCAACAATGCCGTGGGCGGTAATGACACTCTCACATTAGATAGTGTGGATGGCCAGGAAATTTTGGGAGATTCATTTTTAATGTACGACGATACGCTGGGCGGCGATGACATAATCACGGGTGGTAGCGGGCTTTACCAGAAATTAACGGGTGATACAGCTTTTATGAACGACAATGCGGTGGGTGGTGATGACACCATCACGGGCGGAAGTGGGAATGTCCAAGAACTCCGCGGAGATGCCTATCAAATGTCCGGTAACACACAAGGAGGCGACGACGAAATCATAGCAGGAAGTGGAGAAGTTCAGTTCGTCTTTGGCGACGCTCGTTTCATGATCGACAATGCAAAAGGTGGCAATGACATCATCACAGTAGGAAGCGGTTTTGCTCAGCAAATCACTGGCGACGCAGATGAAATGTCAGGTAATGCAATAGGAGGTAACGACACCATTACAGGGGTAAGTGGGAGTGGCCAGGAAATTCGCGGCGATGCATACATCATGTACAACACTACCCAAGGAGGCAATGACATCATAGCAGCAGGAAGTGGAAGTAACCAGGAGCTATATGGCGATGCGAATATCATGCTCGATAATACTCAAGGAGGTAACGACAGTCTTACAGGAGGCAGTGGGAGTGACCAACTGCTCTTTGGCGATGCAAATGACATGTCAGGTAGTGCACTGGGAGGAAACGACACCATAACAGCAAGCAGTGGTATGGATCAGGCGCTCCTTGGCGATGCGCTTATCATGCTCGATACGAGTCAAGGAGGAGACGACAGTCTTACAGGAGGCAGTGGGAGTGGCCAACTGCTCTTTGGTGATGCGAATTCCATGTTCGGCTTTGCAGTGGGCGGCGATGACACTTTCATCGGAGGAAGTGGTGCTAATCAGAGACACTTCGGCGATGCTAATAGTATGTCAGGCAGTGCGCAAGGAGGCAACGACATCCTCACAGCAGGAAGTGGTAATGACCAGCTTTATGGCGACGCAGGTATTATGTCAGATAGTACACAGGGAGGCGACGACATCCTCACAGCAGGAAGTGGTTTAAATCAGGCACTTGTTGGCGACGCTATTACGATGGAAGACTTTTCAGTGGGAGGCAACGACACACTCATTAGTGGAATTAATAATGACCTGTTCTATGGAGATGCATTCATCAGGGATTTAACCGTAACCACCGGAGCCGACACTTTCGTTTTTGATGTTAGTGGGTTTGGGGACGATACGGTTGGGGATTTTGAAGCTTCTAAGGATATATTGAACTTTGTTGGCGTTCCCGACATCAACAGCAATATGGAGGATCTTGCTGACTTAGCAGCTCTAGTGGCATCGGTCACAGATGCTGGCGTTGGTGGAAATGTCGTCGTCAACTTTATCAATGGAAGCTCCGTGACCTTGACAGGCATTGGAACTGGAAGTTTGAATACTCTCAACGCACTTAACAATACCATCAATATCCAAGTCAATGGAGTTGATATCCCAGACGGTAACTTCTTTACTGACGACATTCTCAGTCCAGCTGCGCGAGGATTTGTTGATTCTAACACACCATTGTCACCTTCCGATATAGCGGCGCTTGGGCTTCCTCCAGCTCTTTCACCTCTGCAATATTCACTCAGTATCGTCTCAGGTTTTGTGAATGTGATGAATAACTTAAATCCTGCTTTAACACAAATTCCAGCAGACACAACCAATGGAGATAATCATACAGTCAGCTTTGCAAGTCATTCCTACAATCTTATCAACGGGCCTCAGTCCTCGGCTGTTCTCACCACAGTTATTGGAACGTCTCTTCACGACCTTATGATTGGAGGAGTCCCTACTACAGTTACTACAGTTAATCTCATCGGGGATGCAAATAGCAATTCCGGCGCTTTAACGGGCGGAATTGATGTGCTGATAGGAGGCAGTATTTCTACAAATGATGCACGCTATAATCTCTATGGTGATGTAAATACAAATTCTGGCGCCTCCGCCAACCTCACAGGCGGGAATGATATACTAATCGGAGGGGACAATAATAATGGTATCTATTCCCTCTATGGCGATGCGCTTCAAAATTCTTCCGCCACACTCACGGGAGGGAATGATATACTAATCGGAGGGGACAATAATAGCTCTGGTCAAATTATTGCTATCTATTCCCTTTATGGGGATGTGCTTACAAATACTGCTGGTACCATCACAACAGCGGGGAATGATATCCTGTATGGTGGCGCGGGTATTGATACTCTTGTTGGAGATGCGAGGGCAAATCTGGCTGGTATAATCATTAAAGCAGGAGATGATCAGTTGTATGGTGGGGCGGGTAATGATAATCTTGTTGGTGATGTGCTGACTAATACTGGTACCATCACAACAGCGGGTACTGATAGGTTGGATGGCGGTGCGGGTAATGATACTCTTGTTGGTGATGTGCAGATTAATACTTCTGGTACACTCACAACAGCAGGGAATGATACTTTCGTATTCTCCATGAATGGGAGCAATGGAAATGATACGATTCTTGACATGAACTTTGGCGGTGTCAATGATATCCTAGAGTTCTCAGGGGTTGGGATTACATCGATTGCAGATATTAATGATGCCTCCACCTTCTCGGACAGTGGCGGCCATGTTCTGATGACCTTCGATGCAGGTGGATCTGTATTATTTAGCAACATAGCTTGGGCGGGGCAGACAAGTATAACGGATATTACACCCAATGTCGGGTGGTTGTAAGCTTTATACCGTTAACACTTTGCCCTTGCTAATTTTTTCAAATTAAACGATTGTCATCGTGAGTATTTTTGTGTTTATAGAACTTATGAAACAACTCTCGCGATATATTTTTGGGCAACTCTTTTTCACCGTGCTGGCAACCACATGTGTACTCACCTGCATTATGTGGCTTGCACAATCACTCAGATATATAGACTATATTGCGAATAAGGGCGTTCCTATCCTTTTGTTTTTTAAGATGATTCTTTTTTTGCTCCCTAACTTAATTGTGATTGTCGTTCCCATCGCCATCCTTATTGGAGTTCTTTTCATCTATAATAAGTTAATCACAGATCACGAATTGGTCGTGATGCAGGCATCGGGGGTTGGGTATTGGCAACTGGCGAAACCAGCCATTTATATGGCAAGTATTTTTACATGTATTTTATATCTCTTTACTCTCTATTTTATGCCGCTTTCATTTAGGGAATACAGAAATATTATTACGACATTGCAAGAGGAAACACTAGCCAATTTAATTCAAGTGGGTCAATTCAATTCACTCGGTAAATATACAGTTTATGCAAAGGAACAAGACGCTAAGGGAAATTATATTGGACTCCTCATCTATGATGGTAATCAGGTAGAAAAAGAAACGATTTTTATGGCTGAAAAAGGAATTTTATTTAATGAAAAAGAAGGGGGACAATTGCTTCTCTTGAATGGTAATCGTCAAGAAAAGGATACAGATACTGGAAAACCATCAATTTTATATTTTAAGCGATATATCATTGAAGCGAAAGATCCTTCAAGTAGTCAAGGTGCAGGAGCGAGATTTGTTAGAGCCTATGAAAGATCTGTCGGTGATCTTTTAAATCCAGGTGAACAACTATCCCCAAAATTACGGTTGGAATTTCTTTCTGCTGCACATCAAAGGATTATCTCACCTCTCTATGCCTTAGTGTTTGCTTTAATTGGAGTGTGTGCCATGATTCTCGGTCAATTTGAGAGGAAGGGAAGAGCTGGAAAAATTATTATCGCCTGTATCATTGCAAGTATGATGCAGATTGGCACGATGATTTTCCTACATACTCTAACTTATTCAAATATTATGATTCCTATTAGTTATGGCGTTATCTTCTTGTCCCTTGGTGTTTGTATCGTTCTTCTCCTTAAAGGAGGACTTCCATTTTTTAAGAGAGAGTTGTCATGAAAATCTCTAGTCTTCTCTCCCGTTATTTAAGTCGATCCTTTCTTTTGAGTTTTGGAATTGGCCTTCTATGTATTTTTTTCATCATATTATTATTTGATTTTGCCGAGCTTCAAAGGAAATCAGGGGCCTCCGAACTCAGTCTTGGAATTAAGTTAAATATGATTGTTCTAAGGGCTCCTCATTTTTTAGAACAGGTCATTCCCTTCCTTAGTTTTGGAGCTGCCATCTTTACCTTCTGGAAACTGAATCGTAGTAATGAATTAATCATTCTACGTGCATCGGGGCTTTCTTTGTGGAAGGTGATCTTTCCCATGAGCATAACAGGTCTGATCGTGGGGATGATTGTTTTAACTGGGTTTAATCCATTATCAACGGCCATGATGGAAAGGTATGAGAAGCTCGATAAACGTCATTTATCAAAATCAAAAGAGGACGTTAAAATTGAAACCACAGGTCTTTGGTTGAGTGAGAAATTAGGTGATAATCAAGTTATTTACAGGGCAACTAAAATAAATTTAAAAAATTTGGAATTTCAAAATCTAAATATTATTATCACATCTCCAAATGATAATTTTATTCAAAGAATTGATGCTAAAAGAGCCCAGATAAAAGATGGAAAACTCGAATTATCCGATGGATGGGATACGGTTGCGGGGCAAATCGCTCTCCCTTTTGATCATAAAGTAATTCAAACATCGTTGGATAAGGGAATTATTGAAAAAATGAAGGTTAGCAAAAACGTTTTTTCTTTTTGGAAATTACCTTCAACGATTGCCTTAATGGAACGATCCGGCCTTCACAGCCTTAAATATCGGATGCAGTATTACTCAATGATCGCGAGTGCTTTTTGGGTGGCAGCTATGATTTTACTAGCGGCCTCCTTTTCTTGTCGCCCCATTCGCCAAGGACGATCATTGCTCATTATTGTCACCGGGCTGCTTGTTGGCTTTTTACTATACTTTTTTAAGGATATGACATTTGCCATTGGAACATCGGGGGGATTGCCTCCACTTATTGCCTCTTGGCTTCCCCCCCTCGTTACCGTTATGGTAGGTGCAGCTCTCGTTTTTAACCAAGAGGATGGTTAAGGTGAAAATAAAAAAAATCAGTTACCTTCTACTCATAAACATATTTTTGTTTAATCCAGTGAATGCTGCTGTTAATAAAGCCACTGATGAGACAAAGCCTGTGCTGTTTTATGCAGATAGTCAAACCTATGATCGTGACTTAGGAATTCTCATTCTGAAGGGTAATGTAGAATTTGACCATCAAGGTAATGTGCTTGAAGCAGATATGGTTACTTATAATGAAAACTCCGACCTGGTTACGGCCTCTGGTAATGTGAGACTTCGTCAAGCGGATGGAGATATCAACTTCGTTGAATATCTCGAGTTAACAGGAGACATGAAAGAAGGGGTTCTTTTACAACTGAGGACTCTTCTTGAAGATGATTCTAAGATTGTTGCTATCGAAGGGAGAAAGTTTGAAGATAGGCAAGAATTAGATCAAGCCGTGTATACGCCTTGTGAGTTGTGTGGAGACAAGCGACCTACCTGGCAAATCAATGCTCGAAAAGCTACAAAGGACGATGTGAACAAAGACATCCATTTCAGGGATGCTGATTTTCGTATTCTCGATGTTCCCATATTTTATCTTCCTTATGCAACTCAACCGCTTGAGAGACGTAGTGGTTTTCTTATTCCCCAACCTCTGTTCATTTCAGATTTCGGTCCAGGGATCCAAACACCTTACTATCTCGCGCTTCCTGAAAGCGATATTACACTCGCTCCTTATTTCTTTACGGAGCAAAGTCCTGTCCTTATGGGACAATATCGAAAATTCTTTGGAAGTGGCTTTTTTCAAGTTGATGGCAGCATTACCAATTATAAGAAATCACAAGAAGATATAAGGGCTGAAAGAGCAAATCTGTACAAAATTCCTGAGACACGTGGTCATGTTTACGCAGACGGAATACTCAATATTAACGATATTTGGCGAGCAGAACTCAGCGGCGGTTACGTCAGTGATAAAACATATTTTAGAAAATATAAAATTTCTGGATGGCAAAATGAACCCGTATTGACATCTGAAGGGCTTGTTGAGGGCTTTTTGAATCAGAGGGATTATGCTGCAGGTAAAACTTATTACTTTCAAGGTCTTCAAACAACGGATATACAGGAAAGAATACCCGTTGTTTTACCCATGCTTGAGTATAGTGCATACACGGCAAAAGATCCGTGGGGAGGACGCTTTACATTTGATGGTAACCTCTTAAATCTCTATAGGGAAAAAGGAATTAATATGCAAAGGGCTATTGGTTCCGTGGGCTGGAGAAGACCTTGGATTATTCAAAGTGGTCAAGTCTTTTCTGTTTTTGGATCAGCCAGAGGAGATCTCTATAACATTGAAAATCAAAATGATCGTGCAGCCCGACTTGCCATGAGGAATCAAGATTTTTTTAATGATCGTCAGCGAGATGGGGGAGCTCGTTTCTTTCCACAAGCGGGACTAGACTGGAAGTGGCCTTTTGCTGCATTCTATGGATGTCAAAGTTTTATCGTACAGCCTGTCGCCCAACTTATTGGAGCTCCAAAAAAGGATATTGGACTTGCTCAGAGAAGAATTCCCAATGAAGATAGTACAGATTTTGAATTGAATGATGCTAACTTATTCAGCTCTAATCGTTTCCCAGGTTATGACCGAATAGATCTAGGAAGTCGTGTTGTTTATGGAGGTGAGTTTCTAACAACAGGAAGTTGGTTTGGAGATTTGGATATTTTTCTTGGTCAAAGTTATTCTTTTACAAACAAGGAAAATCCCTTTCTGAATTCTGGTTTGAATCATAAAGCCTCAGATTATGTAGGACGTATAGAAGCAAGCCCACTCAGTTGGCTGACATTGAACTATAGGTTTCGGTTAGATGAAGAAACTTTGGATCACCGTCTCGCTGAGGTTGGCGGATCCATTGGTCCAGCTATTGCGAATCTTTCTGGAGACTACTTATTTTTAAATAGAGTCGATCGCGCACGCTTAGTGAATCAACCCGTTTCTCAGTTAGCAAATATTAATCAAGTCAATATTACTTTATCTTCTCAATTTACAAAATACTGGACTATAAAGGCCTCCCTTCTTCAGAACTTAAATTCTAAGAAAGAACAAGGAGGAGTCTTGCAGCATGGCATAGGCCTATTCTACAGAGATGATTGCTTTGGTCTTGGTGTTACTGTGCAACGCCAATACTTTCAAACAAGAGATGTTAAACCTGCGACAATTATAATGTTTAACCTATTCCTTAAAAATATTGGGGATTTTAGTACATCCTTTAATATGGATACGGGTCCACTGGGCAATTATACGAATAGAAGAACAAATACATTAGCGCCTTGAGGATATTTTTTTTCTATAAGTTCTTTCAGAAAAAGCTGTCGGGCTCATGATTCGTCGAGTCCGTTTAGAACTTTGTAGAGTTAGTTCAAGGAAGAGTTCTTGTCTGCATTTACGCAACTTGTTAAGTTCTCTTGCGTCATCTCTATCTTGAACATGAAGAGAGTTAATTTTAATCTCTAAGAGATCAACAAGGATCTCAAGAGACTGTCGTGATAAGCTCATTTGACCTCCTCCTTCTACTTTCTTTAAAGTAAGGATACTTCAGGAGGCGTTAAAAAAAGATGAAGAGAAGATGCCACTTTTGACACAAACAGAATTTTTTTTATATCCTTTTGAAAATGAAGGTAGATTTTTGGGGTGTGATGTAGGTGAAAAGACAATTGGTCTTGCAATTTCTGATAGGTTGCGCCTCATTGCATCGCCTCTTTCAGTTATTCAACGAACAAAATGGAAACAGGATTCCCAAGTACTGTTGAAGACAATTCAGGATCATAGTGTCGTAGGCGTTGTTGTTGGCTATCCCCTCAATATGGATGGTACCGAAGGACCAAGATGTCAATCAGTGAAGCAATTTGTGGTCAATTTATTAGCTCTACAAGATATGCCCATTTGTCTGTGGGATGAAAGGCTTTCAACAGTTGCTGTTACGAGAACCCTCATAGACGCCGATATGTCTCGTGCTAAGAGACGCAAAGTTGTTGATAAAATGGCTGCCTCTTATATCTTACAAGGGTTTTTGGATGCATTTAAGTCACGCATCACATGAAAGTTTGAATTTTGTTAACTTTTGCTTGCATCGAAAAAATGCAGTATGTATATCTAAAACCGTAATAGTCTAGTAAGTTCCTTCGAGGAAATGTATGAAAAATAAAAATCAAGAAAAAGTAGAGCCCTATATTTCACCATCCATAAAGTTGCCAGAAATAACATTTAAAGCTGTTGTTTTAGGAATTCTATTGGTCATTCTCATGGCAGGGTCAAATGCCTATTTAGTTTTGAAAGCGGGGATGAGTGTTTCAGCCTGTATCCCAGCTGCGGTGATATCTATGGCGGTTTTAAAATTCTTCAAAAATTCTAACATTCTTGAAAATAACATTGTCCAAACAACTGCTTCTGCCGGAGAAGTTGTCGCTGCTGGCCTTGCTTTTTCAATTCCTGCCCTCGTGATGATTGGTTACTGGAATTATTTTCCATACGCAACAACCGTAATCATTGCTGCTTTAGGTGGCCTCTTAGGCGTTCTCCTTTCAATTCCCTTAAGACGTGCCATGATTATTGAGGAAAATTACAAGTTTCCAGAAGGCATTGCGACTGCTGAAGTTTTGAAAGCTGGTGATAAAGGGGCAGGGGCTAATATCCTGTTAGCAGGACTGGCTTCTGGTTTTATAAAATTTTGTCAAAGTGGCTTCCAAATCTTTGCTGACGGCATCAATATTTGGGGTCGTGTTGGGAATACCGTATTTGGTGTGGGATCAGGTTTCTCTTTAGCTATGTTAGGAGCTGGATATGTCATTGGCTTTAAGGTTGCCATAAGCCTCTTTTCTGGCGCTGTAGCTGCCTGGTTTATTGCAGTTCCTTTGTATGGGGCTTATTTTGGACTTCCTGCGGATGCTCCTGATGCGTATGCAGCTGCTGTTGAAATTTGGAACTCCAAAATCCGTATTATAGGTGTTGGAATGATGGTTTTGGGTGGGTTTTGGATGCTTTATGAACTTTCAGATCCCTTAAAGAGAGCTGTAAAATCTTCCCTTGAAAGTATAAAGAAAATAAAGTTAGAAGGAAAATCAAGCATTGCACGAACAGAACTTGATATTCCCATATCATATGTAGCGGTATTTGCAGTTCTCTTAATAATCCCAGCCTATTTCTTTATTGAATCTGTCCTGCTGGCCCATGGATTAAATTTGACGACGGGCATGGTCATAGGCATTAGTATCTTTATTACAGTTTTGGCGTTTCTGTTTAGTGGACTTGGAGCTTCCATATCATCCTATATGTGTGGTGTATTAGGTTCATCAAATAACCCAATCTCTGGTGTGACCTTAATGGGTATTTTACTCCTATCACTTTGTCTCTACTTAGTTTTGGGAATCCAAATAGATTTTTCAAAGCAGGCAGATATGGCCATCAATGCAGCCGGTCTTACAATTCTTGTGGGGGGTATCATTGGTGTTGCCACGGCTGTAGGTGGAGATAATCTTCAAGACTTAAAATCTGGACAGCTCGTGGGCTCAACGCCCTGGAAACAACAGGTTATGTTAATGGTAGGTGTTTTTGTATCTGCTTTAATAACAGCTCCAATTTTCCAAATCTTATTTGAGGCTTATGGTTTTGGCGATGTCCTTCCGCGTGAGGGTATGGATCCTGCCCATGCGTTGAGTGCTCCTAAAGCAGCTCTAATTGCTGCTGTTTCTCAGGCTATATTTACAAAGTCAATGGACTGGACGATGGTAATTATAGGGGTCTTCTTAGGAGTGGTCGTTATCATCTTTGATCAGTACCTTGTAAAAAAGGAGTCAAGTTGGCGTTTCCCAATTTTAGGTGTGGCTATTGGAATATATATGCCTCTTGATGTGACAGGCCCCTTACTATTAGGTGGTATTCTTTCAGCTGTAACTCAACGAACACTTAAAAAACGGAAAGCTTCTGAAGCCGTTCGAGATAATGCAGAGCGACAAGGCATGTTATTTGCTTCAGGACTCATTGCAGGTGAAGCCCTTGTTGGCATACTTCTTGCTATTCCATTTGTTGTCTATCAGAGTACCAATGTTTTTAGAATTGTCCCTGATGCCTTGAAGGATTCAACGGATGTATTGGGACTTCTTGCGATCCTTGGCATTGCAACTTGGTTTTACAAAGTCGTTGTAAGTTCTAAAAAACCTTAACCTTTTGCTCGTTTTTTGAAACTCTTTTGACGATTGAAGGGGCTGTCCTTTGATTGTGACTCGTTTCTTCTTTTCTTCTTAAAGGGTTTTTCTTTTGGATTCCAGTTTTTGGATTCATTTGGTTTTCTTGATTTTTTAGGTTGTTGCTCATTGGCTTGTTTATTTGCAAATGGCTTTCTTCTTTTTCTTGAAGGCTTCTTATTTGAAAAGGAGGTCTCCTCAGATTTTCCTAAATGAATTAAATTATATATGCGCTTCCATTTATGAGTCTCATCTGGAGAAATAAAAGAAAGGGCAAAACCTTCCATACCTGCACGTCCTGTCCTGCCAATACGATGAATATAATCCTCTGGACACTGGGGAAGGTCATAATTAATAACGTGCATAATATGTGGGATATCAAGTCCGCGAGCAGCCACATCGGTTGCAACCATAATTCGCTTTTTAAGATTTCTGAAATTCTTAATAACTTGATCTCGTTTGCGCTGTTTCAGATCACCATGAATGGCGTCTGCCTCATGCTTTTTTTCTGTAAGCTTATCAGCCAGACGATCTGCACTGTGCTTTGTTTTAACAAAGATAATGACTGACCCTTGACGGTTATCAAGTTCCTTGATGAGACAAGTAAATTTATCACTTGATTTGATCTCTAGGGTTTCTTGCTTGATTTTTTGAACTGGTTGGGTCGTAGAGCCAACTGATATATGCTGGGGATTCTTTAAATAGGTTGAAGACAAAGTCTTAATACTAGGTGGTATTGTTGCTGAGAACATAAGAGTTTGACGTACTTCAGGGAGCTTTTGAACAATATGCTGTAAATCTTCCGTAAAGCCCATATCGAGCATTCGATCTGTTTCATCAAGAACTAAAAACTTTGTAGGGGTTAGATTTAAGGTTTTCCTTCGGAGGTGATCAATGATTCGACCGGGAGTTCCGATAACGATCCTTGGTTTTTTCCGTAAGGCAAGGATTTGCTTGAAAATGGACTCGCCTCCAATGAGGAGAGTTACTCCCATTGTATTGTTTGCAAGTGTGCGCGCGGCTACTTGAATTTGTGCTGCAAGTTCTCGAGTTGGCACCAGAATTAAGGCTGTCGTATCGTTGTTCTCGTTAAGCTTTGTAAGAAGGGGTAGCAAATAAGCAATCGTTTTTCCCGTACCCGTTGGTGCATTAGCAAGAATATCAGTCCCTTCCAAAGCCCAGGGTATGGCCTTTTCTTGAATGGGGGTTGGTTGTTTTATATTCATTTTCTTCAAAGAATTATTAAGAAATTCAGGAAGCTTAAATGATTCAAAATTATTCATGAAATAACCATTGTGTCAGATGTTAAAATAAATTTACCTATATATAGGGAATAAAAAGATAAATAGCTATGAAATAATTTTTTTACTTAGGAAGTTAAAAAACGATGACTTTATCCCTTGTTTTGTATAGGATTAAGAAAATTACATAATACCGTATTCAGGGACCCACAATGAAATTTATGAAAGCAGTCAAATTCTTTTTTGTGACACTATTAGTTTTTCTACCAGGTTGTGTTTATTTGGAGGACGGTCATGAAACTGAGCTTCCAGCAGTGGCTCTTAACACAGCATCTATCGAAGACCTTCATCTATTAAAGTCCTTATTGGAAGAAAAAACCTCAAGAAGTGGTCTCCCAAGTGAAGAAAACCTAGGGCACTGGTTTTATGAGAATCATTTAAGACGTGTTGAGGAGGGCAATCCTTATCATCTTTATGCGGTACGAACACAATGTGGGCAATGTCTTGGCTATGTTCAATTAGGAGTTATGCCAACGTTGGGGTACTGTATTCCCCAGCATGTTCAGATTGTTGATAAATGGGTAGCACTCGGTGTCATACAAAAAGTCCCAGATTCTTGTGGATGTGCGCTCACACGTGTGGATAATCGAGGACTTGCTTATATGCTTCCCATTTTAAAAGACGACTTAACACGATGTGAGGAGATCGGGATTATTTATGCGGCTTATGAGAAATTGAGAGAACTCAGAGCAGGAGGGCAACTCCTTCCCAATGAAAAGACCATGCCTCATCAAGTCATTAGCTTGCTGAAGCCGTCCAATGATTTAATAGAGTCTTTTGAAGGTGTTGGTTTTAAGGTGGACGAAAACAAGGGATTCTTTGAGTTTTATCACAAAGACCGTGCTATGTTGACAAAGTGTTTGGAGTAAGACCTTTCCCTCTCGCGTCATTGTTGCAGAGTCTTTGAACACCCGGGTTCGTGTGCTATACTCAGACCAAAATAAAAAAGGCTCATAGCCCCCATGATTCAAAGTCGTTTTGTTGTATTTATTCTTGGCATTTTTTTGACCATTCTTGCGGTAGCAATGGCTATTCCTGCTTTGATGGATCTGCTCTATAGGGATCCGGATTGGGTCTATTTCGGCGAATCTGCCGCAATTACAGGGTTTGTAGGCGTTCTTCTCATGTTGGCTTTTAGGCCAGAAGATGAACCTGTCTTTGAAGTACGGGAGACATTTATCCTCACGGTTTCGAGTTGGGTTGCTATCTCTCTCTTTGCTTCACTTCCCTTTATTTTGTCGAGTGCCGCTCCTACTTTTACGGATGCTTTTTTTGAGGCGATCTCAGGTTTGACGACAACAGGTGCAACAGTCTTTAAGGATCTTGATTATGCACCTCCGGGGATTCTTCTATGGCGAGCTCTTCTTCAATGGTTGGGTGGTGTTGGAATCGTTGTTATGGCGTTGACGATTTTACCAGCTTTGAAGATTGGTGGTATGCAGCTCTTTAGAAGTGAATTTTCTGATCGTTCAGAAAAGTATTTCCCACGCGTTTCTCAGATTGCTTCAGCCATTTTATCAACCTATGTGCTGATTTCTGCTCTTTGTGGTGTGGCTTATTGGATTGCTGGAATGACACCATTTGAGGCGATCTGTATGATGATGACGACTGTTTCAACGGCTGGCTTTGCGAATTCTGATCTCTCCATTGGTGCTTTTGATAGTGTTCAAATCGAAGTTATTGCTATGATTTTTATGATCATGGGTAGTGTGACCCTTCTGTTGTTTACCCGTTTTATTCAAGGAGACATTTATGCTCTGTGGAGAGATTCACAGGTGCGTGTATTCTTATCACTAATTGGGGTGGCCATAATTCTCATGACAATATGGTTATGGGGTACAAATCAATATGATATTCTTGGAGCCCTTCGCCATGGTTCATTTGCGGTTGTCTCAATAGCTTCAACAACGGGCTTTACAACTGATGACTTCAATACGTGGGGGAGTTTTGCTTTGATTTTTCTGTTTCTTATGATGTTTGTCGGAGGTTGTACAGGATCAACAGCTGGAGGGATCAAGATCTTTCGATTCCAAATCCTCTTTAAAGCCGCAAAAGCTCAGGTTTTACAGCTGAGACGTCCTCACGGTGTTTTCGTTCCTCTTTACAATAATACAAAACTGAGAGAAGCCGCTTTTATGTCGGTGTTAGCTTTTTTCGCTCTTTATATTTTCTGTTATGCTGTTTTGGCTCTAAGTCTATCCTTGAGTGGACTTGATGTTATATCCAGTCTTTCAGGGAGTGCTACAATCCTTGGAAATGTGGGGCCAGGCCTTGGCGATCAAATTGGCCCCTCAGGCCATTATGGAGGTCTTTCTGATATCGCAAAATGGTTGATGATGTTTGGGATGATCGTTGGGCGTCTTGAGCTCCTTACGATCCTTATTTTGTTTACACCAAGTTTTTGGCGAACGTAAGTTGGTCATAGATTAGATGCACCAGGGTCTTTCCCCTTGACAACTCCTCCCTTGTCGTTTCATGTCTTGTGCAGGAAAAACAAGGATGAGACGAACACATGAAAGCTTTTTTATTTCCTGGGCAAGGGTCACAAAGTGTGGGTATGGGGAAGGATGTTTATGATGCCTTTCTCTCAGCCAGAGAGGTTTTTGAGGAAGTGGATGAGGCCCTCAGCCAAAACCTCACGAAGATTATTTTTGAAGGACCTGAAACTGATTTGGTGCTTACAGAGAATACTCAACCCGCGTTGATGGCCGTCAGTATGGCTCTTATACGCGTACTTGAGAAGGATGGGGGTGTCAGTATCCCTCAGTTCGCTTCTCACGTGGCAGGGCACTCCTTGGGTCAATATACCGCCCTTTGTGCTGCAAACTCCCTGTCTCTAACGGACACTGCTCGACTTTTAAAGATTCGAGGTCAAGCCATGCAAAAAGCTGTACCCGTTGGAGAAGGCGCCATGGCAGCGATTCTTGGCCTTGAAATGCCTGATGTTGAAAAAATCGTCCGGGAATCCGCAGAGGGTCAGGTTTGTGAAATCGCCAATGATAATAGTCCTGGACAGATTGTCATCAGCGGTCATCAGCAAGCGATTGAAAGAGCTGTTGAACTTTCTAAAGAAAGGGGAGCCAAGCGCAGTCTTCTTCTTAATGTGAGTGCACCTTTTCATTGTGCCCTCATGAAACCAGCGGAAGAGCGGATGTCTGAGGCCTTTAAACAGGTCATCATCAAGGATCCTAGTGTTCCTGTGCTGGATAATGTAACAGCAAGTCCAAATCAAAATGGTGAGGAGCTCAAAGATTTATTGATTCGTCAGGTCACGGGACGTGTGAGATGGCGAGAAAGCATTGGTGTTCTTTCCGATCTTGGAACAACCTCAACGATTGAAATAGGAGCGGGTAAAGTTCTGACCGGTCTTACAAAGCGCATTTCGCCTGAAGTTGAAGCTATTGCTTTGAATACACCACATGATATAGAGTCATTTTTGAAAAATTAAAGGAGCCAATATGTTCAAACTTCAAGGAAAGAAGGCCATTGTCACGGGAGCAACCGGAGGACTTGGTGCTCAAATCGCCCGCACTCTTCATGCTCAAGGCGCAGCACTCGTCATCTCGGGTACCAAGAAAGATAAACTTGATGCTTTGGCTAAGGAACTTGGGAGTAATGTACATGTTATTCCGTGTGATCTGAGCAACCCTGAATCGACGCTTCAGCTCATTTCAGAATCTGAGAAAGCTCTCGGTGGCCTTGACATTCTTGTTAACAATGCGGGACTCACTCATGATGGCCTCATGCTTCGGATGAGCGATGAACAGTGGCTTAAGGTGCTTGAGGTCAATCTTAATGCGATCTTTCGTCTCTCTCGCGAAGCCATTAAAAGTATGATGAAACAACGCCATGGCCGGATTATCAATATTACGTCAATCGTCGGCGTTACGGGAAATCCAGGTCAAGCAAACTATGCGGCGTCCAAAGCTGGTCTCATAGGATTCTCCAAATCCTTAGCCTCTGAGATCGCAAGCCGTGGAATTACAGTTAATTGTATCGCCCCTGGCTTTATTTCATCCGCCATGACGGATGTGTTGAGCGATAAACAACGTGAGAAAATCTTGAGTGAAATTCCTCAAGGAAACATTGGAGATCCTCAAGATATCGCCGCAGGAGTTGTTTACCTTGCAAGCGATGAAGCCAAGTATATCACAGGCCAAACCCTCCATATCAATGGCGGGATGGCAATGATTTAGGGGAAAATTGACGGCTTATTAACAATCCAATCTTCAAGTCCGATGCCGGTAATTTTATCAGTCAATGGAACTTTTCGTTTTCCTGGATAGATTACAAATAAATGGTCAAGCTTTAAATCAACAATTGCGGAATGCATTGATTTAGTTGTAGCTGGCGTATCTGCATATTTAAATTCAAATCCAATTCTTTTGCCTTCGAATGGAACAAAAAGATCAAGTTCTGCTCCATGACCCGTTCGCCAGAAAAAGGCCTCTTCTGATCTAATATTCAATGAGTTTATGATTTGTTCAATGGCATAGCCCTCCCAGATTGCACCTAATCTTGGATGACGCAACAGATCTTCTTCAGTATGTATAGAGAGTAGAGACAAGAGTATCCCAGAATCCCTGAAGTAAATTTTGGGAGTTTTAACCTGACGTTTATTAATACTCTCAAACCACGGATGTAAGACTCTAATCATAAAAGTTCCTGCAAGGATATCAATATACTGACGGATGGTATGTCCTGAAACACCGAGTGACGTCGCAAGTTCGTTCATGTTTAAGAGATTTCCATGGACATGAGTGAGCATCATCCAAAAACGGAGGAGTGTGAGTGGAGGCACAGAAAAACCAAGATTAGGAATGTCTCTTTCAAGAAATGTTTGAGTATATGATTTTCTCCAAAGAAAACTTGCCTTATCTGAACCCGCCAAATAAGAAGAGGGAAAACCTCCTCGGAGCATCAATCGTTTGTTTTCAAAAACCTCTTCAAGTTGAAATGGCGTAAGTTCGATATATCCAATACGACCGGTAAGAGTTTCGGATGATTGTTGGATGAGATCACGTGAAGCACTTCCCAAAATCAGATACTTGGCTTGTTTTTTATCGATAAGAACTCTTAAAGGAGGGAACAGATTCGGTAACCGTTGAATTTCATCAATAATAATCAATCCCTTGAGGTCTTCAAGAAGTCGCATAGGATTGGATAAAGAAAGTAAATCCTCAGGATTTTCAAGATCAAATCGGTGAATTGGTTCGGGATAGGTTGCAGAAAACTGTTTTGAAAGTGTAGTCTTCCCACACTGACGGGGACCTAACAGGGCACAAACAGAATGAACTTCAAATTGTTTGTTAATCATTTCCTGAAATTTTGGTCGTTCGATCATAATTTATCCGTGTAATTTTGAAGATCAACTTCAGAATAACACGGGTAAATACAAATGAGAACTCTTTTGTTCACGGCAAACGCAGCTAAATTTATAGAAAACAGCTAATCTCCCTGTGGTATCGTTATCTTTTTTTTTCATTATTGTCTAGGCAAATTAAAAATAGTATGCTAGCAACCTCAGATTAAAGAACAGTTGTTTGTTCTTATATTATTAATTGTCAACAATGTAAGAAAAGAGGTTACATGAGTGACGTTGCTGCACGAGTAAAGAAAATCGTCGTTGAACACTTAGGTGTTGATGAGGACACAGTTACAGAAAACGCAAGTTTTATTGATGACTTGGGAGCTGACAGTTTGGATACTGTTGAGCTTGTTATGGCATTTGAAGAGGAATTCGGTTGCGAAATTCCTGATGATGCTGCTGAAAAAATTATGACCGTTAAGAATGCGATTGATTACGTATCTGAACGCGCTTCAAAATAACTAGGTTAAATGAGTGATTCCTATGCGTCGAGTTGTTGTAACAGGATTGGGTCTTGTGACTCCCCTAGGGAATGGCGTAAAGCCAACGTGGGACCGCTTGATTCGTGGTGAGTCAGGAATTCGGCGTATAGACACTTTCAATACTGATGCCTTGGCATCGAAAGTTGCAGGCCTTGTTCCTCAAGGAACAGAAAAGGGTTTGTTTAATTTTGAGGATTACATCCCCGCAAAAGAGCGGCGCCGTATGGATGATTTTATCGTCTATGGGATAGCAGCTGCCGAAGAAGCTTTAAAAGATTCAGGGTGGGCTCCGACTTCTGAAGAAGATCTAGAAATGACAGGCGTCATGATTGGCTCGGGCGTGGGTGGTCTTCCTCGGATTTATGAAGCCTCTGTGACTTTAAGGGAAGAAGGTCCGAGAAAGATTAGTCCTTTTTTTATTCCCTCATGTTTGATTAATTTGGTGTCTGGCCAGGTTTCCATTCGTCATGGATTCAAAGGTCCGAATCATGCAGTTGTGACAGCTTGTTCAACGGGTGCTCATGCGATTGGAGATGCTGCTCGTATGATTCAACTTGGTGACGCGAATGTTATGCTTGCAGGGGGTGCTGAAGCTTCCGTTTGTGAGATTGGCGTTGCTGGATTTGGTGCTCTTCGAGCTCTTTCAACAAATTTTAATGATACACCAACAAAAGCCTCTCGTCCTTGGGATAAGGATCGTGATGGATTTGTGATTGGTGAGGGCGCTGGAATCGTTGTCCTTGAGGATTATGAACACGCGAAAAAACGCGGTGCCAAAATCTATGCGGAAATTATAGGCTATGGAATGTCGGGTGATGCTTACCATATTACAGCCCCTGCAGAAGATGGGAATGGAGGCTACCGGTCTATGCGCAATGCGCTGAGGCGAGCCGGTATTAACCCTGAGGATGTTGGGTATGTGAATGCTCATGGAACATCAACGCCGCTTGGGGATTTGATTGAACTTAACGCTGTGACTCGCCTTTTTGAAGGACAAACCTCAAATTTGAGCATGTCTTCAACGAAATCAGCGATTGGCCATCTATTAGGTGCAGCTGGAGGTGTGGAAGCCATATTCTCTATTCTTGCTCTTAGGGATGGAGTTTTGCCACCAACACTGAATTTGGATACTCCGTCAGAGGGATGCGAAAAAATCGATCTTATCCCTCATAAAGCCAAAGAGAAGAAGATCCGTTACGCGATGTCGAATAGCTTTGGTTTTGGGGGTACAAACGCGTCACTCGTGATGGCCGCCGTTTAATAGTAATCAGAATTGGAAACCGGTGAAAAAAGTCATACGTTACCTTTCTTACGCAACACTACTTATAGTCACTCTCTTTATTATTCTTACCTCTTTCTGGTTCCAATATCCCCAAAGGAATGAAACGACTGTTGTTCTCATTGGAAAAGGTTCAAGCGTTTCACGCATCACACAAATACTTGCAGAGAATAAAGTTCTTGATTTCCCTCTCCTTTTTCAAGGGATGCTTTACGCAACCCTGAGTTGGCGCGATTTGAAGGCAGGAGAATACCTTATACCCGCCGATGTCACCCCTGCCCATTTGATGGGAATCTTAAAGTCTGGAAACGTTGTTTTACATCCAGTGATATTGATTGAAGGTGAAACCAGTCACTCTTTCGCCCAGAAGCTTCAAGGGGATCCAAAGTTCAAAGGGGATGTTGGATACCTCAAAGAGGGAACACTGTTACCCGAAACCTATCATTTCCCCCGTGGGATTGAGAGAAAAGCTGTTTTATCGCGCCTTGAGGAGGAAATGAACAAAGCTGCCCAATCTGTTTGGCAAACGCGTGCACAGAACAGTCCTCTCAAGTCTCAGGACGAGCTTATTATTCTTGCCTCGATTGTAGAGAAGGAGACGAGACTGTCTTCAGAACGTCCAATTGTGGCAGCTGTTTTCTTAAACCGAATAAGGATAGGAATGCCCCTCCAGGCTGATCCCACAGTGATTTACGGTTTAACAAAGGGTGAGGGAGAGTTGGGACGTGACTTAACACTGACTGATCTTCAAGCGGAAACGCCACACAATACCTATCTAATTCAAGGTCTTCCCCCAACGCCCATTGCTAACCCCAGTCTTGAAACCCTTAAAGCAGTCGCAAATCCTGCCGATGTTGCTTATTTGTACTTTGTTGCAGATGGCAAGGGGGGGCATATCTTTGCAACAACTCTTGAAGAGCATCAGAAGAATCATGAGGCTTGGCGAGTGATACGAGATGGGGCGAGGTCTCCTTGAATCCTTCATTTGGATAATGCATACTGCTTTAGATACAAAATTAGGATTTCGAATGCCCTTAGAGATAAAAACAGAAATTCAAATTAAAAAGGCCCCGGAAGTTGTTTGGAAAGTATTCAATGATTTTTCGTCCTATCCAAAGTGGAATCCCTTTTTAACAAAGATTCAGCAGATCAGCGATAGGAAACTTGAAGTTGAGTTCATGGGAAAATCAACATTCAAACCCATAATCATCAAGAATGAGCCGAATCATGAGTTTCGTTGGTTTGGTAAACTGGGAGGTGTGAATTGGCTTTTTACTGGTGAACATTATTTTATAGTAAAGCCTGAAAAAGAGGGAACCACATTTATTCATGGTGAAAACTTCAATGGAATATTGGCTTTGCTCCTATGGCCATTTCTGAAAAAAAATCTTGAAAGAAATTATATAGCCATGAATCAAGCTTTAAAAGAAAGGGTTGAGAGTCATAAAAGTTAAATGTTGCAATTATTCAAGATAATTATTATAGAGACAAAAAATAAAGGGACTATATTTGCAAGAGTCCCCCCTCTCAAACGGCTTCATTACGCGGAGCCGTAGGCGACGAAGCAATGACCCTTTGGGGGTAATTGAGTACCAGTGAAAAAAGCTATTCGATACCTTAGTTACTCAGCAATACTTATTCTCACTCTATATCCCCAAAGTAATGAAATGACTATTGACCATGGCCAGTGGCGAGATGGCTAGATGTAATTTAATAGAATTTACTGAATTTATTGAAATAAATTCTTTATTTTTTGAATGAAAAGTATTAAATTTTATTCGATTTTAAGGAGCCCTACGCATGAAACCCAAGCTTCTCAAAGCGTTGATGATTGGAAATGCTCTCGAGTATTATGATTTTTTTCTCTATAGTTTTTTCGTCTCAATTCTCTCCCCTCTTTATTTTCCATCAGATAATCCGTTAACAGCCCTTATGGTGGGATTCGGCGTGTTCGCTGTGGGCTTTGTTGCTCGTCCCATCGGGGCTTTAATGTTTGGTCATTGGGGGGATAAATATGGGCGTAAGAAAGCTCTTTTTGGTACTCTTATCCTTATGGCAGTTTCAACTGTCGGGATTGGGCTTTTGCCATTATATGAGACCATTGGCATAGCAGCTCCTGTATTTCTTATTATGTTCCGTCTTCTTCAAGGGTTTGCTGCTGGTGGAGAGGTGAATGGTGCTGCTGTTTTTGGTCTTGAGCAAACAGCTCTGGCAAAGCAAGGATTTGCGGGTTCTCTGATTACCTCTGCTGCAGGGATTGGGGCGATTATGGCCACTGGCATGGGAGCTCTCTTCACAAATAATTTGATGCCCGAGTGGGCTTGGCGAATTCCTTTTCTTTTGGGAGGGCTCGTTGCATTTGCAGGGCTTTATTTGAGAAGGAATCTGGATGAAACAAAGGTTCAGAAAGTGGTCAGACTTCCCCTCATGGACGTCATTCAAAACCATCCCCTTTCCTTTCTGAAAGCTGTGGGTGTGGGCGGGTTTCTTCATGTGCCTTTTTATATCATTGTTGGATACATGAACCCAACTCTGCATGCAAAAGGAGTCATCACAAGTCTTGAGCTGATGTTAATGAATATGGGTGTTACGTTTATGGGCGTGTTGATCATTCCGTTTATGGGACATCTTTCTGATAAAGTTGGTCAAAGTCGGCTTATGGCTTTAGGCGCAATTGGACAGATGATGCTCGCATTGCCGGTTTTTTTGATCTATACGGAGGGTAATTTTATGGGTGTCATAAGTGCCCAAGTTATTCTTCTCATGCTTTGTGAGGCCTTTATAGCGCCGTCTAATGCCTATTTAAATACCCTGTTTCCCCCTGAGTGTCGGTACACAGGAGTTGCTTTCGGAGCTTGTCTCGGTACGGCAATCTTTGGAGGAACGACACCGCTTGTCTGCGCCCAACTTGCCCTCTCCTCGAGTCCTCTTATCGGTCCGAGTCTCTATTTGATGGGCACAGCTCTTATGGGGCTGATTGCGGTCCGTTACATTCGGAGCCAGATAACGGCAACGGCCTAGGATCTTCTGAATAGGTATTATAAAGCCTGATATCCGCCTCCGAAATGACTGGTTGATCGACAATATGAGCCGTGAGAAAAATGACAAGTTCAGTTACTTTTTGGTCATCATCCTTCCCTTTAACAAACTCTCCCAGCAAGGGAATCGTATCAATTCCAGGAACAGAAGCCGAAGTATAGCTTGAGCGATCTTCCATCAGGCCACCCATAACAACGACTTGACCTGATTTAAGTTTGAGTACGGAATCAAGTTCTCGCACTTGAACAACGGGAACTGTTGATTTCACCTTTTGATGGGACTTGATGGCAACGGCTGGATCCTCAACCTCCTTTTGAACTCTTGATATGGTTGGTCTTAAGATTAAGGTTATTTCTCCCGTATCTAAATTAACGGAAGGCTGTACAACCATCACTAACCCAATAGGAACGGTCATGGCATCGCTAGAGATATTCTCAATATCCGGTCTGCCGTCCGTTTGGAAATAGCGTTCAAACTCAAGGTGAAAGAAGACTTCATTGGTTGCAACTTTGAGCATGGCGGGTTGGTTGTTCATAACTGTGAGGCGTGGATTGGAAAGAGTGCGAATTGTTCCAAATTTATTCACGAGTCGAAGTAAGGAAGAAAAATCCTCGTGATCTACAGCAAAGGTAAACACATCACTTAAAGGAAAGAGGTCTTTAGTGAGGGAGCGTGCTGCAACAAGAGATCCCATAGGGGCAGAGAGATGGACTGTTTCTCCTAATACGCTCCAATTAATACCGCTCTTAAATTCATTATTGAGGGATACCTCAAGGATTTTGGCTTCAATAAGAACCTGGGTTGCGGTGGCTTCCTTAAGGGTTTTTAAATAGGATCCAATTTGATTTTGCAATCGAGCATTTCCAAAAACAGTCACAAGACCTCCTTGCTTGTGAAAAGTATACTGTTGGGTTTTATTTTTGTCGGACGCGAAGATCATCTTAAAGTTTGTCTCAAGCTCAACCCAAAAATCCATAATCGTATTCCCAGATAGCATGCTATTCGAACCATTGTCTCCGCCTCCTTGATTTTCAAGGGGTGAAAAGACGTCTGTTGAAACACTCATACGGTTTTGACTTTTGCGAGTATGGCTCAGAAACTGAACATTATAGGTTACAAGGTAAGGATCGTCAGGCTCAATGAGTATGCGATTGCCTGAGATTTGAAAACGTAAGTTGAGAAGCGTACACAGATCTTCTAACACATTGATAAAAGATACTTTATCTGCTGAATAGAAAATACCTCCTGTATCACTTTGAAGACGGGGGCTTTGAACCATCCCGACGCCTGTTTGTAGACTGAGTTCTTGGAGAACCTCCTTTAAAGGTGTTCCTTCAGTGATTTTCAGTGAAACGGGCTTTTTCATTTCTGCAGTTAAGGGAGGAGGGGGAGAGGTGATCTCCTGTCTTGGTTGAAAAACGTGTTGAAACGTTTTTTTTAATGGTGCCCTTAGAAGTCCAAGATAATCAGACTCTTGAAGCTTCAGGCTTGTGTCATGATAGGCTCTGTGATCAACTATATCACATCCTGAAAGACATATAAAAAATTGAATTATCATGAAAATATTTCGCATGGATTCCTCCCTTGAAGGGAGTGTAAAAGAGATGAAGTAGATATTTCAAGATAAATGTTAAAAAATCTAACACCTAATGTTAGATTTTATAACAGGACTGCTAAGTCATTAATTGCGAGAAGCGATTCTCTCAAGAAAGTATTCAGCTAAAATGGATCCTTTTTCTGCTTCTTCCTGAAGAGTCTTAATCCCCATTCTCTTATCAGCTTCATTACCATCTCTTATTAAGATAAAAGCTTTATAAACAAGGGCATCCGTGTCTCCACTATCAACTGCTTTTTGCAAATAGGAGGCAGCTTTGTCAAAATCTTCTCTTTTTGTAGGGCCTTCCATATAGGTAAAGAAAAGCCTAAGCTGAGCCTCTGGGTCTCCTTGATTGGCAGCCTTCTCCCACCAACTGATTGCCTTCTGTTCATCCTTGTTGACACCGATAGCTTCAAAGTAGCGTTTACCTAAAATCTTTTGGGCAAACATATTCCCTTTTTCTGCCGCCTTTTGAGTTAACTCTAAACTTGATTTAGGCGGGTTTTTAGGGTCCCACCCACCGTCTTTATAAATAGACAGGTAATCTTTTGCTTGAGGATAACTTTTTTTAGCACTTTTTTCAAAATATTCAAGAGCTTGAGCCATGTTCTCAGTAACGCCTCTGCCATCAAAATACATGTTCCCTAAACGAAATTCAGCAACCGAATACCCCTGGTTTGCAGATTTTTGATAAAGATCGAAGGCTTTTTTATAGTCTTTCGCAACGCCTCTCCCCTCTTCATAGTTACATGCAAGATTGAGTTCACCTGGTGCAAACCCTTGAGCGGCTGATTTGCGATGCCAGTCAAAAGCATCCCATTTACCTTCAGAAATCCCTGATTGTGAGTATAGATTACCCAATAGATTTTGAAATGCCGGGTCACCGCTTTTCGCTTTATTCAGCAGAGTTTCAATAACCTCTTGATGCTTTTTCATCTGATTGCGACTGATGAGAAGGTAGGCCATTTGGTAATCATTTTTGGCTCTCTCATCCATATTTTGCCAATTTGCAATATCAACCTTTTTTAATAAAGGATCAGAAAAGTTTGCCCAATGATATCTTTTTGCAACTTCATTTTGAGCCATCTCATCTCCCTTGTTAGCCTTATCAATAAGGGCTTCAAGGTCTTTGTCAGATATTTCTGAGAGTTCTGGCGGTTTTGGAACAACAATGGCTTTTTGTTTAGAAGGCTTATCCGTTTCTTCAGCATAGAGGCTTAACGGTAAAACCGAAGTCCCTAAAATAAAGAATGATGTGATCATAATAAAAAGCTTAATTGATTTCATAATATTACCCTTTAGAGTAGTAGAAAGTTCAAGGGAAATAGCATTTTATAACGAAATCGTCAAGAGTTGTATGAACTATTGTATAAGTTCACTACATATGAGACTCAAGCGGCCTTAAGAAAGGTATCATGAATATACTGCAAGGGAGTGTTACCTTTCAAACTAAAATGAGGTCTATAGGAATTATATTTGTTGAGAGCTTTATCAAGATCAATCGTTAATTCTTTCAATGAATTCGCCAAGAGAATCCTTTCTTGCATAGAATTCTTCTCTAAAAGTACGATTACCCCTTTCAACACCCCCATTATATTGAGGACGACTCGGGGGCAGCACATAAAGTGCGATGTTAAGTTCCGAACAAGCTTGCTCAAACTCTTTCATAAATTCCGATCCTCCATCCACTTGAATAGATTCAATTTCAAAGGGAACTTTTTGAATCAAATCCTCTAGAAATCTTTTAGCTAAACTGCTTGTTGCGTTAGAACATACGTTTGCATGAATAAACTTGGACTTAGGGTCCCAGGCTTGAAAGTGCTTAATTTTGATGTTGTTTTTAGTAACGTTCATATGATCAATTTGAACCAATTGACCTGGTTTAAGAGATTTCATTTTATACTGCCACTTCTGCGCATGCCCTTTAAAAAGCCTTTTTCGCTTTTGCCTTATTGCAGAGATAGACTTTTGAATGAGGCCTTTGCTCATGAGATTCTTGATGATACGCCCTACAGTGCTTTCGCTCAAACAAAGTCCATAATCTCTTTTAAGAATAATGGAGATCTTAAACTTGCCATAGGTGGGATTTTCTCTCCGAATCCTAAGGACTAGTTGTTTTTCGGCTTCACCCCACCTAGGTTTTCGATGTATTTTTGGTTTCCTTGTCGGAGGCAGAATTCCTTTGCGGAGCTGAGAGGGATGAGCCTTATACCGATAATATGTGGCTCGGCTAAAGCCTAAAGTTTCTTGGCAAGTGGTATCTGAGACGCCTTCAGATTTTAATTTTTCCCAGAGCTTGACTGATTTTTCATATTCTTTACGGTGAACTTCGAGTTTTTCTTGTGACAAACTGTAAGATGCTAGTTTATAAATATTCTTGTGCAATCCTTTGATTTGCATAAAGGCCTCCATAAATAGGGTTTTTGAACATTCCTATTCTTGAGGCCTTTTTCGTTTCTTGCAAGAGGGATGAGCGTCGCTACGGCGCTATATGGGGAGCGCGCTCCGCTCATCCCTCTTGTCCTTCAAACTGGTCTCACATCTATCTGAACTCACACAATGCCTATGGGCAGTAATGCTAAAAATCAAATACGAAAGCTTAATAAGCCCCTTCCCACCACGGAGGGGCTTTTCTTTATTCCGAGTCCTCATGACCGCACCTCACCATTTTGCTCTTCGATCCAACGAGAAAAAGCGCTTTTAGAGATGAGGATCTTCCGCCCTATGCGACGGATACACCTGTTAAAGCCATTGCGATCCGCCCGGAAGATGAGAGCTCGGATGCCTCCTTCAGTGAAAGCTGGGTGATTTGTAGTGAGCTGTCTGATAGTAACGTAATCATCTACGCTAATAGGGGTTTGTTGTGATTGGTGATGTGGTTGCATTCATTTTACTCCTTGAAGCTATAAGCAGCAGCCATATTGCTGCCTCTACGGAGTAAAACTCAATTTATGGGGAAAAAAAATCGGATATGGGGTCCGAGCAAATGGGGGAATGGGATTCCCCCATACAAAATGCATTTAAAATCAATGAGATATGAAAATCTGATTTCCGATGGGGTCATCCCTTCGTATTGGCTCTCCCTCGTAAATATTTCACCGCTGATCAAATCAAAGGACCCGTTGGTCGGGCCCTTTCTGATTTCTGAAATCCTATATCACCACCACATTAGGCGTAATATCGAGGACACTATCTTGGCCTGCCCAGTTAATGTTCTCAAAGAGAACGGAGCCGCCAGCAAAGGACATCAGGACATGGCCACCACTGTTTGAAAACGTGGAGGCCGCATCCACAGCTTCAACTGATGCTGCGCCTGAGAACTGAAGGGTGTCGTTAACTCCTCCAGCGTTCATGTCTTTAACAATGTCGTTCCCGTTCTGATTACTAATCGCGAACACAAATGTGTCATTGCCAAAAAACTCGAGTGCATCAACTTGGGCATTATTAACCACATCTCCCCAAATGGTGTCATTGCCTTGTCCACCAATGAGGGTATCAGCGCCGTAATGTAATTCCATGTGAAAATCCGGAGAATCAATAAGAGTTACACTTACGGTTGAAATATCACCTATGAGCACATCATCGCCTTGGCCGCCATCTAAATGATCGCCTCCCCATTCAATGATAGAAGCCCCTGCGCTATTAAGAACAGTTCCCTGAAGGACGTTAGTTTCACCAATGAGGATATCGTTGCCACCTCCTCCAAGAAGTATATCTTCCTCAGACTGAAAACTCTCGGTAAAACCAACTAAATTGACATAGACGGGATTGTAAACCCCCACATTTCCTACAAGAAGGTCATTGCCCTCCCCACCTTCCAGGTGAACAGCTTTATAAAGCGAGTCTACAGATGAGGTGCTAGATGTATATGTCGTGTTTACGTATAAGTAGTTACCGTAGAGTTGATCATCCCCACTACCACCAAACAATTCTCCTCCTGTAACATAAAAATTATAGGCAGGGGCGACATAAGCGACAAAGAAGACACCAATTATACCGACAAGAAGATCGCTACCTTCATCACCAAAGAGCGTATTACTTGCAGTGATGTCACCATTTACTATTGGTGGCAGAAAAGGAGCCGCCGCTGATCCAGCCTCAGAGAAGTTTCCAAATAAGTAATCATCACCTGTTCCACCGTGTAAAGTATTACCCCCAAATGGAATAGCTCTACCACCCATCAGCGTATCGTTACCCTGGTCACCATAAATGACATCATCCCCAAACCCTCCAATGATTGTATCATTGCCCTGAAGCCCATGAATTTCATAGCTTGCAAAGATAGAGCCATACGCTCCGGTGAAGATGTTGATCACATCACCTTTGTTTGTTCCATCAAGTTCAGTGAGTATTGTCATAACATGCTCTCCTTCACTAAAATGAGGAGAGAGTGGTGTTCGCGTCCCTGTAGATGAGATCTTATTCTTCTAAACGCTCAGACCTCGGCTATTATAGATATACATAGAAATATTTCAGAACTATTTATCTATGTACTTCCACTTATACTTCAATTATAAAAAAAAAGAAAAAAGTCAAGTTTTATTTTTTGAAATATTTCAAGTGGTTGTGAATTTTATTTCATTCATAATTCATTTAATGTATTATTGTCATATTGTTATTTTTCAATTATTTGAAAATAACTTTTTTGCCTTAATGATAACTTCCAAAATGCTTTTTGTGCAAAAGATATCCGCTACGATCACCCCTTCGTTTTGGCTCGTCCTTGCTGCGATTCAGGCATATGCACGAGGGTCGCCATCGCATCTGCTAGTTTTTGACTTGGGCGAGTGAGTTTATGATCCTTTAGTTTTTTTTCAAATACAGCAGCTATTGCCTCTTTTTTCCCCTGATTTTCTATCGAAATCTCAAATTCTCTTATAACCTCTTGCATCATCTCTAGGTAGGGAGTGGTATATACTGAAGACATCATTTCATCTGTGATTTTACGAGCATACATTAGAATTGTAATTAATGTAAGTATATTATTAAACAACTTGTAATTTTATTTTTAACTACTATATAAATATTATGTTTAATTCTGGTAAAGGTAGTTTCATGTTACGTAATTTAATTGTTTTGTCAACGGTATCTATTCTTAGCATCCATACAGCAATGGCTGGTAAAGATGATCTTGATAACAATAATAATACAGTTGTTGTTAAAACCAAAAATAGCAAATTCGTTGATTGGGCGAAGCAACCTCTTGTATCTAAAGAAGATGGGGTTCTTGTAAACCATCCTAACTTAAAAGCGATGGCACCAGATCTTGCTCTGGCCAATGAGCT
Source organism: uncultured Alphaproteobacteria bacterium (assembly GCA_964597045.1). Classification (GTDB taxonomy): domain Bacteria; phylum Pseudomonadota; class Alphaproteobacteria; order UBA9655; family UBA9655; genus UBA9655. The sequence goes on along the minus strand of CAZQWE010000001.1, from coordinate 245,131 downwards.
TTCTTATGCAGTTTCTAAGAAAAAAGCGTGTAAATATTTCTTAGATAATCTTCAACACTATGTACAATCTGAACAGATTGATGAAGTTCGTCAAATCCTGATAAACAAAAGATCTCATTTTAAGATTTACATTAATGATCTTTTGAAAGATCTTTCTCAATCAGGTTGGTCACTTGCTTTGGATGGCCACCGTAAATTGTCAGTTATTAAAGGGAAGTCTGGTTCTCTCACAAATTTGAGGGGAGAGGGTGTTCGTGAAGATCTTCGTATCAATGAGGGGTATATTGATAATCACTCAGGCATCGTCTTATATCATGATGAAACAGGCACACTTCTTACCATCATGCATGGATCACGAGCGGATAACTTCCTCCCTCGTTCTTATGACTGGGATGCAAACCTTGACATAGAATGCTCCGATCATAAATTAAATCCGCTTGCGGAACAATCTGATATGGTGAAAGCCCATCGTGGTTTCTCTCAGACCTCAACACGTCTTCAGAATTCTCTCCAGGGAATTTTAAAGAATGTTCTTGAAGAAAAAGGTCCAAAGGTAAAACGTGTCCTTTTCACGGGTCATAGTCTTGGTGCAGCAATTAGTGCCACATCTTGTGTGCAGGCTATTGAGAGTTTAGGTCATATGTTTGGTCCAGACTTTGATAATGCCGAGCAAAACATTTTTGGACACTATGGGCTTTCTGAACCTGCCAGTATTGTTGTTGAAGACGTTGCTAAACTTCAGGCCAAATTTGGTAAAGGAAACTTCGTTTCTTATGGTGTGAGAACAGACCCTGTAATGCGTTTCCTTCGTCAAGACTTTTACAAAGGATATGATGCTTTGTTTGATGAAAGTCTTCGTTCAGAACTTGGTTTTTTTGCGAACGAATTAGAATTAGGTAAAATTAGGGATCTTATGCTCGCAGCATCAGCTCCTGAAGCAAGGATTCGGTATAGTCAAATCGGCTATGTTGGATTCGAAGATTTCAATGAAGTTATGATAAGGCAAGCAAAGTACCGTGTGCTTAAGCATACTGTTTCTTTTGCTGGACTTGGTAAGAGCCCTCAGGTTGATGGTGCCCAAGATGTTGCAACAACCTATATTGGTGGTATTCACTATGGTGGTGAAAATGGGATATACGACTATAGACTTCCAGCTGCGATTGGTCCAAAACTTGATGAGATGCTTGTTTTGGGACAAAAAGAACTCTCAAGCCGTAACATTGTTGATTATGTTGAGGAGTTAAAAGCACTCCCATCCATGACTTTAGACATTGGTGGTGAAGCCGTTGAGAAAGTCAAAACAACAGCTTTGGCTGTCGATCAAGCCTATGATGATTCACATAATGCTGTGAAAGCTGCTGTTGCATTAGGAGGGGCTGCGCTTCTTGGTGTAGTTGGAAAAAAAGCCTATGACCAATATTCTGAGGAAGAGACGGTGAGTGCACAAAAAGCGGTTCTTGTCGGAGCTGGTGCTGTCGTTGTTGGCTATTCTCTCTTCAAGGGGCTTCAAGCTTTCTCACAATGGTTGGGTCAACCTAAAGCAACTGAAACGAGTAATGTTGTCAATAACAATAACAGTGACAATAATAACAATAAAAAGTAAATCATTTTTCTTTTAATAAACAAAGCGCTGGAAATAAATCCAGCGCTTTTTTTTCAAGATAGTATTATAAATAGCCCTGCAAGATTTTGAGGTAGGCTATTTCCCCATCTCAATAGCGGTGTCTGCCATGCGGCAGGAGAAACCCCATTCATTATCATACCATGAGAGAATGCGGCAGAATGTGCCGTCCACAACATGGGTTTCGGTTAAATCGAAGATTGAGCTTGCTGAATGATGATTAAAGTCATGGGAGACCAGAGGTTCGTTGTTTACGGCGAGAATGCCCTTCAGTTCACCTTCTGCAGCCTTGGCAATCTCTCCATTGATTTCGTCTCTTGAGGTAGGACGTTTTGCAACGAATTTAAGATCAACGAGAGATACGTTCGGCGTTGGTACTCGAACTGCTGTTCCATCAAGTTTTCCCTTGAGTTCAGGAAGCACAAGTCCCACGGCTTTTGCAGCACCTGTTGAGGCAGGAATAAGGGATAATGCAGCGGCCCGTGCCCGCCTCAAGTCCTTGTGAAGGGTATCCACAAGTCTTTGGTCTCCTGTATAAGAGTGAATCGTTGTCATAAACCCATGTAAAATACCTATTGATTTATTCAACACATATGCAACTGGCGCCAAACAATTCGTTGTGCAGGAGGCGTTTGAGACAACTGTATGCTCAGGTCTAAGTTCTTTGTGATTCACGCCATATACAACCGTAAGATCGGCTCCTTCAGCAGGGGCTGAAATCAACACTTTCTTTGCACCTGCTGTGAGGTGCTTTGCGGCCTCATCTCGTTTTGTAAAGTGTCCGGAACACTCCATGGCGATTTCTACGCCTAAGTCTTTCCAGGGAAGATCTTCTGGACTTGGTTTTGCAAAGACTTTAATCACATGACCATTGATTTTTAAGCTATCGCCGATGACTTCCACGGTTCCAGGAAAAGGCCCGTGGACCGAGTCATACTTAAAAAGATGAGCATTATCCTCGATTGAACCTAAGTCATTGATCGCAACAACTTCGATGTCTGTCCGGCGATTTTCCATAATCGCGCGTAAAACGAGGCGACCAATACGCCCGAATCCGTTAATGGCAACTTTAAGTGTCATCCTTTTCTTCCTTTCACAATGTTTACAATATGCTCAGCGGTGAGGCCGAATTCTTTAAAGACAGTTTCATAAGGGGCAGAGGCACCAAAATGATTTAAACCAACAATCTGCCCGTTTTCACCGACATAGCGCTCCCAACCCAAGGGGTTTGCTGCCTCAATGGCGATACGATATGTCCCTGGGCCCAGAACAGCTTGACGGTAGGCATCAGGTTGTTGGTCAAAAAGTTCCCAGCACGGCATGGAAACGACAGCAGCTTTGATTCCTTTTCCTTCAAGGATATCTGCAGCTTCCACAGCAATTTGAACTTCAGATCCTGTTGAAAGAAGTGTCACCTCCCGAGGACCTGAGGCTTCCTTTATGATATAAGCTCCTTTTGCACAGAAATTCTCTGAAATATCATTGCGAAGAAGAGGAAGCTTTTGGCGTGTCAATGAGAGTACTGATGGGGTTTTCTCCGACTTTAGTGCGAGTTCCCAACATTCAGCAACCTCAACAGCATCACAGGGTCTGAAAACGTTGAGATTCGGGATAGACCTGAGAGAAGGCAAATGTTCAATGGGTTGATGGGTTGGACCATCTTCTCCAAGTCCAATTGAGTCATGTGTCATGACATAAATGACCCTGAGTTCCATTAAGGCTGACAAGCGTATCGCAGGCCGGCAATAATCAGTGAAAACCAAAAAAGTACCTCCATAAGGGATAAACCCTCCATGGAGAGCAATGCCGTTCATAGCGGCCGCCATTCCATGTTCGCGTACACCATAATGGATGTAATTGCCGTCAAATTTGCCTTTGTTAATTTCAACCATTCCTTTAGCTTTTGTATTCACTGAACCTGTGAGGTCTGCAGAACCGCCAAGAAGTTCGGGGATATGAGGAACGATTGTATCAAGGACGGCTTGGGAGGAGTGACGGGTCGCCAAAGCCGCTTTTTCATCTACGAATTTCCTGACCAAATCTCTAAGGGGACTGAGATGTCCACCTGGGAGTCTTCCCCCTATTCTCCGTTCAAATTCTGAACGATGAGGGGCATTTTGAAGGCGATCTTCCCAACTCATACGAGCTTGATTTCCTCGCAGGCCTGCCTCTCTCCAAAAAGCTAAAATATCATCAGGTATATCAAAGGGTGGGAATGGCCAACCAATGGCTTCACGGGTGGCTTGAACCTCGTCTGCGCCGAGCGGAGAGCCATGGGTTGACTCAGATCCTTGCTTATGGGGAGCTCCTTTCCCGATAATGGTTTTACATGCAATGAGGACAGGTTTGGTTGCTGTCTGAGCTTTTGTGAGGGCGGCTTCGATCTCTTCAAAATTATGCCCATCAATTGACATGACTTCCCAACTTGAAGCTTTGAAACGCTCAAGTTGATTATCCGATACAGCAAGATCTGTGGGGCCATCAATAGAAATGCTATTGTCATCAAAAAGAACAATGAGGTTATTGAGTTGGAGGTGTCCTGCAATAGAAATAGCCTCATGTGAGATGCCTTCCATGAGGCACCCATCGCCAGCAATACAGTAAATCTTATGGTTAACAATTTCCTGGCTAAACTGAGCTTTTAGAAGTTTTTCAGCAATCGCCATACCGACGGCATTGCCCACACCCTGACCTAAGGGGCCAGTAGTTGTTTCTATTCCAGCAGCAAAACCATACTCGGGATGGCCGGCAGTCTTGCTTCCCAACTGACGGAAATTCTTGAGTTCTTCAATTGTCATATCCTCATAGCCTGTGAGATAAAGCAAAGAATAAAGTAGCATGGACCCATGCCCCGCTGATAAAACAAAACGGTCACGATCAGGCCAAAGAGGTGTTTTTGCGTCATATTTCAGGAATTTTGTGAAGAGAACGGTGGCCACATCAGCCATTCCCATAGGCATTCCAGGATGACCTGAATTTGCCTTTTGAACTGCATCCATTGAGAGAGCACGGATTGCGTGGGCACACATTTGCAAGTTGGGTTGAGTTTTTGATTGTTTAAGGGCTATGGTCATGTGATCTTCCCGAGGTTTTGTATCTGCCCTGAACATGCCCTGGACACGAGCGAGAGTCAATACTCCCGTTTTAAACGTCATTCTTAAGTTCCTGTTTTACAATATTCTATTAATATTGCAAAATACATACAAATAATATACAATGTAATTATAATATAAATAGTGGTTGTGGAGAGTATAATGAGTGATGGTCCTTCTATTCGTTCTATCCAATATGGTTCGAGAACACATGTAGTTGATAGTGGTCTTCTGCCCGATGCCACATTTGCAGAAATAAACTACGATCTTAAGGTTCTAAAATCTAAACAACAGGAGTGGGCACAAAAATTGCCTCTTTCCGATCGTATCGATTTATTGAGAAGGACGCTTCTTAACATTGAGTTTTATGGAGATGAATGGGCTCACTTGGATATGGAAGCTCGACATATCCCAGAGGGGCACTGGGGAGAAGCAGATTCCTATGCGCTTGGTCCTGGAGGAGGAGGGCGCTTGGTGCGGGCTTATCTTGAAAGCCTGGAAACTCTTCAAACGGAAGGAGCTCCAAAAGTATATGCCAAGGCCTTCCAGGACGGCGATAGAGTGACTGTTCAGACTTTCCCTCATACCCTAAAGGATAATCTCTTTTTACCGGGCATTAAAACAGAGGTTCATCTTGCAAAAGGGACTAAACTTGAGGATTTGTGGAATTATCAAGCAAAAGTATACAAGGATCCAAACTATGAAGGAGGCATTTCTCTTGTGCTTTGTGCAGGGAATGTGGCCTATCTATCTTTGAATGATATGCTTCATAAACTCATCGTTGAGAAGAAAGTTGTTATTCTCAAAACCCACCCCGTTCTTGAATATTTGGGGGATCTTTATACAAAAATATTAGAACCTTTTATCTCAGCTGGATACTTAAGAGTTGTCAGAGGAGGAGCAAAAGTAGGAGATTATCTCACTCACCATCCTATGGTTGATGATATCCACATGACGGGGTCTGATAAAACCTTTGAGGCTATTGTTTATGGAACAGGAGAAGAAGGCCAGAAAAACAAACTGATGGATAATCGAATCATGGAGAAGCCAGTCTCTGCTGAACTCGGTAATGTTTCCCCCGTTATTGTTATGCCAGGTGATTGGACGGATTCAGATTATGATTATCATGCATCAGAAGTTTTAACAGCCCTTGGACTCGTCAATGGGTATTCTTGTTCTGCTGCGCGTGTCCTTGTTCTTCCGAAGAACTGGCCAGGGTCTGAGAAGTTAATTTCGAAAATCTCTGAAAAAATGTCAGAATCACTCGCTCCCGTAAATTATTATCCAGGGACTCACACCATTGTGGAAGAAGCGATGGTTTGCTATCCGGATATGGAGAAGCATGGGAAGTTAGATAAAGATCACCAACCTTGGATGTTTGTGAAAGGGCTTGATCCAGATAAACCAGAGTTTGCATTTCGTCGTGAGTTTTGGTCAACTTTTATTTCTCAAGTTTTTATTAATGCAAAGACTCCTGAGGAATATCTAGAGAAAGCCGTCAAGTTTTCAAATGAAAAACTTTGGGGGACATTGGCTGCAACTCTTATTATTGATCCAAAAACTGAAAAGGAAATGAGAAAAACGGGGACCTTCCAAAAGGCAATTGATGATCTTCATTACGGGACTGTTTCAATAAATGTGTATCCTGGATTAGCCATTTTGCTTGGGACCACCCCATGGGGAGGATATCCTGGGGCAACCTATACAAATATTCAATCAGGCAATTGCTTTGTCAGCAATGCGAATATGTTTGAAAATGTTGAAAAATCAGTTGTTACAGCACCCTTCCGTATGTCTCCAAAACCATTATGGTTTATTGGGCAAAAGCCAAATGTGGAAGCAGCAAAGGCATTTTCCCATTTCGCAACCACAAATAAGATGATGGACTTTGGTCGGTTGGTTAAAGCTATGATGCTAGGGTAGGGGAACCCCTTGCACTTCTTCTCGATTACCATTACATAAGATCTGAGGGTTAGCTGTGGGATGCGTGTATGCGAGCATTTCCCTGGGGCCGATAACATCCTTTAGGGGACCGTCCCTGCTATCGTTCGTGGACTTTGGCATATGGTTCCCACCTGCTAACGCGGGCCACAAGAGGATCATACTCGCTCACGGTCTTTACGGCTCCCTCATCTTATTTTGAGGAAGATGCATGTCAGCACACATTAAGAAATCCATGAGAGATGCTTTGAAAGCCCAGAGAGTTCATCTGGCAGAAAGACTTACACATGCGGGTGAAAGCGCATCAGAACATTTCTTCTCCTTTTTTAACTTTGAGCCTCAAACCTCGTTCGGCATTTATTGGCCGATGTTAACTGAGCTTGATACACGTCCTTTGCTTCATCAGCTCTATGGTCTAGGTTATACCTGTGCGCTTCCTTGTATTATTGATGAAGGGCTTGAGTTTCATGAGTGGGAACCCGGCCTTAATCTTACGAAATGGGATTTTGGAATCATGCAACCACCCCTTACGACTCCAATTGTTAATCCAGATGTTGTGATCGTCCCCTTATTAGCCTTTGATCGAAAAGGACATCGTATTGGTTATGGGAAAGGGCATTTTGATAAGTTTCTTCATAGCCATACTGGAACCTTTATAGGGTTTGGATTTGCTGGCCAGGAAATCGAGGCTGTGCCTCATGAATCTCATGATATCCCACTGCACTATATTGTGACAGAAGAAGGTGTTATTGAGATTTAATTGCCTTTACAGTACTCTCTCAGCTAATATACGAAATAAATTGAATAGGTGCTCAAATGACGAAGACAGAAAATAATAACGAAGTTCATGAACACGAAGGCTGTGGTGATCACTGCGGTCACGACCATCCAACGGTTGTCCCGGTAAGAACATCGCCAAAAGTCGGACGTAATGATCCTTGTATTTGTGGAAGTGGCAAGAAATATAAGAAGTGTTGTTATAGTAATTAGTGAATGCCAGTATAAAAACTTTTTAAATATTTTTAAAATAAATGTTGCAATTTCTAATTTAATGCACTATTTACTAACGACAATATAATATTGTGTTTGAAATTTATTTTTATGAGGTATATTTATGGAAAATTATTCAATTATTTTAAAATCTTTTAGACTTGCACTTATTTGTGGTGCAACGCTTGCTCCCTTAAGTCAAGTTAATGCAGGTTGGAGTGACCGCGTTGATGCACTAACAGATGTGACGCCTGATCAGGTTGGTCCCTTGAAGCAACTTTGTGCAGATAAATTAAAGCTGAACTCTAATAGCGATAAGTGGAAACGTCGCAATCGACAACTCGAATCATCAAAGCTAATAAAAAATGTTGATGAATTAAAAAGGCACCTTAGAGATCCAGTACTTCAATCCTATAGAAAAGATCAAGTCAGGGGCTCCGATACCCAAAGAGTCGTTGCAGAAGTGATTGAACAAGGTGGAGGTGCGGATACTCAATTACGCCGTACCGTTTTTGAAAATGCTATTGAAAAACAACGGTTGGAAGTTGAGAGAAAGAAGACCCCGGCTTCTACACTTGTGAAACACGATGTGATTAACGTTGCTGATCAGATTCAAAGTATTGAAGAAGCCCTTCCAATGCTTGAAGGAACCCCCGATAAGCGTGGATATGTTTCTCTTCTTGCTAAGTTGAAAAGAGCTCAAGAAATGGGAATCACAGAATATTCCAACGATGAAGAATTAACTTCACCGGTTGGGAAAAAACCTGCAGTCGCTGCAAAGTCTTCTGATTCGCCAAAACCACCGGCAGCGGTCAGAAGAAAATCAGTCGCTAAAACGAGTGCAATTAGTACATTTCAAGCTCCAAAAGTTTCTCCTGTATCTCCTAAAACAAATGGAGAGACTACTGTTCCTTCAAAGTCGTCCGCTGTTGCTAAAAAAACAGAAGTTAGTAAAAAGACGAAGGTTGAGACTCGGATTGAAGAGCTCGAAGAATTAAAAGCATTATTACCTTCATGGGAAAAAAAATCAGTTGATGAACAAATAGCGCTCTTTAAAAAGGCTCAAAATTTAGGGATCACAGATTATGAGAGTGAAGAACTTTTAAGAGAAATCTTTGACGGACCTGCGCCTGTGGCTGTACAGGAAGAAGTGCCTGCTAATACGAATGCTCGTATAGATGAAGTAACCGTTCAGGAAGAAGAGCCTGCTCCTGTAGTGTGGAATGTTGCAGAATGGATTGCAAAAGCAAAACATGATTACGAAGTGACATTTGCCGGTGATGCTGAAAAGCAGTCGCAAGCAGTTCAATTGCGTAAACTTATGGAATTTGCACAGAGTTTAGGTATGGAAAACGTTACTAGTTCTGATTTTGCTCGACTTCAGCAACAAATGGATGAGCTTGAAGCAAACGCTCAGCCAACGCACGGTGAGATTGGAGAACAAGCTGTACAAGGGGAAACGCCGATTAGTGTTGCTGGAACGATTAATTTTGTAACTCGAGATATTAATGAGACTTTTGTTGATGAACCTGAAATGCAAGCAGAGGCTCGTTCGTTACTCGCACTCCTCGAATTGGCTCAAGGTTTAGGCATTGAGACCTTCAACAGCCCAGAAGACCTTAACGCTCAAATTGCTGCAAAATTGAAATAATTAATTTCATTTTGTACTTTTCCATCACCCCTGGTTTTTGCCGGGGGTGATTTTTTTATGTTTGCTGGAGTGGATAAAAATATTTTTAATGTTTTTATAGGATCCAATTTCCTTCATCTTTATATAAAATTCTAAAATAAAACAATAGCTTATAAAGAAATCACATTCTTAATTGTTGCTCTGTCATCTCTCGATTCCTGTGGATAAGTTTGTGATCAATTTTCATCCCAGATTATCCCATTGAATCCCATTTTGACCCATGCTATACCATAATAATCCACCCTTATCCCAAGGGGGGAACAGAATAAAAAGAGCAGGAAATGACTTTGTTTTTGTCCACATTTATGAATAAGCTAGATAAGAAAGGGCGGGTCTCAGTCCCTGCTTCTTTCCGTCAGTCTTTGTCAGGACAATCATTTCAAGGCATTGTTGCTTTTCGTTCCTACAAGCTTCCCGCCATTGAAGGCATGGGAATGGATAGGATGCAGCGGATTAGCGAAAGCGTCGACCAATTAGATCTTTTCTCCGAAGCGCAAGATGACTTGACCACCACCATTTTTGCCGATGCCCAAATGCTCGCATTTGACGGTGATGGTCGGGTGATCTTGCCACAAATCTTGTTAGAGCACGCGAATATAAAGGATTCTGTGGCTTTTGTAGGTAGGGGTGCGACTTTTCAAATTTGGAATCCGATAGCCTTTGAGGCACATCAAAGTGCTGCTCGTTCGCGTGTTGGAGGAAATGAGTCAACCTTAAAGTTAAAGGTGCTCAATGCATAATCCTGTCATGGTGAAAGAAGTCTTAGAAACGCTTAGCCCACAGGATGCAGAAACCTACATCGATGCAACTTTTGGGGCCGGAGGTTATACGAGAGCTATACTGCAAACCGCAAAGTGCAAGGTTATTGCTTTTGACCGTGACCCAGATGCTGAGCAACGGGCTGAGCCTCTTTCTTCAGAGTTTAAGAATCGTTTTGTGTTTAAAAAGGGTCGTTTTGGAGATATGGATCAAATCCTCAGTGCGACTCAAGTTGAAGGGGTTGTCTTTGATATCGGAGTTTCCTCCTATCAAATTGATAAGCCAGAGAGGGGCTTTTCCTTTAAATTTGAGGGACCTCTAGATATGCGGATGGAAAAGTCAGGCCTGAGTGCAGCCGATGTTGTGAATTCCTTTGATGAAAAGGAGATAGCTCGTATTTTGTGGGTCTACGGAGAAGAGAGACGTTCACGGGCCATAGCCAAAGCCATCTGTGAAAGACGGAAAATTGCGCCTTTTACAACCACTAAGCATCTCGCTGATCTCGTGCGAGAAATCGTTAGCTTTGAAAGACCAGGGTTTGACCCAGCAACCCGTACGTTTCAAGCCCTACGCCTTTATGTGAATGATGAGTTGGGTGAGTTGGAAAGGGGTCTCAAAGCGTCAGAAAAACTTTTGAAAGAGGGAGGCAGGCTCGTAGTTGTCAGCTTCCATTCCTTGGAAGATCGCATCGTTAAAGATTTTTTAAGAGCACGGAGTGGGGGGCTTCCTCAAGTCTCTCGTCATATGCCGGATGTTCCTAAGGTTCGTTCAACATTTACTTTAAAGACTAAAAAGGCTCTGACCCCGGGTGAGGAAGAGATTCGTTCAAATCCTCGTGCGCGTTCAGCAAAACTGAGATGGGCCATTCGAACAAGGGAGGCTGCCTAATGAGAGGTTCTACAATTATATTTACCGTTCTTGCCCTCATTGTTGGATTTACTCTCTTTAAAGTTAAATATGAAGTTGTAGAAATCGAGCAAAAGCTTTGTGAGACTGACCGCCAGATCAAAAGAGAAAAGGAAAACATCCACATCTTGAAAGCTGAATGGAGCCATCTGAATGAACCTCAGCGTCTTCAGGTGCTGGCTGAAAAATATCTTGATATTAAACCAATGAAAACAGAGCAAGTCGCAGCCATTGTGAGTGATTTTCAAGACGATATCATTGTTGGAGATCAAGCAAAAACACACCTTGCTTCCGTTAAGGAGGGCGAATGAGTGGGCGTAAACTCTATGTTCCTCAAGGATTTGAGGGTGGATCAGAATGGGTGGATACAAAGTCCCTCCACCTAAAACTAGATATGGCAAGGACGCGGCTTCTGGTCATCTGCGCTACATTTGTGTTGTGTTTCATTGTTATCGTTGGCAGACTTGTTGAAGTAAGTCTTTTGAGAGGGTGTGGAGACTCAACCCTTTGTAAAACCCTCGGATGTAAATCCTATCGAGCTGATATTGTTGATCGAAATGGCGAACTCCTTGCCACAAGTTTAAAAACATGTTCGCTTTTTGCGAACGCAAAGGTCGTTCTTGATGCTAAGGACGCAACAGAAAAACTACTCCAGGTTCTTCCTGAACTTAACGCGAAAGATACGCAACAACGTCTTGAGTCAGGCAAAGGCTTTGTCTGGATTGCTCGGCACCTGACTCCTCAAATGCAAGCAGACATTATTAGACTTGGAATTCCAGGAATTTACTTTAGAGAAGATGAACGTCGCGTCTATCCTCATGGGGAGCTTTTCGCTCATGTTTTGGGCTATACAAATATTGATAACGAGGGCCTAGGTGGTGTTGAACGAAAGTTTAATGAACAACTTCTATCGAGCAATGAACCCCTCGCGTTAAGTATAGATATTCGTGTTCAGCATGTGCTCCGGGATGAGCTTTTGGCTGGAATTGAAAAGTTCAGTGCCTTAGGAGGTGCTGGGCTTGTTATGGATACAAGAACGGGTGAAGTCATTGCCATGGTTTCCTTGCCTGATTTTGACCCTAATCAAGTGAATCGGATGGGTTCTCAAAAGGATGCCCTTTTTAATAAGATAACGCTAGGTACCTATGAAATGGGCTCCAGCTTTAAGATCTTTAATACGGCTCTGTATTTAGAGAGTGGTATTGCCAACATGTATACAAGATTTGATGTTACGGGACCCTTAAGGGTAGGACGTTTTAAAATTACAGACTTTCACCCTACCCATCATCCTTTGACTGTTGCTGAGATCTTTACGGAATCATCGAATATCGGCGCTGCAAAGATGGCTCTCCAAATGGGATCAGCTCGTCAACAATCCTTCTTTACGAAGTTGGGTTTTTATAAAACCCCTACCTTTGAAATACCAGAGATAGGTTCACCTCTTTATCCAAAGCAGTGGTCTGAGGCCACAACCATAACGGCTTCTTATGGGTATGGAATCTCAATTAGTCCATTACAGCTACTGACCGCTTTTTCAGGAGTGGTGAACTATGGTGTCATGCAAAGGCCAACTATTTTGAAAACGGATATGTCGCAAGTTAAAGATGGTCTACGAGTGATTTCAGTTGAAACCTCTGAAATTATGCGAAAGCTCATGTACACCATTGTTCAAGAGGGCAGGGGCAGAAAAGCTCGCGTTAAAGGGTATGAAGTGGGAGGTAAGACGGGAACGGCGAATAAGCTTGTTGGGAAATCCTACCAAGAAGGCAACAACCAAACATCTTTTGTTTGTGGTTTTCCTATGAGTAGACCTCAGTATAGTGTGTTGATTATGGTTGATCGCCCACAAGCAACTAAGGAGACATTTGGGTTTACGGCTGCAGGCTGGAATGCGGCGCCCATTGCTGGACGCGTTATTGAACGAATCGCCCCCTTGTTGCAAGTTGTGCCTGTCCATGATAGAAAAATTGACAATGAGCCAAATTCGATGGTGATTCAAGTGAGTGCCCAACCCAAGAGAGGACATTGATTCGTGGATCTGAGTCCTTTAATTAAAGAGCGTATTTTAGTTCCCATTAATAATGGAGAGGCTAAGGCGAATTCAGTTTATATTGATTCTCGGCTCGTCAAGGAAGATGGCCTCTTTGTAGCCATTCCAGGATACAAGCATGATGGTGCCGTTTTCATCAACGAGGCCTTAAGTCGAGGGGCGAGCGTTGTTGTTGCACCGGAAGGTGTTGGCTCAAAAATGGCGGATTTCTTTAAGGATAAATATCCTAAGGTGGCCTTTTTTGAAACAAAGGAGATCAGAAAAACTGCCAGTCTCCTCGCTGCCCATTTTTTTCCCAAGCAACCAGAGAATATCGTTGCTGTCACAGGAACCAATGGTAAGACATCTGTTGCGTCTTTTACACGTCAAATATGGCATGAACTGGGCTATCCTGCCGCAAGCCTAGGAACACTAGGCTTGATTATCGAAGGGCAGCCTTTGCCACCTCCAACTGGCACGGATGGGAACAATACACCTGATTATGTGCGACTTCATCAAATCCTACAGGACTTAAAGGAGCAGCATATTGAACACCTTGCGTTTGAAGCCTCGAGCCATGGTCTTCATCAACATCGCCTCGACTCTGTTAAAATTAAGGCTGCTGTATTTACAAACTTTTCAAATGATCATTTAGATTATCATCACACACTTGAAGGTTATTTTGAGGCAAAGCTTCGTCTTTTTCAGGAATTAATGAGTCCTCATACCTACGCCGTGCTCAATACGGATATTCCGGAATATGAAAGATTGAAAACTTTATGTAATTCTCGAGGAATTAAAACGTTGACCTTTGGAAAAGAAGGTGAAGATATACGTTTGATTTCACTTGTACCTAGCAATGACAGTCAAGATATCCTTATTCATGTAGATGGAAAACCCTATAATTTATCCCTTCCTCTTGTGGGTCTGTTTCAGGCTTATAATGTGATGGCGGCTCTGGGAGCTGTTATTTCATGTGGAGGTAACATTGATTCGGCAGTGGATGCTTGTGTAAATTTGAAAGGAGTTCCTGGACGTTTAGAGCAGGCAAGTCCCGGTATTTATGTTGATTATGCCCACACACCTGATGCTTTATCCGTTGCGTTAAAAGCGCTCAGACCCCACACAAAAGGAGACTTATGGGTGATTTTTGGATGTGGCGGCAATCGGGATGCCTATAAAAGGCCTGTGATGGGAGAAATCGCCAATCAACTAGCGGACAAAATTATTATTACGGATGATAATCCTCGAGATGAAAATCCTGAGAAAATTCGAAAACAAATACTTGCAAAATGTCCCCGAGCAAGCGAGATTCCTTCTCGGCATGAAGCTATTATGACTGCTGTGGGTGAGATAAAACCAGATGATATTTTATTGATTGCAGGAAAAGGACATGAAACCTACCAGCTGGTTGGGGATCAAGTCATTCCTTTTAATGATGTGGAAGAAGTTCAAAAATGTATGAGAAAGTAAAAAGTCTTTGGAATTCAAGTGAAGCAGATAGAGCGACAGGTGGTGTCTCTTCTGAGCCTTGGGAATGTAGAGGTATCTCAATTGATACGCGAACTCTTGAGAGAGGCGATCTTTTCGTTGCTCTGAAAGGAGAGGCAGGAGATGGACATGCTTTCCTTAAGGAAGCGGCTGCCAAAGGAGCGGCAGCAGCTATTGTTTCGAGTCAGGAGAGTGAGTCTCACGTTTTGCCTCTTCTCCGTGTCGATAATACACTTGCGGCTCTAGAAAAGCTAGGAATTGCAGCACGTGAGCGATGTTTAGCAAAGCGTATTGCCGTTACAGGAAGCGTTGGAAAAACGAGTACAAAGGATGCACTGAAATGGATCCTCAAAGATCAAGGGCTAACCCATGGAAGTGTTGCCAGTTATAATAATCATTGGGGGGTGCCTCTTACGCTTGCAAGAATGCCGCAAGAGACACAATTTGCTGTTTTTGAAGTCGGGATGCAAAGGGCAGGTGAAATCCTTCCTCTTAGCCATATGATTAAGCCAGAGATAGGGATTGTTACCTCAATCGTTGAAGCCCATTTGCAATTCTTCAGGTCGCTCGAAGAGATTGCACTTGCTAAAGCAGAAATCTTTGAGGGCATGGATCCTGGAGGATCAGTTATCCTCAATCGAGAAAGTGCATTTTATGACCTTCTGGCTCAACTTGCTGATAAAAAGGGTCTTAAGGTTTATGGGGCCGGGCGTGATGAAGGATCGCATTTCCGCTTGATTTCTTTTGTATGCGACGCTGAACATAGCTCGGTCGTTGCCTCTATAGGGGGTCAAATTCTTTCCTATACGATTGCTGTTCCAGGAATTCATTGGGTGACAAATAGCCTTGCTGTTTTAGGGGCTGCGTCTCTTGCGGGGGCGGATGTGGAAAAAGCTGCCAAAGGCTTGGAAACCATTGTAGCGCCTTCTGGTCGAGGTCAACGATTTAAAGGTAACTATACGGTCATTGATGAAAGCTATAATGCGAACCCGACTTCAATGCGGGCAGCACTTGCCGTACTCGGGCAAAGCCAGGGGAGGCGAAAGATTGCTGTTATTGGAGATATGCGGGAAATTGGCGATCTTGCAAGAAAGCGTCATGAGGAATTGATAGAACCTCTTTTAGCGCACAAAATAGATCTTGTCTTCTGTTGCGGACCTAACATGGCTCATTTGTTCGCGCTTTTACCGGATCATATGAAGGGAGCCTATACGGAAACCTCCATAGATTTAATTCCCCATGTTCTTGAAACTGTGACAAGTGGAGATGTGATTAGTATTAAAGCTTCACTGGGGACACGTGTCAAACCTATTGTTGAAGCCCTATTGGTGAAGGATGGTCTCTAAGTATGTTCTATTATCTTTATACTCTTTTTGGTCAAGAAAATGTTGCGTTTAATCTCTTTAGATATTTAACCTTCCGATCTGCAGGAGCTCTTTTAACAGCCCTGTTGATTAGTTTCTTATGTGGCCCGATGTTTATTCGGTGGCTAAAGTCAAAGCAAAGGCAAGGGCAACCCATTCGTGATGATGGTCCGGCTTCCCATCTGCTGACAAAACAAGGAACGCCCACCATGGGTGGTGGTTTGATCCTCTTTGCGCTCACATCCAGTACATTATTGTGGAGCAACCTTTCGAATGGGTATGTATGGATTGTTCTTTTTGTTACGCTTGGATTTGGCCTTATTGGAGCATATGACGATTACTTAAAACTGACAAAGCAAAATTCAAAAGGACTCTCGGGGAAGAAAAAGCTTGTGCTTCAAGTGACTTTAAGTTTTATCGCAGCTTACCTTGTGACAATGCTTGCGGGTGCTGATCTTGCTACGAGTACATCCATACCCTTCTTTAAACATGTGCTTCTTAATTTTGGATGGTTCTATATACCCTTTGTGATTCTTGTGGTTGTGGGGGCTTCGAATGCAGTAAATCTTACGGATGGTTTAGATGGTCTTGCCACAGGGCCTGTCATGATTGTGGCTGGATGTTTCGTTCTTATTTCCTACCTTGTGGGAAATCACGTCTTTTCAAATTATCTTCAGATTGTCTTTGTTCCAGGGACGGGCGAGTTGGCTATATTTTGTTCGGCGCTCATTGGATCTGGACTTGGTTTCTTATGGTATAATGCACCGCCAGCGAAAGTTTGGATGGGAGATACAGGCTCACTTGCAGCTGGTGGAGCTTTAGGGATGGTTTCCGTTATCACAAAACATGAAGTTGTTCTGGCTATTGCGGGAGGGCTTTTTGTGATGGAAGCCGTGTCCGTCATTTTACAAGTCGGTTATTTCAAGCTTACGGGAGGAAAGAGAGTCTTTCTGATGGCCCCCATTCATCACCACTTTGAGAAAAAGGGGTGGTCTGAGCCAACAATTGTTTTTCGGTTTTGGATTATCTCAGTCATACTTGCTTTGATAAGTCTTTCGACTCTAAAGTTGAGGTAGTCCGATGATTACACCCCTTTGCTATAAGGATAAAAAAGTTGCTGTCATTGGTCTTGGGCGGTCAGGCCAATCTGTTTCTCAAGCTCTTATGAAAGCAGGCTCTCAAGTGCTTGCATGGGATGATCAAGAGGAAGCTCGCAAGAGTGCTGAAAAATTAGGAATACCGCTCCTAGATCCCGTTCAGATTGAGTGGGAAAGTATTGATAAATTGATTTTGAGTCCTGGTGTCCCCCATCATTATCCTGCTCCTCATCCGCTCGTTGCGAGGGCTCAGTTGGAAGGGTTGCGACCTCTCGGGGATATGGAGATTTTATGTGAGTCCCAGAAGGACGCTCGTTATATCGGCGTGACAGGAACTAACGGAAAATCAACGACTACTTCACTCATAGGACATATTCTTAAAGAAAGCGGGACAAAGGTTGAGGTTGGAGGGAACTTAGGCATTCCTGTTTTAGAACTCAACCCTTTGGATAAGGAAGGAATTTATGTTTTGGAGGTTTCTTCCTATCAGCTAGAGACCTCACCCAGTCTTCATTTCAATGTGAGTATTCTGTTAAATATTACCCCAGATCATTTAGATCGACATGGGGGCATGGAAGGGTATATTGCTGCTAAAAAGCTGATTTATCGCAACTCAACTCCTCAGGATACCTTGGTCATTAGTGTCGATGATCCTCATTGCTTAACCATATATGAAAATCTAAAGGCGTCTTCCAAGGTAAAATTGCTCCCCATTTCCACATGTAAAGTTTTATCCGAAGGTGTGTTTGTCAAGGACGGTACGCTTTATGAGAAATCTAAACCAGTTCAAGATCTAAAGAAACTTGAGCGTTTGAGAGGACAACATAATTGGCAGAATATTGCAGCCGTCTATGGTGCTTTAAGATCTATGGGATTTGACTCAGAGTCAATCATTCAGGGTATTGAAACTTTCCCAGGTCTTGTTCATCGCCAGCAAGTTGTTACACAGTTTATGAACCTAACCTTTATCAATGATAGTAAAGCAACAAATGCTGAAGCTGTTGCCAAAGCTCTTGTTTGTTATCAGGACTCACCTATTTATTGGCTATTGGGGGGGCGAGCGAAGGAAGGCGGCATTGACAGTCTTAAGCCGTATTTTAAATCTATAGAGCATGCTTTTCTGTTTGGAGAAGCAGCCTCCAGTTTTGCTCTAACTTTGAAGGGACATGTTCCTTTTACACAAGTTGGCACAATGCAGGAGGCCATAGAGAAAGCCACACAAATGGCGGTTGAAAAAGGGAAAAAGAATTCCGTCGTTTTGCTTTCCCCTGCTTGTGCAAGTTTTGATCAATTCCGGGATTTTGCCGCAAGAGGGGATGCTTTTTGTCAAACTGTTCGAGATCTTGTTAAAGTGCAGAGTGGGAGTTAAATGCTTTCCTTAGCCCGCACAAATACAAGTATGGTTGGACAGTGGTGGTGGACCATTGATCGGTGGACATTAACTGCTCTTATGCTGCTTATAATGCTGGGGATTTTGCTTATTATGGCTGCAAGTCCTGCAGTGGCCGATCAGCACAACTGGAGCTCTTTTCACTTTATAAAAAAACATATCATTTTCTTAATACCAACATTCATTATTTTAATTGGTATCTCATTTCTTTCACTCGATAAAATTAAGCAATTTTCGATCTTATTGTTTATTATTAGTATGTTTGGATTGATCCTTACTTCGTTTAAAGGTGTAGAGATCAAAGGGGCTTGTCGTTGGCTTGAACTGGGCGGAATGTCATTTCAACCTTCTGAATTCGTCAAACCTGCCTTTGCTGTTGTAAGTGCACTCCTTTTCGCGAATCATCAAGCAAATCCCTCATTTCCAGGAAATTGGATGTCGATTGGGCTTTATATTCTTGTTGTTTCCTTCCTCATGCTTCAGCCTGATTTGGGAATGACGGCCCTTATTACGATTATGTGGTTTTCTCAATTCTTCTTGGCTGGCATGCCGCTGTTCTTCATTCTTTCAGGAATAGGGTGTGGCATTGGAGGTCTTATAGCAGCCTATTTCCTTTTTCCACATGTGACGCGTCGTATTGATCATTTTTTGTATCCGGATGGGAATGATAAATTTGGAGATCGGTATCAGGTTAATCAATCCATTGAAGCCTTTATGAATGGTGGATTTATTGGTCAAGGACCTGGAGAGGGGACAGTTAAGAAACATCTTCCTGATGCTCATGCAGATTTTATTTATGCCGTGGCAGGGGAAGAATTCGGTATGATTTTATGCTTATTTCTCCTCTGTGTTTTTGGGTTTATCGTCTTACGGTCACTCAGTCGTTTATTCGAAGAAAACAATATGTTTGTTGTTTTAGCAGTGACAGGTTTGATTGTTCAATTTGGGCTTCAAGCTGTGATTAATATGGCATCCACCTTAAATCTTATGCCAACGAAAGGAATGACTCTTCCTTTTATTAGCTACGGAGGCTCATCCATGATTGCCTTAGCTATAGGTATGGGAATGGTGTTGGGCCTTACGCGAAGAAGGATTGGGGAGTATGTCTGACCTTTCCCAAAGAGTGGTCCTTGCAACCGGGGGTACGGGAGGACATGTTTTTCCCGCATTTGCTTTAGCTCAAGAATTGTCTTCGCGCGGTTTTGAAGTCGTTGTCTTTAGTGATGGACGTGGGCAGCAATTTACGAATGCTGCTATTCAAACAATAGAAATTCCAGCAAGCCAATTGCAAGGGTCTCTCACTCAAAAGATGAAAGGGGGGTTCAGGCTTATGCAGGGAATAAGACATGCCCATCATTATCTACGAAAGCTGAGGCCAAGTATTGTTGTGGGTTTTGGTGGGTATGCTTCCTTTCCCACTATGTCTGCTGCCTGCCTTATGCGTTTTCCTACAATTGTTCATCAAGCTGATGCTTACTTTGGTCGTGTTAATCGAAAATTGGCTCCCTTTGTGACAAGGATAGCGACCTCATTTCCCCGCGTGGATAACATACCCATCTCTTGTCAAAGTAAGGTTTCCTTTACAGGGCTTCCTGTGCGTTCTGATATTAAACCCTCCCCTTATGTATCCTCAGAGGAATCGAAGCCATTTGATTTACTTGTAATGGGAGGGAGTCAGGGCGCTAGAGTTTTTAGCGATGTGGTTCCTCAAGCTGTTGCGCTTCTGGAGGAGAATCTTCAAAAGCGACTTAAGATTAGTCAGCAATGTAGATCTGAACTTCTAGAAATGACAAAAGCACTTTATCAAAATACAAAGGCAAAAGTTGAACTTGAACCCTTCCTCGAGAATATGGGGAATAGGTATCAAAATGCTCATTTAGTTTTGTCACGATCTGGAGCTTCGAGTGTTGTTGAAACGGCTCTCGTCGGACGTCCTGGGCTTTTTGTTCCTTACCCTTATGCCATGGATGATCATCAATTTTACAATGCCCAACAAGCTGCTGTTTGTGGAGGTGGATGGCTCGTTCGTGAAAAAGACTTTACTATCAATAAGTTATCAAATATATTATCGGATTTAATGACAAGCCCCTGGAAATTAGAGCAAGCTGTCGTCAATATACAAAGTATTGCTATTCCAGATGCAACACAACGATTAGCTAATCTTGTAGAAGAGACGGCTATTAGAGAGAGAAATTAATGACTTTTAAGGAAATAGAAAATAAAAAAATCCACTTTATCGGGGTTGGTGGGATTGGAATGAGTGGACTCGCTCAGCTACTCCACGGACGTGGAGTTCAAGTGAGTGGGAGTGATCTTTGCGAAAATGGGAATATCAAGCGTCTTGAGGCTTTGGGAATTCAGATTTATATCGGGCAAAGTGCATCCAATATTGTTGGGAAGGATATGATTGTTGTCTCAACGGATATTAAGAGTGGGAATCCAGAGTGGGAGGAAGCTAAAGCGCAAGAGCTGCCTATTCTTCATCGGTCAGATATGTTAGCTATCTTAACTCAAGATTATCATACAGTTGCTGTTTCGGGAACACATGGGAAAACAACAACGACTGCACTTGCGGGATGGGTTTTTGAGAAAGCAACTCTCCACCCTACTATCATTGATGGAGGGATCATGCAGAACTTTAACTCAAACGTTAAAGCAGGATCAGGTCATTGGTGTATTGCTGAGGCCGACGAATCGGATGGAAGCTTCCTCAAACTTCCTCGTGAAATTGCTTTGATTACAAACATCGATTCAGATCACATGGATTATTATAAGAGTATGGAAGAGCTTTATGAAGCATTTGAGACATTTGCCCATTGCCCTCGTGTTGCTGTTTTAGGAATTGATCATCCCCAGGTCTATGACCTTTGGCAAAGGATACAAACGAATCAACACTGTATTACCTATGGATTACATCATGAAGCTGATGTGCGCGCTGAGCATATTGAGATGACGCCTCAAGGCGCAACTTTTGATATTGTAACAAGGGAAGAGCGTTTTAAAGTGAACCTTTCACTTTATGGACAACATAATGTTCTGAATGCCCTAGGTGTAGCGGCTGTTGCATTAGAATGTGGCATTACCTCAGATATTATCAACTTAGCTTTTTCAACATTTGAAGGTGTTGATCGACGGTTTACCTATGTTGGTGAATGGAATGGTGTCACCATTATTGATGATTATGGTCACCATCCGGTTGAGATTAGAACAACACTAAATGCTGCTAAACAAATCACAAAAGGGCGTGTTATTGCAGTTTTAGAACCGCATCGCTTCAGTCGACTTGAACATCTTTTTGAAGAATTTGGTAAGTGCTGTGAAGAGGCGGATTTAACGATTGTACTCCCTGTCTATGGTTCTCGTGAATTACCCAGAGAAGGGATTACCCATGAGGCTTTGGTAACAATTATGGAAGGTCATGTGACTCGATGTGACGCTTATGAGGATTTACCAAAGTTTATTTTCGAACTTGCAAAGCCAGGGGATATGGTCATATGTTTGGGAGCAGGAAGTATATCTTCTCTTGCGCATAGTCTTCCCTCGCAATTAAATCAATTAGATAAAACAAATTATAAGAAAGTAACAGGTGGGGGTTAATGGTGTTAACAACGGATGAACTGAAATCGCTTTTACCAAATGTACGGGGGCGTTACCTTTATGATGTAACTCTAGCTCCCACCACGTGGTTTCAAGTGGGGGGGCCCGCACAGGTTACCTTCAAACCAGCTGATATACAGGATTTGTGTTTTTTCCTTCAAAACCGTCCTGCTGACATTCCCATGCATGTCATTGGGGTAGCTTCCAATCTTCTTGTCCGTGATGGCGGAGTCGAAGGGGTCGTGGTTCGTTTAGGATCGGGTTTTACTAACATTTATGTCGATGGCGAGACGATAGATGTGGGAGCTGCAGTTCTTGATCGGAATGTTGCTTCTCTTTCTATTGAAGCGGGTATAGCTGGCTTTGAATTTTTATGTGGTATCCCCGGAACCATTGGGGGAGCCCTTCGGATGAATGCAGGAGCTTATGGCTCAGAAATTGCGGATATATTAACCCATGCTCTTGTGCTTGATCCTCAAGGAAAGATGCATTGTTTAACCCCAGAAGAACTGGGACTTAGTTACCGTCATTCAGAGTTACCCGAGGATTGGATTTTTATCGGTGCCCGCTTGAAGGGTGCTCAGGGAAATGCTAAAGAGATTGAAGAGAAGATTTCCTCTTATTTAGCTGAGCGGGAGCGAACTCAACCCATCAAATCAAGGACAGGAGGTAGTACATTCGCGAATCCTGAAGACCACAAGGCCTGGGAGCTTATTCATAAAGCCGGCTGTCGGGGCCTTGAAAAGGGTGGAGCTATGATCTCTGAGCTGCATTGTAACTTTATGATTAATAAGGGAAATGCAACAGCAAAGGATCTAGAGTCATTGGGTGAGGAAGTTCGCGATAAAGTGCTAACTTTAACGGGAATAAATTTGCGGTGGGAAATTGAGAGAATTGGTTATGAAGGTGTTACACAAGTAGGAGAAAAAGCTGCATGAAAAGAAAAGTTGCAGTACTGATGGGTGGTTTTTCAGGGGAAAGAGAAGTTTCCCTGTCCAGTGCTCAGGGTGTTATTAAAGCTCTGCATGAGCTCGGGCATGAAGCTATTCCCGTAGATGTTACAAGGGATTTAAAGTCTTTTATTCATCATTTAGAGACCCATAAACCTGAAGTTGTTTTAAATATCCTACATGGAAGATGGGGCGAGGATGGCTGTATTCAAGGCATCTTAGAAATGATGGATCTGCCTTATTCGAATTCCGGTGTTCTTGGCTCATCCCTTGCTATGAATAAGGTTGTTGCTAGGAAGCTCTGTCAGAGTATAGGGATTCGCGTTCCCGAAGGCGTTGTTGCCAAGCTTGAGGATGTGTGTGCTGGAAAAGTGATGAAAGCACCTTTTGTGATCAAGCCTATTGGGGAGGGGTCAAGTCTGGGGGTTCATATCATCATGGGTGACAAAACGCCTCTTCCAGATCCAAAGAATTGGCCTTTTGAAGATGAAGTCCTTGTTGAGCGTTATATACCAGGAAAAGAGATACAAGTTGCTGTTGTTGGGGATAAAGCCATTGGGGCGATTGAAATCAGACCCCTTAGTGGATTCTATGATTATGAAGCAAAGTATACGGACGGCAAGGCTGAACATCTTATGCCAGCCCCTATCCATCCTGAAGGATATGCTCAAGCGTTGGAGTGGGCTGAAAAAGCTCACAAGATTTTGGAATGCCGCGGTATTAGCCGTTCAGACTTTAGATATGATGATACAAATGGCGAGCCAGGGGAACTCTATTACTTGGAAACAAATCCTCAGCCAGGCCTGACTCCGCTTTCTCTTGTTCCTGAAATTGCAGCTCATCAAGGAATGAGTTATGCTCAACTCGTTCAATGGATGGTGGAGGATGCTTCATGCCGGCGGTGAAGTCATATGGACAGGGGCCAATAAAACGCAGAAAATCACTCAGAACCCCAATTCAGAGCTATGGCATTAGAAGGTTTCGGACTATTTCAATAGTCTTGGCTTTTACAATGACTTTTATTTGGATGTACTATAACGGTTCTTCAGTTGCAGATGGCATTTCAAATCATATTTCTGCGGTCGCTGGTTACCTTGGTTTCTCTTTAGAAGACGTTGTTGTTGAAGGAAGAATGAGGACAGATAAGAGCCAAATATTGAATGCTCTTAATTTAGAACGAGGGAAACCTTTGTTCTCAATAGATCTCAATACTTCAAAGCAAAAGTTAGAAGAGCTGTCTTGGGTGAAAGCCGTCCGCATTGAAAGACGTCTCCCTGATACAATCCTGATTCGCATTTCAGAAAAAGATCCTGTCGCGGTTTGGCAAAATAAATCAAAGACATTTCTTGTGGACCGGGATGGAGAGCTTGTTGAAATAAAAGAAGTTTTTAAAAACAAAAACTTATTGATTGTTACGGGTCATCAAGCTCCCCGCCATATTGGAGAACTTATTATTTTGCTTGAGAAATTTCCTGACCTAAAGGTTCGTGTTACGGGTGCAACTCATTTAAGATCTACACGTTGGGATATAAGATTAGATGATAAAATAGACGTCAAATTACCTGAACAGGAAATAGAAAAGGCATTGCTGTATCTCATTGATCTTGAAAAGCATCATCAACTCGCAGATCGAGATATTAGGACAATTGATATGAGACTGCCAGGACAACTTATTTTTAGACTTACACCAGACTCAGTACAGCAGAAAAATAATAAGGGTCGGGATGCTTGAAGGCTATAGGGTAAATTTATGTTAAATTGGGGAAAACATCAGTTAAGAATGCGGGGTGGACTTATTGCTGCCTTGGATGTTGGTTCGTCAAAGGTATGCTGTATTATAGCTCAGGTTCAAAGTTCTGGAGCTTTTGAGGTCTTAGGTGTGGGGTACCAGCTGTCCAGCGGTGTAAAATCAGGTGTTGTTATTTCAATGGAAGAAGTTATTACATCCATTGTGAATGCCGTTCATACGGCTGAAAAAATGGCAGGACTCACAATTAGGGATGCATTCGTTAGTATAAACGGTACGCACCTGAAATCAGTTAACTTCGCAGTTGAGATGAAGGTCGCGGGTCATGCGATTGATGATGCAGATATACGCAAAATTCTCACCCAGGCAAGGATTGGTCGTGAAGACCCTCATTATCAAACCCTTCATACGGTCCCAACAGGCTATGCTCTTGATGGTGCAAAAGGCATTCGAGACCCAAGGGGAATGTTTGGTGATCGTTTGTGGGTTTCTATCCATAGCCTTTTGGCAAAATCAGGCCCCATTCATAATCTTAGTACGTGTGTTGCAAGAAGCCATCTTGAGGTTGCAGGCTTGGTTGCTTCACCCTATTCTTCAGGGCTTGCTTGCTTGGTTGAAGATGAAATTGAACTCGGCGTGATTTTAATCGATATGGGAGGAAGTACAACATCTTTTGCTGTTTTTCATGAGGGGCAATTGCGACATACTGAATGTATTCCTGTGGGGGGAGCCCATGTAACAAACGATATCGCAAGGTGTTTTTCTACGACGCTAACAAATGCGGAACGTCTTAAAACCCTCTATGGAAGTGCCATACCATCAGTAGCAGATGAAAGAGAGATGATTATTGTCCCGCTTGTTGGCGAAGGACGGGGTGAGACCTCAAATCAAATGCCCAGGTCTGCTCTTGTTTCAGTCATTAAACCACGAATTGAAGAAACTTTTGAGCTTTTGAGAGATCGTCTTAATAAAGTAGGAATTAGCTCCTTCTCTGGTCGAAGGATTGTCTTAACGGGTGGAGCAAGTCAACTTGCAGGAGTACGTGAAATAGCCACAGTCATTCTCGGGAAGAATATTAGACTAGGAAAGCCTGTTCACTTAGGCCCCTCAGAAGTTGCTCATGATCCTTCATTTTCTGCCTGTGCAGGATTACTGACCTATGGAAAAGCGGCCTATCTTGCTTATATGGATTCTTTACCCCAATCAAACTCAAGGAAAGTCTTGAGTAAAATTGGATCGATTTTTAAACAAATTTGGTGATGGTTTTTTTTTGCAGTGTGTGATTATATACCCAATGAATTTCAAGAACGTGGGATGGACGAACTTAGTACAATGGAGATAAACCTATGATGCAATCAACGCAAAGTGTAGATAAAACAGAGTTAAAACCACGCATTACTGTTATTGGAATCGGGGGTGCTGGCGGAAATGCTGTCAACAATATGATCCGAGGAGATCTTCAGGGTGTTAAGTTCATTGCATCAAATACGGATGCTCAAGCACTTTCCTTGTCCCTTGCTGATTCAAAGATTCAGTTGGGCCTTGATGCAACGCAAGGATTAGGAGCTGGATCCCATCCTGAGGTAGGTAAAGCTTCAGCAGAAGAAAGTATTGATGAAGTCCTGAAATATATTGATGGAAGCCATATGCTCTTTGTGACAGCAGGTATGGGAGGCGGTACGGGAACGGGTGCAGCTCCTGTTATTGCTAAATTTGCCAGGGAAAGAGGCATTCTTACCATTGGTGTGGTAACAAAGCCATTCCATTTTGAGGGCTCTAACCGTATGCGAACAGCTGAAAAAGGGATTGAAGAGCTTCAGCAATATGTTGATACCCTTATCATTATTCCAAATCAGAATTTGTTTCGTGTTGCCAATGAAAGAACAACCTTTGCAGATGCATTTAAAATGGCTGATGATGTTTTGTATTCTGGAGTCAGAAGCGTAACGGATCTTATGATGAAACCAGGTCTCATTAACTTAGACTTTGCTGATGTTCGAGCCGTTATGGGCGATATGATGGGTAAAGCTATGATGGGAACGGGTGAAGCAACAGGTGAAGGCCGGGCGATCGAAGCCGCTGAAGCTGCTATTTCAAGTCCTCTTTTAGATGATGTATCCATGAGAGGTGCAAAGGCTGTCCTTATCAATATTACAGGTGGCTTGGATATGACCCTTTATGAAGTGGATGAAGCGGCTAACCGTATCCGAGAAGAAGTTGATCCCGATGCACATATTATCTTTGGGTCCACTTTTGATGAAGCATTGGAAGGAAAGATTCGTGTTTCTTGTGTTGCTACAGGCATTGACTCACAAGCTTCCCATTCACAGAATAAGGCGAGGGTGGCTCAACTGGAGCAAGAAATGCTCAGTGCCGTTCACCGTATTGAGGAAGAAAATGTATCTGAGCCTCACACACTCGTGACAGAATCAGAGATTCCCCAACCCTTGAATTTAGAAGATGATCGAGCTGTTCGGTTTATGGATGTAGATAATCCTGCTCCTTTCTCTCTCTATCCGGAAGAGTCATCCGAAACCCAAGAACAAATGGCTTATGCTCAAAATCCCCAACCTCGCGAAGGGAAAGGGGCTTTAGGATTTCTCGAACGTCTGATGGGTCGTAAGATATCACCCGTTCGACCACAGGAAACAGCCAAGAGGCAACGATCTCAAGTTGCTATTGAGAATACCCACCCTGAAGAGATGGAACCTGAAGAGGAGGCGATTGAAATTCCAGCCTTCTTACGGCGCCAACAGCATAGGTAAAATAGTAATCAGTGATCAGTTATCAGAATAATTTCTGATCGATGATTCTTCTTGACTTGATGAAAAGCTATAAACCTCTTTTTTATACTGATTACTGATTACTGATTACTGATTACTGATTACTGATTGGCTGGGGCGGTAGGATTCGAACCTACGGATGGCGGTACCAAAAACCGCTGCCTTACCACTTGGCTACGCCCCACTAGGAATAGCCAGTAACATAAAAAGGATTCGATTGAAATGCAACTAGTTTGTTTTTAAAATTTGGCTTTACAATTGATCAATAATATTATTCTCTATTAGTATTTTTAACCCCTTCGTCCATGAAGGACCTATTTATCAAAAGGAGCTTAAAGTGTATAAGATCATATCTCTCGTGTGTCTCATGTTTTTTGTCGGATGTGGTGATTCAAAGGATGATCGTAAGCCACCTATTATCGTTATTACATCTCCCGATAATCCACCCTTTGAATTCAAAGATACGGCAAAAAAAGGAGGTCAAGTTATTGGTTTCGATATTGATGTGATCAAGCGTTTAAGTGAGAAAATGGGACGTCCTATCAAAATAATTGAAGCAGAATTTAATGCCATTATTCCTGCGCTTAAGAGCGGAAGAGCGGATATCGGCATTGCGGGAATTACAGCAACAGAAGAAAGACGAAAAAGTGTTGATTTTTCAATGCCTTATTACACTAATAAGATTGGTTTACTTGTTCCGGAAGAATCAGCTTTGGTTTCAGAAAAGGATTTAGCCGGCCGTAAGCTTGGCGTTCAGCTGGGTACAACCCATGAAGTTCAGGCTAAGAAATGGAGGAGTTCCATGGTCGATTTGAACATTATTCCCTTAAATAAGACTGGAGATCTTGTGCAAGAGTTAAAGAGCGGGCGTATAGATGCAGTTTTACTAGGAAAAACAGAAGCTCAAAAAATTGCAAATTCAACAATTGGTATTAAATTTGTTCCTTTAGATGTTACAGGTGAGTCTTTTGTCATTGTGTTTCCCAAAGGATCTAAGCTTGTAGGCCCTGTTAATCAAGCTTTGACGACAATGGCAGACGATGTAAAAAACTTTGAGCAAAAATGGCTGGTACAGTGATGGAGCTGGATTTTGAAAGAATCTGGCCCTCCATCCCCTATATCCTTGAAGGAGTACAAATTACGGTTGGCTTTACAGCTGTCTGCTTGTTCCTTGGATTTATTTGGGGGACAATTCTTGCTTTAGCGAAAGTTGGCGAGTTTCGTGTTTTTAAATGGTTTTCGGAAATTTATACGTCTGTTTTTAGAGGAACACCTTTGTTACTCCAGCTTACGCTGATTTACTTTGCAACTCCCCAACTCACAGGATATCAAATCTCAATTTGGGAAGCAGGGATCTTAACGTTTACCTTAAACTCAGGAGCTTATGTTTCTGAGATTATACGGGGTGGAATCAATGCAGTTGATAAAGGTCAGAAGGAAGCAGCTCTTTCTCTAGGGCTACCCTACAGGTTGATTATGAAGGATATCATTCTTCCTCAAGCTGTGCGCAACATTCTTCCATCCCTTGTTAATGAATCCATCGACTTACTTAAGGAATCTTCCCTCATTTCAGTCATTGGAGGTGCTGATATCTTAAGGAGAGCTAACATTGTCGCGAGTGATACCTATCTTTACTTTGAACCTCTCCTGGTAGCAGGGTTACTCTACTACGTTCTTGTGATGATCTTAACGACAGCAGCGCGGTATTTGGAGAGAAAGTTGAGGGTGGCATGATTCGTCTTGAGAATATTCATAAAACTTTTGGAGATAATGCCGTTCTTAGAGGAATAAGCGGGACGATTCCTCAAGGAGAAGTGCTTGCGATTATTGGTCCCTCAGGCTCCGGAAAATCAACGTTGTTGAGATCGATTAACCTTCTTGAAGCTCCAACTCAGGGGAAGGTTTTCATCAATGATGTTTGCATTAACGAAGGACGTGTGAGTATTAATAAAATACGCACAAAGCTGGGAATGGTGTTTCAGCAGTTCAACCTCTTTCCCCACATGACGACATTGGAAAATGTGATTTATGCACCAGTGAAAGTGAAAGGGATGTCACGCCAGGACGCTGAGAAGCTAGGGAAAACCTTGTTAAAAAAAGTTGGGCTTGACGATAAAATCAATACATATCCGTCTCATCTATCGGGGGGGCAAAAGCAAAGAGCAGCTATAGCTCGTGCGCTTGCCATGGAACCTGAAGCCCTTCTCTTTGATGAGCCGACTTCTGCCCTTGATCCTGAAATGGTCAAGGAAGTATTGAATGTCATGAAAGAGTTGGCTCATACGGGCATCACAATGGTGATTGTGACTCATGAGATGGGCTTTGCGAGGGAAGTGGCTGATCGCGTTTGGTTCTTGGAAGATGGGATGCTTGTTGAAGACTCTCCCTCCAAGGCATTCTTTAAAGAGCCAACTTCAAAGAGAGCCAATGATTTCTTGGAGAAGGTGCTGTAGACATAGGTATTCATCTTACCAAGCCGGAATAACGGCTCCCTTAAATGTCTCCTTAATATACACCTTCACGGGTTCGCTTTGGTAAAGCTTTACGAACTCAGTGACTTCAGGACGGGTTTCATCATCCCGCACGGCAATTACGTTTGCATAAGGTGAGTCTTTGTTTTCAAAAGAAAGAGCTGACTTTGGATCTAACCCCCCAACAAGAACCCAGTCCGTGTTAATAATCGCAGCATCCACATCTTCAAGGGTACGGGGGACCTGCGGGGCGTCGATCTCAATAATCGAGAGATTCTGTGGATTTTCTTTGATATCAAGAATCGTTGGATTTTCGGACGGATTGAGTTTGATAAACCCTTGTGTTTCCAACAGCTTCAAAGCTCGCCCGCCATTCGTCGGGTCATTGGGAATCGCAATTTTAGAATTCTCTTTAATTTCGGATAACGCCTTGATTTTCTTGCTATAAATCCCCAAAGGCATCAGAACAGTTTTCCCAACGGACTTTAACTTATACCCCCGATTCTTCACTTGTTCATCCAAGTAGGGTTGATGCTGATAGGAGTTAACATCGATTTCCTTATCGTTCAAAGCCACATTGGGGAGGATAAAATCATTAAATTCAACGATTTGAATATCAAGCCCTTTGTCTTTTGCAAGCTCCTTGACCTTTTCCATAATCATCGCATGAGGCCCGGCTGTCACGCCGACCTTAAGAGATGCTGCTGCAAGTTGGCTAATGGAGAGGAAAAGAATAGTAAGGGATGTGAATAATTTCATGATGTTACCTCTTCAATTTTCGGGAAAGATAATCTCCGCTCATTTGCACCAGTTGAACCAAAACAACAAGGATAATAACGATCCATAGAAGTAAGGTAAAGTCGTATCTTTGATACCCGTACCGGATGGCAAGGTCGCCTAGTCCTCCCCCACCAACTGTGCCTGCCATAGCTGAAAAACCAATGATATTGATTGTGACGGTTGTGAGTCCGGAAACAATCAAGGGGAGAGCTTCCCTGAACTGGATCTTGAATATGATTTGCAAAGGTGGAGCTCCCAAAGCCTTTCCGACCTCAATCAGACCCTTTGGTGTTGTACCCAACGCATCTTCAATTATTCGGGCGATAAGAAGGGTTGAAGCCAAGGTGAGAGGAAGAGTAGCGGCCCACGTTCCGATTGCTGTGCCCACCAAAAAACGCGTTACAGGGATCATTAAAATGATGAGGATGATGAAGGGGATCGAGCGAAACGTATTTAAGATCATTCCCAGGAGTTGGTAGATCAAACGATGGGGGCGCAGTCCGCCTGGTTTTGTTAAGATCAAAAGACTCGCAAGAGCTGTTCCAAAAAGTGTTCCAAGAACCATAGAAACAATAACCATGTTGAGGGTTTGAAGGCATGAGTTGAGAATTAACTGTTCCATTTATAATCCTCTTCCTCGGGTAGATATCCCAAAACTTCCGTTGATACATCTTGATTCTCAAGATCGTTTAGAATCGCCGATAGTTTTGCCTTCTGATAGGGTATTGAAATAATGAGGCTACCGAAGGCTGTTTCACGAATATGGTCGAGATTTCCAACTAAAATATTAATGGGCACATCATGTTTCTTCACAAGGGAGGCAATGATGGGATCGCCTGACGTTTTGCTGGAATAGAAAGAACGGAGAAGGGCAGAACACTTACCTTTTGGTTCATCCATCAGGAGGTCATTTAAATGATGGGGGAGATCTTTAATGACAAGGCTTCGGATCAACGTCTTTGTTACAGCATGTTTGGGATGAAGGATGATTGATGTGATATCATTCTTCTCAACAATCTCGCCACTCTCAATAACACAGACTTCATCGCAGATTTCCCGCACGACAGCCATATCATGGGTAATGAGGACAATGGTAATGCCCAAACGCTTGTTCAAATCCTTGAGTAACTCAAGAATGTCAAGAGATGTCTCATAGTCCAAGGCTGAGGTAAACTCATCACAAAGCAGCAGGGATGCGTCTGTTATCAAAGCCCGTGCAATCGCCACACGTTGGGATTGTCCCCCACTGAGCTCACTAGGATATGAATTTTCTTTCCCTTTGAGTCCAACTATTTCAATGAGATTCAAGGCTTTATTCTTTGATTCACTCGTAAAACGCTGGGTTATTTTTAAGGGGAACAAGACGTTATCAAGGACGTTAAGACGGCTCAATAAATTAAAGGTTTGAAAGACGTTCCCTATTTTTTGTTGAATGGTTTTCTTTTCTTTAAGAAAATCAAGGCCATCAATGGTAATCGTTCCGCGGTTTGGATCTTCAAGACCGTTTAAGCATCTCAGCAACGTAGTTTTGCCCGCCCCACTTTTCCCAATAATTCCAAGGATCTGTCCCTGAGGAATCTCAAGATTTATCCCCTTTAAAACAGGAGACTTATAGGACTTCTCAAGGTTGTTTATAATAACAGACAAGGATCTCTTTCCTTAGCAAAAGTGATCTGTTTTATTTACCGGTTTAGGGAACGGTTTTCAAGGATTTATGATTATTATCAGTTTATTAATAAAAATGAGAGAGACTTAAGCAAAAGATCAATGCAGAGGATGATCGATATGTTTAAGAAGCTTTCTTTTTTTGTAGCTATATTGAGTCTTCTCTTCGCAGGACATTCGCTTCTGGCAGATTATGATTTCACCAAGCTTAAGAACTTCAGCTATGATTTGGAAAGAAGACCACCAGCTTTGCCTCCCTTTATGGCCTGTTATAACAAAGATGGTCGCCAGCTTTGTTATATAGCCTCTAACCATGGATCGGATACGAATAGTCCAACATTTAATTTGATTCGAAATGCTTTTGATGATTTCAAGCCAAATTTTGTTGTTTTAGAAGGATTTGAAACCATGAAAGGAAACTCACCCAGTGACATTGTTGCTTTTGCCTCTAGGGTTTGTCAGGGAGGATCCAGTGTTTGTGAGGAACCTGCTTTTGGGGTTTCACTCGCCCAAAAAAATGGGATTGCTTTTAAAGGAGGTGAGCCAGATGATCGAATCGTATTTGATGCTCTCAGGTCCCATGGGTATACAAGTAACGAGGCCTTTGCTTTTTATTTTTCAATACTTGTTCCCCAGCTGTATAGAAGCCAACTTGTCAACTCAATAGGTGATGTTCAACAGAAATTTGAGGTCTATAAAAAGAATAATACGAATAGTGGTGTCACCCTGAGTTGGTCAGAGTATTTAGATTGGCTAAAGAACAATACAAATAAATCTGTTGGATTTTCAGAAATGATTGATCCCTTGTTTGCTGCACCCATTTCCAATGGAACGAATCTACAGAAACTAGCGAATAAAGTAGAATGGATTCGGGACCGTAATATTCTTCGCGTGATCCTTGATGCGTTCAATCAATATAACCGTGTTCTAGTGATTTATGGCCATAGCCATTATTTGACGCAGATCGATGTGCTTGAGCAGTATATGGGAAAGCCTCAATTTGTGGAGAGGTATAAAGCACAGTAAAATAATCAGTTGCATTTATTGATTTTATAAAATATATATCAAGTGTATGTATTCTGGAGATTACTAATGTTAAAATACCGCCTTTCCTTCTTGACCGTTACTCTACTATTGAACATATCAGAAACAAGTTTCGCTGTGAACACATCTACAGACGAGTTTTCTCCCAATAAACTAGCTGCTAAGTTTAAGGGAAAGAGTTCTGAATCTTCGGATCTTAAATCTGTACCTGTTGCCCTCCTCCAAGATCCTGATGAGACGGCTGAGGAATCTGTGCAAGTTGCTCCCCTTGATTGGAAACTTCTTAATAATAAGAAAGGATTGCGGTCTGTCAAAGGAGTGCCGTTTCCCTTGTTAAATGAGTTCCATGCGTTTAGAATAGCATTCGCGAAAGAGCTGATAAAGCCTGACCATAAAGAAGCGGTGTCTTTTATTAATGCCTTGGATGAGGACACACTGGAGCATTTGTGGACAACGTCCTTTAAGATGAAGCGCAAATTCAAGCTCAACCGGTGGCCAGCAGAGAAAGATGAACACCATCAAAAAAGAACTGAGAGCGAGTTTCTAAGGGCCGTTAATTTGTTGGCAAGGCTCGGGAAAGGGTGTGACGCTGTTCTGACATTCATTGACACCTGTGATAGAGTAGACGCGGAGCTCTCATCTTTCCTTTCTAATACTCCGGAAGAATACCGAGACGCAGAGACTTTTAATTCAGCCCTACGGGCCGCCCACACTCTTATGCGAAATTCGGATAAAAGCACAGACTATTTGGTTTCCGTGTTACAGGTGATAAACTGGGGAAAGCATCGTGAACGAACTGCTCATGCCTTAAGGGGAATCCTACCTTCCAATGTTCAAGTAACTACGTGTTTAGGCGACCTCTCTAAATCAGTTATGAAATGGAATGCGGATCCTGAGATTACTCAAGAGCTCGTCTCCTGTTTACAAACACTCAACTTCAGACCTCATAGAACTTGGATAGCTTATCCGAGTGAATTAGACTATTTATGGAACCTTGGACCAGACCGCAAAGCCATTGTAGAAGCCGCAGCCCTTGCTAACCCAACAGAGTTCATAGAATATGGTCTAAAGGGCTATTTGGATTGCGTTCAGAAACTTGGAGGAGACAATGTTGTTGCGAGTTCTCGAGCTAAGGAATTTTTAGGTTTACCCTGGCATTTGGACTTAGATTCCTATTATTTCGGTTTCCTAGAATCATATGTTAATTTAGGTTCTGAGAGAGATGCATGCCTCGATCTAGCAAAGGATCTCCTGTCGCTTAGCCGTTTTTACAATAATAGCAAAGGAAAAATTCTCCTTGAGATTGTATCTGCAATCAAAGACTTAGGAGAAGAGCGTCAGGAGATAGTTCAGGCCGCAAAAGAGCTGTTAAATTCAGAACAGTATATTGGTATTGATGCCATGAAAGAAGCCCTTCAACTTATCAAAAGAATGGGGCCGAGACGACTTGAAATCTGTAAGTCTGCGAAGGCTTCAATGACGTATGGAATAGTAACTGACAAAGCTAGGTTACGAGAAGTCCTGGAGAAGTTCATTCAAGTCGACTAAATGATAGCGACATTTGTCCTCAAAATTGTTGCATAATGTAACAAATTGTTGCATTATGAAACAAGTGGAGGAGGGATGAAACCATGAC
This sequence comes from uncultured Alphaproteobacteria bacterium, assembly GCA_964597045.1. Taxonomy (GTDB): domain Bacteria; phylum Pseudomonadota; class Alphaproteobacteria; order UBA9655; family UBA9655; genus UBA9655. Next base: position 210,088 of record CAZQWE010000001.1, on the reverse strand, counting down.
AACAACTCTCAGAATATCAGATAGCCTAGTGCACGATGCTCAAATCTATGGGAAAATTTACAATCGATCTGTGCCAAAACAAATTGAGTATTGGTCTAGAATAGGAAAAATTGCCGAAGAAAATCCTGAATTATCTTATGATAATATTCGTCAGCTATTGTTTGCACTTGAAGAAAAAAAAATGGGCGACGTGGAAGAGTTTAAATTTTCTAAATGAAAATTGAACAAACACTAAGCTTCAAATCTAAAGCCAAAAAGTTACATAAGAATCAACTTAATGATCTTGAGAAAGCTATTAAAGAGATTGTTAAAGACCCATTAATGGGAATCAAGAAAAAAGGTGACCTTGTAGATGTTTACGTTTATAAATTTAAAATGAACAAAATGGTCCATCTTTTGGCTTATATGTGGAATGCAGAGGAGGATTTATTAACCCTTCTTCAGTTGGGTGTTCATGAAAACTTTTATAGGGATTTAAAGTCATAAACTCCCCCCCTCACTTACAATTTAAATTATTTATAGAAAAATGAGAAACGATGCCCATCTTTAAAACGGAAATGTTTCACGTAAAACATCATCAACAGCTTCAAGGGAAACGTTCATACCTAAATCAGCTAAAGATGTCACGCCATATTGTTTCAAGCCACAGGGAATAATATTGTCATATGCTGATAAATCTGGATTCACATTGATCGCAATACCATGGGATGTTACCCATTTTTGCACGCGAACACCGATGGCTGCGATCTTGTGGTCAGCACCGTTTTTATCAACCCAAATTCCGATGCGTCCTTGCCTTCTTTCCCCATTAATGTTGAAGCGTTTCAAGGTTTGAATAATCCATTCCTCAAGCTCATAAACATACTTTCTAATATCAAGGTATCGGGGCTTAAGATCAACCATAACATAGGCAATGCATTGGCCAGGACCATGGTATGTGACTTGACCTCCGCGTCCTGTTTCAAATACAGGATGTTTAGCTGACGTCAAGATATCTGTATCTTTCCCACTGGTTCCTTTTGTGTAGAGGGGAGGGTGCTCAAGAAGCCAAACACACTCTGGGGCTTTTCCTTGTTGAATTGCTTTAACTCTTAGGTCCATCCAATGAAGAGCCTCTGGATACGGAATAAAGTCAGCTTCTGTCTTCCATTCGCAAGATTTTTGAGTCATTTGATTTTGTAGACTTGTCCTTCTTATAAAATCGGTGTAAACACGGTTGCAACAACTGAATATATTTGATATTTCAGGTGTACCATCAAGTCTTATTTGATGGAAGATAAATATATGCGGTCGTGGCGGAATTGGTAGACGCGCAGCGTTGAGGTCGCTGTGGGGGAAACCCTGTGGAAGTTCGAGTCTTCTCGACCGCACCATAACAAGCGTAGGGAGAAGGGGTGAGCAAAGTGAAAGAGACTCTTTACAAACGATCGCTTGATTATCATCGGGGAAAACCTCCAGGAAAGATTAAGGTTGTGGCGACAAAGCCCCTTTCAACTCAGGAAGATTTGGCTCTCGCCTATTCTCCAGGCGTGGCTGCAGCTTGTGAAGCTATCCAAGAAAATCCTGTTGAAGTTGCGTCTCTTACAGCGCGTTCAAACTTAGTCGGCGTCGTTACCAATGGGACAGCTGTCTTAGGCCTTGGAAATATTGGGCCGCTTGCTGCAAAACCTGTTATGGAAGGGAAAGCTGTCTTATTTAAGAAATTTGCCGGAATTGATGTTTTCGATATCGAACTCAATCAACCTGATCCTGATAAATTGATTGATATTATTGCGAGTCTTGAGCCTACCTTTGGAGGCATTAATCTTGAGGATATAAAAGCTCCTGAATGTTTTAAAATCGAACAGGAGTTAAAGAAAAGACTCAAGATTCCTATCTTTCATGATGATCAGCATGGAACAGCCATTATTGTAGGAGCTGCTGTTATTAATGCTCTGCTTCTTATTGATAAGAAAATTGAGAAGGTAAAAGTTGTGACATCGGGGGCAGGAGCAGCTGCCATTGCTTGTTTAGATATACTTGTTGATTTGGGCCTTAAGAAAGAGAATGTCATTGCAACCGATCAAGCGGGGGTTATTTATAAAGGTCGCAAAGAAAAAATGGATCCTTATAAAGAAAAGTATGCGACCGATCACAAAGCACGAACTCTAGATGAGGCCATTGAAGGAGCGGATATCTTTTTAGGACTGTCAGCAGGCGGTGTCTTGAAGAAAGAATCTGTTGCAAAAATGTCACATAGTCCTCTTATCTTAGCCTTAGCAAATCCCATCCCGGAAATTTTACCAGAAGAAGTGGGTAAGGTTCGTAAAGATGCCATCATTGCAACAGGTCGATCTGATTACCCTAATCAAGTGAACAACGTCCTCTGTTTCCCCTTTATGTTTAGGGGAGCTTTAGATGTGGGTGCAACTGTTATCAACGAAGAAATGAAGGTTGCCTGTGTTCATGCTCTTGCGGATTTAGCCCGTCAAGATACATCGGATGTCGTAAAGACGATTTATGCCAGGGAGGATTTAAGGTTTGGGCCGGGGTATATCATTCCAAAACCCTTTGATCCCCGTTTGATGATTGAGGTTTCCCCTGCTGTTGCGGAAGCTGCCATGCAGTCAGGTGTAGCCACAAGGCCTATTAAAGATATGGAAGCCTATAAGCAACACCTCTCAGAATTCGTGTATAGATCAAGCCTTGTCATGAAGCCTATCTTTACCCAGGCCAAACTAAAGCCACTTCGTCTTGTTTACGCAGAAGGTGAAGATGAGCGTGTTCTACAAGCTGTTCAGCAAATTATTGAAGAAGGAATTGCCCATCCTATTCTTATTGGACGCCCAGAAGTTATATCGAAGCGTATACAGCGTCTGAGTTTAAGGATGGTACCGCATGAAGATTTTGAGATTGTCGATCCTCAAAATGACCGAAGATATAATCAGTATTGGACAGAATATCACAAACTTATGGGGAGAAAGGGTGTTTCACCGGATACAGCCCGTATGGCTGTTCGAACCAACTTTTCTGTGATTGCGAGTCTTATGGTTCATTTTGGTGAAGCCGATGCTGCACTCTGTGGTCCCGTCGGCCGCTATGGGTATCATCTCAAAACGATCTTAGATGTTGTTGGGCTTCAACCAGGTTTAGAAGTTGCAGCTGCTATGAGTATTATGGTTCTTGAAAGGGGTGCATTTTTCTTTTGTGATCCCTATGTGAACTTAGATCCTACCTGTTCACAGCTTGCGGAAATGGCGATTATGGCTGCTACAAAGGTCCGTCAATTCGGAATTGTTCCCAAACTTGCCCTTTTGTCCCATTCTAACTTCGGCTCTTATGAGTCAGAATCTGCTTTAAAAATGAGACATGCTTTGGAAGAGATTCGAAAGAAAGCACCTAATCTTGAGGTTGAAGGTGAAATGCATGCCGATGCGGCACTCAACGAGATGATCCGGGTAAAGACTTTTCCAAGTTCTCAATTGAAGGGCCAAGCCAATCTCTTAATTATGCCTAATTTAGATACGGCCAATATTGCCTTTAATATGATTAAGGTAATGGCGGATGGGCAACCTATAGGACCTGTTTTGCTTGGGCCAGCAAAGCCAATCCATATTCTAACACCTTCTGTGACTTCTCGAGGCATATTTAACATGTCAGCGCTTGCCGTTGTTGATGCTCAGAAAGTCAATCAAAAACGCTCCACTTCAACTTAGGGGAGCCCATGGTCAAATCTGATTATCAACCGACAGAACAAACAGAACAAGAATCTCTTTATGGGGTATCTCAAGAGACAATAAGGTCTCTTGAAGAAGCTCTTGAGAAGGGGAATGAACGAGAAGTTCATCGTCTTATTGAGCCTCTTCATGCTGCTGATGCAGCGGTTGTTATCGAATATTTATCACCGGCTTTGCGAAGTGCATTTGTTGAAATCCTTCGCCCCCGTTTTGATCCTGACATTCTTTCCCATCTCAATGAATCCGTTTTAGACGAAGTCATTGATCAACTTGGAACTCGTGAAATTGCAGAAGCGATTACAGAACTCGAGAGCGATGATGCTGTTGCCTTAATCGAGGATTTGGATGAAGATCAACAAAGGGAAGTCCTGAAGTCAATTCCTGCAGGTGAGCGTGTTATTCTCGAGGAAAGTCTAACCTATCCTGAGGATAGTGCTGCGCGTCTCATGCAAAGGGAAACCGTTTGCGTACCTCGCTCCTGGACTGTAGGAGAAGTTCTCAAGTTCATGGGAAAAGACAAGGATATACCTGAAAAGTTTTATGATATTTTTGTTGTCGATAATAACTATGTCCCCATAGGCGGCGTACCTGTAAGTCATTTACTTCGAGAAACGCCAACAAAAAAAATCGAAGATATAATGCAAGACGATATTAAACGTATTCCTGCGAATATGGATAAAGATGAGGTTTCTTATCTATTCAGGAAATATGGGCTTGTTTCAGCGCCAGTAATTGATGACGCGGGTCGCGTTATTGGGATGATTACCGTGGATGATGTGATGTATGTTATTGATGCAGAAGCAGAGAAGAACATCATGCATCTTGCTCGTGTGACTGAATCGGACTTTTTTGAACCCCTCTTAAGCACGTCTTATTCACGTATACGATGGCTTGCCATAACGGTCGTGAATACCTTGCTAGCTGCCACAGTCATTTCCCAATTTCAGCACACAATCGAAAAAATGGTAGCTTTGGCTGTTCTCATGCCCATCAACGCTGCTTTAAGTGGAAACGCAGGTATGCAAGTTGTAACGGTGACAGTCCGAGCTTTAGCCACAAGAGAACTTGGAAGTACGAACATGAACAGGGCCATATCAAAGGAAGTATTTGTTGGATTGATCAATGGTATTGTTTTTGGAGGTGTTATGGGTTCTATAGCAGCTTATTGGTTTGGAGACTCTGCTCTTGGAATGGTATTAGGGGGAGCGTTAATTTTTAATATGATGTGGGCAGCCGTTGGAGGTGTTATTCTGCCCATTATCATTGATCGTATGGGAATGGATCCCGCCATTAGTGCAGGCCCTTTTTTAACAACAACAACAGATCTCATTAGTTTTGCAAGTTTCTTAGGGTTTGCGAGCATTTTTTTGAATTAAAATCAGTAACTTATTTCGAAAAAATTAAAGGAAAATAATGAGCTCATTTACAACAGTAAATGAAAAACAACTTTTTTTTGTAAAATAATATAAGATTTTTATTAATTTTTAACTTTTTTTTTGATAGTATCGTCCCTGGAGATTAACAACATGGCTCATTTATGGAGCGTGTATCTTCAAGATAACAATATAACGGAGGATCGATGAATAAGTTATTACTCGCAAGCGTTTCAGCTTTTGCTGCAATCGCACTTAACACAGCAGTGATCGCTGCTGATGACAAACCAGCTGATAAAGGCACAAAAGTAGAGTCAAAAGCAGCTGATACAAAAGGTGACACAAAAGCAGCTGACAAAAAAGGCGACAAAATGGAAGCTAAGAAAGAGGCCTCAAAACCTGCTTCTGATTGTCCAAAGCCAAAAAAGCGTAAAAAGCATAAGCGCGTAAAGCACGCAAAAGGTGGACACGCTCTTTGGGTTAACGCTGAAGCACCATGCCCAGTTCCTTGTGGAAATCCAACATGTCCAGAACCAACATGTAAGCCAACATGTGAACCTGCGCCATGTCCAGCACCATGCCCACCTGCACCTACATGTGCACCAGCATGTGAACCACTACCAGCAACATGCACACCAGAATGCTTTGGTGGAAACACAGCATGTCCTTACATTTATCATGGTGGTTACTTCTACTACCCAAATGCTAGTGCTGCGATGTTAGCAGGATACACACCAGTAGCTATTGGTGGATCCTACTGGTATCCAAGCCAAATGCACCCACACGTAGTGTATGTTGAGAGAAAGCCAGTGCTTTATGTAATGCCACAACCAATGAACAAACCTATGGCTGTGAAGCAAGCTAAAAAAGCTGCAAAGTAAGTTAGAACTTTATAGTAAAAAGAGAGAGGGATCCTTTGATCCCTCTTTTTTTATTGAAATAACCTAAAATTTAATGATTTATTTGTTTTCAATCTTCAAGGGGTTCTTCTTCAGAATCTTTGATGACTTCTTCTTTAAAAACAACTTGAGTCCAGCCTTGATTTAAAGGTGATCTTTGTTCAATAAAGCTATCTTCCTTTTCCCAGACTGAGGAAGTGTGAGGCTTCATAAATATAAACATAATGAAGAGGGGTGACAGCAAAAGGAGATATAATTTATAAGGTAATCTTAATTTGAAGGCGATCTCCTTTGCCATTAGTCCTTATTCTCCCTTGAGTTCTAAGTAAGGGTATCAGACAATACTAAAGGCTCCGTTAATGCTTTCTTCCTTATTCGTTAATAGATGCATTTTTTTATGAACTTGAAATTGAGTTCATAAACAGGGTAGGTTGCCATTAGTTTTTTGATGAAGGTTTAATATGACCCTATCGATTGGATCATTAAAATTAGAGGGTAATGTCATTCTCGCGCCCATGTCGGGTGTGACAGATATGCCTTTCCGTCGCCTTGTGAAGCGTAAAGGTGTTGCTCTGGTTATTTCTGAAATGATAGCGAGTCAAGCTATGATACGTGAGACTCGTCAATCTCTACGTATGGCATCTCATACACCAGAAGAGTTTCCCATGGCCGTACAACTTGCAGGATGTGAGCCAGAGGTTATGGCTGAAGCAGCAAAACTTAATGTGGATCGTGGAGCTGTGCTCATTGATATTAACTTTGGCTGCCCCGTGAAGAAGGTTGTTAATGGCCATGCTGGTTCTGCTCTCATGCGTGATGAGATCAAGGCTGCTAAAATTCTCGAAGCGACTGTAAAGGCGGTCAGTGTTCCAGTAACACTTAAAATGCGGACAGGGTGGTGCGACCAAACCAGAAATGCTCCTCGCCTTGCTAAAATAGCTGAAGAATGCGGCATTCAAATGATCACCATTCATGGACGAACAAGATGTCAGCTTTATAATGGAAAGTCAGATTGGCCTTTTATTAAAGAGGTCAAACAGTCTGTAGCCATACCCGTCATTGGGAACGGGGATGTCGTAACTGTTGAAAATGCAAAACAACTCTTAGACGATTCAGGAGCTGATGGCGTTATGGTTGGACGTGGAGCCTATGGGCGTCCGTGGTTTTTGCACCAAGTGAGTCATTTTCTGAAAACGGGGCAAAAACTTCCAGATCCATCAGTAAAAGAACAAAAACAGATTGTGCTTGAACATTTTCAAGATATGTTGAACCATTATGGGGAGTATTCCGGATTGCTTATGGCTCGCAAACATATGGGATGGTATAGTAAAGGATTCCACAGTTCAGCAGATTTTAGAGTATCAATCAACCAAGCCACTTCAGCAAAAGAAGTTACAACTCTCATAGAGACCTTTTATAATAAACATTTGAGTGAAGAAATATATGGATGAGTTTAATCAGAAACTATATAAATTGGGTCTACCAGGAGTGGTTGAAAAATATTTAAATCATTATTATGATTTACATGGAAATATATTGCCTCCTCAAGGGTTATATCATTGTATATTAAGGGAAATTGAAAAACCACTGATTGAAGTTGCGCTAAAGCGTTTAAAAGGGAATAAAGTTCAGGTTGCAAAATTATTAGGAATTAACCGCAATACATTAAGACGTAAAATCCAAGATCTCGATATACAAATAGAGAAATCCGTATATGAAGATTAATATGACGTATGAAAAGCTAAACGAATGGGCAACACGCCACCATATTGGGAGAAAGCTCCTGATACTTCTTGGCGTTGGTGCAACTGTTTCTGTGATTGCTACTTATGTTATGTTAACCCAAGCAACTCCTTTTCTTAAGAAAAGTAAGTCATTGATCTTTTTGCTAAGTTTAGACTTTGCTTTTTTATTGATTCTTGCTGCTGTTGTGGCAAAGCATATCGCAGCTTTGTGGGCAGAGAGAAAGAGTGACAAGGCTGGCTCAAAACTTCATAGTAAAATGGTAGCAATTTTCAGTCTTCTCGCCATTACACCAACAATCTTTATTGCTGCGTTTTCAGCAATATTCTTTAATATTGTTATTCAAAGCTGGTTTAACCAACGGGTTGAGACAGCGATAGCCGAATCCATTGCCGTTGCTGATTCATATCTCAAAGAGCACCAAAAAGTAATTACTGCAAATGCAGAAGCTATGGCTGCTGAACTTGCACCTTATGTTCAAAATATTCCCTATGACTCTGAACTGTTAAGTCAAAAATTAAGTGACCAGGTTTTATTAAGAGGCTTAGATGAGGCCATTGTATTTAATGACAATCGAGATATCCTTGGACGATCTCAATTCTCGTTTTCACTGGATTTTGAATCCTTTCCTAAGAGCGATATTGAAATTGCAAAGACAACACCTGTCGTTCATACCAACGAACAGAATGATAGGGTTCGAGCCCTTGTCGCCATTAATCCTCTCAGTCCTACCTATCTCCTTGTAGGACGGAGTGTGTCTCCTACGGTTTTAAGTCGTATTGAAAATGCAGAGAATGCAGCAAAAGAATATGGGCGTCTTGAACAACAAGGCTCAAGTATTGCTCTTAAGTTTGCTGCTATTTTCGTCGGTATAGCCATTCTTTTGCTTCTAGCCGCTGTTTTAGGTGGATTACTCTTTGCTGATAGATTAGCGAAGCCTGTTCGAAACTGGATTATAGCTGCTGAAGAAGTCTGTAAGGGGAACCTTTCCGTCAGAATTCCTGAGGAAGAGTCAGAAGAGTTCTCTTCTCTAACCGCAGCCTTTAACCGAATGACGGAACAAGTTGAGTCCCAACGCCATGATCTGATACTTGCAAATGAACAAATTAATGAAAGGCGTCAATTTACTGAAGCCGTACTCGCGGGGGTTTCTGCTGGGGTTATAGGATTAGACTCCAAGGGAAATATTCATTTAATTAATCAGTTTGCAAGTGAGATTTTGCATTTAGATCTGAATAAGAAAATAGGAAAAAAACTTGTTAAGGTTATCCCGGAAATTGCTCCTTTATTTAATGAGATCAAGGAGATCGGTACGGACTTTATAGAAAAGCAAGTTCTCTTGAACCGTGAAGGTCATAATCATACTCTTTTGGTACAGATTACATCCGAAAGATCACGAAACAAAATAAGTGGATACGTTGTGACTTTTGATGATATTACACAACTTCAAGCAGCCCAAAGAAAAGCAGCCTGGGCTGACGTGGCTCGACGTATTGCTCATGAAATAAAAAACCCGTTAACACCGATTCAATTAGCAGCTGAGCGCTTGAAACGTAGGTATGCAACTCAAATTGAAAAAGATAGTGAAACCTTTCAAAACTGTGTTGATACCATTATTCGTCAAGTTGAACATATTGGAAGGCTCGTTGGAGAATTTTCTTCTTTTGCGCGTATGCCCGCACCAAAATTAAAAAAAGAAGATTTAGCGAAAATCTGTAATGAAGAGATTTTTCTCCAGCAACAAGGCCATCCTGAGATTAAGATTAAGTTCCTAACAAAATTAAAAGGACTCGCCTTTGATTGTGATCGGAGTCAAATTGGCCAAGTATTAACGAACTTGCTAAAAAATGCGATTGAGGCAATAGAATCAAAAGGAACGATAGATGGTTTTATCGAAGTTGATTTGATTGATGATGGGTCGAAGATTATCCTTTCCATAGCGGATAATGGAATAGGGCTTCCACCCGAGGGGAGAGAACGGTTAACAGAACCTTATGTAACATTTCGTGAAAAAGGGACTGGACTTGGACTTGCGATTGTGAAAAAAATCGTAGAAGATCATGGCGGTGTTTTAAGTCTCCATGATAGATCAGGTGGCGGAGCCGTTATTCAAATTTCGTTTATGTATTTGAATTCATTGAAAAGAGCAATAGGCTAGGGGAAGTAAGGATGAGTCAAGATATTCTGATTGTTGATGATGAAAAGGACATCAGAGCACTGGTTTCGGGCATATTATCTGATGAAGGTTTTGCAACCCGTGAAGCTGCGACAGGTGAGAAAGCTTTAGAGGAAATATCTAAACGTCAACCCAGTTTACTGATCCTTGATGTATGGTTAGGTGACCCAAAGTATGATGGTTTAAAAATACTGGATCTCATCAAAAAATCTAACCCGGATTTACCCATCGTTATGATTAGTGGACATGGTACGGTTGAGACAGCTGTTTCAGCGATAAAACTTGGGGCTTATGACTTCATTGAAAAGCCTTTTAAGACAGATAGATTGTTGTTGGTTGTATCGCGTGCTTTAGAAGCGGCTTCTCTTCGTCGTGAAAATCGTTATCTAAAAGAGGAAGCCATTCCTTCCGAAATGATTGGAAGTTCAGCACTTTTACAAAGTGTGAGAAAAATCATTGATAAAGTAGCTCCAACAAATAGCCGAATACTTATTATGGGGCAATCTGGTGTTGGGAAGGAAATTGCTGCGCGAGAAATTCATCAAAAATCTAAAAGATCCTCTAGTTCGTTTCTTGTTTTGCATAGTCATCTTGGTTCAAACGTCCTTGTTGAGGAACAGTTATTTGGTGCTGAAGCGACGGCAGTAACATGTAGAAAGCTCGGTCTACTTGAAGAGGCCCATGGTGGCACTCTCTTTATTGATGAAGTTACCGAACTTTCACTTGATGTTCAGGCAAAGCTTGTTCGTTTCTTGCACGAACATTCATTTAAACGTATAGGTGGGCAGCAATCAGTTGCAGTGGATGTACGGGTTTTAGCTGCAACTCAAAAGGATATTCAAACTGAGATTGAACAAGGCCGGTTTAGAGAAGATCTGTTCTACAGATTAAATGTTGTTACTTTAAAGTTGCCCCCTCTTAAGGATCGTGTAGATGATATTCCTGAGCTTGTAGATTTCTTTATTGATTTAGTTTCCCATCATGTGGGTGTTCCCAAAAGACAATTTTCCGAGAATTCTCTTGCATTGATGAAAACGTATAATTGGCCCGGCAATGTTTATGAATTGAGAAATGTTGTTGAAAAAACCCTTATTATGTCACCTGCAGCCAATGACACAGTCGTTATGCCAGAGGAGCTGCCTCCCGAAGTTAGAGGAGAAGAACTTACATCTCTGACAAACTCGAATGGTCCTGATTTCTTGTCTATGCCTTTACGAGAGGCCAGAGAATACTTTGAAAGAGAATATCTCCTGGCTCAAGTTCAAAAATTTGCTGGAAATATTTCACGTACAGCCACTTTTATAGGTATGGAAAGATCAGCCTTGCACCGCAAACTACGTCAACTTCAAGTAGAGAGAAAGAAGTTTTCTCAATAGTTAAAGTTTATGCGATATGACTTGGTTTATGTTTTGTTGGATACGGTTCGTCCATATCTTTGAGGTGACAACAAATATCATTAATCATGAGTTTTATTTCCGAACCACCTGAAAATATAAGATGTATGCAATTGTCATCCGTCTTTTGAATGGTTAGAAGGTTGATAAGTTCATTATCGTTTGTAGGTTCTAAACATTTCTGTTGAACTTCTGTCACATTATGAAAAGCAAGGCCTGTTGCCACCCGTGAATAATAAGGAGTTTCCTCAACAAGTTCGGGCTCACATTCCCAACAAAAACGGTTTGCAACAAAGTGAAACTGTTGATTCTGTTCATCATACTTAAGCCCTGAAACAGGAACTAGGGCATCTTGTAAACATGCTGAGATAACATGTAGATCTTCTTTATCTAAGGCACTCAGTCGTAATGGTGTATATTGCTTCATTTTTGTCTCAAAATTAGTATCTTTTCTACAATATAGTTATTCTAGTCGCGAAATGTTAGCCCCACAGGCACGTAATTTTTCCTCAACCTTTTCATACCCTCTGTCCAGGTGGTATACACGGTTAATTATGGTTTCTCCTTCAGCAACGAGCCCAGCAAGGACAAGAGATACAGAAGCTCTCAAATCTGTTGCCATGACGGGAGCTCCTTTAAGCCTCTTGACTCCTCGCACCAGTGCGGAAGATCCATGAATTGTGATATTGGCTCCCATGCGGCAGAGTTCAGGCACATGCATAAATCGGTTTTCAAAAATTGTTTCCGTGATCATTGAAGCTCCATCAGCAACGCTCATCAATGTCATCCACTGGGCCTGAAGATCGGTAGCAAACCCAGGGAAAGGTTCGGTCATCACATCAACACCCTTTAATGGTCCTTGGGGAGCTCTAATGCGTATGGCATTTTTTTCCTCATCAATTTGGGCCCCTGATTGCTGTAGCAATGAGGCGACCGTGGGTATGAGGTCAAGGCGGGCATCTTTAAGGAGGATGTTGCCTCCAGTTAAAGCCGCGGCCATTGCATACGTTCCGGCTTCGATTCTATCGCAAACGACCTTATGTGTTGTACCATCTAAACGATCGACACCTTGAATGGTAAGGGTATCCGTTCCGATGCCAGAAATCTTTGCTCCCATGGCATTGAGGCAGTTTGCTAAATCGCTAACTTCCGGTTCTCTCGCAGCATTAATAAGCTTTGTTTCTCCTTTTGCAAGAGTTGCTGCCATCAGAAGGTTTTCTGTCCCTGTGACAGAAATGATTGGAAAGGTAAAGGTTGCGCCCTTTAATCCTTGAGGGGCCTTTGCCTGAACATAACCATCTTCTAAAGATATGGTGGCTCCTAGGGCCTCAAGACCTTTGAGATGAAGGTCAATGGGGCGAGTGCCTATGGCACAACCACCGGGGAGTGAAACCAGAGCCTCTCCTTCACGGGCGACAAGTGGACCAAGAACGAGCACAGACGCTCGCATTTTTCGGACAAAATCATAGGGTGCGGTTGTGCTGCATAAATTCTTTGCACAGATTTCTTTAGTATCCCTTTCGTCTGTGATCGTCACTCCTAGTTGAGATAAAAGTTCTTCCATACTCTTTATATCAGAAAGCTGTGGAATATTTTTAAATATCAATGGCTTGTCTGTAAGCAGAGCAGCTGCCATAAGGGGGAGCGCCGCATTCTTTGCCCCACTAATTTGAATTTCTCCATTTAAGGGAATTCCTCCGCATATTGCAATCTTATCCATTTATAACCTCAATCTTTGCCGTTGTTTCAGCTGAAATGATTTTTGGGAGGGTCACTCCTTTTTGTCCCATATACTTTCCGCTTCGATCTTTGTATGACACTTCACAGACCCCATCTCCTTTAAGAAATAGGAATTGGCATGCTCCTTCATTGGCATAAATCTTTGCAGGAAGGGGTGTTGTATTAGAAAACTCTAATGTTACATGTCCCTCCCACTCCGGCTCGAGGGGGGTTACATTAACAATAATTCCGCATCTGGCATAGGTGGATTTGCCAAGGCAAATCACCAAAACATCTCTTGGAATTCTAAAATATTCAACAGTTCTCGCGAGTACGAAACTATTAGGGGGGATGACGCAAACGTCCGCGTGTCGGTCAACAAACCCACTGGGTGAGAAGTTCTTCGGATCAACAACAGCACTATCAATGTTCGTGAAGATTTTAAACTCGTCTGATACACGAGCATCATACCCGTATGATGAAAGTCCGTAGGAGATAATGCCTTGTTTTTCTTGATGTTCTACAAAGGGCTCAATCATGCCTTGTTTGGCATGTTCCCGAATCCATGAATCTGGCAGAATGGGCATTTCATCATCCTAAGCGTGTTGTGATACTTATTCTCTTTCTAAAACAAGATTATCCCGGCTACAAGGGGAGAATAAATATATTTTCCTATCCTGTGGGTTATGATAAGCTTCAAGCCTTAGAAAAAAATCTTATGGATTTTAATTTCTAGAAAAAAATAATAAATGAAAAAATATAAAATAAAAATACTCATTCTTTGTACAATATTTCTTTTCCAAGATGCTTCCGCTGAAAGTCGGACCATCGACCTTGTTGTCGATTACAAAACGGTTGATTTCGCGGGCGAATATGTACAGGCCCTTGCGATTAATGATCAAATACCGGCTCCTACCCTTCGTTTCAAGGAGGGGGATGACGTGATCATTAAGGTTCATAATCATTTGAAGGAAGGAACAACAATCCATTGGCATGGACTTCTTGTGCCTTGGATGATGGACGGTGTGGAAAATGTCAGTCAAGAACCTATACCCCCCGGGCATGTTTTTACGTATTCTTTTAAGCTGAAACAATCCGGGACCTATTGGTATCACTCCCATGCAGGTCTTCAAGAGCAACAAGGGCTTTATGGAGGCTTTATCATTGATCCATTGGATACTGTCCCTTACACGTATACCAAGGATTTAGTTGTTGTTTTGTCAGATTGGAGCAATACGAAGCCTGATCAAATTTTTGCAAATCTTAAAAAAGACGGTGATTATTATAATCCTAGAATGCCATTACAGCCGTCAATCACTAAATTTATTGCTGATTACAGTAAGGGTACACATAAGGAACAGTCAAAGCTCATCTCCGATTATGAGATGATGCAAGATATGCGGATGAACATTTATGACTTAGCTGATGTTGCTTATGATGCTTATCTTCTCAATGGTCACCCAGCTTCACATCCATGGACGTCACAGGTTCAGGTAGGAGACATTGTGCGCCTACGTTTTATTGGTGCTGCGGCAAGTACGAATTACAGAGTCAAAATACATGGAGCATCCATGGAAATCGTGCATGTTCAAGGCCATGATGTAGTGCCTTTAAAAGTTGATGACTTTACAATTTCCCCAGGAGAAACGACTGACGTCTTGGTCAAAATAGAACAGGATCAACCTTATATTATCTATGCTGAATCAGCAGATACTCTTGGAGCTGCCATGGGGGCGTTAATAACTCAGACTTGTCAGCAGGTCGATTACAGAGGTGTCCCGCCGTTTCCAACGCCTGCCCCCGTCATGATGGGCCATTCTCATCAATTGGAACATCCGGCTAAAGGTGAGTCAAAGGGTCATGAGGAACATGCAGCACCAAAAAAGACAGAAGACCACCAGGGAAATGGGTCTGTGCACCACTCCCCCGATCACGTCATGCATGACTCTCATGAGAAAAAGTCAGTTGATGTTATTTCCTTAACAAAAGGAACGAAGTACCAAAATCTTAAGTCTTTGCAGAAAACGAATGACCCGACCAAACCTGTTCAGGAGATTCATATGGAGCTTTCGGGTTATATGGATCGCTTTATGTGGTTTATTAATGGAAAAGCGGAATTCGAAGCAGATCCCATCCTCATTGAGCCAGGAAAAAGATACCGCATAATATTTACGAATTCATCAATGATGATCCATCCCATGCACATCCATGGGCATTTCTTTATTCTTCGTAATGGGAATGGCGCATACGATCCCTTCCTTCATACAATTGAAGTTCCCCCAGGAGCAACGGTAGTTGCTGACTTTGATGCAGATGCGAGCGGACAGTGGTTTTTCCATTGTCATCACCTGTATCACATGATGGCGGGGATGTCCCGCGTCTTTCGGTATTCCACACTTCTGGATAGTTTAGAAGAAGGAGTGCATCAACCGATGTTTATCAAACATCCCATGGGTCATCCAAGCCATCTCTATAGATCCACGCTTCTTGATTTTGGCTATGATCCCTTCAACAATATTATGAAGGGCAATCTGGATTTCCTTTGGGGGTCAGATACGCATAAACTTCAACTTTATAGTGAGGATGCTGAAGTTCGAAAGGGTAAGGTTGAAAGTGCGGATTTAGATATTTTCTATTGGTATGTTTTAAGCGAATTTTGGTCTATCAAAGGGGGTGTAAACTATTTTTATAAACCCTCCCACAAGCCCTATTTTCAACCAGGGCTGGGGATTGAAGGTCTTTTTCCCTACTTTATTGAAACAAACCTTAGGATGTACTTACATGAAGGAAGTGTTAAAGCCGACCTTCAACTCTCACGCGATACGCAGATTGCCCACAATACCTATATTCGACTTGGGGCTAGAGGCGTCATGGCTACACAGGCCGTGAGAAGAGATGAAATAGGCAGGGGGTTAAATTACATCGAATATATTGTGAGACCCTATTATACGGTTAAGCCCGGAATGGCCCTCTTTGCAGAGTTTGACTTTACGCAAGACTATGGAAACCTTAAGGATATGATTTCACGAGAAGGACAATCCACACACGAAAAAATACTTATGCTTGGGGTTTCCCTTTTGTTTTAAGGTTGTTCTTGGCTTATGTGCATTCCCACAAGACGTGCAACGAATACAGCTATATAAAGAGGGCCCATAAGGGCTTCAAGAGTCGTAAAGCTTTTAGCAGGTTGGGTAAGAGGAAGGATATCTCCAAAACCAACGGTTGAAAGAGTAATAAAGCTATAATAAATCATATCTTGACCAAAGCCTGGATAGAGGGAAAAACCTTTGCTTTCCTGGGGAAGTAAAAATGATCCGGGCGAAAAAAATTCGAGTACCATATAAATAATTCCCCAAAAAACACCAATAAGAATATAGATAGAGAGGGCAGAATAGATGACATCCATTGTTATGTGTTTAGTTGAGAAGAGCTTGCTCAGAAGAATATATATGACAAAGGCAAAAAAAGCAGCATTTCCTAAAAGTGTAATTTCATTTACTTCAGACGAAATATTAAAAAGTCTTAAAACTGTAGGGCTTGCAAGAAACAAAGAGAATATAAAGTAATTTTTTTTAAAAGAACAGATATAAACAGAAAGGCTTAGTAATATTATTACTGAAAGATCAAGTAAAAATCGTGCACTCTCTCCGTGACTAAGAAAGGGTGAAATAACAAAAAAGAAGATAAGAAATAAAAGCAATCCCAGTGATGTGAAGCGAGGAAGAATAGGTGTCATTGTCATTTTTTTACTTTTAATTAACCGTTATTCTTCTAAGATTAGAAATTAAGAATAAGGAAAAGTCCAGGGAAAATGGTCTCAAAACAAAAAATACTCTTGTTAGCATTGCTCTTTATAACACTATTCACAGCCTGTGGAGAAAAAGAAAAATCCGCCGAAATACCTGCAAGACCTGTGAAGATTATTCATATTGGGGGTCCTGAAGAAGTTCTACAACGTAGTTTTCCTGGAAAGGTTGAAGCTTCTGAAAAGGCCGATCTTGCCTTTCTTGTTCCCGGTAAGATCATCGAGTTTCCAGTAAAAGAAGGGGAGAAAGTTGAGAAGGACCAGTTGATTGCAGCTCTTGATCCAAAGGATTATGAAATCGCCGTTCAAGAGGCAAAAACAAAAGAAGAATATGCGAAAGCTCAATTGGATAGAAAACAAGCTCTCATCGAAAAGGGATTTGTGTCAAAATCAGAATATGAAGCACAAGTTACATCTTATAATGTTGCAAAAGCCAATCTAGATACTGCTGAGCAAAATCTTATTTATACACGTCTCAAGGCGCCCTTTGTGGGCGAAGTATCAGCAAAGTATGTTCAGAATTTTCAAACGATTAAGGTTAATGAACCCATTGTAAGGCTCCATAATCGTGACAATTTAGATATTATTGTTCAAATTCCTGAGAGCCTTGCAATTCATTCAAAATCAAGAAAAGATACACAAATTGAAGTTGAATTTGATTCAGCGCCAGGAAGGATGTTTCCCACATCTGTTAAGGAAATTTCTTCAAAACCAGATCCGGATACCCAATCCTATAAACTTACCTTAACGATGATAGCACCCAAAGATTTGAACGTCCTACCAGGCATGACAGCTTCAGTATTCGTTAAAATTACCATACCCAGCCAAGGGAAGACTCAAAAATATGTTATCCCTACAGCTGCTGTTTTTGCTGATGATAATAAGAAAAGTTATGTCTGGGTATTCAATCCTTCAACAGGTGAAATTCGTAAGCAACCTGTAAAATTGGGTCAACTCGAAAATGACACAGTAGAAGTTATTGAGGGAATTTCAACGGGAATGGATATTGTTGCAGCAGGAGCTAAATTTTTGACAGAAGGGATGAAAGTTAGACCTCTAGAGTTGACGAGTGAGTAATGAATATAGGACGTCTCTGCATAGAAAATAAAGTCCTGGGATGGCTCATCATCATTGTCTTAACCGTAGCCGGGCTTCTTGCCTTTGAGTCTTTGGGTCGGTATGAAGATCCTGAATTCACCATTAAAGACGCTAAAGTCATTACACAATATCCTGGTGCGAGTCCTCTTGAAGTTGAACAAGAAGTCACGGACCGGCTTGAGTCGGCAATTCAGCAGCTTGGACAGGTTAAGTATATTACGTCTGTTTCCTCAGCAGGTAAGTCAGAGATCACTGTAACTATTAAAGATCAATATGATAAAACGACTCTTCCTCAAGTGTGGGATGAATTGAGAAGGAAAGTTAATGACGCTCAACTGCAGCTTCCGCCGGGAGCTGGGCCAAGTGTTGTTAATGATGATTATGGAGATGTTTTCGGTATCTTTATAGCCCTTACAGGTGATGGTTTTACATATAAGGAACTTAAGGAAATCGCTAAGGAGCTTAGAAAAGAACTTCTCCTTGTTCCGAATGTTGCCAAAATAACCATTGGGGGCGCCATCGAAGAGCAAATTTTCATTGAACTTTCCCAATCAAAGTTGGCCCAATTTGGGGTGTCTCCGGATATTATTGCGGGCCTACTTAAGACACAAAATCAAATTGAGCCTTCAGGGAATGTCACAGTTGGGACGGATCGTATTCGGATTCAGCCTTCAGGTGATTTTGGAACAGTGGAGGAGATCGAAAATCTGCTGATTCCAGGGACAAAGAGTGGTGCAGCAATATATCTAAAAGATATAGCTGAAGTCAAAAGAGGTTATGAAGAGATTCCAAAACAATACATCCATTTTAATGGAGAACCCGCTATTACTCTTGCCATTTCCCTTGTTGCCGGAGGCAATATCGTAACACTCGGGGAAGCCGTAGATCGTAAAATTAGCGAGTTACAGGACCGCATACCTGTAGGAATTTCCTTGGATTTCGTTTACAACCAGCCTGTTTTGGTAAAGGCATCCATCTTTAACTTTGTCCTCAATTTAGCTGAAGCATTGATCATTGTGATTGGGGTTCTCTTGTTCTCCATGGGACTCAGAAGCGGGTTTTTGATTGGAGTTATCCTAATGTTAACGACATTTGGGACTTTTGCAGTGATGTATATTTATGGAATTAATCTCCACAGGATATCTTTAGGAGCCCTTATTATTGCTCTCGGCATGCTTGTCGATAACGCAATTGTCGTGGTTGATGGTATTCTCGTTAGGACCCAACAAGGTCAGACTACAATCGAAGCTGCGGATAATATAGTCAAGCAAACTCTTTGGCCACTTTTCGCAGCGACTGTTGTAGGTATCCTTGCTTTTGCGGGAATCGGATTTTCTCAGGATAAGACAGGTGAGTATGCAGGATCATTATTTCAGGTTCTCTTAATTTCTCTTTTATGGAGTTGGTTTTTGGCGATTACGGTTGCTCCAATGCTTGGGGATTATCTCTTTAAACAAAATAAGGTTCAAACTGAGAGTCCCTATGATACTAAATTTTATAGGCAGTTTCGTTCGCTTCTCCTCCTAATTATTCGAAACAGGAAGAAAGCTCTAATGGCTTTAGTAGGTGTGATGGCGATGGCAGTCGTTGGTTTTAATTTCGTCAGGCCTGGATTTTTCCCGGATTCGACCACACCAATTTTCTTTGTAGATTATTGGCTACCTCAAGGGACGGATATACGCAAAACAAAGCAAGATATTGATAAAATTGAGAAATATGTAAAGAGCATAGAGGGGGTTAAACAAGTAACCTCATTTATTGGGCAGGGAGCCTCTCGATTCATGTTGGTCTATACACCTGAATCTGCAAATTCCAGCTATGCTCAGTTAATTGTTGAGACGAACGACTATAAAAACATTTCTGATATTGAACAGAATATCCGGACTTATCTCAATACCCACTTTCCTCAAGCGGATCCGAAATACAAAAAGATCGTTGTGGGTCCTAGTCCTGATGGTAAAATTGAAGCGCGTATTAGCGGTCCTCAGCCTGATGTTCTGCGGGAGCTTTCTCGGGAAGCGAAGAAGATTATGGTGGAGGATCCAGGCGCGCAAAGTATACGCGATAATTGGCGAGGACGGGTTCTGCTTTCAAAACCTCTGTTTTCTGAATCATTAGCAAGGTCGACAGGTATTACACGTGCAGATCTGAGCGAAACGTTGCAGATGAATTTTGGTGGACGGAAGGTGGGACTCTATAGGGAAAAAGATGAGCTTATTCCTATTGTAACACGTTTGCCTGAGACGGAAAGAAGCAACATCAGTTCCTTATATAATATGTTTGTTTGGAGTCCTGTTAAACACACCAATGTGCCCATTCAGCAAGTTGTACAAGGATTTTCTACAGCGTGGGAAGATTCACTTGTCTACAGACGTGATCGGAAAAGAACAATCACACCTTCTGCTGATCCTGTGTCTGAGCCAACAGCTATCGTCTACGGTCGTCTCTCCCCCCAAATTGAGGCCCTCAAGTATCCCGTCGGGTATGAACTGACTTGGGGAGGGGAACAGGAAGCCCAGCATGATGCTGAAACGGCTTTGGGGAGTAAGCTTCCGCTCAGTTTTATTCTTATGATTATTGTGGTTATTCTCCTTTTCAGCAAAATTCGTCAACCTCTGATTATTTGGCTTACTGTTCCTTTGTCTATTATCGGAGTGACCTTTGGACTCCTCCTTGCTAACAAACCTTTTGATTTCATGGCCTTACTCGGTTTCCTGAGTCTCACAGGTATGCTCATTAAAAATGCCATTGTTCTTATCGATCAAATTGATCTGGAGATTAGGGAGGGTAAAGAGAAACTCCTCGCCGTTGTTGACTCTGCAGTGAGTCGTGTCCGTCCCGTCAGCCTTGCAGCTCTTACAACCATATTGGGTGTAGCCCCTCTTGTGTTTGATCCGTTCTTCGTGAGCATGGCCGTTTTGATTATGTCAGGGCTTGCGTTTGCAACACTCTTGACGTTGTTTGTCGTGCCTGTTCTCTATACGATTTTCTTTAAGATTAAAGCTTGATAAATTCATCAATGATATCAACGAGTTCTGAAGCACAGTCTTCTTGTATAAAGTGGCCCCCATTCAGTCGTTGATGCTTCTGGCCTTGGGCTCCCTTTACATTCTTCTGAAGAACGCGATCAAATTTGCCGATAATAGGATCCTTCTCTCCGAATGCCGTTAAAAGAGGAATGCCAGAATCACAAAGTGCTTTCCAAGCCTTTTTATTTGCTTCAGCAGCAGGATTTAATGGATCACCTGGGACTAGTAAAGGAAAGGCTCTTGCTGCTTTTTTGTATGCTTCTGATGGGAAAGGGGCGTTATAGGCAGCGCGTTCCTCAGGTTTTAGTTTAGTAACCATACCTAATCTAACGATTTGTCCTGGAGAGAAGAAGGGAGAGTAGTGAGCAAAAGCTCTCCAAATTTTAAAAGCAAATGGAAGAGGCTTACCAATCGGAAATGGACCATTCGAAACCACGATGCGTTCAAAAAGCTCGGGATGTTCCCCAGCAAGACGAAGCCCCAACAAAGATCCCCAATCCTGTACAAAAAGAGTGATTTTATTAAGCTGATTTATTTTTACCCAGTTTGTAAGCCAATCCATGTGTTTTTGATAAGTATAATCTTTAATGGCTGCGGGTTTATCCGATCGACCAAATCCAATAAGGTCAGGGGCAATAGCTCGGTATCCTTTTGCAGCAAGGAGAGGTATCATTTTGCGGTAAAGGAATGACCAGGTGGGTTCACCATGGAGAAGGAGAACAGTCTTGCCTTTCCCAGCTTCCACATGGGCCATGCGAAGGTTATCTTCGATTTCTGTATACTGTGGTTTGTAGTCAAAATCCGGTAAGTTGCTGAAGCATTCTTCTGGAGTTCTAAGAATTCTCATGGATTTCCCTATTTTTGTTTCGTCGTTAGCTTATACGAAAAAAGTAAATAAATTACTTCATGATTCTTATAAGTAACCAGGAACTTTCTTATGAATATATACCATGTTCAATTCTGCCTAGTATGTTTTTAACTTTGCTTTCATACCGATCAGTATTTATTAAATCCGAAGGACGTTGATAGTCTAATAAGGAGTTGGGAGTACTCAACCAATGTTGAGCTTTATTCTTATCTCCAAAAACCTTATTGGCTAAGCTAATAATATAACTTTTCATCGAAGTGCAATCTCGTTAAAAAAGGTTGTAGGAAGAAGGTATTACTTGACTAATCTTCAAATTTTTTATGCTGCAAGGCAGGATTTTTTGCAAGGAAAATCGGGTCAAATGGGAACGCAAAAATGGGAACGCAAAAAACTTGCAAAACAAATTCTAATATATTATAATATATTATATGTGCCTACCCAGAGGAGGTTAAAATGAATCTAAGTGTGTATCTTCCGCAGAAACTCGCGAGCGAACTTTCACATATTGCTGAACAGCAAAATACCACGCGGAATGCTATCGTGAAAGAAGCTCTTGAGGAATGGATCATGAATCATAATCCACGTTCCAGTTGGCCTGTGAATTTCTTTAAATTTGAGCCTGTGAAAGAAGCTGGAGATTTTTCGATATATCGTAAAGATCTATCTGACCCTAAAGAGGATATATTCTAAAAATGCCTTATCTTTTAGATACCTGTATAGTTTCAGCTTATTTTCGTGGGGAAAAGTCTGTTATTGATAAATTGAAAAGCTTATCACCTGAAGATGTAAAGATTGCAACAATTACAATCATGGAAATTGAATATGGACTCGAAATCAATCCTCATATAAAGCCAAAAATTCAACCACTTTGGAGCGCATTTAAAGAGCAAGTAGAAACAATTACATTTTCGTCGAGGGATGCTCTTCATGCAGCCCAAATTAGAGGCGTCTTGAAAAAAGAAGGAAAGCCAATAGGACCTTACGATATTCTGCTGGCAGGCCTTTCACGAAATAGAAGTCTAACCTTTGTGACAGATAATTTGTCAGAATTTAAACGGGTTCCAGGTTTGGTAATAGAGAATTGGTTGCTGTAACAATCCGTCATAAACAGTGATTTGTCCTAGCGGAGTAACTGCTTTATCCTACAAAATGAAATGATATAAAAGAGGATAAAACAGTGACGGCTCTACGTTCAGTAACAAATCAAAATATTCAACGTCAAGTTTATACGTCACCGTTGCCTCAACTTGAGAAGAGAATCCTCCATCGTCAAAAGACGGTCGCACACGTTGTGTCTTGTGAAGGTGTAGGAGTTCATTCTGGCACACCCGTAACTTTAACACTTCATCCTGCACCTCTTGGGGCTGGCATTACATTTGTCAGAACTGATTTAGGTGGAATAGAAGTGAAGGCTGATTGGAGCACGGTTGTGGATACCCGTTTGTGCACAACTATTGGAAATGGCAAAGGTGTGACTATTTCAACAATAGAACATTTAATGGCAGCGTTGGCTGCGAGCGGGATTGATAATGTTATTGTTGAGGTTGATGGACCTGAGCTTCCGATTATGGATGGAAGCGCGGAACCTTTTGTCGCACTTGTTGATGAAGCAGGTATTCAAGATCAACGGGCCCCGCGTCAAATCATTCGTGTCCTCAGGCAAGTGACTGTCACAGAAGGTGATCGTTCCGCAACTCTTTCCCCTTCATCTTCTTATGAAATTGAAGTGGACTTTGATTTTGGAGGTCGGTCAAATCTTCCTGCACAACACATGGTTTTTTATCCTCTCAGTGATGACTTCGCGAAAGATATTTCTGCAGCTCGGACATTCGGTCATTTAGAAGACGCTGAAAAGCTCTGGTCCCTTGGCCTTTCAAAAGGGGCCTCCCTCAATAACACACTCGTTTTTGATGGAGAAAAAATCCTGAATGAAGATGGGCTCCGTTACGGTGACGAATGCGTTCGTCACAAGGTGTTGGATGCACTCGGAGATCTTCACTTAGCGGGTGGTCTTATCCTCGGCAAGTTTCACGGTTTCCGTACAGGTCACGGGCTTCATAACAAGCTCTTAAGGGCTCTGTTTGCGGATTCAAGAAACTACTCAATCAGCGACATCTAGTTTCCGTATTTTTTCCGGTATTGATACCGAACATCATCTCTCCTAAAATGATAAAAAAGGAGGTTGTGTGCGTAATTCAAACAATGTTCCAAGTTTGAAGAGTCAAAATGATAAAGTCTTTTTGGATTATCACGCGCGTCTCTCACCTAAACTTCAGGAAATTTGTTCTCCTTTATTTGAGTTTTTATCATTAGATAGTTTTAGTTATTCACGTATACAGAGTGACGGACGATTTCTCTATCTATCGAGTCACCAAAATTGGGTACAAACCTTTTATCAGAAAAAGTTATATAATACGATCGAGTTTCAAAAGGATCATTATTACCTTGAGAAAAATGAGGAGGAGGGGGCCTTCCTCACGATGGGTGTCCCAAATGAAAATGAGTTTCTGAAACATCTTTATTCAACTGGGATTTGGAATAGCTTAACTCTCTTTTTGAAAAGTCTGGATCTTACAGAATGTTGGACTTTTTCTAGTACGCCAAATGTTCCTAAAGTATTGAATCTTTATATAAATAGACCTGACATTTTTAAGCACTTCTCCACTTACTTTAATCGAGAGCTTCAAGGTGTTCTTGATTTAGAGAACCAGGACATTTATGGGGAACTCATGTTTGCATGCTCAGAACTGTGTACTTTATCAAAAGTAAATAAGGAAATTTCCCATCCCTTTGAAATACAGAAATTTTATCTTTCAGGAGAGAGGGATGATATCTATCTCTCTAAAAGAGAGACAGAGTGTTTGTTTTATCTCTCGAAGGGGAATACTGTTAAGGAAATAGGAAAGTCTCTTTCCATTTCCCCAAGGACTGTTGAGGTTTATATTGAAAATGCGAAAATGAAAACACAACTTAAATCCAAGGTTGAATTGCTCAGTATGTTTGAGGAAGAAGGATTTAAGGATGCGCTTCTGTATTCACAAAACCTACTTTAGATATGGAATCCTTGAGAATAAATTTCGAGAAGTTGAGACTTATATTGACACCCCAATTTTAGCTTTAAATTGTTCAAATAGGACTCAACCGTACGTATGGACAGGTTGAGAGCGAGGGCTGCTTCCTTCTCTGTAAATCCTTTTGACAATAAATCCAAACATAAGCATTCCTGCTTTGTTGCGTAAACGTAGGGTTTAGCATTAAAAAACAATCTTTTAATTTCCGTTTTTTGATAAAATGAGGTTAGTTTTTCATCTATGGTAAATCCAGTATTGCTCGATATATCTAGGGAAGTGGTGGGAGAAATGGCTATTTTCTCATTTAAGTTGTTAATAATATGAGAAAATTTATCCTTAAAAAGTAAAGAGACATAATTAAAAAAAGAAAGGTTATTTAAGTAAAAATCATTGGCAGATGTATTATCCACAGAGGTTGCAAAACTAAATACCTCAGATCCTGCTTTTCTTTTTCTATAAATATATAATCCATTAAATACATTTTTATTATATAGAACATTAAATGATTTGCTTTCACTGAGTCCCGACCAAAGTGAATAATACACTTTTTTGTCTGGCGCTAACTGGTCAATATCAATGTTCATTGTATGAATGTGATCATTGTGTAGATCTTGCTCAATGTATTGCTTTAGCCAATCCTGATTTGTGTTGAGAATCATTCTCTCCCCATTGGGAAATAAGCGGATATACCCGAACCATGAAATATTAAATTGACTGAGGAGAGGACTTGCAAAGTTAGCCATGGATTGGCGATGACTTTCATGTAACTCTATAGCTTCTTTATGCTGCGAATAATTTACTATTGTCATCTTAAAATCTCTTTTTTATTATTTAAGCATGGTCTTAAATCCTTTATTTATCTCAAAAAGTTTGAAAGCTCATTCTCATCATATACTCTTTGCGCTAAAAGGAAACAGTGATTGCTTTAAGGAATTATAAAGAAAAAACTTTCTTCCTCTATTAATTGATATACAATCCATAAACTTATCAATATTTTCTTTTTGTATAAAATTATTGAGCTGCATTTTTTTAAAATCAAATTTTTTCTTAGGAATGAAAAATCTATCGTTATTTTCCAAACCGATGAGATCTGAGCCTTGTTGCTTAAAATTGTTAATATGTTCTTCGAATAAAGGTATATTTTTTATATAAAATTCGTTAATTCCTGGGTTATCAGGGCTTGACGTAAAGTCAAACTGATTTACGTAGGTATCATGATGCTCATAGATAGAAAAACCGTTTCCATGTCCTATAGTTGCAAGGAAGTCAAAAACTTCATCTTGATTAAGAGAATTCCATAATGCGTATCTTGTATGAGTCGGTGCTAGATAATGTTCCATATGGTCCACATTATCAATTAAGTTATGATTTAGATATTTTTCAACCCAGCCTATATCTGAGGAAAGATAATGTCGTTTGCCGTCTAAAAAAGTACGCATAAACGTTACAGCGATAATTCCATATTGTTTAAGAGGTTGAAGGATCTCTTCCATCCTCTGTTTTGAGTTTCGATTAAATTCTAGTGTTTTGATGTTCGACAATTCGACATAATTCATGATTTTCGAATGACTCCTCATTTGCATTGACTTTAAGACAAATTTAAATAATCGACTCAAAAACCTCTCACCGTCTTTTTCGCGGAAGTAATAAAAGCGGAAGGGCATCCTGAAATTCAGAATGCCCTTCATCTTCACTAGATTAATCGGTAATAAGAGAATCGAGGTTGGTGGCGCTGACCACGCGTGGATCAAAAATAGCACCTCTATCGTCTCTAAAATTGAAGCCATAATGATAGTGAGCCAATCGTGTCGTGAGTGCATCGACGGTTATATCCTTAATGGCCTTTACGCCTGGACGAAATAAACCGAGAGCTCTTTTTGCGAATCCTTTTGAGAAAGACCAAAGAGCTCTGGGTGCCTTAAAGGGAAGAGATGTGGCTTTTACTTCTTCAGCAATTTCCTTGAAAAATCCGATGGGATTGAGTGCGTAAGTGAAGGAATTAACTTGGTCAGATATAAAACTTATAAGCACACTCTTTTGATAATCCCATCTTTCTTTCCTGAGTTCTGGCGTATTCATTCTTTTCCAGATCTTGGCTCCTGAATCCAGGAGTAACGTCCCTGTGTCCTTATAAATTGATATCCGCTTTAATTTGGGAAAGAGCCAGCCCAAAGCTTTACCAAAGAACCGATTTCCAAGGGCAACGGGTACAGGATCTCCCTGAACATTTTGTCTAACAATGTTCTGTTCGCCAACGATTTGATGAACAGCATTTGCATAATCCTCATTTCCAACACGAGGTTCAGAGAGGAAATAGCCAAACATACGAGGTGTTTCAATGTTGTTGAAACCTTGACCAAAAAGCTCTTCACCATAATTCGCACACGTATCATAAAGAGCCAGATTCGCAGTGGCCCCGCCTTGACTATGACCTGTGAATATAATACTCAGCTTCTTCTTTTGTTCTTCCGTCATTTGACGCTTGAAAAGCCGAATTATGTTAATGAGATCTTGGGCAGTTGAATTATATTTCTTTGAAAAACCTTGATGAATGAGTCCTGGAAAATGTCCGCCAGCATAAATTGGCTCAGCATCGAAATTGGTCGCCCATCCTTCTAAGTGGCCATCATTTATCGTTGCTGTGCCATGGTATGTTACAGCGAGTAAGGATTTTTCTTCATTATAGGAAACAACTCCAGAGATATCTACAAATTGAGTTTTCTTTCCCTCAAGGCCCCAAAAGAATTTATGGGCGGTCCATCCTTTCATTCTTAGATCTTCATGACGTTGATCAACGATCTGGGTATAGACACCAACTCCTTTAACAGCACTGTAAGCGAAATCATTGAGTTCTAACAGATCACGTTGAATATCTTTTAGGAAGGGGCTTATGGTTTTTCTTCCAATCTGCCCCGTGAGAACAAGAGGTTGATGTCTATTCTCTTCTTGTGTAAGCTGTTGTTCAGAGGCTGGAATCAATGGTCTGTGACTTGATAAGACTTGAGGTTCATTTTCGTAGAATGAACCTGTCTTTTGAGAGCCAAGTCTTGTTACGGTATGGGTCGTTGGTTCCAGATCCGTTTCATATATCTCTTTTGCATTTAAGCTTTCGAGAGTTATCAGTAAAGCCAAAATACTCACTGATGCTTTTTTATTTATTAAATTAAACATGTTATCCTCCTTCGGATTAAATTGAAATAAAACGCCTTTTTTAGGCAGTTTCAGTATTTCAATTCGAAGAAAGATTAAGTATCCGGTAAGCTTCCGAACGGCTTTTAACCCTTAGATAAAAGCACGGTAGGAAAAACTCCTTACGCCCTTCGAGGAAGAGTTGATGGGAATTGCATTACCCCTATTGCTGTCTCTTCATAAAAGCCGTATAAGCATGATGTGAAGTTGGTAAGGACAAATGGAATGAAGAAATATCTCTTAAAAGTAAGTTTAGGCTTGGCACTTCTTACAGTTGTTGCTTGTGGAGAAAAAGAAAAACCCTATGTTGAGCGTCCCGCAGATGATATTTATACGAAGGGTTATAATGAGCTTCTTAAAAGTGATTATAAGGATGCGGCAGAGTCGTTTGATGAAGTTGAAAGACAGCATCCCTATTCAGACTGGGCAACGAAGGGTCAATTGATGGCAGCTTATGCCAATTATTTAAATGGTGATTATGATAAATCCATTGCAACTTTAGATGCATTTATTCAACTTCATCCAGGTTATAAGAACATTGATTATGCCTACTATTTAAGAGCATTGAATTACTATGATAGAATCCTTGCTGTTATGAGGGATCAAAAGAATACTTATGAAGCGCTTGCTGCACTTAATACAGTTGTAAAGAAATTTCCAAATACAAAGTACGCAAGAGATGCTGCCTTGAAAAAGGATTTGGTTCTTGACCATTTAGCTGGCAAGGAAATGGAAGTCGGTCGATATTATATGAAGCGTAAGCTCTACCTTGCTGCTATAAATCGTTTCCAGACAGTCGTTGATGCTTACCCCCAAACGACCCATATACCAGAAGCTTTGCATAGACTTGTGGAAAGTTATTTAGCAGTTGGTTTGACACGAGAGGCTCAAAGTGTCGCGGCCGTCCTCGCCCATAATTATCCAGGTAATGAATGGTATGCAGATACCTATTATCTTCTTCAGGGTGAAGATTTAAGACCTGAATGGATTAAGATGGAGCAGGGCACGTGGTTAGAACGTCTTATGAAAAAAACATTTTAGGGGATCTCCAATAAGGAAATAAGGAATGCTCAGATTACTTTCAATCCGGAACATTGTGTTGATCAATGAACTTGAGATTGATTTTCAAAGTGGTTTGAGTGTCCTCACCGGTGAAACAGGTGCTGGAAAATCCATTCTTCTTGATGCTTTGGGTTTCGCTCTTGGGGAGAGAACGGACTCCCGTCTCTTACGTCAAGGAGAATTAAGTGCTCAAGTTACAGCTATATTTTCTTTATCTCCTCAACATCCCATTGTGGGTGAACTTGAAGCTCAGGAAATTCCGACTGAGAATGGGGAAATTATTTTTAGAAGACTCCTTACGAGTGAAGGCAAAACAAAATGTTATCTAAATGACCAACTTGTGAGTCAAAATCTCATGCGGAAGATTGGTCAAAGTCTGGTACAAATCCATGGTCAACACGAAAGACTTCTTGATGCGAAAACTCATTGCGATGCTCTTGATGCTTTTGGAAAGCTAGAAACTGATAAAATTGAACAATTGTTCAATTCTTATCAAATGGCTAAGAAAGAACTGCAAACCTTTAAGGATAATTTAGCTCGCTCATTTGAAAGGCGCACGTTTCTTGAGTTTGCTATCGAGGAGATAGAAAAGGTTCAACCTCTTCTGGGTGAGATTGAATCATTGGAACAAGAAAGATCTTTCGTTGCCCATAGTGCAAAGATCGCTGATGTGTTGCAAAGCGTTGAGAAGTCTTGCGATACAGCACTGTTGGAAGTTTCATCGGCTCATAAGGCTTTGCACCGTATTTCAGATTTATCGCCGGAGAAAATCGCCCCTCTATGGGAGGCTTCCGATAGGTCCTTGATTGAACTTCAGGAAGTGATTGAGGGAATGCGGCATCTGAAACGAGAAGTAGATGGGACTCAGCATAGCTTGGAAAGTCTCGAAAATCGTCTGCATACTCTGCGGACTCTTACCCGGAAATATCAATGTAGTGATCTTCTGGAGTGTTTGACTGGGTTTAAACAGGAAATTGAACGATTGTTCAATTCTGAGGATTTGCTTGAAAAACTCGAAGAAAAGGTTATTGAGGAAAGAAAAGCTTATAAAGCTTTTGCAGAAGACTTAACAGAGAAAAGAAAGAAAGCTGCCTTAATCCTCGAAAAAGAAATCCACATCGAGCTCATACCGCTCAAGCTTGAACGAGCTAGATTTACTGTACATTTTGAGCCTCTTGATGAAAATGCGTGGGGACCAAAAGGGTGCGATAAAGTCGAATTCTATATTCAAACAAACCCAGGATCTCGAGAAGGGCCTTTAGCTGAGATTGCATCTGGCGGTGAGCTTTCACGCTTTATGCTAGCCTTAAAAGCAATCCTCGTCCATTCTGCGAGTATTCCTATTCTTATCTTTGATGAAATAGAAAGTGGAACAGGAGGAGCTGTAGCCGCAGCCATTGGTGACAGGCTAAAATCCCTATCCGAGAAGATGCAGGTACTGGCCATAACCCATTCACCACAAATTGCCTCAACCGGTGATCATCATTTTGTTGTGCATAAGGTTGTTGAAGCAAATCAAACCTCAGCTCATATCAGAAACTTAACATCTGATGAAAAATATGAAGAGGTTGCCCGTATGCTTGCAGGAGAACAGATAACTGAAGAAGCTCGGGCAGCCGCGCGACGATTAGTAGGGGGGACGAGATGAAACAAGTCCCTGTAGAGGAACTGTCAGAAGATCAAGCAAAACAAGAGCTTAAAAGTTTAGCTGAGCAAATTACCTATCACGATAAGCTTTATTACCTGAAAGACAATCCAGAAATCAGTGACGCAGAATACGATGAGTTGCGCCTCAGAAATGTTGCAATAGAAGAGAAATTTCCCCATCTCGTTCGGGGAGATAGTCCCAGCCTTCGCGTTGGAGCACCGCTAGCAGGCCCTTTTAAAAAGGTTCAACATCGTAAGCCTATGCTTTCCCTTGATAATGGGTTTGAAGATCAGGATGTATTTGATTTCATTGATCGAATTCGTAGATTCCTCAATCTCTCCCCCGAGACAGTGATAGAGCTTGTGGCAGAGCCAAAAATTGATGGTCTTTCAGCAACTCTTGAATATGTTGAGGGCCATTTTTCCCTAGGGGCTACCCGTGGGGACGGGACTGAAGGAGAGGATATTACAGCCAATTTGCGAACTCTCAAAGACGTGCCTCGCCATATTGAAGCCTCAGACTTTCCTAGAGAAACGGAAGTCCGGGGTGAAGTTTATATGCGCCATGAAGATTTCATGGCGATGAATGCTGAGCGACTAGAAAAGGGGGAGGCTATCTTTGCAAATCCCAGGAATGCCGCTGCAGGCTCAGTGAGGCAATTAGACTCATTGGTAACGGCAAGAAGACCCCTCAAGTTTTTTGCTTATTCTTGTGATGATTATGCTCCTTTCCATGTTAAAACCCACTGGGAGTTTTTAGAAAAACTGAAGGCATGGGGATTTATTGTGAATCCTCTTGCTAAGCTTTGTCATAATGGGGAAGAACTTCTTACCTTCTATCATGAATTGGAAGCCCAGCGGTCGACATTGCCTTATGATATTGATGGAATTGTCTACAAGGTTAATAGACTTGATTGGCAAGAACGTATGGGATTTTCAACGCGAGCTCCTCGGTGGGCGCTCGCTCACAAATTTCCGGCTGAACAGGCTCAAACACGGCTCAATGATATTCTCATTCAGGTGGGTCGAACAGGAACGCTGACACCTGTTGCGATTCTTGAACCTGTGACTGTTGGAGGTGTTGTTGTCTCCCGTGCAACGCTTCATAACGAAGATGAAATAGCTAGAAAAGATATTCGAGTGGGGGACACAGTTGTTATTCAGCGGGCAGGGGATGTCATTCCACAAGTTGTAAGTGTAGTCCTCGCCAAAAGGCCAGTACAGTCTGAGTCCTTTCTATTCCCACATGTGTGTCCCACTTGTGGCTCTCATGCCATTCGTTTACCTGGAGAAGTAGCGCGTAAGTGTACTGGAGGTCTTGTTTGTTCTGAACAAGCAGCCCTAAGGTTACGTCATTTTGTTTCTCGTGATGCTTTTGATATCGAAGGTATGGGCTCAAAACATATCGATGCTTTTTATAAGGAAGGATTGATTCGCTTTCCTCAAGATATATTTACACTTCAAGAACGGGACACCAAGAGCTTAAGGCCCTTAAGGCTTCGGGAAGGGTGGGGGCCACTTTCAGCACAAAACCTGTTTAAAGCGATTGAAGCCCGTCGCGAAATTGTTTTGCACAGGTTTATTTATGCCCTAGGAATCCCGCAAGTAGGACAGGCAACAGCAAAGCTTCTGGCACGTCACTATGTGAGCTATGACGCTTGGAAACACGCGATGATCAATGGGAAAAATCCTGATGGGGACGCGCGTCTTGATCTTCTATCGATTGATGGAATTGGCCCAAGTGTTTGTGATGATTTGGTAGCCTTTTTTGATGAGCCCCATAACGTGCATGTTCTGGACGAACTTCTTAAAGAAATTAATGTGTTGGATGAAGAACTGCCGAAAGTGGGGTCGAGTCCATTTGCAAATAAAACGATTGTCTTTACGGGATCACTTTCTTATATGACAAGATCTGAAGCCAAGGTGAAAGCGGAATCATTGGGGGCTAAGGTTGCAAGCTCAGTATCTGTTAAAACAGATTATGTTGTGATAGGGGAGGACCCTGGATCAAAAGCAAAAGCCGCAAAAGAGTTAGGCGTCACAATCCTTACGGAAGATCAATGGCTGAAGATGTTGGCTTAGGTTGAATTTTATTCCAGTCTGACCACTTTAGAATTCCCCCCGTCTTTCGCTGGGTTGCAAAGTCATAGAATTTCAGAATAAAATTCTTTCGATTTTCCAGCATTTCTGCACTGTAGGTTCCCCCTTTTCGCTCAACCACATTAAAGAGGTTCTCAGACCCAAGTAAATGTTGACGTTTAACAATATCATTGAGAGGAACGGAAGGCGCATTATGCAAAATATCAAACATCACTAACATTATTGAAGTACGGCCTTTTCCCATTCTGCAATGAAAATGGACCCAGGTCTCAGGTTTCAAATGATCAACAAACTCAATGAAATCATCCACGACTTCATCAGAGCTTAAGGCTTTACTATGTATCTTTATATTCTTGTATCCGAAGCCATAGTCTTTGGCCATTTCACCTTCTGACTTGACCAGAGTTTGATCCATATCAGTTGTTCCTGTGAAAATAAGCCTCCGTGCCAAATATCTTAAGTCTGGTTTAGGTCTATGATAACCATAAAAGGTTGTTGGTGTAGTGTTTATGTAACCGTGATAGGCTGTAATACTATCAAGGATAATAACTGGATTCTGTTTGGGGTGGAGTTTTGAACTTAACTCAGGAAAGTTCACGATAGGTCCTCCCGATGCTTTGAGCTCTCGTAACCCATTAAGATTAACCCCTTCTGTTGCAATTATAGGGTCTTGCATCGTCCTAAACTTTGCTTCTGTATAGTTATCAGTAGATATTAAATAATACAATCCAATTAAAACAAATAATAAAAATAACATACTGTATTTATTTAAGATATATTTCATGCTTTATTTTGTCCTTGATTCACTATCCAGTCGGACCAAATCTGAATCCCACCAGCCTTTTTTTGACAGATAAACGTATAAAAATCTTCAATAAATTTCTTACGGTCTTCCAATGCCTCTTTGCGATATGTACCGCGGAACCAAGGTATTGTATCAAAAAGATCTACTGACCCCAGGAGATGATGACGTTTGACAATATCCATCAAAGCAACGTTTGGAGCGTTCCTCATGATGTCATACATCACAAGCATCATGGAGGTTCTTCCTTTGCCACCTCTGCAATGAAAATGGACCCAGGCTTCTTGGGGTAAAGAATCAAAGAAAGCAACGAACTCGTCAACAGCATCTGGTTGAGTGACGAATTTGCTGCCGATCTTAAACTTTACAAGCTTAAACCCATTTTTAGTTGCAAACACCTCTTCAGGGATAAAAAGATCATGACGTATGTCAATTGACCCCGTAAAAATAAACCTTCTTAAATAATATCTCCATTCTGGAGGATTCAACTGGTATGAGAAGTAGGTCGACGGGAATCCATTAACAAAACCACTTTCTATACCGATAGCATCAACTGCAATCTTTTCGCCTTTAAACTCACCAATCTTCTTATTGAGAAATGTATAGTCCACCATAGGCCCGCCTGATGCATAAAGGGTATCCAACCCCGTTAGATCAACAGGCTCAGCAGGGGTAATGGGGTCTTGCGTCGTTCGGAAGTTTACAACGAGTAAGCCATCAAGCAGAATATAATAAGTTGTAATGGCAAAAAAAACGATTAGAAAAAATGAGAGTAAATTCTTTATTTTAAACATGAATTTCATGAGCTGCCTAAAGGACACACTATTTACAGTTTCGATTTATAGGAATTGAAGACAAAGCGCAACTTAAAAGCGCAGAGAGTGCTAAATGATAGTGAACGCCAAACGCCTCAAGAGAACTATGGTGTAAAGTTACATTATGCTAATCATTTTATGAATTTAGTAAATTTCTGTTGACCCACCTGGTAACTCTAGGCAAAGTGCAGACATATTTGAAAGAACTTAATATACGATGCTTCGTTATTTGACATGGACCGTCACAATTTTATTTACCTTGTGCCTCGCAGGGGGTGTCGGTGCACTTGTTGTTTTGTATTATTTTGGGAGAGGGCTTCCAGATTATGCTCAGCTAGCTCAATACGAACCTCCTGTTGTTAGTAGAATCTATGCGAGTGATGGAAGACTTTTTGGAGAGTATGCAACACAGAAAAGAGTTTTTGTTCCGATTAAAGCTATCCCAAAGCGTGTCATTCAAACCTTCTTAGCTGCTGAGGATAAGAATTTCTATGACCATCCTGGTTTAGACTTTTTTGGCATTATGCGTGCTGCGATATCTAACTTTACACAGCGGGGCACAAATAAAAGACCACAAGGGGCCTCGACGATTACTCAGCAAGTGGCTAAAAATCTTCTCCTCTCAAGTATTGCAAATCAAGCTTCCTATGATCGGAAAATCAAAGAGGCAATTTTGGCATTTCGTATTGAAAATGCTCTGAGTAAAGACCGTATCCTTGAACTATATTTGAACGAAATCTTTTTAGGCGCTGGGTCCTATGGTGTGGCAGCGGCAGCCCTCAACTATTTTAACAAATCCCTTGAGGAACTGAGTATTGCAGAAGCCGCTTTTTTAGCAGGACTTCCTAAGGCTCCCAGCAAATATAATCCTAAGCATCAGTATGAAGCTGCGAAAGCACGTCGTGATTGGGTTATTACGCGAATGTATGAGGAAGGGATCATTACACGCGATGAAGCGATTGCTGCAAAAGCTGAACCTATTGAACTCAAACGACCTGACCCAACCCATGTTGTGAAAGCTGATTATTTTGCTGAAGAAGTCAGACGGAACATCATCGCAAAATATGGGGAAACAAGTCTTTATCAAGGTGGACTGACGGTCCGTACGACCCTCGATCCCCGCATGCAAAAAATTGCGGATTGGGCCCTTCGTAAGGGACTCGTTGACTATGATCGCAAACATGGTTGGCGAGGCGCATTCCAGCATGTTGATCTTCAAGATGCGAAGAAAGAGACATGGCAAACTCTCTTATCTCAAATTCCCAATCCTCCAGGTATAGCCCCATGGAAGCTTGCTATCGTTCTAAAAGTGTCAGATAAAGCAGCGACAATTGGTTTAAAAACAGGGGAGGAAGGAACCATTCCCTTGTCCGAACTTAAATGGGCTCGAAAAGCATTGCCCCTACGAATACCTGAAGGAGATGTTAAAGTCCCGATCCTTCATGTGGGCCCCGAAATTCAACATCCCACGGATGTTGTGAATGTTGGAGATATTATCCTCGTCGAGAATGTTAAGGATAAGGAGAACACCTATAGTCTTCAACAAATTCCAATTGTTAGCGGGGCCTTGATGGCAATGGATCCCCACACAGGTCGTGTGCTCGCAATGACGGGTGGTTTTAGCTTTGAAGGTAGTCAATTTAACCGAGCCACACAAGCTTTGCGTCAACCTGGTTCCTCTATCAAACCATTTGTCTATCTTACAGCAATGGAAAGAGGGTTTTCCCCAGCGACAATTGTTTCAGATGCTCAAATTTCCATTGCGATGGGTCGAGGATTAGGAACGTATGCTCCTAAGAACGTAACAACAAATTACTACGGTCGAGTTCCCCTTAGAATTGGATTACAAAAATCATTGAATCGGATGACGATACGTCTTGTTCACCAATATGTTGGTATGAAACCAGTAGCCAGAACGATTGAAAAATTCGGAATTATGGATCGGGTTCCAATGCAAATTGCTATGTCTTTAGGGGCTGGTGAGACAACTCTTTTAAAAATGATCACAGCCTATGCAATGCTGGCAAATGGCGGGAAAAGACTTGAGCCAACTTTGATTGATAGGGTTCAGGATCGTCATGGAAAAACTATCTTTGTTGCCGATAGACGCGTCTGCTCTAACTGTAAAGAACAAGGATGGGTAAACCAACAACCTCCCATAATTGAAGATCATAGGGAACAACTTGCTGATCCAAGAAGTATTTATCAAGTTACATCTATGTTAGAAGGAGCTGTTAGGAATGGATCAGCACGGAAAGCTCAAGTTCTCGAACGTATTTTAGCCGCAAAAACAGGAACAACGAACCAGGAAAGAGATGCATGGACTTTTGCCTACACCCCTGACCTTGTGATTGGTACCTACGTTGGATATGATCATCCTCAATCTTTAGGCCATATGGAAGGTGGATCTCGTGTTGCACTTCCTGTTATCATTGACTTTATGTCTAAAGCTCTTGATGGAGTTCCCAGTAAACCCTTTAAAATCCCAGCTGGGATGAAACTTGTGAGAATGCGTGAAATGAGCGGTCAAATAGCACGGTCAGGTGATGCAGGTGTTATTTACGAAGCTTTGAAAGAGGATCAAACATTGGGAGGTCGTAGTTCATTTTCAGAAGGAACGGAAAGTGCAAACATAGAAAGTCGTGATTATGAACCTCTAGAGCATGAAAGTGAGTCATATTTCGAAGTTCCAGAGTCAAGTTACAGTCAGACGACACAACCGTATACTATGCCAACTCCGGCTCCTGTTGCGGCTCCTGTAGAAGCTTCTCCCATGACGGGTATTGGGGGGCTATATTAAATCATGCGCGCAGAAGTCGAAGCCATCGTTCAAAACATTGAGGAAGGTCTTGCTCTTCTGAGGAGGCACCTTTGACTGGGATGCGTCTGAAAAGCGTTTGTCAGAATTAGAACTTCAATCTCAGGATCCCAAACTATGGGATGATCCAACTCACGCTCAGATGATCATGAGAGAAAGGGATCAGCTATCCCAATCCTTAAATCAAATTAAAGCCACTGAAGCTGACTTAAAGGACACCATTGAGCTCATTGAATTGGGATCCTTAGAAAATGATTCGGACATTGTCGCAGCAGCTGAGAAGGATTTAGAATTCCTTGCCCAAAGAGTTCAAAGACAAAGGCTTGAGAGTATGCTGTCTGGTGAAGCTGATGCCAATAATTGCTTTGTTGAAATTCATGCGGGGGCTGGTGGTACCGAAGCACAAGACTGGGCACAAATGCTTGTGAGAATGTATGCAAGATGGGCTGAATCAAAAGAGTATAAGGTTGAGTGGATTGAGGAAAGTCCGGGTGAAGAAGCGGGGCTTAAATCAGCGACTTTTAAAATTATGACTCACAAATCGTCTAATCATCCTTATGGGTGGCTTAAGGGTGAAAGTGGTGTTCATCGGCTCGTTCGTATTTCTCCCTTTGATTCAAATGCAAGGCGTCATACAAGCTTTGCTTCCGTTTGGGTTTATCCAGAGGTTGATGATGCCATTGACATTCAGATTGAAGATAAGGATTTGAGGATAGATACTTATAGAGCTTCCGGTGCTGGAGGACAGCATGTCAATAAAACGGATAGTGCCATTCGTATTACACACATTCCTACAGGAGTTGTTGTTCAATGCCAGAATGACAGATCCCAACACAGAAACCGTGCTCAAGCTATGAGTATGTTAAGAGCAAGACTGTATGAAGTAGAACTTAAGAAACGCGAGGAAGCCGCACAAGCCAATGAAGCCAATAAATCTGAAATAGGGTGGGGCCATCAGATTCGTTCTTATGTTCTTCAACCCTATCAAATGGTTAAAGACTTAAGAACGAATGTTGAAAAAGGAAATGCTCAAGGAGTCCTCGATGGAGATATTGATGCCTTCCTTGAAGCCACCTTGGCTCAAAAATTATTCTTCTGAAGTAAGTGAACTTTGAAGCATCCAAGCACCCTTATCTAAAAAGGCTGCCCGCTTTGCCATCAAATCAGTTGTTACACGATCTCCATGCTTTTCAGCTATTGTACCGACAGCGTGTGCTGTTTTTGAAAGTACCAAAAAATCTTTTCTCAGATTTAGTGCCATAATAGGAGCTGTCGGAGATGTATCTGTTTCCTCAATAGTTGCATTTTGAAGCATTGTTTCAAAGTTACAATAGACTTTATCATTATAGGCACGAACTCTTTCTGCAATAACATCCATTGATTTCCAAAGATCTAGATAGAGCTCTTCAAACAATTTATGCATTCCATAGAAATTTGCACCTTCTACGTTCCAATGAAAGCTATGAGCCTTAAAGTAGACGATGGCAGTGTCTGAAAGAAAAGTATTCAAAGCAGCTACAATTTCATGTCGTGCTTCTGGTGTAAATTGTGCAGTCATAATTAAAGACTCCCTTAATGTTATATAAATTAAATATAACGAAAGGGATGTTAAAAAACAATTAACCCAACAATAGAAAATTTGATAGTTAATGAAATATTTATAAAAAAAGTGTATAATATTTATATAAATAAAGTTAAAATAAAATGATAGAAGATGAATTTAAAAACAAAATATAGAAAAAAATATAGAGCTATTAATAATAGTATTAGTAAGGGGGGAGATGAGATGGAAATCAAAAAACTCGTATTTGAGAATGTTATGAAAATGGGAAAAGCTAAACAAAAGTACGAGCATAAAAGAAGAATACCAATTGATATCAAAGCTGTTCGGAAAGAAGTTGGTGTCATCAATAAGCTCGTGGGTTTTTTGCAACCGATGAGAAAAGGTGCCTCAATAAGAGAGGAACGTTTAAATTCTGTAAATTCCTGGGTTATTGACTCACCTCAAAAAACAAATCGTGTTATCTTATACTTTCATGGCGGTGGCTATTTCTTTAGCTTAAAAAATTTGTCTAATCTTTTTAAGTACTTCCTTCCTGAGGTTGCAAATGCTTGCGATGCACAGGTATGGGCTCCTGATTATCGTGTGGCTCCTGAGAACCCTTTCCCTGCTTCACTTGATGATGCCTATGAAGCTTATCAGGAATTACTCAATAGAGGTATAAAACCAGAAGATATTTTTGTTATGGGG
Organism: uncultured Alphaproteobacteria bacterium; assembly: GCA_964597045.1. Lineage (GTDB taxonomy): Bacteria > Pseudomonadota > Alphaproteobacteria > UBA9655 > UBA9655 > UBA9655. The sequence goes on along the minus strand of CAZQWE010000001.1, from coordinate 170,513 downwards.
GATTCTGCTGGCGGAGGTCTAAGCTTAGCATTATTGCTCAAGCTAAAGAATGAAGGGCAACAGTTACCAAGAGGGGCAATTGTTTTGTCCCCCTGGTCCGATCTCTCATTAACGGGTGACTCGATCAAATCACGTGCTGATAAAGAGATCATGTTTTACTCGCCTAGAGTGCCAGCAGCAGTCGGAATGGTCGTAGGTCAAGATCAAGTTTTGAATCCATATATTTCACCTGTTTACGGAGATTATAAAGGGTTTCCACCTCTGATGATTGTCGTTGGGGGGCGGGAAATTTTTTATGATGATTCAACACGCATTGGCGAGAAAGCAAAAAAAGCAGGGGTTAAAGTCACTTTAGATATCCAGGAAGAGATGGTTCATACATATCCTGTTTTTGGGGGAATTTATAAAGAAGGAAAAGAAGCATTAGATCGGATTGCAAAATTTATTAATGAAAATTCGTAAGTTAATTTGGTGGTAAAATGGGTTTTAAATCCTTGATTTTAATGGGGGCTATCAGGTATCGGAAGGCTCAGAGAGCCAGAAGAAGAAGGCTTAAAAAGCCTTTAAGTATAACCTACGCACGATCAAAGGCCAGGAGTTTTAACAAGCTCTTGTCTTATATGTTTCCCGTTCAAAAAGATCTTGAAATCATTGAAGATCAATTAGATGGAATTCGTTGTGTTAGAATTCAAGCCTCAAGTGCACCAAAGCATACAATTTTTTATCTTCATGGGGGGGCTTATTTTATGGCTCTTGAAGATATTCACGTCTCCATACTTCATTTTGCAGGGGAACTCGCACGTCGATGTGATGCCCAAGTTTGGGTAGTTGATTATAGAGTTGCGCCTGAAAATCCCTATCCCGCAGCTATTGATGATACATACAAAGCTTTTATGGGTCTTGGATCAAAAGGAATTGATGCTCAAAATGTTATTGTGGGGGGAGATTCTGCAGGGGGAGGGTTAACACTCGCTCTTCTTATGAAACTCAGGGATAATGCCCAGACTCTTCCAAAAGCGGCTATAGCTATTTCTCCTTGGTCAGATCTGGCAGCAACGGGTTTATCACGTATTGAAAGAGAAGATTTGGATCCGATGCTTTCCTCGAAGGGAGAAGTTGAAGCTATTAGCTTTATTGTGGGTCAAGATCATGTGCGGGACCCTTATATATCGCCTTACTATGGAACCTATGAAGGATTGCCCCCTCTCTTAATTTTAGTAGGGGGAAGGGAGGTTCTCTTTGATGATTCAGCAAGGGTTGCTGAAAAAGCTAAGCAAGCGGGTATCGAGGTTGAACTTGATGTCAACGAGGGAATGTTTCATGTCTATCCTGTCTTTTCTCCGATTCTTAAAGAGAGTGAAAAGGCCATTGAACGCATTGCAAAGTTTATTAAACGTCAGTTCAAGTGAGGATTTAAAAATAGTTTGTATGGCTATTTTTCTTTAACCATTACACCTTTATTGACTTCCTCAATTTCGCGAGAGAGGAAGTAACTTATAACTGTTCGCACAGCCACAATCGTCGCAAGGACGATTAGATCTTCCTGGCTTGGTTTTAGAAAAGTATGAATGATATCTCCTGCGATCATAAACTCAAGACCAAAAAGGATATAAGTTCCAAGAATTGCCCTTATTTCATTAGCTTCCTTCATAAAATAAGAGGAGTCATGATGCTTCAGTTTTGTTTGAATAAATCCTTTTATCGCGACAACAACACCCCAGAAAACAATGCTTATGCCAAAAAGGTTAATAATGGTAACGAGAATATTTAAAATGCTTGTAAGAATAGATAGATCCATAAGGCTCCCTCCCTAAAATATGAACCAAGCTTAGCACTTTGAAGGAATTATGAAAAGGGTGAACTGAAAATTATAATATATAAAATTTTATCTATATTAAAAAATACTTGCAATTTCTTTTAATATTTACTATCTAAATTCACAAAAAAACAATCAATTTAAATTAACAAAAGGGAAGTACTATGCGTTGGGATCAACTCAAGACATTTTATCACGTTGCAAAATTTGAAAGTCTATCAAAAACGGGGCAATACTTAAATATAGCTCAATCGGCAGTGAGTCGACAAATCATTAATCTTGAATATCGAGCTGGACATAAATTATTTAAACGATTGCCGAGAGGACTTGTTTTAACAAAGCAAGGACAAATAATGTTTAAAAATATTGAAAAAATGTTTCAATATTATGAGCTTGCCAGATATCAAATACAGAATGAGCATATTGAACCAGAAGGAGATTTGGTTGTTTGGGGAAACGTTGGGTTAGTGGATACCTGGTTATATTATGCTATACCCGATTTTTTGAAATTATATCCAGGTATTTATTTAAATATATATTCAAAAGACGCTCCAATAGACATCGATAATTTTGAAGTGCATGTAGCGCTTCAACCATATCGTGACAATCAACCAGATCTTATTCAAGTTCCGCTTACAACATGGAGTAGAAGGTTATATGCAAGTAGAGATTACCTTCATAAACATGGGACTCCAACAACTGTTCACGATCTCAAAAATCATAAACTCATAGGTTTTGGTTCAGAGAAAATTCATTTGTTTGACAATATAGATTGGCATTTAAAGTTAAATATGGTGGATGGGAAACCTCAGAAGCCAACTCTTACCGCAAATTCAATTCGAGCCTTATTTCATTTTGGAAACAGTGGGCTTGGTATAATATCTTTCTCCAAAGAATCTTTGCTTTTAAAGGGGTCAAATCTTATGCCAATACTTCCTAACATAAATGGACCCAATTTTGATATTTATTTTTCGTATCCAGTTGAATTAAAGGGAAATAAAAAAATTGAGGTTTTTGAAAAATATCTTTTAGAATATGTTAAAAAAACATATCAAATGGAAAATAATCCCGATTGTGAATGTTAATGAAATTATTTTGCAAAAAAATTGCTGCAGCTTCAATTGGAACAGCTCTTGAATTTTATGATTTTGCATTATTTGGTTTACTGGCTCCATTGATTTCTAAGGAATTTTTTCCTAATGAAGATCCTGTTGCAGCTATAATTTCAAGTTATTTTATTTTTGCAGGAGGCTTTTTAATGCGTCCTCTTGGAGGAATCATATTTGGGTACATAGGAGATACCTTGGGTAGACGAACAGCTATGTATGCTTCAATTCTAACAATGATGATTCCAACATGCATAATTGGCTTCATACCTTCATATGATAACATTGGTATCCTATCATCAATACTCTTAGCACTATGTAGATTGGTGCAGGGCTTATGTGTTGGGGGAGAGTTTTGTAATGCAGCGATTTTTATAATTGAATTCTCCCAAAATAATCGAAAATACTTTTCAGGAAGTCTTGTAACAGCATCATCAGTGATTGGTATGCTGATCGCTTCATGTATGGCTACATTCTGTACTCTTGATGTTAGCGCTGATTGGGCATGGAGAATTCCGTTTATCTTTAGTGTACCTTTTGGTGTTCTTGGTTTTTATTTGAGAAAATACACACATGAAACATATGATTTTAAAAATGTTTTAAAACAGGGGAAAAAGGAAGCAAATGATTTTAGCTCTTTAATTAGAGATAATCTATTGGCCTTATTTATCACTTTTGGAATTGGAAGTTTTGTTGGAATTATATATTATATAAATTTTGTATTTCTGGCACATTATTATTGTTTATTTTCTCTATTAGGTGATTCGAAAATTCTATTCACCATTACAATTGGGCTTTTATTTTATATGCTTTGTTTGCCTTTAGCTGGATTCTTAGCGGACAAAGTTGGTCCTCAAAAAGTAATGTTGAGCTCATTAATAATAATAGTATGTTCGAGTTTTCCTGCCTTTTTCTTGATACAGACTGGAGAACTGGCTTTAATTATAATGAGTCAAATAATTCTTTCGAGTTTGGCTGGTTTTTTTGTTGGTCCGGCTAATGGTCTTACTGCCAGTTTATTTTCAGTTGAAGAAAGATGCCGAGGCGTCTCTCTTAGTTTCAATCTTGGAATCTCTTTATTTGGAGGTGTGACTCCAGTTTTTCTAACTGCAATGATTCAAAATACGAATCAACTAATGTTACCAGTTTTCTGGATTATGATGGGCGCTGCAATTGCTTTGTTTTCTGTAATGGCTTCGATAAAGCTGAAACTTGCCGGTGATTTTTGCTTAATGCCCATATTAAGCAAAAGTAACAGTGAGTGCTCTACTTTGAGTTAGATTAGTGTATTAAATGTCTATTCAAATCCCCCTAGCTTTTCCGGGGAATTTTTTCTAAACTCCCCCCACTGCAGCGAAGGGAAAAATATGAACAAATCTGTTGTCTTATGTATTTTAGATGGTTGGGGGCATCGGGAAAATGGATCAGATAATGCCATAGCTACAGCTTCAACCCCTCATTGGGATAAATTAATTGCAAACTGTCCCTATACATTATTGGAAGCATCAGAGCTCAATGTTGGTTTGCCTGAGGGACAAATGGGTAATTCAGAAGTTGGGCATATGAACATTGGGGCTGGGCGAATCATTCTCCAAGACTTGCCTCGTATTGATGAGTCTATCAAGAATCATACGCTTGAGTCTATGCCTGAGCTAGTGCAGTTCATAGATAGTTTGAAAAACTCAGGCGGGACCTGTCATTTGCTTGGGCTTCTCTCTCCAGGAGGTGTGCATTCCCATATGTCACATATGAAATCATTGGCAGAGATTATTTCGTCACAGGGGGTTGCTGTTGCCATCCATGGGTTCCTCGATGGTCGGGATACACCACCCAAAAGTGCTCTAACTTATCTACAAGATTTACAAGATTTCATTGATTCTCATCCAGGAGTGACGCTTGCTACCATGGGGGGAAGGTACTATGGAATGGATAGGGATAAACGTTGGGAGAGAATTGAAAAAGCTTATGAAACAATTCTAGATGGAAGACCAAGCTCACATGATTCTCTCACGTATTTACAGGAATGCTATGAGGCCGAGCAAACAGATGAATTTGTAAAACCAATGGCTTTAGGGAATTACAAGGGTATGAGCGATGGGGATGGCCTTCTCATGGCAAATTTTAGATCTGATCGGGCTCGACAGATTTTAACGGCCTTTCTGGATCCTCAGTTTAATGGTTTTGAAAGGTCACGTATTCCTCAGTTTTCAAGTGTTTTAGCTATGACTGAGTACTCTGAGGAACTCACTAAATGGATGAAGGTTTTGTTTCCTCCCACCTCTCCCAAAAATGGTTTAGGGGAGGTTGTTTCTAAACTGGGTTTAAAACAACTCCGAATTGCTGAAACTGAAAAGTATGCTCACGTTACTTTTTTCTTTAATGGGGGAAGGGAAGAAGAATTCCCAGGAGAAGACCGAATTTTGATTCCCTCTTCAAAGGTTGCTACCTATGACTTGAAGCCAGAAATGTCTGCTTTCGAGATTACAGATCAGCTAACAAAGGCAATTGAAAGTCAAAAGTATTCTCTCTTGGTCGTTAATTATGCGAATACGGATATGGTTGGGCATACGGGAAATATTGAGGCAACTCGCAAAGCAGTGGAAGCTGTTGACACTTGTTTGGGAAGAATTATGGACGCTGTCAATGAAGCGAACTCTTGCCTTTTGATTACGGCAGATCATGGAAATGCAGAAGTGATGTATGATAAGACTCATCAGTCTCCTCATACCGCTCACACCTTAAATCCTGTTCCCTTTGTAATGCTTGGTGGGCCAAATACACTCCTTTATCCTGGGAAACTATCAGATATAGCGCCGACCATATTAGAGTTATTGAATATTCCAAAACCGAGTGATATGACAGGTGAATCCCTTTTGGAGACAAAGCATGCCTAAATATCTTTTGTTGATATGCGCTATCTTGTGTTTTACCCCGCTTCAGGCGAAGGTAGATAAGAAAAAAATTCTTGAAAGTCAAAAAATTAAAGAGGCATTGGAATCTGATCAAAGTCGGTTACTTGCTGAAGTTAATGTTCTTCACCAGCGTCTTCACGAGCTCAGTGCTTTGCAACAAACCAAACAAGCTCAGCTTGAGAAAAGTAAGCAGAATATTGCTCAAAATATGCCCCTTCTATTAAGGCTTGGACGTGTCAATGTACTGAAGCTTTTAGTAGAACCTAAAACTGGACAGAATACTTTAAGAAGTATCATTTTAGTTCGTTCACTTACGGAAGCTTTGAAGAACCAAATTATAGTAACTCAAAATGAAATAACAGAAATTGATACTCTCTCCCATCAGTTAGAAAAGGAAGAACAAGCTCATATCAAACTTCTTCAGGATCTTGAAAATCAAAAGTTGCAACTTGAAGCACTCGTGGATTCAAAATTCGATGTGGTGAAAAAGAAAGAACTTGAAAGACTTGCAAGTGAGGATGATATCAATACTTTACTCGAGGAGTCCCGAGCCGCTTTATCAAAAACTCATAAATCAGCAAGCCAAGCTGCAAGCTCTCAGAATTTGCCATTTAAACGACTTGAACTACCTGTTCATGGAAAGATTGTTCAGGATAGCAAAATTCAGGCAAAATATAGTCCAAAAAGTATTGGTGTCGTTTTTGAGACTAATAAGAATGCAGATGTTCTTGCACCTTCAAGTGGAACTGTTGTTTTCAAAGGCCCTTTTAAGGATCAAGGGGAAATCGTTATTTTAGATCATGGAAAGAGCGTTCACTCTGTCTTTATGGGAATAGATAAAATTAATGCATATGTTGGCCAAAAAGTATATGCTAGGGAGAAAATTGGAACTATGGCAGGGTACGGATCTGGCTTTCCTAAGTTATATTTTGAACTTAGGAAAAAGGGACAGGCTATTGATCCTAAACCTTATTTTGCCGAATAATAAAGATGGAGCTCCGAATGAAGTCACGTGTTTTAGTCATATTTAGTGCCTTTTTACTCTCAACTGTGGGTGTAACAAGCCTTTACTTAAATGCAGAGCCAAAATCGGCTCAAGAAAAAGATAAAAAATCTCAAGAACAAAAAGAACCAGAAAAGAATACACCTGAGAGCAATTTAGATGGACACATGTTCGACAGCATCCTCCAACGCGTAAAGGAGGATTATGTGGAAGAAGTGACAGATGATAAACTTCTTTCTGGTGCTCTCAATGGGATGTTGTCATCTTTAGATCCTCATTCCACATACCTCGATCCTAAAACCTATAAAGAAGTCAGGGACCAGACCAAGGGTGAATTCGGTGGACTTGGTATGGAAGTTTCTATGGATAACGGACTTGTAAAAGTTATTTCACCTATTGATGATACTCCCGCACAAAAAGCTGGAATTCAATCGGGGGATCTGATTGTGGCTATCGATAAAAAGCCGGTGATGGGGCTTACCCTTTTGGAGGCTGTCGATTTAATGCGTGGGAAACCTGGAACTGAGGTAAAACTTCATATAAAGAGGGAGGGTAAGGATGTTTTCGAAACAAAACTTACCCGTGCCATTATCCATGTTAAAGCAGTTAAATGGCGACTCGAAGGAAATGTTGGCTACGTTCGTATTGCTGTATTTGATGAAAATACAGATGAACTTCTTAAGGAAGCCATTGTAAGTATTAAGAAACAACTTGGAGATAAACTTGAAGGGCTCATTCTTGACGTCAGAAATGACCCAGGAGGCCTTCTTGAATCTGTCATAAAGGCAGCGGATCTCTTTCTTCCAAAGGGATCAGAGATTGTTTCAACAAAAGGCCGTACACAAGGCATGGATGCCAAAATATATTCAGACGGCAAAGATATTGTTGAAGGAGTGCCTATCGTTGTTCTCATCAATTCAGGGTCTGCGTCAGCTTCAGAAATTTTGGCTGGGGCTCTTCAGGATAATCATAGAGCTCTCGTTGTGGGGACAAAATCCTTTGGTAAAGGGTCTGTTCAAACGCTGTTTCCTTTGACAAATGGGGGTGGAGTTAAGCTCACAACAGCAAGATATTACACACCTTCAGGTCGTTCCATTCAGGCCAAAGGAATCGAGCCCGATATCGTTATTGAGCAGGCGCAAAATAAACTCGAAAAAATAGATGAAAGTGAAAGGATAAGAGAGCAGGATTTCATTGGTGCTTTGGATACACCTAAAGAAAAAGCTCCAAAAACAGAAGCTGAAAAGAAGAAAGAAGAGGAAGACGCTTTAGATCCGGAGAAGGTAAAAAAGAAAAAAGAAATTGAGGATTATCAACTCATGCGAGCTATTGATATTGTGCATGCCCTTTCCATCAAGCAAAAATATGATGCTGCTACAAAAAAGTAGGTTATATAAGGATGGAATATGACTTTTAAGAACGACGAGTTTGGAGACCCACAGTATCGTCCTGCTGTTGGTATGATGATACTTAACTCGGAAAATAAAATATTTGCAGGCCAAAGAGTTGATACAAAAGCCCCAGCTTGGCAAATGCCTCAAGGCGGAGTTGGACCTTTTGAAGACTTGGATCAAGCCATGCTCCGTGAGCTTGAGGAAGAAATTGGAACGAAGAATGTCGAAATCATTGTAAAATCAAAAACTTGGTATAAATATGACTTGCCTGTAGATATTGCCAAACGTCTTTGGGGAGGCAAGTACAAAGGACAAAGACAGATTTGGTATGTTCTTCGTTTCAGAGGACAGGATGAAGAAATTAACGTGAATACCTATCACGCGGAATTTCAAAAGTGGAAATGGTTTGAAAAGGACGAGTTGCTCGAACTCATTGTCCCTTTTAAAAAGGATCTCTATGCCCAGGTGTTTACAGATCTGTGGCCGTATGTAATTAAAGAAAACTAATTCAATAATTTGCTTTATTGACTTCTTAGACCTCTTGTTAAAATGGTAATTTTGTGACTTAATACAAGACATGGAGGCTCTGAAAATTAAAATAAAAAATATAGCCTTGTATCTGTTTATAGGTGCTATGCCCATACTATGTTGGGGGGCAGGCTATTTTGCTATTATTTCTCTCCCTTCTTTCTTTTTAAGTCTTGCTTGCCTCTTTTGTATATTATGGATTAAGTCATATTTTCTTCAAGCTAACTTTAAAGCACTTCTTGAGTCTTCTAAGGAAGAATGGGCTATCCTGGAAAACGGTAAAATTACTCAGAGTTCTCAAGGGTTTCCAGGCGGAACACGGGAGCTGTTTCTCTCTTTTGTAGATGCTGATTTTACCTCAAAAGTTTCTTCGAAACTTGAAGCTTTATATAAAGAGCACAAACCCTTTCAGCTACGTATTAAAGCACGGGAGGGGGGGGCCATATATGAGTTACAAGGCGAGTTCATTCAAGGAAAGATCATTCTGTGGCTTAAGGATGCGACTAAACAGGTTATTGAAGAACGTCGACAACTGGATATTTGTCATAAAAAAGATGTTTTGCTTCATAATATGCAAACAACATTAGATAAACTTCCCTTTTTAATTTGGCACAGAGATGAGCATCAAAAAATCGATTATTGCAATCTATCATATTCTAATGCTGTACAATCAACGTCTTCAAAAGTATATGAAAATTCTATTGAACTTATTCCAACTCGTTTTGCAAAAACTCTGGCTAAGAAGGCGATTAACTTAAATGAAAGTCAAAGTTTTGAATGTCCCGCGATTGCTAATGGCGAAAGAAAGCAGTATCGAATTGTTGAGTTCCCCGATACGAAATCAGGAGGGTCTTTTGGGATAGCCTTTGATATTTCAGAGCTTGTCGAATCAAGGCTCGAGAACAAACGGATTATTGATGCTCAAGCAGAAGTATTGGATCACCTATCTACCGCTGTTGCCATCTATGATTCCGAGGGAATCCTTCAGTATTACAATCAAGCCTACATAAATCTAAAGAGTTTTGATGAAGAGTTTCTCAGGTCTAAGCCTAGACTTGATCAAGTCTTGGAGGATTTGAGAAATAGACGCCAGATTCCAGAATATGCTGATTTCCTAGCCTTTAAGAAAAAAATTCTTCAGCAACTTACCGAGCAAAGAGAACCCTATGAAGAGCTCGTACATTTGCCAGATGAGCGTACTATAAGGATGTTTACAGCTCCCCATCCTATGGGAGGACTCTTGTTTATGCTCGAAGATGTGACGGACTATCTATCCTTAGAGCGTCATAACAAGTCTCTTTTAGACTCATACCAGATTACTTTAGATAACCTTTTCGAAGGTGTTGTTGTGATTGGCAGTGATAACCGTTTGAAAATCTTTAATCCAAGCTTTTTACAGATGTGGAACTTTAAAGAGAGGGAAATCGAACCTGATTTGCATATCAGTCAAATTATAGAAAAAATTAAAGATTTATTTGATTTCGATGGTGATTGGGAAGTCTTGAAAGCACAAATTATAGAAAATGCAACAGATCGTGTGCCAAAAACAGGTCAGATCAAGCGTAAAGACGGCAAGGTTGTTAACTTTGGATATGTTCCCCTTCCTAATGGAGATCACCTGTTAAGTTATACTGATGCAACGGACGCTTCTAAAGTTCAAGAAGCCCTACAAGATAAAAATCATGCTCTTGAAGCCGCCAATGAATTAAAGTCTGAATTTATTGCAAATGTGACGGATGAACTGAAATCTCCTTTAAATGCAATCATTGGGTTTGGAGAAATACTCTCAAATAAGTATTTTGGTGACCTTAATGACAAACAAAATGAGTATGTAAAAGGAGTTATTGATTCATCGAATCGACTCTTACATCTCATTAATGATATCCTTGATTTAGCTTCTTTGGAAGCCGGACACATGCCCTTAATTCCAAGAAAGGTATCTCTTACGCCTTTGTTTGAAGAAGTCATTGATGTTATGTCAAAAAAAGCAAAACTGAAAAAACTAAAAATTAATCTTCTTATAGACAAGAAAATTAAGGAATGGATCTTAGATGAACGACGTTTAAGGCAGGCTCTCTATAACCTTTTAACCAATGCTATTAAGTTCACACCTGCAAAGGGAGTCATTACACTTGAGGCAAAATCTGTTAAAAATCATCTTGAGATATCTGTGTCTGATACGGGAGTGGGGATCTCTGTCGAAGACCAAAAACGTGTGATGGAGAAGTTTGAAAGAGGGAAGGGGGATATTCATACTGGGGCTGGTATCGGTCTTTCTCTCGTCAAGAATCTTGTTGAGCTACATGGAGGACGACTCATGCTTTCTTCTGAAGTCAATCAAGGTACGAAAGTCACCCTCGTATTTCCTAAAAAAGCACTCCAAAATCAAGCAGCAACTGGAACGCCACTTGTTGTTGAATATTCAAAGTGATAGACCTCCCCAGGATTTAGATATTCCCGGATTCCATGGGCGGCTTGAGCGGCTTCAGCAAATCCCGTGAGGATGAGTTTGAGTTTCTTCGGATAGGTTGCGATGTCGCCGATGGCATAAATACCAGGAAGATTTGTTGATTGATCAACAGGATTAACGGCAATGTGAGTCGAGTTGAGATTCAACCCCCAATTGGCAATAGGGCCAAGTTCCATTGAAAGACCATAAAACGGGAGAAGTATATCTGTTTCTATTTCCTTTGCTTCCCCATCCAAGGATTTGAGAAGCACTGATTTAAGATGCCCATTACTACCTTTTAGCCCGTCCAGTTGGTAGGGAATCACGAGATCCACAATACCTTTTTCAGCGAGTTGTTTGAGCTGATTTTCGCTTTCAGGAGCTGCTCTAAATTTTGGTCTGCGGTGGACGACTGTGACTTTCTTAGCCACTTCTGAGAGGGAAAGGGCCCAGTCTACGGCTGAGTCTCCGCCTCCAGCAATCATAAGGTTTTTACCTCTGAAATCCTCACGATTTTTTACAAAGTAAAAGATACTCTTTCCTTCGAATTCTTCAATTCCATCAAGGGGAGGACGATGGGGACCAAAGGCGCCAACGCCTGCTGCGATAAGAATTGTCTTGGTTTCAAAAATGGTTCCCGTTGATGTCAGGAGTTTCCATCGCCCGTCTGCCATCCGTTCAAGGCTCGTGACTTGCTGTCCAAGGTGGTATGCAGGATCAAACGGTGCAGCTTGTTTCTTGAGGTTATGAATCAAGTCAGCGGCCATGATCTTAGGAAACCCTGGAATGTCATAGATCGGTTTTTCAGGGTAAAGGGCCGTGCATTGGCCCCCCACATCTTCAAGGGAATCAATAACATAACTCTTAATACGCATCATACCTGCTTCAAAGATCGCAAAAAGCCCGACTGGCCCCGCTCCAATGATCACAAGATCGGTTTGATGAATATGCATTTAAAGACACCCTTAGTGAAACGATAAGGATTTTATATAGCAAGGGAAAGAGGTGTGCAAGATATAGGATAGTAATCAGTTATCAGTAATCGGTCATCAGAATGATTCTGATCACTGATTACTGATTACTAAGCCGTAAGGCTTCTTATGCCGCCTCGAGGATCTTCTCTACCTTTTCAATCGCTTTGTCTGTCTCGATATTATCAATAGCTGCAATTTCACCGGCTAGGCGTGCAAGGGCATTTTGATAGACTTGTCTTTCAGAGTAAGATTGCTCAGGTTGATTTTCTGTTCTGTAAAGTTCACGAACAACTTCAGCAAGACTAACAGGATCCCCTGAGTTTATTTTTGTTTCATATTCTTGAGCTCTACGACTCCACATCGTCCGTCTTACCCGTCCACGTGATTTAAGAGAGCTGATGGCTGTAGCCATTTCCTTTGTGGTACAAATAGGGCGAAGACCCGAAGTTTTTGCTTTCGCAACGGGAAGCCGAAGTGTCATACGATCCTTATCAAAAGTGATCACAAACATTTCAAGTGAATGCCCTGCAATTTCTTGAGTTTCAATTGCTTTAATTTTGCCAATGCCATGAGCTGGATAAACAACATGGTTACCGCAAGAGAAGGGAGCTATTTTTGCCATTTTTCACCTACCGTTGGTTTGAGTTGAATAAAGTAAATCTTGAGTCAATTTTTGATAAAAACCAAAATCACGCTTACATATATATAATTAACATTTTTTTAATTACTAGGCCAGCCCCCCTCAAGGAGTTGAAAGTTTGGCATTATTTATAAGTCAACCCAAAATAATCCTTTAAAATGAGATTCTTAGAAAAGTTAAAAAAGTCTTAAAAAAGAATTATTACTTTTCAACGTGGTAGTTATAAGATGTACTTCGAGGGATCGCTTGAGGAACATCATACTCGCTAAGATATTGTTTTAAAAGGCGATTAAAGGCCCACTTGACCTTAAAGTATTCTCCAGGCTTGGTTTTGAGTACGGCACGAATTTCGAGAGCATGATCATTCACTTCATTCACACCATTAATCTCAATAGGATGGGTTACAAGTTTACGCATTGAAGGGTCCTTGCGCAGGTCTTTAGAGATTTTATCAAGTATATCAAAAACTTGGTCAATATCTGCATCAATTCCGACTTGAAAGTAGGTGACTACAGCTGAGAAATCTCTGTTTTGATTACAAATACTTGTGATATTTCCATAAGGGAAGGTAAAAAGGGATCCGTCTGTTGCTCGAAGACGAACGACACGTACGGTCAACGATTCTATACGACCCATTTGTCCGTTAATAATCATCAAATCTCCAACAGCAAAAGCGTCCTCGAGAAGCATAAAAAATCCTGTCACAAGATCCTTAACAAGAGATTGGACACCGAAGGAAAGTCCAACTGAGAGTACACCCACAGATACAAGGATAGGCATGATATCGACATCAAGTTCAACGATGATGAGAAGAATAGCCGGCGTCCAGACAGCAATACGGAGGACGTTACGACTGACACTAAAGATGGTTTTAAAACGGGCGACTCTTTGCTTTTGCGTATCATCAAGAGCGCCTCTTTCTTGTGTTAAATAGCGTGTTAATAGACCATTACCCATACGTGTGATAAAGAGGGCAACAATAATAATAACAAAGATACTCAAAGCTTTTTCCGCAAGAAGCCGTCCCACATTTGAGAACAGAAAGAAAGAAGGATTTAAACCCCACATATCAAGCACAAGCACGGCAGCTATGCCAAACATGAGGAGAGTGAAAACAAAATCGATCTGGCGACCGTAAAAGATTCCTCGTTCTGTAAAAGTACTTGATAAACGTCTGAGATTTCTATGTAAGTAAAGGAGTCTTGCTTTCTTGATGCAATGAGTTCCATAGCGTAGCAAAGGAAACAAAGCAAGCGTCAATAAAAGCTTCCAGATGAAGACTTGTGTGTTATCTAAGGTATGAGTAACCCAACTTATATAACTAATGACAATTAAAACGATGAGAGGAAGATAGCTATATTCTAGATAATAAAGCAGTCCTCTTCTAAGCTTTGAGAGATTAGATTTTGTTCTTTCTTTCCGTATCCAAATGCTTAGAGCTGATCTGAGAGATAAAACCATGATCGTTGCCATAATTGTAATGATGAGCGCCGTTCCTTGAACGAGCAGGCGTTCTCCAGCTGGAGGTAGATAGATCATGAGGCCAATTTCATGAGCAAAGAAGCCAAAAAGAGCAACAAGACCAATGCGTCTGAACCATTGATATTGCTTTTCCAAAACGGCTTTTGGGAGTGGTAAATGCTGATGTTTAGGTGAGGGAGGCCGTAAGAAAAGATGAGCAATATTTAAGATTATCCAGATAGTTGCAGCACCTGAGCTCAATAAACTCACAAGTTCGAGGTACACTCCATCTTTTGGATTGAGTAATCGAAATAGAGTATAAAGCAGAAATCCAAAGCTAAGAGGTGAAAGAATGGAGAGGATCAAAGCCTTAGATAGACTTTTGATTTTTGCATTGGGGTCAAAATTTTTGCATTGCAGATAAACTAATATTTTAGGTTTTAGCCAATAGGAAAGACCACCAGCTACAACAAGAGAAAGAAAGAGGGAAAGGATAAGTCGAAGTCCAAATGAGGAAATTTGACTTTGCATTTCAGGACTCTGAAGACTTGCAATCAACCATTCTCCTGTTTCCACAAAGTCCTTTAAGGAGACAAAACCTTCAAAAAGCGACGTTGCTGACTCTTGAATAAAATCATAAATGTTCGAAAATAAGTTCGCGTTGATTTCACTAACTTTTATGGCCTTAAGAGGAGCGCTCTCAGAAGCGGGCCCTTCCTTGGGAGGGACGAAATCATCGAGATCCATGGCGAGGAGCTTACCACCCAGGATCGTCATTGCGACGAAGGCAAAGCCTGTCGAAGTAATCTTATACCACAGCGAATTTCGATCGCAAAGCGACCCACGTAGTAATGCAGAGATTGCTTCTCCCAGCTTTCGTAGGGATCGCAATGACGCCCAAAAGTTATTTAGTTGGACTGCTCTCATACCTTCCGTCACACGTTAAATCTAAAATGGAATACGTCTCCATCATGCACAATGTAGTCACGGCCCTCAAGTCTTAGTTTACCTGCAGCTTTTGCCCCATGTTCTCCATTAAACGCTACATAGTCAGCATAAGACGTTGTCTCAGCACAAATAAAACCTCGTTCAAAATCTGTGTGAATTTCCCCTGCGGCTTGCGGTGCCTTCGCTCCTTTATGAACTGTCCAAGCATGAGCTTCTTTAGGCCCTATGGTGAAGAAGGTAATAAGATTGAGAAGCGCGTAGCCTTCACGAATGACACGGGCAAGTCCTGTCTCGCTCAGACCAAGACTTTGAAGGAACTCGGTTTTTTCTTCGTCACTATCCAGGCTGGCCACTTCAGATTCAATAGCAGCAGAAATAAGTGTAACACGTGCACCTTCTTCTTCAGCTCGCTTTCTCACGAGTTCAGTATAGTTATTTCCTCTTGCTGCGTCTTCCTCAGCCACATTACAGACATAAAGAACAGGCTTCGTTGTGATCAGCCCTAGATGTTGAAGTTCAATTTTCTCTTCATGATTACACTCAACAAAACGGGCAGGTTTTCCTTCCTTCAACAACACAAGTGCTTTTTCCATCAAGGGATACTGAGCAAGAGCTTGGGGATCCTTACTCCTGAGTTTTTTGTCCATAGCGGGCATACGCTTTTCAAGACTTTCTAGATCAGCGAGGAGGAGTTCTGTTTCAATGATATCAATATCGCGGACAGGATCAATTTCACCTTCCACATGGGTAATATCCTGATTCTCAAAACATCTCACCACATGAACGATAGCATCGACTTCACGGATGTGACCGAGGAACTGATTGCCAAGTCCTTCTCCCTTGCTTGCGCCTCGAACCAGCCCTGCGATGTCCACGAAATCAAGTTGGGTTGGAATAATCTTGGCGGAGCTCGCGATCTTAGCAAGCTCAAATAACCGTGTATCCGGTACACCCACACGTCCGACATTTGGTTCAATTGTGCAGAAAGGGTAGTTGGAGGCCTCCGCAGCAGCCGTTGCTGTTAGTGCGTTAAAAAGGGTTGATTTCCCGACATTGGGTAGACCAACGATACCACATTTAAATCCCATTTAAGTCTCCGCTTTTTGAGTTGGGGGTTTCAGTATTTGCATAACCTTTCCGGCATAATCTTCGGGTTTATCCAATAGTAACAAATGAACTTCATCTGCTAGGACGTTCAGCAGGGGGTCTAACCATGTATGTTCGTCCTTAGAGAAATCGGAAAGAACATGTGAATTGATAGCTCCCTTATGAAGAGGTCTGCCTATGCCTATCCGAACCCGCCAATAATTCGGCCCAATATGGGCATCTAAGTCTTTGAGGCCATTATGTCCCGCATGACTCCCTCCTTGCTTGACTCTTACCTTTCCGGGAATAAGATCTAAATCATCATGAAACGCAATGACTTTTTCAGGAGGAATCTTATAAAAGCGAGTCACTTCTCCAACAGGTTTTCCTGATCGGTTCATGTATGATAAAGGTTTGAAAAGAATTACTTTTTCCCCATCAATTGAACCTTCAGATAAAAGCCCTGAGAATTTAGCCTTTTCGGGTGTAAACCCATAGCTTGACTGGATTTCATCGATGCACATAAACCCCACATTATGGCGGTTCTTTACGTATTCAAGCCCCGGGTTTCCAAGTCCCACGAAAAGATGCATCTAGGGCAAGAAGAGGGTTTACGCCTCTCCTCCCTCTTCTGTAGCCGGTGCAGCTTCTTCTGCAGCTTCTCCTTCAGCAGGCGCCTCTCCCTCAGTTTCCTTCATAATGGTTGGTGCCACGATATTGGCAATATCATTATCCCTTTCAGGATGGGCAGCAACCACACCTTCAGGAAGCTTTAAGTTCGGGAGGTGGACAGTATCATGAATTTCAAGACCGGAGAGATCAATCTCTATCCCTGCTGGGATATGGTCCATATCAGCTAAGACTTCTAGGTTGTGTACGATGATGTTCAAAACGCCACCTTTTTTGAGTCCTGGGGAATCTGCCTCGTTAATAAATGAAATGGGTATGCTCACGTTGATCTTCTCACCCTTCTTCAAGCGATAGAAATCAATATGCAGAGGACGGTCGGTTACAGGATGAAACTGAACGTCGCGGGCAATAACTTTTTCCTTCTTTCCCGTCAAGGGTACTTCAAATATACGGGACATAAATCCCTTCTTATGAATTTCTTTGTTGAGTTGGATGGGCTCCAGTGAAAAATGAACTGGGGCATCCGTTCCTCCATATAGGACGGCAGGAATGCGTCCAGTACGACGGAGGGCACGTGATGATCCTTTACCTGTTGTGTCCCTAAGTTGAACATCAAGTTGCGTTGCTGCTGCAGTCATTTATATAACTCCTTTAACGTGTAATCATTTCTGGGTATATGTCATACACTATTCAAATAAAATTGAAACAGATTTCTCATGATTAATACGATCAATTGCTTCACCAAACAAGGGGGAAAGTGGAAGTTGACGTATTTTCTTACACTTTTTTACGTTTTCAGTCGCAAGAATGCTATCTGTTACGACAACTTCAAGGAGGGAAGACGCTTCAATTCGTTCAAGAGCGGGACTTGAAAGCACACCATGAGTAACATACGCTTGAACAGAGAGAGCTCCGCTTTCCATTAAAGCAGTTGCTGCATTACAAACTGTGCCGGCAGAATCGATAATGTCATCCGTAATCAAACAGTGGTATCCTTTAACATCTCCGATAACATTCATTACCTCAGATTCTCCTGGCTTTTCTCTTCTTTTATCGATGACAGCAAGACCGCAAGGAATTCTTTTCGCAAGAGCACGCGCTCGAACAACACCGCCCACATCCGGTGAAACAACGAGTAAATTATCCTCAGTAAATTTTTCAAGGATATCTTTGCTGAAAAGAGGAGTTACAAAAAGATTATCTACCGGGATATTAAAGAAACCTTGGATTTGTCCAGCATGGAGGTCGAGGGTTAGGATTCGATTGGCTCCCGCTGTCGTTAGGAGATCTGCAACAAGTTTAGCAGAAATCGGCGTGCGCGGACCTGTTTTACGGTCTTGGCGCGCATAACCAAAATAAGGCAGGCAAGCCGTAATCCTTTTTGCAGAGCCACGTTTTAAAGCATCAATCATGACCAGAAGTTCCATGAGATGGTCGTTGGCTGGTTTACTTGTGGATTGGATAACAAAAACGTCCTCACCCCTTACATTTTCAAGGATTTCAAGGAAAATCTCATCATCAGCGAAATGGCGATCAACAACTTCTGTAAGGGGTAAATTGAGATACCCACCAATTCCTTCGGCCAGAGGTCGGTTGCTGTTGCAAGCTATAAGTTTCATGGGCGGTGTCACATCTTAAAGTTTTGTGAAACCTAGCAGGGGGAGAGCGTTCTGTAAATGGTTGAGTTTTACTTCGTATGATTTCTTAGAAGATCAGATATTACATATTGTTACTGACTTTGTAATATTAAAAATTTATTCGTGAACTATATTGTTTTATAAAATTTTATTGACTTAATAATCAAAATATGTAAAATTTTTTTGTTTTAAGTGTAGGTATTTATTTTTAGGATGTTTGTATAATGACTTTAAATCATATTGTTCTCACCTCTGTTTTGTTGTTATCCTCTTCTATCCCAGCCTTATGTGGTAGTTCTGATGGTGACAAACAAAAGACCGCTGCCCCAAATGATAAAAAGAAAACAGCTACTGCGTCTAGTAATATTAAGGGAGCTGCCCCTGCGAAGAAGAAAAATAAAGTTGACGGTGCTTCACATGTGGTGGCTTCAGAAACTCCTGCACAACAACCTAATGAACACAATAAACGTGAGCCTGATAATGACTTAGAGGAAGGCGAAATCAGAGAAAATTCCACAGTCTTAAAAAAGAAGAACAAAAAAGTTGATTCATCGGAGTTTTTAGAAGAAGAAATTAAGAAAGATATTGAACGATGGGCACACAAAGTCAGAAAAGGCGATGGTAGTGCTCTGAAAAAGCTTGTGCAATTAGAGAATCAGACAAAGTCTCAACGAATCAAAGGCATAGCTCAGTATACAATTGGGTTGTATTATTTTGACAAAAATAAAAATAGAGCAAACTCAAAGGATTTTGATCCTAATTTTGAAAGCGCATTTAAATGGTTTCAGGCGGGTTCAGAGTGTAACAATTTTTGTGCAAAAAATATGCTAGGTGTTGTGTACCTCAAACGCGGGGATTATAAAAATGCTTATAGATGTTTTGAAGAGGCAGCAACTTTAGGAAAGTATGCTCCAGCCCAACATAATCTTGGATACATGAATCATACCGGTAAGGGATGTTCCATAAACCTTGACTTGGCTAAATATTGGTACACCCTTGCTGCGAATCAAGGAAAAGTTGATTCACAGTATGAATTAGCAAGAATGTGTTTAGCATTTAAAGATAGTGCATTTGAACTTGAGACTGGTTGTGTTTGGTTAGAACAAGTTGCAGCGGAAAAATCTGATTGTGTAAAAGCTTTGGCAGCTAAAGACCTCCTTCCTGATGCTTACTGTTCTCTTGGTATTCATTACTCAAATGGTACAGGTGGTTGCGTGAGAGATCACAACAGAGCCATCCATTGGTTTTCAAAAAGTAAGACAAAAAGGGCCCTTTTTGAACATGGAAGTCTTTTGCTAGACGTGGGTGGGGATCTTGAGCAAACGGAAGAAGCGCTAAAGTTATTACGACAATCAGAAGGTCTTGGTTATGCAGGCGCTAAATCCGCAATTCAAACATGTTTGGATAGACTTTATGCTCATGGGAGAGTCAAGTTTGCCATGCTTACTTCACCCAGGGATTATCAGTACGCTATAGAATTTTATGATCGTTTGTCTCAGCTTGGACATGCACCTTCAAGGGTTCAATTAGCAAATCATCATTATGATCTTGGAAAGCTATTCTTTGAGGGAAAGGATAACTTAAAAGCTCTTGAACATTTTGAACTTGCAGCAAAACTGGGTAAGGCAGAAGCTGAACAGTTGTTACCAGATGTTCATTTTAAATTAGGTGAATATTATAGGAAGGCAGATAACAGGAAGTCTTTTGAGCATTATCAGAAGGCTGCACGTTGTGGACACCTTGACGCGGAATACAGAATTGCTTTTATACATATTGTTGGTAATGATTTTATTAAAAAGGATTTGGAGAGAGGGTATGATATTCTTAAAGCTCTAGCTGCTAAGGATTATGAACGAGCGAAAGCACCTCTTCAAAGGATACAGTATCTACTCGCAAAAGAATATTATGAAACTACGCGGACTTTACAAGGCTTATGTAGAAGCGTCGAACTCTTAAGACCTGTCGCTGAACAGGATAGAGATGCTCAAGCGTTATTGCCTGAAGTCATTTGTGCGCTTGGGGACTTTCATGCCGAAGAAGAAGCGGGCTCTGAGCAAGCTCTTCGCTCTTATAGAGAGGCAGAACGGCTTGGATGCGCAAGAGCCAAAGAGAAAGTCAACCTTGTTAAACTTGCACTTGGAAAAAAATGTCTTCAAACTTTGCAATTTGACAGGGCTATACCCCTCCTAAAAGCAAGTGTTGAAGCTCAACTGGAGGGAGCTCCAGAGCTGCTTGCAAAAGCTCATTACGAACAAGGGATGCAGTTCTTTAGAGTCAAAAGTTATAAACAAGCGGCTGAACTTTTCCAACTAGCGGAAAGTCATCATCAATCTGCGGGAAGTATGTATTCACAAGCGCGCTACCAGATGGGGTTAGCTCTTTTGGCAACACATAATAAAGAGAAGAAATCGAGTTTGGCTCAGGAGGCTCTTCAGTGTTTTGAAGAGGCAAGCCATTATGATAATGATGAGGCTCTATTTGAACTAGCTAAGCTATATGCCACTGGCATGCCTGGAATAGCTCGGGATACATCTCGGGCCATGGAAGCCTTAAAGAGAATTAGGAATAATAATCATCAAGAAGGTGCTGCTCTTCTTTCCTCACTTCAGCTTAGACTGGGAAAAAATCTCCTGACGCGCAAAGATCCTGATTTTGTTGAAGCCATAAACTTCTTAGAGGCAGCAGCATCAGGTGGTGTTAGTGAGGCTATAGATCTTCTTCCAAGGGCTTACTTCGAGTATGCACAAGCTTTTAATTCAGGAGCGATCAAAGGTATTACAAGAAGTTACCCAAATGCGATTTGTTGGTATACAAAAGCAGCTGAACTTGACCATACGGAATCACAATTTATTCTCGGGTATAGATATTTTTATGGCCAGGATGGTGTTCAAGCCAACCTTGACTTAGCGGTAAAATGGTTAGGCACCGCTTCTGACAATCACCAGCGATCCAAAGAATTGCTTGGATCTGCACAATACAGGCTCGGAAAGCAGCTTCTGGAGCAGCCAAGTCCAACTCAAAAGGAATATAAGAAAGCCCTAAAGTTGTTAGAATCTTCTGGGAAAACCGATAGAATAACGAAGGCTCTTATTGAGACAAAACGTTTTGAACTGGCTCAAAAAATATACAAAAAGGCTAAAAAGAAAGATAACCTCACTAATCTTTCTCTTGCTGTTGATGGCTTGGCCAAGTCTGTGATTGAAACTAGTGAAGCTAAAGAATTCCTTGCAAACGCTCGACTCAATCTTGCAACTAAGTGTGTGGTGAATCCTGAAACTGTTGAGAAAGCACGGG
Organism: uncultured Alphaproteobacteria bacterium; assembly: GCA_964597045.1. Classification (GTDB taxonomy): domain Bacteria; phylum Pseudomonadota; class Alphaproteobacteria; order UBA9655; family UBA9655; genus UBA9655. The sequence goes on along the minus strand of CAZQWE010000001.1, from coordinate 148,635 downwards.
GGTTATATAAAGAAGCTGCTGACTACGGTCTAGCTGTTGCTCAATATAATTATGGTGTTCTTGTGAGGGAGGGACAACCACGTGAGGCCTTTTCTTACTTTAAAAAAGCAGCATCACAGGGTTATCTGGGTGCGCTCCTTGCTTTGGCAGATTCTTATGCTTTTGGTCGAGGTGTAGAAAAGGACGCCGTTGAAAGTCTTAGATGTTCAATCACATTAGGACATCAGAGTGCATGCCACTTTATCTCAAGGTTTATGACATTTAATGCGGCTGCACCTTGTGAGACAGTTGAAGTCGTACCTTTATCAGATTACGCACCGGCTGTTTCCGAACTGAAGAAACCATTAGGTGCAGGTATTCTCAAGCTACAGAATTTTATTACGGCTCGTATTGAGTCAGCTATGAGATTCTTGGTGGAGATGGAAAGTTCAATGGATCTAGTATCTATTTTCGGAATTAATGCAGAGGTCAAAGAGGACTTAGCAAAACGGAAATCACCTCATCCGATCCACACCTGCGTGCTGGATGATGTGCATTATTTAACACTGAATCCAGAACGTGCTCAGCGCGTGTCAGAGATGTTTGACTGTATTAGTCCTTTGAGTCCAGGAATGAATCCTCTAGACGGTAAAGAAATATCAAATGCGGTCCTTTCTAATGCTCAGTACTTTGCAGCGCAGAAGCCTGAAGCTTTCGATGTGAGCCGTCTTCTGAACTTAGGACAAGTGAAAACCCATGGTCAACTGAGTTCTGTCTTCTCAAGCCTTGTGACTGGATATGATCAAGCTTTAGAGCAAGCTCAGGTCGTGGGAGCCAGTGTACAAAGAATGGTGAATACCGATGTGGATCCAATCGTTCAAACAAGCGAAAAAACGATAATACAACTTACTCGACAAAAGCTCTGGTGCATTCAAGTTCTGGGTCTTATGGATCAAGTTGCGGGCGAAGTTACGAGTCGGATTAAAAACAATGTGGGCAGTCGTAACGCGAGATTTATTGAAGATGATAGGAATCAACCCATACTCGAAACATTTAAGATCCCCAGGCGTGCAGGGTGTAAGGGGATTGAGGAAGAGAAGTGGTAGTTTCTGTTCATGTGGGTTTTGAATGAAGGATGAAGCTATTTGTTGTTTCCTTCATCGTATAAAATTAGATGAATTTGGTTAGACTGTGCTTCAAACTTAAACGCAATTTACGTAACCATGGTTAGGTAACCACGGTTACGTTAAATATCTTATGCAACTATTTCTTTAAAGATTTGAATGTACTGGTTACTAGATTCTTACAGCTTCCGACAAGTGAAGGTATATGATCTGGGTACAAATTATGATATTCCTCAATGACAGCAAGCGTCACGCCTGGGAGATAATTCGTTTGTGTGAGAGCACCTCCGGTTACGAACCGCACAACATAATTTACAGCGCCAGTTGTTGCGGTAAACTTCAATGTATTGAAAAGTAAGGTAAATGGCATGCGGGCATATCGAAGGCTTTGACTTAAGCGTTCCGCACTGTTTTGAATCCAGGGAGCATGACCAACAACGGTATCCTTTGCTTCCTGCGCATTATTCTTAATGACGGCCAAATTATTGCAAGACCTGAGTCCTCCCCTAACGGCTGAAGATATGTAACTGCATGCTCTCCCAAACCATCCTTTTCCTTCGAGCTGTTCATCAGGTGGTGTGAACGTTGTCTCAGAAAGCTCAATAGCTCTATTTTTGCTATCATCGAAGAGAAAACCAATATGGTCTATGGTTAGTCTAAACTCTTCTAGACTAACAGCTCGTTTTAACTCCAAAAATGCTGGGGTTACACCTGTAAATTGGAGATACATCTTTGGAACGAATCCGACTCTTTCAACTGTCAATACTGAAGATAAAGCTGATGGCTGAAGGGATCCAATTCTTTCCACAGTTAATACTGAAGATAAAGCTGATGGCTGAAGGGCGGGGCAGGGTTGAGTATACTTTTCAAAATCTGGCCCAATGAATGAGAGCGCATTTAAAATCTTATTCAGAGTTCTGTCATCAAATGAAGCCACAGGCTCGTTTTCAGCTGCATAAATTAAGTTTGATAATGAAGTAATCTCACTCTCAATTTGCTCTAATCTATTCCTTCGAGTTTGAATAAGTTTTTTCTTAGCATCCTGCTCGCTTTTAAGTTCACTCAAACGAGCTGAGGAAAGCTTAAGAGCAGCTTGGGTTTCAGATGTGTTCCAGCAAGCTGTATCCAAAAATACGGTTCCCCAAGATTTTGCATTCCATTCTTCTTGAGCTTTAGCTTGTAAAACGTCAACTTCGCTTTTTGTTTGAGAGATTGCCTGTGAGAGGACTACATCTCGAGGGTCAACCTCTTTTGTTTCAAATAGTTCTACCAAAGCTGACTTCTGTGATATTAAGAGGCTTTCTTGCTCTTTTGTTCTCTGAAGTAGTTGAGGATGATAAGAAACAAGCTTATCATGTAGTCTTTCGAAAACCTGTGTTCGAATAACACTTCCCAAATTTAAAGCGTCAACTGCCGCAGCTACGGTAGGGCCGACGATTTGTGGGCCAATCACGTGTTTATTAATGAGGTCTGTCAGAGGCTTTAAACGTAATATATCCACAACAGGAGATGATAATTCTTTAGCATAGGTCGAGACTTGGGTTCGAGCGGTGAGTTTAATACCAGAGAGGTCTTTAACAGCACTCACTAATTCTTTTACACCAGCTGCTCCTAGGAGACAGTTTTCGACAAGGCCGTAAACACCTCCAATGATCGCTTGTGAAAAGGGTTTCACGAATTTATCTCCGTGCACTTCATAAAGCTGAATAGCAAGATCATGGGCGTAGTTTGTGAAGATATTGTTCAAAGTTCGTTCTGCATCGTCAGTCATAAACAACATGCAAGATGCACGGAGAACGAGAGCATTGTTTAAGGTGAGAACGCTTGGAGCTTCGGATACGTCAACAACAATGGCATTATTGTTGTTATTTATATTTGTGATGCTACTGGTATTTACGGGTACGATTTCTTGAGCGTTTGAGTGCTTGTAAGCACTCATAAATTTTTGGTCTCCCGTTGCAACGAGTTGTTCTAATGTTTTTAATTTTGCAGCATTTTTCTTGATATTTTTTCCGTCTGCGACTTTTTCACGGAGCTTTACAACTTGTGCCTTCCGTTGCGCGTCTGAAGCATTTTCTGGATCAAATCCAGCATGAAGTAGGGAAGTTCCACAAAGAAAAACTGAAGTGTATAAAATATATTTATTCATAATAACCAACCTCTATTAAACAACAACCCTAAATATATAATTATTAATTTTAATGTTTCAAGTCAATAAAAGCGCCATTGTAAGAGAAATAAAGACGCCTTTATTCATAACAACCTATCCCATCAATCTTTGCAGCCAGTATAAAATCACTCTCTGTTAAGCCGCTGATCTTATGGGTCCAGATTTCCACCTCGCATTTACCCCAATTCAGACTGAGGTTGGGGTGGTGGCCTTCACTTTCGGCGATTTCAGCGATTTTATTTACAAAACCAACAGGTCCCATGAAGTCCTTAAAGCTGTAGGCTTTAAAAAGAGTTTACCCTATTTCCTTGCTCGTAACGACCTATTTATTCAACAAAGCCCATAAGGGGAGAGGTGAAAAGTCAATTACTTATTCAGTGCCCACGTCACGAGTGTCGCCTTAGATAATTTAGCATCAAGGCGCTGACAGAATTGCTCAAGTGTTAGGTCTGCTGTTAAGTCAGAATAATCCAATGCAGTAGAATCCTTTGATTTGAACCCTTTCGTCGTCAGCGAATGCATAAATTGCTTATATCCTTGTGTCCCAAGTAAATCCGCCATTTTCTTGTTCACTAATGCTGCTTTGAACTTATCATTTGTATCAATCCCCAAGGTTATAATTCTTGCAAGCCTATCAGTGATGTCCTCGTCTTGTACGAGGCAATTTAAGGGGTCTATCGAGAAGGAAACATAATCCCCTTTTGCAAGATTGACTTTTAGTCCCATTGTGTGTGTGCCTGCAAGAGTCTTTTGAAATTGTCCCTCAATGCTAGAGAACTCGCTTTTAAAGAGAGGAACAGTTTTAGAGTTTGGAGCTTTTACAGTAAACAATGTGCTTGGATCCCCCAGAAAATCTTGAAAGGCTAATGTATCAGGTAATATTTCATATAATTCTTTCATTGTTATTTTTTGAGGTTGGCCAGTAGATCCACGCTCTAAATTGACTTCTTTAAGAATAGACCGATATAAACTATCTATGGACTGTTGACTTATAAGGTCGCGTAGGGGAGTTGTGAGGAGTCCACTTCTTATAGTTGCTGTAGAAACTTTCTTCTTCTCAACTTTAACATCACTTACTGATGAACGATCAAATAGCATTACTCTTATAAATGTATTCTCTAACTCTTTTTGTCTTTCCTTCTCTCTATCTTTCTTGGAGACATGAAGACCCATTTTCTTTTGTGCTTGTTTTGTTATTTCAAGATTGGTTGCAATAAAATTAAGTTTGCTTAATCTGTACTGAGATAAGCTTAACTTAAATGAAGAGCTTCCATGAGGTTTCCATAGTCCAATTTCTGTTCTTACCTCTCCATCTTTTTGAGTGAGTTTATAGAACCCTGTTCGGGTCACTTGGCGATCATCGCCAGAGATATCCTTTTCATGTCCACCAGAATGAGCTTGAAGGGTTAAGAAAGAGCAAAAAGACACTAGTAAGAGTGATTTTTTTAACATGTAACATTCTCCAAGTTGTTGATCTTAAAAAGCTAGTCTAAGTGGGTTGTGAATGTCAATGAATCTCATAAATCATGAATGACGACTAATAAACTTGCTAGGCCTTTTCTCCGGTGAATACTGCCTCAGTCTTTGCAGCCAGTATAAAATCACTCTCTGTTAAGCCGCTGATCTTATGGGTCCATATTTCGACCTCGCATTTACCCCAGGTAAGGGTGAGATTGGGATGATGGCCTTCGCTTTCTGCTATTTCAGCGATTTGATTTACAAAACCAACAGGTCCCATGAAGTCCTTAAAGCTGTAGGCTTTATAAAGATGGCCCTTATCGTTGAGCTGCCAATCTCCTCCGAGTTCTTTGAGAAGCTTTTCAATCTCACTTTGTTCCATAGGAGGAGTCCCTCCCATACATGGTACACAATGTTTGCTACTTAAGTCATTCATTTGATTCTCCTTCATAATCCCCTGCAAATTCTTTTAATAATCCTTCGTAAAATATCAGCTCTTCAGTCCTTCTGAGGAGGACTCGTCCTTTTCGATATTCTCGCATAGGATTGAACATGGTGCCAGATAGTGGGTAAATCCCATCGATGAACTCAAACTCTTTAGTTTTGAATGCAACCCAAGCTCTTTGGCTTTCTTTCAGCCGTTTAAGTCTCGTACCCATTAATTTCTGTTGAAGTTCATGATAAACCTCATTCAGCAGTTTATCTTGTTGATTATAGAACGTCTGAGAACATGTATTTTGATCTTTTGATTCAATACACTTGTCATACGCTTTATCTATTAAATCCAACCTCCTGTCGTTGACTAAGCTTGGATCTGAAGCCCATAGGGGGGTTGCTAAGGCAAAAAATGCAATCCCTGATTTAAGCATAAAAATTATCCTCATTTTTTATCCACTGATCGTATTCACCGTAAAGCTGGAAATTGACTTAAGATGGGTTTAATAAACTTAAACCGTGGAACCACTTGTCCCTCATGTTCCACTGTTTCAGTGAACATTTTAAAGGGTCTGACCCACACACCAAAGCCCCCGTAAAGTTGTTGATACACGACGAGTTCTTCCAAGGTTTCTGAGTGACGACAGAGTCCTATGACTTGATAAAAGTTTCCCCTATAATGCTGATATAAACCTGGAGTGAGACTGCTTTCTGTATTCATTTTGGCTCCGATGCGTATTGTCTTTTCACTTTTAAGCCTACGAACACTGTCAGCAATGTCCCGATCAGTGCACAAATCGGAATAACACCCAGCCCCATTTTGTAAGCAACTAGACTATAGTGCTTAATCCCGTTTTCATCAACACCTCCTGTCCAACAAAGGTCCATCGTTCTTCCAATCAGTGTGTGAAAGAAGGAACCACCTAACATATTGATACAATTGAGAAATGCGATAGTAACACCAAGGTATTGTGCTGAGACGAGGTCAGATCCCGCAGCAAAAACAATGACTTGATAGCAGCACATCATGCCAACAGCAAACAAAAGTCCCGCCAGCATCCACCAATGATAAGAAGGGTTCATCAAGAGAAAGGCAAAAGCGAATGCCATGCCAACTCCGCAAGTTGCAATCACTGTATAGGTTCCAAGCCTTTGGCTGAGGAAAGCAAGGAAGGGGCCTCCGACAAGCATCCCATAGAAGATAAAGGTTGTGAGACCTGCAGCCTCTCCTTTTGCAAGACCATAAGCTTGCATAAGGTAGGAAACACCCCACACATCAGCAAATCCCTCAAGAGCTCCCACCATCAATAGATTTGCAAGAGCAAGTAGTCCTATCAAGGGGGAGGTGAAAAGATGGGAAAAGTCCTTTATTCTTAAAGGTTCATCTTGGGTCTGGATAGTAGGTTGACGCAAGATAAGATAGGCTGCACATCCGATGAAAATCGAGAGGAGAGCCAACTGAAGGGCGACCGTTTGCCAACTGTAAATTTCAATCAAATGGTTAATCGGTTTTCCCCCAAAGACAGCACCCATCAGTCCAAAGGTGAATGAGTAACCAATCATGCGGGCATACTGGCTATGAGGGAACCACTCGGAAATCACCTTGGATGTTCCCAGGAAGCCCACGGCAGAGCCTGCTCCAACCAAGAAACGACTGAGGAGAGCGAGGTAATAATTGTCAGAATAGGTGAAAAGAATTGTGGCCAGTCCACAGATAAGGGCAAACAGAAAGAGAATGAGACGGGCCCCGTACCGGTCGAGGAGAATCGCAATCGGGATTTGCATCCCCGCATATCCGTAATAATAAACGGACGCCAGAATTCCGAAGGATGTCGCATCAATAGCAAATTGTGTCATAATTTCTTGCTTCATTAGGCCAGGCCAAAGACGCAAGATAAATTGGTTCGAGAAGAAGAGTACGGGTAAGAACCACATCAGGTAGGGTAAGTATTTGTTTTGTTTAAGCATAATTAGCCTCATTTAGAGAGTTTGGAAATTTAACGATATAATGTTGTTAAGTGGGAATGTATCGGCCTTAGCCGATAATAATGAGGGAATTAGCCGAAATGGTGTGATCTTTATAAAACATACGGGTATTAGAGGATTAGTTTTCGACTTTTGTCAATAAAATTTCCTTCGCCATATCCTTTGCAAGGCTTCCCATAGATTTCTTTTCGGGGTTTGCATTCACAATAAAGTGAGCAAAAAATATGCGCACGTCGTCCTTTTCAATCCATCCTACAAACCAGCCCCTGTTGCCAGTCCCGCCCCCTGTTTTGCCATAGAGCTTCCAGCCGTTCCAGTCTTCATCACGTGCAAGGATCTCTCTTGTTTTTTCTTTAGCATCAAACGACGCTATAGAATCATTTGCAAATAACTTTTCAAGAAACTCAACTTGTTCTCGAGGAGAGATTTTTAAAGAAGTATCCAACCAACTCATTGTGAGTCCGTCATCTTTGCCTGGTGTGCCTGAGACATCCTGATTGCCATAATTAAATTTTCCTATATATTCTGCAAACTTTTCCTTGCCCAGGCGCTCAGTAATTTGATGAGAATACCACAGGACGGATTTTTTGATGAAAGTCTCAGGCGTATGATCTTCAGCCCATTTATTCTTGATGCCTGTAGCTGGGGTGTACCAGTCGGGAAAATTCTTTTCGTAGTCTTTCTTAAAGGACCATTTAGGAGAGTCCTTTGATGTTAAGATCCCTGAATCAAATCCCATCAGCGCAAGGGTTACTTTAAAAGTGGAAAAAGGGGGGTAACGTTCGTCAATATTGCCTTGAGAGTGAATTATTTTTCCATCTTTCTTTGCAATGAAAGATGATAAGTTTTGGGAGGCATGAGCGATGCTTATATTAAATAATATTAAACAAGACAAAAAAAACTTAACGAATTTCATAAAGACTCCAGGGATATATTTATAAGTAGACCCTATAGCATGTGATAGAATTTGTAGTCAATTGTTACATTACAATGACAATCCTGGGTGAGGGTCATGGGATTCCTTTTAAAATGATAGTGATATCTTTTTATCCTGCTTTTCCTTATCAGTTTCAACCAGTTTTAAATTTGCCTGAATTCTTGTCAGATGAGGGGAATTTTCTGGGAAATGATTTTGAACAATTTCTATGGCTCCCTTCAATGAATTCAAAGCTTCCTGATATTTATGTTGAGAATGACTAAGGAGAGATTGTTTATGATAGAGCTCTCCTAAAGATTCCAAAATTTGAAACTTATACAATGACTTATCCTTTTCATAGACTTCTAAAGCTTTCTTTAGCATGGTTTCAGCAACTTCTAAATTACCTTCTGCGAGATAAACTTGTCCTAAGTATTTTAAAACAGTCCCCGTTTCAATATGATCGCTCCCATAATAGCCTTCAATATCCACTAGAGCTTTCTTAAGAAGTGCTTTGGCCTTTTCTGTGTCCTCCATCTCTTTGTAATAATTGCCTAAATTGACAGAGGCACGGGCGACATAAAAATGATTATCAAAAAAATGTTTCTTATAAATATTTAGGCTTTCTGTTATCAAGTCCTTAGCCTTCTGATAATCTTTAAGTTTTAAATAGACCTTTCCAAGGTTTCCATAAACCCAAGCCACGCCTACGTAATTCTCTGAATAGGTTTTGTAAATGGTAAGGCTCTGTTCGAAGATTTCTTTCGCCTTTTCGTACTCCCCTAATTCGCTATAGAGGCGTCCAAGTTGGGTTAAGGACCAAGCTAGGCCAACGGTATTATCTGAGGATGTTTTATATATTGAAAGACCTTTTTCAAGGAGATCCTTTGCCATTTTAAAGTCTCCCCATTTCTCATAGATAATACCCAAGGATCCGTATGCGCGAGCTGTTTTTAAAGACTGGGACGGAGATTTATCAGAGGTATTGAGGCATTGCTCATAGAGATCCTTTGCCTTTGTTAAGTTACCAAGTTTTCTGTAAACATTCCCTAAGTATAAATAGCACTGTGTTAATTCTGGTTCATGGGAATGGGGATGTTTTTTGAATATCTTGATGACATCTTCAAGTAAAGTCATTGATTTAGAATAGAAACATAGATAATGGTAAATACAGCCTAATTCTGCCCCCACACGCCCGATGTCTTCGGCTCGCAAGATATCTTTATGTTTTAAGAGCTGTTCTGCGTGTTTGCTCAATAATTTCATTTTTGCAAAATCTTCTTTATCGATGGCTTCTCGCATGGATGTTTGCATTGTGTCTGAAATGGTTTTCATCACTTCTTTATTTTTTCCAAGTTGTAATGTGTTTATGAGGTATTCCCGAATAATGGCTTGGATACTACGGTGTATTGAAAAGACAACTTCTTGATTGGTTGTTTGTGCGGTGTTGTTGCTGATTAAAGAATACATATTCAAATGATACAAAAACTTGTCGACAATCATGTCATCTTTATAAGCTGTCAGAAGCTCCCTTGGAATATTAATGGGATCGATAAGACTTATAAAGAGTAAGAGATCTCTAAAGCCCTCGTCTTCTTCGAGAAGATCCTTCAGAGAAAGAGTGATAATACTGTATCTTGTTTTTTTATAATTTCCTGCTTCAAGAAGAATATTCTCCTGCATATCGGATACTTCATCAGCAAAATGAGTCATATTCTCTAGATACTTATGAAAAGGGATATGGGTTGCTTTTATATAATAGGCAGCGACGGATACATCGAGAGGAAACGCAGGTATTTCAGCAATAAAACTCTCAACTTCTTGCTTTTTGTCAGCCGTTAAAGTTTCACGATTCCCATTATACATGATCTTCAAAAAGAGATCTATTTTTTGCTGAGCTGTCAATTCATGAAGATGAATGATATTGCCCACATGTTTGTTGCTTTCAATATTTTTATTGCGGGTTGTGAGGATGACTCTTCCTTGCCCCCATTTGCTTGAATCTTTTGGGAAGTAGTTTTGAATATCAACGAATTTATCAACGTTGTCGTAAATAAGAAACCACCCCGTTAATTCTCTAAGCTTTTCTTTAACAAATTCAACTAACCTTTCTTCCTTTTCTTGAGCATTTCGCATCTCATCGATTCCCATGAAAAGCCGCTTGTCCTCCTCGGATTTTGCGAGAACTTTTGCTAAATCTTCAAAAGATTCTTGAAGAGTTTCTTTTGATTCTGCATTTATTTCCCAAACATGATTTATCTTTTGAGAAGAGGCATATTGTCTTGCTAGAGTTGTTTTCCCAGCACCTCCAATGCCGACAAGAGCAACCGTTTGTATTCCACTCCACCCATTAAAGCGATCATTAATTTGAGCAATAAGTTCAGGTCGATCAAGGCGTACGGAATCAATAGGAACTTCAAGATCAGATCGAATTGAGAAAATTTGATTCTTCCCCGATAGGTCAGGGTTCAATTTTCCATACCAAAAGAGTGAATAAATACTTAGACTTATAACAGTCAGGACTAAAAACACCCCACAAGCTACAATGTTTCCATAAGACATTTTGCTTACGCTTGCAATTTTTTCCGGAGATGATTGAGATAAAATAGGCTGATTAGTTTCGATGTTTTTGCATTGTTCCTTGAACTTATTGAAAGACGTATCCATGTTTTCATTCTGAAAGATCTCCTTGAGAATTTTAAAGAAAGCTAAATACAAACTTGTCTGATTTTCTTGAGAAAGGTTCAGGGGTTCCTTTTGACTCGGACTCAATAAGAAGAGTGAACCATTCTCACCGCACATCTTTGATATTTCATTTTCTTCAGAGGTTTTGAAGTAGATAACATATTTATTTTTGATCAGTTCTTGAAAGGCTTTAAGAGAATTAGCATGACGACGTTCAAAGGGTATTTGCATTGTTTCAAGTGATGTCTCTATGAAGTGAAGCTTCTCTTGTTCAACGAGGTTCTGAGCAATCAGTACAATGGGGGGTGACTTTGTAATAATTTTTGAAATTTCTTTTAGACAATTCACATATTCAGCATGAACAATGATGTTGATATAATGCTTGCGCAAGATGCCAAGAACATTCGCTTTCTCAATAAAATCAATGATATTATCCTTAGAACTGCATCCCAACTTCAAACGAATATTATGGGTATGATTTTCAACTGTTTTCGGGGAGATTGAGAAGAATAAGGCGATCTTTTTCGGAGATCTCCCACAAACAAAAAAGGCAATAATATCAATTTCCCTGCGGGTTAATTTAACGGTGTTAATGACAGATAAATGTTGCTTATATAAGTCTTCAAAACATGGGATTTCTTTGTTTTTGTTATCCATAACTTAATAACTCACCCTAACCCTTTTATCATTATTAAAGTAGATATTGTCCTGAGTCTATACTGTTGACTAATACACCATGTTTCTCTGATCTCATCTGTAGGTGAAATATCCCTAGTGAGGTCACCTAGTGCCAATATCTCCATTGGTATATTTTGTTAAAACAATAAGGATGTTTTGCCTAAAGAAATGATTTCTTTAGAAGTAAAGTATGATGGAGAATGAATATGATTAGAATGAATAAATATATAGGTATAGCAGTTTTGCTTACGAGTTTTTTATCGACTCACGCCTTTACGGTTCCCCCTTTATCTGACTTGGCTGATACACCAAAGGGGTATTATCAAAGACTTAGAAACTGTAAGAGACCTGATGAATGTAACCTACAATTACCAAGAGACTACACTGTGCAGGGTATTCGTACGACGAAAGTTAAAAATCAGAATCCCTTAGGCACATGTGCAAGTTTTGCAGTCAGCGCGTGTTGTGAAGTACTCACCGGAAGAGCTTTGTCTGAGGCCGAGTTTACGATTTTTGCGGAAACTCATATGAGAGATGGTGATTGTAAATCGGGTATGTATCTTGGAAGAGCTCTCCGATTTGCTCAGGAGTATGGGTTGGTTAAAGAGAGGGACCTACTCTATTTGCGCTATTTGAAAGGGGTTGCAAGATTGAACCAAATAAACCCTACTGCCTCGGATTGGTTAGATCAACTCAGTCAACTTCCTTTGGAAAGCGTTTCCATATGCAAGTATAAGGACTATGACGGCACAATGGATGCGATTGGGTCAAGCCTACATATTTCGAAAACACCAGATCATAATATTACGGATTATCGAATTGGAAAGCTTTATGAGATTCGTTCAGATGGATATCAAGGTACAGATGTACTCCAGAAGATTAAGGATCAACTGTGGCGGGATAGACCTGTCGCAACAGCTTTGCCTGTGTTTGGAATCAAAAATAAGTATGGTGAAACTCTTAAAACAAACTGGGACCAAAATGTGCGAGATAAAAAGGAATATGAGGACGTTATCAGCTCACACGCAGTTGTAATTGCAGGATACGATGATGACAATCGACGTTTTCTTCTAAAAAACAGTTGGGGAACAGATTGGGGTAACGATGGTTATGCTTGGATTTCCTATGACTACATTGCTCGCTATGCCTCCGAGATTATCGCTGTTGGTAGGCAAAAATAATAGATCAATTTCCTCCCCCCTGCAGGGGGGGAGTCATCTAGGTAATTCATACTTAGGGAAGGTCATTAGGTAACTTTTCCGGATGGTTGAGTCATATATGAAAATCTATAGTTTATAAGCTTCTTGGTGTGATTTTGCTCCACCAATGTTTTGCTTTGGTTTAGTCATCAAGAAGCTATTTTTAACTGTTGAAGAGGAGGTTTTATGCTTCAAAGAAACATTCATTTCGATCTTGTGGGTAATCTAATTGAGGCACTTCATGGCGTGATTTTAGCTAAGTTTTTGATCAGGGAGGGCGATATACAGAGTGAAGCTTTTCTTGAAATAATTAAAGTAATCTCTTTGGGTTATGAAGCTCAGCTGACGATCAGAGAGTCTGACTTTAACCATAGGACACATTTGAACCCAGGTTTTGCAACAGCAAGAGAGAGAATCAAATGCATCATCAGGTATAACGGGAAGGTATATAAATGGGCAGGATTGTTACCTGTTGAATACCCTGTCATTGCAGAGCCAGTCTTGACGAAGGATATGGATCTCAAGCGAGATGTTCATACGGTTATTTTGCGAACCTATGGTGAAGGAAATACATTAAGGGAAGTGCGCCAGAGAAGGGCATTGAGGTCTATTGTCCTTCATGAAAATAAGCTCAGCATATTTGCAAGTCGTAGAGCAAAGAATCAAGTTTTGACGTTGCCCCAGTTGCTCCCTCTTCTTAAATTAGCGTCATAAGGGACAGAATAATAATTTCAAGTGGATCTTTAATGTTTGGCTTGCCAGCCGTAGCCCGTAAGGGCGAAGGCTGGTGCCCCCGGGGAGACTCGAACTCCCACATCTTTCGACAATAGATTTTGAGTCTACCGCGTCTACCAATTCCGCCACAGGGGCAACGGATGCGGTATCATAACGAGACAGATTCAATCGTCAATATAAAATTAAGAGGCCAGATTCTTTTGAGCAAAATCCCAATTAACCAAATGATTTAAGAATATATCAAGATAATCCGGCCTTCTATTTTGATAGTCAAGGTAATAAGCGTGCTCCCACACATCACAAGTGAGAAGAGCCTTTTGACCATATACCATAGGAAGATCAGCATTTGCGGTTTTTGTAATTTTCAAAGAGCCGTCCTTATCAAGAATTAGCCAAGCCCAGCCACTTCCAAATTGAGTTGCGCCTGCTTGTTTAAAGGTTCTTGTGAATTCATCAAGACTTCCAAAGTCTTTTACAATCTTATTCGCGAGTAATCCCGTGGGCTCGCCGCCGCCTCCTGGTTTCATAGAGTGCCAATAAAACGTATGGTTCCAAACTTGGGCGGCATTGTTGAATATGCCTACTTTGTCGGCTTTTCCATTCGTTGCAAGAATAATTTCTTCGAGAGATTTGTTCTCAAGATCCGTCTCATGAATGAGATTGTTAAGATTGGTGACATATGCCTGATGGTGTTTCCCATGGTGAAATCCAAGCGTCCGTGCTGAAATATGAGGCTCGAGGGCATCTTCTTTATAAGGGAGTGCGGGGAGTTCAAATGTCATGGGTTCATCCTTCTTTGAAATTTTTTACGAGAGTAATGGGTTTTGAAGGTTTTGTGAAGGGGAAAACACAGTAATCAGTAATCAGTAATTAGTGATCAGAAAAGCGTCATTGCGAACCCCTAAAGGGGGTGAAGCAATCTTTGAATTATGATGTCGACCTCTTCACAGATTTACAAAATAGGGTATACTCTAAATGTAAACTTGGTGAAGTGTAGGAATTAAATAATGGACTTCTTGTCAAACTATTATCTTGAAATATATCTCTTTTTTGTTTTTGTGATTCTTGTGCTTGCATTTGTGATGACCAATAAACGCAATAAATCTATCATGGCTAAATATGAAGAAAATATTGAGATGTATAAAACCATGATGGAGCGGCAGATGAAGGTAATTGAGATTGCTGAAGAGGGAAATCGCTTGCTTGGCGAAATCTTAAAAGCAGTGAAGAAGTAGTAATCAGTGCTCATTAATCGGTAATCAGAAAAGTGTCATTGCAATGACGTTTCTTTTTCTGTTTATGGAATGAAAATGCAAAGAGAAAATGCTCGAGGTTGGATTAAACTACATATATATTTTAAAGAAATAGGTTGAGGTAGCATTATTATTTAAACCATATAATAGATAAAAAGGGATTCAATATGAAAGAAATGAACGCAAGTTATTTAATCTTCAAATCAAGTTTAGCAACTTCAGTTTTAGCAATTGGTCTATGCGCATCTACAAGTGTGGTAAAAGCAGCAAGCCTGCAAAGTTTTGGACCCTATACTTATGTAAACCCTGCGAGCTTGAGCCAAGTTAATACGTTTAGTTTATCTGCAGGGGCGAGTGAAACTTTTCTTCATTCTAAATTTACAGGAACATTCAGGGGTAATACAGGAAGATCAACGGCTAATCAAAATACTTTTTTGCCATATGGTCAAATTATGTACCGTATCCATCCTGAATGGGTCATTGGAGCAGATATAAGCAATCCTGGTGTCTATAACGCATTCAATTTTAAAAATGGCCCGATAACTGGCACAAAAACTCTAGGGTTTAGTAAAAATTATAGTGGAAAAATCAGCTATCAAATTCATGACAAGATAGCCATAGGTGCTGGAATTGATTTTCTCCAATTTTATAGTTACAAGTATGGAATTGTTACAGGACCTGGACTTGTAACAACAAAAGCACATGGGATTGCCCCCGGTTGGGATGCAGGGATTTTATATAAAATTCAACCAACGAGCTTATTGTATTTTAGTTTCCACTCCAAGATTACGAAAATGGCTAAAGGCACAAGTTTTCTTAATGGGGCGTCAACATCTATGAGAGTCATTGCACCATTACCGAATACATATTCATTAAATTTTGTTCAGATCTTTTCAAAAGATTGGCTCCTAAGTTTGACAGCTCGTTATATACAGTGGAGTACTCTTAAAACCTTTGTCCTAACGAGAGTACCGCCACCTGTTGGATCAATCATAAGCCCAAGAAATTTCACAGATACTTGGGAGGCTCAGGCATTTTTACGTTATCAATTTGCATCCAAATGGGCTGGTACGTTGTATTTGGAATATGATGGAAATCCTCAACCGCTAGCTTTTAGGACCATTGGCTTCCCAACTGATCAATTAGGAAAAGGATTTATAGGAGTTCAATACATGCCGACAAAGGAAACTCAAATCGATCTTTATTATGGACTTAATGTGCTAAATACAAAATTTAGGAACGTTACTACTAATGGTAAGATGGCTATTCGTGGTCATACTGTCGGGCTTACTTTTAATTACAAATATTAATTAATCCATGTTAACCCCGGCTTTTTCAGGATAGCTATGAATGGTTTTTTATGATAAAACTTAGTGTTACATAAAATAAATATAACTGGAGAAAAAAATGAAGAAATTAGCATTTACGATTATTGTTCTTTTATCAGGCTTGAATCTAGCTCACGCAGAGACCATTAGTGCTGATGGAAAGCTCATTAAAGTTTCTACAGATCAAGAGCCATCAGCTGAACAGAAAAAACTTAATGAAATTTCGGAAATAACCCAATCGCAGAATAATTAAGCCTAGTACCGTTTTAGGTTTAAATACAAAGTTGAGAGAGTGAATTTGCTTTCTCAACTTTTTTTTTAAAGAATAATCTGAGCCGTAGATATTTGCCTGTTTTTGTTAATTTATAGCGTTTGCCCCTGCTGTAGAAACTGGATTATCCTGCTCACTAGTTCCTCCAGAAACAACGATGGCTCCGATGAATTTCCCTTCCGGTTCTAAAGAGATACCCGCTTCCAGCGGGATTGCACCCTTCAAACCAATAATGCTTAACCCAGCGCCGCCGCGCGTGCTTTGGAGATGGCAAAAAGCCTCATACAACTAACTCATGAATAAGGGACGTTTGCATTTTAAATTAACATTCTTGGTGTGTGTATTGAATGAAGTAATAATTTCATATCAAAAAAATAGGCTGGCGCATTTTTAAGGTGCGCCAGCCTGAATAGTGCTACTTACCTGCTTTTATTTTATCAGCAATAACTTCGCCAATCATATAAGTTGGTCTAGATGTATTATATCCTGGTTCCGTTGGAAACAGTGATGCATCGCAAATACGTAATTTTTTTACACCCCTTACCAGGCCATTAGAATCAGTAACGGCCATGGGGTCTTTATCAGTGCCCATTTTGGCTGTTCCACCCATATGATGACCAAAAGCTGAGTACTTTCGGATATAATCCTTTACTTGCTCGAGGGTTTTGTATTCGGCGCCAGGTAAAACTTCAACAAGCTCGTATTTTGCCAGGCTTGGTTGTTTCATGACTTCACGTTGCATCATGATGCCTTTAGCCAGACGAGAGACATCCTCATCGGTTTCATATAATTTAAGATCAATGATAGGCGCCTGGGTTGGATCTGTACCGGCAAGTGTAATTGACCCCTTGTCACTGCTAGTTTTAATAGCTTCGGTTAGCAAGTATACATATGCGATAGGTTTTTTAGGATTGTCAGTTTCTGCTAGTTTTCCCAAAAAGCCAGCTTTTAAAGGATCTTTATCAGCATATTGAGCTGGATCTATATTAAAGTCTCGCCAATAACCATGACCATAATGAATGTGCAAATCTGGAACGCGTGCGTCACGAGCATCATAGTCACTGTACCACTCCCACATCATTGGAATATCTACTTCTGTTAAGGTTGTTGGATCTGCCAGTTTTGACCAAGAAGGATCTTTTTCGGCCATGCGAGTCGCTTGAGCAATCCAAGCTTTATTGGGCAGATTTTTAGCCTCATAAACGTTAACGACTTCTATGTGGTCTAGTAGGTGCTTTCCCACGCCAGGCAAGTTATCAACAACCTTTATTCCTAACTTTTCCAATTCCTCTTTAGGACCTACACCAGATAACAAGAGTATTTGGGGCGTATTGATAGCGCCGCCGCAGAGAATTACCTCTTTTTTAGCTTTATAAGTTATTTTTGGAGCGTTTTTGCTAAGAGGATTATAGCGACGATCTGCTTGGTAGGCTCCTGCTGCGTCAATCACTTCAATGCCAACGGCTTCATTGCCTTCGAAAATTACTTTAGTTGCTAATTTATTTGTAGCAATTTGTAAGTTGTTCCAGCCTTTTTCGTTATTTTCTTTATACCTTGGTAGCAACAAATCATTAACAACATAAGATCTGGTTCCGTCGTTTTGTGCCTGAAAATCGGTCATGCCGATACCTGAATTATCTGCCGGGTTATCATAAAAATCATCTCGCCAAGGCACATTAAATTTTTCTTTAATTGTACTGACGAAATCGCGATCAAATTCTTCTCTTAATGGTTTGTTTTGCTTTACATGAAGCCAGCCGTTTTGACCGTGAATTTCTTTTTTAGCTGTAGGGATGCCATAGTTTTCCATTTTCATAAATTGCTTATCTGTGTTGGCTGAACTCCAGTCAGGGTCTCCTAATATCTGAGACCAGCCATCATAAATAGCAGGGTGACCTCGGCCATCAACAGCTGCATGGTGATTCACAGATCCTCCGAGGCCATTGCCACGTGGGTATGCATAAATTTTTCCATTTTGAGGGATCGTATTAAAAGCCAAACCTGATGAATCGGCAACTACAGCTTTAGGAAATCCCCACAATAAGTAAGCAGTGCTGATTTGAAGAATGTTCTTCTCTTTCGAGTTATCAATGCCAGCTTCTATGAGCAAAACTTTGTTGTTTTTATCTTCAGCAAGACGAGCAGCAAGAACACCACCACCTGCGCCGGAGCCCACAATAATATAATCAGGTTCAAAGTCTTTTGGAACTGGTTTGATTTCAGATTGTGCGGCATGGCCCAAATCTTTTTTTGCCGTTTCTGCAGCACAATTAGATGCAGTTATAAATGGGAGCGTTAAATATAACGCGCTGAAAATAAATGTTTTTCTTCTGATTATGTTTTTCACTAGTTCCTCCTTGTATTTATCTAAAAGATAAATATGATACCAGATCTGTTAAAGAAGCAATAGAATAAATCTTCCAGGAATGAAAAACTGGACATTTCTTTCAAAGGTATATACAATGTATATATAAGGAGAAGAGCCATGCAAACACATATTCAAAAATGGGGTAATAGTTTTGGATTAAGAATTCCAATTCAATACTTGAGGGAGCTTCATTTAGAATCAGGAGCAATGGTTGATATCTCACTTGAAGACGATCATTTGCTGATAAAACCTCATAGGGATAACTTAGACTTTCTTTTATCTCAAATTACACCAGAGAATCTTCATGGTGAGGCTTTTGAAGAGGATGAACCCAAAGGAAAAGAAATTTGGTAACTTATGTTCCAGACCAAGGAGATGTTGTTTGGCTGGAGTTTGATCCTCAAAAGGGTCATGAGATAAAGAAAAAAGGACCGGCTCTTATCATTTCACCTAAAGCCTATAACAAAAAAACCAGTCTTGCTCTTGTTATGCCCATTACGAGTAAAGCAAAGGGATACCCTTTTGAAGTCTCCATTGAGTCAACAAAAGTAGAAGGTGTCATTCTTTCAGATCAGGTGCGATCGTTAGACTGGGAGGCAAGAAATGCAAAGAAAATTACTAGCCTTTCCAGAACTGTTATTGAAGAAGCTTTAACGAAATTTCAGTTATTGCTCCAGAGGGGTTAAAGTCTGATCACGACTTCCTTCTTTGTTAAGACCATGATATAAGCGGGTTATATGACACTCATACAACGAAATGATATGACCTCAACAGGCCATCCTGGCTTTTTAGAGCAGCTGAACACACTGAATCCAGCCCAACGGCAGGCCGTGGATATTACGGATGGGCCTTTGCTGGTGCTGGCTGGTGCTGGCACAGGGAAGACAAGGGTTCTGACGACGCGTCTTTCTTCAATTCTTCTTTCTCAAAAAGCCTGGCCGTCTCAGATTCTGGCCGTGACTTTCACGAATAAGGCTGCCAATGAAATGCGCGAGCGGATTGCTAGGATGATTGGTGGTCCTGCGGATGGGTTGTGGCTCGGGACGTTTCACTCGATTTGTGTGCGAATCCTCAGGCGTCATGCGGAGCTTTTGGGGCTTCAAAGTTCTTTTACGATCCTTGATGCAGATGATCAAATTCGCTTGATAAAACAAATTGTTAAGGCGGAGGAGATTGATGACAAGAAGTATCCCCCGCGAACTCTTGGGGCGATTATTAGTCGGTGGAAGGACAGGGCGCTCCCCCCTGAAAAAGTATCAGCTCCTGCATCCGATTTTGAGAAAGTGGCTTATCATATTTATCCTCAATATCAAGACCGCTTGCGGATTTTAAATGCAGTAGATTTTGGGGATTTGATCATGCTGTGTCTAAAGCTTTTTACAGATCATAGCGATATCCTAGCCCAGTATACGACTCAATTTAAGTATATCCTTGTGGATGAGTATCAAGACACCAATGTATCTCAGTACTTGTGGTTACGTTTGCTGGCACAAGGCTCAGGGAATATCTGCTGTGTTGGGGATGATGATCAGTCTATTTATGGCTGGCGAGGGGCAGAAGTTGGGAATATCCTAAGGTTTGAGAAGGACTTTCCGGGTGCACTCATTATTCGCCTGGAACAAAATTACCGCTCAAATGCGCATATCCTGGGGGCAGCATCTCACCTCATAGCTCAGAATGCGGGACGCTTTGGAAAGACCTTATGGACCGAACAAACAGGCGGGGAACTTGTTCGTCTCAGAGGTGTTTGGGACGGGGAAGAAGAAGCTCAGGTCATTGGCGATGAGGTGGAAGCCCTACACCGAAAAGGAAATACCTTGAATGAAATGGCGATTCTTGTGCGCGCTGGATTTCAAACTCGTGAGTTTGAAGAACGCTTTATTACAATAGGCGTTCCCTATCGAGTTATTGGTGGTCCGCGATTCTATGAGCGCCTCGAAATAAGAGATGCTTTAGCTTACATGCGTATTGTTTATCAACCCAATGATAGCCTGGCTTTTGAGAGGATTGTAAACACGCCGAAACGAGGGATTGGAACAAGCACACTGCAGGTTCTTCATCAGTACTCTCGTATGGAAGAGGTCTCGTTGGTTGAAGCGACTATGCGGCTTATGGAAACCGATGAGATTCGGGGGAAGGCAAAGACAGCCCTTCAAGGACTTCTCTTTGACATTGGCCGGTGGCGGAAGCTTTTAGAAACAATGCCTCATGGAGAGGTGGCTCGGATAATTTTGGATGAGTCGGGGTACACGGGAATGTGGCAGGAAGACAAGACTCCGGAGGCCCCTGGCCGTCTTGAAAACTTGAAAGAATTTGTGAATGCGATAGATGAGTTTGAAAGCTTACCTGCGTTTCTCGATCACGTCAGTCTTGTGATGGAGAATGCGAATAGCCTCAGTTCAGAGATGGTGAATATCATGACGATTCACAGTGCGAAGGGTCTTGAGTTTGATACGGTTTTCCTTGCTGGTTGGGAGGAGGGATTGTTCCCCCATCCTCGTTCTCTCAAAGAGGGAGGACTCGAAGAGGAAAGAAGGCTTGCTTATGTAGGGCTGACACGAGCGAGAAAACGCGCGTTCATTAGCTTTGCAGCAAACAGGCGCATTCATAATCAATGGCAAACAAGTCTTCCCTCACGGTTCGTGGATGAGCTTCCCCTTGAGCATGTAGAGAGGACAAACTTACTCAGAACCCATGTCTATACGCCGAGGCAACCGAGACTTCCCAAACCGGAAAAGCAGGAACGATTTACGAGGTCTCATGTTGAACGTGATTTTAATGTGGGACAGAGAGTTTTCCATCTCAAATTTGGGTATGGCCATATCACAGCCATTGAGGGGGATAAACTTGAGATTGACTTTGATCATTCAGGTTTTAAAAAGGTGATGAAGAGTTTTGTGGAGAGTAATGAATGAACTTGCAACAAATTGAATGTCCAGTGCCTCTGGAGAAGGCAGAAGTTCTATCAACTCTTCTTGAAGAGGAGGCTGTATCTGTTGTTTGGTACGAGAAAACACCAGAGAACTGGTCGCTCCAGGTCGTCTGTCATCCAGTAGATGAGGGGAGTTTAACTCAAAGAATAAGAGACTTCTTTGAAAAAGAAGGAATCCGAGTGCCGGAAATTGAAGGAGGGCTTCTTCCAAAAGAAGATTGGGTGTCTGCTGTGTACAAAGGTTTTCCTCCTTTGACTTTGGGAAAATTCTACATTTATGGATCTCATGTTGAGGAAACGCCGCTTCAAGGTTTGATTTCTCTTCAGATTGATGCTGCAACAGCGTTTGGGTCGGGACAACATGAATCGACGGAAGGGTGCCTTAAGGCCCTGAGTTTACTCGCTGAACAAGGTACCTATGCTCGTCCTCTCGATATGGGATGTGGTTCAGGGATCCTGGCTTTAGCCATGGCGAAACTCTGGCAAGCTCCCGTTCTGGCTTGTGATAATGACCCCGAGGCCGTTAGAGTGACGCAAGGGAATGCTCAGCTGAATCACTTGGAGTTATTGATTGAGGCTAAGGTGAGTGAGGGATTCTCCTCAATTCAGGGGCTTCAATTTGATCTCATTACGGCGAATATATTGGCTGGACCTTTGTGTCAAATGGCGAGTTCTGCGGTGCAATGCCTAAGGCCGGGAGGCGTGATCGTCCTTGCCGGTCTTTTAAATCGTCAAGCTGAAGATGTAATAGATGCTTACCGGGCAGCAGGGTCGAAGCTTGCTGACCAACTCTTTATTGGGGATTGGTCGACTTTGATCATGCGAAAGGAAGATCATGGATAAGCTTAAGGATCTTCGAGACTTTATGAAGAAGGAGGGGCTTGATGCACTTCTGATTCCTCGAACGGATGAGTTTCAAGGGGAGTATATAGCGCCGTGCTCTGATCGACTTCAGTGGCTGACAGGCTTTACAGGGTCGGCGGGGTTCGCCGTTATCACGAAAGATAAAGCAGGTTTTTTCACCGATGGACGCTATGTTTTACAGGCGAGGGAAGAAGTGCCCGGAACCTTTGAACACTTCAATACGGCTCAAAAAACACCCGCACTGTGGGTCTCTGAGAACACAAATCCTAATCCTAAAATTGGATATGACCCGAAACTTTTTACAGAATCTCAACTCAAGCCATACAACAGTCAGCTTGTCCCCTTAAAAGCAAATCCGATTGATACTCTATGGAAAGAAAGACCAGGATCTCCTCAGGATTTTATTGTCGACCATCCATTGGATTTTGCGGGGGAAAGTGGGGCAGACAAAAGAAAGAAAATCGCAAGGCAACTTGAGGCCGATCAAGTCCTGATTACGGCTTGCGATTCAATTGCGTGGCTTCTTAATATTCGCGGAACTGATGTAGCTTATAATCCCCTCGTTCATTGTGTTTGCTTACTTAGGAAGGATGGATCATACGACTTATTTATAGACCTGAATAAAATTGAAGGAGATCTTTATCATTACATTACAGAGGGTAAAGGAAGGGCTATAGATATTGGTCAGCTTGAGACTCATTTAAAGAATCTTAAGGGAAGCTGCCTTGTTGATCCACAAACCTGCCCTGTCTTTTATATACAAACGTTTGAGAAGTCAGGAGTATCTCTTGTTCGTGGAAAGGATCCTTGTGTCCTCCCGAAGGCGCTGAAAAATGAGGTTGAAATTCAAGGTGCTATCAATGCTCATGTTCAAGATGGAATTGCCTTGTGTCGGTTTTTAGCGTGGCTTGACGCCCAACCCTTGAAAGGGGAGACGACTGAGTTATCCGCATCAAAGAAGCTACTGGAGTTCAGACAGGAAGGAGAGTTCTTTAAGGATCTCAGCTTTGAGTCAATTTCAGCTTATGGTCCTCATGGAGCGATCATTCACTATCGAGTAACGGAAGCTTCTGATATTCCTTTGAAAAAAGATGGCATTTATCTTCTTGATTCTGGAGGTCAATATCTAACAGGAACAACGGATGTAACTCGCACGATTGCTTTAGGAAAACCAACTGAAGAACAGAAGGATCGGTTTACCCGGGTCCTAAAGGGGCATATTGCTATAGCTTCAGCAGTGTTTCCAAAAGGGGTTTCGGGGAATGAACTTGATATTTTAGCGCGAGAAAGCCTGTGGCAAGTTGGCTGTGATTATGATCATGGCACAGGTCATGGGGTGGGCAGTTATTTGAATGTTCATGAAGGACCGCAAGGGATCTCACGAAAAGCCTCTGCGGTTCCTCTCATGCCGGGTATGATAATCTCTAATGAGCCCGGGTATTACAAGGAAGGGGAGTACGGCATTCGAATTGAGAGTCTCGTTAGGGTTGTTGAACATCCTGGGTCTAAAGGTTATCTGGGCTTTGATACGCTGACTCTTGCACCCATTGATCTGACTTTAATTGATGGGAAGCTGCTAAACGAGTCAGAAAGAGAATGGCTCAACTCTTATCATCGGCAAGTTTATGACTCCGTGTCTTCCCATTTGGATGAGAGCACTAAGACTTGGTTGAAGGCCTCAACAAGGGAAATTGACTAAGCTCACCTAAAGCAAGCTTAGTCATAGTTAATCTACCCAGGATAGAATTTACTTCCATCACCCCTAACGAAATGCCATGGTATACATTTGGGCACACCGAATCTTACCAATGTACCTCCATGAACTTCGACATAAGATTGGAGACGAAATGTACTTATCAACCCAATTGTCCTGGCGGTTGTAGAAAACAACCCTTTGTTATTATCAATGTATGCCTTAAAACTCAACGTACTTTGTCTAACATCGTCATCATGTTTCCATTCAAAGTTAGTTATGATAGGCAAAGCACAAGCTGGATCTCTGAGTTCATATTCAGTAGAGAAACCAGGGAGTAAGTCGCAGCTTAACTTTAACACATGATACGCTTTGTTGGTTGAAAAGTCAGTATTAAATCGAAGATGAGTTGCTTGAAGAGTAAGGGATATTGGGGCTTCTGTTTGATCAATTTCACCCCTCTTCTCACCACTTTGACCTCTAAACACGTCTACATAATGGAACTGTTGTGTAAAGGTGTTTGATGAAGTATCAAACATTGGTGCTCCATATGAGACAAAGCCAGTGAGATCAATTTCATGGGGAACGGGCTCACCAAAAGAGACATTATCTTTTTTGTAAACAATGTCTTCACCATCTCTGACTATAAGATCAACGACGTGAGTTGAGACATGTTTCGTAAAATCCTCATGCCATTTGAGGTTCACTAGTTCATTTGAAAAGCACTGCCGTGTGACAGTATCCGCCGCCGTTCTTGTTCTGATAGAATAACTAGATTCAGGATGGCTCAGATTGACAAAAGACCAACTGTCAACGATTACAGGAGCTTGTGGTGGAGTAGGTTGATTTTCAAGGGTTTGCTCTTGTTGAGGCGAGCATTTGCCTTTCTTTTTTCCTTCATTATCATCAGATTCTGAATCATTTAAATTTTCGCAACTTCTTGATCTCTTGAGTTCGTTTCTATCATCGTCATCACCTCCTGGAAAGGAAAGGCAGGGTGTTGATACCATTAAAGTGGACATCAAAAGAAATAAGCTAAATCCCTTTAACGTTTGTTTATGTTTCATTTTATTCTCCATTTTTTTAATGTTAAAAGGAGCGTGTGCTCCCATTACGAGGGAGATTGATTGAAATCACTTCATTAAAATACTAGGAAAATGGGCTTAAGCAAGTAACCCCAGGGTATATTACCTGGAAAAACTCATTTGTTATTTTTGATCTTTAAGATCATACTAGCCCAAAGTTTTTATGGATGAATTTTACATTTAGAAAAGAGAGTCTTCTTTTATGCTAAACATTAACTTTCATTCACCCCAGGAAATTTACACAAAGTATTTAAAGACACTTAACGGAGTAAAATTTACACCCAGAGAGGTTGATATACTTGCCTCTTTTGTGAGCGGTCGTTCGACGAAAAAAATAGCCTCAATATTATCTATTGCCCCGAAAACGGTGGAATATCACACACGAAATATCATGTTAAAGTTAGGGTGTAACTCACGCGAGAGTGTTATCGACTTTATAGAAAACTCAGAAAAACTCGTTCTCTTACGACAGTATTACTCAAGCTTGCTGCTAGTTGAGAATCTTGAAGAGACGCTTAAAGAAATTCGTCGAATTGGAAGTCATCAAGAAATTAAGCCGTTGATTGTTTGTGTGAATGATGAAGATTTAACAAAAGCGCTGCTTAGACATCTAGAGTCCCATCTACAAGGGGTTGGAATTCATGCAGAAATCCAACAAAAAACAGTTGATAATGAAAGAGATTCTAAAATCAATTCAATCATAATTATTGGAAATCCCAATGGAAATGAAGAAAAGATTTTGTTAGACGCACCTAATTATTATTTTGCACTTTTATCTATTCTTTTAAAACTTATTCCATCACCGCAGTTAGAGAGAATCATTAATAATTTCAAACAAAATTATGAAAAAATCCTCAAAACATATGATCCTGTTAATATCATTGTTAATGAACAGGAAAATAAGAAAGATAAGAGATATGGGGCATTCTTAAAATTAAAAGTACCCATGCTGCTTTGTATATTATTTGTTACAGTTGTTTCACTCTATATCCTGGCAACCCAGTTGAATCTGCTTAATCATTCTATCATTAAGGCTGATCGCATAAATCAAAATGAAACTGCATTTCTAATGCGACCCGGTTTATTTAAGGAAATTCATACCATATTAAACAGAAACTCAGGGATACAAACAATTGCTTTAATCGGGATAGGAGGATCTGGTAAGACGACATTAGCTCACCAGTATGCAAATCAACAGAAAGCCAATATCATTTGGGAGTTCAATGCAGAATCATTTGAGAGTCTTACAGAGTCTTTTGAAAACCTAGCCTACAATCTTGCTGAAAAAGAAGAGGATAAAAGCAAGCTACGGGCTATCCAGGAAATTAAAAGTTCTAAAGAAAGAAGAGAAAAATTCCTGCAGTTTGTTAAACATCATTTGTTGCAGAAAAGTAATTGGGTTTTAATTTATGATAACCTTGAAAAATTTGAGGACGTTCAAAATTATTTTCCATCTGATCCCCAAATTTGGGGGAATGGAAAAGTCATTATTACAACACGTAATAATACTCTGGAAAACAATCGCAATGTGAATGGATCACTTGTTGTGGGAGAACTGACGCCTGATCAAAAACTAAGCCTCTTTAAACAAATCATTACTCAAGGATCGTCTCGTGGTTTAGTCGCAAGCCCTGAAAGGGAAATGAAAGAGTTCCTAGAAAAAATTCCACCTTTCCCGTTAGATGTATCTCTTGCCGCTTACTACCTAAATGCGACAAATATTTCTTTTGATAAATATCTAGAAAATATGAAAGCAAATGATAATGCTTTTCTTGAACTTCAGGAGAATCTCCTGAAGGAAATGGGGGATTATTCTTCAACAAGATATAAAATCATAGTGATGCCTTTAAAAGTTATCATGAATGAAAACAAAGATTTTGCGGATCTGTTGTTACTGATGAGTATGGTAGATTCACAAAATATCCCTATAGAGCTTCTAAAAGAAGTTAAAGGCGATCATGTTGTAGACAATTTTATTTATACATTAAAAAAATATTCTTTGATTTTACCCCAATCATCGACATCGTCTTCTAGACAAAATCTTTCAATTCATAGAAGTACTCAAGCTATAGCTCTATCATATCTAAGTAAGCTATTTGATTTGGAAACGAATAAGCATACTTTGGATTTCCTCATTAAGAAATTGAAGACTTATGCGATAAACTCTATAGAGCAAGAAGATTTTTCTCGTACTAAAGCAATGAAACCTCATTATGAGAGTTTGAGGGATCATGGTCACTATCTAACAACTGTTAATAAATCTACGATTGATGGTTTACTGGGTGGTATATATTCTTCTCTAGGTTATTATGATAAGGCAAAGGAAATTCTAGAAATAAGCTTAAGCAAGCTTGCAAACCCTAATTATCAACACCGAACAAACAATAAAGAAGTATTTAAGGCATCAAAATATCTCCATACAGATTTACCAAATCTAAACTCTATTATCGGTTTCGTTTCAGTATGTTTAGGGAACGTTTATAAAAGATTAGGTTACTATGACTCTGCAAGAGACTTGTTGGAAAAGTACCAATTAAATTTCATTGAGACTCCAAGCAAAAATCCTAGGAGAGATATCTGGGCCCTAACTATTCTAGGAGATGCATATATTAAATTACGTATGAATCAAAAAGCAAAAGAAGTTATGATGAAATCTTTAATGATATATGATACTCATCCTTGTCTAAATTTACCGATTGATCTGGCACTAAATTATTCAATTTTAGCACATGCTTGTCGATTTCTTGATGAACATGAAAACGCGCAATACTATATTGAAAAGTCGTATAATATTTATAAGCTGAATGAGAAGTCAAACTCTGAAAATACTCTACATATGGCTGCTTTTTTACATGAATTCGGTGATCGGCATAAAAAGTTTAATAAATTTGCACAAGCGACGGAACTTCTTGAGAAAAGTCTTAAAATCTATAAATCAATATTTCCTGAAGAACATTCCGATATTGCTTTGGTATTGGCCAGTTTAGGGGATGCTTACACAATGTCAGGGAATTATAAAAATGCTCTTCTTTGTCTTAATCAATCTCAACATATTTATGAAAAGAATATTGATGGGAAAACGACATCTAATTACAGCAATGAATACGCTCTTCTTATGGCTTATAAAGGATTTTTATTATTGGAGTTAGGTGACTATGTTCAGGCAAGGATAGCTCTTGAAAAAAGTTATAATATTTTTAAGAACAAACCCGATAGAGTCGATAAGTTATGGGTTTTAGTCTATCTAGGAACAACTTATGCAAATTTAGGAGATTTGCAAAAAGCGCTTGATTTTATTGAGAGTTCTCTAGAAATTTCACGTGGTAAATTTGGAGAGAATAATATTCATTTCATTTGGATAAGGACTCAGTTAGCAAATATTTATCGTTTAAAAGGGGAAGTCAACAACCAGCAAGAATATATTGCAATGGCAAAAGACTGCTTTGAAAAAAATATTATGCTTCTTAATAAAACCGGTGGCATGGATCATCCAAGAATGGCCTCCCTTTGTCGTGATCTTGGGAAGGTTTATCTTGTAGAAAAAAACTATAAGGAAGCTGAGAAGTATATAAAATTATCAGTAGAAATATTTAGAAAGCATAAATTACCTCAAGCCTACACGGCTTTAGAAGCGCTTGGTGATCTCTATACAATGCAGCTAAGGGAAGAAAAAAAGGAGAGTGATATTGCAAAGTATAATGAACTCTATAAGCAAGCGAGAGGTTCCTTTCTTGAGGCACTCACTATTGTAAACAGTATTGCTCCCAAAAATTCTCCTCATATAGAAAGGATTCAGTCAAAAATAACTTCATTATCTAAAAATTAATACATATTTGTTATTCTTTTCGAGTCGTTTAATGAGGATCATCATGAATCGTGCAAAAGACAAAGTCGTCATCGTAACCGGAGGATCAGAAGGGATAGGCCGTGCAACTTGTATTCGACTTGCTGAACAAGGGGCCAAAGTTGCTGTTACGGATATCAAAGATAAGGAGGGGCAGGAAGTCGTAGACCTCATAACAAGGAACGGCGGTACTGCAAGGTATTGGCATCTGAATACAGCCTCAGAAAAGGAAGCGCAGAAAGTCATGAATTTAGTATATACGACTTTTGGACGAATTGATGGTCTTGTGAATAATGCGGGTGTTGAAGGTGTGAATAAACCGACCCATGAAGTCACAGAAGAGGAATGGGATTCCCTTATGGCTGTTAATATGAAGGGCGTCTTTTTTTGCACAAAGCATGTGATTCCTTTTATGATTAAAGATGGGGGTGGAAGCATTGTAAACCTCTCTTCAATTTATGGACTGATTTCTGCGCCGGATGTACCTCCTTATCATGCCTCAAAAGGGGGAGTTCGGTTAATGTCCAAGACAGATGCCCTTTTGTATGCAAAAAATAATATTCGTGTGAATTCTGTGCATCCTGGATTTATTTGGACGCCCATGGTTGAGAGATACTCAGGGAAAGCGGGTGTGTCGCGAGAAACCATTGGGGGCTTACATCCCCTCGGAACTGTAGGAGAGCCTGACGATATTGCATATGGCATTGTTTACCTCATCTCAGACGAGTCCAAATTTGTAACGGGAAGTGAACTCGTCATTGATGGGGGCTATACAGCCAGATAGTTATTAACTCAAAAACCTCCATAAGAGGCTTGTAGTAAGAATAGCATAAAAAACGCCTATCTTCAGGTTAAGCCTATCCTTAATAAAGATACTCATAATTGTTAAGGCGATAATGCTGGGATATGAGACCTCAAGAAGAGGAGCCAACACTTTGGCAATACCTTGGAAATCAAGAAGTGACACTATGAAAGACAGAGCTGTTGTTCCCATTAAGACATAGAGAAATTTATCCTTCTTAAGATTCAATAGTGTGCACAAATAATGCGCGTAAATGTTATTCAGAGCTACAGCAGTTGTAAGGCAGGAAAACAACACAATAATTCCAATCAAATACATGGCATGAGTTCCGAGTAAGTGTTGAGCAATGGTTGGGAGAATCAACTCTGGGGCAACTCCTAAAGTGACATTAGTATAATGGGCCCCTAAGTAAACGAACCCTAAGTAAACAAGGGTTAAAAGAACAGATCCAATGATACTCGGTTTAAGAGCAGCTTTTAACACTTGGGCGTGATTCTCTGTTTTTAGTTTGGCATGGATTTGATTGAAGATGAGAGCTGAAAAGAAGAATGCAGCAAAAAGATCCATTGGTAAATAGCCGATTAAAAAACCGTTTTTAAATGCACTCGTCCTTGTAATTGCCGTATTTGGAAGGGATTCTGCCTGATAGACACCAAGGGAAATGAGGATGAGAAGGCAAGCCAGTAACAGAGGCGTCATCCATTTTCCAAGAACTGTAATCATGAAGTGATCTCTAATACACGTGATAAAGCAGAGGATTGAGAAAATAAGGCTAAAAAGACCGAGTGAGATCTCTGGATAAATGTATTCAATGCCTCCATGTGCCACAGTAATACACCTCGGAACAACTCCAAACGATCCCAGAAGGGAAAGGGTAAAGAGGGGAAGTGTTAACTTTGCTAGATACCCAGCTTCTCCAAAGAAGGCTTCATAACTGCCTTTGTGGAGTTTTATAACAAAGAGCCCGAGAAAGGGTAGCAATATACCTGTCAGGAATAATCCAAGAAATCCTGAAAGCCAGTATGTGTTTGAGGTTTGTCCAATTTGTAGAGGAAAGACTAAGTTTCCTGATCCAAAGAACATGGAAAAAATGGCAAAGCCATATATAAATGTTTGTTTAACGCTTGTCATCGTCGCTTCTCCTGGGAGAGTTAAAATTAAAAATGATAATAAAGGGGGGGGTGAGAGTGTGTGGGCCGTTAGGCCACAATAACGACGACGCTAGAGGTAGTAATAAGGATTGTCTCACAAATGTGAGGTGAGAAGGCAGAGCGTGTATATGATAATGGTCTTTTATCCATTAGTCGTTCAATACCTAAGTTGCTGAACCATTATAAGCAGATTTCTTAATCGAGAATCAAGTAAAAAAGTAATCACCACCCAATTTTCATTGGGTGGTGATGGTATTACTAAAATCCAGCTTCAGCAGGCTTGTTGGAGCTAATGTCGCTCTTGATATAGGTTTCAACGAGTTTTTCATGTGCAGCAGATTCTGCAGCAACGGCTGTCGCAGCTTTATCTGAAGCCTCAATGGAGTTACCCCAAGCTTCTTTTAGCTCACCTGTTATTTTCTCTTTTTCTTCAGGTGTTTCAGCTTTTTCAAGTGCTTCTTCTAACTTATCAACTTGGCTCCAAGCTTCAGATTCTACGGCTTCAGCTTTTTCTGCAGCGATTGATGTTTGTAGAGCATCTTCAATAACTTCTTGTACTGAAGGACCTTCAGGTTCTAGAGGCACTTCAGGTTCAGCAGGTGCTTCAGGTTCAGCTGGAGCTTCTGGTTCAGCAGGTGCTTCAGGTTCAGC
>CAZQWE010000001.1:0-116928 GCA_964597045.1 uncultured Alphaproteobacteria bacterium | reverse complement strand
GTTCAGCTGGAGCTTCTGGTTCAGCAGGTGCTTCAGGTTCAGCTGGAGCTTCTGGCTCAGCTGGAGCTTCTGGTTCAGCTGGAGCTTCTGGCTCAGCTGGAGCCTCAGGTTCAGCAGGAGCCTCTGGTTCAGCAGGTGCTTCAGGTTCAGCTGGAGCTTCTGGCTCAGCTGGAGCCTCAGGTTCAGCCGGAGCTTCTGGTTCAGCTGGAGCCTCAGGTTCAGCCGGAGCTTCTGGTTCTGGAGTATCAGGAATATCTGGAACATCAGGAGTAAAACCCCCGTCATCTTGAATAAGAACAATACCCTCTTTATTGTTTTTGCTTGATTTTGTGGGAGTAATTTTTTCAGGGGAAGACTGGGCAGAATCTGACGATTGAATGAGTCCTGCCAGTGCTAGAATAATAATATAATTAAATTTATGCATTATGTTACTTCCCTGTTTGTTTCGTCTATTTATCATTTGCATTGCTCGTCGTAAATCAGATCAACCTATTTCTTTTTTGAATTACTTTTTTTAGGTGAGGGTTTTTGTTCAGGTTCTTTTTTAACCTCTTCCGTTTTTACTTCTGCAGGTTTAGACCCAAACCTCTCGGCATAGAGCTTTTTATTATTATCTCTCTCAATTTGCTTCAGACGCGCAGGTATTCCTTCAAGCAAGGCTTTTGCTTTGATTCCATACGATCCCGAGAATGGGTAAGTTAGAACAAGCGCAAGTCCGATATTGAAAGCTAATAGAAGACAAACAGCTCCAATTGTAATCACATGATGATGTTGATTGGGAGGGTTATGTGCTGCGACCGAAAAGACAATAAAGCATGCACCTGCGATAATAACTGAGAATAACTCAATACTTAAAATTGGATCCACTGTTTGAAGTCTTGCTAATCGGTTAATTGCCACAGTGTCCAGGTACTTCATAATACTGGCATAAGCGGATGCTTCATCTGGTGAGGGTGTAATGCCCCGCATGACCTGTATAATGTTATGAAATGCATCCCATGCTTCAGATGTACCGAGTCCTAAACGCATGGCGGGCCATTCCGTATCGGTTAGGATTGTTAGATAGTTTTGTACAGCGGGAATGAATTTGCCTTGGGTTTGCGGGGATAAAACCTCAATACTATCTAAAATGAGATAAAAGGTTGAGGCTTCTTCAAGCGAGAGTCTGAGAGCGTTTGAATAATTCTGCCAAAGTAGAGCAATGGTAAAGCCAAGTAAAAATCCAACCGCTGTTCCGATCACATTAAAACTCGGTGGCATGTTGTCAGTTAGCAATTTTGGGAAGAATCGTCTGACTATAAAATAGGATATAATAGCTACAACTCCAAATAGGGCGGCTAATGTTAATATTACCCCCCAAGATGGTAGAATGTTCACTAGAGAACGATGAAAAGGCATGAGATCTCCCTTATATTATATATAATTTAAAATAAATCATACCTAATTTTGAGGGTAGGTACAAGCTTCATGTTAAGTCTTCCTTATTTTGTTAACCATCAGAATAGAGAGTCCAGACATAAAAAGATTCACTCCCACAAGAATTCCAAAGGCCCATAGGGAACTTAAAGGATAGGATGCGACAAGAATGGCGCCTAGTCCTAAAGTAATCAAACTGTTAAATAGGGCCCAAATCCAATTCCCAGATTCTTTCCTATGATGCAAGGAAAATACTAGCATTAGAACGCCTTGGGTGAAGAAGAGGGCTATGAGTATGGTTGTTAATATAACAAGTCCTAAGAGTGGGTGACTCACTAAATAAACACCTGTAAGAATGTAAAAGACACCGATACAAAAATTCCAGATATAACCTGACTTTTGTTTATCTTCAAAGGATCCGAAGAGTTGAAAAATTCCTCCTACAAGGAAGAGGGCTCCAAGGAATGTTTCGATTCCAAGGGAACTGTAGAAGGGGTAGGCTACAGAAAGTAAGCCTAAAATGATAAAGATAATGCCAGAAGTATTGGATAATGATTTCATGAGTTGCTCTCCCTTTTTTATTTCCTTATTAAAAGGGAGTATACATTGAAATTCCGATAAGAACAATAACCACCCAGAGTTTTGACTGAGATATCTGGGTGGTCATTCGATTATTTGTTGATCCTTTCCTCAGTTTTCTCAGGAAATTCAACAGCAGGTAAGGAAGCTTTGGGATCTTTCAAGATCTTTACTGCCATTCGAGCTGTTTGTTTTCCGAGCTCCTTCTGGTCTGGCCCAAGAGCAGCTAGAGCACCTTGATCGACAATTTCGACGTCGGAAACAAAGACAGGTATCTTGCATTCGCGAGCTGTTTTCACGACACTATTAAAGGCTGAAAGAGCTGTGTTGTCATTGTTAACAAAAAAAGCATCGACTTTTCCGCAAAGGCTTTGACTGGCTCCAAGTACGTCATTTGTTTTGGGTGCAGGAGCTAATAGAATTTTGATACCCATTGATTTTCCAACTTTTTCCATTTCCTCATTAAGCGCAACCGAATTGGGTTCGCCAGGGTTATAGATAACGCCAAGTGTTTTTAAATTGGGCCTCAGTTTTTTAAAGAGCTGGAACTGGGGTTCAACTGAGATAAAGTTTGAAACGCCAGTCACGTTTCCCTCAGGTTTTTTAAAGTCTGCCACCAACTTTGCAGAAAGTGGATCTGTTACAGAGCTAAAAAGAACAACGGTCTTTGTATCTTTCGCTGCTGCCATGGCCGTTTGTGAAGCTGTGGTTCCCAAAGTCATGATAATATCGGGATGACCGGCGACAAACTTTTGAGCGATTTGTGCAGCCGTTGTTGTATTTCCTTGCGCTGATTGGTATTCAAGAATGAGATTTTCACCTTGTTTATAACCGAGTCTTTCGAGCTCATCAATGAATCCTTCGCGGTTGGTATTTAGAGCTGGGTGATCAACAATTTGAAGTATATATATTTTAGTGGGGGAAGAATATGCAGATAAAGAAAAAGTAAAGATAAAAAGAAGTGTATAAATAAATTTGTTTAAGTTTTTAAGTAAGTCCATTTTAGTTTCCTCATAAGTATAAATTGTTTAAAATCAGATAGTTGTAATTTCATATGATGGTGATGATGCATAATGAGTCTCCATTAGTTTTTAACTCTTTTGATTAAGAGCATTTTTTAAATAACACTTTTTGATATTGAATACAAGTATGGTAAAATAAACATATATATTGGAGAATGATTATGTATAATATTTATGATGAAAGTTCTGAAAATGTAATTGGGATAAAAATAGTCCAAGATTTAAATAAAAAAGATTTTGCGACCTTACTTCCCTTTCTTGGGAAAAGGATTCGGAAGTATAAGAATCTTCGTCTCTTAACTGACTTAAGGGAGTTTGAGGAACCAAGACTTTGGGATAGTTTACTAACATTGCCTAAGCTTCTTCGACTTGCACCATCAATTGAAAAAGAAGCTGTTGTTACAGATACAAAGTGGATTATTACGGCCACAAAGATTCTCGCCAGATTTTTTCAAACGGAAGTTCGTCTATTTTCATCAGAAGAAATAGATGATGCTTGGGAATGGATAAGAAGATAATCCTTTAAAATCAAATATATGGAATGTTATGCTTGTCAAACATAGCTCTCCTCCTTTAGATAGGGTGTGAAATTTAAAAAGAGAACAATTCTCTTTGCAATTCTTGGAGTTATGATTTGACGACTGCGACCCTAACAACGAAGTCATCTGCCCTTCCTCTAGAAGGCAGTTATATTCAAAGAGTCATTATTTCGTGTATGATTGGTAATGCACTGGAGTGGTATGATTTTGCCCTATATGGGTATTTTGCAACAACGATCGGTACGTTGTTCTTTCCAAAGTTTAGTCCCTTTGCTTCCTTGATGGCGACATTTGGCATATTTGCTGCCGGCTTTATTATGCGACCTTTAGGTGGTGTGATCTTCGGGCACATTGGTGATAAGATCGGTCGAAAGAATGCACTCCTCTGGTCCATTTACTTGATGGCGATTCCAACAACGCTCATTGGCCTTTTGCCCACCTATGACCAAATAGGGTGGATAGCTCCGTTACTTTTGACGATTATTCGTTTGGCTCAAGGTCTTTCGATGGGGGGAGAATTTACCGGTTCAATGGTTTTTGTTGTTGAACATGCACAAAAAGGGAACCGTGGTCTTTATGGAAGTTGGGTTGTCTTTAGTCTTTTAGTAGGGATTTTGGTCGGATCCGGGGTTGCAACAGCAACATGTCATTTCCTCTCTGATGATCAGGTTTTAAGTTGGGGATGGCGTATTCCTTTCCTACTTAGTGTTGCGGGAGGTTTTGTTGGCTCAATTATGAGGAGAACCGTAAATGAGCCCGAGCAATTCAAGGAAGCTAAGCAAAAACATAAAGAACACTCAACACCGATTAAAGAACTCTTCAAAGATCATCTTAAAACGATCTCATATGTTGTTATAATTGAGCTGACACTTTCTATAGGTTTTTATCTCATTGTAACGTTTATAAATAATTTCCTAACAGCTTTGCTTGATTTTGACATGGTGACAAGCTTGATGATGACGACCATAAGTATGGTTGCGATGGGAATTGTCATTCCTATATCGGGTTGGATCTCAGATAAAATTGGCCGTAAAGCTGTTTTGATTCCAAGTGCCTTGGCATTCACATTCTTTGCTTATCCTCTCTTTACAGCCCTTGAAGGAAGCTTTTCTACGGCTCTTATGGCACAAATTTCTCTTTCATTTATTATGGGTGTTTTCTTCGCACCCATTCCTGCAACTCTTGTTGAGATGTTCCCCTTAACTGTACGCTATTCAGGACTCTCAATTGCACACAGCATAAGTATGGCCGTCTTTGGGGGAAGTGCTCCTTTGATCGCAACGTGGCTCATTCAAGCCACAGGGAACAATGCTGCACCAGCATTGTACTTAGGAACAGCCTCATTGTTCTCTGCCTTTGCTCTTCTATTCTTAAAGGATCGGTTTAGGGAAGATCTAAGGTAGATTGTATCAACTATTGGAGGGTTGCTGCAAAGGCATAATCAGAGCAAGTTGACCCGCATTTTGGATTACCTTGATCATCCATATAAGGTTTACAATAGCTATTATTGGGTCCACACGTACCCGTTTCACAACTTCCTTCAGAGGCGTCACAATAGTAGCAGCCATCGCACATACAGAGCTTATAAAGACGGTGCCACCGATTGACACAGTGGGGTGCAAGACCCTGAGGGCTCGGATTTCCTTGTGGGTCAAAATTAATACGTGAAGGACCATATATCTTGTTAATGGCATTCTTTTCAGATTGACTAATTTGCCATTGGGCAGAAAAACGTAAAGAGACTTCGGGAACAGGCGCTACTAGGTAAATCGTATCCTGGGCACGAGTCCTTGCTTTCAGAGATGTGGTTACACAATAAAATGCCATTCCTAACAGAATGACCCATTTTAAGTGTCTTAACTCCACTAACTCCTCCCATGCTCATTACGCGCCATAAGGTTGCCATAAATGAGGCGAGAATGACAAGGGCTAAATTATGCTAGTTATTAAGCCAATAGGAGTTGACTGGTCTAACACTTTCAAAAATTCTTATTTAGGAGAATTAATTTTTAAAATTACGATTTCATCGGGTCGTGTATATCCAAGTTTCAAACGAACTTGCTGGTCAAGTAAATCCCGATTGATGCTCTCAGGCCTTAAGGCTTGCACTTTTTCTTCAAGGTTCTGACGTTCAAGCATAATCTTGTTTAATTCTGCCACTGACTGACTGAGTCGATCTTGAAGTTGAACCCATGCAAGGATTCCTCTGTCTCCTTGGATCGAATGATAGATGAAGTAGCCCACAACAGAGAGAGCTAAAAATGGAGCCATTGCCTTATGACTCAATCTATGAAAGTTGCGCATATGTGAACTCATATTGTGCATTTTACATAAATTTATTTTAAATTCTAGGGAAAACTTCAGAGTGTCCCAAAAAGGCGGTCTCCGGCATCTCCGATACCCGGAACAATGTAGACTTTCTCATTAAGTCGTGCGTCAAGAGCTGCAGTATAAATTGGTATTTGAGAATATTTTTTATTAAATATACGGACACCCTCTGGGACAGAAATGAGAGACATAAATTTAATCTTTGCTGGATCTGCTCCATGCTGAATGAGAATATCAATTGCAGCTACAGCAGAGTTTCCTGAAGCAAGTAAGGGATCGACCAAGAAAAAAATACGTCCATCTGCTTTAGGAAGTTTTACGAAGTACTCAACAGGTAACTTCGTTTTCGGATCTCTATAGAGACCTATATGTCCTTCATCTGCTTCTGGCATGAGTTCCAGGAGTCCATCAGCCATTCCAAGTCCTGCGCGTAATATGGGAACAATGGCGGGGTTTGGACCAGCCATTACTGGAGCTTCCATTCTATCTATGGGAGTCGTAATCATTTCCTTTTTCAGAGGCATATCCCGTGTTACCTCATATCCCATCAATAGTCCAATCTCTCTCAGAAGCTGCCGAAACTCATGTTTCGGCGTTTCAGTCTTTCGCATTTGGGTCAGTTTATGTTGAATTAAAGGATGGTGAATAATATGCAAATTGGGAAATTCGGAGTGCGTCATCTCATGGCCTATTCGTTTCTTTTTGTTTTAATGGATAGATTACGGGAAACGCAAGCCTTATTTCTCTCTCAAAACAACTTCAAATCCAGCATCCTGTAGGTCATGAATGATGGATTCAATGTGTTCCAAATTACGCGTTTCGACCATGATATCAAGTTCAGCCATTTTTATGGGTATTTCATACATTAAACGCTCGTGTTTAACCTCAATAATGTTACCTTGGCCTGTAGCAATAATGCCAGAAATCTTTGCTAATACACCTGGTACGTCGTTGATTTTAATGCGTAAAAGGTTGAATCTTCCTTCGCGGATCTGACCCCTCATAATAATTGAGGTAATAAGACGTGCATCTATATTTCCTCCACTCACAACAATGCCAATTTTTCGATCTTCAAATTTGGCGGGGGAGGAGAGTAAAGCCGCTAACCCAACAGCACCAGCACCCTCTACAACTGTATTTTGTTTCCTAACAAAAAGATCTACAGCTTTTTCAATTTGTTCTTCAGAGACCACAATAATATCAGATAAATATTCCTTCAAAATTGGTTGAGGCAGTAGACCCGGGGCTTTAACACCAATCCCTTCTGCAAGGGTTGTCGCCCCCAATTTCACTTCATCAAATCCATAAATTGCACGAGCCATCGATGCATATCCCTGAACTTCAACGCCAAAGATTTTAATGGAAGGTTTCATGGCTTTTGCAGCTATAGCTATGCCCGAACATAGTCCACCTCCACCTATTGGAACAAGGATGACGTCAAGATCAGGCTGTGCCTCTAACATTTCAATACCAATGGTTCCTTGGCCTGCGATCACTTCAGGATCATCATAGGGATGAATGAAAGATAGCCCTTCACTTGCAGCAAGCTCTTCCGAAATTTTGTAAGCTTCTTCTAATGTTGATCCGGCAAGAATAATCTTTGCTCCCCATCTTTCCGTATTGGCGACCTTTGTGGGTGGCGTATAAACGGGCATCACAATTGTTGCAGGGATCTTCATTTTGTATGCATGTAAAGCAACGGCTTGAGCATGGTTTCCTGCTGAGACAGTTATGACTCCCTTTGCCAGTGCTGACTTTGCCAGGCTATGAAGCTTGATATAAGCTCCTCTTTCCTTAAAAGATCCAGTTTCCTGAAAGTTCTCAAGTTTCAAATAAATCTCGGCTTTAAAAAGACGAGATAAATAAGGTGAGTATAAGGTTGGTGTTTTAATGATAACCCCTTCGAGTACTTTTTGCGCATCCTTTATATCTTTGAACGTTGGTTCTTTCATCCCTCTTTCCTCAACTGTTTTCCTATCTCTTTTTTGTTAACAGGAATAAGATTTCTATATTCTTTCATAAACTCTCCCATTTCTTCAGCAGATAGAGGTCGGCTAACATAGAAGCCTTGCACTTGATCACAATCATTCTCAAGAAGTTGTTTTAATTGCTCATTCGTTTCAACACCTTCTGCTAAGACTTTCATATTCAAACTGTGACCTAATGAAACAATAGCTTTCACGATTGAAACGTCATCCCCTTTAGATTCCATTTCTTTAATGAATGATTGATCGATTTTTAAGGCATTGACTGAAAATTGGCGTAAATAGTTAAGACTGGAATACCCCGTACCAAAATCATCAATTGAGGTGATAACGCCAAGTTTTTTAAATTGGGTTAAAATTTTGATGAATTCCTCTGGGTTAGACATAGCTGTTGTTTCAGTTAATTCAAGTTCAAGATACTTTGCCTCAAGACCTGTTTCTGCTAATGTTGATTTAAGGATTTCAAGAAAATTCTTGTCTTTAAATTGACGTGAAGAGACGTTAACAGCAATACAAACAGGAGTGATTCCTGCATCCTGCCAAGCTTTATTTTGAGCACAGGCAGTCTTAAGAACCCATTTTGAAAGGGGGACGATCAATCCCGTATCTTCAGCGATTGAGATAAAGTCATTTGGTTCAATAATCCCTTTAGTAGGATGCTCCCATCTCACCAAAGCTTCAATTCCTGCCAATTGATTCTTCTTTATATCTAACTTGGGCTGGTACTCCAGAATAAACTGCTCATTATGCAGCGCCTCTCGTAAACCATTTTCGATTTCAAGACGTTTTCTCACGCGCGTTTGCATTGATTTAGAATAATGCTGGAATGTATTTTTACCGCTATCCTTTGCCTGATACATTGCGTTATCTGCATTTTTCAAAAGAGTATCTACATCGGCACCATGATCAGGATACAAACTAAACCCAATGCTGCAAGTAATATTTAATGTGTGCTTCTCTATTATATAAGGCTTTGAAATACCTTGTAAAATACGAGATAGCAAAGCTGGGATTTCATCCGTATTATCGAGGTCAGGTAAAACGATAACAAATTCATCACCGCCTATGCGAGCCAATGTATCTGTTGTGCGCATAAGATTCGCAAAACGTGTGGCCACCATTTTCAAGAGAGCATCACCCACTGAATGGCCCAAAGCGTCATTAATAAATTTAAAGTTATCAAGATCAATAAAAATAATGGCTACCTTGCAATTTCGACGATTAGCTGAATTGATAGCAAAATTGAGACGATCAAGAAGAAGAGTTCGATTTGGCAATCCCGTTAATGTGTCATGGGTAGCGCGGAACCTTAGTTCTTGCTCGTCAATTTTGCGCTTACTAATGTCGGAAAAAACAATAACGGCCCCAAGATTTTCATCATTGTATCCTTTAATTTGTTGACCGTCGACGAGGAGAGTATGGGGA
The DNA here is from genome assembly GCA_964597045.1 of uncultured Alphaproteobacteria bacterium. Taxonomy (GTDB): domain Bacteria; phylum Pseudomonadota; class Alphaproteobacteria; order UBA9655; family UBA9655; genus UBA9655. The sequence continues at coordinate 107,634 of CAZQWE010000001.1, read as the reverse complement.
GCTCCTTTGCAATCATGGGTTAAAACTTCAACATCTTTCACCTCTTCGCCTCCTAAAACCTTAGCTAATGGTTTTTCCAGGAATTCAATAGCTTCCAGTACATTTCCTTTGGGAGCGGGATTTGGATCTCCTAGGGAACGAAGACGACCTAGCTTTACCCCGAACATTTCAGTAACTGTCGGATTTATAAGTGTAATGTGGCCTTGAGCATCGCAAGCGACCACGCCTCCTTTCATTGTTTTAAGGATAGCATGAAGGAAATCAGCCTTTAATTTAACAGCAATATCAGAAATGGATTTGGAGGAATAAATTAATAAGCTAAGCATTATTATGTTTAAAACTGTTGCGAAAACAATGCCATACAACCCAAAAGGTTCAATACTCAAATAATGAGTTTGTTGAAGGTGAGGGGTAAAATTACTGGAAAGCATTCCAACAATATTCATCCCACAGACTGCAAAGCCCATGGATAATGAGCTTCCCCATCTTAAGAATAATCTCTTTCTAAATGATCCTTTTTCGCTCCAGGAAGAAAGGCAAACGGCTAGGAATGATCCTATAAAAGCAATACTCGCAGCAATAATAGATAAATCGGAATCATAATGAATGTTTACATTATTTATAGATTTCATTCCAATGTAATAAACAGACAATACAGCTGATGTGAAAATTGTCGTAATTAATAAGTAATATTTCACGCTCGGAGTCTTAATCATATAAATTGTCCAAGCTATACCTGGTAAAGTAATAGCTAAAACAATTGCTATCGTTAACCAATAAATACTAAAACTTAAATTAGCCAAGTGGATAAAGGAGAGAATCGTTAAGAAGTGTGTACATAAAATTGCTCCACCCATTACCAAAGCTGCGCCTAAAAGCCAATAAGCTTTAAGAACGAGTGTTCGCGGTTTGGTTAGGAGCGAACTCATATAAAAACCAACATAGAATGATAAAGTTGAAATTATGAAAGACAGAACAAGTAAACTCTTATTAAAGAGACTGATTATCGCGGTATCAGGTAAACCTGTAACTTGAATAAGCGATATAAACCAATCCAATATTCCCTCCCCAGGAATTTCCTTCCTCTATAATAAATATATTTTACCACAGAGGTGAGTATTCTCAAAATATTGGACGATATACTGGATATCTTATTGATATCAAGGGACTTTAACTTTGAAGTTACCGGGTTGAATAACAGTTATTATACCAGACCACTTACACATTAATTTTGAGTTTTGCTCAATAGCGGGCATCCCTTGAACTAATACATTCACAGCGGAAGAAATCCACGGCTCCGTTGTTACAGGTGTACATGGCATGGGGGTAAGTGCTCCAAAGGCTGCAGCTGTTGCGCTGGCTACCGTAGGGTTTGACATGGATATGCACATGGAAAAGGGTTGGATATTTGCGAAAGGTTTATTATCAGAAATGTTGCCCATCAACATATGGGAAGCCAGAACAGTTCTGTTTGGCAATACAACTAAGGGTGTCGGAGAGAGTCCAAAGGAACATTTGAGAAGAGAAGATCCTCCAACAACTGCGAAACTCATTTGTTAAAACCACTCGTAAGCAACTTTCCCTTTTGATCATATTCTTCAGGGGCTCTAACTGGTCGTCCCATATCAAACACCATCCGTGATCTAATGGAGCCAGTATCGTAATAGCTCACAAACTCTCCATGCTTTTTTCCTTGAAAATATGAGCCAGATTCAAGAATCTGACCATTCGGGAAGTATGTAACGGAAACTCCCTCCAACAATCCCTGTTTATAATGCTGGATACTTAAAACACGGCCACTGATATCATAGGTAACAGCTTGACCGTGCCTGAGTCCATGTTCAAATTGTACTTTAGCCCCTACTGTCCCAGCTTCATTATAATAATGAGCCTCACCATGTTGCTCTCCTTCATGATAAGTGGTTCGCATAATAGGAATACCATGCTCATAAAATTCAGCTGAGCCATGGGGAACGCCATGGTGATAGGTCATTTTATGATGAAGCTTTTGATTGGAATCAAAATGGACAGAATTTCCATGCAGCACACCTTTTTCAAAACTATGATGTGACAAGAGTTGATTGTTTTCATTATACTTTTCAATAACTCCATGCATTTTTCCATCGATGGTTTCACCGATAAACTTAGAGTCTAGATTTAAGGTTTCTTGTTCTTCAGCCATAGAGTTTATCCTAACGTAATCATTCCACCGGAAATAGCTACCAGTCCGCCCTTCACGTTAACAGCTCCTCCTCCTTTAATATCCACTGAACCTCCTCCTTTAATACCTACTGAACCTCCCCCCGTAATTTCTACACTCCCACCGCCCGTTACGCCTAAAGAAGGTGCTGCTAAGGCGAGTTGGACTGCTGATTTAATTGTCGTTGAGCCAATAGCTTCAAGGGTCGCCATACCCCCAGCTTGTAAACTCATGGTGCCACCAGCTTTAGCAGACAGTTGCGCGCCAGCTGTAAATCCCACATCTAAACCGGCTAAACCAGAAATGCTTTGGCCGGCTTTAAAAGAAATTTCCTTTAAAGCATCAACACTAAAGGCACCTGTGCATTTGAAGGAGATATCACCAATAACTTTAAATTTCACATCTCCGCTTAAACAGGTCACACTAATGTCACCCTTAGTGAGTTTTATTTTGTAATCCCCTTTAACAATCGTGAGCGTCTTATCACCATTGCTGAGTTTTAATGTGTCGTTCGCTTTCATGCTTGTCCGACGTTCATTTTTCTCAGCTGATGCCTTTAATTTAATATGTCGGCTACCCCCAACAAGAGTTATATTATGGTCGTTCTGAATATGCATATTAAAGTCTTTTTGAGCATGCATATAAATCTCTTCAGAATACTTCTTATCCTCAAATCGAAGTTCGTTAAATCCAGGACTCGAGGTGCCCGTGGCTTTACTTGTTTGTGACTTTATTGTTGATTTCGTTGGACTGCCGGGCAAATAAGGGGGTTTATGATCACCATTATAGACAGACCCAACAATCAAGGGCTTATCGGGATCCCCATCAATAAACGAAACGACTACCTCTTGTCCTATACGGGGGGTAAAAAGAGTTCCCCATTTTTTTCCCGACCACATTGTTGCTACCCTGATCCAGCAGGACGTTGTCTCGTCAGTTTTCGCAGAAGGATCCCAATGAAATTTTACCTTTATACGACCGTATTCTTCCGTATATATCTCCTCGTTTTTCTTACCCGTTACCTTAGCTGTTTGACTTCCATAAATGCGAGGTTTGGGTGTCTTTTGTTCGGCTCTAAATTGGACTGAGGAAGGAAAAGCATTATATGTGTTCTGGTACAGAGGTGGCTCATTGTCTTCACTGACAATCGTTGCTTCATGGATGACTTCATAGAGTACATATTCCTGATTGGCATCTACCCTGGGATGTCGTTCCAGTTTAAATCGATATCCTGCAAGGAAAAAGGGAACCGTGGAAACGCCTTCCACTCTTTTCTGCGAGGAGTCATCTGCTTGAATTTTAACCTTAGCAAGATCATCACCACGAGCTTTAGTGGGGAAGGTTTCCCTGTAATTCGTGATGCTCCCGCCTCCCGCTTTGCGACTTCCATCGGCTGTAGACTTGAGGGCTGTTTTGGGTGTCAAATAATTGTAACTCTTCAATGTATCTGATCTTGGCACAATGCGTTGGGTAATAAAGCAAGAGCTCACCTTCATCAAAAACTGATCAACGGGGGCTGCATCATGAAAAGCAGCCGTCCTGGCGCCCGGGCAATAGGAATGGGCTTGTGCATTATCAGTAAGAATAAGCTTGTGTCCCTCACGGGATTGGTCAAAAAAGTAATAAATCCCTTCTTCTTCCATGAGTCTAGAGATAAAATTAAAGTCAGATTCATTGTATTGAACACAGTACTCACGCTTTTCCTTGCCCGACCTTCTTAATTGATCTTTGAAAGGAACTTGATGTTCGTCAAGTACTGCCTTGATAATTTGGATTGTGGTTTTATTTTGGAATATCCTGCACTCACCAGAGAGGGTTAGAAGCCATAGTTTCGGGTAAAGAGTTGCGCGGTAAACTGTCCAAACATTAATCGGTTTAAAGGGGGTATCTTCCTGCTCAAATTTCCCAATAATCCCTGTAAAATAACGTGTGTCTTTACCAGCACTTAAGGAAACAGTGACTGTACCACCAATCATTTGATCAAAGGACACATCCTTATTTTTCGTTGTCATCACAAGTGTATACTCGAAGAGATCTGAAATACGCTCAATGCCACGAAAAGAGTTTATTTTAAAAGTGGTGCCACCGGGTGCCTTAACGTCTAAATATATTTTAGCTCCCTTCGTTGCCATTCCCACCCTCATTGTTATTTTTAGTCTTTATACCATTTTTTGGTGAGAAGGTAAATGAAGCAACGAAAGCAGATGATTAATTTATATGCCCCCCTTTTGCACTGACAACACTGACAGATTCGGATGTGTTATTGTGGATTCAAAATTATAGTTTATATAAATAACTGAGATAAGTATTTTTCAGCATTGAGGATTTGAACACCTTGGTCTTCAAACTCAACTCGAAGGTTCTTTACAAGTTGAATGGCGTTATGGTTATACTTCTTGTGAAACTTCAGCAATGATTTGCTAGGGGATCTATCAGAGAGTTTGGTTTCTATCATTGATTCAATCATGTCTTTTTTCACGAGAGCAAAGTCAACTTCTTCCCCTTCTTTCGTACGCAAGTAATGAAGATCATATTCCTCTGCTTCAACATCAACTTTACCGTACACATGTTTGAGTAAACTCACAGCAACAAGGTTTTCAAATTTCGCTCCTTCATCTCCTTCCACAAGTCCTGTATCAAAGAAATATATCTTGGGTTCCTTTAACAAACTCCGAGCAATATTTTTTGAGTAGGGGTGAACTGTAAACACAACGAAGAGAGCTTGAAGAAGCTTGATATACTTCTTGACCGTTGTTGGTGAAACAGCAGCGTCATTTGCGAGCGATTGATAAGATACGGGTGATCCCACACGACTTCTGAGCAACTGGTACACAAGTTGCATGGCTTTCATATTTTGAATGATTTCGATCTCAAAAATATCCGTGCTGAGCATACTGTTTATATATTGAAGCCTCCAACGGTTAGCTTCCGTTTCATTGTCAGCTAAATAGGGTTCAGGAAACCCCCCCCTCACTATTAACCTATTCATCTCAAGAGGTTCAGAGATTTGTTTGAGTTCTGCTAGGGATAAGGGCATTAAATGATGGCGAAAATACCTTCCGGCAAGAGAATCTCCAAGATGATTATATACGTCAAGGCGAGCACTACCGGTTACAAGGATACGCATGCCTTCAGGCTTTGTATCGAATACTCCTTTAAGATAGTTTTTCCACCCCTCCATTTTATGAAGCTCATCAAGGATCAGACAATCAGTTGTTTTGAGCCAAGTCTGCTCAAGCATGATTTTTCGATCATGAAGCTGGTCATAATTAAGATAAACACTGTTAGGATAGTCCCTTGCGATATCTTTCGCAAGCCAGGTTTTACCACACTGACGAGGACCTACGAGAAGAACGAGCTTCTTCTCCAAATCTTTCATAATGATATCTTTTTGAGCTCTTTTCATGTTGACTATTCTCCACGCAATTGGAGAAAAGTCAAGACTATTCTCCAATTCGCTGCAGAATAGTCAGATGACGGCTTTTTAACTAATTCGAAAACTTCGCCTCAAGTCGGGATGCGATTTTCTTGGAAACAAAGGGAGTTGTATCGCCCTTAAGTCTTGCAATCTCTTTGACAAGATGGGACGCAATCAATTGAAAACTCTCGGATGCTACTAGGAACACAGTCTCAATATCAGGATTCAACTTCCTGTTTGTACCGGCCATTTGAAACTCATACTCAAAGTCGGATACAGCCCTGAGGCCCCTGACGATCACCCCAGCACCTTCATCTCTCGCAAAATCAACAAGGAGGTTATCAAAGGGTTTGGCTACAATTTCAAATCCTTTTAACTGAGGGAGATTCTTAAGTTCCTCCTCAATCATCTCTAGTCGCATTTCAATTGGAAATAAAGGTTCTTTCCCTATATTCGTTGCCACAGCAACAATCAGTTTATCCACAAGAGGAGCAGCCCTTTGAATAATATCCAGGTGTCCAAATGTTATAGGATCAAATGTTCCTGGAAATATCCCAATATGATGCTTTTTACTCATCCTGTGCTTCTTCCTCACCATTCTCGTCTTCTTCTAAACGAGCCATAGAGACGACGATTTCGCCCTCAGCAACACGGAAAAGGGTTACCCCTTGGGTACGACGTCCTGCGATCCGAATATCGTGTACGGGGCATCTAATGAGTTTTCCCGTATTGGTCACAAGCATGATATGGTCCTCATCCTTCACAGGGAAGGAGTCAACCAATTTACCTGTTTTATCCGTAACGCCCATTGCCGCAATTCCCTGACCACCCCGGTTAGAACATCTGTAGTCATAGGCAGATGAACGCTTTCCAAAGCCTCTTTCACTGACAGTGAGGATAAAGTCCTCAAGGGCAGCCATCGCCTCGTACCGCTCAGGTGTGAGTTGAATCGTATCCCCATTGTGGTTGTTTTCTTCCTCTTCTTCACCTTCTTGACGGCGGAGTTTGCTAGCTTGCTTCAGATAAGCATCTCGCTCTTCAATCGTAAACTCAACCTCACGGAGGATCGTCATGGAAACAACCTCATCTCCCTTCGCAAGCTTTATTCCTCGAACTCCTGTTGAGGCACGGCTCTTGAACTCACGAATGCCCGTTACAGGGAAACGGATACAACGACCGTCATGGGTTGTCAGGAAAACATCACTTTCTTCATCACAAGATTTTACAGCAATGAGCCGTTCCCCTTCATCAAGCTTCATCGCGATTTTCCCATTTGTTCTGATATTCGTAAAATCAGAAAGGGCATTCCGGCGCACCGAACCCGTTGAAGTTGCAAACATAATGTGCATCTTCTCCCAGTCCGCCTCATTATCCGGCATGGGCATAATGGTTGAGATGGTCTCACCGTCTCCTAGAGGAAGAAGATTGACGATGGCTTTACCGCGAGCCTGAGGTGTCCCTAAAGGCAGCTTATATACCTTCATTCCAAACACTCGTCCCGTTGTTGTAAAGAACAAAACTTGGGTATGGGTATTGGCCACAAAGACCTCAGACACTGCATCTTCCTCACGGGTTGCCATACCTGAACGACCTTTTCCACCCCGCTTTTGAGCACGGTAGGTGCTGGACGGTACACGTTTAATATAGCCACCGAGGCTTACGGTCACGACCATATCCTCACGTTGAATCAGATCTTCTTCATCCGCATTTGATTCACCTTCTTCGATTGACGTTCGACGTGGGTTTGCAAAGTTCTCTTTAATTTCAAGAAGTTCGGTCCGCATGATTTCAAGGCGCTTACCACGATTGGCCAGGATGAAAAGGTATTCCTTAATTTCCCCGACGATATCATTGAGTTCAGCTGCAATCTTCTCACGTTCAAGTCCCGTTAACCTATGGAGTCTTAAGTCCAGAATAGCTTTCGCTTGGACTTCTGACATCTTGTAAGTTCCGTCAGTAATCGGATACCCCGGCTCATCAATCAACTTAATGAGAGGCTCAACATCATAGACTTTCCAGGCGCGGCTCAGAATCCCTTCCTTAGCGGTTTGAGGATCGGGAGCTCCGCGGATAAGATCGATCATCTCATCGAGGTTCGCAACGGCGAGTGCAAGTCCAACCAAGACATGGGACCTGTCTCTTGCTTTTTTCAGCTCAAAACGCGTTCTCTTCGTAATCACTTCCTCACGGAACTCAAGAAAACATTCCAAAATGTCCTTAAGCCCCATTTGTTGAGGCCTTCCTGCATTAATCGCAAGCATATTCACAGCAAATGACGTTTGCAGAGGAGTCATCATATAGAGACGATTCAGGATAACATCAGCGACGGCATCCTTTTTAAGTTCGATCACAACACGAAGACCTTCCATATCCGATTCATCACGCAGGTTTGAAATGCCATCGAGTTCCTTATCCCTGACAAGTTCAGCCATACGTTCAATCATCTTGGCCTTGTTGACCTGGTAAGGGATTTCCGTAATGATGATGGCTTCCCTATCTTTGCTGATTGTTTCAATGTGAGATCGACCCCGGATCATGATAGATCCTCGACCCGTCTTAAACGCACTATGAATACCCCGCCGGCCCATAATCATACCGCCTGTTGGGAAGTCCGGACCTGGGATATAGGTCATGAGTTCCTCAATAGTCAGGTCAGGATTATCAATGAGTGCACAACATCCGTCGATCACCTCCCCCAGGTTATGGGAAGGAATGTTTGTTGCCATACCGACAGCAATACCGCCCACACCATTAATGAGAAGGTTAGGAATACGGGTAGGAAGAACGAGAGGCTCCTCTGTTGTTGAATCATAGTTTGGCCTGAATTCAACAGTTTCCTTGTCGATATCTTCCAGTAAGTAATGGGCAGGCTTTGAAAGCCTGGCTTCCGTATATCGCATATGGGCCGCAGGATCCCCGTCCATGGAGCCAAAGTTTCCTTGACCATCGATCAAGGGGAGTCGCATTGCAAAGTTTTGGGCCATACGGACCATGGTTTCATAAACAGCTTCAGTCCCATGAGGGTGATATTTCGCAACAACCATACCCACGATACTCGCCGATTTTCGGTGAGCTTTGTTATAGTCATAACCTGATTCATTCATAAGATAGAGGATGCGTCGATGGACTGGCTTGAGCCCGTCCCTTACGTCCGGCAAAGCACGACTGACGATCACACTCATGGCATAATCGAGGAAGGAATTCTTCATCTCGTCTTCGATATAAATCGAAGGAATGGCTAGATTCTCAGTCAAACGCTTGCTCCTTTAAATGAAAGAATAAAAACTGAAAAGCACTATAAACGCCCAGGATAGGATTGTGAATACAAAAAGAGGTGACCGAACCCTTTAGCTAAAACGGGATTTCGTCGTCGATATCGGCCATGGATGAAGCGCTTAAGGGAGCGCTACCGCCTGTATTCGCTGGCTCAAAAGAGGCGGGACCCTCACCAGAGTTGACACCTTTACTATCAAGCATTGTGATTTCTCCACGGAAACGTTGGAGAACAACCTCTGTTGAATACTTCTCTTGTCCGCTTTGATCTGTCCATTTACGGGTTTGAAGTTGGCCTTCTACATAGACTTTTGAGCCTTTGCGCATATATTTCTCAGCGACTTCGCCTAGCTTTTCATTAAAGATCACAACCCGGTGCCATTCAGTCTTATCCTTCCGTTCTTGTGTTTCCTTATCCCGCCAACTTTCAGTTGTTGCGAGAGACAACTGCACAACTTTACCACCATCCTGCATGGTACGTACTTCTGGATCTTTTCCTAAATTCCCAACAAGAATCACTTTATTTACGCTTCCGGCCATGGCGGACTCCTTTCTTAACAGTTCATTTTTCTGTTATAGGATATCTTTTTAAGAAGTGCTATAGGGATCTTTTTGGGATTCAACAACAATCTTGACCTTTCTAGATAAATCCCTTACACCTGTCTCAGTTTTATGAAAAGGATGAAAATCATGGCACGTGAATGTGATATTACAGGCAAAAGGGTAATGAGCGGAAATAACGTTTCTCACGCCAATAACAAGTCCAGGCGGACATTTGCCCCAAACTTGCAAGACGCTTCTTTCTTGAGCGAAACCCTCAAGACGAAGGTGCGTCTTCGCGTAACGACGAATGGAATGCGTACGGTTGAAAAGAACGGCGGGATAGACTCTTTCTTAAAGTCAACACCCAACCGTAAGCTGACTGCGAATGCCCGTCAAATTAAAAAGCGGATTGAGAAAGTCACTGCCTAATTGGAATGAATAAAAAAGCAAAAGCCCCAAGAAAACTTGGGGCTTTTTTGTTTTAAGTAAGACTTAAATTACTCACCTTTACCTTGGTTCGCATCTTCAAATCCTTTACCATCCGCTCTTCTGCTATAGTCAGAAGCAGTTGGGCTTGTGGAAACACCACTGGTTTTTTCAATCCCGCCCTGTCCTGAAATTGCATTTTTATAAGCGAGCTCAGCTGCCCCGATACAACCCTTATAATCACCTTCGTTATCAGAGTTTGTCCTTTGGCAATCATCGAGTGCATAACAACGGGTTACGGCATTTTTCTCGCCTTGCGCTGACTTAAGACAGGAATGTAAATCAAACGATGTTGGCATTTCAGCCTGTGCAAAACCCCCAACGAATGCCATAGAAGCAAACGCTGAAACAAAATAAAAACTTTTCATTCTCTATTTTTCCCTTCATTTATTTTTATCACTGGGATGCTTCCCATGACGAAAAGGGTAGTTGATTCCAAATAGATATGTCAATTCAAGCTTTCCAAAAGCAGGCGACATGTTGTTTTTGTGCCGCACCTTGAGGTATGATTATTTCTTGCATCCTCTGCCCAATTTCTTTAAAAACCAGACTATTGCCGAAGTAGCTCAGCTGGTAGAGCAACTGATTCGTAATCAGTAGGTCGGGTGTTCGATTCACCTCTTCGGCACCACCCTTCGCCCTTACGGGCTACGGCTAGCCAGAGCGACCCTTTCACCTATACCGCAACGTAACAAATCGAACGCCGGTTTGGACACCGTTCCACACGCGCTCAAATACTCTGCACAACGCACCATTCGCCATGACATTTGAGCTGGTAATAAGAGGGTCCAAAACAACATTGAGTGCAAGAATAATCGCAATCATCTCACCTGTAAAATTTAGGTAGGTTTCATAAATGGGAAGCATGATAAAAATGGCTCCTCCCAAGACAGCGGCAGTCGCAAAGCGTGCGAGCACGAAAACCGTACTAAAGGCAAGCCAAGTTAACACATCGGGATTGATGCCATAGAAATGCCTATAGATCAAAAAGCAAAGGAAAGTCTGAGCAATGCAGTCTCCAATTTGTTGTATGTTTGTCGTCGCAGGAATGATGGCCTTGGCAAGACCTGGGTTTTGAAGATTCTTAGAAGCCCCTGCAATCGTCCAAGGCATGGTTGAAAGGCTGCAGCCTGACGTCAAAGCAATTCCCCCAGCAGGGATGAGATTCTTGATGCTTTTTGAAATTTGAGAAAATGCCCATCCCGCACCTAGAGCATTCAAGAAAACAATGTAAATCCCTAAGAATGCTGTAAGCCAAACAACAAGAATTGCATAGTGGCTAAAGACATGACCAATGAGATGGGTTTCATACATTTGAGCGGCAAACCCAAGGACAAACAAAGGAATCAGTCGAGCAAAAACCTTTGTTAACATCCACTCAACAGCATTTTTTCCCTTCTCAAGAAAGTTCTTCAATCCGGGTCCCTTTGAAAAAGCGGAGATACATCCCAAGAGCAAACCGGCAAATGCACCTTTCTCCGCTGACCATAAAGAAGGCCTTGAAAAAGGGAAGCGCCAGAGTGCCGCAAAATTATTCTCAATGGCGTTCGCTTGAACAGCTGGCAGATAATCAGCTGCAATCCCTGCACAGCCGTAAGCATACCAAACGCTCGTTAAGTTTGAGAGTGTCTCAAAAATAACAAGAATCAATATAAAAAGAGGGGCTCGCTTTTCAAATGACGTCACCGTATGGGCAATAAAAAATCCCACAGTTAAAGGCATAATCCACATGAGGACGTCCTTGATAAAAATACTGACCGTATACAGCCCTTGATTCACAACCAAAGGAAGATACTGGGCAAGCATGACATAAAGGACAAGCACAAGGATTGTTTGAACACTACGTTGTTGAAGGCTAGTGATGACCTTTGAAGACAAGCTACTCATGGCATTTCTCCTCATATTCTCATAATTGAATGTGAGATTCTAACGCAGACTGGAATAGGATGCTATTGAATAATTGATGCTTATCGTCGTATACATCTTGTTTCCCAGGTGTTTCACGTAATTCCTTTTTAAACCATTGAAATACAATAGACTTTTCATTCTGGTTTCTTGTTGCTCATGTTCCTCAAAGGACTTCCTTACGTCTAAGAAATGACACGATACTGTCATCATAGGGTTCATCATCAGAATCTTCACTCGATTCTGTATGGCCAGAGACACCAAACACCAGCTCTTCATCTTTAATGATTTTAACTTCAGTCCTTGTTCCGGCGGATTGGTTTTGATTGTGAATTCTTACATTATCAGGTTCTGCCTCTGCACTGGTAATAAAGGCTATTGGATGATAGGCATAAAACTCATCTTTATATGCCTGTGGCATGTTAGCATAGCTTGAAGAAACACGATCCCCCAGATCGAGCACACAAAACCCTGTTTGATCAAAGTTACGATAAAATCCTTTGGGCAATCTCCCTAAAGACGTGTCTACTAAACACATATATCTCACTTGAGACAGTCCCATAGGAGCCCTGGTTAAAGGGTTGTTTTGAAGGTTTAAACGTCTTACGTTCGACATAGATTTTAAGTCTGGAAGCTCTTTAATCCGATTATAACCTAAATCGAGAGACTCAAGCAGTGTTAAGGTTGGTATAACTTCTGGAAGATCAGTTAATTCACACCTATTTAAGGCAAGTTCTCTTAATACAGGTAATTTGGCTAGATCCTTTGGAAGAGTCACTAATTTGAACCCATCAACGCGAAACACACTCAGATTGTTAAATTGCCCAATCATAGCAGGCACATTAAATAAGCACGTATCATTTTCAACAGGCCTTCCATTAATGATACCGAGTATTGATGTTCGAATACTTAATTGTTCTATTTTGCCTGCCTTTTGTGCTACAGGGTCAGCATATGCATATACATGTGGCCGTTTAAGATGGCTCGATCTCACGAGATGCTGAGCAAAGAAGACTTTAACTTCTTCTGAATTGTCTGTATTTTGCATTTCATCCCGACCCTCCCTATGAAAGTATTCGAATCTACTAATGCTTAGCAAAGGGATGTGACAGATATTGCCGAAAAATAGATCTTGTTCAGGAATTCCAATGTCTGAATCTTGTAATTCTCTAGGTCTAAATGAATTAACGCGACTTTTAAAATAGTCCAAGGACATTGCGTGCGTCCAGCGAGAGACTAGAGTGAACGCTTGCAATTCTTCTAAAGAAAAGTGACGAAGGATTTGAAACTGAACATCACCCGGAAAGCTTCTGAAATGAATATATAGTGGTGTAGGTTCTTCGGCATCATCACTTTCTTCTTCAATGCCTTTTGATTTTAATGTGCGGTGGGGTGTTGAATCCTCACTTTCATCCTCGCTGTCCGTATGTCCCGCATAAGCGATGTTGGAAAGCAAAACAATAAGGCTTGTAGCTAAAAGAAATTTTAAACGCATTTGATGTACCCCTTAAAAAACTAATTTATCAAAATTAAGATAACTTATTAAATAAAGCATATATAAATATACTCAAGCTATTTTTTTTGAGGATCTGAATGAATTAATAATGATGCCTGCATGAAATAATTGAAAGCTGGCCTTCGTGATATTGGTATATAAGCCGATGTTCCTCATCAATTCTACGAGACCATAGGCCTTGTAAATTTAACTTCAGTGGCTCAGGTTTGCCAATTCCTTCAAAAGGTGTTCGTTGAGTATCCTTAAATAACACATTGATTTTCTGTAGTTTTTTCTTGTCATGCTTAATCCAATATTGATAATCTTCCCATGCATGCGTCGAAAATATGAGCAATGATATTAATCCTCAATGAGTTGACGTTCTTTACCTTTTCCTGAGCGGATCTCGGCTAGAGACTCTAAAACACGTTTAGCATTTCTAGGATTTCCAAGAATATAAGCTGTTTCTTCGAGAGCGTTATAATCTTCTAAAGACATTATAACCATATTTCCGCTTTTACGTGCAACAATTGTTGGTTCATGTCTTTCCATGGTTCTGTCCATGATATGTTTCATGTCGCGTCTTAATTCTGAAAAACTAACAACTTGCATGGAATCCTCCATAGATTGTACCAAATTATGTACTTATTATGGTACAAAATTTAGTTAATGTCAAGAAGAACAAGAGAGAAGATAATAAACAAAACAATAGATAAATAATTGCACAAATGGGTTATTATCCATCAGATGAATATTACATGAAACTCGAAACTCAGCTGGCAAAACTATCGAAAGAAGAGCTTATCTTTCACGGTAAACGCATCTAAAGTCTAAGGAGCAACTAACATTCCTATGGGCGTCATTGCGAGGCCCATAGGGCCGTGGCCACCTGTTTGTGGCTTCAAGATGAATTGCTCCCCCCGTTTTCACGGTGGTCTCAATGACCCGGCTGGATTGGCTTTCCGCTTAAGTTAAAATGGATTCTCATCCCTTTTTAGCTTCTTTTAGCATCTCAATAATGGAGTCTCTAATTTTCCCCTTCTTCTGCCCTTCGAACGCTTTCAAAACATTGATGGCAGAATTGGCTTCCTTTTTAAAATTTGGAAGTTTTTCTTTGAGTTTAGGTAAAATGAATTTTATGAAAGGTACAAGTTCTTTTGTATCATTTCTTGAGCAAGCTTCGACTAAGATACTATTCCCCCGAGCATCTCTTTCTGAAAGATCAAAAAGGGGAACTCCATCTCTCTCAATATCTAAGATAACTCTCAATGAGGTACGTTTTGTGCAATAAAAGGGGAGCGGCTTTCCAAACACATCCGTTTTTAGATAAGGGGTATCCTCCTTCTTTAAGCACGCTATATAACGATTGAATTCTTCCACGCTATAATTCTCGCGAGGATTCACTTTCTCCATATTTCTTATGAAATTTGTAAAGACTAACGATATGAAATCATGTCCCGCAGCATTTTGAACAAGGTAAGAAAACCATGAATAACCCTTTTTTAGACCAAACGAGGGGCTTCGCGAGCTATTCATAACCATGGGTAGATTCACTATAGTTTCAGCAAAAGTTGTTAATGCAGGGGTTCTGCTTTCAAAGGGAACAGACATAATTTTGCAACAGACTTCATATATATCCCAGCCTTTGAATTCATTCGCTTGCTTTTTTGCTTTACGGTGATTTTTTACAATTTTGCTTTCATCATATAATTTATTAAATACATTTATCACTCTCGTGAACGCAACGAAGTCTAAATTATCTACCTCTTCCGGCTTGAAATTCTTTAGTTTAGTAAAGGACATATTCATGAGATCTATGAAAAATTCCGTACTTGCGATATCTGGTCTAATGCTGGTTAAGAGGCTCAGCAACTGTATACCGTGGTTAAAGGAGCTTGTTTCTAATATCGTCAGTAATGTATCGCCAATCCAAAATTTATCATTCACCTTCAATGATAAACCGCCACTGACCAGACCTGATCTTAACGCACACTTCACCATACCTTCCAAGGAGTTGAAAAATTCAGCGGGAAGAGTAGCTCGTTGACGTAAAATATTTGCATATAAATAAAGTACATTAGTTAACATTTGTTTAGAATTCAAATCATCCTCAAAATCTGTCGTTTTAAGAAGTGATATGATAATTAAATAAGCGCCTTGAGAGAGCTTAATATAAGTATCATTATTAACTTGTGAGAAATCTTCTGTTACATCTGCTAGCTTTTGTGCTAAACTATGTAGATCTACCCCATCTTGACCTTTATGAAATAAAAATTTCCAAAAGCTTTTTTTCTCTTTGGTCTTTTGTAATATTGGTGAAAAATTACGCTGGCTATTTTTTGCTTGTTGGAGAAGAGGGAATAAATGGACAAAAGCTCTATTGCCCTGTTCATCATTTTCTAAAACAGGTCCAACAAGTCTTCCAAAAATAGTAAGCTCATCTCTGCCCTTTGTATCCTGGAGATCCAGGAATAGATCATCAAATGTTAACCCGAAAGGGTTCCAACCGAGATCTCTCACAGCAGGTATGCCATCATGTAATCCGTCCAAATTATGGTATAGTACTAATAGCGCACGTTTTCTGAGATGCTCACGGACTCCGCTGACAATTTTGGCTGTCGCCTTGCACGTTAAGGCGAGATTAGTATAAAAAGGCTGTCCGTCAAAAATGTAAGGTTGTTCATTCAAGTTTCTTGCGAATTGAAGAGCGAGAGCCTCTTGCATATTCCGGTCCTCGAAAAATTGTGGAAAACCTACTTCTTGTACGGGATGTCTTGAGGCCTCAACCATCCCTCTTTCATCTTGGTTAGGCTGAGCCTCTTCTTCTACTGAATGTCCTAAAACCTCAACCATTCCTGGCTGATCCTCATTAGATTGTTCCTCTTCTTGTGGCCTCTGCCTTTTTCTGTTTACCCACTCTTGAACTTCAGCATCTTCTTCAAAGAAGCGTCTCACATCTTGATCTGAATCCTCAATATCACTGGCCGATAACTCCTCTTTTTCTTTGGGGGGGAGAGGTTTAGACCTTTTAGGTTGCTCATCGCTATCTTGAGAAACTCCTTTGGGAAGAAATTTGGTTCTTCCCGCATAGGCCAGATCCGCCGTTCCTAAATAAGCTGTGAGGGTAATTAAGGATATAATTCTTTTTGTTTGATTAAATTTATTTATAAACATAATGGTATTAACTCCTAAAAAAAGGATTTTTATATTTATTACTGTAGATAGTCAACTGTTTTTGTGAAGAAGATAGAGTTGCTTTATGAAATTGTGAGGCGACCCCGATGGCAACGGCGCCTGGTGCAAGGATCGCAGATGAAATTGAGGTGAGTCAAAAATCAAACTAATAAAAGAGACGACTCTTGGTTTGCACTGGTTTAAGGTCTTTTATCAGGTTTTGACTTGTTGGCATTAAGCCAATGGGAAAGGTCTTTGGAACTTAAGAGGTATTTCTGAGGGAGGGTAAGGCCCTTTTTGTCACAAAGAAACTTTGCAAAGGCAAGCTGCCGTTCTGAGGGAGCAAAGCCTGTAGGTGTTTGCTTAGTAAGGTTTGCTGCAAACGATCTAAGCTCAAAGACATGATCGTGCGGTACCTAAACTTGAACAAGAGTGAGATTCTTCGCCCTCATTTTATCCCGGTGCTTGGTTTGTCTTTCAGTGCTGGTAGTTTTCATTTTTTTTGATCCATTTAGAGATGTCACTGTCACAGTATTTTATCACATTTCTTGAACAGCAGGAAATCTCTAAAGCGCGTTGCCATTTTTGGCAACGCATATTGCGTAGGTCCCGATTTTAACAAATCAGTCCCATAACTCTTTCAGTGAAATTTCCCCCATTACTTGCAAAACAAAGTACACTTTTTTCTCATTTAATAGGATAAGATTTCATCATGTGATTAATATATTCTTCACGGCTCATCCCACCTCTTAATTGTGGGTCTCTATCATAGATATTACCCCAGGTTTGTTCAACATCACCTATGACAGAAGAACAAGAGAGGTGTACAGACCTTTCTAATAGTGCTATATCCAAATGATTCAAACATTTTGAGTGTATTTCTATGACCAATACCATCCATGTGCGCGGTGCACGCGAGCACAATCTAAAGAATATTGATGTTGAAATTCCCCGGGATCAGCTTGTTGTCATTACAGGTCTCAGTGGATCGGGAAAGTCTTCGCTTGCCTTTGATACGATTTATGCGGAAGGGCAAAGGCGGTATGTGGAAAGTCTTTCGGCCTATGCCCGTCAGTTCCTTCAACTGATGCAAAAACCTGATGTGGATTCCATAGAGGGGTTGTCACCAGCTATTTCCATTGAACAAAAGACGACCTCCAAGAATCCGCGCTCTACAGTTGGAACAGTAACCGAAATCTACGATTATCTTCGTCTTCTTTTTGCCCGAATCGGTGTTCCTTATTCCCCCGTCACGGGGCTTCCGATAACGAGTCAGACGGTTTCTGAAATGGTTGATAAGCTTCTTGAGTTGCCAGAGGGGACGCGGATTTACCTTCTTGCACCCATCGTAAGAGGCAGAAAGGGCGAGTATAAGAAAGAGATTGCGGATCTGAAAAAGCAAGGCTTTCAGCGAATAAAAGTTGATGGCAAACTCTATGATATTGAAGACGCACCAACGCTGAATAAGAAACTCAAGCATGATATTGAAGTGGTTGTGGACCGCGTAGTAATCAAGCCCGATCTTGGACATCGCCTCGCAGATGCGATTGAGACAGTCTTACGCCTTTCTGACGGCCTTCTCTACGCAGAAAATGCGGAGACGGAAGAACGTCTGACTTTCTCGGCAAAGTTTGCTTGTCCCGTCTCTGGCTTTACCATTGATGAGATTGAGCCTCGTTTGTTCTCTTTCAATAGTCCTTTTGGGGCGTGTCCGGGATGTGATGGTTTAGGTGTTAAGATTGTCTTTGATCCTGGGTTGATTGTTCCTGATCCTTCTCTTTCCATTAGCGATGGGGCGGTGGCTCCATGGGCGGGTTCTTTTGCGTTCTACTATAATCAGTCCCTTTCTGCTGTCATTAAAAAGTACGGCGGGAGTATGGCTATCCCCTTCAGAGATCTTCCCCAACACACAAAGGATGTGATTCTCCATGGATCTAGTGGGGAAGTGGTTCCGACAACGTTTAAGGATGAAGCGAGGACCTTTACACAACAAAAACCATTTGAAGGGGTAATCCCGAGTTTGGCGAGACGCCAGCGGGAAAAGAAAGATCGATACGGTTCCCCGGAAGAGATGGATAAGTACCAAAGTACGCTGCCTTGCGAGGAATGTCAGGGGCATCGCTTGAAACCTGAAGCTTTAGCTGTGAAAATCGATCATCTCCATATTGGGCAAGTCACAGAGATGTCCATTCTTCATGCGGATCGTTGGTTTCAAGAGCTGCCAGAAAAGCTGAGCCAAAAGGAAAAGGACATTGCGACACGGGTTCTTAAAGAGATTCAGGAACGTCTGGGATTCCTCGTGAGTGTGGGTTTAAACTATCTTTCCCTATCACGAAGCTCTGGTACTCTCTCAGGCGGGGAAAGCCAGCGGATTCGTTTAGCTTCCCAAATTGGATCAGGGCTTGTGGGGGTTTTGTATGTTTTGGATGAGCCGTCTATTGGCCTACACCAACGGGATAATGACAAATTACTGGGAACTCTGACGCGCCTCAGGGATCTGGGGAATACGGTCATTGTAGTTGAGCATGATGAGGATGCAATTCGAGCTGCGGATTTTGTTATCGATATGGGGCCTGGTGCAGGTGTTAAAGGAGGCGCCATTGTGGCTCAAGGCGATCCCAAACAGATTATGGAAAATCCCAAAAGTCTTACAGGTAAGTATTTGATAGGAAAAGAAAAAATTCAACTTCCTGAAAAGCGCCGTCAGTCGAAGAAGGGGCAAGTCCTAAAGGTGCTTGGTGCACGCACACATAATTTGAAGAATGTGAGTGTTGAATTTCCCCTCGGAAACTTTATTTGTGTAACCGGGGTTTCGGGAGGAGGGAAGTCGTCTCTTGTTATTGAAACGCTCTATAAGGGGCTCGCCCATGTCCTCAATGATAATCCTGCACAGCCAGGACCCCATGACAGGATTGAGGGACTTGAGCTTATTAACAAGATTGTGGATATTGACCAGTCTCCCATAGGCAGAACACCACGGTCGAATCCGGCCACCTATACAGGGGTATTTACGCCTATTCGGGATTGGTTTGCGGGACTTCCTGAAGCAAAGGCACGTGGATATCTTCCAGGTCGTTTTTCCTTCAATGTGAAGGGAGGACGGTGTGAAGCGTGTGAGGGTGACGGCGTTATTAAGATTGAGATGCACTTCCTGCCAGATGTGTATGTGGAATGCGATCAATGTCATGGGAAACGTTACAACCGAGAGACGCTTGAGATTAAGTACCGAGATAAGTCGATAGCAGATGTCCTAGATATGACTGTAGACGAAGCCCTTGTTTTCTTTGAGGCCATGCCTTCCTTAAAAGAAAAGCTCTCAACCTTATCTCAAGTCGGTCTAGGCTACATCCACGTAGGGCAACGGGCGACCACCCTTTCGGGTGGTGAAGCCCAACGTGTGAAGCTTTCCAAAGAACTCTCCCGAAGAGCCACTGGGAAAACTCTATATATCCTTGATGAGCCTACAACAGGTCTTCATGTTCATGATGTGAAGAAGCTGCTGGAAGTTCTTCATACTTTGGTGAACCAAGGCAATACAGTGATCGTGATTGAGCACAACCTTGAGGTCATTAAAACCGCAGATTGGATCATTGATATCGGCCCTGAAGGCGGAGACGAGGGCGGACGCATTGTGGCAACAGGTACGCCAGAAGATATCGTGAAAGCAAAGGAAAGTTATACAGGCAAGTATTTGAAGAGTTATTTGGGGTAAACACTCATCCACTTGATGTTTTATAAATAAATACTATGTATTAAAAGTATAATATATTTATTTGAGTAATGTGATGACAAAAAAACTATTTCTTCTCTTGAGCATTCTAAACTCAGTTATCATGGCTCAAGGTAAAGCTAACCCAAATCTTGATACTTTGGATATCGTTCCGTATAAAGCTATATGTCGGTTCCTTGATACACAGGATTTGGAAAGACTACGTTTGGTCAGCAAGAAGAATAAAGCAAAAGCCGAACAGCTCAGATCATCTTATATCACCGACCTTGCTGCTCAGATGAATACGCTGAAGCCAACGCTAAAGTATGAAGATATTACGTGGTTGTCGGGAAAGCTTGAGTATAAGGGAAAGGTTCATCCCCTTTTGCGTAAAGCATTGACTGATAAAATCAATGATTCAGGTTTTCTTTTTGTGATACGAAACTCAGGCCTTAGCTCTTTGTTAGAAGAAGCGTTTAAAAGGACAGATCAATTTCCTATAGAACAAGCAGCCCCTTTATACAAGGCTTTGTTTAATTGTGATTTTCCAGAAGAAGACCAAGTCACGGCTATAGAGCATTTAAAAGCGGGAATCCCGGTAGAATTTTACTCATATGAAATGACTCTGAATGAAGCTGTGAGCAAGGCTCTGTGCGACGAGTTAACATCAAGAAGAGCCGATCAACCCTACTTTAGCTTTGGCCATCCACAAGCTGATGTTGAGGAGTTAAAAACGAAGCCCCATCACATTGTGGTAACACAAGACCAACTTCTCCACCCAGATCACAGGGAAATTCTTGAGGGGATTCTCGAAAACAACCATCCCCATACACTGGTTTTGACCGTTTGTCCAAATGCAAAAGGGACACTCAATTTAAAAGCCGAAAACCTTCCCACATATGTTGGACGACTTCTTGTTGTAGATAATGATGGCTTATGCACCAAAATTGGAAAAGGCTTTCTAAATGGATGCCCAGGTCTTACGGCATTTGATTCAAATGGATTTACAAATGTTACCACAATTGGATCCAACTTCCTCTGTGGATGCCCAGGTCTTGAGACATTTGATTCAAATGGATTTACAAATGTTACAACAATTAAAGATTGCTTCCTCTGTGGATGCCCAGGTCTTACGGCATTTGATTCACGTGGATTTACAAACCTTACCAGAATTGAAGACTACTTCCTCAATAGGTGCCCAGGTCTTGCGGCATTTGATTCACGTGGGTTTAAAAATGTTACCACAATTGGATTCAACTTCCTCTGTGCTTGCTCAGGTCTTACGGCATTTGATTCACGTGGATTTACAAAGGTTACTAGAATTGGGGACAGCTTCCTCATTGGATGCCAAGGTCTTACGGCATTTGATTCAAGTGGGTTTACAAATGTTACCATAATTGGAAGCAGGTTCCTTATTGATTGCCCCAAATTAGATAAAAGTTCAGATCACCTAAAAAAAGAAATTCTGAATAGAGGTGCCCGAGGGGCAGGGACACAAAGCGCTCAATAGGGCTTATGAAAAAGAAGAAGATCTCAAAGTCATACGACATTTCAGGTGTGACACGGTCTTCATACATAGAAAGTATCTCCTCTTGTATAAAAATTTTTTATACAATAAGGTGCCCACATCAAATTATGTAAGTTGGTGTTATTATGGTAATGAAAAAATTAGTCTATCTACTCTCTCTTCAAATTGCTTTTTCTTCTTGGGTGAACCTCAAAGCAACGGAGCCTGATGAGCAAGAGAATCGTCTTCGTAAAGTATTAGGTCGTGATATCACCCAACAAATCATAAAAAAATACCTTAGAGGTGATGACCTGCTGAATTTTTCGATGGTAGACAAATGGACACGTGAAGCCTTTTTAGGTTTGTTTGAACAAGCATTGAAAGAAGATACAAGAGGGAGAAAAGCTTTAAATGAAGAGCCTGTAATTATTACTGGTAAAAGGAAACGAAAAGATGGTAATTCAGAAAACGTGCAAGAAGAAAAAATAGGTTTAAGTTTTAATAATATTAAAATTTCATTTGATCAATGCAATCCATATGTCGTCCTTTTGGTAGCAAAGTATTTCCCCAACATGAATCCTGCCCAACTCGATCACAATCTTGGTAAAGTTATTTCTAAGCGTGTAATAAACACACCAGAACTAGCCTATGCAGCATATCAAAAGGCACTCCTTCATCTTAATGGTCGAGTTTTGAATTTTAGGGATATTACATTTAATATGCAAACTGCTGAAAGATTATATTCATGTATGTATGCTTTTTCTGCAGAGGATAATGCGAGTTTGCTTAGAATTGTTGATCCTCAGTTTGGTTTTGAAGGGAATTTAACTGATGAGGCCCGTTACTTTATAGCCAAGGCAAATTGTCTTTCTCTCCAGGGCCAACCTGAAGACTTAAGAAGAAATATGCATAAACTTACGCAAGCATATCCTTACCTTGACAATTTTGAGAAAATAGACGCAGATTTCTTGCGTTGTATTTTAATGTATAAAAATATAATTGATTTCGGTGGTGGTATCGAGTTTTACCAAGTTTTTAAGTCTGCTATGGATCAAAGTTTCAGGATTTTAAGATCTGATAGGGCTACATTCAGTAGTAAATCAAGGGTATTATTTAGTCTTGCAAATTATTTGAGGCATGCTTCAGAACAGTGTGATGAAGCTAATTGGATAAGTATTCTTGAAGAAGCGAGTAACATTCATAGGAGTTATGAAGGAAACAGCAAAACAACGAAAAACAGCTTTTTATATCTAAAGAAAATATTGTTTATGTTATATCCTAAAAAGCGTCAAAATCCGAAATACACTCAGCTTCTGATCAGTGAAATTAGAGATTTACCGTCAAAAATCCTTTATGATCGATTTGCAGCATTGATTAATACTGTCAAAGGTAAAACAGTTTCTCAAGGTTTTCGCTCAGAAGTTCAAAATCTGAAGACTTATTTGGAAATGAAAAATATAGATAAATGGATCAAATTATCACTAATAGAAACATTATTAAAAAAGGCTAAAATCAATGCAGAGCTAAAGAGAGCGGTTAATGAATTTAGGGAAATTATTTTAGAGCACCTAAATGACAAATCCGTATCATATCATGCCCATGATTTAAGAGTTCTTTTGGATGAAGTATTTAATGACGTTCAAAATAATAACAATAAAGTTGCGAAACGTGAGGCAGAAGAATCATTACAGGATCCAAGAGAATTGAAGGAGATGAAAGGTCAAAACTTTGAGGATGGTCAAGTAGAAGGCCCTTGGGATTTTGCTCTTTTACCTTCAATGATTAAAGATGAAAATGACCATACGGGAAATAAGAATCCAGATGGCAGCTACGATGATGCCTTGTTTGATTTTGATGAAGATTATTTTAATCATGGGGCCTAGCTAGCGCGGTTACTCCCCATCCAAATCACAAATTAATACTTAATGAATTGATGAGAAATGTTTCCTAGTTGATGAAGTAATATTAAGACTCTTATACACAGCATCAATTACACGACAAAAGACACCATTTCTAGTCAAGAAACTTTTTTATAAAAAAAGATAAAATTCTCTCTTTACAGAAAAAAATAATTCTGCATCAAAGACTTACGATGGCTGCCTAAAAATGCATCATTTTTGGCTAAATGAACATCCTATCATCATAATTTCTTTTCACTGCCCGTTTGTCCACAAACTTATCCACAGAAATGGTGGATGAAAATTGGGGAATTGAAACTTCGAAGAATCATGAGTATCCTAGGTTTATGAGTCATACTCCTACCTCTCTTGAATCGGGCGTTGCTGTTATTAAACGTCACGTTAAAACATTGACATCCAGTCCTGGAGTGTACCGCATGATTAACGGGCGGGATGAGGTGCTCTATGTGGGCAAGGCCAAGAACCTCAAGAAACGGGTCACAAGCTATACTCTTCCGGACCGTCTTCCCATACGTCTCCAACGTATGATTGCAGAGACGGAACGGATGGAGTTTGTCACAACCCATACGGAGGTTGAGGCGCTTCTCCTTGAAATTAACCTCATTAAAAAAATTATGCCCCGCTACAATATCCTTATGCGGGATAGTAAATCCTTTGCATTTATTCATATTACGGGGAATCACCCTTATCCTTTGCTTACAAAGTACCGAGGAGCTAGGAACCAGCCGGGGGAGTATTATGGTCCCTTTGCTTCTGCTGAGGCTGTGAATACGACGTTGACGGCTCTCCACAGAGCCTTTCTCCTCAGATCTTGTCCGGATTCTGTTTTTGAATCCCGGATCAGGCCTTGCCTCCAATACCAAATCAAACGATGTAGTGCACCCTGTGTGAAATACATTTCTCTTGAAGATTATCAAGGATTGGTTAAGGAGACGAAGGAATTTCTTGCGGGTAAGTCTTCTGAGGTTCAACGGAAGCTCGCCAGTCAAATGGAAGAAGCGAGCCATAATAAGGAATATGAAAGAGCAGCTATCTTTCGAGATCGGATTCGTGCCCTTTCAGCTATACAACAACGACAAATTATTAATACAAACATTGTAAAGGACGCGGACATTTTTGCTGTTGCGAGTATCGGAGGAAAGACCTGTATTCAATTATTCTTGTTTAGGGGAGGATCGAACTATGGAACATATGCATCCTATCCCAGCCATGGGGAGGATATTGAACCTGCTGACGTTCTTGAGGCTTATGTAACGCAGTTTTATACTGAGGCTCCGTTGCCGAGGGAAATCCTTCTCAATATTAAATTACCTAATCAAGAGCTTGTTACAGAAGCCTTTACGCAAAAGCTTGGCAAGAAAGTGAATATATTGACACCAAGGTCTGGTCCGAAAGCGGACTTGGTTAAACATGCAACAATTAATGCGAAGGAGTCACTAGAACGTCACCTGGCTGAAAAAGCTAACCAGGAGAATTTGCTTCGGGCATTTATGGAAACCTTTAATTTGCCTACACTCCCTCATCGAATCGAAGTGTATGATAACAGCCATATTCAAGGGGCAAAACCTGTGGGTGCCATGATTGTGGCGGGACCAGAAGGATTCATAAAGACTGGTTACAGAAAGTTCAATATACGTGATTCTAAGCTCTCTCCAGGCGATGATTATGGGATGTTGAGGGAAGTGCTCACACGACGATTTACCCGTGCTCTAGCGGAGGATAAAGACGATACAATCCTATGGCCGGACGTGGTCCTCATCGATGGAGGAAAGGGACAACTATCCGTTGCCGAAGAAACATTTGCAGATCTGGGAATTACCGATGTGCAGTTGATTGCAATCGCTAAAGGCCCTGAGAGAAATGCAGGTCGGGAAACCTTTTTTATACTGGGGCAGGAACCCTTTCAACTTCCTCCTACAAATAAGGTTCTTTACTATCTTCAACGTCTACGGGATGAGGCGCACCGTTTTGCGATTGGGGCTCACCGAACGCGTCGAATCAAGGCTATCTCATCTTCTAAATTAGATGATGTTCCCGGTATTGGTCCGGGTCGAAAACGTTTGCTTTTGCAGCATTTTGGCTCTGCTAAAGCTGTGGAAGGAGCGGGGCTCAAAGACTTAGAATCAGTGAAAGGCATTAGTAAAATGGTCGCGAAAAAGATATACAATTACTTTCATCAAAAGGGATAAAGATTATTCTTCTCTTAATTTACCTTTAACCTTTTTTATGCTAATGTATTCTAAATATAAAGTTCAAGAACAGGAGAGAATAATGCGTAAACTTCTATTAACAGCAACACTGTTTTTTTCCTTAACATCGTGTACAAATGCAGATATGACACCGCTTGCAGAAATGCCAGCTGGAGAATACAAACTTGATCCCCATCATGCGAGCCTCACTTGGAGTGTCTCTCATCAAGGCCTTTCGAATTACACGGCGCGTTTTACAAAAATAGATGCGACTCTTACATTGGACCCAAAAGATTTAACAAAAAGTAAGCTTGTTGCAACAGTTCAACCAGGATCTGTGAAAACCGATTACCCTGCATCCGAAAAGAAGGACTTTGATAAAGAGTTAGGAGATAGTCAGTGGTTCAACGTTGCGAAGTTTCCAGAAGCTAAGTTTGAGTCGACAAAGATTGTCAAAACGGGAAAAGATACAGGTAAAATAGAAGGGAACCTTACGTTTATGGGAGTCTCAAAACCACTCACATTAGACGTAAAGTTTAACGGTGCTTATGAAAAGCAACCCATATCTGATCAGCCAGCTTTAGGATTTTCAGCAACTGCCACAATCAAACGCTCTGATTGGGGACTCAAGACATATGTTCCCATTGTTGGTGATGATGTCACACTACGTATTGAAGCTGAATTTCAGATGGCTAAGAAATCATGAAAGAACTACCTAAGCGGTATAATATCGCTGCCATTACTCTTCATTGGGTGATGGCACTTGCTTTTATCGCTATGATTGGGATGGGTCTTTCTATGACATTATTACCCATTGATAAAACATTAAAATTCCATATGTATCAATGGCATAAGTCTTTAGGGTTGTTGCTTTTGCTCGCTTTTTTCTTAAGACTGACTGTTCGTTTATTTACACCTCATCCTGCCTTACCCAAGACATTGAAACCCTGGGAAAAGTGGCTATCTCTCTTTGTTCATCGGTCACTTTATGTTTGGATGCTCCTTCTACCGCTGACCGGATGGCTCATCGTTTCTTCTAGTTCTTTTGGACTCCCAACTTATATTTTTGGATGGTTTGAATGGCCCCATATTCCAGGTGTAGAAGGTAATACAGCCATTGAAGATTTTGCCCATGAATCTCATGAAATTCTAGCCTATGCCTTTATTATTCTCATTGGACTACACGTTGTTGGTGCCTTTAAACATCTCATCTTTGATAAAGTAAATATCTTTCCGAGAATGGGTATTGGAAGAATGATAGGGAAGTAGAAAATGAAACAATCGATGAAAATGCTGACTATTCTCTTAGCAATGAATTGTGGGGCTTTAGCTATTGAATACAAAGTTGATCCAGCGGCTAGCCAAATTAGCTTTAGCGGAACAAATTCTGGAGAGCCTTTTCAAGGAAAATTTGAAAAATGGGACGCAAGTATTCAATTTGATCCGGAGTCACTCAATACAAGTAAAGTCAGTGTTAGTATTGATACATCAACTGCAAAGACTGGAAATGCTCAGTATGATGGAACACTTCCCTCAGATGATTGGTTTGCCGTCAAATCATTTCCGAAAGCTCAGTTTGTTAGCAAAACCATCGTCAAGAATGCGGAAGGAAGCTATACGATGGAGGGAACGTTACAGATACGGGACAAAGTTGTTCCTGTTAAATTTCAGTTTTTATTGACTCCTGCGGATCTTTCAAAAGCTCCTATTACGACTTCTTTTTCTTTATCCCTTGACCGTTTGGCATTTGACATGGGTAAAAAATCAGATCCTAAAGCTGATTTCGTCGGGAAAGAAATAAAGCTTGATGTGACATTGAAAGCAAATCCTGTAAAGTAAGTAGTTGTCACTTATTTAAAATAAATGTAGAAGTTAAAGATGGTTAGTAAAACATCAGCTTATGTGAACACAACAGTTCCCAATTTTTTAACCTTGGCGCGCATTGCTTTGGTGCCAGTTGTTGTCACTTTATTTTATTTTGATCGTCCCATCAGCAATTGGATTGTGGCAGCATGCTTTCTACTTGCTTGCCTTACAGACTACTTAGATGGGTATTTTGCGAGAACACTCAAGCAAACAACGCAAATGGGAACATTCCTGGATCCTATGGCGGATAAACTCCTTGTTGGAGCTACAATCTTGATGCTTGTTGGGTTTCATCGAATTCAAGGAATCAGCCTAATCCCTGCCGTGATTATTCTTTGTCGGGAGTTGCTTGTCTCTGGGTTGCGGGAGTTTTTAGCCGAAGTACGTGTTTCAGTCCCTGTGACACGTCTTGCTAAATGGAAAACAGCTATTCAGATGATTGCTCTCACATTTCTTATTATTGAGGATATCCCGGGATACTCGTTTCCAATTGATACGATTGGTACCCTCGGATTATGGGTTGCAGCTCTTCTTACACTCGTAACAGGATTTGATTATCTTCGAGCGGGTCTCAAGCATATGTAATTATTTTTTTTCTAGCCATCTGAAATGATCTCATGTATACACCCTTCTATGGGGGCGATTAGCTCAGCGGGAGAGCGTCTCGTTTACACCGAGAGGGTCGGGGGTTCAAATCCCTCATCGCCCACCAGAGAAACCAAAGTCCGGGTTAACGCCGTGGCTTGCGCATGAGTAAGAGAGAACCAATAAAGGCTGATAAAAGAGAGCCCAGGATAACGCCAAGCTTCATTTGATTAATTAATGAAGGATCCTCAAAAGAAAGTAAACCAATAAATAAACTGAATGTAAATCCAATCCCACAGAGTGAGCCTATGGCATAAAAGGTTCTCCAATCTAAGCCATAAGGGAGTTTTGATTTGCTAAGCTTTAGATAAATTAAGGTGCTAAGTAGAATTCCAACTTGTTTTCCAATGAAGAGTCCAGCAATAATGCCGAGTGTCACTGGCGAAAATAAGTCACTGAGTGAGATCTCTGTGAAGGAAATTTCAGCGTTGAAGAAGGCAAAGAGGGGTAAAATAATAAAGGAAACAAAGGGGTGAAGGAAACGCTCGAGTTTCTTTAAAGGTGAATAAGAATGATGATCATTCTTCTCAATGCGATAGGGGATAAAAAGACCTAAAATAACTCCAGCTAGCGTCCCGTGTATTCCCGTTTCTATAATACAAAACCATAAACCAATACCGAAAAGTATATAAAGCGTTAGATACGGTACATTCAAATAGTTCATTGCCCATAAAATATATAAAAATATAAAGGAGATGATTAAAGGAGTGTAATCGAGAGCAGGTGTATAAAATACCGCCAGTACAAGTACGGCAATGATATCATCTATAATGGATAGAAAAACAACAAAGATACGCGCGTTAAGCGTAATTTTATGTTTAAACAAAGCTAATATGCCCAACACAAAGGCCGTATCGGTCGCAATTGGGATACCCCATCCTTTAATAAAAATAGGATTTGAATATGTGAATGCATAATAAATAAGCGCTGGTATAACAGCGCCACCAAAGGCTGCGATACTCCCTAACTTAATGTGCTCTTTATCAATGAGATCGCCTTCTAAGATATGGTATTTTGTTTCAAGTGTAAGCAAGAGAAAAAACAAAGCCATCAATCCATCATTAACCCATTTGAGAAGTGTTTTTGATAAACTAAGTTTCCCTACAGAAACAGTAATCGGGAGGTTAATTAATCTTACATATTCATCGTTCAAGGGTGTGTTGCTTACGATCAATGCAAGCATTGCTCCTAAGAGTAGAAGAAGGGCAGATGAAGCTTCAATGGATATGTAGTTCTTCAGCTTATTCATTGCTTTCCTAGCACATAAGTCTCTGAAAATAGCATAACAGATGAAATCTTAAGAGAAGCTAAAGCAGAAGAACTTTTCGTTAGAAATAGTTTTGAAGATAAAAGAAAGTCTCAATAGCTTTGATAACTAAGACGGATATAAAAAAAAGATAAATTATATACAATATATATCCAATAATGATTAGAATTCCGTCTTCCTCAATAATACCTATACTAAAAATAACAAGAATAATTCCAAAAATGAAATTACTAAAAGGGATAGGTAACATAAGTAAAAATGCTAAGGATAGGATGACAATGCCATTCAGGATGTCAGCTGCACGATTCGTCATTATTGACCATCGAGGCTTGGCAATATGCTCAAACTTAATGATATAGGGAAGAACAGCACGTATTATTTGAGATATTTTTTCTTGAGAAATTTCAGTATGGGCTATTTTATTAGGTAGCCAAACAGACTTCCTTCCGAAAATCATTTCTAAAGCAAAGATAGCAATGGGAAGGCTAACAAGAACAGCAATTCCTGGAATAGCTGCAACAGGCAAAAGACAAGGCAAAGAAAAAAACAGAATCAGAATACCAAATGCGCGTTCACCTAAAGCTTTTATGATATATTTGATCGTTAAGCTATCTTCCCTGTTTTGAGGATCTGCGAGTTCTTTGAAAATTTCTGAAGATCTTTTTTTTGGAAGTTTTCTGAAATTTTTGGTCATCGCAGGTTGATCTCAAATTTAAAAGTGTTAACACTATATTGTAGAATGAGTATTATTTAAAAATCATTAATTGTAATGCTATTGAGATAAGAAGGATCAAGAGTATTTTCTACTCTAGTAATTATAGGGGATAGGTCACACTAAGTTTTCTATATAATTCTAATGAGTAATTAAAAAACAGGAGTTCACAACATGACGTGTTTACGAAATTTACTTTTACTTTCTGCAACTGTCCTTTGGGGAACTCAAAATCTGTATGCGGGGGCAGGACAAGATGATCCAGATAAACATATACATTTGGTTATTAAATTAAAACCTCGCCAACAAATTCACGCTTCTGCTGATCAAGAGTCAAGAGTTGAGATCCGGGCTGTTACTCAAGACTCACCTATCATTTCAGAAGACATTTTTAATTCTTACGATCGACAAGAACTCATGCCTTTATTTGGTGAGTGGCGGCATCGGACTCTCACTTCTTTGGTCGACTCTAAAGAGATTGAAATCAAGAAAAACGGCCATAGTGGAGCTGTCGTCTTTAAACTTCTTACAAAGGATAGACCTTATTGGTTTAAGGTATTTGAAACAGGGGAAGATTCAAGTGAATTTGGATCAACTCAAAAAGCTTGGAAATTATTCTTTGAAAGAAAAATTAATGCATGGGGACTTGAGGAGACAAGCCGTCTAAATCTTTCAAGTTTAATAGGGGTTGTAAGAGCAAGGGAATTTTTAGGTTTTAAAAATCGGGATGTCCTCATATTTGATCAAGCACCTGGAGTTGATTTTAATTCTCTCTTCTCTGATTTTCTAGAGGGTAAGATTGAATCAGTAAGACCTGCGATACAAGATGTGGCAGAGCAAATGGCCATTTTTCATAAGTTGATGAGACCTAGTGAAAAAGATGATTCCTTAATCTTTGCCCATGATCAACAACTCAATGATAAGTTCAAGAAAGTAAAGGGTTGTCTCGATAAGGAAGATAATACATCAGATAAGCATGTATTTGAGCCAGCTTTAGGTTTATTTAATCAAGAATATAGACATAAACTCATCGATGATTTCCTATCTCAAATAATGACTGTGACACTTGGCGATGCACATAGCGAGAATGTTTTTTATGACTCTAACTCCCACCAAGTTACGTTTATAGATTATGGGAAAATGGCTAAGACCTTAAAAGGTTTTGATAATCCTTGCCAGGATATTGGGCGTTTCTTAGGATCCTTATGGTTTACAGCAGGTTTGAGGATATTTGGAAATAAATTTAATCCAGATGATGCACTGAGAATTATCTTTAAATTAAAAGAAATTGATAAAGCGTTTCTAAAATCATACGTAAGTACTTTTCCGCAACAGGAAAGAAAATCCCTAAAAAAATTAATTAAGGTAGGTACCGAGTTTTATAAACGAGAATATTATGCCACAAAGTTAGATATGACTAACAAGGAAGAGTCAAAAAAGGTAGAGCGTGAGAATTTTCGCCGTTTCCTATCCTCACTTCAGTATCTTCAATACTCTGGAGAAGACATTCTTTTAAAGAGTGTTTGCGGTATCCCCGATCTCACTGGAACCTGCCTTCAGGGAAATAATTCAACGGGTGTTGTCAGGGTAAGTAAAGATGGTTTGTATAGAGAAAAGTACCCAAAAAGAAGTCTTTATTATTGGAGGATGGAGCCTCACTTCATTGATGAAAAACTTGTTTTTAGCCTACGGTCAAACTCACCTGGTGAAGGTACTTATTTGGCTATTGACTATCAAGGCCACAGATTTCTCCAATCAGAACCTGCATTTTGGGAATTTTCGTCTGACACGAGAGTTAACGATACGTGCAAGATCAAATGTTTCAATCCTGAAGATCCAAAGGGGAAGGGAGTTGAACTCTTCGCAACAGATGGTATTCCTGGAGGAGGAGATCATTGGCGATTCATTCCCTTAAGATTTTTTAAGTGGGGTCATCAGAAGGATAAACTGGATACAAGTCCTCCGCTGGAGCCGCTTCCTACAGGTAATATCAAACATCCAATACATGGTTTATGTAACCAGGATGTTATTATTACGAAACAGTGTGATGACAACAAAACAGCACTTCACATATTTGGAGATACTTCGCGTGGACTTCAGTTTACGGACAATAAGCATGTCTTTAATAAGACAACAGATCCTAATCGAGGCTATCATTGGAAGATCGTACCCTATGATTCCGATCACTTTTTTATTGAGCGTATTGTTTTTCAAAATAAAAGAGGACCAAGGAAGTATCTTGGCTATCATGAAGGGAAGGTCTTTTTAAACAACACGACAACGCGGAGCACTCTTTGGAGATTCATTCCTAAAAGCGATTTTTATGTTATTGAAAGTTGTATTACTGATTCGGAAAAAAGGTATTTAGATGCAAAGGAATATGGTGTTGAGGGTGGACCTCTTATCCTTTCTGATTCCAAAACTCTATGGAGAATAATAACATGGGATACTTTTGATTCTCTTCCTCATTGAGAGTTCTGAGATTTTTCTAAGTACTGGAGTGCCTGAAGGTTATATTTATGTGAACTTACATGATCTCCTTGCTGGGCAGCACGTTTAGACTTTTCCGTATATATCCCGCTTAAGGAAACTAAAGCCTTTAGGCGATTGGGGTGGTTTTGTTTTGTATAAATCATGAGAGCTCTAGAAAGGAAGTTTTCTGCTAAGTCTAAGTTCTTTTCAAGCGAGTAAATTTCCCCCAAATAATTAAATATTTTTGCAGTTCTCAGATGAGTCGTTCCATATTTTTTTTCATAAATGGTCAAGCTCTTCTCAAACCACTTCCGAGCCTGTTCGTACTGCCCCATATCTTTGTATAAAATTCCAAGATGCTTAGAAATCCAAGCCATTTTTGGGTGATGAGGATCGAATGATTTTTCGTAAGTGGTATAACTTTGAATAAGAAGTTCTTGGGCTTTCTTATGGTTTCCTAATTTCCGGTAGACATCTGATAAATGAACAGTCGCCCAAGCAATATCTTGGTGGTCATCTGAGAAATGTTTTTTATAGATCGATAAACTTTTTTCAAGGAATAACTTTGCTTTTTCAGATTCACCTAGATCATTGTATATATTAGCTAAATGGACAAGTGCCCAGGCGAGTTTAACATGATCCTCAGGAAGGGAGGCTTGGTAAAGACTGAGGCTCTCTTCAAATAATGTTCTAGCTTTTTCAACATCTCCTAAATTATTGTATAGATAAGCGAGACGAACGGAAGTCCAAGCCCGATCTAAAGAATTTTCAGGGAGGTTATGCTTGTAAGTATTAAGACTTTTCTCAAGCATTAATTTTGCCTTAGCAAAATCTCCAAGGCTTCCATATACTTTTCCAAGTTGTGCTGACGTCCAGGCAATGTCTTTAAGATTCTTATCTCCCTGGTTTTGATAGAGATTCAGGGTGTATTCGAGCAAACCTCTTGCTTTCTCGTAATCTCCGAGTTCTCGGTAAGCAACACCTAGATTGCTTTTAGCCCTTAAGAGAAGAGGGATGTCCTTTTTTAATAGTTTCTCCATCTTACCAACGCTTTTCAAAAGACATTCTTTTGCTAAGGTGTTGTTCCCAAGGTAGATATGGGCTCTTCCGAGTTCGATTCCGATCACCCATTTAACTTGTTCTGGAATTTGTGCTTCATGACTTAAGAATTTGGTGAAATGTTGGGTGATGAGTTTAATTCGATCGATATCCTCTTTTTCAAATGCTTTTCTTGCGTAATTTTCTAAAGTCGTCCCCATAGATTCTCGTATAGGATGAAGTTCATATTTTGCAAAACGATGGGTAATATATCCTAAGCATGTATCTTGAATGCTTCGATGAATAGTGAGGAATGAGAGAGCATTCACCGGCTGTAATTGATCCTCATTGATAAGAGAATACTTTTGCAAGTGATATATGAAATTATCAACGAGGATGTTGCTCTTATATTGATCCAATAGATCTCGCGGGATATTGTGAGAGTCCAGTAAGCTAACCAGCATTAAAAGATCAACAAATTCTGGATTTTCTTCGAACAAACTTTGGACAGACATATTGATAATACTTTGACGCGTTTTCGAATAATCACTTGTATCCTTCAGTATTTTTTCCTGAAAAAGAGCAAATCTTTCATTATACTTCCCAATGTTGTTTAAATATTGATTGTAATCAATATGGGTGGCTTTCAAATAATAGGCTGCGACTGTAACATCTAAGGGAAATGCTGGAATTTTCGCTAGAAACTTTTTAGCTTCATCCCGTTGTGAATCTGAAAAGTGACTCTTCTGCCCTTGAGTCATGATGCTTTCAAAGAGCGATAGGCTTTCATCAGGACTCAATTTTTCGATATAGATGGCTTTGTTTACATAAGGATTCGAGCGGATATTACTATCAGTCGTTGTCAGTAAAATATGACCCTTTCCCCATAGTGTTGCATCATGTGGATAATAGGCTTGAATATCAGAAAATTTGTCAACGTTATCGAAGAGTAAAAGCCAGTGAGCTTGAGCTTGTAAATGTTCTCTGACAAATTGGGTGATCTTATTCTCTCTTTCTTGAGAATCTTTAATTTCCTTTAGTCCATTCAAGAATTTTCTTTCTTCATTTGTCTTGATAAGGGACTCCGCAAGTTCTGTGAATGATCGCTGAAGATTTTCTCTTGTTTCAGCATTCAACTCCCAAACGATTGGTGTGTTTTGCTGACTTGCGTAATGACGAGCAAGTGTTGTTTTTCCTGCGCCCCCAATTCCAACAAGTGCTACGGTTTGAATGCCGTCCCCACTCTTAAATCCTTCCTGAATCTCAGAGAGTATTTTTTGGCGGATAAGATGGGTTTGGCTCGACGGGAGAATGATCACTGATCGGGCAGATGCAGATTGTTTATCTATCAAGACGGCAAAAACGATTAGTGTCAACATGAGAGAAAAGACTATTCCTGAAATATAAATCCATTTTCTCTTTCCACTCTGCTGAGGTTCGGACTTTGGAATATTTTCTTGGAAAGGATGAAAACGATTAGATTCAAATTTTTCTGAAGGAGACTGATGTCCAATTAATTGAGAATAATGCTCTCTCATTGCGGAGAGTTTGTCAGATTTTTCAATGAAATCAATAATACTTTCCCGAGAATTACACTCAAGTTTAATCATGATATTTCGAATGTAATTTTCAACAGTTCGTGGCGAAAGGCCGCTCATCATAGCGATTTTCTTGGTTGATCGACCGCCGACAACATAAGCAATGACATCAATTTCTCTTAGACTGAACTTAATTCCATTAATAATGAGGAGGTGATCTATTGAAGGAGTTTTGGGGGCTGAGATGTTATTGTCCATCATATAACGTTCTTAATTTTACTCCCGCATGAACACTAAAAAATAATTTTTTTATCCTTTGAAACATTAAAAGGGTTGTCGCTCTTTGTAAAGAGAAGAGTATTTTTTACCAATTGGGGTCTTGAGTCATAAGCTTACTTATTCAATCTCCTTTAATCAAAGACCGTATTTTTTACTTGAGTACTCTACTCTGGAAATTTTTCTGGGAAGCAAAGACTTCGTTCTCATTGATAGGTTCGACCCATGATCGAGATGACTCGATATACCTGAAGCGAATAAAGGCTTCTTAAACAGATGAAAGGAAATAAAAAAATGAAAAATGTTAATCTGAAGAAAATTGTTAAAACCGCTTGTCTTGTTACTCTTGCAAGTTGGGCATATGTCCAAGAGGCAAGTGCCGAATGCTGCATGTGTATAAATGGCGAGGGTCGAGCGATGCGTTGTTTGAATGTTAATGGTCATGGTGATGCTGCTATAGGCGTATGTAAGGCTCATTGTGGCGCATATAAGTGGAGATTTGGTGGAATAAACAGGGGTCCATGCTAATTAGCCATCAAGGATCCACAATCTAGAACAAAAAAACTTCTAGAATATCAGGATGAATCCATCGGTTTAAACAACCGGTGGATTCACAACAGGAAAGTCGGGAACATGCAAAGGCTCCTCATTACATCTATCCTTTTCTTCTCTTTCATCTCCGTGCCACAAGCAAAATATTTAAATAAAACAATTACTTATAATAAAAATGAAAATCAAATAAACATGCGAAGTTTTAATGAACACTTCGAGTTCGGTCAGGGGGACAGTATTCTGAGGGCAGAATATGGCTGGGATGCTTATCAAGGAAATACGGATTTTATTTTCGATATGGGGGAGTCTTCTCAATATAACGAATTTATGCTTACTCCAGACAGAAATACAAAGGAATTACCATATGAGAATAGCTCACTACTTCACTATCTCACCCTTGAGTGGAGGAAATCCGTGAGAGTGCCCATTGGACAAACTGTTTCACTTTTTGCGTCTTCTCGTGGTCAGCTCTATCAAAATAAGCTCTTGGACGAACTTTTTCCTGAGGGAAGGAATACGACAGTGAACCTTGAGCCCCAAGCAGGACTTGAGTGGATGGGGCCTTCTCTTCCGCTTTGGGAAGCCGCAGGTGTTGCGATTTATCCTTTTGGAAAGTTCCTTGCTTCTACAGGGCAGCCTATTGGAACGCCTTCTTATTTTATGGGAGGCCGGGAGAACATGGAATCTCCAAATGCTTTCTCACCAACTCCGACAATCAGGGAGCGAGGGCATTATGCCCTTGGTTGGGAGATGTTGGTACCCTTAGATTTCCTCGGAAATATGAGTATCAAAATGGAACAGAAGAATTATATTTCGCCAGAGCACGATTCCTTGGATAGGCGTGAATCAGACTTATTAGGGTATCTCCAGACCAACATTTCTGAGTGGCTTACTCTCAACAGTCAGCTTAAATTTGATCAACAGACATTGAAGCCAACGCTGGCTGACATTGGTATAACTGTAGGACATGAAAAGTTAAGTATGACAATAACTTACGCTGTTCTTAATGATCAATTTATTCCATGTATACTCAAAGATTTTTCTTCTATAGAAATCTTTGAGATGGATTCTCAGAAGCCAACAAAACAGATTAGTCTCAACTTCTATTCTCAACTCGCTCAAAAATGGTTTTTTGATGGGATGCTCTTGAAAGACATGCAAACAAAGGAAGGATCCTATCTGTATGGAACAGGAGTTCATTATCAACAGAATAATCTTAGAATTGGACTAAGAGTGGATCATCAATTCTTCCCCTTTATGGGAGCCAAACCAGACACGCGATTTATGGTGAATTTTGGCTTAATAAGATAAGAGTCCTCTAAGCAAGTATCTTTTTCGAGTTCTTTATAAAATCTGATTCGTTCATTGAAACATACGTACCCCACATAACAGAAGTTATATTTCCCTTAGCGTCTTTGTTAAAAGTTATACTTTGACCTGGACTATTGTATCCACTCTGCTTTTCAGCCCAGTAATTTTTCCCATCCTTACTGGTGAGATCTAAAGCGTCTTCACAAGGATTCCACCAATCCAAGGGGATTGTATATCCTTTTGTTTTTGTGAGGATAAAGAGAAGACCTCCCCATTTATTCATGAGAGGCGGAGAAAGGGTAGCTTTATCAGCTTCCTTTTCCGTGAAGGTTGAATCAATTTTATGAAGAATTTTTGCGATTGATTTTATAGCTGTTCCAGGAAGGTGTTCGTTGGTGTTGAGGAAGAAACTAAGGATTGTCTCTGAACCACTAATATTTGCTGTAATAGTTGAAAATCCAGGGAAAGCTCCCGCATGCCCTATGACTTCGCCACCTTTAAAAGATTCAAAGAACATCCCATATCCATACCTTTCATTGGGTATGTTCATGACAGGCCAACTTATTGAGAGAATTTCTTTTTGCATCTCCTTGGTTAAAAAAGATTTTCGAAAGAGCATCTCATCAAGAAACAAACTGCCATCCTCCGCATTTCCACAAATGCCTGTAGCAGGTGCCATAGCATCTGCTTCTGCATGTTTGTAAGGTAAGCGCTGTCTCTCATAAAATGGTCGTGAGTGACCCGACGCAAAATCTTTCTTAAATTCGGGAGAATAATCAGTCGAAAGTTGATTCGTTCTTAACTTATTGATAATCAAAGAGTTTATTGATTTTGAAAAAGACTGTTTCATTACGTTTTCAATAATAAGACCCAGCAATGCATACCCTGTATTTGAATATTTTGTTTGTTCATTCGGTGCATAAATAAGGTCTGTACTCATGACTTCTTTCATCAGTTTTTCTCGAGAAGGAAAAGGGACAAGAAGATCCCAATGATCAGAATCAAGGCCATCTCTAAATAGGCCGGAACGATGGCTTAAAAGATCTCGAACGGTGATCTCCTTAAATCGTTTATCCTTATGTTTTTTCAGCTCTGGAAGGTAAGTAATAGCTTTGTCCTCAAGACTTAATCTTCCTTCTTGAACAAGCTGAAGGATGGCACAACTTGTAAACATCTTGGATTGAGAGGCCATGCGAAAGATATGCTTCGTCGTCAGTTTTTCCTGCGTTTTGACATTTGCAAGACCGTAAGCCTTGCTAAAAATAAGCTGCCCCTTCTTTCGAATACAGGTTTGAACGCCTGGGATATCAGAGTATCTGGATTTATAATCTAGCCAGGTGTCGATAACCTTGAGAGATAACTTTTCTTTATTATTCAATTTCATAATCTTTTCCCTACGGCTATATCATCGGGGTGGGTTTCCTCACCCTCCGGGTCATTAAAGGGCATTTCAGTATACCCATTTTGCTTATAAAATGCATAGGCTTTAGGAGAAGATTCTGTTAGAAGGACTTGATAGCCTTGTTCCTGGAGCCAACGTTCTGAGCGCTTTAGAAAATGACTGCCCAGGCCTTTGCTCCTAATATCCTCATCAATGACAATGATTCTGAGAGCTGCTCGTTGCTCAGGCCAGAGTTGTAAGTGAGCATATCCAACGATACGCGTTCCCTCATACAAAACAAAATGCACATGATCCTTATGCTCAAAAGTCCAGGTGTAGGGATCCTCTATGGGAACCTTATCAAAGAAGTATTTTTGTCTGAACCGTTTCGCTGCCTCCCACTCATCATAATGAGTGCAACGCCTCATACATATGCCTTGGAAGCCAGCTTTATTCAGTACGTTCTTAATAAAGGCATCCTTCTTCAGGGTATACGTCCTAAACCCGTGACTTCCTCTCACATGTGATTCAGGCCTTTTATCTAAGGTAAGCTTTAAGTCTGCATATTTCTTGACAGCTTCTGGGTGTGTCCTTAGGTAATTCCGGAACAGAAGATTAAGTTCTATCTCAGGATTGCCTTCTTCATAC
The DNA here is from genome assembly GCA_964597045.1 of uncultured Alphaproteobacteria bacterium. Lineage (GTDB taxonomy): Bacteria > Pseudomonadota > Alphaproteobacteria > UBA9655 > UBA9655 > UBA9655. Next base: position 68,110 of record CAZQWE010000001.1, on the reverse strand, counting down.
ACATGAATGTTCGTAAGGGGATTCCCAGGCCTTTCCCCAAACACCATATGAAAGGGGATATTAAATTCCCCCTTGGGGATATAGCGCTTCTCAAGCTTTTCATAGGCTTTCGGTAGGTTATTCACGGCCACAATAATATCAACCTGAGGTTTTGCAGGCAGCCCCGGCACACTTGTGGAGCCTACGTGATGAATGGCAACGCAATTCTGCCCCAGTAATTCCTTAATATGATTCGCCTCTGCCTCAAACTCAGTCGGCCAATTTGGATTATAGGAGACTACTTTAGATCGTGTGGACATGGGTCTAGCTTTCAATAAGGCGTGGGGATTAAAATAATACAAGTGAGTGTAAATGTTAAGACTGAAATAAACTATCGAAATTAAAGCATCTTGAGCGGTAGCCAATTTTCCTCAGCATATTTTGATGATAAATCAAAGAAATGCGTCGTTAAGGAGAGTCTGGAATTTTGTGAGGTGTTCGCATCACTTTTGTGGGGACAGAGGCCGTGCAAAACAATCAATGTGCCCGCGGACACGGGGAGGGAGACGCGAGTCATTGTATTCCAGTTGTTTTCTTGAATCCTTGTGAAGGACAGTTCGCCAGCAGGAGTTCGACTCATTAGTTGCGCAAGACCATTCTTGTGTGCACCAGGGATCACAGTTAGGCAGCCACTCTCAACGGTTGCATCTTCGAGAGCAAGCCACAAACCTGTTGTTGTGCAGGGGTGGGTCATAATGTAGGAAGCATCTTGATGCCAACTAACCCCTGATGCGGAATGAGGTGGTTTGAAATGAAGTTGGGTTTGAACGATTTGGGGGTGTACAATTGACAATTCACAAAGAAGATCCTTGATCTTGGCAGAAATAGTAAACTCATAGACAAGAGGATCCAGCTTATGAAGGGCATGGGAAAGCTTGAGCAAACGGGGTTTCGCAGATCCGGGATCTTCCCAAAAGCAACACAATCCTCGCGTTGAAGCCTCAATCTCATCATGTGTCCATGTAGTTTGAGTCTGAGGATGGAAAACGGGCACTAACCCTTCTTCTATGAGATGAGCAAGTTGATAGGCTCTTTCTCTCAACTGCTTTCGAAGAGAATCATCAATAAAGTTCTCAAGGACGGCATATCCTTGGTTTAGGTAAGTTTCAGGGTTAAAGCTTTGCATGATAGGAATAGATTAGCTCTCTTTTTCATGTTGTGAAAACACTAAATCAACAAGCGTTGGAATTGCATTTAGATCACTGAAGGTCTTTTGATTCGTCTCGGGCTTTTCTAATTCCAATACGGAGAAGGTTTTCTTCCGATAAACCACCGACTTCAATTTTTTGTCCCGACTTTATCTTTTTTTCCATCAGATCATTTAGGCCCTCAATTTGCAATTCCGATGAATCTTTTAGGTTTATTCTCTTCAAATTATTAAAGGAACCCGAAAAGGAAAGTTTGTCTAATTTCTGCATTTCTGAAAAGTCCAGCGTTTCAATGCTATTCATATCATTCAAAGAGACTGTGCGGGTTAAAGCACCTTTAAGTGTTAAGTCTTCAAGGTTATTCAATCTAGTTAGTGATAGAGATTGTTGAGCTATGTGATGTTCAAGATTAAGGGCTTTTAGGTTATTGAGGTCTTCAAGAGTTGTTTGTTCTACTACCATAGCATTCAGATCAAGGTTTTCTAATGAGCTAAGTTTGTTCAATTTCAAAGTCTTTATATTTGAAGTTTGATATAAATTTACTTTTTTCAATGAGTCTAGATTCTCAAATTCAACGGCTTTTACCGTTGAATGACTTAAATTAACTTCTTCTAGTGCTCTTAGCTCTTTAAGAGAGAGCGTCCCGAGTTCGGAGGTAGAACTCATATTAAGTTTCTTCAAGGAATTCAGGTTTTCAAGTTCAATCTTAGCAATTTTACAACCCTCTAAGTCAACTTCTTCTAACGCCCCAAGCGCTTTAAGGGATAGGGTCTCGAGTTCCTTGCTAAAACTCAATCGAATTTTCCTCAGGGAATTTAAATCCACAAGTTCAAGAGTATTTATGTTTGAGTGAACTATAAAGAGTTCTTCTAATGCCTCAAAAGCCTTAAGTGAGACGTTTTTTAAATTTGAGGTCCAACTCAAATCAAGCTTTTTCAAGGAATTTAGTTCTGCAAGTTCAAGTGTTTTTATTCCAGATTGATTTAAACTGACTTCTTCTAAGGCCTTAAGAGTCTTCAGTGAGAGCATCTCTAACTTGTCGCCAAAATTCACTTTAAGTAATTTAAGAGACTTCAGGTTTTCAAGTTCAACAGTCTTTATCTTGGTCGTGCTAAATATAAGTTTTTCTAGTCCTTCGAAATCTTCCTGTTTACATGAAAAGCTATTCAATTGGTTTGTCAGTGAAAGTGTCTTGAGAGATTTTATTTTGCTTAGGCCGAGGAGTATTTCACTTTCGGCTAAGGGGTTATTATTACTATCTACAAGAACAGTGCGACCTATATGAGCTAAATTAAGATATTTCAATTGGCTTAGATTCAGTAGGGTTTGAAACTCTAAATGTGAAACTTCCTTGTAAATATTAGTAAAATCAAGTCCCTTGATCCTTTTTGAAACTATTTGTTTGAGGTTTTCATCCTGGCCCTCCAGGAGCTCATAAAGAACTAAAGTAATAGAGTCGACAGTAGCAGAATCCTCCCAAGATGTTTGTTCGAGGATGTGTTCAACGAGAGAATAAATGACTTTTATATGGTCTTTGTATTGGTCATCTGTTTTCCACTTTGCAAGATTGGCTTTTATGTCTTTTAACAGATCGATACGGGAAGTATTGTCTTGTAGTTTCTTCTGAAAAAGCTTGTAAAATGGAGATTTTGGCTCTAGTTTAAGTCCGGCTTGATTTATCAGTAATACCATCGACTCTGCGCTGTTTATGAGTCCATCCGTATTGACTTGCCTCAATCGTCTTATAGTGTCGTAATAATTGTCCTCATCAGAAGGAGCACTTGTCAGATTAGTAATTTCTGCATGTCTGTTGACGAATGATTGGATGTCAAATGAAAATATGACATGATCATCCTTTTTTGCTTCTATCTTCATAACCCCTGAAATATCGTCTCTAACATGTGAAACGCCAGATAATTCAAATGTGTAATCATAGTTGGGGTTCATCGTTTGAAATACTTTCAGCATGGCGTCCTTGACCCACTTTAGCTGAGCGTTGTGATAATCTTCTTCTTTCTTATAACCCGTTGGAGTAGGTAGTTCTTTCAATGTTAGATTAAATAATTTCTGAAATAGCTTAGTGAGATTTAAATAGCCCGCATTAAGCTCGTTGTTGCCTCTCATATAGTTAATCTGGATGGGATCTTGAAAAGCGTTCATATCAGCCACTACCTTGTTCCATTCGGACCTTATCGTGATATCACCTGAATTCGCTTTTTCAGGGGGCTGCAGGTTGAAAAAGTTTTTAAAGTTAGTGTAAAATGGATTTCCCTTATCGATTGTTGGTTCTAAATGGCTGAGGTCAAACTGAAGGGTATCTTTATTGTAAAGGAGGAGATTGCAAATGTGTCGTATGGATACTTCCACACATTCAGCAATTGTATCTCTCAAGAGGACATTGTTTTTGCGATCATATTTATGAGCATTAATGTGCTGACAGGCGAGGCGCCGGCCTTATAAGGAATTGACGATGACGGAAAAAAGAAAGATCCATTGCTGAGAGCATAAATTTCATCTATATCCAGCATTTCCTTTTTTTGAATAAGAGAATCGATGAAGTCTTTATCGATCTTATCGTCCACATTGAATTTCTTGACTTCTTCCCGATCTACGATGTCATCATCTAATTTGTTGAGTAGTCTTTTCATATCATTGCGATCATTAAACAGTTCATCGAAAGCTGCGGTAATGCTTTGCTCCAATGTAAATTTGGGAGCCATGGAGCTGCTTTCCTGCTCTAAGGTTTGGTTGATGTGTTTAATAAGAAGACTCACAGTCTCCACTCCAAATTTCTTTTGCCATTCAGATTTTTTTTGGTCTAATTCTTGTCCCTGTAACTTCCCCCAGTTCGCGTCATTAGTGCGTTGACTCTTAATAAAATTATCAGATTTTGTTTGAATTTGTACTGTTAGATCCTGTATCTGTCCGAACTGACCATTTATTCTTGCCTCTTCTAATTTGTTTTGAAGCTCAATGTATTCGTGATCTTTATTCAGCTCAGTGTTGACCAATGTCGCCAGATGTTCTTGTTCTAGTAAATTGACAATTGTTCTGTCATCTAGGGTATTCAATAACTCTTGTGCGACTTCTGAGTTTAACTCCTGCTTTTTTTTCTCTGTACTTGCAATATCGTTAACTTTTGTTTCTAGCTCAGCAATCTTTGTTTCTGTTTCTTCTAAGGTAAATCTTGGGATGATTGTTCCCTTTTTTTTCTTTTTGCTCTCACCTGGGGAGGACTTAGGGCTGAGTAGGGTTTTATGTTCCATTTTAAGTAAGCTGAGCTCACTTTCTAATTTTCGAGGGCTTTGTGTCGGGGTTTGCGTTTCAGATAAGGATCGAACTTTGTTCGTGAAGTTAAGCAACACTGCAAAGGTCTCAGGTGTTGCGAATCGACCAAAATTAATAGCAGTATTAACTGTGGGTGCTATGTCTCCAGCGGGTGAAGGAAACAAATCCTTGATCACAAGCCATAAAGGATTTTTCGAGGTATCTTTATTGTAGTCATTTGTTCCATCGGCTTTGAACCCGGCTTCGAATTCAAAATAAAAACGCATATCATAAGTGAGGCCAGTTTCCAGAGCTGCTTCACCAAAAGTCGGAGACAAATGTTCTTTGCCCTTTTTAAAGGTTTTTGTTACTCCCTTAAAGGCAGCTATCGGCATTTTTGCCTCTGCCACAGGTGTAAAAAACACCGAGGAAAGCACTGTCAAAAAATAAAATGATTTAATAATAATATTACGCATAAAAAAACCAAAATAAAATATAATTACTATATTAGTATAATAAACATGAATTAATATTTAATTAAGTTCAGATCCTTGAGGCTTCGGTTTTCAGAATGTCTACGCTGTAGCTGTAAATCTAAAGGCTTATCGATTTGTGCGATAGTAAGTGATGCATTGATTAATCTGATCAACCGTACTGGTTACTGTTAAGCCATCACATGCAGGAAACTTACCCGTCATTGCTTTTTTTGCGCCATCTAGTTCTTGTTGTTTACATTGCTTAATGATTGCAGGCTTTGTGTCGCCTGGTGATTTAATAAGATTGCATTTTGCTTCTTTGATTTGCTTATTCAATTGCTTGAGGAGATCATCGGCTTTCTGATTGTATGGACCAAAGATACGTTCCTGCCTTTTCTTTGCTGCAGAACTTAAAATGGTACTCAAGGCCTTAGTATAGTCTGCAATTTTTGCATTTAGAACTTGAGCTTTTTGTTGGTATTCTGGTGAAGTATAAATACTTCTCAACATTCGTTGTTCTTCAGCTATTTGTTTCTGAAGATCAGCAATAGACTTCCGACGGGCCGCAATTTGGTTTTCAAGGTCTTTTTTGCTTGCTGCATCCATTTTCTGCGTTAAATTTACCGCAGACCCTAGTTTACCAAGAGCCATAGTATTAAATGTTTTAGCCCATTGGGTAAGTTTAGATTCAGCTTGTAGTGCTTTTTGGAGTTCGGCTATGTTTCCTTCACGTCTATCTATACGTGATTGCAGATCTTTGGTACGCAATTCAGATTCTTTCAAAACGTCTCCAGCAAGAGCTGCCATTTGATCTTCAGCTTTTTTGATCTCCATCCTAATTTCTTCATCAATTAGTTTATTAAGGGCGCCAATGTCTTTTTCTTCCTGCACAATTTTCGCGTTGACATCATTTATTTCCGCAAGTGTTTGTTGCATCTGCGTCAATACAATTAACCGATTCAAATGATCTGTTGTACTTGTGATCCCAAATACCTTTTTGAAAGGGGATTGGGATTCGGCAGGCACTACGCTTGCTAAGAAGAAAGCACTTAAAATACCAACATAATAAAATTTAGCCATTTTATCCACCCTATTGTTATATATATTTATATTAAACATATGTGATTAATAATAAGTAAATAATAAATATTTATCTGGTAAGTCTAGACTCTTGCTCCTTTCCATGGTATGAAATGAAAAACAAAAAATGAGGGAAATTATGGCAAGTCCAATTGCTTTAGATAACACAATGCTCAGTAAACATTTCAATTCAGCTTTTTACTCAAAATATTGGCGAGAGGCTCTCACTCAAGTTCTTCCTAGCGGCATCATAGCATGTGTTTCGGGTTATTTAGTTTTTGATCTTGTAGGTCGAGATCTGGATGCTGCCTTTGGATTTGGTTTGCTTGTCTATGTTATAGCGCTTTCCATTTTAATTCTCCTTACAAATCAATATATACTGAATAGTCTTCCAAAAATAACTTATAAAAACTTCGCTCTTAAGTTTGCAATTGGGGGAAAATTAGTTGAAAAATTAACCTTTAAGGAAGCGTTGAAGCTTAAGGTTTCATTTAGTTGGAGGCGTATTGCTGTATATCTAATCTTTGGTGTCGTGTTCTTTATTATGGGATATTTTCTTGCTCCAGAAACGGTTGCTTTGGTGAATAAACGTATTGGCATACCCCTTACCATCCTTGGAGCCATTCTGAGTTTTTACTGGACGTTGCGAACGAAGAAGCAAGGCTGCTTGCTTGTGATCGTACCTAAAAAATAAAGATATAGTTGATAGAGATAAAAATGAAAAAGATCACGGCAGTTATTTTGTTCGTTTGTTCACTTGCAGCTACAGTTGTAGAAATAAAGGCTTTTGATCTACCGCCTCTCCCTTATGATAAAAAAGCCTTAGAGCCTTATATTTCAGAAAAGACCGTCTTCTTTCACTATGAGAAGCATCACAAAGGTTACGTGGATAATCTAAATAAACTTGTTCAAGAAAAGGGGCTTACTGGGCTTAGTCTTGAACAAGTCATTGAAAAGAGCGCGAATGATCCCGAACTCAAGACAGTCTTTAATAACGCAGCTCAAGACTGGAATCATACCTTCTATTGGCGATCTATGATGGCGAAAGGGGGAGGGGAAGCCAAAGGGCCGATCGCAGATCTCATCACCAAAACCTTTGGAAGTTATGCAGAATTTAAGAAACAGTTCATCGAAACCGGCACAAAGCTTTTTGGAAGTGGTTGGGTCTGGCTTGTTCTGGATAAGGATGGTAAGCTCAAAATTGTACCCTTGCCGGATGCTGATTTGCCAATGATCCATGGGGAAAAAGCCTTGCTCACTTGCGATGTTTGGGAGCATGCTTATTACTTGGATTATCAGAACCGAAGGAAAGACTACGTTGAGCTTTTCCTCGATCACCTGGTGAACTGGGACTTTGCGAATGAGAACTTGAAGTAAATGAATAGCCATTTATTAACAACTCAACCTATTGGCGTCATCCCTGCGAAAGCAGGGATCCATACAAATCATTGCGACAGCAATGAAATGCTGTATAATTCCTACATCCCTTCGGAATGAGGTTATTAGCCTTGGATTCCTGCTTTCGCAGGAATGACGCACGAGGGGATTGGAGTGAAATAAGTCTATATAAATTGATTAACAGAAGGAGTAACATATGTTTAAAAAAACCGTTTTCACATTATTTCTATTAAATACTGCCCTTTGTGCGGGTCCTACCTATTTGACCAAAGGGGATGAAATGGTTCCTGTTAAGGGAAAGTTTCGAATAGATAGCTATCGTAAAGTTGACCTCACGGATGAGACAGTGCCCTTGAGGATGAAAGCTAAAGCTTACAGATCCCGCATTGATTTCGAAATAGGTGAGAAATCTACTTTGCAATTTACAATCTTTAATCATTTTAAAGTGTGGCAACAGGAGGTTGATGATGTTTCTCCTGTTCTGAATTTTAAAGAGGGATTCATAGTTAAAACATTCCTTGGAGGGCAAATTGAAAAATGGCCTGCACAAACTCTTCGGAGAATTATTCTGAATAGCAGTGTTGAGGAAATGTTTGACGAAGAATCGATGGGAAGATTGTATGAATTCATTTTGGCTGGGGCCAATAAGAATCGGTATAATTATCAAGGTCAGTTGACAATGGATGATGTTAAAAACAGATTCCCGAAAAATATGTCATTGAAATTCTTTTTCATTCCGACCAAGTACGTAAATATGGATATAACAGATCCTGTTAAGACACTTGATGATGTTAAGATATTGGTTGAAAAGAAAAAACCTAAATTTAAAGGTGTTGTTGAGCACGATCTATTTGATTACGTTACTCGAGACTGGGCTACGGGTAAGGTGTATCCACTCATTCCTGTTCGCAATTAATGGGATTTGAGCCAGGTCTATATTTTCTTGCCGTCCCCTATGAAGGGACGGCTCAAGAAAAAGCAGAGCGTTACGCGCTTTCATTAAAGGCTGCAAGTCAGTTTCTTCTTCAAGGTGTTAGTGTCTTTGCACCTGTTATTTATATTAATCAAATTGCTGAAAACCTAAATCTTTCCTCAAGTGAAGAGCGGAGATCACTTCTAATGCCTTATTTATTTGATTTTTTAAAAGTTTCAAAAGGGCTTATACTCATAACGGCTGAAGGCTGGCAAGATTCCTGGGGTGTGACCCAAGAACTTAGCTTTGCTCGGGAAAACAATATTCCTATTTATAAAGTCGAACCAGAGCAATTAAATGATGATTTGCGTTCTTTACTAAAAAATCCTAATATTGCATAAGGAAGTAGCACAATGCTTAAGAGATTATTTTTACTCAGTCTTTTCATTCTTTCACTTCACAACGAGGCTTTGTACTCTCATCCTCCTGATTCTGCTAAAGATCGGGGTGGAAAAACGACCTTAACGAGTCAGTACGGCAATGTTGAGCGGGCAGGTGTTGCCATTGTAAAAGACTACGTATCTACAGCTATTCCTGATTTACGTTTTGCTGTTTTCGTAGGTGCAGACGCTAAGAAAACTTATAAAACAAAAACAGGAAAAGTTATTCCTTATGTTAATTTTTTTGGCGGTGGTTGTGAAGTAACTGATAAGTATTCAACAGTTACAGCCGTTGAAGAGCTTTATGAGGAAACCGGAAAAGGGATTGATATACCCGCGAGTTCATTGCAAAAGGGAAAAAATCCCAATTATTATGGGTACGTTTATAGTGGAGACTTTTCTAAGCCTAATTCAAAAGGGAAGAACTACATTCAGTTATTTTTCTTCCGAATGGATAAAGCTTCAATTAAAGCGATTCAAAGCGCTATGGATAACGCCGCTCATAATACTAAGCTATCTCACCGTTTTAAGGAGACAAATGCTGTCTATGCGATTCCCCTTAAGGATATTGTTAAAAGGGCTCGACTGATTCATCAACTTGAAGTAAATGGACAGTATAATCAAGCAAAAGACGAGTCGAATTATATATTTCTAACCCGAGGAAAGGGTGATGGCACAAATCGGAAAGAAGTCTATCTTGATCCTCAATATCTAAGGAATATCGCAAGAGACATTGCAAGAGATCCAAATAACTTATCGAGTATCGTAAGCAATATAACTGGTGGGTTGGTAAAGTAATTTATCAAACATTCGATAGAGATGATACTTGTTTTTTTCCCAAATCAACCTTAAATTATAGGTAAGAATAACTCATTGAGGTTTTGACTCAACATGAAAATTATTTCTCGATAGCCCAAATCTTGGGCTCTGTTTAAACCCCCAAGTCGGGAGAGGCATCTTTATCAACAGCCCTAATTCGAGAGATAAATTATGAGTCATACACCCTTTTTCTTCCACAATGTTGGATTACATTTTCCTCAGAAAATTTGCTTCGAAGGATTCACGACTCAGGTGCAGCCTGGAAGTCGTATTGCTTTGATCGGTCAAAATGGGTCAGGTAAATCAAGTTTGCTGAGGATGATCCAAGGAAACCTTGAGCCCAGTCAAGGAGAGCTTGGTAAACCCAAAGAACTTGTTATTGGCTTTGTTCCACAAGTGATTGAAGACTTTAACATCATGAGTGGGGGTGAGAGGCTGAATGCATCTTTAACCCAGGCTCTTGCTCTTCAATCGGATGTTCTATTGCTTGATGAGCCAACGAACCATTTAGATTATAAGAACCGTAAATCACTGATTCGACTCCTTCAGAGTTTTCAGGGAACACTGATCATTGCTTCCCATGATGTGGAACTTCTGCGTTCTTGTATCCATACCTTTTGGCATATTGAAGGTGGTAAGGTCCATATTTTCTCAGGAAGGTTTGATGATCTTATAAGGGATAGAGAAATGAAGAGATCAATGGTTCAAAATGAAATCAACCATCTAAATCGTGAGAAAACACTGGCTCACAAATCATTGATGAAAGAGCAAAGTAGAGCTGCGAGAAGCAGAGAAAAAGGTGTGAAGAGTATTGAAAAACGGAAATGGCCCACGATCGTCTCGCGTGAAAAAGCACGAAGAGCCGTTGAGACAACGGGTCGAAAAAAGGCAGAGATTCGACAGCAGAAAGATGATCTATTTGAGCAGTTATCTGCTTTACGATTACCTGAGATCATTAAACCCACTTTTTCATTATCAGCGCCTCATCGAAGTGATAAGGACATTGTTTCCATTCGAGAGGGATCATGTGGGTATGATCGACCTATTCTGCAGGGAGTTAATTTTACTCTAGGATCCGCTGAACGCATGGCGATTAACGGAGACAATGGCTGTGGCAAAACAACCCTTCTCAGAGCCATATTAAGTGATAAAGCGGTGAAAAGGGGTGGGGAGTGGTCTGCCCCTCATCGTGAGGATCTCGGCTATTTAGATCAACATTATGGTACTCTTTCTCCGGAGAAAACAGTTCTTGAGACACTACAGGATATTTGTCCCACATGGCCTCATGGCGATATCAGAAAACATTTGAATGATTTCCTATTCCGCAAAAATGAAGAAGTAAACGCTTTGGTGAAAACTCTTTCGGGAGGGGAAAAAGCTAGGCTTTCTCTTGCACAAATTGCCGGCAAAACCCCGCGACTTCTTATTCTTGATGAGATAACCAACAATCTGGACCTGGAAACCCGAGAACATGTGATTCAGGTACTGAAGGAGTTTCCAGGGGCTATGATCATTGTTTCTCACGACATGGACTTCCTTAGCACGATTCAAGTAGATTGTATTTATAAGCTTTGAATCATTGAAAAAAAAGAAATAAGCACTAAATTAATAATTAGATTACATCAGAAATAAAGGAAATCCATGATCCATAATCAAAGGGCCATTCAATATAATCTTGAGATACAAGAAGAATTACATAAATATTTAAAGCCTCTTTTTGAGAACTTTCCTGTGAAGGTTTTTCTTTATGGGGAGTATCTTGGAAATGAAGAGTATTTCCATATTTCATCTGAACCGGCAATAAGTAATGAGATGTTACATCAAGCGATTGAAACAGATATGTGGGTTGATGTCAGGAAAGCTTGCATTGCAAATGGTGGAAAATTCTCAGTAATCTGGGCTAATATTAATTCAAAGGATGAAATTGGGAAGATTTTTGAAAAACACGAGTGTCGTTATGGTTTCAGTATTTATCAGCAGCATGGGAATCTATTTAAAATATGGTGCTTTATGGCTGAAGATGAAGAAAAAATAATTTATTTACAGACGCATAAAGAGTTGCTCGAAAAATTTATATTACACTTCAATTTCAAGTGTCATGACATTATTAATTGTGAAAGGGCTAGGAAAAGTACAGCAAGCTGGAAAAAATCAATTGACCTATCAGCAAAGAATGAAGATATAAAATCCAATCCCTTTGAAATGCTGACGGTTTCTTTAAACTATAATGGACAGCAATTTTCTTTGACCACTAGGCAATGGGAAATTTTAAAGCACCTTAGTCTTGGAATGGGTATGAAGGAGATTGGTAGTGCACTCAAAATTTCTCCAAGAACTGTAGAAAAAGTCTTGGAAATTATAAAAGAGAAAACAGGACTTTCAGTTCGTACCCAACTTGTCGATCTAGTGAATAAGAATAGTCTTTCTATATAGGGATTTTTACGTATGGAGATTATTTAAGCATTGAGTATATTATCATACATAAGGTGAATCGTTAGTGTGTTGTTTCCTTTGTTGTATAAGTTCATCTTATGTATTTATTTCTTTTGAGAATAAGTATTTCCTGAGTCAGGAAATACTTATTCCAAAGGTCTCTCCCGCCTTATTTGTTATCTCTGTGTAGGTTCCCACAAACCAACGGGTGCACCTGTTGGATCAATGATGATCCCAAGGCGGCCCATATCACCCACTTGCGTTGTTTCTCTCATGATTTGAGCTCCATTTCTCTTTGCTGTTTCAAGAGCTTGAGGAACATTATCAACGAGAATGTATGAAAGCCAATGGGGTTGTATTTGGGTTTTTTGCTCAGTTGGAATCTGCCACATGCCAGCCATGTTATCGTTCTTCTGAGTGATCATGGTATAGGTCGTTCCACCTGTGTCCACATCTGTAAACTGCCAGCCAAAAACTTTTCCATAAAAGTCTTTAGCCTTATTCACATCTGAAACAGCAAGTTCGTTCCAGCAGAATTGTCCTGTTGTTGGGTTTTCCATATTTGCCTCCTTTAGTTAATGAAAAAAATTATACATCAATTGGATTAATATATTGCAAAAAATATGAATTATTTTTTAAGACTTAAAGTCGTATTTAACCTTTGTTGTGTCTCCCTTACATTTTAGATCTCCAATGGTTAAACCCTTAAGCTCATTGGTGTTTTTCACATGGGTTCCTCCACAAGGCGCGTAGGGAAAATCACCAATTTGTAAAGTGCGAACTTCCTGAAGATCTGCAAAGAAACTTGCCATTTGTGGGTAGTCTTGAATGACTGCATCTTTAGATCTATAGGAGGCTTTAATCTCTTGATCTTTTGAGATGATTTCATTGATTTGAGCTTGAAGTTCTTCCAGCAAGATTTGTTTAGGTGATTTAAATTCAACATAAGCTTCACCTGGGAAATGGTGACCTTTAAGTGTTTTTGCATCAGGATAGCGGGTTTCCACAAAGTGACTAATCAGATGCCCAGCTGTATGCAACTTAGCGTGGAGAAGGCGCAAGTCCTGATTTACATAAGAATTGAACGATCGTTCAATTAATGGTTTTAATTCATCCCCATCAACGTAGTGTCGGATCTCATCTCCAATTTGACGAATTGAACGAACATTCAATAAAATATCTGAATCACGCAGAATTCCTTGATCTGAGGGTTGGCCTCCCCCCTGAGGATAAAAGATCGTCTTGTCTAGAATGACATAAAATCCTTGGGAGTCTGTGTCGGCATGAATGACTCGGCACTCTTCTTCAAATTGATATGTATCGTTCAAATAAGATTTTTCCGTTTTCATGTGTGTCTCCTTTAAATGAGTGTAACAAGTCCTACCCAACCAGCGTCATCCCCGCGAAAGCGGGGATGACGCCCGCGGGGAGCATAGTTTATAGTTAATAAATATACTACCAAATTGCAACTGCTTTCATTAAATTATTTTCATATCGTTGAAACATAGAGGTTTTGCTGAGGTTCGACTTATGCTATTAAAATAACCTTATGATTAACAAAGAAAGTATAAGCAAACTCAGGCAAGTTTCCCGAAAATTGATTCGTGAACTTGGTATGTTGCAACTGAATAGTAATCATTCTGGGCAAACTCCTCAGAACTGGCATGCCTTGATTGAGATCGCAAAAACTCCAGGAATGACTATTTCTGAGCTCAGTAATCTTTTGCTCCTCTCTATCTCAAGCATGTCTCGCATTGTGTCGTATCTCGATAAAGAGAGTTACATATCAATCTCATATGGTGCCGACAAAAGGGAAAAACGTCTCACAATAACCGAGAAGGGGCTCGCTGAGATCAAGGTTATTGATGAGTACTCGAATATAAAGATTAAAGGAGCCTTTGATTTTCTGAATGATGATGATCAGGACAGTATCATAAAATCCATTGAAAAGTACGGGAATGCTTTGGAGAAGAGTCGGAAATTGAAGGAAGGCGTTAAGATCCGTAAGCTCTCGACCTCTCGTACAATTCGCAAGCAGATTATCCACATGATTGAAAATATTCAAAAAAATGAGTTCAATATACCGATTACGGATAAGGAGAATATCAGTATCTTGAAGGCCGAAGAGGCGTTCTATTTTAACAAGTCTTATAACTTTTGGTATGCAGTGAATGAAGAGGGAGAGATTGTGGGAAGTATTGGGCTCTCAAAGATTGATGAACGAAATGGTGAGCTGAAGAAGTTATTTGTGGCTCAGCCTTACCGAGGGAAAGGGATTGCTCAGGAGTTGATGAAAGAGCTCGTTCGAGCTGCCGAGAAACATGGATTTACTCACCTTTATCTGAGTACAGTCGATGTTCTTAAAGGTGCTGCTAAATTTTATGAAAAATGTGGGTTTCAGAAGATAAATAAAAATCAAGTGCCACAAGGGTTTAAGGGTAGTGTTGTGGATACTGATTTTTATGTGGGGAGTGTGAATACCTTAGGCTTGCATTGAAGATTGTTTTTCAACACAAGAAATATCCTCATTCCATAGTCTGTCATTAGCCCGAATAAAATCCCCCATCATCTGGATGGTTTCTGCATCATTCAGATTTAACAATACGACACCATGGGATTTAAGCCATTCCTCTTCCCCCATAAAGTTCTGATTTTCTCCCATAACGATTCGAGGAATCTTGTATAGAAGAGCCGTGCCAGAACACATCGCACACGGGGAGAGTGTGGTATAGAGAGTAGACTCTTGGTAGACAGTGGCGGGATGGCGACCTGCATTTTCAATGCAATCTGTTTCCCCATGTCTTATTGCGCTTCCCATTTGAACGCGTTTATTGTGACCGCGGCCAATAATACGCCCCTTATGAACCAATACAGCCCCAATGGGAATTCCACCCGTTGCAAGACCTTTCTTGGCCTCATTCAGAGCTTCTTGGTAAAAGACAATATCTTGGGCTGTGATTTGCTTTGAGTTCATTTTATTGGCTCCCTAATTGAATTACTAATCTAACATTGAAAGGACTTTTGGACAACAAATACACTTTTTACAAGAATTCTCTAAAAGCTGATTTCATAGATGTGGCCAAGTCTATAGCCCATTTGCAAGATTCTCTATCTTCCACTGACCATATTCCTGCCAAAATGGCTTGGGAATAAGACCATCTGATGACTCGCGTCTTATCATATCCCAATTGTTCACAAATGATATCAACCCTTTTCCTTAGCCCTTCTCCTTGTTCGTAAATCTCATTCCGACCAAAGAAATTGCGCATCATGGCACCAACTTCATAAACAGGCTCTCCAATATATCCTTTAGGATCGATGGCTAGCCAACCTCGTTTGTTATCCAAGAGGATGTTGTCATGATGAAGATCGCCATGAAGGACAATAGGTGAGTCTTGAGAATGGACCAGCTCTTTGTAAATGGTTTCCGCCTCTGTCACAATTCCCCGAGGAATATCAGTGTATGCTGCATTCAAATATCTCTCAAATCCTCTTTGTAATTCCTCAATTGTTGGGAGGGGAAGGAGAGAAAAACTCTGTGAATGCAAGGCCTTGATAACATCACAAACAATTTGAGTGGCGAGTGCATCTTTACCTTCTCTCACCATTTGGGCAAGATGGGCCCCAGGAGATGCGTATTCGAGAAGGGTGGCGTTACCCTCATAACGGATAACTCGGACGGCCCCATGACCTTTAAAATGAGAAAGAACAATGGCTGTGTGTTCATCCCCCTGATGAGAAGAGATCTTTAGAATGTAAGTTTTTCTCTGTCCCATGACCTTAGCCACAAGACCATTTGGACTTTGATGAATGTTTCCCTGAAGAGATAAGTTCCAAAGCCTAAGAAAATATTCAAATTCTTTCTCCATTCCTTGACTTCTAAATATAAATGTGTAAGAAAGCAACCATTGGGAAGATAAGATCAATACCCAGAAGGCAAAAACCCCCACCGTTATTGATAAAGAAAAATAAGAAGAAAGAGATCTCCTAAATAGAAGTTCAGTCTAGGGAGGGATATGTTTAAGAAAATTTCATTGCTTGCAAAATTCTATAGGCAAACACAGGACATGTTGGAGCATCAATTAGGGTCTTCAGGTTCCTTTGATCTGGGTGGTCCTTGGACTATTGTAGATAAAACACACAAGGATGTGTTTCATGTGACCATTTATGTGACGAAGGGTAGGACTACCCATGTGAATACAAATCTTACAATAGATAGGAGCAACTCAATTAAGCACAACCGGATTCTTTATATTTGCATTTTACATCATCGTTTTACAATGAGTGTGAACGATAACTATCAGGCAAAATATCGAGAGTTATAGGGACTAAACCTCTTGTTTTGTAAGCGCTGGCTTTTTGCTGAGAGAGGGCCTTTGGTTTTTTCTCGCCCTTTCATAGTAGAAACTGAGTCTTTTTTCGATCAAATAAGCTACTGCAAAAACAGCCATTCCAGCAAATAAATCGACAAGGTAATGACCACCATTTACAAGACATGAAAAGATCATGAGACCGTTTAAAATGGTAGCGGGTATAAATATGAGCTTCGATTGATGACGAAGGGCAAAAGCGTAGAGAATAGCAGCTGTTGTATGATAGGAAGGGAATGTCACAATTCCGTCAACGACTCGTAAATCCAAGATTTGATCCCTCAGTTCAAATATACGCTTAACAGCACGGGAGGCTTCCGGGTTAATTTCAAACTGATACCAGTAAGAGGGACCCGCTGCAGGATAAAACTTTGCAATAGAAAATGTTACCAGAATTGCAATGAAATAAATCATAACAAACTGTTCTAAATCAACGAGTTGGTTTCTAAGGGCGAGGTAAAAGAAAATGATGAGAAACTGAGACATAAACGTATCATAAATGACCCCTGATATTTTATGGAGAAGAGGACGTTCCTCAAACCAATAAACTAAATCTGGAGCATGAAAGCCGATCTTTGCATCAAGGGCAGCTAGCCATGGATCAGCAAGGGGTTCCTTGAGGGTATAAAGGAGGTAACAAAATATCTCCGCAAAGAAATTAAATAAAAAGAGAATCAAGCAGAATTTGTAGAGAGTGATGATGCTTGGGTTGGGATTGTGTTTACCATAAGCGTAAATAACAATGGAAAGAAAGGAAAGAACCAGACCAATGAGAAGCCAATCATTGATGTCATAGTAAAACTTAATATTCGCCACGTTCAACCAAATGACATCAATAACAAATAAAGCTCCAATAATGATCATTTGTAATTTGGTATATTTTAAGGAAAAGTCTTGCATTGGTTTTCATTACCTTTTTATTTTTATATAATTTTTTTTAATTCCTGCAATAGCATGCGCCTATGCTCGTATCAATCGTATGTTCACTCGTGCATTTCTTCTCAGGATCAGTTGCTTTAAAGATAGCTTGCTCTGCTGTACATTTTTTCTGACAAGTTTGAAGCGAAACGCATCCTACAAAGCGTTCACTATGGGCCGCTGAGTTTAAGAAGAGGGCACAGATTATGATTGTAAAAAGGCTTAATGATTTCATCTCTATCTCCTTATCGTGTAAGTCATTTTCCCTATATTATCTTAACAACTGATTAATGCTAATAAAAGCTATAGGGATCTATATCCACTTGAATTCTTATTGTTGAAGGAATTTTAGTATTGCCAAGCCAATGTTTGATTAGGGGTTGGGGGGGGAAATTCTTGTCTGTTTTGAGAAGAAGTCTCCAGCGGTTCTTTCCCCTTAAATAGGAGAGGGGAGCAGGGGTAGGGCCGAGAAGTTCCGCTTTATCGTTCAAGGGGAATCGGCTGGCAAGCAGTCGTGCCGTTTTCTCAACCTCATCTGGCTTTTTTCCTGAGACGATAAGCGCTGCAAGCCTGCCAAAAGGGGGGAAGCCGTGGATCATCCGTTGATCTGATTCAAGGGCAATGAACTCCGCTCTGTTATGTCTTGCCAGAGCCTGCATAACGGGATGTTCTGGTGCATGGGTTTGAAGGAGAACCTGACCCCGTCTGGACTCTCTTCCTGACCTGCCTGCAACTTGATGCAAGAGTTGAAAAGATTTCTCTGACGCTCTTAAATCGCTACCTGATAAAGCGCTATCTCCATCAATGATCCCCACAAGAGTGAGCAAAGGAAAATGGTGACCCTTCGCCATGATTTGTGTTCCAATAAGAATATCAACTTCGTGGTTTTGAATCTTATCAACGAGTTCAGAGACTTTGGCGGAAGTAGAGAGATGATCACTCGTCATGATTGCAGATTTTGCATCAGGAAAGAAGTTTTGCACTTCCTCCAGGATTCGTTCAACGCCAGGACCAATTGCGCTGTAGGACCCTTCCACGTTGCAGGAAACGCATTGTTTTGGGAGGGAGAGTGTGTGCCCACAATGATGGCAGAGGAGCTTATCCAGGTATTTATGTTGAACAAGGGAAACGCTACAATGGGGGCACATCAAACGATCTCCACAGTTCTGACAGAGTGTCATAGGGGCATACCCTCTGCGATTGAGGAAAAGCATGGCTTGCTCACCCTTGTCGAGCGTTTCTCTAATGCTTTGTCTCAGTTCTTGAGAAAGCCACTCACCAGATTTTCGTTTAATGCGCCGCATATCAATGAGTTTAACGTCAGGCATTTCCGCATCTCCATAGCGGTCGAGGAGTTTGATATGCCTGTATTTTCCTGAAGCTACATTCATCTCAGTTTCAAGAGAGGGGGTTGCTGAGGCCAGAACGCATGTGGCATTGCTAAAGCGAGCTCTCACAACAGCCATATCCCTTGCGTTGTAAATAACCCCTTCCTCTTGTTTATAGGATCCGTCATGTTCTTCGTCCACTACGATCAGTTTGAGGTCAGGGTAGGGTAAGAACAAAGAAGAACGAGTGCCAACGATGACTGGTGACCCTCCTTCAACAATAGATCGAAAGGTCAACTTCCGTTCGCGTTTCCCAAGATCAGAATGCCAAAGGGCCGGTGGAAAACCAAAGCGTTTCTCAAATCTCTGAAGCCACTGAGCGCTTAGTGCGATTTCAGGAAGCATGACAAGGGCTTGTCCTCCCTTTTTCAAAACCCAATCGATGGATTCAAAGTAGACCTCCGTCTTCCCTGAGCCTGTGACGCCTTCAAGAAGAAAGGTATGGAAGGCTTCTGTTTCAAGGCTCTTGATAACATCTTCTGATGCGACCATCTGATCCAACGATAATTGGGGTTTTTGGGCAGCTTTGGGAGGGGGGGGAGAGGGCTGTTTCAAGGCTCGCTTTCCCTCCGTCTCATAGGCATCCGCAACGGGGACGGCCATTTTTAAGATCTGCCCTTTGTGGGACATCGTATACTCACTGACCCAATCAATGAATTTGATGGACACATCGGGTAGAGTAAGTCCAGTATAGATTTTCAGCAGTGGTTTCAAAGTCTTATAGGAGGCTGACGGATGATTATCCCAGGTGATTCCATAGAGTTCACGTGCTCCAAAAGATACCTTAACGAGTGTTCCCTTAGGAAGAGGAGAGGCGTGAGCATAATCGAAGGTTGTATCCAGGGGAACTGGGAGCAGGACAGAGATCTTTACAGAGGATGAATTCGTACTCATAATGGGCTCACATTTAATAGATAAGGATTATAGCTGATGAAATTTTTTATCGATACTGCTGATATTACAGAAATTCGCACTTTAGTTGAAACAGGACTTGTTGACGGCGTGACAACGAATCCCACACTCTTTTCATTATCAGGCGGGTCTTTTGAGAAATCCATCGCTGAAATTTGCGAACTCGTACCAGGTCCTGTGAGTGCTGAAGTGACAGCAACGGATCTTGATGGAATGCTTGCTGAAGGACGTTACTTGGCTAAGATTGCCTCAAACGTCACTATTAAGGTTCCATTGACTATGGATGGCCTTAAGGCTTGCCGGATCCTCACTCAGGAAGGAACAAAGGTGAACGTGACCTTATGCTTCTCACCAGGCCAAGCCATTCTTGCCGCAAAAGCAGGGGCTACATTTGTTTCACCTTTTATGGGACGTCTAGATGACCTGGGAGAGTCAGGCGCTGGTCTTGTGCAACAAATCGTTGAAATCTTTAAAAACTATCCTGAGTTTACGACTCAAGTTCTAGCAGCATCTATTCGTAGTGCTCTTCATGTTGTTGAGATGGCTCATGTGGGAGCAGATGTTGCAACCATGCCTCCTAAGGTTTTCCGTTCTCTTTATAATCATCCCTTGACTGATTTAGGAATTAAGACCTTCCTTGCAGATTGGCAAAAAACGGGGCAGAAGATACTCGCATAAAATGAGCGATAAAGCAGAAAGACGTTTTCAAGAGTCTCTAGAACCTGTAACCCCTGAGCTCCAGTCATGGCTCAAAAGATATTACCAGCAGCTTGTCTATGAAAGACGTGTTTCAAACCATACGGTTCAAGCTTATTTCTCTGATCTCAAACATTTCTTTAACTTCATGAAGATTTATCATGAAAAGCCTATGGATGTTATGGACTTTGGAACGATCAAGATTATGGAACTTCGTTCCTTCCTTGCTTCATGCCTGAAAGAAGGGAGGGATAAGAGATCCACTGCACGTTTTCTCTCAAGCCTTAAGAATTTTGTTCATTATATAAAAATGCAAGGCTTTGAAACGTCTTCAGCTTTTGAGATTATTACATCTCCAAAGCTCGATAAAAAACTCCCTCGCCCGCTGACAGAAAATCAATCTTTGAGTCTAGTGGATCGAAAGCCAGAATCCTGGGAAGACTTGCGTAACCAAGCTTTGTTTATGCTTCTATATGGATGTGGCCTTCGGATTTCTGAAGCATTAAATTTGGATGGGGGAGATTTGAATGCATCAAGTCTCCTTATTAAAGGAAAAGGCAATAAGGAAAGGCAAGTTCCCTTATTACCCCAGGTCATTAAAAAAATTGAGACTTATCTTAAAGCTTGTCCCCATCCTTATTCTTCAAGAGGTCCCTTGTTCCGAGGAACTCGAGGTGGTCGCTTGAATCCTTCAATAGTGCAAAAAGCCCTTAGAGATATAAGGCTGGAGCTGGGTCTTCCCGATTCAGCGACGCCACATGCTTTGCGCCATAGTTTTGCGACCCATCTGCTGGAAAGGGGAGGAGATCTTCGTCATATTCAGGAACTACTTGGCCATGCGTCGCTCAGTTCAACACAAATATACACAGGCCTGACTCAAGAAAAGCTCTTTGCAGCCTATAGTCATTCCCATCCTCGAATGAAAAAATAAATAATAACTAAATATTAACCACAATAATGATAATATTAAAGAAATAAATATAGGAGTATTATCATGTCGAATAGATATTTAGCATTAATGAGTGTAGCTGTAGCACTCACATTGTGTTCAATGGGTGAGAGTGCTTTTGCCTTAAAGAAGTGTTCAGATCCAATGTCAGCAAATGAAAAGGAAGGTATTAAAGAATGCTTTAAGCAGACTTTTAATACTCCAAATAAAAATCCAGGTACTCAGCCATCAATGACAGGTGGTTACAAAGATTGTCTAGCAGCCATTGGTTTTGATGCCGCCACTTGCAATGGAGACAGTGGAGGATTCGATAGTGGATCCTGGTGGTGTAATACTCACTTTGCCGCTTGTAAGAGTGATTGTAAGAAGGCTATGGCAAGTAACAAGATTTCAGGTGTCACCGGTGGCGCTACAAATTATCCTTCATCATGTGGACAAATTGCTGGTGCAATGAAGAAATAGTTGGGTTCCGAAAAGAAAGTGCATTGGGGCTTGATTTTTAATTAGATCCGGTCAAGAATACGGCATATCTGAGAAGGATCTATTCATGCAAGCAGAAACAAATACAGCCGTTGGAACGAAGCTTTTTCTTAAAAGATTTCTTAAATCACCAAGACAACTTGGTGCTGTTGCCCCGAGTTCTCGTCATTTGGGAGCTCTTCTTGCAAAGCACGCAAACAGCAATGATGGCTCACCAATCGTTGAGTTGGGTGGGGGCACTGGGTCATTGACAAAAGCCATGATTAAGGAGGGAATTGATCCCGCACGAATTTATGTGATTGAACTAGATCCTGCCCTTGCGGCCTATTTAAAATCCAATATGCCTCACGTGAATGTGATTCATGGGGATGCGGTTCATTTAGAGACTATTCTGCCTTCTGAGATTATTGGTAAAGTAAGGCGTGTAGTTTCAGGTCTTCCGATGATTAATATACCAGAGGGTATTCGAAAGCAAATCCTTGACAGTTGCTTTCAAATCATGTCTGAAGGTGGGCTCTTTCTTCAATATACCTATTCACCTAAATCTTCGATTAATGAAAAAGTCTATCAATTACAGAAGAAAAGGATAGGTACTGTTTTTCGTAATTTGCCTCCAGCAACGGTTTGGGCTTATAGTCGGTAATTCACTATTCCGCGAGTCCATGTGCTTTAATGAAATTCCAGTAGGATTCAACTTTTCGAAGTAGCTTGAGAGTTTCTGTTAAGTTCTGATCCGTAACACCGTTATATTTGAGGTTTGCAGCCTGCTGTGTGAAAAGCTTGTCAAGTTTATCATAGAGTTTTAGTCCCTTTTCAGAGAGACGAATTTTACTTGCTCTTCGGTCATGTTGAGCTTGCTCTTGAATAAAGTATCCGTTTTCGACAAGTTTTTTGAGGTTATAGGAAACATTTGTCCCTAAATAATACCCTCGGTTTGATATTTCGCCAACAGTCATTTCATTTTTGCCGACATTATAGAGAATAAAACATTGCACATTTGTTATATCAAAAATGCGAAGGCGATCGAGTTCAGTCTTTATAACATCTAAATAAAGATGATGAAGTCTCTCTATGAGAGTTATGGCTTCAAAATATAGAGCTTTCATTAATATATCCTTTGCTCTTTTCTATTCTATGTATATTTTAACAAAAGATATGTTAAATTTTATTTAATTTTGAGAAAAATCTATACCTGAAACTTCAGCATTGACCCCCCTATGCATTTTTGCGATAGTTCGCTAACACATGAATTAACCAATAGTAAAAGGCAACATAATGAATCTTTTTATTCTTGAATCGGCTCTAGGAGATGCTCTTCTTACGACAGGGATTATTGATAAATTAAAAGATGAACCCGCAGTTATTCTTGCAACGCCTCGCTCGGCAGGTTTGTTTGAAGATCTTCCAAACTTAAAAAAGCTTATTGTTCTTAAGAAAAAACCTTGGAAGAAAGAATATTACGATGCTTGGAAAGAAATCAAGGATGAGTCTTGGAACCATATTATTGATTTTAGACGGACATTCTATGGGCCACTCCTCAAAGGAAAAGTTAAATTTAAGAGAAATCACTCAAATAAAATTACAACACCTATTCATAAAGTATTGCAAATTAGCAGGGCTCTAGGCAGTTCAGAGCCTCTTAATCCGACTCTTTGGATCTCTAAGGAACGTCAAGCGCGAATTAAAAAAGCAATGGGTAAGAGAAGAACCTTTGCTGTAGGGCCTGTAGCAAGTTGGATTGGTAAACAATGGCCCCTTGAGAACTTTACAGAAATGCTCAAGAAATTTTGCAAAAAATATCCTGACGCTCAAGTTGCGATTTTTGCAGCACCTCATGAGAGAAAGTTTGTTGAGCCTTTGCTTAAGGCTTTACCACAAGACCAACTCTTTAACACCTATGATTATGGTCTGTTAGATATTGGAGCTGTCATTAAAAATTCAGACCTATTTATAGGTAATGATTCAGGTTTGATGCATGTGAGTGCTGCTGTTAAAACTCCTACAATTGCTATGTTTGGCCCCTCTGACGAAAATGCTTATGGGCCTTGGTCTGACAAAAATCCAACTCCCCATCAGGTCCTTCGAGGAGATCCTTTTACTGGAAATGTTCCTCAAGAACCCTCAGATACAAACTGTTACATGACTTCCCTTAAGGTTTCTCCTGTCTGGGAAGCTGTGCAGGAAATGTGGGAGAAATAGGACTAGGGGAGTATTCCTCATTTAAATTTGTGGTAATTTGTTATAGTGTTGTCATTAAAGCAGTCCTTTAATGATAGGAGGAGTTTGCGATGTTATTATTAATACGATCCTTAATGGTTTTCAGTATTTTGAGTTTTTTGTTTGAACCCTGTACCCTAAATGCAGATCCAACGCCCATTTCATCCATTGAGGATTTTTGGAACGTTATAAAAGCGAAGCGAGAAGCTGGCATTGAGGCTAAAGATATCTGTGTCGTCCTAGATTTCCACGGGTTTCTTACAAATCAGCATTTCCAAGAAGATTTCATGACCTTTAGACCAAAAGCTAAGGAGTGTATTGAATATTTAAAGCACGAAAACATTAGTTTTGTGATTGCGACGGGTTGGAATAAATTTGATGAGGTTATCAAAAGCCCTGTGCTAAAACCTATCAAGGAAACTCTTGGTATCAATACTGAGCAAAAGACACCTCTCAGAGAATTTATGTTGGGTAATGGGAAAGAAAATAAGGTGGAAGGCTATGTGAACGGATGTTTTGTGGCCTTGAGATACCATCGATCTATGGCGAAAGTTCTGCTTGAACAAAACATAACTATCAATGAAACGTTCTTTTTCCAGAAAGCTTTTGCACCTGAGGTTGTTTTTGGAGAAAGACAATTCACTCATATGTTATTTGGGGATGATAACCCAGGTAACCATAAGATTTTTGAAAAGGATTTACCTCGAACGATTCACGGGGTGCATACTGTCGTGGAGCAGTATCTTATGGAAGATCCACCACTTCCTCCCAAAATGGAAGTGTCAGTGGGTTTCAGTCATGTAGGTAATATAACACCCTGCACCCTATGGAATTCATCAGGTGAATCATCACCTATCAAAATTCCAGGAATGGATTCTCCTGAAGATTTTAACTCTGAGCTTACGAAAAAGCTTGAGAGTATTCAGAATTCAAATGTCGACCCTGACAAAAGGGATTTAGTATATTCCAGAAGCGGTAGCCCGAGTTTGAATTCCAGCTGTGACGATTTGAAAGAAAGTCAATAGACTCTTTGACTAAATCCATGTAAAGAAGAGCATGAATTGAGTTAGAGAGTAGAGTATGAGCAAATCGGGATCTTATAAGGGACGAACAAATGCAAGGCTTTCTGCCGTTCAAGCCCTCTTTCAAATCGAGCAAACCCAGGCTTCAGCTTCAACTGTTATTTTAGAATTCCTTGAATTTCGACTAAAAACGAAGAGAAAAGTTGATTCAACCTTCTTTTCAAAACTCGTGGAAGGCGCATGGAAAAACCATGAGAAAACCGATGACATTCTAAAAGGAGCTTTGAAGGAAGGCTGGACTCTTGATCGAATAGAGTCTGTAACCCGTGCGATTTTTAGAGCATCTCTTTATGAGCTTCTTGAAACACAGACGCCTGCTCCGGTTATTATTGATGAATACCTTAACATAACACACGGTTTCTTTGACAATTCAGAGGTTTCTTTTGTGAATGGAGTGTTAAATACGGTGTCTCAAAAGATTAGAACCAGTATTTAATTCCTGCAGCAAATGCCGTTGAGGCATCATGAACGCCATTAAATGTCCCAAACATACCCGACCTGTGAACATAGCGAAGACTCAGGGCCCAGTTTGGGTAATCGGGTGGCGAGAGGGTAATCTCAGCCATGACATAGTTAAGCGTTTTTGATGTATCATTTTCCCCGCGTCGATTGACTTCAAGTTTGGGTTTTTCAGTTGCAATACTTAGACCATCACCAATTGCAATAGTTGTGGGGAGAGATTTGTTCCAGGGGAAATCCTTCCACCTTATAATAAGGGCTATGGGGTCTATTTCAAAATGATTTTGTTTTCCAAAGTGTTGAATTCCCTGGGTTTCAAGCTCAAAACCAAGTCTGTTGCAAAGAACACTTCCCAGTTCTTTAGCAAAGGCCAAACCAACAATTCCTGAACCTTCAAAATCAGCATTTCCTATAATTCTACTGGAAGTTTGAGAAGTCAAAGGGCCACTAAAAACTGTCGTAGACCATCCTTTGGCCCACCAAGAAGGTTGCTCTTTGTGGCAAGTGCACTTGGCCTGAGCGGAATGCGCAAACCCTATAAGACTTAAAGCAATTAATATCTTTCTCATGACTACCTTCTTACTATTGTGGAACTGAAATTCCTTTTCGTTGCGTATCAAAAATTAGGCTACTGGGATTTTCGTCAAGCTTATCAAAGAATTGCGAAGCTTTCGTCACCATCTCTCGGGTTTCTCCTAAGGTCTGTAAGATTTCATAAGATCCCGCTTGCGTCAAGGTCTCGAGTGCAGCTCGGTTGTATTTTAAATAAATGCTTAAATCTTTTGCCACGCCATCAACACTTTCAAAGGTGTTCTTGGCCGATTCGCTAAGTTTTTTGACATCCTCTCCTACAGAGTTAATGGTTTGGTGTGTATCATGCACAAGTGCTTTCAAAGGTTCAGAACTCTCAGCTAATCTCTGGGCAAGGATGTCAACGTTCTTCAATGCCTCAGAAAAGCGCGTTCGGTTTTGTTCATTAAAGGTTGCATTGATCCTATCCACAAGATTGGTAAATTTGTTAACCATTCTTGGAAGAGTTGTCATAATTTCCTCAACTCCAGAATATCTTGAAGGAATGACAGGATAGGTCTGGTTTTCCTTTGCTTTCAGCAAGGGAGCATTTTCAGCCCCTCCATAGAGTTGGACGAGTTTATACCCTGTAAGTCCCTGTAATTCGAGCGATGCGTAAGCATCTTCGCGTATGGGAATAGAATCTCTGATGGCAACGGTAATATTAACACGTTCAAGATTTTTGGCGTCCAATTGAATGTTCTTTACAGTCCCTACGGGAACACCAAGATAATTCACAGAACCTCCAATCGTAAGTCCTGTGACTGAGCCAGGAAAGTATATGGTGTAATAATTAACATTGTAATCAAGGTCATTCTTTGCTAGCCACAGGAAAAAACTTAGGATTCCTGCTAGTGATATAAGTACAAATGATCCTACAATAAAGTATCCTGCGCGTGTTTCCATGTTTCACTCCGTATGATTGGCTAAAGCGATACGTCCTCTGACACCATGAAAATACTCATGGATCCAAGGATGGGTATGATTTAACAGTTCTTCAAGTGTACCAATAATTGCTTTTTTATCAACAAGAACGGCAAGTCGATCGCAAAGATGGTTTATACTATCTAAATCGTGAGTCACCATAACCACAGTTAAGTTAAGGTTAGCTCTTAGAGTCAGAATTAAATCATCAAAAGCTGCAGCAGAAATTGGATCAAGTCCTGCCGTTGGCTCATCTAGAAAAAGAATCTCAGGATCAATGGCAAGAGCACGAGCAAGAGCAACACGCTTAATCATTCCTCCCGATAATTCAGAAGGGTATTTATTGAAATCTTGCTCTTTAAGACCAACCATTTTTAGTTTAATAAGAGCCATTTCCTTTGCCAGATCCTTTGGCATGTTTTCCATTTCTTTCATGGGGATTTGGATATTCTCTCCAACTGTCAGAGAGCTAAAAAGGGCTCCCCCTTGGAAGAGAACGCCCCAGTGAGCTTGAAGGTGTTGCTTCATAATCCTATCTATTGATCCAGCTTTTTTTCCAAAGACAGTGATGGTTCCTTGTTTGAGAGGAATCAAGCCTAAGATGGTATTCAGAAGGACTGATTTACCTGATCCTGATCCGCCAACAATACCTATAATTTCTCCTTTGTACACATCAAGATCGAGATGATCGTGAACGATTTGTTCACCAAACTTTGTGACAAGGCCACGAATGGAAATGATGGGGCGATTATTATTCATCAAATGCCTATCTTTGAAAAGAATACAGACAGAAAGGCATCTGCTAAGGTGACAAGGAATATCCCTTCTACGACTGATCGTGTGGTGCAGATACCTACGCTTTCTGCTGTCCCTTGGACACGCATGCCCTCAAAACAACTCACAATTCCAATAATTGCACCAAAAAAGGGGGCCTTAAGAACTCCCACCCAAAAGCTCCCTACCGTAATAGCTTCGCCAAGTCTATAGATGTAAAGTTGAGGAGAAACATCAAGTGAAAGCATAACCATGATGCCACCGCCTAAAAGTCCCATAATGTCAGAAATAAAAGCGAGTAAGGGCATAACAAACGTTAGTGCAATGATCCTGGGAAGAATGAGCACAACCATTGGACTTAAACCTAATGTGTTGAGGGCATCGACTTCCTGATTTATTTTCATGATACCAATTTCAGCCGTTATGGCACTTCCCGAACGACCTGCGATTAAAATGGCCGTGATAAGTATTCCGACTTCTCTCACAACAGAAATACTGACAAGATTAATGGTATAGATTTCTGCACCAAATTTTCGAAGTTGTTCTTCCCCTTGGTACGCCAAAACTAACCCAAGGGCAACGGCAATAACAGAGACAATAGGAAGTGAATTCACACCAAAGTTTTCAATATGACTAATGATAGAAGTGAGGCGAATTTTACGAGGATTTATAAGAAGCCCGAAAGTACCGAGCGTAATTTGTCCAAGAAATACAATCAATTCATAGGTTAATTTGACAACTTCCTCTGATGATTTTCCGAGTTTTATAATTCTTTCAACAAAGAATGACCCAGTTTGAGGAACCTTTTGAAGGGAAGGCTTATGGAGTTTCAACTGAGATGATAAATTAATGAAGGCTTCATTTGCGTTAATGAGCTCAGCATTATAACTCCGCTGCCTCAATGCAGAGAGAGTTCTTTCAATAAGCCAAACACCTGATGTATCAAACCCTTCAAGCTTGGACAAATCAAACATAAGGTCTTTAGGATACTTGCCTTTCAAGATATCTTGGCAAACTTTTTCCATCTCACGGACTGTGCCAGCTATCCAGAAACCTAAGGGTTTAAAGATGGCTTTATCCTTTTCAGTGATAACTTCTAACTTATCTTTAAAAAATGCCTTCGTTTCCATGCAAAAGATGTTTCCTCTTTATCTAGAAATAGATATATTAAAGGAAATTTAGAAAGATTACAAAGGAATGAAAGAAAAACCTAAACGATATTCGGCTAGCCTTGTTTTGCCGAAGACTTTAGTGCTTGTTGGTATGATGGGTGCTGGGAAAAGTAGTATTGGATGGAGACTCGCAAGAAAATTGGGGATTCCTTTTCATGATACGGATCAAGAAGTTGAAAGAGCAGCAGGGTGTTCCGTTGCTGATATATTCGAAACTTGGGGAGAAAAGGCCTTTCGAGATGCAGAACGTCGAGTTATAAAACGCCTCTTGAGTGAGTCTGTACAAGTTATATCCACAGGAGACGGTGCTTTTGTTGATGAAAACAGTCGTTCTCTCATTAAAGAGCAAGCCATATCTTTATGGCTTCGCGCAGATCCTAATATTCTCTACGAACGAGTTATACGGAGAGATACAAGGCCGTTGCTTTTTGAGGGGGATGCTAAAGAAATCCTAGAAGATATGATCGATAAACGATATCCCATATATGCTATGGCTGATCTTATCGTTGAAAGTAATGATGATGCCCATGAAGCAACAGTTGAGCGCGTCATCGAAGCTTTGAAAAATCATATTTATGATTAGTCAACTCTTTACACTTATCCAGAATGCACATAGATTGGTGCAAGATTATATAAAGGGAGATTGATGCATTATCTTTACGCAACGCTAGCTTTGGTTTTTCTATTTGCTCCGCCCGCAAAAGCGCTAGAAAATATTTCTCAACAAGAGAAGTCAGAGGAAATCAATGATCCTATTGAGCCTGTAAATCGTGGTATTTTTTGGGTTAATGGAGTTTTGGATTACTTTTTTATTGAACGCATTTCTGAGATGTATAGAGGTGTTGTCCCCCAATACAGTCGCGAGAGAGTCGCTTATGCGCTGCGAAATCTTAATGAACCTGTTGTCTTTGCGAATAATCTTCTCCAAGGAGAAATTGACGATGCAGCCATTACAATGGGTCGTTTTGTTGTTAACACGACTCTCGGTCTTGCAGGTATTTTTGATGTCGCAACAGACTTGGGACTACAATATAAAAAAGCTGATTTTGGCCTGACTCTCGCATCTTGGGGATTTGAGACGGGACCTTATATTGTTCTGCCAATTCTTGGTCCTTCTAATCTTCGAGATGGTTTTGGTCGCATTGGAGATTATGCTTTCGATCCCATCAATTGGGTATTTATTGCAGGAGATCTTGTTGCTGTTCCAAATTGTCGGAGTGGGACTTCAATCCTTGATGCCAAAACGGATAATCTTGATCTTCTGGCCGAATTAAGGGACAATTCATTGGATGAGTATGCGACAATCCGGGCTTGGTATACTGAAAGACGTAAGGACTTAATGCTTAAGGTTGAAGAACGAAGGTCTTCAGACTCACCTCGTCCCGATGATGATGATTAGGAAAGGAATTGGAATGCTCAGAAAATTCACATATCTGGCTTGTGCTCTCTTTTTGGGTATAAGTTCATTATTTGCTGATACGGATGGTCCTAAGGCTGAAGCCTTTATGGGCGACATTGGTCAGCACGTTATAAATCTTTTGACAGATAAAAAAATTTCTGACCAGGAAAGAGCTGATCAATTTAGGGCTATCCTTGATTCTAAATTTAATTTGAAGTCGGTTGGTAAGTTTGTGCTTGGAAGACACTGGAAGCAAGCAACCGATGACCAAAAGCAAAAATTTTTGCAATTGTTTAAGGAAACAACGGTGGCAAGTTATTCCACACGATTTAAAGAGTATTCGACTGAAAAATTTGAAATCTTAGGCCATCGTCAAGAAAGCGATGGAGGTGTGACCGTGCTCACCCATATTGTGAGGCCAAAAGGAGAGCCTATCCCGATTGATTGGAAAATCTTTGAAAAGAATGGGGAGTATCGGATCTACGATGTGATCTTAGAAGGTATTAGTATGGGCATTACCCAGCGTTCAGAATTTTCTGCAGTGATTCAAAAAGGCGGAAATGGTATTGAATCCATCAATAAAGCTCTTGATGATAAGCTGAAGTCTTACTGGCAGTAAGTGGTGAATGCCTCTTATTTAGATCGTTTCTTGGAAATGATGGCTGCAGAACGAGGGGCTGCTCGCTCAACATTGAGTGCCTATGAGACTGATCTCAAAGATTTCCTTGAGTATCTGAAAGAAAAGTCAATGACGTCCGTGACGCTCACGGATTTACAAGAGTATCTTAAATCTCAGAAAACCCTAGCAGCGCCTAGTCTTTCAAGACGTATTTCATCTTTAAGACAGTTTTATAAGTTTTTGATGAGTGAGGAAGAAATCACGAGCAATCCCACAGCATTGATTGAGGCACCTCGGCATAGACGAAAACTCCCAACAATTTTGACTGAAGCTCAAGTTGATCTATTGCTTTCTACAGCCAAGAAGATGAAAGGCATTGAGGGGGTGCGTTTATATGCATTACTGGAAACGCTTTATGCGACTGGTTTTCGGGTTAGTGAACTCGTCTCATTACCCTTGACTTCTGTAGTCTCGGTTTTGAGGGATAAGAAACCCTTTTTGATGGTTAAGGGAAAGGGGAATAAAGATCGCATTGTTCCTTTAACACCAGGGGCTCTTGATGCTTTAGAACAGTACTTGAAAATAAGACAATCCTTTGTTCCTAAAGGGAGGTCGTCTCCTTGGCTTTTCCCATCCCCGAGTCAAGACGGCTATTTAACAAGACAACGATTTGGACAACTTCTCAAGATACTGGCAGGTGAGGCAGGGCTTAGTCCAGCGCATATTTCTCCTCATACCATACGTCATGCTTTTGCAACCCATTTGCTTCGCCATGGAGCAGATCTTATAGTTGTACAAAAGCTTTTGGGACATAGCGATATCACGACAACTCAAATTTACACACATGTGGCTCAAGATGAACTCAGGGAGATGGTTGAAGCTTTTCATCCATTAACTAAAAATCCTAGGGAATAATCTTATCTTGTGAATCGTTCATATTTTCATTAGGATTGCAAAAAAACAGGGAAAAAAATGAAATTTTCGAAAACGTTTTTAGTATCTTATCTGCTCATAAATTCCTCCGTACATGCGACGACCTATACAGGAATGACAAACCTTAAAGATAAAACTATTGAAACGGCTGTCTTTCTGGGGCCAGTTACCTTAAATAACATCAAAGCGAGCTCAATTACCGCCGATGGGTCACTGAAATATAATGGATTAGATGTAACCGGTGATACTCTAATTAGAGGTTATGTTGTGGGGATTCATGGTCATTTTAACAAGTTAACCATTAATGGTGGGTATTCAGGGAAGGATTCCGTTGCGGAGCACTTAACAATCCTTGGGTCCGCGGACTTATTCCATATCAAAATAGAAGGACCGACGAGAATAAAGGGGGGACTTTTAGCTAAAGAATGCACCTTTGAAGATCTTAATATACAAGCCGAACAGGTATTTTTGACTGATGTAAAAGCTGATAATATACAAATTGCAAAATCAAGTGAGGGAAATAATAAGCAGTTATTGCATTTGGAGGGTGCCACAGTCATCAATGGGAAGATCGAGTTTGAGTCGGGTCAGGGTGAGGTCATAATGGATTCATTAGCTAAAGTTAACGGGAAGGTTATTGGGGGAAAAATTATAAAAAATGAGGGGAGTCATTAGAATGTATAGATCGAAGTTTCTGGCTTTTTCATTATTCATTTTAGGGTCGGCGTTGAATGCTGAAGAGCCCTCTCACGGTTTTACTTTTGAAAGCAAACCCATAAGACCTGAATGTCTGGGTCATTGGGAGTCACCTCAAGCACCTGTCAATCTTGCTTCAGATAAATGCCAGAGAGAGTCCAAGGAATTGGATTCACAAAAACTCAAGGAAGGTTTTATCGGTTATGGTTCTGTTGAGAGTCCTCCTTCCTTTTATTATAAACCCTTAGGAAAGATTCATTTTCAAGACATGGAGAAACCTGAGTATTTTCTTGTTTATACGGAATCTTCGGGAGGAGGGACTGGTTTTGATACAGCTCTCAATGTCTATAAGATTGATAAGGGAGTCCTAACTCGAATTGATGTGTTGGACGCTGGTGATCGGTGCGATGGTGGAATTTCTCACGCCTATTTAAAAGACGGTGTTTTGGCCTATAAAAAGAATCTGACACCTATGTCTCTATATAGCCTTTTTCAAACTTCAACAGAGATAAAGCCTACTTTTGATGACTGTATGGCTTGCTGTATCGGACAACTTCGGTACAGAAAGGGCGATATAACAACGTTTGAATTTGCTTCAGCAACTGTGCAGAATCTCAGTTTTGGAACCAATCCCATGCAAGATTGTTTTAATCAAGTTGTGAAAGAAACCATGGATGCGGGTAAGAGCTTGCTTACAAAGGATGAACTCAAGGCCTTTACGTTGCGCGTTAAGGAAAGGTGTGTCACTCATTCTAAGTAGTCAGCATTAAAGAGCAGGTTGAGTAAACCTGCTCTTTTTTAATGTTATTTTTCGGTAGGATAGTTTTCTTTTTCCCACTCACTAAATCCACCGACCATCTCTTTAACAGGATAGCCAAGGGATGCAAACTTTAGGGCAGCCTTTTGTCCTAGATTGCATAAGTGTTTATAGCAGTAGACATAATTGAATCCATCCTTCCTGAGTTCGGGGAAAACGGTCTCTGACCCTTCAAAACCGTTATGTTGATCAAAGGGAATATTGATGGCTCCAGGGATATGACCTTTTGCATAATCGGCAGTCGTTCTCACATCAACGATTGTGATTCCCTGAGCTTTCTTGCTAATCAAAGCATTAATGCCATGGGGGTTGGTTGTGAAGTTGAGCTCGTCCTTAAAGAACTCAATGGCTTGGGTTGAGTCTTGCACAGGAGGGTTTGCGCTCATTGAGGAGGAGGCCGCCATCAAGGATATCCCAAGAGCTGTCGCCATATTTTGTGTTTTCGTCATCGTCTTTCCTTTCAAATTGTTTAACATAATTTAACATTGTACAGTTTTATAAATAACTGTTTGTCAAGTTATTTTACATATAATGCAATTTATGGAATAAATAAATTTGATTATTCTAAACTTTATGGTTAGAATAACTTAACAAGTTGGAGCTTTCATGCATTTTGATATACAGGATATCATTCTCATTGATACAATTGATCGCGCTGGGTCCTTCTCTTCAGCTGCAGACTTATTGTATCGAACACGTTCAGCCATTACACAACATGTGAAGAAATTAGAAGACCAGCTTGGCTTTCAGATATTTGATCGAACGACATACCGACCCACTTTAACGTATCAGGGACGTTATTTTCTGGCTGGGGGAAGGCCTCTCCTTCAGGGACTCAATCGACTCAAGACTGACTTAAAGCAAGTTCATGAGGGATGGGAGTCTGAGTTTTCACTTGCTATTGATGATGTCATGTCATTTGAAGCTCTTCTGACACTTATGCATGAATTTCGCAAGGTAGCTCCTCAGGTTAATTTACGCATTTCGCGTGAAGTCTTAAATGGTTGTTGGGATGCGTTGCTTGAGAATCGGGCGACCCTTGCGATAGGAGCAGGTGGAGAGCCACCTCCCACACTCCTTTGCGATCAAATGACTTTGGGGAATATTGAATTTGTCTATGCTGTGGCTCGGGATCATCCCTTAACTCAACTCCCAAGATATATAAACCCTGAAGATCTTGAGCCCTATCCAAGCATTGTTGTCTCAGATACGTCACGGGGGCTACTCAAGAGAACGACAGGATATGGGGAAAGGCAAACACAAATTACCGTGCCAACAATGGACGCAAAGATAGAGGCGCAACGTCTCGGGATTGGAGTCGGCTATTTGCCTAAGCCACGTATTCGAGAGTATCTTAAAAGCGGTGAACTCGTGACCCTCACTTTAATGGCACATGCTAAGAGAAAATCACATTATAACATTGCGTGGCACGTAGGCTCAAAAAGCCCAACTCTCAGGTGGTTTTTGAAGGCTTTAGACTCACCTAATGTAAAGCAAAGTCTTTTGGGCGAGGGATAAATACGATATTTATGGTTTCTCTTGATCCTTTGCCAAGACCCGTCTAAATTCAGTGTCAGAATTTTGAAGGAGTTGTCATATGGCGATTACACTTGATTTTGAAAAGCCCATTGTTGAGCTAGAGAGCAAGCTCAATGAGTTGCGTCATCTTTCCTCAAAAGGCGAGGTGAACATTGCAAATGAGGTTGAGAGGCTTCAGGAAAAAACGGAGAAGCTCTTGCATAAAACTTACCAGAATTTGACTCCCTGGCAAAAAGTGCAAGTGGCTCGTCATCCAGGAAGACCTCATACAAGTGATTATCTGAGTTCGTTAATAACTGATTTTACGCCTCTTGCAGGGGATAGAAACTTTGCAGAGGATGCTGCCATCATCGGTGGCCTTGGCCGCTTCAGAGGCCATCCAGTGGTTGTTATGGGCCATGAAAAAGGGAAGGATACGGAGCTTCGTCTCAAGCACAATTTCGGAATGCCTCGTCCTGAGGGATACCGGAAGGCGGCTCGTTTACTGCAACTGGCTGATCGATTCAAACTGCCTGTTATTACATTCGTCGATACAGCTGGAGCTCACCCCGCTATTGAAGCCGAGGAGAGGGGCCAGTCAGAGGCTATCGCGAGGTGTCTTGAAGTTAGCTCCGCCATTAATGTTCCTATCCTCACAACCATTATTGGGGAAGGAGGATCGGGAGGCGCGGTGGCTCTTGCCTTTGCCAATACAATATTAATGCTAGAGCATTCAATTTATTCAGTTATTTCCCCAGAAGGCTGTGCGTCAATTCTCTGGCGGACACGCGATAAAAAGGAAGAAGCAGCAGCGGCTCAAAAGCTTACAGCGCAGGATCTTAAAGAGCTCGGTGTGATTGATAAAATTATTCCTGAACCTATGGGAGGCGCCCAGCGTCATCCGCAAACCGCGATTCAATCCGTCGGAGAAGCCATGGAAAAAGCCTTTAAACCGCTTCTCGCTATGGGAGGAGATGTTGCACGTACTCAACGTCGAGAGAAATTCTTGGCCATGGGACGCCTAACGGGTTGATGAATATACCTTTATACGTGAAAGTCATCATCCCTATAAGCACTTATACCTAACTTCTTAGGTAAATTGTAAGCTTTGAAATAAGCTTTTTCATTGACAGCGTGCCAATCTTTCTCAGGAGTTAGAAATAACTTTTCATAGCTAGTTGCCGACCATTTAATATGATTTAAATAAGCTCTACAAAATTCACCACGTTTTGTTCTCATAACATCTTCATCGCTATCTTCCCATTCCATAGTAATTAAGCCTTGATAGGCTGGAGACAGTAGGGTCTCTATAAGACCAATCCGAATCATCGTCTCATCCTGAGAAAACGTTCTTCCTGGCGCTAGCTTCATCAGCCATAATTTGAGGAGTTGGTTTTTTGAGTCAAACTTGTATTCATTCCACTTCTTCAAAACAGGAAGTTCGACAGCAGGTTTAATTTCGGCTAATCGTTGATTTACAGCGACGTTATCACCTTGTTTTATAAGTATTCTTCCAATAACTCCATCAACTTTAGCCCGAATAATGTCTTCCATCTTCATAAATGAAGTTTTAAGGAGAGGCTGTCCTTTCTCAACTCGATCTCCTTCCTTGACATGAATATGCTCTATTCGAGAGGGAGATGCGCTTATGACTAGTAATGGTTTTTGAGGAGGTTCATTTAAGTTATTTTGAAAGGGCTTATTTTCTAAAGCTGGCTCAGGAACATCAACAATTTTGGCCTTTAGAACTTGAGTGGCGATCACAGCTTGCTGCACAGGAACGATTGGCTCAGGAATTGCGATAACCTCAACAACAGGAGACTCCACTATTTGAGGTAGGTTAAGAGCTTGTTGAATAGGAATGACAGGTTCAGGAGCAACAATAACTTCCTCTAGGACTCGAGGATTGACTATTGTTTCTTGATGAGCAACAAGAGGTTCAATAGGAACGACTGGCTCGTGAGTCGTCATAAAATAAAACGGAACTGTGGTTGGAGCTACCGGCTTCTCTCCTGATTGAAACACAAATAGCTTAACAGCTGTAGCTTGGATTGTATTGAGAGGAAGATTGGAATTCTTCTTTAAAACTTTATTTATCAATGGATGATAACTCATTGATTTTTCAATAAGGGTCTTTTCCACAA
Organism: uncultured Alphaproteobacteria bacterium; assembly: GCA_964597045.1. Lineage (GTDB taxonomy): Bacteria > Pseudomonadota > Alphaproteobacteria > UBA9655 > UBA9655 > UBA9655. The sequence continues at coordinate 31,060 of CAZQWE010000001.1, read as the reverse complement.
ATGGTATCTCAAAACTCTGTCCTACACTTAATGAATGGGAGCCAAGCTTCAAAGGTGGTTTATAATTCGGTACGGTTTGAAGATTTTCACTTATGACTTGCTGAATAAGATGGGGGAGGGGAATGTGAGAGGCCAAGCGGAACATAAGGGGTGGATGGGTTGCCACATAATAACTTGCCAGTGATAAAGCAAAAAAAGTGTGGATAAACTTAGGTTTTAAAAAGGATGAGTAAGAGAGTATATTCTGGTGCATCATGTCTCCTTTGACGTATGTTATTTTTATTCCGTCATCTACGAGACTTCTTCGCTTCCGTTTGTCAGGCCCGCCAAACGTAGTGATGACTCTAAAGGCAGGTCTCCTGGCTAACGCTTTACCAAATTAAGCAACCTTCCCAACCCAGAGGTCAGTGGTATTCAGCTTAAAAACTCACGTTTTACAGTTGCGGGTGCAGCCACATTTTCACAAGCATTTCTTGCGATTGTGTTCCCTTTTAACTTACAAAGCACCTTTAGTAAGGCGATACTAATCAGAAATTTTTTGACGTGCAAGAGGGAGTTTTTCCCTCTCAAGCTCTTTTACCGCTTCTTCAAACCCATCCAAGCCGTAATCAAGTTCTTCCTTAGTAATGATAAGGGGAGGGGCGAATCTTACGACCGTTTTGTGGGTATCTTTTGAGAGAACGCCTTTTGTGAGCATACGCTCGCAGATCTCACGAGCACTGACGAATTCAGAATAAAATTCTACCCCATACCATAAGCCAAGACCGCGAACTTCTTTGATGAGAGGGGAATCAATACTCCTTAAACGTTCATTCATGTAAACCCCAAGCTTTGCGGTATGATCAACAAGACCTTCCTCAAGCATGGTTAGGGCTTCTAAAGCAACTGTGCTCGCTAAAGGGTTACCGCCAAATGTGGAGCCATGACTACCTGGTCCCATGACGGACAAGATATTTTTCCGGCTGAGAAAGGCGGAGATAGGAAGGAGACCTCCCCCCAATGCTTTAGCAATTGTAATGCCATCAGGCATAATCTCTTCGTGTTGGAAGGCAAAGAATTTTCCTGTTCTTCCCAAGCCTGACTGAACCTCATCGAGGATCATCAATACATTATTCTCGGAACAAATACGCCGAACTTCTTTTAAATATCCTTGGGGAGGTGTGATGATTCCTGATTCTCCTTGAATAGGTTCGACAAGAAAGGCTGCCGTATTCGAAGTTATCGCCTCTCTCAAGGCTTTCGCATTACCGAAAGGTATTGTCTTAAATCCAGGAGTTAAGGGGCCAAAGCCTCTTTGATATTCTGCCTCTGATGAAAAGCTAATAATGGTCGTTGTCCGTCCATGGAAATTATGTTCGGCCACAATGATTTCAGCTTGATTATTCGAGATCCCTTTAACTTCGTATCCCCAGCGTCTTGCTACTTTGACAGCTGTCTCTACGGCTTCAGCTCCTGTATTCATTGTAATGCCCATTTCAAATCCAGAAACAGTGCACAATTTTTCAAGGAGAGGGGCTAGGCGATCTGAATAAAAAGCCCGAGACGTCAAAGCAAGAGTATTCGCTTGCTTTGTGAGGACATTCACAAGTCTCTCATTTGCATGCCCAAAGCTTACTGCTGAGTAAGCTGTCATCATATCCAGGTACTTATTTCCTTCAATATCCCACACCCAAACGCCTTTACCCTTATGCAAAACAACAGGAAGGGGGTTGTAGGTTTGTGCACAGACTTGATCTTCTCGGTGAATGAAGTCTTGTGTTTTTGTCATTATTTACGCCTCTCAGGTAGAAGATTTAAAAGTAAATCTCGAATTAAAAGTTGGGTTTTGCTCTCCTTATCTAGCATAGGATTGTACTCCACAATTTCAAGTGCTTTAAAGTGAGGATCTTTTTTGATAATGGAAAGAGTCGGAAGCACTTCCTCAGCACTCAGGCCATAAGGTTCAGGACTTCCCACGCCCGGAGCGTCATGTGGGTCAAAGGCATCCAGATCAATGGATACGCCAAATCCCTCTGTTCCTGAGGTGACTATTTTATGGGCTTCATCAAGAACGGTTTTAAATCCTCGTGTTTGGATTTCATCCATATGAAATACCCGTACACCTAATCGTTGGAGGAGGGCAGCTTCTCCTTCTTCATAACTTCTAACCCCAATTAAACAAACGTGCTCAGGGCTGAGGACAGGTGAATGCTGGGATAGATTGACGAAGGAATGATTCCCGTATCCAAGAAGGGCTGCGAGCGGCATGCCATGATAGGCATGAGAAGGCGTTGTTTCAGGTGTGTGAGAGTCCATATGGGCGTCAATCCACATGAGACCAAACCTTTGAAAAGCATTGATTTTTGTTGTGACGCCTCCCCATGTGCCAACAGCAACGGAATGGTCGCCTCCGATCACGACAGGGAAGGCTTTGTCTGTCAACGATTGCTGTACAGCACCAGAGATTTGTTTGCACACATCCGTAATAAATGGAAGAGTTGGGTCACCATTTGGCAAGTTAATGTCTTTGGCTTTTTTCTCAGGATAAAAGGTTTCTTTCCATACCCAAGGATAAGGGAGAGAATCTAGGATACGAGAGGATTTTACGGCATCTGGGCCGAGTTCGGTGGCGCGAATCTGTGCTCCCCACCCTGATGCAGAACCTATGAAATCGACGTGAGTCATACCCTAACCTCTTATGTTACCTTATACTCTATTATATGATGGGAGAGGTAAAGAAAAAGTGAAGAATTGTTGCTAGCCTTAGAGAATTAAGGGTCTAAAGCTGAATATTAAGTTTTTCTTTATAATACTTCTTTAACATTTTCTCTATTGTTTTGTAGGGTAAAACTTTCATCATCAATAAGAAAAAACGCAGCTCGTTGTCCTTGTTTATTATTTTTATATAAATCTGTTTGCCAAGTGCGTTTAGTGAGTTACTGACTATCTTGTTGGTTGAAAGTAGGTTGTTCTTGGGCTTGTACATTTTAGATGCTTCAAAAAATTGAGTATCAGTGAAACCTGGACAAACTGTTAAAAAATCAACCCCTTTGCTTCCATACTCTGTGTGAAGAGAAATACCTAGCTCTAAAGAGTAAGCTTTTGCGGCTCCATAAACAGAATCTAGAGGGTTGGGGACGAAGGCTGCAAGACTTGAAATCAAAATAACGCCCCCTGAACCTCTTTCTAACATATTGGGTAAAAACTTATATGTTAAATCCGTAAGGCCCACGCACATGACGTTAATCATATTGAGCATTTTTTTTCTATCAGCATCGTGAAAAAAACCCGTTAGGCCATATCCTGCATTATTGACGAGAAGCCCAACGTGTATCTTCTTTTTCTTAAGAAAATTATAAATATAATCTGTCGAGTCGGGATCAGCTAATTCTTGAGAAATTGTAACCACATCAATAGAATATTTCTTTTTTAGATGGGATGCAGCTGTTTCCAGTTTTTTCGTATCTCGTGCAACGAGAACGAGATTATAACCTTGCTCGCCGAGTTGTTTTGCAAACTCAAGCCCTATACCACTTGACCCACCCGTAATGAGAGCATATCCCTCATATTTCTTTAACACTTTAACCATGATACCACGCTCTTAATTAAAAATAATATCATCTAATAATTTAATTATAAGTAAAAAGAATTAATTATGATCTAATAAGTGAACAGAGTTAAAATGGTCTCTACACTAACTCTTCTGTTTTCTTCGAAAGTTAATGAGGTTATATGAAAAGCCAACTCTCATTTACATAAGGATTAATTTTTAGTAAACTCTTGAGAGAAAGAAGGAACAAAGAGTTCTTCTATCATGGGGTTAGTTATGAAAGGAAACTTCAAACTTTTAGCCCGATATTCTGACCTTGATAGTCTGTCTCTTATCAATGACATCCGATTCACACCGCGAGAAATAGATATAATTTCTTGTCTTTTAAATGGAAGAAGAACGAGTGGGATTGCAACACTTCTTGGCATTTCTCCCCGTACTGTCATTACGCATGTCCATAATATTATGCTAAGACTTGAGTGCAGCTCTCGAGAAAACATTCTTACGTTTATTGAAAAATCTGATAAAGTAGTTCTGCTGCGTGAGCATTATACAACTCTATTAGTCCATTATGAATTTGTACAAACTTTAAAGAAGATTTCGAAATTAAATATAAAAACAGATCATAGTTCTTTTATTATTTATTGGCATGACCAAAAGTTAAAAAATGAGTTGATAGTTCAATTAAAAAAAGATTTAGCAAACATAAAATTAGATATTAAGATCAGTGATAATTCATCACTTAGTAATGGCAGGTATAATATTCTCTTTAAAGAAGAGGGAGGGAGTCCTGAAAAGGATTCAATCGATCTCAAGGATTACAACGATTATTACGGACTTGTTTTTGAAATTATAAAGCTCCTTTTGCCTGAGGGAAATATTCTGGAAATTAGTGAGGAATTTATGAAGGGGATCCATACGAGAACTTTCATAACATACTCTGAAGAAAAAACCTTTCCAATGAGGACAGAAGGTTTAAGAAAAAAAGGCTTAATATTAATCTTTATATCCTTGATGATTTTTATGATAGGATCTGGTTTCATAGTATTACATCATAATAAAAATGCAGCCGATAATTTCTCACTTTATAATACTCATAAATCTTCAGTTGTTCGGTCTGATCTCGTAATTCCTGAAAACCACGCTCTTCTTCAGAGGCCGTCTCTCTTGAGTGAAATTAGTGAGAACTTCCAGGGCAGTGATGGGATTCAAATTGTCGCTCTCGTTGGAGTTGGTGGAGCAGGGAAGACAACCTTAGCAAGGCAATACGCCTATGCTCAAAACGCAAATGTTATTTGGGAGATAAATGCAGAAAGCAATGGAAGTTTAAAAAGATCATTCGAACAACTTGCTCAGAGCTTGGCTCTTAGTGAAGAGGAACAAAATGAGGTCAAGAGAATTAAGGAAATAAAAAATCCGGAAGAAAGGACTGATAAACTTGTACAATTTGTGAAAGACCGTTTAAAAGCTGCTTCAGACTGGTTTCTTGTTTTTGACAACGTTGAAAGTTTTAAAGAAATTCAAACGTTTTTTCCCAAAGATTCAGCAACATGGGGAAAAGGTAAAGTCTTATTGACGACGAGAGACAGCAATATTCAAAACAATAAACACATTAAAAAAGCCATAAAAATTGATGAATTAAATGATCAACAAAAGTTAGAATTGTTTTTGAAAATTATGGGGTGTGATCATTTGTTTTCAGCTCAAAACAACGAGATCAAAAGCTTCTTGGATGCCTTACCTTCGTTTCCTTTAGATATTTCGGTTGCAGCATATTACTTAAAAAGTACAAATGTATCCTATAAGGATTATATAGATTCACTTAATAAATATGATGTTCATTTCGAAAATATACAAAAGGAACTCTTAAAGGAGGCCGGAGATTACTCAATAACCAGATTTCGTATCATTGCCACCTCTGTTGAGAAACTTTGTGATTTAAATCAAGATTTTAGAGACTTATTGTTGCTTATAAGTATGATGGATTCTGAATATATTCCAAGAGAACTTCTTAACAGATTTAAAGGCGAGACGACCGTTGATAATTTCATATATAACTTGAAAAAGTTCTCACTTATTACAGATGCATCACGGGAATTTAATGGTGTGGGTAAAACCTTATCAATTCATAGAAGTACTCAAGAAATTGCCTTGGATTATCTAACGAAAGCCATAAATAATGAAAATCCAAATTCTGTAACACGAGTGATAAAAGCTTTTGATGAATACATCTCTGATGCCATTGATACAGAGGATTTTGCTAGAATGTTGCTTAACATCGCACACCTTAAAAGACTTCTTGTGAATAGTAAATATTTGACCTCTGATGAGTTAAATTCTTTAAATAGTCATTTGGGTGTGATTTATTTTTATCTTGGGAACTACAGCAAATCTAAAGCAATATTAGACGAAAGCATATTTAAACTTAGATCTAATGCAAATCACGCAAGCATTGCTAGGGCCTTAGTTTACTTAGGCAATTATCATACAGAATTTGCAAACTATGAAGACGCTCGAAAAGCGTTTGATGAGAGCATTAACTTATATTCACAATATGAAACAGATCACACTTTGGGGAAAGCACGGGCTCTAGCCTTTCAGGGATATTTATTCGTTGAACAAGGGATGTATAAACCCGCGATGGATTACCTTGAGCAGGCTCATAATATTTATGCCAAGGAACTGCCCGAAAATCACATATTAATCGGTTGGGTGTCTACTTTTTTAGGTCATGGGTATAGAGAATTGGGAGAATATAATAAAGCGCTTACCTTTCTTGACAAGTCACTTTCAATTTTTAAGTCAAAACTTCCAAGGGATCATGTATGGTATGCATGGGCTTTGACGTGTTATGGCAATTTGCAACGAGATTTAGGAGATTATAAAACAGCTAAGAATATTATAGAGCAAAGTCATAGTATTTATAAAAAACAACTTCCGGAAAATCATGTATGGATAGCTTGGTCAATGGCCTATTTAGGAAATATTTTTGTTGATCTTGGTGAAGTTGAAAAGGGGCGCAGCATTATTGAAAAAAGCCTCAAGATATATAATAAACAGCTTCCATCTAACCACATGTTGCACTTTTCGGTTTCAGCTTACTTGGCAATCGCAGAGGGAAAGCTTGGAAACTTTGAGGCTTCTTATCAACTCCTAAATCGAACATTGGAATATGTTGAAAGAGTTTTTGGTAAGGATCATACAGAATATGCGCGTGTTTTAAGAGGACTCGGAGAGACTCAACTGCTAGAAGGCAATTTAGAATTAAGTGAAATCAATCTTAAGCGAGCGGCTCAGGTGTACCAACTTAATCATCATCCAGAATTGACGTTTGTATTTGAAGATTTAGCTGAGCTTTATCTTAAGAAAGAAAACGAAACTGAAACAAAAGAGCATCTAACTAAAGCAGCAGAATTAGCAAATATGTACTATCCGAAAGACTCAGTTCATATACGAAGAATAGTGGAAAAGTTAAATAGTATTCATTAATGCTGATTGATTCCTGGGTATACAGGTTTCAGCACTAAGGTCTTGGGTTGCTCCTTAGTTAACGTCGAAATGGCCAATTATTGTCCGTGCTAAAAATCCGAAAATTTGATATACTCTCTTGCAACAGGGAGTATATCAAATGCAAAGCGTTCTCAATGAATTGGAAAGAAAAAGAGAGTCTGCAAAGCAGGGCGGCGGTGAGGCGCGCCTCGAAGCTCAACGGAAAAAAGGCAAGCTCACCGCGCGTGAACGGCTGGAAGTTTTGCTTGATCCGGGATCCTTTGAAGAGTGGGACATGTTTGTTGAGCACAGATGCCAAGACTTTGGGATGGAGAAAAATAAAATCCCTGGTGACGGTGTCATTACTGGGTACGGCACAATTGAAGGCCGACAAGTTTTTGTATTCTCCCAAGACTTTACGGTTTTCGGGGGAAGCCTCAGTGAGACAAATGCTGAGAAAATTACCAAGATCATGGATATGGCAATTCAAGTTGGAGCGCCGATCATCGGTTTGAATGATTCTGGCGGCGCCAGAATTCAAGAAGGTGTTGAGTCCCTTGCAGGATATGCGGAAGTGTTTCAAAGAAATGTTCTCGCATCAGGCGTTGTGCCGCAAATTTCTGTGATTATGGGGCCTTGCGCGGGCGGGGCTGTTTATTCTCCAGCCATGACCGACTTTATTTTCATGGTGAAGGATTCATCTTATATGTTTGTAACGGGTCCTGATGTGGTCAAAACAGTGACCCATGAGACTGTGACACATGATGAGTTGGGGGGAACAGTTCCCCATACATCGAAGTCAGGGGTTGCTGACCTTGCTTTTGAGAATGATGTGGAAACCCTTTTGGAAGTGAGAAGATTCTTTGAGTATCTTCCGTTGTCTAATCGAGCAGAGCTGCCACAAAAAAAGGTGAACGATAGCCCGGATCGTCTTATTCCATCAATGGATACGCTCGTCCCAAGCAGTTCTTCCAAGGGCTATAATATGAAGGATTTGATTGAGAAGGTCGCGGATGAGGGAGAATTCTTTGAACTTCAGAAAGACTACGGAGCCAATATCATCGTTGGTTTTGGGCGGATGGAAGGGCAAACGGTAGGGTTTGTTGCGAACCAACCGCTTGTTCTTGCGGGATGTTTGGATATTGATTCCTCAAAGAAAGCAGCGCGTTTCGTGAGATTCTGTGACTGTTTCAATATCCCCCTTGTGACATTCGTTGATGTACCAGGGTTTTTACCTGGAACAACGCAGGAACATGGTGGAATCATTAAGCACGGAGCCAAGCTTCTCTTTGCTTATGCAGAAGCCACTGTGCCGAAGGTTACAGTGATTACGCGCAAAGCATATGGTGGTGCCTATGATGTGATGAGCTCCAAACACATTCGAGGGGATGTGAACTATGCTTGGCCATCGGCTGAAATTGCCGTGATGGGACCGAAAGGTGCCGTTGAAATTATCTTTAAAAAAGAACTCGACAATAAAGAAAAAGTTGAAGCTTATACGGAAGAGTATCGGAAGAAGTTTGCAAATCCTCTTGTTGCTGCAAGTCGTGGATATATCGATGATGTGATTATGCCAAACGAGACACGGATGAGGATTTGTAAGTCCTTGCGCATGCTCAAAAAGAAGAAACTTGAAAATCCATGGAAAAAACATGACAATATACCACTATAATAAAATTTGGAGAAACCTATGACTGAAAATCAAGCCAGAGAATATGTACGTAAATTAAGTCGTTTTTATACGGATGCTTTAATCTATGTTGTTGTAAACCTGGGGTTAATCCTCATTTGGGCTATTTCAGGTGGTGGTTATTTCTGGCCAATTTGGGTCATTATTGGATGGGGTATTGGGCTCGGTGTTCATGCATTTTCTTTAGGGCTTATCCCTCAAATTAATAATTTTGTTCCTTTTATGACTCCTGAGTGGGAAGAAAAGGAAGTGGATAGAATTATGGGGAAAAAGACGAGTGCAGGAAAAAAGACAACGTCTGGAATTGCTGAGAAGATTAGTTCTGAAATTACGGCTCTTCAAAAAGAAGTGACACAAGTCGTGGCAAAGGCAAAGCAAACCAAAGCTCCAAAGCCCAAGAAAAAAACAAATGCGTCAAAGGCTGTAAGGAAACCAACTAAAAAAACGAAGAAATCAAAAGCTTAGCCCCCGTGTTTACCAAGGTCCTGATTGCAAATCGTGGCGAGATTGCCTGCCGAATTATGCGGACCTTAAGGAAAATGGGCATTGGATCAGTGGCTGTTTATTCAGCTGCTGACGAAGATGCCCTTCATGTCCGTATGGCGGATGAAGCGTATCCTATCGGGCCTGCTCCTGTTCGAGAGAGTTATCTCAACATCTCAGCTATACTTGAAGCTGCTAAATTAAGTGGTGCGCAAGCCATTCATCCTGGATATGGGTTTTTATCGGAAAATGCAGAGTTTGCGGAGGCCGTGGGTAAAGCAGCTCTCGTGTTCATTGGTCCATCTCCATCTGCGATCGCCTTGATGGGTGATAAGATAGAAGCAAAAAAGTTAGCTCTTCAAGCGGGTGTACCTTGTATGGTGAGTTGTGATGATCCTTACGGAGACTTATCAAGTATAAGCTATCCTCTTCTGGTCAAAGCTGCAGCAGGGGGTGGTGGCAAGGGCATGCGAATTATCTATGATCCCAGTCACTTGGAGGAGGGGCTCAAAGGGGCCATCCATGAGGCTGAATCGAGTTTTGGAGATGGACGCGTCTTTATTGAGCAATATATTGAAAATGCACGTCATATTGAGTTTCAAATTCTCGGTGACACCCATGGCAACATCATTCATTTAGGAGAACGTGAATGTTCCCTTCAAAGGCGTCATCAAAAGGTTATTGAGGAAACGCCAAGCCCCTTCATGACACAAGAGTTGCGTGATGCGATGGCTGAGGCTGCACTAGGACTGGCAAAAGCTGTTAGTTATTCTTCTGCAGGTACTGTTGAGTTTGTTGTGGACCCCAAGAGAAATTTCTTTTTCCTAGAGATGAATACCCGTCTTCAGGTAGAGCATCCCGTGACGGAAATGGTCACAGGCATTGATCTTGTAGAGCAGATGATTCGGATAGCTGCTGGAGAGAAACTCTCTTTAAACCAATCGGATATTCAATTTAAAGGCCATGCTATTGAAGCTCGTGTTTATGCTGAAGACTCTGCGAGGGGTTTTTTGCCCTCTTCAGGTCGGCTCAAAACCTGCCTTGAACCTCCTCAACTCGAAGGTGAGCCTCGACTTGAGACAGGGGCAGGGGAAGGTGACAGCATTTCCCCTTACTATGATCCGATGATTGCAAAGCTCATCGTACATGAAGCAAATAGGAAGCTTGCGACAGATGTTCTTATCAGTTCTTTGGATCGCTATTATATCCGAGGTGTGGAGACTAATATTAGTTTCTTGAGCCATCTTCTCGACTCAAAAGAGTTTCGCTCCGGAGATATTAATACAACCTTTTTAGATGAAAATTATGAGAAGGGATTTATTCCCACCCTTCCTGAAAATCCTATTGTTGCTGTTGGAACGGCTGCAGCTATGCACATCATCAAACAAGGTTTAGATCAGGAAGAAATGACGGTCTTGATTAACCGTGACAGTTATCCTGTATCTGTTGTGCTGGAAAATCACCGCATTGAAATCAAAGGGAAAGAAAGTCTTATCATTGAGACGAAATGGAAGCCTGGAGATATGCTTTTTGAAGGTGCTTTCAATGGACATCAGATAACTCTTCAAATTGACCATCATGGATCAGGAACAAAGCTTTCCTGGAATGGTTATGGGGTGACAACGCTTGTTCTTGATGCGGCAACGGCTGAGCTCTATACACGCATGCCCCTGAAGCAGCTCTCAGATATGTCACGCATTATCCAAGCCCCTATGCCGGGACTCATTGTGGAGATTTTTGTAAAGGAAGGTGACAGTATAAAAGCGGGCCAACCTGCGTTCATTATTGAGGCCATGAAAATGGAAAACATTATTCGTGCTGAAGTTGATGGGGCCATTGAAAAGATTTATGTAAAACAAGGAGAGAGTGTCAATTCTGATCAGCACTTGGCGAAGATTGGGTGAGTGCAGGTGTTTCATTGCAATGACAAGGGTTTACTAAAACACAACATAACTTGCGTGGGTAAGTGAATACGTCGGATGAGTCTGGGCAATGTCTTCTAGCTTCTGAAATCGTGCATCCGGCTTTCTTGTACGCCATACAGACATATGGGCTGTGTAAGTTTCAGGTTGAGTTTCCTGGTTAAGATCAAAGCGACCTCTTGAGATTTCCTTAACTTTATCATGCAACCAATGGTTAATGGTATGAAGTTGCTCAAGTGATCTTTGAGTGGGAATAAAAGCAATCACATGCTTAAAAATATGAACCGCTTTCTCAACTTCATACACAGGCGTGAGGGGGCGGATGAAATCCTGTAAAAGCGGCACAATCTGACCTCCAAATGAATGAGTTTCTTCATCAGGTATCATCTTTTCAATAAACCCCACCGTACAGTGAAACTTACGCTTTTGAGGGGGATAACCACATTCTATAAGAAGCTTATTTATAGCTTCTTGATCAGTCTTGGGCACGTCTATTTTTATGGCAAGGGATCTCATTTTCACCTTCGGTGACTAATCAGTAATCGGTAATCGGAACAGTTCTGCGCTCTTAAAGCGCTTCTGAGTACTGATCACTGCCGCCTAACGGCGGCGCATGGCGTCCCCTACGGGATTCGAACCCGTGTTGCTGCCGTGAAAGGGCAGTGTCCTAGGCCTCTAGACGAAGGGGACTTGATACCTTTTGGGTATATGTGCCTTGTACCCGAATCAAATTGTGGAATCAAGGAAATTATTTACGAAATATTAACCATCTCCAGATAAAAATATGTTTAAGATTTGCTTTAAGAGGGAGATTTCAATGAAGCACCTTATCCTTTTTCTTACCTTTGTGTGTACCTCAGGAGTGATTGCTGACCCCATATCAGAATGCCATAATAAGTGTTTTATAGCTAAAGAACAATGTCATGCTAAAAGGGGGCATACCTTCAATCCTTGTGATCATGATTTATTCACATGTAAAGCAAGCTGTAATAGTGGTCTAAGACAAGCTTCCTACAGTTCAAACCCGAACTTAGATGTTTCGTTTAAACCGCACGTAGACTTTAAAGATATTTTTAAACTTATCCGTTAAGTCTTAGCTGTTGCTAATTTAGGTTGTGCCCCGAGTTCAAGCTTGGTTAGACCATATGTAGCAGCAATTATGATAAAGCTTCCAAGAATGATCCAAGGGGTTGGTACTTCCTCAAAGAAGATAAAGCCAACAGGTATTGCAAAGCACATCCGTGTATACTCAAAGGGGGCAAGAAATGAAGGATTGGCATACTTTAAAGCTGTAACTGAACAATACTGTGAGAATACACCCAAAGCACCTATAGCCATGAGTGCAAGCATATCTTGTGGCAATGGTGTTTTCCATACATAAAGAACCAGAAGTCCTGATATCAAAGTGGTGAATGTATTTGCATAAAGCATGATTGTGAAAGTCTTCTCAGTTTTTGAAAGCAGCTTTGTGCAAATAAGCCCTGAAGCTGCAAAAAGATTAGCCGCTATTTCAACCCAAACGCCCAGACTTATGGGAAGTTCATGGGGTTGAACCATAACGAGAACACCAAAATAGCCCATAAGAATAAGAAACCACTTTGTCAGTGATACATCATCCTTAAGAAGTAAAATTGATAAAACGGTTGTAAAGAGTGGAGCGGACATACCAATCGAGGTTGCTAGGGCTAAGGGAAGGTTTCGGTAAGCATAGTAGGTGCAAGCAACCGCAAGTCCTACCAGGATGACGCGCAAGAGATGAAGAAGAGGTCTAGATGTTGTAAACCCTTTAAATCCTGCTTTTAGTGCGAAAGGTGAAAAGAAAACAAGACCAAAGAAAAAACGCATAAAAAGAACAATGATACTGTCTACATCAGGAGAGAGAGTTTTTGCGACAGCCATGGCTGTACTAAAGCTAAAAGCCCAAAGCAACATAAATGTTGCACCAATGAGTTTTGGGGGAAAAGTTTTTGTTACGTAATCAATCAGATTCAAGCCCATGCATTTTCCTTTACTCAAACATATAAGGATGAAAAGAGAAAATGCAAGGGTTCTTGAATTGTCAATTTAAGGTTTACCTAGGTCCCCAAAGTCCGAGGATGGCTCCTGTCGGATCTTTAAAAACGCAATAAAAACCTTGTTCACCACCTATCTCTGTAATGGGAACAATGATTTGAGCTCCTAATTGTGTTGCTTTATCTGTATAGGCATTGATATCATCAACATTAATGTAAGAAATCCAGGAAGGAGTTGTGTTTGAACCATCTTGTACAATTCCCGCAAAGGTGCCATCTCCGGCATCAATGATGGTATGTGGTGTTCCAGACAGGTTATCGTTATTCATTTTCCAATTAAACAGTTGTGAATAAAAGTTTTCAGCCTTCTTTGAATCGTTTGTAATAAGCTGCATCCAACTAAATGTATGTTTCATGATATTTCCTTTCTTTTTATGATTTTAATCATTTTATATTAAAATTTAATAAAATCAATATCTTAAAAAATACCGTAAATTTTACGGGTGCAAAATGAGGAAAATTGCAATTAAATTTGATTATTGTAAGAATGTGAAGTATCTGAAAGCTAAGATATACAATAAAGTAGTTGTTGTGGGGGAAGTGAAGTTATTGTTTATTCAATCTCAGTGCTCCTTGAGATTGAATAGCAAAACCTTCACACCACAAAGGCTATATGAGAGGAGAATTTATGTTTGAATTCCTTGAATCAAGTTCATCTATGGTATCAAAGGGGTGCGTCGACTCCTATATTGAAGTCATGAAAAAGAAAGAGAGTCTCTTTGAGTTGTTTAATAATACTTATGAGAGAAAATTTATTCTTATGAATGATGATTCAAAGGGTATATTCGGCGGGGCTATGCTACAAAAGAAAAGCCTTAATTCAGTTACGTCGGCTATAAGAAATAAACTGCCTTCCTCTATCACATGTAACAAGGAAGCATGGGTAGGGACAGTTTACCTCCATTTGGACAATGAAAATTTATTTCCTGATTTTGATACATTTTGTAAGATTTTTTATGTTGAACTTTATCAAAAGCTTGTTGAGTTTGGTGTTAACGAAGGTATTGATTATATGAGTGTTTCTTTATTGCCAGGTGAATATTTATGTACAGAGATTCTTGGTTTTTGGCCTTATGTTCTTGAGCTAAGACCTCATGAATCTGGAGACGGACTCTTTCATGGGATTCTTTCCCTTCTTAAGAATAGATCCAAGCCTGCTCCACAGACCTGGCAAGATAGTGTAAATCAATATAATAGATTGGCGGCATGATCCTCCCTGCTCATTCATGACGTCATGAAGGAGGGAGTAAATTCCCTCCTTCCTTTTTCCCCCGCTTTGAAATGCATTTCAACGATTTTTATCGCACCGAGTCCCATAAGACCAACGAGTAAGAAATAACAAGAAAGTAAAAAAGGCCCATCGCTTTCTTTTGTTATCCATGCTGCAACGAGTGGAGCCGTCCCTCCAAATAAGCTCATGCCTAAAGAGTAACTAATAGCTGCGGATTTATAACGGTGAAGGGGTGCGAAGACTTCAACGACGAGTGTATTCATAGGACCATTATAAATGGTCGAAATAAAACCGATTGCCATTAATGCAAGAATACCAACCTCAAGGGACAATCCTTTAATGAGATAAACGAGAGGAACAACAACAATTGCAAAGATAATCGCTCCTACTTTCATCAGAGGGATTCGCCCAACTCTATCAGAAAGAGTTCCGAAAGTGATAACACCAATCATCATACAAAATGTTGGTAATATGGGAATAAACATCATTGTACTATTGGAAATGTTGAAAGCACTTTTTAAGTAGGTTGGAATATGAACAGTGATGGTATAAAGAAAAACACCACCGAATCCGGCCATTCCCATGCAGGCTAAAAAGAGATGTGGAACCTTAAGAAAATCTTGAAAGAATGATTCTGGTTTTGTTTCTTGAGCTTTAACAAACTCAGGGGATTCGTCAACTTTATTACGTATATAATATCCAACTCCAACAATCAAACATCCAAATAGGAAGGGCAAACGCCATCCCCAACTTGGCATGATAGGAAGGGTAAAAAGAAAGCTTGTGAGAGTACCGAGGAAAATGCCACCCAGGTAACCTGCGACAACATAGGCGCCAACGGCACCTCGCCTCTCCTTGGATGTGTGCTCAACTGACATGATGATTCCGCCTGTATATTCGCCACCTACAGATATTCCTTGAAGGATTCTGATGATGAAGACGCTTATGGATGCCCAAACCCCAATCTGTTCATAAGTTGGGATAAGACCAAGAGCTAAGGTCGATAAAGCCATAAGAACGGAAGAAAAAATGAGTGCTTTCTTCCTTCCATAAACATCGCCTAAATGGCCAAAGATGAGAGCGCCTATGGGACGTGCAAAGAAGCCGACGCAAAAAGCAATATAACTTTGAATTAAGCTGGAAAAAGGATCCTCTGCATTAAATAAGAGAGGCGCAAGGGTTGAGGCCAGAAGGCCGTAAACAATAAAATCGTAAATTTCAAGTACGCCACCACTAATGGATGCAAATAAGACTTTGCGATTTAATTTCATAGAGTCCTCCCTCGATTAAAGTGATTTTTCTGCTATAACGCCGTAATAGCCTTTACCATTCGCTTTTTTTATATCTGTATGGCCATAATCAAATAAACTCTCTTCTATGATTTTGAATCCCTTTAGTTTTATGGCTGCTCCTAATGAATGTGAATCCATGACATGAAGATATTGAGGTATTTGATGTTTAAGGTCAGGCGCATAATCATGCATATTAGGAATGTCTCCGGCCCATATGACCTTATTATGTACCCTTTGATTGTAAACTGGTAAAAAGCGTTCTAGGAGATAGTGGTGAGGGCTCATGGTTATGATGTAGAGACGGCCTCCAGGAGTTAACCATTTGAAGGCTTTTTGAAGAGTCTCTTCCATTTCATCTGGAGTTAGAAAATGCGAAACCCGATTGATGAGAATAATATCCAAAGACTCATTAGGAAAATTTGTAAATTGTGGAAATTGATATCTATTGAGAGTAAGACGTTCCCAAAATTTTGGAAGGGCTTGTTCTCGAAGTAAGAGGAGGTGTCTGGTATCTATATCATTGGCAATAACTTGCGCTCCAAGCTTTAGAGCGGGAAGGGTTGTTATTCCATAAGCTGCGCCGATATCAAGAACAGGTAAAGTTGCTTTTCCAGCATCTTCAATAAATTTTAAACTAAGATTACATTGATCAGAGGTCATGTATCCCGTTTTATTAAGAGTTGGAATCTTTCCATCTTCAATGGGGTCGGGCATTTTTAGATCATCGTCAATTTTTAATTTTGGATTGGTAGCCTTGACGCCAAATTCTGTGTCGTCTTCCTCAGGAAAATGAATTGAGTGAAGCATGTTTGAGAAAGAAATTGCCTGCATAATAATAATAACCCTAATGTAGTTTGTAAGTTTCATATCTTAACTTTCTCTTTATCTAAATCATCTGTTGGAAAAACATATTCTTTATTATTTTTAAAATTACTAAGGAAAAGATCAATGAGTTGACCTCGTGATGTGATATTAATTTTATTCTTGATATTTTCAATATAGCCTTCAACAGTTCTTGAAGAAAGACCTAACGCGAGGCCAATTTCTTTTGTCGTCTTTCCTCGACTGAGAAGGGAGAGACACCTAAACTCCTGAATGGAAAGACAGTATTCCTTTCCTTGTACGGAGAGGAAAAACTTTTGAAGGGGAATGCTCGTAATGAAATTTCTAATATCTTGAGCAGTTGGCTCATCAACAGGGATTTTTTTTGCAAAGGTTAGATGGGATATTGTATCGGTTTTAAGAATTTCAAGATCCTTTGGATTTACAATACTATTAAATTTATCCTTGAAATAAAATGAGAACATTTCGAAAACACGTGTGTTATTGAAATACTCCTCAACAATGGCTTCGTTATCACGTGTAGATGCAAAATAAAAGCCTTCAACACAATCTCCACTTTGTCTATAGAAGGATAATGTATTCCAGACATCAATCTCATACATAGTTGTAAAAAAAAGATTTGTAGGATCAGGCTTGCCGACACGGAAGAAATGACATTTCTCACCAGTAAGAACAAGGCCAACTTCCTTTTCATAAGTAGGTATAATCTTATTATTAAACTTTTCAATTGTGAGGTTTGTTAATATGTGATTGCTGGAAATTCCCACACTTCTTCCATCAGGATAGAACTTTCTATATCCGAAAGTTTTGATTCCAAATTGTTGGGTCAAAGGATCAAGAAAAGGCTGAAGTTTATCACAAAAAGATAAATTAAACTCTCTGTTATCCTTGATTTTGTCTGGCATGAGTTTTACTCATTTTAAATTTATAATCTAAAATGAGACCAGATAAATAAGGGGAAGTCAATATAGGAAAATATTAGGCAGCTACTTCAACTTCTGAAAAGACTTTCATTCGTCCTGCAATTTTATCAACGAAGATTGAAAGTGCCCCGTTGCAAAGCACGTTAGTGACCGTAATGAAAGGATCCATGAGCAGATAAAGTGTAGTGAGAAGCCCACTCATTGAGGCTGTAAAGCCAAAGCTCGTATCCAGGATAGGAAATAAGACAATGAGTTCGCCTCCTGGAACTGAAGGAACACCAAACTTGGCCACCATATAATACATTGAGAAGAGAAGAAATGTAGAATAATTCATGGAATCGATGCCATGCATTGCGAGAACCACAGCGATGAGAATAGGAATGGCGATTGAATCACCGACATGGTGAATGTTTGTTGTGGCAGGGATGACAACTTGTGTAAGGCTTTTGTTTTTTGTATTCTTTTCTGCGGCTTCCAACGTAAGGGGCATTGTTGCGGCACTCGACATAGTTGATAAGGCGACAATTCCTGATGGGCAAACGTTTTTGAGTGAGGTCATAAAATTCTTCATGTTTCCAAAGTTGGCCTTAAAATAGAAGAATAAAATCACCGTGAATTGTGTCAAAACGATAAGTCCAATCATCGGACCATATCCGGCAAATAAATCAGTAAGAGACTCTTCGTGTTGAATCTTGAAGAGAAAACCGATGACATAAAGGGGAACAAGGGGAATAAAGACTTTAGTAAGTCCCGCTTGAACAATGTTTTTTAATTTATCACCACAATTAGCGAGGAAGGCATTCCCCCAGAAAGCACCTATAAGACCGAGAACTGTTCCCAGTAACAGGGCAAGATCCGTGCTAATCAGTTTCGGATAGGGTATTGAGAAAAAAGGCTCTAAGGGCACAGATTCTGAAGAGGCTGGTGTAAGAGCATTTGCTGCATGATAGCCCAACTGAGAAAGGAAGGTTTCTCCTGTTAAAAATCCAATCTGTGTTAAGGTGAAGTTCGAGATTAGAACTAGACTTAGTATTAAAACAATCAAGAGAGGAGCGCTTCTTTGAAAGGAAGAAAGACTCGCAAAAATAAAAGAAAAAACGATGAGCGGCATGGTAAAGACAAGCGTGTCTTTGAGGAGGATGCTTAAGGTAAAGAAGCCCCGTTGAATGGGGTCAGGAATAGAGTCACCAAAGAGCATTATAAGAACTATAGAGAGTAACAGTTTTATAATGAGTCCGTAATCCTTCATTGTATGCTTTCCTTCAAATGCTACAGCTAGTTATATAATTACTCTTTTTGCTTTTTTCCACTTTTTTTTGGTGGAATTTCTGGAACCAACCTTATGATGACTTGACTCTTGGGGTAGGCTAATAAGATTTCCTTTTCGACTTGTCCTGCCACAAGATCAGCCTGCATCAAAGTAAGATTTGGATTCATAAGAAGATGGAGTTGAAAAAACTGCTGTAGACCCGAGCTTCTCGTGCGAAAATCACGAACATCCAGAACTTCAGGATGGGACTTAATAATCTTGAGAATTCTATCTCTGTCCTCATCTTCAAGTTCGCGGTCCATCAAAATATTAAAGGCTTGAAGCATAATTTGCCAAGCGCTCCACAAGATATAGAATCCAATGAGTATGCCGAAGATAGGATCGATGAGTTGGACATTAAAGAAATCTGCACTCACCAAAGAAACGATGACAGCTGAGTTAATGAGGAGGTCTGAGCGGTAGTGGAGCATATCTGCAGCAATGGCTGTGGAACCTGTGGTTTTGATAACATATCGTTGAAAGGTGACAAGAATGAGAGTAATCACGATAGCAAATAACATGACAGCAATGCCAACGTCACTTGATTCAATGACCTCAGGTTGCATAAGTCGTTCTCTTGCTTCGTATAGCAGCCATAAGGAAGAAAGTCCAATAAAGAGAGCTTGCCCTAGGCCTGCAAGGGATTCAGCTTTACCATGACCAAAACGATGCTCAGCATCGGCGGGTTTAAGGGCTTGATAAACAGCTATGAGGTTAATAAAAGAAGCGATTGCATCCAGAATAGAGTCGATGAGAGATGCTTGTAAACTGACAGAATGGGTGATCCACCAAGCAAAAAACTTAAACCCAATGAGCAATGCAGCCACTGTGACGGATGCATAGGTCGCATAACGTATTATGTTTGTTTCGCTTTTAGGCATGACGCTCCCCTCCCATCAATGGGAAACTACTGTGATCTGCCCCATTGATCAAGTCAAATATTAGCGCTAAAATGCGCACAACATAAGGCAGCAGAGTTATTTGCCTCATGAAATTTAAAGTAAACAAAGGATATCAAAATGAAAACAAAAGTTATTGCCTCCACTCTTCTGGTCGCTCTTCTTGCGACGGGATGTGAAAATCCAAAGCAAGCTATCGGAGCTGTGGGCGGTGGCGCCCTCGGTGCGTGGGCGGGTTCATCCATTGGTAAAGGACGTGGGAAAACTGTAGCCACGGCGGTTGGCGCTGTTGCAGGTGCTCTCGCTGGCGGATACATTGGGGGACAGCTTGATCAGAAAGATCGGATGGAAGCTGACAGGGCACACCAGGCTGCCTTAGAGAACAGTAAAATCGGGCAAACGGCTCAATGGAGAAACCCAGATTCTGGAAACTCTGGAAGCATTACACCTACAAAAACGTTCCAAAATACACAAGGACAGCATTGTCGTGAATTCCAACAGATCATTAGTGTTGGTGGAAAACAAGAGAAAGCTTACGGTACAGCTTGCCGTATGCCCGATGGTCATTGGCAGATTATGTAAAGTTTTACAAGGTTTAAAGGGGTGACAAATCACCCCTTTAAATTTTTTACCAGTTCCTTAAGCTCTTTAATTTCGGTCTGTAAGTTCTTAATCATGGCCATCTCTTGAGTGACCTTCTCCTCGATAGGGTCCGTATCAACATCAAGAGAACGTTGAATGGCAGTAACAACGATAGCGATAAAGAGGTTTATGAGAACGAAGGCAAGGATAATGATGACGGTCAGAAAGTAAATCCAGGAATAAGGATAAACCTGGAGAACTTGATAAGTAATTTTTCCAAATTCATCGTAAACCATAAGCTTAAAAAGGGTATAGAGTGACCAAGGTAAAGTTCCAAAATATTTTGGAAACGCCTGTCCATATAGCTCAACCCCAATCACTGCAAGAATATAGAAAGATACAAACATAAGAAGAAACAGATTGAGAAGATTCGGTCCAATATGACGGAGAGCTCTAATGATTTGTAGCATATGAGGGGAGACTTGAAAGACCTCAAAGGAATGCAGAATACGAAAAGATCTAAAAATTGAAAGATCGGCAGCGTGGGGGAGGAGGGAGATCATAATGACCGTAAAGTCAAAGATATCCCAGCCTCTTTTAAAATAGCCTTTCCCTTTTGCAAGAATTTTGCAGATGATTTCAAAAACGAACACGACAAGGATGAGATATTCAGCATAGTCAAGTGAGCGTCCATAGTCTGCCATCAGTTCTTTTGACGTTTGACACCCAATGACGATGGCATTCAAAAGAATAAGGCAAAGCACAAATATGTGAAAACCCTTGCTTGTAACAAAGTTTAACAGGCGTTGTCTTTGGCTATTCATGAATTTACTTTAAATAAAATTCAATGGTTGTGACGACACGAATCTTCTTAAAGAGAGAACTTGTGCCATTATCGTAGTCTTGTCCCGGTGGGGCGTTGGGGCTTGTCAATGTGATAACCCCTTGATTGGCTTTGCGAATTTTGCCAATCTCACTCCCTGTTTCAACGGCAAAACTCTTGGCAACTTCAAAGGCATTTTTTGTGGCCTCGGATACAAGTCCGGGTCTTAACTCATTAAACTTATCGAGGTAAAACTGAATGTAGCCACGGTTAACTGTAACGCCTTGTTCAATGAGTTCTCCTGTTTTACCAGAGAAGGTATTCAGAAGATCAACATTTTTAGAGTTAACGGCGATGGTTCTCTCGAGAAGATAACGCTCTGGAGGAGTGTTCTCGCCATATTCTCTTGCATGGAGATCATTGACTTGAGGGGCCATGATTGTAATGTCAGACTCAGTAAATCCAGCATTAACGATAAAGGTTTTGGCAAGTGCTGTATTCTGATTGAGCTTCTGATAAGCTTGGCCTAAGTCATTACCTGTTACTTTAAAGGTAAGTTCAAATGTTCCACGATCTGATTTTTCAACGCGTTCAACAAGCCCTTTTGCCGTAACATACCGATCACCCAGTTTGGCCTCTACAATTCCACTATAAATAAAGTATCCTGCAAGGGTTGGTCCAAGGGCGAGGCAAAGGCCAAGAGCTATGGCTGCTTTAACGGGGTTGAAAGAGGGCGCGGATAGGGTCATACCTGATTCCTTATTATTTTTTATTTATAAGAATACTCTTGTTTTGAATTAATTTCCACCAAGATTTGAATACTGTGAAAAAATATCTCGACAAATGAATATAGGATTGCTATGTTCCGCACACTCCACAAGGGTTTACCCTTTTAGTTCTTATCGCGGGGTGGAGCAGCCCGGTAGCTCGTCAGGCTCATAACCTGAAGGTCGTAGGTTCAAATCCTACCCCCGCAACCAAGTTGGCACAATAAAGCTGACACAAAACTTGGTGTTTTAAATAAGTATGATTTTATCATAAGTAGAATTTTATTTGTTATTAATTTTCTCTTTTAATAACTTTTTAACTACATTTGATGGTGTTTTATAAACTGTAATAATTTTTTTTGTTACTGGATTAATTACAACAGTTGTAGTTAAACCAATATATTTTTGACTCCATCTCTCATTAGGTTTATTCTCCTTAATGTATCTCAATTTTGATTTTTTTAGCGGTGCATTCAGAGCTGGTAATATATTGACTGATGGTATGCTTCGTTGAAACTTTCTGTCAAAATAATGGTCTCCCAAATGAAATCCAGGGGAACGTGCCCATTTAAACGGCGTAATATTTTTATTCCAACTACGACTTCCTGGAAGTTTATTAACACTAGCTAAATCTAAAGCTGCTAAAGAATTTTTCCCGCCTTTAGAAACCTTCGACCCAAATTTTACATTCTTAAAAATTCCACCAAACTTTGCACAAGGAATAAGTCCAACAATATCTAAAGCTATCGCTCCAGGAGCATCGCTAAATTGTTGGACATGCATTATGGCTCTGTTGTTGTCAGCAATAGCACAATAAAGACCCATCTTATCAAATAGTGATAAGTCGGTTTTATTTAGTGCTTGATCAAATTTATATCCTGTCTTTGTCATTTCATTAAGAATATGTTTTTTTCCTTCAGCTGTAGTTTCGCTTTCAGTCCATATCCAATCCCAAAGTCCGCCCTTGGAGCCCTGCTTCGAAATTGTATCACTGTGTTCTTCCAAAGATTCATAAAACATCTCTTCAAGATCAGGGATGTCGAAATAATGACTTTCGTTCTCATCCTCTTCCTCTTCCTCTACATCATTCTTGTCATCCTTCCCGTGAGTTCTCTTGAAGTTGTTTTCGAGAGCATTATCCGCACCAAATAAAGCAGCATTAACATCAAATCTTGAGAACAGACCTGCCAAACCAACACCTAATTGTGCCAGGTGCGCTCTCATATCGGGATGCATTGAATCCGGTAAAGCTTCAGCAAAAAGTTCTGCTGAAAAGGCTCCAACGGCCCCTGCGAGTGCCCCTTTCTTGGAATTTTTCCCAGTTGCCGCACCTAAGCCTGCACCCACGACAGCATGAAGAAATTTATGAGTGACTGCATCAATGGTAGGCTCTTCAGCATTGGCTGGCTTATAGGCAGCTCCAATTTGATTTGCTGCCCATCCGCCAAGTGCTGAGACCACCCCATTCTTAAGGGCGTTTAGGAAAGCCTTTTCAGGATCTTCCTTATCAAAGACAACACTAAGACTGGCATTTACACCATTTTTAAGGAGTTGATGTTGTGCATGTTGATAAAGGCCCTCCGGCGTTTGAGGAAGACCAAAATGTGCTGATGCCCCCTGAACAATACCTGATGCCAACGCTGCCACAGCAACTGATTTCAGCTGCTTCGATGACATTAAATCCATAAAGGTCTTAGAAATATTCCTTCGATTATTTATTAAAGAAATGCTCCCTGAGGTAATCAATGAATTTGCCGTTCCAACAGCAGCTCCACTCATAAAAGCTCCAAAAGCACCCGTCCCACAAGCTTGTGTTACAGCATTACCAACAGCTGCCGCAAGGCCAGCTCCTGCTGTTGCAATCGTAACAATGAGACTAACTAATAAAGCTCCGACAGCAGTTAAGCCTGACTGTTTTTTACTCCAAGTGCGATACTCCTCTTCGATTTCTTTAAATTTAACAGTAGAATTTTGTCTTAACTCTTTAACCCATGTTGTTCCTGGATCTTGCGCGAGCCTATCAAAAGATTTCTTAATTTCTGCTTCAACCCCTGCTGCACCTGAAACCTCAAAACCACCCTTTGCCTTAATGTTGCACATAACAACATTTTCATGCACATGTCCTTTGTCTAATGATGATTGCCAAACGGCGTTCGAGCTACATTTTTGGAGATGGAACATTTCAACTTCTGTTGCTGAAGCTAAATAGACTTTTCCTTCTCTTGAAATAAATTTTGCCTTGCCATCACATTCAATTTTAGTTGCTTGCTGATAATTATTTTCTTTAGCATCAAACATGACATTTCCTCCGGCCTTAAAGAAGTTTGGAATCACCTTTGTTCTTGTTTCTTCCCTGTTTTTCTTTGATTTCTTACCTAGCAATCC
This sequence comes from uncultured Alphaproteobacteria bacterium, assembly GCA_964597045.1. Classification (GTDB taxonomy): domain Bacteria; phylum Pseudomonadota; class Alphaproteobacteria; order UBA9655; family UBA9655; genus UBA9655. The sequence continues at coordinate 6,821 of CAZQWE010000001.1, read as the reverse complement.
TCCGCTTTTTTCAGAAGAAGACTCACTGCGCTCACTCTCCATTTGAGCAATGCACTCAATCGACTTCTCAGAGGTTACTGTTGTGTTTCCACCGCTTTTGGACTCTACACCAGAAAAAACCATCTTATCTTTTGACTTAAGGTTTATGTCGGTTTTTTCAGCATTTAACTTTGCTACTTCCTGCTTTACGTTTTGATAAAAATAGGAGGATTTTTTTGTCTGAGTCCGCTGTTCTTCTTGAAGCTCTTGAGCCCCTATAAAAAGAAATCCGTCTGAGTCAATTGTAATGCCTTGGCTTGCTTCTACCTCACCAGCAACAATATTAACAGACTCACTCGCTTTTATATTTACATTACCTTTTCTTGCTTTTATCTTTGTCTCAGCTAAGAGCTCATCCTTAAAGCCATTCGTGGTGAAGACTCGATGTTTCAGTCTTTCCATATAGAAATGACGAACTTTAAAGGAAATATCATCAGCTTCAATTGTACCCGACTTTATTTCTGTGCTATCTCCTTCAAAGGTTCCCTTTCCATAAATCATCATATGACCCGTGTTCAAAATAGTATTTTGAACATGGACCTGGAAATCACCTTGAGCTGTTAGGCTCTTACTATTCTCAAATTTCTTAGCCCATAAACCAAGAGTTCTATTGATGATGAGGTCAGAATCAATGACAACCTCACCTTCTTTAAGAACTGCATTTAATTCGGAACATTCTGTTTGATTGAGAAGCTTGAGGAGATTCATATCCTTGAGCTCAATATCAATTCTTGCAGCTTTAAGTGAACCATTAAATCCATTGTTTTCAGGGGCACTTAGAACAAGATTACCCTTTGCAAAATTGTGAGATGTTTCTTTATCGTCATATCTTTGTGTAGCTTTTATATATGAATCTGTTCCGGCCTGAGTTTTTCCAAATTGGGCAATGACTTCTCCCTCTAAACTGAGATTCCCATCTGTATTAAGTGTGCCTGTGTTCTCTATATGCTTACCTTGAGCGAACAAACTCTTGGCTTGATTACTTTCAATAAATTTAATCTTCTCGCCTTTGACTGTTAACAGATCATGAGCTTTGTTCCCCTGTAACTTAGCCAAATCATTAACGGCAACATCCGTACGACCTGTGAATTCATTATTATCAAGCTCGGCCTTATTTCCTAGTATGCGATTATATTCGCTGATTAAGCTGCAGCGGCTTAGGACAAGACTTTCCCCAACTGTAATAAGATTCACTTTGCCTTCCATGGTTGAATATTTAATATGTGCAGATCTATCAACTTTAAGATTATTAACTCCACTCTCACTTCCCACCTTACTATTGGTTGCTGATAGCTTATCAACCTCGACTCTCGTCCCTTGTCCGTTTTGTCCAACTTGTTTGATAGAACTATCATTCATATTAAGAATCGACGCTCTAACTGAAGCTTGAACACCTGCTAAGAGGTGAGAGTTACTTAAACTTATTTCCTCAAGGGCTTGAACACTTGTCGATCCAAAACGACTCTCGATCAAAGTATTTTTTAAATTTACAGACTTTGCGTTTACATTAACGTTGTAGCCTGAAAAAACACCTGTCTTTAGTACCGATCCTGTATCCTGATACTTCCCTTCCACAATGATGTCTAGAGAAGCGGCTGTTGGGTTTATCTTTACATTTTTTAATTCAATGTTCTTTGCTGAAATAAACTGAATTTTTGATTTTTCCTCTTCTGTTTTTTTCTTTAACTCTATGGACATGCCCTGTATAAAATCAGTGAGGGACTTGAAATTTGCAGTGTCAATTTTTTCGTCGAAAAGCTCAAAAAAATCTCTCAAGGGAAATTTCTCATTAGATTTTTGGGTAATCTTTCCGCTAAATTTAAAGGGGGAACTCTTGGAAGTACTCTTTAAGCCACTGTTTTTAAGACTTAAATAAAATTTATTTTCGAATCCTCTTTCATTTTTTGTTGGGAAGTTAAATTTTGCCCCTTCTGTTACATTCAAAGTTGCTTTAGATTCTATGCTTGCATCCCTTAAATAGGATGCTTGCTCACTGCCATATTCGATATCCTTTGCTTTAAGGACAAAGAGAGTAGGGGAGTAGAAGGTTCCATTATCAATAAAGGTCTCATCTAATGAAAGCTTATGAACACCACATGTAAAGACTGTGCCAGAGTTATTATATGATTTACCTTCAACATTAAAGTTCCCTTGAGTTCTAAGAACTGCCCCAGATTCATTACGAGTATGCTCTATCTGTGCGTTTAGATTCGAAACGTCAATTTTTCCATGATTGTGTAATTGACTCATACGGCCCTTTAAACCTTTACCGTAGGCTAGAAGTTCTCCCTTATTAGTAAATGAATCAAATCCTTCTTCAAAAACAGCACCCTTAACTGCAAAAAGTTTACCTTCGAGATTTAAAGTTTTTCCTGCGTATTTAAATTTACCATGAGTGATGACAGTGCCTTTCAAAGAACTTTTAAGATCTCCCAATAAACACAATGAATCCTTTAATTCGACTAAACCTTCATTGGCTGTAAAAAAACTTATAGGATTTATAATCGATTCAACCTTAACTGATCCATTTTCGGTATTCATGAATTGTCCAGTGAAGTCTAAATATCCATTTGAAATCACTTGTCCTTTATTTTGTGTATCTGGACTGTCGAAAGAGATATCCTTCTTAGCTGCAATTAATCCTTGAACATCAATTAATTTCTTTGCTTTTACCTCAACATCATTATCTCTAGAAAAGAGGGCTCCATTTACAACAACTGATTCATCAGACTCCAAATAAAGCTTACCCACTGCACTAAGCTCATTTTCAACAAAAATTTGACCACCAATAACCCTTACTGATCCACCGACATGCGCTTCTTTCCCAAAATAGATTTTACCTGTTGTTTGAATGTCTAAATTACCATGAGCAACGAGCTTGTTAATGTAGATATCCCCACGTGCTCGAATGACAATATCTTCATCTGTTGACTCAATACACCCAAGCAAATGGATTGAAGCCTCTTTGTCGAGACTTTCTAAGAAAATTGCTTTGGATCTTAAAACGGAATCATTATTCATTGTGATCGATTTTACCAGAGTTTGCGGTTCTCTATCAAAGACACAGACAGAATGGTGTTGCCAAAAACCTCGTATATGTTTACCCGTTACAACTTCCAAAGAATCAGTAGGGTTGAGTATAGAATTATTGAGGTGAACCTCCTCACCGCTGAGTGAGAGTTTCTTGACTCCACTATCTTCAAGCAAAACAGTTCTTGAAACACAGACTTCGCCGTGATCCACACTATAAGCCATTCCTTTATTTGTGAGGGCTAAATTACCTGCAGCGAGTGTAAGGTGTTCTATATTTTTGAAATCAGCATTCTTTACATACACCCCTCCATAATTTCCAAAAACAACAGGACAAGGCTTTTCAGCTTGAATGACACCGTCCAGTAAAATGGGTTTATCCTGATGCACTCGGTTAAAGATAGGACGGTCTTGTGAACCTCCTTTTAAGATAAGCCCGCCTTTTTTTAACCTAATATCTTTGAAAACATTATGAATTCCATCGTTCCGAATCAGGCCTGGTTCAATAAAACCAAGTTTTTTATTTGCATAAAGACGCCCATGTGAGGCAGGTAACTCCTCAGCCACAAGGTGAATCGGTCCTCTCGCCCATAAGCAGTTCTGCCACTGTAGAGAGAGGATGAGAATGAAGGAGAGAACTCTTCTCATTGTACTCACTAGGGTTCTCTTGAGTGATTTCTGTGTATTTGCAAACATAATTTTCTCCTTTATGCACCGCGTGAGAGGTGCTTTCGCACCTCTCTTGGAGCAAATGGTTTAATCTATTGATTGATGATTCTTAGCCTGTTGAAATGGTTACCATTCTCATAGATAAGGTCATGGATGCCCTGGTTCCCTTGAGGAATATATTCGTGAACGAGCTCAAAGTTCTCATTCCAGATCCGTAAACCCCTATTTTGCAATCTTGCAATAGCATCCATGGAGGAGTGCTGAGTCTGGCCATTTGAATTTGGTCTATAAGCTAGCCACGGTCTTGCAACATCGTTCCCTACATAATTTATAACGAAATTCCGATAGGTATCGTCTTGTCTTGAAATATTTTGAATAGCTAGACGATTTTGCTCAGAGGGATTTTGCATATAAGCATCTCGCAGAATTCTTATATTTGGCTGAGAAATCAGCATCTCTTCTAAACCATCCCCAGCTATAATAGCTTCAAAGATGTCAGCATTAACATACGGTCTAATCTCCTGATTATTGATGTTTGTTAGAAGCAATTGACTTGCCTGAGCCCGAGTGGTGCGCATCGCTGTAAGAGCACAATTGCTGTCACCAGGTATCACTTCAACTTCAAATTGAAGAATGGTACCATTAGAAAGGACGCCTCTATTCAGTCTGTCCTCTGGGTTTTCTCCCCCTTGACCCGCATGCTGTACGTTCCTATTTGTTCCCCCACCAACCTTTCTTTGACTAAGTGGTTCTGCTTTACTACTTGCGAAAGCTTGACTACTGGAGGAAATATCTAATTTTATATCTGGGAAAACAAACATAAATGAGCATTGGGAGCTGTTCAATGCACCAATATTATAAGATCTAATGAATTGTTCCTGACCAGATTGTTTCGAGATTTCAGTCTGTGTAAGTGCCTTACAAGGTGACCTCTGCTCATTTGCAACCTGATTTTCTCCTGAAACTCCGGATTGTGCACGAACTCTAGTGCCAATAAAATGAGGACTAACTTCACCTCCTGTAACGTGAAAGTTGGTAGCATTATCATCATATTGTGTAACTTTATCACCCTTTCTTCCGTTATTCCAATGTTGATAAAGTGATCGGTTGGTAACCTTCTTTCCTTGACTTGCTCTCCGATTGAGGCCACCTAATCCTCCTTTAGCACCCTTACCGTTACCACCATTCTTAGCTGCGTTAGGAATGTCTTCTTGAATATTAACCTCATTGACTAGAATCATTCCTTTGTTTCCAGCGTTTCCTCCTCGTCCACCTTTCCCACCTTTTCCACCAGAAGTTCCATTAATTGCTGGCTTATTATAATGTTGCCAAGTTCCTCGCCAATATTCATGGTAATTACCATTAGGTGTGCGATGATATGAATATGGTTCGCTGGAACTAACTTCTAATACTTCAGTTTGATCGTTCCCATCGGTACCCTTTACTCCATCACTTCCGTTACCCCCATTTCCACCACTGGTATGAATTTTGAGTCGTTCTTTGCCATGGATCTCAAAGTGCCTTCCATAGAAATTTCCACCATTTTGGCCTGCTTCACCCGGAAGACCATCACCTCCAGGAACTGTCACTTTATTTCCATCCTTGCCATTGAGGCCACTTAGATCAATTGTAATTTCTCCTACAATCTTCCAAACAGGAGCAAAAATAGAAACGTTGACACCTTTTCTTGTTAGATTCCCGTCCCCAAAGAAAGTATGAAGAGCTTTGATTTGAATATTGCTAATCTTACTGTCCGGTTTAAGTTTGCTCACAACATCGTTTAACCCAACACAAAGCCCTTCAACAATTAGCTGATCACTCGTAATAGAAAACGTTGGCTCCTCTGTTAAGGGTTCAATGAGTTGAATCATCCCTTGGAGAGGTTGGCGCCAAAGCCGAACGTCAAGCGGATTCTTCAACTTAAAGTGTTCTATAAAATCTAGTGATTCAGCCCTTGATGTCAGATCTTCGATGTCGATTAATCTTCCTAGAGTGTTAAGTAATGATTTAGGGTCATTAATACCTAGCATCTTTTCAAGAGCAGCTTTCTTATCTTTAAAGATATTTCTTAAGTAAGCCGCACTTCCTGAGTGATCCTCCATGAGTCCTAAACAATAATCTGTTAATTTTCTTTTCCCCTCACCATTGAGATAACTAATGACATCGTTATTGATAGCTTCGCCATACTTATTCAACATAGATTTGGCTTTCTCATCAATATGAATATTGAATTTTTGGTTTGTTGCGAAATTTGATTTAAAATCCCCTATTGCATTTTGAATGCTGTCAGGTTTGACATCATAAGCACCCTCTTTTTCTGGATAGGGTATAGAGGTAATCCTGCTTCTGTTCTTCTGTTCAGCCAAAAAATTAATGAGTTGTCTTGATTCGGGTCTTAGGTCCACATTTTGTTTTTTAGCCTCAATTTGCGTCTTTAGGCGCGAAAAAGAACTCTGAACTGCATCTCCTTTTAACTTACTTTGACTTGTTATAACCACCGAAATACAATTTTGAAGAGCTTTTTGATCTTGAAAATATCCTGTCAGATCATTGAATAACTTAAATAAAGAAGCCCCACCGGTACGAATATCTTCCTCATTAACAGTAAGTACGAGTTTCACGTTCGTTAAGCGACTTAAAACTTGATGTAAAGCATAAGCATTACGGATATCACCTAGACTACCATTTGTATCTCCAAAGCCTGGACAGTCTATGACTAATCGTTTGTTGTTACGATCATACCAAATTGCGGGGATTTGAGTTTGTGCAATATTCCCATGCCCAATTTCAAACCCTTGAATTGGATCCACAGCCTCCAAACATAATCCATCATCTGATTTGATGACATTAAGTTGATGGCCAGCTAATAAGTTACAGAGGGTACTTTTACCACGGCGTGCTGGGCCAACAAAAACAACTGCATCCTTTACCCCACTAGCTTTGTTCAGAGCCTTTTTCACTCGATCTCTTGTGGTATCAAAAATTGTCTTTAACGTTTCAATTTCCGAATCAACTTGTGACTGGGCAACAACTCTTGGAACATGTCTTCCAAATCCAGGGATACTTGAGCAGCCTTGTGGAGC